>CAWHOZ010000027.1:0-58046 GCA_963831175.1 uncultured Alphaproteobacteria bacterium | reverse complement strand
GCGACGGGCGTTTCGTGCGCTACGCGATCCGGTTCGAAGGCATGCGCCAGCTACTCGGCTACCTCACCGACGAATGCTGCCAAGGTCAGCCGGAACTATGCGGCCCCGGCGTCGCGAAAGACGTCCGTTGTGTAAAGTAAGTGAGGAAGAAAATGGACCCGAGTCCGTTGAACGTGCTGTTTCTCTGCACCCATAATTCCGCGCGCTCGATTATGGCGGAGGCGTGATGAACCGGCTGGGGGACGGCAGATTCAAAGGCTTCAGCGCCGGCAGCCAGCCGAGCGGCAGAGTCCACCCCTATGCGCTCGATCTTCTGGGTCAGCTGAACTACGACACGGGCGCTGCGGTCGAAGTCGTGGGACGAGTTCGCAACGCCCGGCGCGCCGTGTGGATTTCGTCTTCACGGTCTGCGACGACGCCGCCAACGAGGCGTGCCCGTCTGGCCGGGCCAGCCGATGAGCGCGCACTGGGGTCTGCCCGATCCGTCCGCGGTCGAGGGACGGAAGCGAGCGCCGCTTCGCCTTCGCCGACACGCATCGCATGCTCTACCAGCGCATCAGCATCTTCACGAGCCTGCCGCTGGCATCGCTCGACAAGCTCTCGCTGCAGAAGCGCCTCGACGACATCGGCCGCACGCAAGCTCAGCAGCCTAGAAGACCAGTGACGAGGCCGACCTTGGCGCAGCAGCTGGCGGCGGAGGCCTCGGCTCGGCCTTCCTGCTGGCGGCGGTCATCGGCTCGGGGATCATGGCCGACCGGCTAACCGGCGGGAACGCAGCCATGGCGCTGCTCGGCAATACGCTGCCGACCGGCGCCATGCTGATTGTGCTCATCACCATGCTGGGCCCGATTTCGGGCGCGCACTTCAATCCCGCGGTGACCCTGGCGTTCTGCTCTGCGCGCGACATCGCCGCCGCGCGCCGTCGCCTACGTCGCTCGCGCAAGTCGCGGGCGGCTCGTCGGCGTGCTCGCCGCCCACCTGATGTTCGAACTGCCGCTCTTGCAGCTCTCGACCAAGGTGCGCGCGGGACCGGCGCATGGTTCTCCGAGGGGTCGCGACCTTCGGGCTGCTGCTGACCATCCTGCTGTCGCTGCGCGCCAGGCCGGAAGCCGTGGCGGCGTCGGTCGGGCTCTACATCGCGGCGGCCTATTGGTTCACGGCTTCGACGTCGTTCGCCAATCCGGCCGTGACTATCGCGCGCGCCCTTTCGGATACGTTTCCGGCATTCGGCCTGGCGACGTTCCCGTTTCATCGCGGCGCAGCTCGTCGGCGCTCTGTGCCTTGTGGTGGCGGCGTTGGTTTGGCCGCTGCGCGACCGGCGGTTCGACAAGCAAGCGCATCAGGCCGCGAAATGACCATGACATCACATCTATCACAACCCGGCGTGCGGCACCTCGCGCAACACCCTTGCCATGATCCGGCAGAGCGGCGAGGAGCCGACCGTCATCGAGTACCTGAAGACCCGCCCAGCGCCGAACTCATCGGCCTCATCGCGCGCATGCGGCATCACGCCGCGCGAGCTGTTGCGCCGAAAAGGGCACGCCTTATGACGAACTGGGCCTCGCCGACACCGAATGGACCGACGAGCACTGATCGACTTCATGGTAGCGCACCCCATCCTCATCAACCGGCCGTTCGTCGTGACGCCCCTCGGCACGCGCCTTTGCCGCCCATCGGAGCACGTTCTCGAGATCCTGTACAACCCCGACATCGGGCCATTCACTAAGGAAGACGGCGAAGTCGTCGCAACAAGGAACACCTCATCACAGTGACTGAGCACAAGCCGGCCGACGAGCATGGCCTCGCAAACATCAGGTCTTCGGCCCTTCAACTTCCCGATGTCCACTTGCTCGATGTGGCAAGGCCGTCAACGCACAAGCCGCGCATCCTGCTGCTCTATGGCTCGCTGCGGGAGCGCTCGTACAGCCGCTTTCTGACCTTCGAAGCGCAGCGCCTGCTTGGAAGCGTTCGGCTGCGAGACGCGCATCTTCGATCCCCACGGCCTGCCGCTGCCCGACGGCGCCGCCGCGACCACGCCAAGGTGCAGGAACTGCGGGAGCTGCCGCGTGGTCGGAGGGCCAGGTCTGGTGCTCGCCCGAGCGGCACGGGGCCATGTCCGGCATCATGAAGGCGCAGATCGACTGGATACCGCTGGCGATCGGTGCGGTGCGCCCGACGCAGGGCAAGACGCTGGCCGTGATGCAGGTCAGCGGCGGCTCGCAATCGTTCAACGCCGTCAACCACATGCGCGTGCTCGGCCGCTGGATGCGCATGTTCACCATCCCCAACCAGTCCTCGGTCGCCAAGGCCTTCCAGGAGTTCGACGAGGACGGGCGCATGAAGCCGTCGGCCTATTACGACCGCGTCGTCGACGTGATGGAGGAGCTGATGAAGTTCACGCTGCTGTTGCGCGATCGCGCGGACTACCTCGTCGACCGCTACAGCGAGCGCAAGGAAAGCGCCGAAGAGCTATCGAAGCGCGTCAATCAGAAGTCGATTTAGATGCGTGGGGTCCCTAGGTCCGACAGCTCAGTTAGCTTAACAACAGATACGCGCCGGTCGCGGCGAGCGCGATAGTCCACGCGAGATCGACGTTGATCCAAGCCGATCGCAGGATGGCGAGACCGATCCAGTCGTAGACGGCTATCGCAATCGCGGCTGTCGTCGCCAGCATCGCCACCGAGTGCACGAGCACTCCGGCAATCGCGACGCCCGCCGAGTAGGGGAGCGAGGCCGGTTGCGGCGCAAAGCACATCGGCATGAGCGCCGGTATGAGCATCAGCCCGGCACCGTGTGCGGTTGCCATGAGAAACGACCAGGCACCGAGGCCCACCAGGCTCACTTGCATGCCGAAGCGCACGCGATGCCGGTGACCCCAGATGGCGATGATACGCGGCCCAACCAATGAGAATAACGCCGGCTGAGCGCGACAGCGTGCCCGGCTCGAGGACAAGACCCGAAGCCATGAACAAGGCGCGACCAACGCGACCGAGCGAAGATGCCCTATCGCGATCGGCAGCGAGCGCGATCAGCACGACGGCGCGGCTGCGCCGATGCAGACCGAACGCTACGGCAAAAAGCCAGCCCATCGCCGGATTAAGTCCGTGGAAGGCCCCGAGTCCGGCGAGCAGCAGCCACGGCCAAGCGGCATCATGCGGGTTAGAGCACGCTGTGGCGCGCCTTCATCGTCGCCTACGGATAGCAGTAAGAGTCCGACGAGCAATCGCCGCCCTCCAGCCTTATCTGATGCGGCCGGTGCGGCGCCGGCCAGTCGACGAAGAAGCGCGGATCGAAGTCGATGCCGCCCCCGGGTTTAGCGTCGAGCTTCACCATCCAGCCGTTGATCCCTTCGGGATAGAACTGCGGATCGACGGCGCCGTAGAGAGAATTCGTGAAGTAGACGCGCCGGCCGTCGCGGCTGATCTCGACCATCTGCGGACCGCCATTCAGAGGACCCGCCGCGGCAGGATGCCCGGCACGGGCGACGATGCCGCCGATATGCACCTTGCCGGTCAGCTTCGGCTTGAACGGGTCGGAGACGTCATACTGGTGCAAGGCGCCGGTCCCCCAGCACGCGACGTAGAGGAAGCGGTCGTCCATCGACAGATCGATATCGGTGACGAGCGGCGGGACGGCTTTGAAGCCTTTCAGCAATGGCGGCAGCTTGTCGGGATCGGCGGGCTCGGCGGGAATGTCGATGATCTTGGTCACCGCCCATTGCTCGCCGTCGCGATGCCAGACCCAGATGGACGACGACAGATCCTCGAGCTGAGCACGCAATTGACGAAGCCGTAGGCCTTGCGTCGGATCGTGCGCCGGCCGCAACTCGAAGACGAGCTGATATTTGTCGCCGAAGTCGATGGTCTGCAGCAGCTTGCGCTTGTGCAAGTCCCAGAAGTGCAAGCGACGGCCGTACTTGGCGCCGAGCAGCAGCTCGGGCACGAGGCCGTTCTCGAACATGTCCGGCGTGCCCCATTCGCTGGTGACGAGCGTGTCGTAGCCGAGATGCCACCATGCGTCGTAGGCGAGCTTCTGATCTCCGCGTTGGATCTCCCATTGCCCGCGAACGTCGAACGTTTCCGGGTCCATCAGGAAGATGCCGCCCGGCGCATTGCCGCGCGCGTTGCCGAGCGCGGACGACATAGATGCCCTCAGGGCCGCAATGCACGGTGTGCGGCCGGCTGTAGCCGGCCCGCTCCGCCAGCTCCGCCGGCTCGATGACCTTGACGATCTTCGGTGTGAGCGGATCAGGCTTGACGTCGAGGATATGGATGCGCGAGGAGCGCAGCCGGGTACGACCAGGTAGCGGCGCTCCGCGTGCGGATGCGGGGCGTTGGGGCAGAGGCACGATGTGCACGCATTCCATCCGAAGTGGTGCAGCTCGTCGCCGGCATTGGGCATCGGCGTCGTGCCGACGATCCTGCCGTACGTCGATGACGCGTTGACGTCGACGACGGCCAACTCGTCCGGTACTTTGCGCCCCGGATCGAACGCGACGACGTAGGCCAAGCTCTCCGGCTCCGCCTTCGCCGCCAGGCGCGGCGAGGGATAGAAGCTGGGATCGGGTGTCCATCTCGCCATGGTGCCTCCAATGCGCGACAGAAAGCGCTTCGTAGAGGAGAAGATCGCCCCTCTAGATGTTAGCGTATCCCGGAGGTTTGATCTGCGGACGCTATAATTTGAGAATTGCAGCCCTACGACACACTTGGCGCACGCCATTTTGGTTGTGGCAGATGAGGAAAGCCGAGACCCGAGAGCGTCAAGCGGCAGGCGCTGGAAATCATGGCGCTCTCTGTACCGCGACCGACTTAGCGTAAAGCACTGACAGCCGGGCGGCAGAACGGGGTAGCACCGCCGCGCCGGCCGAGGCCAACCTGTCCCCCTCATCGGCGAACCCTCATGGCTGCAAAAACTTGATCGGCCAGCATGGCGATTTTGAGTTGTCCACAGATCGTCAGAAGTAAGACGTACGGACATGTAGACAGCCAAATCGTTCAGCGTCAGGTTGAGTTTAGCTCTGCACCCTCGGAGCGTTTCTCCTATTTGGAGCGCCGGTCGTGTTCGTCCCTCGTCGCGGCCGGCGTCTTTTTTTGTCGGGTGCCTCGCCGAGCGGCCCGCGAGGACCGCCCTTTTGCTAAGTGCACTCGGCGGCAGCCTCCATCGAACTTCATTCGCGGCCAATGGGCGGCTCCCGCTTTACAACACCGGGGGCGGAGGGACGATGAAGGGGCTTTTACGCAGCACACGCACAATGTAGTCCAGGCAGCGGAATCAGCAAGATATGGGCCGCCCACAGCGCTACTTCGGGGGCACAGCCGCTCGAAAATAGCGAGGCCTCGTAGCGAGTGGCTCCTAGTTCTTTCTGTAGATGCTATCCTGCTCCGCAGTGGCGTTTGGGGGTACAGGTGGGACTCGCCGGTGTTGCGACCCTTCAGTCCCTATTACTCCGTCCAGGCATTCTTCATGATCAGCGGCTTCTACATGGGGCTGCTGCACAACAAGTATGCCGACGCCGAGCCGTGGATTTTCTATTCCAATCGCTATTCGCGGCTCGCCGCGTCTTATTGGATCGTTTTGGTCGTCACCCTCTTCATGGGGCTCGCCGGATGGGCTGGTGCCTCCCACTTCGTGACCTACCAACCTGGCGGGCTAGCGGAACGGCTGTTCCTTTTCGCGACGAACTCTACGCTTGTCGGAATGGACATCACCGAGCTGATCTCGACGACCTGGTCGCAAGGACTGCTTATTCCGCAAGGCTGGTCGCTCGGGATGGAGCTTTGGTTTTATATGCTGGTGCCGCTATTTTGGCGCTGCAGCACCAAGACATTGGTCACAGTCATTGGGGCGAGCCTGCTCTGTCGGATCGCGATCATTGAAAGTTCACTGCCGTTCTATCCTTGGCAGCAGCGCTTCTTTCCAGCCGAGTTGATGTTCTTCTTACTCGGCATGCTATCGTTCCGGCTCAGTGACCGCATCGGCGCGCTTCCCCTCGGGCGCCATTCTCCCTCCTGGGAACCGTAGTCTTGTTGGTCACTGGGGGTTGGCTCTTGCCCCAACAGGGGTGGCCCGGCAGTTTTGCGCTGGCGACCCTGCTGTTCTTTTGCTTGCCACCAATCTTCGCGTCGACACGTAGGTCTCAGATCGACCGTCGATTGGGTGAATTCTCCTACCCGATTTATCTGTGGCACACCCTCGTGATATTCGCCGGAGCGACCTTCGTCAGTAGCTGGGGTGTGCTCTCTGCGCTTACCGCATCCATCATCGCTGCGGCTGCCGCTGGTGTATTGGGTCGAGGCTCCAATGGAGAGATGGAGGCAGACGCGTCTCTCTAGGTCGCAAAATGCTCGATACGCCGTGGGCGCAGATGAGGCGCCCGCCCCTGCAATCGCTGCTTCGTAAGCTTGGGGATCATCCTCATCATCAGCTTTGAGGGCTGCGAATGCCCCCGCGCCTTTTTGGGCGAATAATTGCCGGCGTTCCGCTGGCGTGCCGCAGCCAGTCTTTTGCGGAACGCGGAACTCGAAATGTTCCACCTAACTGATTGAAATCATTGGTGCCGGCTGAGGGATTTGAACCCCCGACCCCCTGATTACAAATCAGGTGCTCTACCAACTGAGCTAAGCCGGCTCGCGCTACGCGGACGCCTTCCCGCGCGGGCGTGCCTTATATCGCGCCTGCCGTGCCGACAGCCAGACGCGCCGCGATGGGGCGGCGGTTAGCGCTTCATTATCCATATCCTGACAAGGTGAACGAAGTTGCGTCAGTTTATCAAGTCGAGGGTTTGCGCATGCGTCTGAAGACTTTGTTCGCTGCTGTCAGCGTGGCCGTTGCTCATGGGCTTCGCTACCTCAGCCCCCGCCGAAGCCAGGGGCTGGTGCCGGGGTGCTCCGCCAGGGTGGTGCGGGCCGCAGCCCGTCAGCCACTTCATCTACTATCCCCGTTATACCAACGTCTATTACTGGGCAACGCTGGCTCCCTATCCGGGCGCCTACCGCTACATGCCGCACGGCTACGACGCTCGCTACAACCGTCCGTATGGGCAATACGCGCGCCGCTACTGGGCTCCGCGCCGCGCCTATGCGCCCGGCTGTCGTCGCCTATCCGGTCGCGGCTCCCGCTCCCGGTTGCTGCGGTGGCGAGTATCTGAAGTAAGCACGCCGCAAAGCTGCCGGATTCGGCCCCTGTTCAGGCCACGTTCATGTGGCGAGGCTTTGCATCGGGGGAGGAACAAGGCATCGATTTGCCGCGTTTCTCCCTCACGATGCGTGCAGCCGCCGGGACGCGGCAGAAATTGGGGAGACGTTGCATGATCAAGAAGATCCTGCACCCGTTGATGGCGTTTGTGCTGGCCGCCGGCCTCGCCAGCGCGACAGTCCAAGAGGCTCAGGCAGGAAGAGGCCGCGGTATTGCCGCCGGTGTCGCTGCCGGAATCATCGGACTTGGCATTCTCGGCGCTGCCGCGAGTGCGCGTGACCGCGGTGGGTACTACGACGATTACGACGACGGCGGCGGCTGCTATCGCGGTCCTCGCCGTTGCGGCTGGGAGAACCGGCGCTGCTTCGAGAACCGCTATGGCGACTTGGTTTGCCGCGGCGGCGACTACATTTGCACGCGTCCGCTGATCTGCGACTGACGTCGAAGCGTTGAGCGATTTCGGGGGCGATGGGCGAAGCGACCCGTCGCCCTTTGCTTTTCGGACTAGCGCTGCGCCCGCTTCCAGGCGGCGTGATGCAGGCTGATCGCCGCCGCGTTGGAGACGTTGAGGCTGCCGATCGGGCCGGTCGTGGCGATGCGCACGAGGCGCTCGCAGCTCGTTGCGCGTCAGCTCGCGCAGGCCCTTGCCCTCGGCGCCGAGAACGAACGCGACGGGGCCCGTCAGCGGCTCGTCCTCGATCAGGTGCTCGGCCCCGCCGTCGAGGCCGAGCGTAAGGCAGCCCTGCTCCTTCAACTCGGCGATGGCGCGCGCCAGGTTCTGCACCAGCGCGACGGGCACGAGCTCGAGCGCGCCGGAGGCGGATTTCGCCAGCGCGCCGTCGAGCGGCGGGCTGTGCCGGCGCGTCATGACGAGCCCGGTGGCGCCGAACACGGCGGCCGAGCGCAGGATGGCGCCGACGTTGTGCGGATCGGTGACCTGATCGAGCACGATGAGCGGCCCTGTTCGGGCGCGCTCGGCGAGGTCCTGCGATGTCGGGCTCCTCGAGCGGCTCGGTTTCGAGCATCACGCCCTGGTGCACGGTGTCCTCGCCGAGCATGCGGTCGAGATCGCGCGGCGAGACGCGCTCGGGCGCCAACTGCCGCGCGGTAACGGCCTCGGCGAGGCGGTTCTCGGCGTTCTCGGTCATCAGCAGCCGCAGCACCTTGCGGGCGGCGTTGCGCAGGGCGGCCTCGACCGGCGTGCACGCCGTATAGCAGCACGCGGCCCTCGTCGAAGGCGCGGCGCTCCGGCCGCTCCGGGCGCGAATGGCGGTGATCGCGGCGGCCGTCTCGGCCACCTGGCGGGCGCTGGCCGCGGTGTCGGCTTGGGGATGTCGGTTTCATGGGATCGGGGCTCGGTGCAGGGGCGCGCATCCTGCCGCTTTTCCATTTGACATCCAAGGGGCCGGTGCGGATAAACGCCTCCGCCCTGCCGCCCCTACGCGCGGGGCGATTTCATTTAGGGGCCACAGCATCCTAGAATGAAATGCTGGTGCGGGGAGAGGTGCCCGAGTGGCTAAAGGGGACGGACTGTAAATCCGTTGGCTTCGCCTACGCTGGTTCGAATCCAGCCCTCTCCACCAACCGCATAGCCACCAGCCCCAGGTACAATTCCTAGAGGTGAGCGGGAAAACGTGGCAAGGAAATTGCCACTTTGTGACCTCGCAATGAGCCAGCCGCTCAAGTAGAGATTACCTGCCCGATACCTCCGGGCTGATGGTGTAAACTGTGGTCGTGTCGTCGTCATACCCTGCAGGCAGTGACGCGGCGAGCAACCAAGCCAAGCACGCGTCCGCTCCCATCGCCGCCGGGCGGTTCGTGCAAAGCCTCCGCAATTTCAGATCGACAAGCCCATTGGGCCGCCACTGGTACGAGCTGCCGGTCAGGTGGCAGCTGATGATCTCTATTTCGATCATCAGCATTGGCGCAGTGCTCCTCTCCATTATCCTTGCCGTTGTCGACGCGCGAAGACGCGTCGAGGTCGAGGTCACGTCCTCGATGGAGCTCGCCCAGCAGCTCGTGAACGACATGGTCAAGCGCTTGGCGTCCGATGGGCAGCTCACCGAGCTGCTCGACGTCATGCCCGAGCAGCTGAAGTATGTGCGGCACGCGCGCATCCTCGTCAGCGACCCGCCAGGGCGATCTCGTGCAAATAGCACCCGATGAAAGCGCGGAGCGGAGCTTCGTCGTGCATCCCGAGCGCGCACCTCAATGGTTTGCCGATCTCGTCGGGCCGAGTGTAGGTACGCGTGAAGTCCGCGTGATGCTGCGCGGGAACAGAGTGGGGACCATCGTTATCGTCGGTGAGCCACGCGACGAATTGGGCGAGGTGTGGGAAGAGGTCTCGCGGCGTGCGGTGATCTGGCTGGGGATCACGGCGATGATGCTCGCTCTCCTCTACGTGGTGCTGGGGCGGCTGCTCAATCCGTTGCTCGGGCTCGCCGGCGGCATGCACGAATTGGAGGATGGCCACTACGGAACGCGGCTATCGGAGCCGCCGGTGCGCGAGCTGGCGGCTATCGCCGGGCGCTTTAATCGGCTGGCAGAGGCGCTTGAAAAGGCCCGATGCGGAGAACAGCCGCCTGTATCGCAATCTCATTGCCGTGCAAGAGGACGAGCGCCGGCAGGTCGCCAACGAGCTGCACGACGAGGCAGGGCCCTGCCTTTTCGGGATTACGGCCAACCTCGCCTCGATCGCCAGGATTGCCGACCAGGCGCCGGAAGCGCAGGGCGCTCCGATCAAGATGCGCGCTGAAGAGATCCTCACGATCGCCGAGCGCCTGAAGACCATCAATCGCGATTTGCTGCGCAGGTTAAGGCCGGTCGAGCTCGGGCGCATTCCCCTGGAAGAGCTGATCGGCAGCCTGATCGCAGGCTTTGAACGCCGGCATCCGGAGGTGTCGTTCACACTTGCCATTGGTTCCCTTGCGCAGGGGTACGGCGAGGCCGTGGACCTGACGGTGTTTCGTTGCGTGCAGGAGGCGCTGACCAATGCCATGCAGCATGGCGGCGCGTCGCGCGTTGCTATCGACATTCGTGAAGAGCTGATGGCGGCTGACGGCGGTCAGCCTGCCCGCAAGCTCCATGTGCTCGTTCATGACAACGGCACGGGCTTCGTTGCCGGCGCCTCTACGGGGATCGGGCTGACGGCTATGCGCGAACGCGTACGCGGCATCGATGGCTCGAGCCAGCATCGACAGCTCGCCTGAACGTGGCACGACAATCTCCGTATCCGTGCCGCTGCGCGCGGTGAAAGACGCACGCATCGAAACCAAAGCGATTGAAGGCACCCTCTGATGAAAGTGCTTGTTATCGACGATCATCCGATCGTCATCCAGGGATGCCGCCGTCTGCTGGAAGATATGGGTGTCGACGAGATCCACGTGGCGGCAAGCCTGTCCGAAGGCTTCCGGCTTTATCGCCAGAAGCACCCGGACATGATCATCGTCGACCTGTCGATGCAGTCCGGCGCCCTGGGCGGCCTATCCTTCATCCGCCGCCTGCGCGTGCACGATGAGCGCACGCCGGTGCTGGTGCTCAGCATGCATTCCGATCGCATGATCGTCAGCCGGGCGCTCGAGGTCGGCGCCAACGGCTACCTGCTGAAGGACACATCGTCGGAGGAATTCGTCAAGGCCTTCCGCCGCGTGCGCGATGGGCAGCCGTATCTCAACCACGAGCTCGCCTCGCAGATCGCCTTCATGGAGGCGCGCGGCGACCGCAATCCGCTCAGCCGCATGACGCTGCGCGAGCTGCAGACGCTGTCGCTCATCGCCGAGGGCAAGCCCTACATCTCGATCGCCGAGGAGCTGCACGTCAGCTACAAGACGGTGGTCAACACCTGCGCGCAGCTCAAAGCCAAGCTTGGCGTACGCTCGCTGCCCGAGCTGATGCACGTCGCGATACGGCATCTACCAGCCGACGCAAGCCGACGGATCTAAACTACGTCGTAACTTCGTATTGTGAGACCGGCTCGCGTCGCCTAAGCGGCCGCAGTATCACGAGGAAGCCGACCGACATTGCGAACATTATCTCGGGACAGTTTCCCGTATCCGGCTGGCACATCATCATTTCTCTGTGATGGCGGAATGCCAACGGTAATCGGCGCATCAGGGAAACCACGCAGGAAGCGGACTGGCGGTTCCTTCAGCTACGAGCTCTCATTCAATCGCCAATCACTTTCTCGAAATCGCGACGCCCGTGGCGCACGGGAGCATCGGCCCGGCAGCGTTGCGCGTGGGCGGCATGCGCATCTCGATGCTGTTGCAGTCGTTGTAGGCTCCTTCGCCATAGACGATGAGGCCGAGTTGCCGCAGCGGCGCCACTTCTGGGATGACGCGTGCCATGGCCTGCTTAAGGTGTGCGATGCGCGGCAGCTTGAGCGTTAAGTCGCTGGCGCCCATCGAGCCCGACGCATCGAACACGATCATCGCGTCCGATTGACAGGCGCTCAGCGTGTCATCAGCGGCAGCTACGTCTCCAGTGAAAAAAAGCAAAGCGAGGATGAGAGGCAATCGTGCGGCGGCTGCGCGGCGAAGTGCTCCTGAAGTTGCCATTCTCACCCCGTTGTTTCGCGCCCACTCGCATGAACTTAGGGCGCTGGCGCAGAGGCGTGAAGCAATGACGAATAGTTTCTGCCCTTATGAGCGCTCTACATTTGACAGTCGGGAAAATTTCCACGCCTGAACAGGAAAGACGCCCATAGTGTGCGGCCGCTGATGGAAAAAATGCGTCACGGGAGCTGCCCGCAGCGGTAACCTAAAGACCACTACGCCAACTCGATCGGCCCATGATCATCGCAATGGTCGCCATGGGGATGGTGCAGGTGCCCATCCACCAGATAGTCGACGTGGTCGCCGTGCGGCACCGCCTCGTGACCGCAGCCGGGGCCGTGCTTATGGCCCGGCTCGTGCCCCTTGCAGCGGTGCTTTGGCGTGCAGCGATCGGGGTTCTCCGCTGACACTTCGATCACGTGCTCGTCGACATGGTCGCCGTGCGGATGATGCAGGTGCCCATCGTGCAGAAAATCAACATGGTCGCCATGGCGGATGGCCGTATGACCGCAGCTGGGCCCATGCTGATGCGAATGGTTTGCGTGATGCGGTTCCTTGCACGTTGCCATGGCTTGCCTCCCTGACTGACCCCGCTTGAAGCTGCGCTAAAGCTACGTCGCTTCGAGAACGTTGACCAGCGATGGCGTGCTTCCTCGAGGCACGGCGGGCGGTGGCCTAGTTCAGCTTCACGATCCCGAACGCACGCACGCTGGCGCCCGGCTGCAGCACGTCCTCGCGCCGCTTGAACGAGGTGCTGTTGAGCACCTCATCGTCGGCGAGATTTTCGCCGCGCACGCCGATCGTCACCTGCGAAGCCGTGCCGTCGGGCGCCCGCACCTCGGTCGTGTAGCTCAGCTCCGCCGAGACGAGCGTGTAGCCGGGCGTAGCGATCTCGTTGATGCCGAACTCGTCTTGCTCGAAGGCGTGCAGCAGGCCGGCGCGGGCGAGCCAGCTGGCATCGTGATAGTAGATGCCGCCACCAAGCCGGTGGGGCGGCATGCGCGGCACGTTCTCGCCGTCGTCGAACTGCGCGCTCACGAAGTCGTACTGCGCATCGACGCCCCACACGCCATTCCAGATGGGTGCCACGTCGTACTGGGCGGCAAGCTCGGCGCCGTAGAAGGTTGCGTTGCGCTGCTGGAACAGAACCTGGTCGAATTCCTCCTCGTCGGGGACGGTGGGCGGGCAATCGGCGAGGAAGGTTCCGCACGTGATGCCGGTGAGCTGACGATAGATGAAGCCGCGATAGCGCGTGTAGTAGGCGGCGGCATCGAACCGGAACGGCCCCGTTGCCTTTTTCAACCCGGCTTCGATCGTCGATGCCTTCTCCTCGTTGAGGAAGGGGTTGCCGATCTCGAACGTTCCCGTGGCCTCGTGCATGCCCTTGGAAAATAACTCCGCGGCGTCCGGTGCGCGCTCGACGTATTGCCCATTGAGCCGCGCCTCCACCCCGAACGGTAGGGCGTAGAGAAGGCCTAGGCCGCCGCTGACAGGCACGAATGACCGGTCTCCCTCGAACAATACGGGCGCGGCTGGATCGGATACATCGGACCAACCGCTACCGTCGACGGTGGTCTGCTCCACGCGGCCTGCAGCCTGGACGCGCAGCTGCGAGGTCAGCGCCAGCTCCTCGAACCAGAAGGCAGCGATGCTTTGCGTGTGCGCCGGCTCGAGCAGCGAGTCGCCTTCGAAGCTCTCGCCGCGCGTCTTGCGGTTGTCGACATGCACGCCGATGGCGCCGGTCACCTCGCCGAGGCCGGTCAGGAAGGGCGAGTGCTGGATCTCGACGCGCGCTTCCTGTTCGCGATTGGTGAAGTGCGAGCCGACTTCAAATTCCGTCTCGGTCGCCGGGTCATGGATGGCGAGCTCGTCGTGCGCGTAGTCGGAGGCGCCGAACCAGAAGCGGATCGTATCGATGCCTTGGTCGTGCACGCGCCACTCGCCCTTCGCCTGCACCTTGTCCTGTACGAGATCGATGCGCGGATTGACGCCTTCCTCCGCTTCCTCGCCGGGGATGCCGTAGAGACTGGCAAAGCGCGTGTACGAGGCGCCGAGAAAGCCGTCGGTGCCGACAAGCGAGGCGCCCACCGAGGCGCCTTCGCTTTCGACGAAGCTGTTGAGGACCGTGCCGCGCGGTGACTGGTAGTCGTCGGCATCGCGCTTGAAGGCGTCGGCGTGGATGGCAAAGCCGCCCGAGCCGGCCGTGGCGCTCATGGCCCCGTCGGCGCCGTCATCGACGGACGAATAGCCGCCGATGATGCGACCGGAGAAGCCGCCGCGCGGGATGAATGTGGGAATCCGCTCGTTCTCGACGCTGACAACGCCGCCGATGGCCTGGCTGCCGTAGCGCAGCGTCGCCGGGCCGCGCACGACCTCGACGCGGTCAGCCGCCAAGGGATCGACCGGAATGGCATGATCCTCGGAAATCGCCGCGACGTCGTGCGTGCCGATGCCGTTTTCCTGCGTGCGGATGCGATAGCTGTCGAGCCCGCGGATGATCGGCCGGTCGGCGCCGGGCGCGAAGGTCGTGCCGGAAATGCCGGGCTTTAGCTGCAGCGTATCGGTGATGGTAGCGCCGCCCTGGGCGACGAACTCGCGCTGCGTCGTGACTGTTACCGGCACGAAAATGCCCTCGGTCGCGACGATGCTGCCGGGTAGCGGCACGTACTCCGGCGGCGGTGCAGCGGCTGCGCTGCCGACATCGTCCGCCGACGGTTGCTGGCCGGAGGAAGCGGCCTTCGCCTTCTTTTTCGTGGGTTTGACGACCGGGCTCGCGGTCGTCACCACGACGGCCGGAAGCTCAAGGGTTTCACCGGCCGTTTGCGCAGACACAGGTACTTGCGGGCATCAGCGCCGCCGCCGCCACGGCCGCGCCCGCCCATACGCGAACTATCATTTACGCCTCACGCTACGTTACGGATGTTATACTATCCGCAATGGTTAAGCGCGCGCGAGACAGAAGCTCAATTGTTATTTGCGCGTGACGCGCCAGCGGGGGCGTGATCGTGCTCTGACGGCAACAGGCGCAGCGCGACCTCTGCTGAGCGTGGTGTGCGAAGACTGGCGGCGGAAATTTCCGCGCAGGATCACGCGCTGCAAACGAGATCGTCGCCGACGAGAGCTGATCTCTCAGCGCGCGAGATGTTGCACGCTATGACGTGAGCTGATCGTCGACGACGGCCACCTCGCACGCGCGAGAAAAAAACTCGTCAATCCATCAGCGCAGCGCGCGTCGCGCATTTGAATGGTCGCAAGCGCCGTGTGCAGATTGTCGCGCCGTCGATGCTGTGAGCGGGTGTTGCATAACAGTCTCGTTCATTCTGAGTGCGACACTGCGCTTTGGTTTCGCATTGACATAAACGCAATCTTACGGCGCTCTATGCGGCGTGACGGTTTCGCCGCGCTCGCGCGTGGTGATGAAAATGGGAACTCGGTGAGACACGAATTGCAGTGTCGAAGCCGGGGCTGCGCCCGCAACTGTAAGCGGCAAGTCCTCTCCGAACTACGCCACTGACGCCCGCGTTGGGATGTCGGGAAGGCCGGAGAAGACGCTAGAGCCGTGAGCCAGGAGACCTGCCGTTACAAGTCGCCCATCCTCCGTGCGGGCTGCGCGGTGGAACGGATAGCCCGTAGTGGCGGCTGATGTGTAACCGTAGGGGAGTTACGTCAGGCGTGCCTCGGATCTCGATCGCTTTCTGAAAAACTAGGCTTGGATGGTAACGGCTCGTGCACCGCGCGTCGCGGCAGCACCTGCGCGTCCGTGCACACCTAGAAATCTAGTGGCCAGTCTTGCGTCTCCCGTTCAGCAACCGCGACGGGGTGTTCATGTTGTATTGCGTTTGTACTGCGTTACCGGTGAAACGGCGCATAGTTGCGCTCTTCTCCGCAAGTGTCTGTCTCGTCTGGTCTGGCGTCCGCTGCCTCCGCACAGGAAGCGACGGAGCTGCCACCGGTGGTCGTCGAAGGGGCGACAATCGAAGTGCTGCCGGCGCCGAAGAAGGCCTCCTCCGGGGCAGCTAAGCCGAAAGCCCAGGGACAGGTTCAGCTCCAGCAACAGCCCGTTGACGTAGACGGGCAGGGCGAAGCGACGAGCGGCATTCCCATCGATGAGATCGGCACCTCAGTGACCGTTGTCACCGGCGAGGATCTGCGGCGTCAGCAGATCGAGCATGCGGCGGATGCCTTGCGCAGCTTGCCGGGCGTCTCCGTCAATCGCAGCGGTGGTCCGCAATCGCTGACCGCGGTGCGCATCCGCGGTGCCGAAGCCAACCACACGCTGGTGCTGATCGACGGCGTCGAGGTCAATTCCTCCGATGGCGTCTTCGACTTTTCGAACCTGATGACCGAGGACATCGAGCGTGTGGAAGTGCTGCGCGGCCCGCAGAGCGGCCTATACAGCTCCGGCGCGCTGGGTGGCGTCGTCAACGTCATCACCAAGCAGGGCCGCGGGCCGCTGACCGTACGCGTGCGCGGCGAGGGCGGATCCTTCGATACCAACGGCGGTGCCGTCAGCCTTTCCGGCGGCAACGACAAGATCTTCGGCAGCTTCTCCTTGTTCGGACAGCGCACCAACGGTTTCAATATTTCGGAGGAGGGTGACGAGGACGACGGTGCGAGGTTCACCAACGCTTCGTTCTCGGGCGGCGCCGAGGTGCTTCCCGGCCTCCTCGTGCAAGGCAGCATTCGCCGCTCTCGCGTTGAAGGCGATCGCGACGACTTCGACGGGTTCAATGCGCAAGGCTTCAACGTGGTGCAGGACAGCCTCTCGAACTTTGATAACACCCTGCTGGTGCGTCACATCTCGGCGACGCTCAACACCTTCGACGGCTACTGGACGCACATGATCGAGGCCGGCTCGGCGGAGACGGATTCGCTCGATATCGGGCTTGGCATGTTCAGCGGCGAGACGCGCACCATCAGCGGCAACCAGAAGTACGCCTATACGACCACGGTGCGCATCGACACGCCGTCAGTGCCGACCGTGACCCACTATGTGACCGGCAGGATCGAGGAGCAGCGGGACACGTTCGACCAGCCGCTGGGAACCGATCCCAGCCGTGAGCGGTCGCGTACGAGCTACGTCGGCGAGGTGCGCGGCGAATACTTCGACTCGCTCTTCCTCACCGGCACACTGCGCGAAGACAAGAACGAGCTCTACGACGACTTCACAACATGGCACGGCGGGGCTTCGTTTTTGGTGCCCGATACGCCGTTCCGCTTGCACAGCGGTCTTGGGACGGGCGTGAAATACCCCAGCTTCGCGCAGCTGTTTGGCTTGTTCACCGGCTTCATACCAAACCCCGACCTCGTGCCGGAGGAGGCGTTCGGATGGGATGCCGGCATCGAGACGTCACTCTTCAAGGGATTAGCGGTCGTCGACGTCACCTACTTCGAGACCGACCTCAAGAACGAAATCGACGATCTCTTCTTCCCGAACTTTACGTCGACGGTGTTCAACCGCACCGGCAAGAGCAAGCGCGACGGCATCGAGGTGTCGGCTCGCTTCCTGGTGACGAAAGGCATCACGATCGGCGGCGCCTACACTTACTTGCAGGCCACAGAAGACGACGGACGCGAGGAGATCCGCCGTCCGCCGCATTCGGGACGCATCGACTTCAACTATGCCTTCGATGGCGGTCGCGGAAACTTCAATGTCGCCGCGATCTACAACGGGAAGACGGACGATGTCGCCTTCAACCTATTCAATCCCGCGCTCGATCGCGTGTCCCTCGACGAGTACTGGCTGGTGAATGCGGCGGCCTCGTACGAGGTGTCGCCCGGCGTGCAGCTCTATGGGCGCGTCGAGAACTTGCTCGATGAGCGCTATCAGGAAGTGTTCAGCATGGAGACCCAAGGCGTTGCAGCCTTTGCGGGCGTTAAGCTCACCTACGAGGAGCTAGCGACCAAGGCGTGGAGCGAAGGAAAATAGGAGAGGCGAGGGTCTCATCGTGTCGGTTGTCAAAGGTCCGCTGTCGAACCGGCAGCGGGCCTTTGCATTCTATTGGCGTCGTTCGGCGTTTGGCGTAACCGGGCGGTTGGCTGAACGGCGTTGCTGACATTAGTTCATCCGGCTGTTTCCCCCGCCTACTGCGGGCACTGTTCATGCGCCGGTTCTCGTTCAAAAGTCGGATTTCCTCAGGATTCCGGAGGTTTCTGCCACCGAGTTGCCATCGAACAATGAGCCCATCGGGCGCCGAGCTGCTAGAACGCAGCGGGGACGTTCGCTCGAGGGGACTCCATGTCTAACCTGCCCAAGGTTGTCACGATCATCGCGCTCGGCGTCGTGGGCGCCATGTCGGCGGGATATTACGCGCTGACGGGCCAGAAGGGCTCGGACGGCAAGATCGTCATCGCGACGGGTGGCCTGCCCCACTACCAGGAGCTCGGCGCCGCCTATCAGAAGGCGCTCGAGCCGTTCGGCGTCAAGGTGGTGATGCGTCCGTCGGCGGAGGGCTTCAACACCCTCAAAGGGCTCGTCGCCGAGAAGCCCGAGATCGACGCCGGCTTCGTCAAGGGTGGGCTGGTCGGCAGCATGCAGGGGCGGCTGGCGCGCAGCAAGGCGCAGGAGTGGCAGAGCAAGGAGCTCGGCAAGCTGCGCTCGGTGGGCCGCCTGTTCTATGAGCCGATCTGGGTTTTCGTTCGCTCCGATAGCGATGGTCAGAGCCTGCGCGACCTCAAAGGCAAGCGCGTGCTCACCGGCACCAAGGAGAGCGGCACGCGCCGCATCGCTGCGCAGCTCCTGCGCGCCAACGGCGTCGAGGTGTCGAAGGACAATCCGCTCATCATCGACGAGGAGATCGGTGCCCGATGGCGAGCAACTTCTTGCCGGCAAGGCCGACGCCGCCTTCCTCATCCAGCCTGCCGATGCGGAGAAAGTGCAGAAGTTGCTGCACACGCAGGGCATTCGGCTGATGAACTTCGCGCTCGAGGCCGACGCCTATGCCAACCGCTTCCCGGCGTTGACCAAGGTGATGCTCAATCGCGGCGCGATCGAGTTCGAGCCGCTATCGCCGCCCGAGGACGTCACGCTGCTGGCGACGAGCGTCGCGCTCGTCGTGCGCGCCGACCTCGAGCCCTCGCTCATGACGCTATTGACCCACGCGGTGATGAACAATCCGCGCTCCGCCTTCGACAAGGCCGGCGACCCGGTGCTGTTCTACCGCCCGGGCACGTTCCCGCACATCAGCGACCCCGAGTACAAGGTCGCCGAGGAAGCGCGGCAGCTGTACAAGACGGGCGAGCTGCCGATCGCGCTGCGCTCCATCGCGCCGGCCGTGCACGAAGCCGGATTCTCGTACTCGGTGACGGGGTTCATCGCCGATCACGGCGCGCAGACGGTGCTGCTGCTCATCCCCTCGCTGGTCATCCTCTTCCCGCTGCTGAGGATCATACCGAGCGTCTACTCGTGGACGGTGCGGCGCCGGCTGCTCTACTGGTATCGTCAGCTCAAGGCGCTGGAGAAGAACCTCGACAATCCGGCGCAGCAGGGCGAGCTCGCCGCGTATCAGGCCGAGATCGAGCGCATCGATGCCGGTGTGCGGCGCATCCGCTATCCGCTCAATTTCTCCGACCAATTCTACCATCTGCGGGTGCATATCGATCTCGTGCGCCAGCGGCTGTTCCAGAAGCCGCACGCGGTGCGCATCGCCGCGGAGTAGCGCAGGTGCTACGGCGAGGCGACGCCGGGCGCCTTTGCCGGGCTCGGCCGGTCGCCGCGAGGTCGGGGTCGCTTGCGACGCCGAACTTGCCGAACTGCAGGGCGAGCGTCGGCAACACCAAGAGATTGAGCGCCATCGAGGTGGCGAGGCCGCCGACGATGACCAGCGCCATCGGCCCCTCGATCTCGCGGCCCGGCTCGTTCATGCCGACGGCCAGCGGCAACAGGCCGAGCGCCGTGACGATGGACGTCATGAGGATCGGTGCGAGCCGGTCGCCGGCACCGGCGATGGCCGCCTCCGGCCCCCACGCGCACGCCTTCGACGCCGACGAGGTGCTCGTAGTGCGAGATCATCATGATCGAGTTGCGCAGCGTGATGCCGAACAGCGTGACGAAGCCGACCATCGAGCCGAGCGTCAGCACGCCGCCGGTGGCGAACACCGCGAGCACGCCGCCGACCATCGCGAACGGCATGTTGGCGAGCACGAGCAGAACGTTGCGCGAGCTTCCCGTGACGACGATGAGCAGGATCAGGATGCCGAGGCCGGCGACGAGCGAGTTCATGATGAGATCGCGCTGCGCCTGCGCCTGCGCCTGCGCCGAGCCCGCGAACTCCAGATGCACGCCGGAGGGAAGCTGCAGCTTCTTGTTCAGCGTTTCCTCGGCCTCGGCGACGAAGGAGCGGACGTCGCGGCCGATGACGTTGGCCGTCACCGCCTGCAGGCGCTGGCCGCCGAGGTGGTCGACCTGATAGCGCCCGGCGGTCTGGAAGACGTCGGCGATCTGCTTCAGCAAGCACGAAGTTCCCCGCGCGCGTGCGCAGCGGCAGGTTGGCGACGTTGGCGACGTTCTCGCGGCTTTCCTTGTCGAGGATGGCGATGACGTTGAATACGCGGCTGCCTTCGTAGGTCTGGCCGACGATGTCGCCCTGATACGCGGTGCGCAGCACGTTCAGCACTTCGACCGTGTCGAGGCCCCAGCGTTCGAGGTCGGCCTTGCGCGGACGGATGGTGAGCTGCGGCAGTCCGGGCGGCGACTGCAGCTGCACCTCGGTCGCGCCTTCGATGCCGTTCAGCTCCTGCGCGACCTCCTGCGCCGTTGCGTCGAGCACGTTGAGGTCGTTGCCGTAGATGTTGACGATGACCGAGGCGGTGTAGCCCGACAGCGATTCCTCGACGCGCTCGGTGAGGAACGGCTTGAGCGCGAAATTGACGCCCGGGAATCCGGCCAGCACCTTGCGCATCTCGATCTGCGCTTCCTCCGATTGCGCGCCCGTCAGCCCGCGCTGCAGGTCGACCTCGAACTCGCTGTAGTGCGTGCCCCAGGTATCGTCGGCCTGCTCGGCGCGGCCGATGCGCTGCGAGACGACGCGGACGAACGGCAGCTTGAGGAGCGCGTCGGTGACGAGAGTGCCGATGCGCTGGGATTCGGCGATCGACGTCCCGGGCACAGCCGCCATGTGCAGCGTGAAGTGTCCCTCCTTCAGCTCGGGCAGAAAGCCGGCGCCGAAGAACGGCACCGCCGAGCAGCCGACGAGCGTGAAGAGAAATGCAGCGGCGAGGGTGGTGCGCGGATGCGCGACGATCTTCGTCAGCATCGCTTCGTAGCGGCCGCGCAGCCAGCGCGTGACCGGCGGATCGTGCCGCGGCGCGAGTCGTCGGCCGCGCTGGGGTTCTTCGGGAACAGCAGCATGCACAGGGCCGGCGTCACGATCATCGCCACGGCGAGCGAGGCGAGGATGGCAAGCACGTAGGCGAGGCCGAGCGGCGCGAAGAAGCGGCCGGCGAGCCCCGGCAGCATGACGACCGGAAGAAACACGAGAATGACGGCGAAGGTCGCGTAGACGACCGAGCCGCGCACCTCGAGAGAGGCGTCGACGATCACCTGGCCGATCGGCAGCGGGTTGGCGCTGCGGCGGTTCTCGCGCAGGCGCCGGGAGATGTTCTCGACGTCGATCACGGCGTCGTCCACCACCTCGCCGATGGCGATGGCGAGGCCGCCGAGCGTCATGGCGTTGAGCGTGGCGCCGAGCGCGTTGAGAACGACGACGGCGGCCAGCAGCGAAAGCGGGATGGCGACGGACGAGATCGTCGCCGTGCGCAGGTCGTAGAGGAAGAGGAACAGCACGACGACCACGAGAATGCCGCCGAGCAGCAGCGACTTCTGCACGTTGCGGGTCGAGATGGCGATGAAGTCGGCCGGCCGGAACAGGTCGGCGCGCATCTCGACGCCTTCCTTCTCGATCGACGGGCGCAGGTTGGCGAGCACCTTCTCGACGCCCTCGGTGACGTCGATGGTGTTGGCGCCGAGCTGGCCCGAGACGAGCAGCACCACGCCGGGCTTGCCCATGATCGTCGCCCCGCCGATGGGCGGCTCGGGCGCATTGAGGACGTCGGCCACGTCCCTCAGCAGGACGCTCGAGCCGTTGGCGCTGGTGACGACCGTGCGCGCGATGTCCGCCGGGTCGATCGACTGACCTTCGGACTGGAAGACGATGCGCTGGTTGGCGGTCTCGATGAAGCCGGCGCCGGTTATGGCCGTCGCTTTGCGCGCCGCCGCCAGCACGTCCTCCATCGACAGGCTGAAGCGGAGGAGCTGATCGGGGTGGATCTGGACCTGGAGCGAGCGGATGTCGCTGCCGAACACCGCGACCTTGGCGACGCCCGGCACCGCCAGCAGCCGCGGGCGCAGCGTCCAGTCGGCGAGCGCGCGCATGTCCATCAACGAGCGCGTCGTGGACGTCAGGCCCAAGACGAGCACGGTGCTGGAGGAGGAGGTCAGCGGCGTGATCGTCGGCGGCGGGATGTTGGCCGGCAATTCCTGCGCCGCTTCCGCCAAGCGCTCGGAGACGACCTGGCGGTCGCGAAAGATGTCGCTGTGGGCCTGGAAGATGATGGTGATGACGGACAGGCCCTGGATCGACACGGAGCGCAGCGATTCAACGCCCGGCACGCCGTTGACCGCGTTCTCGATCGGCTGCGTGACCAGCACCTCGACCTGCTCGGCCGTGAGGCCCGGCGCCTCGGCCTGGATGCCGACCTGCGGCGGCGCGAACTCGGGGAAGACGTCGTACTTGGCCTGCGTCAGCGAGATGGCGCCGTAGCCGAGCAGCAGAAATGCCAGCGCCACGACGATGCCGCGAAAGCGCACGGCGAAGCGGATGATGGCGGCTTGCAGCCCCGGTGCGCGTCAGGCGCAGCATCCGGCAGCGGCATCAGTCGTCTCCGCCGACCTGGATCTGCGATCGGAACTCCTCCGACAGCAGCAACTGCGCAGCCGTGTGACCACCGGCTCATCCGCGCTTGAACAGGCTCGCCGGCACGACGAAGCCGGCCTCCTTCTCGGCCGGCATATCCGTCGGGATCTCGCGGCGGCTGAAGGCGTCCTCGCCAAGACGGTCGATAGACCCAGGCGCGGCCGGCCCACCAGACGACGGCCGACGGCGGAACGATGACGCCGTCGACGGGCGCGCCGTTGGCGAGGTAGGCGCGGACGTTCATTCCCGGCAGCACGCCGCTGTTGGCGCCGGCCGCGTAGAAGTAGCTGAGGCCCTGGATGCGCGGGTCGGCGCGCGTTGCCGGCGAGATGTAGCGGACCTCGGCGCGCCGGGCGCTGTCCCGCGACCTCGACGGAGGCGTCGTTGGGAACGTTGTCGATGCGCACGCCGGGCGGCAGCGTGATCTGCAGGAGGAACTCGTTGCGTTCGATCAGACGCGTGATGAGGCCGCCATCGACGACCATGGAGTTGCCGATGACCGGACCCCATTCCTGCATCGCGGTGGCGCGCAAGGTGCGCACCTGCGATTGCGCCGCCTCGACCGCCGCCCTGTCGGCGATCACCGCCGCCTCGGTCGTCTGCACCTGCACGAGATTGCCGATGTTCTTGGCGTAGAGCGCCTGCGCCCGCGTGAAGGCCGGCTGCGAGGCGGCAAGCCGCGCCTGCGCGGTGTTGAGCTGCGATACGGCGGCGACGTAGTTGGTGTTGAGCGTCGTCAGCGTCGTGAGGTCGAGGACGGCGCCATAGGCGCGCACCTGATCCTGGTACTTGGCCGGGAGGCAGTGTGGCGACCTGCAGGCCGATCGCGTGCTGCGCCTCGGCATCGAGGGTGATGATCGGCTCGCCGCGCTCCGGCATCGTCACGCGGAGCGGCGGCTTGATCGGCTCCTCGCGCTCGGCTTCCTGCTCGGCCTCTTGACGACCTTCGACGAAGCCGCCCACCACTACGGCGGTAATTCCGCCGAGCAGCACGGCAACGGCGAGGACCTGCAGAAGCCTGCGGACCTTGGGTACTGACTTCATGCCACGCTCTAGTCCGGGCCTCATCGAGGAGACCTCATGTTCTTATGCAGTACCGGTGTAACTAAGTATCGTTATGGCTGGAATGGCAAGGCCTTGTCCACCTGCCCGGACGGCATTTGCGCGGTCATGTTGCAGGCAGGTTAAGCGGGAGCCGCTGACAGTCAGCTGACGCCTTCCTCCTGAAGCGAACGTGACCCTTCGTCGGCGTTTTGCGGCACCGTGAAGCCGCCCTCCGCCACCATGCGAGCGAACACGCCCGTGCCGCGCGCCAGCTCCTCGAAGCGGCCGCGCTCGACGATACGCCCGCTGTCGAACACGAGGATCTCGTCGGCGTCGGCGACGGTCGAAAGCCGGTGGGCGATGATGAAGGTCGTGCGTCCCTTGCGCAGCTGGTCGAGCGCCCGCTTGATGCGCGCCTCGGTCGTGGCATCGAGCGCGCTCGTTGCTTCGTCGAGAATGAGGATCGGCGCATCCTTCAGGATGGCGCGGGCGACGGCGATGCGCTGACGCTCACCACCCGACAGCGAGGCGCCGCGCTCGCCGATCACGAAGTCGTAGCCGCCGGGCTTGCGCGAGATGAAGTCGTGCGCCTCGGCGAGGCGCGCCGCTTCTTCCACCTCCGCCAGCGTCGCGCCGGGGCGGCCGACGGCGATGTTGTCGCCGATCGATCGATTGAATAGCCCGGCGTCCTGGAAGACGACGGCGATCGAACGGCGCAGCGAGGCGACCGTCACGTCGGCGATGTCGTGGCCGTCGACGAAGACGCGGCCACGATCTGGGCGCGCGGAGCCGCTGCAGCAGGGATAGCGTCGTCGTCTTGCCGGATCCCGTCGGCCCGACGAGAGCAACGGTCTTGCCCGGAGCCGCGTGGAAGCTGAGGTCGAAGACGCCTTGCGCGGTCCCTGGGAATTGGAAACTGACATTGTCGTAGCGCACGTCGCCTTTGACCGTCGGCAGCGGCAGCGCGTCGGGCTTCTCGACAACGGCATCGGCTTCATCGATGAGCGCGAAGTAGCCTTTGAGCAGCGGGGCGCGCCGGTGGATGGCGGTGACGAAGCCGGTCACCTGATCGAGTTTGCCGATGAGCAGACCGGCGAAGGCGACGAACGAGACGATCTCGCCGACGGTCAGCTCGCCGCGTCCAGCGAGGACCGCACCGGTTGCCAGCACGGCGACCATGGTGATGGTCGCCGCCGAGCGTTGCAACACGGTGAGCAGGCCCCACCAGGTGAGCACCGGATACTGCGCGGCGAGCAGATCGCTCATCACCGTGCGCATGGCGTCGGACTCGGCTTTGAGCCGGGTGAAGCTCTGCACCACCGTCACGTTGGCGATGACATCGCCGACGCGACCGTAGACGGCGAATTGTAGCGCTCGACGTTCGCCTGCCCGCTGCGGGTCTGGCGCATGATAAGCGCGTTCATGACGACGTAGGCGACGGCGAGCAGCCCGAGGATGCCGGCCATGCGCACGTCCATGCTGATCGCCGTCGGCACCAGCAGCACGATGCTGACGATGGCCGTGAGCTGCTCGCGCATGGCGCCGAGCCACAGCCAGAAAAGACCATCGGTGCCCTGCAGGATCGAGCGGACGACGGCGCCAGATCCGCGCTCGGCGTGATAGCCGGCCGTTAGCGTCATGGCGCGCTCGAAGGCGTCGGCCATGGCGGCGAGGTGACGGCGATGGGCGAGCCGGTCGGCGAAGACCGCCACGGCGGCTCCAGCGAGGATGCCGAAGAGGCCAAGCAGAGCCCACAGCGCGATATACGGGAAAAGCCGCCTCGCCGCGCGATAGGGTGTCGACGACCCGACCAAAGAGGACCGGCTCGGCCAGCTGCACGAGCCCGATGGCGACGGAGGCTAATGCCAGAACAGATGGCCAAGCCCCGCTCGGCCGCCAGCATGCCGAGTGCCCGCGCATAAAGACGGATGAGGTCCATGGCCCCGCCGATATCCCAACCCTGTCAGACTAATGCCCTGCTTCGGTTGGTATAGTCGGTTTCAACAACGAATTTTCTTAATCCATGGAACGGATCGCGATCCCGCCCGTTTTGGTCCCGGGTGAGTGGGCGCATTTCGTCGCCGACCCCAATCGCGCGTCGCTCTGGGAGGGGCTCAATGGAAGACGAACTGCTCGATTCCGTCCGTGACGAGGCATACCCGGAAGCAGCCGCTCCCCACATCCAACGGTGCCGTCGAAGGCGCCGAGCTGCGCGACCTTCTCGCCATTTTGGGCGCCATGCGCGCCGGCGACTTTTCCGTCCGCTTGCCGACCGACTGGGACGGCCTCTGGGGCAAGGTGGCCGATACTTTTAACGATATCGTCGCCTCCAACGAGCGGATGGCGCAGCAACTCGACCGCGTCGGGCAGGTGGTCGGTCGCGAAGGCAAGACCAAGCAGCGCGTGCAGCATAGGTTCCGCCGCCGGCGCCTGGGGCGGCATGGAAACATCGATTAACCAGTTGATCGACGACCTCCTGTGGCCGACCACCGAAGTCACCCGCACCATCCGCGCCGTCGCCCAGGGCGACCTCCTGCAGACCATGCGCCTCGACGTGGACGGGCGCCCGCTCGAAGGCGAGTTCCTGCGCTCCGCCACCATCGTCAACACGATGATCAAGCAGCTCTCCGTGTTCACCTCGGAAGTGACGCGCGTCGCGCGCGAGGTCGGCACCGACGGCAAGCTCGGCGGCCAGGCGCAGGTCAGCGAGGTGACGGGCGTCTGGAAAGACCTTACCGAGAGCGTCAACTCGATGGCGTCGAACCTCACCGCGCAGGTGCGCAACATCGCCGAGGTGACCATCGCCGTCGCCATGGGCGACTTGTCGAAGAAGATCACCGTCGACGTGCGCGGCGAGATTCTGCAGCTGAAGGAAGCCATCAACACGATGGTCGATCAGCTGCGCTCGTTCGCCGCCGAGGTGACGCGCGTCGCGCGCGAGGTCGGCACCGAAGGGCGCCTCGGCGGCCAGGCCGTCGTGCCGGGCGTCGCCGGCACGTGGAAAGACCTGACCGACAACGTCAACCTGCTCGCCGGCAACCTGACGACGCAGGTGCGCAACATCGCCGAGGTGACGACCGCCGTCGCCCGCGGCGACCTTTCGCGCAAGATCACGGTGGACGTGAAGGGCGAAATCCTCGAGCTGAAGAACACCATCAACACCATGGTCGATCAGCTCAACGGCTTTGCCGGCGAGGTGACGCGCGTTGCCCGCGAGGTCGGCACCGAAGGCAAGCTCGGCGGCCAGGCGCAGGTGCCGGGCGTCGCCGGCACGTGGAAGGACCTCACCGACAACGTCAACTCGATGGCGTCGAACCTGACCAACCAGGTGCGCAACATCGCCGAGGTGGCGACCGCCATCGCCGGCGGCGACTTGTCGAAGAAGATCACCGTCAACGTCAGCGGCGAAATCCTGCAGCTCAAAGAGACCATCAACACGATGGTCGATCAGCTCAACGGCTTTGCCTCGGAAGTGACGCGCGTCGCGCGCGAGGTCGGCACCGAAGGGCGCCTCGGCGGCCAGGCCGTGGTGCGCGGCGTCGCCGGCACGTGGAAGGACTTGACCGACTCGGTCAACTCGATGGCGTCGAACCTGACGACCCAGGTGCGCAACATCGCCGAGGTGTCGACCGCCATCGCCAACGGCGACTTGTCGAAGAAGATCGCCGTCGACGTGCGCGGCGAGGTGCTCGAGCTGAAAGAGACGATCAACACCATGGTCGATCAGCTCAACGCCTTCGCCGGCGAGGTGACGCGCGTCGCGCGCGAGGTCGGCACGGAAGGCAAGCTCGGCGGCCAGGCCGTGGTGCGCGGCGTCGCCGGCACGTGGAAGGACTTGACCGACTCGGTCAACTCCATGGCCTCGAACCTCACGGGCCAGGTGCGCAACATCGCCGAGGTGGCGACGGCCGTCGCCTTGGGCGACTTGTCGAAGAAGGTGTCGGTCAACGTCAGCGGCGAAATCCTGCAGCTCAAAGAGACCATCAACACGATGGTCGATCAGCTCAACGCCTTCGCCGCCGAGGTGACGCGCGTTGCGCGCGAGGTCGGCACCGAAGGCAAGCTCGGCGGTCAGGCGCAGGTGCCCGGCGTCGCCGGCACGTGGAAGGACTTGACGGACTCGGTCAACTCGATGGCCGGCAACCTCACCGACCAGGTGCGCAACATCGCCGAGGTGGCGACCGCCATCGCCGGCGGCGACCTTTCGCGCAAGATCACGGTCGACGTGCGCGGCGAGATCCTGCAGCTGAAGGAAACGCTGAACACGATGGTCGATCAGCTCAACCGCTTCGCGGGCGAGGTGACGCGCGTCGCGCGCGAGGTCGGCACCGAAGGCCGTCTCGGCGGCCAGGCCAACGTGCCGGGCGTCGCCGGCACGTGGAAAGACTTGACCGACAACGTCAACCTGCTCGCCGGCAACCTGACCACGCAGGTGCGCAACATCGCCGATGTGACGACGGCCGTCGCGCGCGGCGACTTGTCGAAGCGCATCACCGTCGACGTGAAGGGCGAAATTCTCGAGCTCAAGGCGACCATCAACACCATGGTCGATCAGCTCAACGGCTTTGCCGGCGAAGTGACGCGCGTCGCCCGCGAGGTCGGCACCGAAGGCAAGCTGGGCGGCCAGGCGCAGGTGCCGGGCGTCGCCGGCACGTGGAAGGACCTCACCGACAACGTCAACTTCATGGCCTCGAACCTCACCGCCCAGGTGCGCAACATCGCCGAGGTGGCGACCGCCATCGCCGGCGGCGACCTGTCGAAGAAGATCACCGTCGACGTGCGCGGCGAGATCCTGCTGCTCAAGGAAACCCTGAACACCATGGTCGAGCAGCTGCGCTCGTTCGCCGCCGAGGTGACGCGCGTCGCGCGCGAGGTCGGCACCGAAGGCCGTCTCGGCGGTCAGGCCGTGGTGCCCGGCGTCGTCGCCGGCACGTGGAAGGACTTGACGGACTTGGTCAACTCGATGGCCGGCAACCTCACCGGCCAGGTGCGCAACATCGCCGAGGTGACGACGGCCGTCGCGCGCGGCGACCTTTCGCGCAAGATCACGGTGGACGTGAAGGGCGAGATCCTCGAGCTGAAGAACACCATCAACACGATGGTCGATCAGCTCAACGGCTTTGCCGGCGAGGTGACGCGCGTCGCGCGCGAGGTCGGCACCGAAGGCAAGCTCGGCGGCCAGGCGCAGGTGCCGGGCGTCGCCGGCACGTGGAAGGACTTGACCGACACCGTGAACGTCATGGCCGCCAACCTCACCGAGCAGGTGCGCGGCATCGTGAAGGTCGTGACCGCGGTCGCCGAGGGCGACCTCAAGCAGAAGCTTACCGTGAAGTCGAAGGGCGAGGTCGCGGCGCTCGCCGAGACCATCAACGACATGACCGACACGCTCGCCATCTTCGCCGATCAGGTGACGACGGTGGCGCGCGAAGTGGGCGTCGAAGGCCGCCTTGGCGGCCAGGCAAACGTGCCCGGCGCCGCCGGAACGTGGAAAGATCTCACCGGCAACGTGAACCTCCTGGCCGACAACCTGACCAACCAGGTGCGCGCCATCGCCGAGGTGACCACCGCCGTGACCAAGGGCGACTTGACGCGCTCCATTCAGGTCGACGCGCGCGGCGAGGTCGCCGAGCTCAAAGACTACATCAACACCATGATCGGCAACTTGCGTCTCACCACGGACCGCAACACCGATCAGGACTGGCTGAAGACCAACCTCGCGCGCTTCACCGGCATGCTGCAGGGCCAGCGCGATCTCGCGACCGTCGGCAGCGTGCTGCTGTCGGAGCTGGTGCCGCTGGTGCGCGGCCACCAGGGCGTCATCTATCAGATGGTGACGGAAGGGTCCTCGCACCTCAAGCTGCTCGGCAAGTACGCCGATCATCCAGAACGCGGCTATCCGAAGGCGATCGAGCTCGGCGACGGCTTCATCGGCCAGTGCGCGGTCGAGAAGCGCCGCATCCTGATCACCGATATTCCCGAGAACGCCGTTCGTGTCGGGTCCTCGTTGGTCGAGGCGTTGCCGCGCAGCATCGTCGTGCTGCCGTCACTTTCGAAGATCACCTCAAGGCGGTCATCGCCGTCGCCTCGCTGCACGAATTCGACCAGGCGCACCTGAGCTTCCTCGAACAGCTCACGGCCAGCATCGGCATCGTCTTGAACAGTATCGAGGCGACGATGCAGACCGAAGGCCTGCTGAAGCAGAGCCAGGAGCTCGCCGGCGAGCTTCAGGTGCAGCAGAAGGAGCTGCAGAAGACGAACGAGCAGCTGGAGCAGAAGGCGCAGCAGCTCGCCGAACGCAACGTGGAAGTCGAGGCGAAGAACCAGGAGATCGAGCACGCCCGCCGCGCGCTCGAAGAGAAGGCGACCGAGCTGGCGCTGACTTCGAAATACAAGTCGGAATTCCTCGCCAACATGTCCCACGAGCTGCGCACGCCGCTCAACAGCATCCTCATTCTCGGCCAGCAGCTCAGCGAGAACGCCGACGGCAACCTGTCCGACAAGCAGGTCGAGTTCGCCCGCACCATCCATGGCGCCGGCAGCGATCTGCTGAACCTCATCAGCGACATCCTCGACCTGTCGAAGATCGAATCCGGCACCGTGTCGGTCGACGCCGAAGAGCTTTACCTGTCGAACCTGCTTGGATACGGTGGCGCGGCCGTTCCGCCACGAGGCCGAAGGGCGCAACCTGTCGTTCGAGCTCGAGCTCGATCCGAGCCTCGGCCGCAGCATCGTCACCGATCACAAGCGCCTGCAGCAGGTGCTGAAGAACCTCTTGTCCAACGCCTTCAAGTTCACCGAGAACGGCGGCGTCCGCCTCACCGCCTCGGCGGCCGCCGCCGGCTGGAACCCGAGCATCCGATCCTCAGCAATGCTTCGAGCGTGATCGCCTTCGAAGTGGCCGACAGCGGCATCGGCATCCTGCCCGAAAAGCAGAAGATCATCTTCGAGGCGTTCCAGCAGGCCGACGCCGCACCAGCCGCAAGTATGGCGGCACCGGCCTCGGCCTCGCCATCAGCCGCGAGCTGGCGACGCTGCTCGGCGGCGAGATCCAGCTGCGATCGACGCCGGGCATGGGCTCGACGTTCACGCTGTTCCTGCCGCAGAGCTACATCGGCCCGTCGAGCGTCGGTGGTCGAGGTGGAGCACGAGGCGCGAAATCGTTCGCGAAGCACAGCAGCTGCGCATGCCCGAGCGCACGGTCGAGGCCATCGCCGACGACCGCGACAATCTCAATCCGGGCGAATCCGTGCTGCTCATCGTCGAGGACGATCCGCACTACGCGCGCATCCTCATGGATCTTGCGCACGACAACGGCTTCAAGGTGCTGGTCGCGCAGCGCGGCGCCGACGCGCTGGCGCTGGCGACCGAATTCAATCCGAACGCCGTGTCGCTCGACGTCTTCCTGCCCGACATGCTCGGCTGGAGCGTGCTGAGCCAATTGAAGCAGAACCCGCTGACGCGCCACATTCCCGGTGCAGATGATCACGCTGGACGAGGACCGCCAGCACGGCCTGGCGCACGGGCGCGTTTTCGTTCATGACCAAGCCGACGACGGTCGACGGCCTGCGCGAGGCGCTGGCGCGCATCAAGGAGTTCAGCGTTCCGCGGCGCAAGCAGCTGCTCGTGGTCGAGGACAATCCGGCCGAGCAGCTCGGCATCCGCGAGCTTCTGCATCACGACGACATCGACATCTGCGACGGCGTCGAGAGGGTGCCGAAGCGCTCGAGTTTCTGCGCAACAACACGTGCGATTGCGTCGTTCTCGACCTCAAGCTGCCGGACATGTCGGGCTTCGACGTGCTGGAATCGCTGAGCAAGGACGAAGCGCTCTCCGACATTCCGGTCGTGGTCTTCACGGGCCGCGAGCTGTCGGCCGAGGAAGACGCGCGGCTGCACACCATGGCGCGCAGCGTCGTCGTGAAAGGCGTCGAATTGCCCGAGCGGCTGCTGGACGAGACGGCGCTGTTCCTGCACCGCATCGTCGGCGATCTTCCGCAGAGAAGCAGCGCATGCTGGAGCGCCTGCATGATTCCGACGATGACATCATCGGCCAGACCGCGCTGCTTGTCGACGACGACGCGCGCAATATCTTTGCGCTGAGCAGTGTTCTGGAACGCCGCGGGATGAACGTGGTGACGGCGACGACGGGCAGGGAGGCGATCGAGAGTCTCGACGTCGACGCCGGATGTCGCCATCGTGCTGATGGACATCATGATGCCGGAGATGGACGGCTACCAGACCATGCAAGCCATCCGCGAGGAAGGCAAATGGCGGCGGCTGCCGATCATCGCGCTGACGGCCAAAGCCATGAAGGGGGACCGCGAAAAATGTCTGCAAGCGGGCGCATCCGACTACCTCGCAAAGCCGGTGAATACCGAGCAGCTGCTTGCCGCGCTGCGCATGTGGCTGCACCGCTAGGATGCGAGCGATGAGCGCGCGGCAACCAGTCAACATCCTGCTCGTCGACGATCAGCCGGCGAAGCTGCTGAGCTACGAGGTGATCCTCGGCGAGCTCGGCGAGAACCTGATCAAGGCGAACAATTCGGCCACCGAGGCGCTGGGCGCTCTGCTCAAGACCGACGTTGCGGTCGTGCTCGTCGACGTGTGCATGCCCGATCTCGACGGATTCCAGCTGGCCGAGATGATCCGCGGGCATCCGCGCTACGAGAAGACCGCGATCATCTTCATCTCCGCCATCCAGGTCACCGATCTCGACCGCATCAGGGGCTACAAGTCCGGCGCCGTCGACTACGTGCCGGTGCCTGTGATCCCGGAGATCCTGCGCGCCAAGGTGCGCATCTTCACCGAGCTGTACCGCAAGAACCGCCAGCTCGAGGAGCTAGCCGCAGATCTCGAGCGCCGCGTCGCGGAGCGCACCGGCCGAGCTCGAGAGGTCGAACGCGCGACTGCAGGAGAGCGAAGAGCGGCTGCGGCAGGCGCTGACCGCCGCGAGCATGGGCACGTGGCGGCGCAATCTCGAACCCAGGTCAGCCAGCGCGACGCCAACTTCAACGCCATCATGGGACTGCCGGCGGTCGATTCCACGACCTCGGTCGACGGAGCGGCTGGAAGAGATCCATCCCGAGGACCGCGACGCCGCAGCCAGCCTGGACCGAGGCGGTTCAGGCACAGGGCGTCTACGAAGCCGAATTCCGCATCAAGCGCCGCGACGGCGCGATCCGCTGGGTGCGCGACCAAGGGCGCTTCGTTCCGGGCGGCAACGGCCAGCCGAACTTCCTCGCCGGCCTGACGCTCGACATCACCGAGCGCAAGAAGGCCGAAGAGGCGCAGACGCTGCTCATCCAAGAGCTCAATCACCGCGTCAAGAACATGCTGACGACGGTGCAGGCGATCGCACTGCAAAGCCTCAATGGACCGCGCGGGCGCGGAGAAGGAACGCTTTCTGTCGCGAATTCACGCGCTGGCGACGTGCCACAACCTGCTCACGCGCTCGAGTTGGGAGGGCGCGCAGCTGCGCGATATCCTCGACAGCACGTTCGCGCCGCACCGCAGTCAGCAAGCGGCGTCGCGCATCTCGCTGGCGGGCCAGGACACGCTGCTGTCCTCGCGCGACGCGCTGTCGGTGACGCTGGCGCTGCACGAGCTGGTCACCAACGCCGTCAAGCACGGCGCTTTCGCCAACAGCGAAGGCCGCATCCAGCTTTCATGGAAGGTCGAGCCGTCCCCGTCGGCCACGAAGCTGCATCTGGCTTGGAGCGAGGCGGGCGGTCCACCGGTAACGGCGCCAAAACACAAGGGCTTCGGATCGCGCCTGCTCAGCTCGCTCGCGGCGCAATCGGGAGCGGCCTATTCGTGTGAGTACCCGAGCACCGGCTTCAGATGCGAGCTGGCGCTCCCACTAGAGAAAAGAGCATGACGGAAGCGCTGACAGGCAAGCGCGTGCTGGTCCTCGAGGACGAGCCGCTCATCGCGATGGTTCTGGTCGATATTCTCGAGGAAGCCGGCTGCACCGTGGTCGGCCCGGCGCACGATGCCGATCAGGCGGCGAAGCTGATCGCCGAGAGCGAGATCGACGTCGCAGTGCTCGACGTCAACCTCGGCTCCGGGCATACGTCGGCATCGATCGCCGACTGCCTGAAGGGCTCGGGCACGCCTTTCATCTTCGCCACCGGCTACGGCGAGATGGGGCTGCGCAGCTCCGACCGCGATCAGCTGCGCGTCGACAAACCGTACTTCGCGCCGACCATCCTTGCCACCGTTGCCGCCGCCCTCAAAGCGGCGGCCTAGGTCAGCTGCGTTCGGTGTACTCGTCGACGCGTTTGTGCGTTTCGGGCACGAGAAGCACGCCGATGACCACAGTCGCCGCGGCGATGACGACCGGATACCAGAGCCCCGAGTAGATATTGCCCGTCGCCGCCACGATGGCGAACGAGGTGGCGGGCAGCAGCCCGCCGAACCAGCCATTGCCGATGTGATAGGGCAGCGACATGCCCGAGTAGCGGATGCGCGTCGGGAACAGCTCCACGAGCGCCGAGGCGATCGGCCCGTAGGTCATCGCGGCGAACATGATGAGCAGCACGAGGATGCCGATGATGGTCAGCTTCTGCGCGCTCCAGATGTCGAACACGCGAGCGACGTTGGCGAGGCCCGCCGCCGGGTCGATGGGAATCTTCACCGTCTCGGGGTGGCCGGGCGTCGGATAGCCCTCCGCCTCCAACGCGGCCGCCAGCTTGGCGGAGAAATCGCGCAGCGTTGGCGACGAGCGGCTCGGCTTTGCCGATGCGCACGATGGCGATGCTGCCGGCCGGGGCATCCTCGTTCCGGTAATGCACGGCGCGCTTGGCGAGCGCCGACTTGGCGATGTCGCACGACGTGCTGAACTTGGCGCCGCCCGTCGGGTTGAACTGGAAGGAGCAATCCGCCGGATCGGCGGCGACGGTGACCTCGGTCGCGCTCTGCGCGCGATAGAGCGCCGGGTTGGCGGTGCGCGTCAGGTGCTCGAACAGCGGGAAGTAGGTGAGGACGGCCAGCGCGCATCCGCCGAGGATCAACGGCTTGCGGCCGACCCTGTCCGACAAGCTCGCGAAGGCGACGACAAAGCCGACGCCGACGATCAGCGCCCAGGCAACAAGGACGTTGGTGGTGAACTGGTCGACCTGCAGAATGTTCTGGATGAAGAACAGCGTGTAGAAGTGCGCCGTGTACCAGACGACCGCCTGCCCGGCGACGAGGCCGAATAGGGCGATGAGGCCGATCTTGATGTTGCGCCACTCGCCGAACGCCTCGCGCAGCGGCGCCGTCGATGCGGCGCCCTCCGCCTTCATGCGCTGGAACGCGGGGCTCTCCTGCATCTGCAGGCGCACGTAGAGCGAGATGATCAGCAGAATGGCCGACAGCAGGAACGGGATGCGCCAGCCCCAGGCCTTGAAGGCGCTGACGCTCGTGCCGTCCGGCTGCACCACGGGCGGGAACGAGGCATCGAGCGCGATCTGCGTGAACATGATGACGATGAGCGACAGCAGCAGCGCCAGCGTCGGCGTGGTGTTGACCCAGCTGGTGAAGAAGCCGCGCTGGTTCTGCGGCGCGTGCTCGGCGACGTAGACGGCGGCGCCGCCATACTCGCCGCCGGCGGCGAGACCCTGCAGCATGCGCAGCACGATGAGCGCGATGGGGGCAGCGACGCCGATGGTGTGATAGCTCGGCAGCAGGCCGACGAGGAACGTCGCGGCGCCCATCAGCACGACGGTGACGACGAAGGTGTACTTGCGTCCGACGATGTCGCCGAGGCGGCCGAAGATGATGGCGCCGAACGGCCGCACGATGAAGCCGGCGGCGAAGGTCAGCAGCGCGAAGATGCTCTGCTGCGTCTCGCTGTAGGCGGCGAAGAACTGCGCGCCGATGATCGTGGCGAGCGAACCGTACAGATAGAAATCATACCACTCGAACACGGTGCCGGCGGAGGAGGCGATGATGACCTTGCGCTCTTCCCGCGTCAGGGCGCGGCGGCGTTCAGCCGGTGCTTCGATCGTCATGATGGCTTTGTTTTCCCCCGGCTTCGTTGGCGCCCTACATGCCCCGCCACGCCGCTCGAATAACGGCAGTTCCGGAAAATATGCAAATGCAAGAATTGGCCGGAGGTTAGCAGGGCGTTTGGTCGCGGCTGCCGGTCGCGAAGCTTAGCAATTGTTCTTGGTTAGCCGAGGATCACATTGCCGGTATGAGATGACGACACCGGGGGCAATCAACTCGGCGACGCCGGTGCTTCGACGGGTTCCACAGGAAGAAGCATCACTCGATCGGCGAGGGCCGCGACGGATGTGTGGAAACAAGGGTGACCGTAGCTCCCTGCGGTCACCCTTTCGTATTCTCGGATTGCCGCGGCTTGGACAGCTCCGCGCGGGCGGCAGCGCCTTCGAGCAGATAGTTGCTTTCATCCTTGAGTGCGACGCCGGTGAGTGAGCGGCGGAATGCTTCACGCAGCAGCCAATGGATTTTGAACGCAGCTTCGTCGGCGCCGAGGCCGCCACGCGAATGTTCGACACGCAGTTGCGCTCGCCGTCCTTGCGGCCGACGCGCGGCGCGTAGGTGAGATAGGCGCCGAGGCTGTCGGGCGACGATAGCCCCGGCCGCTCACCGATCAGCACCAGCACGGCGCGCGCGCCGAAGATCTCGCCGGCATCGTCGCCGAGCGCGACGCGGCCTTGGCTCGCCAGCAGGACGGGACCGAGCGTCCAGCCGCTCTTGCGCACCAACGGCAAGAGGGCGGCGATCAACGTCGACGGCGTTGGCGGCGACGCCTGTCGACGACAATCCGTCGGCGACAACGATGAGCAGATCAGGAGCGGGTCGGGCCGCTGCCGCCAGTCGCTCGCGCGATTTGGCGCTCAATCGGCGGCCGAGATCGGGGCGGCGCAGGTAGGTATCTCGATCCGGCAGCGGCGCTATCGATGCGCACAGTTTTCTGCCCCAGCCCCGCGAGCTCCTTCTCGATCGGCGCCCAGTCAATGGGCGTGATCACGGCGTCGCGCGCTTGCGCATGCGCCATGGCAAAGCTCAGCACCTCCTTGATGGGCAGCGCCGAGCCGGCACGGCCGAGACCGATGCGCGCCTCGGTGAAACGGCGGAGGGCAGGCCACGGGCGTCCTTGCTCATGCGGCCCAGCCCCCCACGTGCTCGCAGCAGAGCCTGGGCCGGCTTCGGCCAACAGCCTGCCGTCCGCATCGGCGAGGCCGGCGCGCGCCAGCCATGCCTCGAACTCGGGCGCGCGGCGCAGGCCGAGCGCCTCGCGCACGTACAGCGCGTCGTGGAAGGACGTCGACTGGTAGTTCAGCATGATGTCGTCGGCGCCGGGAACGCCCATGACGAACGTGACGCCCGCCGCGCCGAGCAGCATCAACAACACGTCCATGTCGTCCTGATCGGCTTCGGCGTGGTTCGTGTAGCAGACGTCGCAGCCCATCGGCAGGCCCATGAGCTTGCCGCAGAAGTGGTCCTCGAGGCCGGCGCGGATGATCTCCTTGCCATTGTAGAGATACTCGGGGCCGATGAAGCCGACGACCGAGTTGACGAGCAACGGCTTGAACGTGCGCGCGACGGCGTAGGCGCGCGCCTCGAGCGTCTGCTGGTCGACGCCGTGGTGCGCATCGGCCGACAGCGCCGAGCCTTGGCCGGTCTCGAAGTACATGACGTTGTCGCCGACCGTGCCGCGCTTCAGGGACAGGGCCGCCTCGCGCCCTTCCTTGAGCATCGCCAGCGTGACCCCGAACGACGCATTCACCGCTTCCGTGCCGCCGATCGACTGGAACACGAGGTCGACGGGCGCGCCGCGTGCGATGGCCTCGATGGACGTCGTCACGTGCGTCAGCACGCAGCTCTGCGTCGGAATGTCGAAGCGGCGGATGATGTCGTCGAGCATGGCGAGCAGATCGAGGATGGTCGCCGTGTTGTCGCCGGCCGGGTTGATGCCGATAACGGCGTCGCCGCATCCGAGCATCAGCCCATCGACGATCGACGCCGCGATGCCGCGCCTGTCGTCGGTCGGGTGGTTCGGCTGCAGCCGCACGGCCATTCGCCCCTTGAGGCCGATGGTGTCGCGAAAGCGTGTCACCACCTCCACCTTATGCGCCGCGAGGATCAGATCCTGATTGCGCATGATTTTGGAGGTGGCGGCGGCCATTTCGGGCGTGATGCCGGGAGCCAGACGCGCCAGCGCCTGGGTCGTCGCCGCCTCCGACAGCAGCCAATCGCGGAATTCGCCGACGGTCATGTGGGCGATCGGCGAGAACGCGGCTTCGTCGTGGCTATCGATGATGAGCCGGCTGACGTCGTCGTCCTCGTAGGGAACGACGAGCTCATCGAGGAAACGCTTCAAGGGCACGTCGGCCAACGCCATCTTGGCGGCGACGTTCTCCTCGGCGCTAGTTGCGGCGACGCCGGCGAGAACGTCGCCGGAGCGCAGCGGCGTCGCCTTCGCCATCAGCTCCTTGAGGTCGGCGAACCGATAGGCGGTCTTTCGCCACGCCGCGGTGTACACGGGTTCCCTCCTTGATCAGCAAGCAGAGGACCATAGCGCGTCCCGTTAAGCATACAAATCGTTGTCGATCGCCAGGGGGTCGGCGTGGCGAAAAGGTGCACCGTGGCAAGACATCGCCGCCGGTCAAACGTTCAGTATTGGGTCGCGGGGTTCAGTCTGAAACGCGGGCGAGCGTCGTGGGCGCTGCAACGGTCGGATGCTGCCACCGCCAGGGCCGATTTCCGGGCCTCCCGACGTGGTCGGCAAGACCCGCAATGGCACATTTTTAGCAAGCTTGGTGATGCCCTCAACGGGCGAACCAGGATTGGATTGCCGGCCAATGAGCCACACCCTTATCTCCCGCTCCGGTTCAGACAGGCTCCTGCGCAGCCGCAAGAAGCTGACCGGCGAGGCCGTCCAAGTTGCCATCGTCGTCGGCGATCTCCTGGCAATCGTCGCAGCGTCGGTTCTGAGCGGCGTCGCCTATCATCAAGCGGTTTATGACAACGTCGGCGAAGTGCTGACATTCCTGCGGATCGGGGCTGTGATTGCCACGGTCGTGGTGATCTTCAATCTCTTTCGCGGCGAGTATCAACTCAGCAACTTCCTGAGTTTCACGCCCGCATGTACGCCGCACGTTCCAGCTTTGGAACGTGACCTTCGTCGGCCTGCTCATCGTCGGATTTGTTGGCAAGGTCACGGAGATCTACTCGCGCGGCTGGCTGGTGCTGTATTACCTGACAGGCAGTGGTGATACTTCTGCTGCTTCGTTACGTTGCCGTGCAGGTGGTGCGCCGCTCTACTGTTGCGCGGATCATCGCGACAAAGCGCGTCTTCATCATCGGCAATGCCGGTGAGATCGAACGGTTCCTCGGGCGCTACCAACCTAGTCTCGGCGGTGCGGAAGTCGTCGGATGCCGCTTCCTCAGCGAAGCCGCCCAGATGGGGCCCATCCCCGAGCGGCAGAAGGCGCTGCAGCGCGAGCTTGGAATGGTGATCCCGAGCATTCGCCAACTCGAGCCCGACGCAATTTTCATCATCGCCCCGTGGTCGGACCAGTCGGTCATCGATGGGTCCATCGAAGCGCTGTTGACGCTGCCCGCGGAGATTTACCTCGGGCCCGGCCACGCGCTGCAGAAGTACAGCAATGCGCAGCTGCAACGCCTAGGTCCGATTGCCAGCTTGCAGCTCGTTCGCCTGCCCCTGTCGCGCTTCGAGCTACTTCAGAAGCGTGCGCTCGACCTTCTACTTTCAACGCTTGGCCTGGTGTTGCTCGCGCCGCTCTTCGCGGTGATCGCGTTGATCGTCAAGCTGGACAGCGCGGGACCCGTTTTCTTCCGCCAGCGTAGGTACGGCTTCAACCAAAAGCCGTTCCGCATCCTAAAGTTCCGCACCATGGTGACGTTGGACGACGGGCCCATCATTCGTCAGGCCACGCGCGACGACCCTCGCGTGACGAGGGTCGGGCGTTGGCTACGGGCCTGGAATTTGGATGAGTTGCCCCAGCTGCTGAATGTCGTGAGAGGCGAGATGTCGCTTGTCGGGCCCCGTCCGCACGCGCTGTCGCACGACCGTGAGTACGAGCACATCATCGCGCGCTATGCTCGCCGCCATAACGTCAAACCGGGTATTACCGGCTGGGCACAGGTGCACGGTATTCGCGGCGAGACCGACACGCACGACAAGATGGCGAAGCGGATTGAGTACGATCTCTTCTACATCGAGCATTGGTCGCTAACGCGTGACCTGGTGATCCTGTTGCGCACCGTCGTCTCAGCGGCGGCCTATCGCAACGCTCACTAGGCGGTCGTTCGGTAAAGTCAGATGGCGCGGGTCACTGCCCAACCGATGCCTAGCCAGAACAGTCCCGACACGCAGATCGAAAAGACGAAGGGCCACCCCGCTTGGGGCGGCTCCGATTCCTTCGTCGCGATCACTTCGCCCGCGATGAGGTCGGGCTGCACCTTGCTTAGCAAGGCGGACGCTCGTTCGATTTCTTTCTGATAGTCGCGCAGCCGCACGACAGCCGCGACGTCGTGCTGGGCGGGGGCTTGGTCAGCGTTCTGCACGAGGAGTTCGCGAACGCTCGGTGCGACAGCCGAGGCGTCCGGGAAAGGAAAAGAATGGCTTGGGAGGTTCTTGTTCACGTAACGCAACTCGAGTTGCTGGCTTCCAGTTGGAGTAGCGCATCCGTGGACGGAGTAGTAGTTTTGAGGCGGGTTAAACTTAATTCACAAGGCCCAATGGAGCAATCGGCAGGGAGAGGCTTCTGGTGTCACAGCAAGGGTCTGTGACGCCGGGATAAGAGGCTTCCTGAGGTTGGGCCGCGCGGCCAGGTCAAACGATCTTCTGCTCGACGGCGATGCGGATCAGCTGCATGGGTGTTCGGGCGCTGAACTTGGCCCGCAGGGTCGCGCAGGTCGTCGCTACCGTCTTGTATGAGACGTTTATTAGCGCGGCGATCTCCGACATGCTCTTGCCCTTGGCGAGCAGTCTCAAGACCTCCCGTTCCCGGGCGACAGCAACGTCGAATCCTTCGCTGGCGCCGCCGCAGGAAGGCGATTTTCTGCGCCATATCCTGGGTGCTAGGGCAGTGGCGGCCGCGCGTGCACCTCGCGGATAGCGGTCATGAACGTCCTCAGGGTCATCGCTCTTGCTGACGTAGCCCCGGGCGCCCCCCTCGATGGCCTGGGCCGCGAACATGGGAGTCGTCGTTCATGCTGAACATGATGATCCGTGTGGCCGGATCGCGAGTACGTAGTCTGCGGGCCAGTTCAAAGCCGGAGATGTCGGGCAGGTTTATATCGATGACCGAGATGTCCGGCTGCTGCTGGTCATAGACCTCCTGCGCGCGTGGCGGCATCGCGGGCTTCGAACATGACCATGTCGGGCGCCTCGGTCGAGCAGGGCGCGGCAGCCGGACAAAACGATGGGGTGATCGTCGACGACTAGGACTTTCACGGGCGGCTCATCTCGCTCTTGGCGTCAGCCACTATATAACATAACCGATGTAGCCGCGGGAAATTCCGGCGTCAAACTCAGGACCTGGCAAATGGGCCTCTCGGGCCGCCGTCCACACCTAGGTAGCGCGGTATGTCCATCAGCTTTAGGCTCAACGCGCTTGATTGTCGCGCTCTCATCGCTCGGGCTGCTCATGCTCGTTGCTCGCGATGGTGGTCAGCGCGGGGCCGCGCATCCATGCCGAAAACGACAGCATTATGCGGCTCGCCAAGGAGTTCGTCGAAACGACCATCGAGAGCCTGCAGGGCACGAGGATCCCGGCGCACGTCTCGAGGTGCTCCTCGATGGGCTTAAGGAGCTGCGGCACGTCCATATCTATCGCGTCAACGATCATACGCCCCACGTGGCGCCTCGAGAGCGCCTTAGAGGGCGAGGCGCCCGGCGTGGCTGGCCCGGCTTGGGCCGTCCCTCGCCGGGCGTCGAAGTGCCGGTTGTCGTCAATGGGCACGACTTCGGCGACGCTCGTACTGGCCCCGCGCCTTACCGACGAGGCGGCTGAGATCTGGGACTCGATCGTCAGACTTCAGGCGTCGGAGGCGCGCCATTGCCGTCGCCGCCGTGCTGCTGATGAGCATCATGATCGCCCATCTTCTTAAGCCGATCAGGAGCGTCGGCGACGCGTTGATGGTGCTCGATGCCGGCAGGCTACGATGTCGTCGTGCCCGAGAAGGGGCCGCCGGAGATTTCCGACATTTGCCGCAAGCTCAATCGGCTTGCGGCGACGCTTGAGCACACGATCGCCGAGAACCGGCGCCTCGCGCAGCGGATCATCTGCGTGCAGGACGAAGAGCGTAAGGATCTCGCGCGCGAGCTCCACGACGAGCTCGGCCCGTACCTCTTCGCCATCAGGGCGGCCGTGAGCGCGCCACAAGGGCGAGCTTCAGCGACGGCGCCAGCGATCGGGAAAAACGTTGCTCGACACTGCGACACGCTCGTTGAGCGCATGGAGATGATCCAGCGAATGAATCGTGGTGTGCTGCAGAAGCTGCGGCCGATGGGTCTCGAACAATACGGCCTCAAAGCCACGCTCACCTCGCTCCTGGCGATCCTGCAGCGAGAGCCACGCGCGAGGTGGAGAATCAACTTGGCGGTCGATGATGATCTGCCCGGCCGCGATGAGACAAGTAACCTGACGATCTATCGCTTGGTGCAAGAAGGTTTGACGAACGCCTTTCGGCATTCCGATGCGACCGTCGTCGATGTGACGATCGGTGCGGCGCTTATGGATGAAGCGCCTCCGGCAATGAAGAGCGGCGGCCCCGCCGTCATCCACGTTATCGTGGCCGACAACGGCCGCGGATTTCCCGACGGCGTCAAACCGAGCTACGGAATCGCCGGAATGAGCGAGCGCGTCTGGGCCACGGGGGTGAGATGCGGCTCACCAGCCGGCCGGGAGGCGGCGTCACGCTTGACGCCTGGATACCGGTGAATGCCGCGACGTAGGACCGCGCGTCGGACGGTGTGATGCGAGCGACACACGGCAATTCCCGAATGAACTAACGGCCGTTCAAGTTTGGAAGCATTTTCTCAAACCTTGAAATTCTCCCTCGCCGACCTCCGCGATAGCTCTAGACGCTCGGGACGGTAAGGCAAGGCAAGCTGGGATAACGCCCTGCCAATTGCTCCCGAGGCGTTTCGAGTAGCCACCGTTCTCCGCGGCTCGGTGGTGGGGGGAGTAATGAGTAATGCGTTCCAATCGCGTCGTTCCCGCGTTCGTCGCGGGCGTCCTTGCTGCGCTTCCGACCGTGGCCTTGCGCAGGACCCGCCGGCACCGGCGCCGCCAGCAGACCAGCTACCGCCAGTCGAGGTCATCCAGAAGCAGCCGACCCCCGCTCCTGCGGCCAAGAAGAAATCCGCGGCCAAAAAGAAGCAGTCGCCCATTTCACCCGCGCCGCAGCCGCCGGCCGCCGTTGCCGCGCCGACTCCCACAACGCAGAATCCCAATTCGGTCTATGGCGCAACAGGCAGCGCCGGCGCCGCCGCGCGCGCCTACGATGGCGCGACGCCGCCCATCAACCCGACGCAGCTGGTCCCGACCAACCTTCAGAACTTCTCGAGCTCGGCGGCGATTATCACGCCCGAACAGCTCACCGAGCGCCAGCCGCGCAATGTCAACGAGGCGCTGACGCGTGTTCCCGGCGTCGTCGTCATTAACGACGACGGCAACGCCATGCATGGCGGCATCGGCCTGCGCGGCTCGCCGCCGCGGCGCACCCGCAAGGTTCTCTACATGGAGGACGGCCATCCGCTCAATTTGGCGCTCTGGCTCGATCCATCCGTGCACTACGCCACCCCGCTTGATCGCGTCGAAAGCGTCGAGGTGCTCAAGGGACGGTCATCACGCACGGGCCGAACAACAACTTCGGCGTGGTCAACCTGAGAGCCCTGTCGCCGTTCGGTCCCGACGAGACGGTCATCAGCTCGGCGATCGGTTGGACGGAGCTGCGCGGTGGCTGCTTATGGGGCGACTGCAAAGGCTGGTTCAACCGAAGAATCCTATCGCTGGCACGTGCACACGCGCCAGTCCTCCGACAATGTCGGGGTCGTGTTCTCGTACACCGGCGCCGACGTCGCAGGGCGCCTGGGATACCGAGCGGCTGCGCTTCAACGACTTCCACGGCGCCATCGGCTGGAAGGGCGTCGACCAGGATCTGACGGTGTCGGTCACCTACGCCCGCCAGCGCGACCTCTATGACGAATCCAACTTCGAGGCGGAGGACGGCGATCCCCCGGCGATGCGGAAGCGGGTTCTTCGAGGCCGGCGCTGCAAGACGTGCTTTGCGCCCGGCTCCGTTTTCAACAACTACAACGGCGAGGTCTGGCGCGGCCAGATCGTGCACAACTACTACGTGGACGACAACACGACGATCACCTCGCGCGTTTACGCGCAGGATCATCGCCGCGACCGCTATCAGATCGCAACGCTCGAAGACGATCCCGCTGATCCTGAGGCGCCGCGGCACCTCCCCGGCTTCGGGACCGGCGGCGATCTCGGATGACGAGGCGTCTCTTCGGCGACGGCACCATGTTCGGCCGACTGCGCACGTTCCGCCACCTTGGCGGCGAGGTGCGTGCCGAGTTCGCCAACACGCCGCTTCGTGGGCAGCGTCACGCAGGATATCCAGATCGGCCTCCGCTACGAATACCAGGATATGACCAACCGTAACTTCCTGGATCGTCGGGCGAGATCCTGGAGGATGGCGACGAAGACGGCCTGACCATCTTCGAACGCAACTTGCAGGCCAATACCGTCTCGGCTTTCCTGCAGACGGACATCAAGGCGGCGAAGAACTTCCATGTCGTCCCCGGCGTGCGCTTCGAGTGGTATGGCGTCAATCGCGATAGCTTCGTCGTTGCAGAAGAGGAAGGCGAGGCTGAAGAGCCGGAGAACGCCCGCCGCAGGGCGCCGAGTGCCTCGACGCGATTGGCATCACCGACGACTGCATGATCATCGAGGGCATCGAGCGCGACAACTTCAGCGAGAAGTACGATAGCTTCAAGGTGCTGCCGGGCATCGCCTTCGCCTACAACGGCTTCTACCGCTCGACGGTGTTCGGCGGCTACCACCGCGGCATGTCGACGGGCGTTCTGCGCAACGAGAACTTCCCGGCACCGGACGAGATCGGTGACAACTTCCAGCTCGGCTTCCGCTCGGCGGCCATCACCGGCTTAGCTTTCGAGGTCGCGGCCTTCCACCAGCGCCTCCAGGACTTCCAGTATGGCGATAGCTTCGGCGACGGCGAAGCGACCGCAGCTTCGGCCGCGCCGACGAAGTGGAGATCAACGGCGTCGAGATGTTCGGCCGCTTGAACAGCCAGCCGTTCATCGGCGGGCCGCTCAACTTCTTCGGCGAGGCCAACTACACCTACAACCGCGCCATCATCGAGAAGGGCTTCACACTACGGATGGCAACGTGGACGAGCCTCTCCGGCAATCAGGTCCCAGAGGTTCCGTTCCACATCGCCGCGATGACGCTCGGCATCGAGAACTACTCTGGCTGGCGCTGGGATGCGAGCGTCGACCTACACCTACCGCGGCTGGTTCTACACGGATGCCGCCAACACGCCCTACGGCGGCGACCGGAGAGGGAGGACGGCATGGTACCTGAAGTCTGGCTACTGTCGGCGCGCTTCAATCTCGACATCGGCAACACGGGTGCGAGCGTGTTCGTCGCCGGCGACAACCTGACCAACGAGCTCTACATCACCGACCGCGAGGACGGCCTCAAGCCCGGCATGGGCCGCACCGTCTGGACGGGCTTCAAGTACAAGTTCTGAGAGACTACTGACCGCGTGCTCCCGCACGTTGTAACCGCCCCCGCACCCCCCAGGGTGGGGGCGGTCTCTTTTGGCAGCGCGTTGCGCGGGATTGGATACCGTCAGCTCGGCTGCAACACGGCCACGGCGTTGGCGGGACGCGGCCGCAGCGAGCGGTGCTTGCGAATGATCTTCGTCAGCAGCGCGCTGAGGGCAACGCCCGCTGAAGCGGCGAGATCCTCACCGGGACTTTCGATGAAGGCGAGACCGCGGTTGTGGGCTTCGCGATAGCGTGCGCGTTCGACGACGGCGCCGGGGAGCACACTGAAGTCCGCCACTTCGATGTAAGCGCGTGCGGCTTCCTCTTCATCAGGGTCGAGCATGCGCGACAGCGCCACGTAGAGCCGCGACTTGGGAATGCCGGCCGACTTCAGCTGGTAGAACAGCTCGACCGCGGGCTGCAGGTCGTCGAAGCAGGCGCCTGAGGGCTGCACGACGAAGTGCGCGACGCTGGCGATTTCCATCGTCAGCTCCGGGGCATTCCCGGGGGCGTCGGCGATCAGAAGGTCTGCATCCGGCTCGCTGGCGATGGCCGCATCGATGTTGCCATAGGCTTCGACTGTGAGAGGCGGAAAGACCTGATGCTTTTCCCGCAAGCGTTGCCAGCGGCTCGATGTCTTTTGATCTTTGTCGAGGTCGGCCAGGGTTGTGACCAATCCGCGGCGGGCGGCCACGGCGGCGAGGGCGCGGGCGAACGTCGATTTGCCGACCCCACCCTTGCGGCTTACGAACGCGACTACGACTGTCATTGCGTGCCAGCTGTCAAAGAAGCACCAAGTTCCCCGCTCGGTACCCCTGTTGCCTAGGGTAAAAAAACGGCGGTTTGCGGGCTAGTCCCTTGCCGTGGGCGAACTAGCTGCGGCGCGGCCGTGCGGTGTGACAGGGCTCGATTTCTGCCCTGTCGCCGGCGCGGCTCGTATTAGGGCCAGGAGATCCAGCTTGATCGGCGCGATCGCAGCCCGCTCGCCGTCATTTGACCGTCAAAGAAGCGTTACATTGTTTATGCTGGTGCCCGGCTCGTCACGCCAGACCCAGTGTCCGCCGCAATGATTTTCGCATGAGGAAACTGATGAAGTTCGAAGCACTGGTCAAAAGCGCCGCGCTCGTCCTGGCTGCCACGGTCGTCGCCGGTCCGGCCATGGCGCATGGGTTCGACGACTGCACCAAGGAAGCCAAGGACAAGTGGAAGCCGCAGGCCGAGGCCGAGGCCGCTGCAACGGCGGCGGGCTATACGGTGACCAAATCCAAGATCGAAGGCTCCTGCTACGAGGTCTATGCCAAAGACAAGGACGGCAAGAAGTTCGAGCTGTTCTACAACCCGGTCGACCTTCAGCTGGTCAAGAAGCAGGACGACTGAGGGCTGGCACTTAAGCCGCTAGAGTCCGTCGGCGAAATCCGCTAAGCGAACAGTCTTGGCTCCCGGCCCCGTCGCACTTGGCGAGGGGGGCGGCCTCGCGGGTGTAGCTCAATGGTAGAGCAGCAGCCTTCCAAGCTGAATACGAGGGTTCGATTCCCTTCACCCGCTCCACCCCCCCCGCAAGGTTGACGGCCCGCGATCCCACCGGCGCGGTCGAAATTCGCTGGCCGCCAGCGCGCAATAAAGGAGTGAGGCAATGCTTGTCGTCACCACCAACGACCTGCCGGGCTACCGGGTGGTGAAGCACCTCGGCGTCGTGCGCGGGCTCACCGTGCGCTCCCGCAGCGTGATCGGCAACATCGGCGCGGCGGTGCAGATCTTCTTTGGCGGCAACATCACTCTATATACAAAGCTCGCCGAAGAGGCCCGCCAGGACGCCTTCGACCTGCTCATCGAGCACGCCCAGGCGATGGGCGCCAACGCGATTCTCGCCATGCGCTACGACGCCAACGAGATCGCCTCGGCGGTCACCGAAGTGCTGGCTTACGGGACGGCGGTGGTGGTCGAAGCCGGCCCCTGATGATTCTGGCTCGCGACAATTTCGTCACTAGCAAGTGACAACGGGGAAAACTTCGGCTAAGTATGCCGCCCCCGCGTAGGAAGGGCGCGCTTCCACGCGAAATAGGGGTGTAGCTCAATTGGTAGAGCGTCGGTCTCCAAAACCGAAGGTTGGGGGTTCGAGACCCTCCGCCCCTGCCAATTCGTGTTGGTCGTATCCGTGCAGAGGGCGCCGGATGGGCCAACGGCCGACGCTTGGGGTGCGTCAGGTTGTCGCATGGCGCCCGGGAAAGTCAGATTAATGGCCAAATACAACCCGGTCGAGTTTATTCAGGAGGTTCGCCAGGAAGCCTCCAAGGTCACTTGGCCTACCTGGAAAGAGGTGTGGATCACCACCCTCATGGTTCTGATCATGGTCAGCGTTGCCTCGGTATTCTTCCTCATCACGGATCAAGCGCTCGGCTGGCTCGTCCGGCTGGTGCTCGGCGCGAACCGCTGAACCGGAGCTGAAAAGTAGTGTCTACACAAGTCGCGGAAACGCGCCCGGAAAGAGCGGCAATGGCGAAGCGCTGGTATATTGTGCACGCCTACACCAACTTCGAGCGCAAGGTGGCGGACGCCATCAAGGAGCGCGCCAAGGCAGCCGGGCTCGAGCATCTGTTCGAGGAAGTGCTGGTGCCGACCGAGGAAGTGGTCGAGGTCAAGCGCGGCCGCAAGGTGCAGTCCGAGCGCAAGTTCCTGCCCGGCTACGTGCTGGTGAAGATGGAGATGACCGACCCGGCGTTCTTGCTGATCAAGAACACGCCGAAGGTCACCGGGTTTCTCGGCGCGGAAAACAAGCCGATGCCGATCTCGGAGGATGAGGCGATGCGCATCCTCCACCAGGTCAAGGAAGGCGTGGAGCGGCCGAAGCCCTCGATCACGTTCGAGGTGGGCGAGCAGGTGAAAGTCGCCGACGGCCCGTTCGCCTCCTTCCAGGGCCACGTGGAAGAGGTCGACGAGGAGCGTTCGCGGCTCAAGGTGGCCGTGTCGATCTTCGGTCGGCCGACGCCGGTCGAGCTCGAGTTCGGCCAGGTGGAGAAGGTGCCGGCTGATAGCAGTCCCGGAGGTCACGCAGACGCTCGACGAACTTGCAGCCGGGCTGACGCTCGTCTGCATGCCGGCCCGCAAGGACAGCCCCTCACGAGGCCTCCCTGCGGAAAACCCGCGGGAGGGCCGGATCGGCCCGTTGGACCGCTAACCCTGGGAAGGAAAGCCCCTTCCCGTCAAGTGCTAAGGGGAGACCATGGCGAAGAAAATTGACGGCTACATCAATCTTGCAGGTGCCGGCGGGGGCGGCCAATCCCTCGCCGCCCATCGGCCCCGCGCTGGGTCAGCGCGGCGTCAACATCATGGAGTTCTGCAAGTCGTTCAACGCCAAGACGAAGGACATGGAGCAGGGCACGCCGATCCCGGTGAAGATCACGGTCTTCTCCGACCGCTCCTTCACGTTCGAGATGCGCACCCCGCCCGCGTCCTTCTTCCTCAAGAAGGCGGCCGAAGATCGACCGGCTGGCGCGAAGGCCGCCGGCCGCGACGTCGCCGGCAGCGTGACGATGGATCAGGTGCGCGACATCGCGAAGCTGAAGATGAAGGACCTCAACACGGACGATCTCGACGGCTGCCGCCAAGACGATCGCCGGCTCCGCCCGCTCGATGGGCCTCCAGGTGAAGGAGTAACGGCGATGGCAACGAAGATGAGCCCCGAGGCAATCAAAGAGACGCGCCTTGCCGGCGGCAAGCGCATGGCGACGGCGACGCAAGGGCATCGACCGCGACAAGGCCTACTCGATCGAGGAGGCCGTGAAGCTGGTCAAGGACCGCGCCAAGGCGAAGTTCGACGAGACGATCGAGGTGGCGATGAACCTCGGCGTCGATCCCAAGCACGCCGACCAGCTGGTGCGCGGCGTGTGCAATCTGCCGAACGGCTCGGGCCGTACGGCGCGCGTCGCCGTGTTCGCACGCGGCGCCAAGGCCGACGAGGCGAAGGCTGCCGGTGCCGACGTCGTCGGCGCGGAGGATCTCGTCGAGCAGGTGTCGAAGGGCACGATCAACTTCGATCGCTGCATCGCGACGCCCGACATGATGGGCCTCGTCGGCCGTCTCGGCAAGGTGCTCGGCCCGCGCGGCCTGATGCCGAACCCGCGCGTCGGCACGGTGACGATGGACGTCACCAACGCCGTCAAGGGCGCCAAGGGCGGCTCGGTCGAGTTCCGCGTCGAGAAGGCGGGCATCGTGCACGCCGGCGTCGGCAAGGCGAGCTTCACGGAGAACGCGCTGGCCGAGAACATCAAGGCGTTCGTCGACGCCGTGGTGAAGGCGAAGCCGGCGGGCGCCAAGGGCACGTACGTGAAGAAGGTTTCGATCAGCTCGACCATGGGGCCGGGCGTCAAGATCGACAGCGCCAGCCTCAACGGTGGGCAAGCCCTCGCCTAAGAGGGCAACGGAATTCGCGCGCCGCTTCGCAAGAGGCGGCACGCGAACAACGGAAGATGAGCAGCGATGCTCCTCTTCCGGAGACTGTCCGAGATTGTGGGTGCCGGTCGGCTCTTTCGGATGCCGGCAGCTTAAGCCTCGAACGAGGGCCCGCATGAGACAGGAGCGAACCCGGTTTCATTCCCCGCAAGGGGCGCAGAGCCGGTTTGAACCTGGGTCAGCACCGTGCCGCTTCAGCGCGCGCGGTCGGACAGACGAAGCGTCGCCCAAAGCGGGTCGTACCCCGTGGCGGCGGCAAGGTGCAACCCGCGGAGCGGCTCTGTGGCCGTCCGCAAATTGGAGTGAGCAGGTGGATAGAGCCGCGAAACGTGAGCTCGTGACGTCGCTCAACGCCGTGTTCAAAGACACGGGGTTGGTCGTTGTCGCCCACTATGCCGGCATGACGGTCGCCCAGCTGACCGACTACCGCCAGCGCGTCAAAGAAGCTGGCGGCAAGGTCAAGGTGGCCAAGAACCGGCTGGCGAAGCTCGCGCTGAAGGACACTGACGTACGAAGCGATCGCCGATCTCTTCAAGGGGCAGACATGCTTGCCTACTCGAAGGATCCGATCGCGGCGGCGAAGGCGTCGGTCACGTACGCCAAGGAGAATGAGAAGCTCGTCATCCTCGGCGGCGCGATGGGCTCGACGGTCCTTGACGCGAACGCCGTCAAAGCGCTCGCCGAACTGCCATCGCTGGACGAGCTCAGAGCCAAGCTCATCGGTCTCCTCAACGCGCCGGCGACGAAGATCGCCCGCACGATCAAGGAGCCGGGAGCCAAGCTCGCGCGCGTCATCCAGGCGAAGGCAGCGCAAGGCGAGGCCGCATAACGGCAAGGGCGGCGCTCACGAGGCGCCACGAATACCGAAGAGCGCAGTTCAAAACTGCATGCGTCATTAGGTTCAAACCGAAGGAAGTAACAAAATGGCCGATCTTTCGAAGATCGTTGACGATCTCTCTAAGCCTCACCGTCCTCGAGGCGGCTGAGCTCGCCAAGCTGCTCGAAGAGAAGTGGGGCGTGTCGGCGGCTGCGGCCGTCGCCGTTGCCGCGGCTCCGGGCGCTGCCGCTGCTCCGGCCGAGGAGCAGACCGAGTTCACCGTCATCCTGAAGGCGGGCGGCGACAAGAAGATCAACGTCATCAAGGAAGTCCGCGCCATCACGGGCCTTGGCCTCAAGGAAGCCAAGGACCTCGTCGAGGCCGGCGGCAAGACCGTGAAGGAAGGCGTGTCCAAGGACGAGGCTGCCAAGCTGAAGAAGCAGCTCGAGGACCAGGGCGCGACCGTCGAAGTGAAGTAATCGAGGCGGCAGGCGGCGGGCACATTCGGGTGCCGGCTGCCTGCCTCCGCCTGTCTTGCAACGGCAGGCATCTGGACGTCTCTCCGGAGGGTCTTTTGAGGGTCATGCAACCCTCAAGCGGACCTTCCGGTGAGCCGTTTAAAGGCTATGCGAGGGGTTGGCGGCCCTTGCCACGCAGGCAGCAAATGCGCGGGCTCGTCACCTCGCGCGCATGACAAGGAGCGGACATGGCTGAGACGTTCAACGGCCGCAAGCGCATCCGGAAGAAATTCGGATCCATTCGCGAAGTCGCAGAGATGCCGAACCTCATCGAGGTTCAGAAGAGCTCGTACGACGACTTCCTGATGGTCAAGGAGCCCCCCGGCGGCCGTTCCGACGATCACGGACTGCAGTCCGTCTTCAAGTCGGTGTTCCCGATCTCGGACTTCTCCGGGCCGCGCGACGCTCGAGTTCGTGCGCTACGAGTTCGAGCCGCCGAAGTACGACGTCGACGAGTGCATGCAGCGCGACATGACCTTCTCGGCGCCGCTGAAGGTCAAGCTGCGCCTGATCGTGTTCGATGTGAACGAGGAGACGGGCTCCAAGTCGATCAAGGACGTCAAGGAGCAGGACGTCTACATGGGCGACATGCCGCTCATGACGATGAACGGCACGTTCGTCATCAACGGCACCGAGCGCGTGATCGTCTCGCAGATGCACCGCTCGCCGGGCGTGTTCTTCGATCACGACCGCGGGCGCACGCATGCCTCGGGCAAGCTGCTGTTCGCCGCGCGCATCATTCCCTATCGCGGCTCGTGGCTCGACTTCGAGTTCGACGCCAAGGACATCGTCTACGTGCGCATCGACCGGCGCCGCAAGCTGCCGGTGACGACGCTGCTGTACGCGCTGGGTCTCGACGACGAAGAGATCCTCGTCGACGTTCTACAAGCACATCCCGATCAAGGAATCGAAGCGCGGCTGGAAGATGCCGTTCGTGGCCGAGAAGATGCGCGGCATGACGCCGACTGCCGATCTCGCCGACGCCAAGACGGGCGAGGTCGTCGCCAAGGCCGGCGAGAAGATCACCGCGCGCAAGGCGCGCGAGCTGGCCGAAAGCGGCCTCAAGGAGGTGCTGGTCTCCTCCGAGGACCTCGCCGGGCCGCTACATCGCCGACGACATCGTCGACCTGGAGACGGGCACGATCTTCGCCGAAGCCGGCGACGAGCTCGACGCCGAGCTGCTGGCCGAGCTGAAGGATCAGAAGGTCAAGGAATTCCCGATCCTCGACATCGATCACGTCAACATCGGGCCGTTCATCCGCAACACGCTCAACATCGACAAGAACGCCAACAAGCGAAGAGGCGTTGATGGACATCTACCGGGTCATGCGCCCGGGCGAGCCGCCGACGCATCGAGGCGGCGACCAACCTGTTCCACGGCGCTGTTCTTCGACAGCGAGCGCTACGACCTCTCGGCCGTCGGCCGCGTGAAGATGAACATGCGCCTCGAGCTCGACGCCGCCCGACACCATGCGCGTGCTGCGCCGCGAGGACATCCTCGCGGTCATCAAGACGCTGGTCGATCTGCGCGACGGCAAGGGCGAGATCGACGACATCGACCATCTCGGCAACCGGCGCGTGCGCTCGGTCGGCGAGCTGATGGAGAACCAGTACCGCGTCGGCCTGCTGCGCATGGAGCGCGCCATCAAGGAGCGCATGTCGCTCGGTCGACATCGACACGGTGATGCCGCAGGACCTGATCAACGCCAAGCCGGCGGCCGCCGCCGTGCGCGAGTTCTTCGGCTCCTCGCAGCTCTCGCAGTTCATGGACCAGACCAACCCGCTGTCGGAGATCACCCACAAGCGCCGCCTCTCGGCGCTTGGCCCGGGCGGTCTGACGCGCGAGCGCGCCGGCTTCGAGGTGCGCGACGTGCATCCGACGCACTACGGCCGCATCTGCCCGATCGAGACGCCGGAAGGCCCGAACATCGGCCTCATCAACTCGCTGGCGACGTTCGCGCGCGTCAACAAGTACGGCTTCATCGAGAGCCCCTACCGCAAGGTCGAGAACGGCAAGGTCACCGACGAGGTCGTCTACCTCTCGGCCATGGAGGAGATGCGCCACCACGTCGCGCAGGCCAACGCCGAGATCGACGCCAAGGGCAAGCTCACGGACGACCTCATCACCTGCCGCTATCAGGGCGACGTGCTGCTCGTGTCGCCGGACAAGGTCGACTACATCGACGTGTCGCCGAAGCAGCTCGTGTCGGTCGCCGCGGCGCTCATCCCGTTCCTCGAGAACGACGACGCCAACCGCGCGCTGATGGGCTCGAACATGCAGCGTCAGGCCGTGCCGCTGATCAAGGCGGAGGCGCCGCTCGTCGGCACCGGCATGGAAGAGGTCGTGGCGCGCGATTCCGGCGCCGCGATCGCGGCGCGCCGCACCGGCGTCGTCGATCAGGTGGACGCGACGCGTATCGTGATCCGCGCCACGGACGAGACCGATCCGTCGAAGCCGGGCGTCGACATCTACCGGCTGCGCAAGTTCCAGCGCTCCAACCAGAACACCTGCATCAACCAGCGTCCGCTGGTGCACGTCGGCGACGCGGTCGAGGCCGGCGAGATCATCGCCGACGGTCCGTCGACCGACCTCGGCGATCTGGCGCTCGGCAAGAACGTGCTCGTCGCGTTCATGCCGTGGATGGGCTACAACTTCGAGGACTCCATCCTGCTCTCCGAGCGCGTCGTGTCCGACGACGTCTTCACCTCGATCCACATCGAGGAGTTCGAGGTGATGGCCCGCGACACCAAGCTCGGGCCGGAGGAGATCACGCGCGACATCCCGAACGTCTCGGAAGAGGCGCTGAAGAACCTCGACGAAGCCGGCATCGTCTACATCGGCGCCGAGGTGAACCCGGGCGACATCCTCGTCGGCAAGATCACGCCGAAGGGCGAGAGCCCGATGACGCCGGAAGAGAAGCTGCTGCGCGCCATCTTCGGCGAGAAGGCCTCCGACGTGCGCGATACCTCGCTGCGGCTGCCGCCGGGCGTGACCGGCACGGTCGTCGAGGTGCGCGTCTTCAACCGCCACGGCGTCGAGAAGGACGAGCGCGCCATGGCGATCGAGCGCGAGGAGATCGAGCGTCTCGCCAAGGACCGCGACGACGAGCTGCAGATCCTCGACCGCAACGTCTATGCGCGTCTGCAAGGACGCGCTGCATGGGCAAGGAAGTCTCGCAAGGGTCCGAAGGGCGCGCGCAAGGGCACCGACATCAACGAGGAGATCCTCGACGAGATCCCGCGCAGCCAGTGGTGGGAGATCGGCCTCAAGGACGAGAAGTCGCAGGCCGAGGTCGAGGCCATCAGCAAGCAGTACGAGGAGGCCAAGAAGAGCCTCGAGCGCCGCTTCGTCGACAAGGTCGACAAGCTGCAGCGCGGCGACGAGCTGCCGCCCGGCGTCATGAAGATGGTCAAGGTCTTCGTCGCGGTGAAGCGCAAGATCCAGCCGGGCGACAAGATGGCCGGCCGTCACGGCAACAAGGGCGTCGTGTCGCATGATCGTGCCGTGCGAGGACATGCCGTTCCTCGAGGACGGCACGCACGTCGACGTCGTGCTGAACCCGCTCGGCGTGCCGAGCCGCATGAACGTCGGGCAGATCCTCGAGACGCATCTCGGCTGGGCGTGCCGCGGTCTTGGCCGCATCATCGACGAGGCGCTGCAGCAGTTCCACGAGAGCGGGCAAGGCGAAGCCGCTGCGCGAGACGATGGCCGAAGATCTACGGCAAGGACGAGATCAGGCGAGCCTCAAGGACGACGAGCTCGTCGCCGCTCGCCGAGCAGCTCAAGAACGGCGTGCCGATCGCGACGCCGGTGTTCGACGGCGCGCGCGAGCCGACATCGTCGAGATGCTGAAGCTGGCCGGCTTCGACACCTCCGGCCAGGTGACGCTGTACGACGGCCGCACCGGCGAGCAGTTCGATCGCAAGGTGACGGTCGGCTACAAGTACCTCCTGAAGCTGCACCACCTCGTCGACGACAAGATCCACGCCCGCTCGATCGGCCCCTACAGCCTCGTCACCCAGCAGCCGCTGGGCGGCAAGGCGCAGTTCGGCGGCCAGCGCTTCGGCGAGATGGAGGTGTGGGCGCTCGAAGCCTACGGCGCCGCCTACACGCTGCAGGAGATGCTGACGGTCAAGTCGGACGACGTGGCCGGCCGCACCAAGGTCTACGAGGCCATCGTGCGCGGCGACGACGCCTTCGAGGCGGGCATCCCGGAGAGCTTCAACGTGCTCGTCAAGGAGATGCGCGCACTGGGCCTCAACGTCGAGCTGATCAACTCGGAGGCCGCCAGGCGCCGACCGAGCGAGGAGCCGGAGCCGCCGAAGCAGCCGCAACTGCCGCCGGCCGCCGAGTGAGCGATCTGCACCTCTGCGCCGACGGGCGCTGGCCGGCGCGAGAGAGCGCGCCACTGCAGCGCTTGAGCCGACGCCAAGCTCGTTCCCGCGAGGACGACGCGACTGATCCGCAGGGACCGAGGCGCCGGCCGTGCCCCGCAGGAGAGAGCCGATGAACGAGATCACCAACCTCTTCAAGCACGCAGGCGCCGCTGCCGACGTTCGACCAGATCAAGATTTCGATCGCCAGCCCGGAGGACATCCTGTCCTGGTCGTTCGGCGAGATCAAGAAGCCCGAGACCATCAACTACCGCACGTTCAAGCCGGAGCGGGACGGCCTGTTCTGCGCGCGCATCTTCGGCCCGATCAAGGACTACGAGTGCTTGTGCGGCAAGTACAAGCGCATGAAGTACAAGGGCCTGATCTGCGAGAAGTGCGGCGTCGAGGTGACGCTCGCCAAGGTGCGCCGCGAGCGCATGGGCCACATCGAGCTCGCAGCACCCGTCGCGCACATCTGGTTCCTGAAGTCGCTGCCCTCGCGCATCGGCCTGCTGCTCGACATGACGCTGAAGGACCTCGAGCGCGTCCTCTATTTCGAGAACTACATCGTCATCGAGCCGGGCGTGCGCCGTTCAAGGAGAAGCAGCTTCTCACCGAGGAGCAGTACAACCAGGCGATCGACGAGTACGGCCCCGACAGCTTCACCGCCGGCATCGGCGCGGAGGCCATCCGCGAGATGCTGTCGGCATGGACCTGCCGAAGATCCGCGACGAGCTGCGCCAGGAGATCGCCGAAGCGACGACCGAGCTGAAGCCGAAGAAGCTCGGCAAGCGCCTGAAGGTGATCGAGGCCTTCATCGAGTCGGGCAACCGGCCGGAGTGGATGATCCTGACCGTCGTGCCGGTCATCCCGCCGGAGCTGCGCCCGCTCGTGCCGCTCGACGGCGGCCGCTTCGCCACCTCCGACCTCAACGACCTCTACCGCCGCGTCATCAACCGCAACAACCGCCTGAAGCGGCTGATGGAGCTGCGCGCGCCCGACATCATCATCCGCAACGAGAAGCGGATGCTGCAGGAAGCCGTCGACGCGCTGTTCGACAACGGCCGCCGCGGCCGCGTCATCACCGGCGCCAACAAGCGCCCGCTGAAGTCGCTCGCCGACATGCTGAAGGGCAAGCAGGGCCGCTTCCGCCAGAACCTGCTCGGCAAGCGCGTCGACTACTCGGGCCGCTCGGTGATCGTGGTCGGCCCCGAGCTCAAGCTGCATCAGTGCGGCCTGCCGAAGAAGATGGCGCTCGAGCTGTTCAAGCCGTTCATCTACGCGCGGCTGCAGACGCTCGGCCAGGCGGCGACCGTCAAGCAGGCCAAGAAGCTCGTCGAGAAGGAGAAGCCGGAGGTCTGGGACGTGCTCGACGAGGTCATCCGCGAGCACCCGGTGCTGCTCAACCGCGCGCCGACGCTGCATCGCCTCGGCATCCAGGCGTTCGAGCCGGTGCTGATCGAGGGCAAGGCGATCCAGCTGCACCCGCTGGTCTGCGCCGCCTTCAACGCCGACTTCGACGGCGACCAGATGGCCGTGCACGTGCCGCTGTCGCTCGAGGCGCAGCTCGAGGCGCGCGTGCTGATGATGTCGACCAACAACATCCTGCATCCGGCCAACGGCACGCCGATCATCGTGCCGTGCCAGGACATCGTGCTCGGCCTCTACTACCTGTCGATCGAGCGCGAGAAGGAGCCGGGCGAGGGCATGCTGCTCGGCTCCGTCGGCGAGGCGACCATGCGCTCGAGGCCGGCGCCGTTACGCTGCATGCCAAGGTCAAGGGGCGCTACCGCTCGCTCGACGAGGAAGGCAACGAGGTGTCCGAGGTGTACGACACGACACCCGGCCGCATGCTGCTCGGCGAGGTGCTGCCGCAGAGCCGGCGTGAAGTTCGCGCTGGTCAACCAGCTGCTGACCAAGAAGGCGATCTCGGGCTGATCGACGCCGTCTACCGCAACTGCGGCCAGAAGGAGACGGTGATCTTCTGCGACCGCATCATGGCGCTGGCTTCCACCACGCGTTCAAGGCCGGCATCTCGTTCGGCAAGGACGACATGGTGGTCCCCGACGCAAGGCGAGATTATCGAGAGACCGACGAGCTGGTGCTCGAGTTCGAGCAGCAGTACCACGACGGCCTGATCACCAAGCTCGAGAAGTACAACAAGGTGGTCGACGCCTGGTCGAAGTGCACCGACCAGATCGCCAAGGAGATGATGGACCGTATCTCCGCGGCCCAGAAGGACAAGAACGGCCGCGAAACAGATCAACTCGATCTACATGATGAGCCACTCGGCGCGCGCGGCTCGCCGACGCAGATGAGGCAGCTCGCCGGCATGCGCGGCCTGATGACCAAGCCGTCGGGCGAGATCATCGAGACGCCGATCAACTCCAACTTC
>CAWHOZ010000026.1:0-86031 GCA_963831175.1 uncultured Alphaproteobacteria bacterium | reverse complement strand
GCCTCGCCAAGGCGAACGCCGTGGCGGTGGTGGCCAGAGGGGCGGTGAGCGGCGTGAGCCACGGCCGGAATCGCGCCCAGAGTCGCGCCCAGAGGCACGTCCCGAGCAGCGCGCTGAGCAACGCGAGCCGCGTCCTGAACACCGCGAGCAGCCGCGTCATGAGCATCGCGAGCAGCCGCGTGCTGCACGGCCGCAGCATCCGCAAGCTGCCCCCCATCGGCCGGACGGCGCTCAGCGCCAACATTCGCGTAACGGGCACGCCGACGCCAAGCCGGCGGCGCAGTCGCGCGGTGAGCGTCAGCAGCGGCCGGAGCGTTCGCACGAGCGCCAGCCGGAAGGCGGCCGCTCGGGCTTCGCCGACAACGTGCCGGCGTTCCTGCGCAACCCGGTCAAGCGCCCGGCCAAAGTCGCCGGCGAATAAGCGCGGTCCTATTGCCGAAACGAAGAAGGCGCCTCACGGCGCCTTTTTTCATCACGCGCTCGGCCAACGCATAGATGTCATCCTCGGGTTTGTCCCGAGGACCCAATCTAACGCTTGTTCCAGCGAGGAATGCTTGAGTTCAGGCGCAACCTGCAAAGCCGATCGGAGCTTGCTGGTTTGACACACTTGAGTGCGTATTGACCGAGCGCGTCGACTAAGAACTCGTGCGCCGCATCAGCGGCGGCGCCGGCTCTTGGCAGCTCCCTTGCCTGGCGCCGAGCCCTTAGGCTGCGCGGCCGCTTTGCGTCGTGCAACGTCCAGCGCCGTTCTCGCCCAGCCCTCCATCTCTTCGGGATCGTCGAACAACCGCTCCGGCGCGCGCCAGTAGGACATGGAAACGGACCGGCCGCGCATCGAATAGAGGAAGGGGCCCAGCCCTTCAGCCTCGAACGCGCCCTTCGTCGCGTCGTCGGCCTTGAGGTAGAGGGTGTCGTCGATGACGAGGCCAAACATCACGCCGCCGGCATAGAGACCTGCGCCGCCGAACATGCGGCGTACGCTCACGGGCCCGAAGCCACTGAGCGCGTCCTTCAAAAGCTCGAGGAAACCATCGCTTGTGGGCATGGGGGCAAAATATCCCGGCGCCGGGCCCCGTCCAAGGCGCTCGGCTAGAAGGAGCTGCCGGGCTCCTTCAGGAATTGAATTTCCTCGAGCGTCGAGGTGCGCCCGAGCATGACGTTGCGATGCGGGAAGCGGCCGAACCGCTTGATGACGTCGTGGTGCAGCACCGCGTAGCGCGCATATTCCTCATCGCCGAGTGACGCCGTCAGCTCGATGCACCGCTGCTGATCGGCGAGAATCCTCGCTGTGCTCGAACGGCAAATATAAAAACACGCGTCGCTCAGCAGGCACTTGCTTGTCGAGGCCCCCGGCAATCGCGGCCTTGGCGACGGCAAGCGCCAGCGCATCGGTGGCGAAGGCGCGCGGCGAGCCGCGGAAGATGTTGCGCGGGAACTGATCGAGCGCGATGACCGTGGCCAGTGCGCGGTCGGCGCTCACCAGCGCCTCGTCGACCGGGCGCGAGGCCAACTGTTCGATCAGCGGCAGAAAGCGGTCGCGGATCAGCGCGTCGACCACGAGATTGCGTGCGAACCAGGCCTTGCGGCCAAGCTCGTCGAACCAGAAGCGCAGCACGTCCCCTACCCACGGCGGTTCGGCTGCCTGCACGGTCATGCTGGGATTAGTCTTGATTGGCCAGACGCTGCGCGTCGGCCGCCGGTACCAGGTTGACGCTCTCGCCGCAGCCGCACGAGCCGCGCTGGTTCGGATTGTTGAACACGAACTGGCTCGCCAGCTTGTCCGTCTGGTAGTCCATCTCGGTGCCGAGCAAGTACATGATGGCCGACGGCTCGATCAGCAGCACGGCGCCATCCTGCTCGACGACGTCGTCGTGCGGGCCCTTCTTGTCGGCCATGGCCATGGTGTACTCCATGCCGGCGCAGCCGCCCTTCTTGACGCCGATGCGCAGCCCCAGCGCCGCCGGATTGGCGGCCATGAGAGACTGCACGCGGCGCACGGCGGCGTCCGTCAAGGTCACGACTTTCGGCAGCATGTGCAGCGTCGGCATCTCGATAATCCTGATAAGCGTCAGACCCACATATAGTCAGCGTCGGGCCGTTGCGAAACTGCGGTCTTTTAGAATTAGAACATGTTGAGGGCGAGCCGCGCCTCGTCCGACATGCGGCTCATGTCCCAAGGCGGATCGAAGGTCATAACGACGGACGTGTTGCTGACGCCAGGCACCGCGTTGACGGCGTTTTCCACCCATTTGGGCATCTCGCCGGCTACCGGGCACCCCGGCGCCGTCAGGGTCATGGCGATGGCGACGTTGCGCTCGGCATCGATGTCGATGTCGTAGATCAGCCCCAGCTCGTAGATGTCGGCAGGGATCTCCGGGTCATAGACCGTCTTCAGGGCGGCGATGATGTCGTTGCGCAGCGGCTCGTAGGCATCGAGCTCCTCGTCTTCCAACGCCGGTGCGGGCGCGACAGCAGTCTCAGCTGTAACGGCAGGAACCGCCTCCGCCTTCTCGGCAGCAACTTCGCTCTCGTTCGGTTTGCCGTCCATGGCGATACCTCTACGCAAACAGCTCGTGCGCGCGTTTCAGCGCGTCGACGAGGACATCCACTTCTTGCTTGGTGTTGTACATGGCGAACGACGCGCGGCACACGGCCGTGACGCCGAGCCGCTCCATCAGCGGCTGCGCGCAGTGATGGCCGGCGCGCACGGCGACGCCCGAGCGGTCGATGACCGTTGCGATGTCGTGGGGGTGCAACCCATCCATGGTGAACGAGATGATGGCGCCCTTGTCCGGCGCGGTGCCGTAGACCTTCAGCCACGGCAGCTCGGCGAGCTGGGCGTGCGCGTAGTTGCGCAGCTCGCCCTCGTGGCGCGAGATGTTGTCCCGCCCGACCTGCATCATGTAGTTGAGCGCAGCGCCGAGCCCGATCGCCTCGACGATGGGCGGCGTGCCGGCTTCGAACTTGTGCGGCGTCTTCCCGTAGGTGATGCGATCGACGGCGACGTGATCGATCATGCCGCCGCCACCCTGGTAGGGCCGCATGGCGTCGAGGTGCGCCTTCTTGGCGTAAAGCACGCCGATGCCGGTGGGGCCGTACGTCTTGTGGCCGGTGAACACGTAGAAGTCGGCGTCGAGTTCGCGGACGTCGACGCTGAGATGCACCGCCGACTGGCTGCCGTCGACCAGCACCGGAATGCCGCGCTCGTGCGCCAGGCGGATGATCTCGCGCACCGGCACCAGCGTACCCAGCACGTTAGACATGTGCGTGATGGCGACCATCTTGGTGCGCGGCGTCAAGAGACGCTCGAACTCATCGAGCAGCAATTCGCCGCTGTCGGAGATCGGCGCCCACTTCAGCACTGCGCCGTTGCGCTCGCGGTGGAAGTTCCACGGCACGATGTTGGAGTGATGCTCCATGATCGACAGGACGATTTCGTCGCCCTCGCCGATGCCGGCAAGGAACGAATCCGCGACGAGGTTGATCGCCGCCGTCGCATTCTTCGTAAAGATGATCTCATCGGCGCTGCCAGCGTTGAGGAAGCGGCGCACGGACTCGCGCGCGTCCTCGAACCGCTGCGTCGCCGCGTTCGACAGGTAGTGCAGGCCGCGGTGAACGTTGGCGTACTCGAAGCGATAGATATGATCCATCGTCTCGATGACGGAGCGCGGCTTTTGCGTCGAGGCGGCGTTGTCGAGATAGACAAGCGGCTTCCCGTAGACCTCGCGATAGAGGATCGGGAAGTCGGATCGGATGCTCTCGACATCGTACGGACCGCCCGCAATGCCACCCGGCACGACCGGACGCGCCGTTTCGCGCTTTTCAGCTTTCTCGCGGGTACCTATCGCCATCAGTTGCCTTTCGCCGGCGCCGACTTGTGCAGCCAGCCGCGTGCCAGCTCTGCCAAGGCTTCGCGCACGTCTTCGCGCTCGACCTTCTCCAGCGCCTCTCCAATAAACGATTCGATCAGCAGCGCGCGCGCCTGCGCCTCGGAGATGCCGCGCGCCCGGCAGTAAAACAGCAGATCCTCGTCGAGGTCGGCGCTGGTCGAACCATGGCCGCAGACGACGTCATCTGCATAGATCTCGAGCTCGGGCTTGCTATCGAACTCGGTGTCCGGCGACAGCATGAGCACCTGCGCCATCTGCTTGCCGTCGGTCTTCTGCGCGTCTGGGCGCACGATGACTTTGCCCTGGAACACGCCGCGCGCGTGATCATCGAGCACGCCCTTGAACAGCTCGCGGCTGGTGCAGCCCGGCACCGCATGGTCGACGACCAGCGTCGTGTCGATGTGCTCGCCGCCGCGCGCCCAGGAAGGCGCCGGAAAGATCGATCTTGCTGCCAGTGCCGGTGAATATGACGCCGATCTGGTTGCGCGCCAGTGCCGTGCCGGCCGTGAAGTGGAAGCCGCGATAGTCGGCGTCGGCGTCGAGATCGACGAGCCAATTGCTAAGATGCGCCCCGCCGCTCGCTTTCAGCGTGCACTTTACGTGCGATACGGCAGCACCCTTGCCGACGACGATCTTCGTCGCCGCATTGATTTGGACGTCCTTTGCCGCATGCGGCAGCGCCACGAACGCTTCGATGATCGTCGCCTCGGCGCCCTCGCCGACGCGAACGACGTTGCGCGAGGCGACGAAGTGCGGCTCGCGTCCGGCGCTGCACGGAAACGATTAGCAACCGCCTTGTCGAGCTTGGCGCCGGCGGCAATGTCGACCACCGCGCCATCGGACGCATATGCCGTGTTGAGAGCCAGCACCGCATCGTCGTCACGGTTATGGACACGCAACAGGTCGGCCGCGCCTCTGTCGCTGGCAAGCGCGGTCGCCAGCGAGGCAACGGTTACGGCGCCGTCGGCGACGAGCGCGGAAAGATCGGGCACGTAATGCACCATCGACGAACACGACGCGATGCGCTGCAACGGCGGCGAATGGGCCCAGCGCCGCCTCGACGTCGGCCTGCGTCACCCGCGGCGGCTTGCGCGACGCTAAGCGGCAGCGCCTCCTTCAGCACGTTGCGCAGATCGGTGTATTTCCACGCCTCGATGCGTCGATGCGGCAAGCCCAGGGAGCCAAACCGCCCGATAGCATCGACGCGCACGGCGCGCACCTCCGCCCCGCCCGGCAGCTCGGCCGCTGCCGATGCGAACGCCTCGCTCAGCGTCTGCTCCGTCTTCGTCTTCAATACAGCTACGTTCATCTCGCGCCTCCCCGGCGCCGTATCTGCCCGCACGGGCGTTCCGCTTGCGACGGATCGCGCCGTTCCGGCCGCTGCCACTAATCCCTCACCGATGGGCATTTCACGATCCATCTCAAGCTGCCTTCGCCTGGTATTCGGCGTAGCCCGACTTCTCGAGCTCCTTGGCCAGCGATGCGTCGCCCGACTTGCGAATCTTGCCATCCACCATGACGTGAACGCGGTCCGGAACGATGTAGTTCAGGAGCCGCTGGTAATGGGTGATGACCAGCATCGAGCGATCCTTGTGAGCGCATGGAGTTGACGCCGTCGGCGACGATGCGCAGCGCGTCGATGTCGAGGCCGCAGTCGGTCTCGTCGAGCACGCACATCGTCGGCTCCAGCACTTCCATCTGCAGGATCTCGGAGCGCTTCTTCTCGCCGCCCGAGAAGCCGACGTTCACCGGCCGCTTCAGCATCTCCATGTCGATGTGGAGCCGCTCGGCCTTGCCTTTGACGAACTTCATGAACTCGGGCGTCGACATCTCGGCTCAGTCCGCGCGCCTTGCGCACCGCGTTGGTGGCCGTGCGCAGGAACGTGAGCCCGGCGACGCCGGGGATCTCCATCGGATACTGGAAGGCGAGGAACACGCCCTTGGCGGCGCGCTCTTCCGGCTCCATCTCGAGGATGCTTTCGCCGTTCCACAGGATGTCGCCGCTGCGTCACCTCGTAGTCCTCGCGCCCGGCGAGCACGTAGGCGAGCGTCGACTTGCCCGAACCGTTCGGGCCCATGATGGCGTGCACCTCACCCTTGGGGACGGTCAGCGACAGCCCCTTGAGGATCTCGCGATCCTCGTCGGCGATCTTCACGTGCAGGTCTTTAATCTCGAGCATTCTACCAACCCAGGTTTCAACCGTTACATCTGTCATCCCGGGGCTCGTCCCCGGGATCCATCTATCCGTAGTCTCTGCCCCTAGCCGCACTCTGGATCCCGGCAACAAGTGCCGGGATGACACAGCGATACGGCGGTGCAGTGCATTAGCCGACCGACCCTTCGAGCGAGATGCCGATCAGCTTCTGCGTCTCGGCCATGAACTCCATCGGCAGCTGCTGCAGCACGTCGCGCACGAAGCCGTTGACGACGAGCGCCACCGCCTCCTCCTCCGACAGCCCGCGCTGCCGGCAGTAGAACAGCGTGTCGTCGGAGATCTTCGACGTCGTCGCCTCGTGCTCGAAGTGCGCGGTCGAGTTCTTCGCCTCGATGTAGGGCACGGTGTGCGCGCCGCACTTGTCGCCGATCAGCAGCGAGTCGCAGTTGGTGAAGTTGCGCGCGCCCGTCGCCTTGCGGTGCGCCGAGACGAGCCCGCGATAGGTGTTCTGCGAATGCCCGGCGGCGATGCCCTTGGAGATGATGCGGCTCGACGTGTTCTTGCCGAGGTGGATCATCTTGGTGCCGCTGTCGACCTGCTGCTAGCCGTTCGACACGGCGATCGAATAGAACTCGCCGCGCGAGTTGTCGCCGCGCAGGATGCAGCTCGGATACTTCCAGGTGATGGCCGAGCCGGTCTCCACCTGCGTCCACGAGATCTTCGAGTGGTGGCCGCGGCAGTCGCCGCGCTTGGTCACGAAGTTATAGATGCCGCCCTTGCCGTGCTTGTCGCCCGGGTACCAGTTCTGCACCGTCGAGTACTTGATCTCGGCGTCATCGAGCGCGATCAGCTCGACGACCGCGGCGTGCAGCTGGTTCTCGTCGCGCATCGGCGCCGTGCAGCCTTCGAGGTAGGACACGTAGGCGCCCTTGTCGGCGATGATGAGCGTGCGCTCGAACTGGCCGGTCTGCTTCTCGTTGATGCGGAAGTAGGTCGACAGCTCCATCGGGCAGCGCACGCCCTCCGGCACGTAGACGAACGAGCCGTCGGAGAACACCGCCGAGTTGAGCGCCGCGTAGTAGTTGTCGCCCTGCGGCACGACCGAGCCCAGATACTTCTTCACCAGCTCGGGATGCTCGCGCACCGCTTCCGAGATCGAGCAGAAGATGACGCCGGCCTTGGCCAGCTCGTCCTTGAACGTGGTCACCACCGAGACGCTGTCGAACACCGCGTCGACCGCGACGCGCGCGCTCTTCACGCCGGCGAGCATCTCCTGCTCCTTCAGCGGAATGCCGAGCTTGGCGTAGGTCGCCAGCAGCTCCGGATCGACGTCGGCGAGGCTCTTCGGCCCCTCGGTCGATTGCGGCGCCGAATAGAAGTAGAGGTCCTGGAAGTCGATCTTCGGATAGGTGACGTTGGCCCACGTCGGCTCGGTCATGGTGAGCCAGCGCCGGTAGGCTTCGAGCCGCCACTCGAGCATCCACTCCGGCTCGCCCTTCTTGGCCGAGATGAAGCGCACGGTGTCCTCGCTGAGGCCCTTGGGCGCCTTCACCGACTCGATCTTGGTCTCGAAGCCGTACTTGTACTGGTCGACGTCGATCTTGCGGACCTGCTCGATCGTCTCTTGAACCGCTGCCATCAACTACCCTTTCACGTCCTCATTCGTCGGCTCACGCGGCGAGTGCCGCGCGGCCTGCAACCTTTTCCCAAGCCGCCAGGAAGGCGGCGATGTCGTCTTCGTCGTCTGCGGGCCGAGGCTGACGCGCACCGCCGAGCGCGCGATGTCGGCGCCGAGGCCCATCGCTTCCAGCACGCTGTTGGCGCCGACCTTGCCCGACGAGCAGGCAGCGCCCGCGCTCACCGCGACGCCTTCGCAGATCGAGCCGGATCACCAGCGTCTCGGCCGGCTTGCCGGGCACGGCGATGCACGACGTGTTGGCGACGCGCGGCGCATCGCGGCCGATGATGACGGCGTTCGGCGTCGCCGCCATGACGCCGGCTTCGAGCTTGTCGCGCAGCGGCGCCATGCGGCGCGACGGCGTCCGACGTCGCGCGCCGACCTCCGCCGCCGCCGCGCCGAAGCCGGCGATGCCGGCGACGTTCTCGGTGCCGCCGCGCCGCCGGCGCTCCTGGCCGCCGCCCTTGATGAGCGCCGGCAGGTTGACGCCGTCGCGCACGATCGAGCGCGCCGACGCCGCGCGGGCCGCCCAGCTTGTGCGCCGAGATCACAAGCGTGTCGGCGCCGAGCTCGGCGAAATTCGACCGGCAGGCGCCCGGCCCCTGCACGGCATCGACGTGCAGCGACAGCCCGTGCTCGCGCGCCAGCGCCGCGGCCTCGGCGACCGGCTGAATGACGCCCGTCTCGTTGTTGGCCAGCATCACGCTGAGCAGCGCGCGCGCGCCGCCCGACGCGGCATGCGCCAGCTGCCCGGCGACCTCTGCAGATCGACGACGCCGTCCTCGCCGCGCCGGCAGCGCGATCACCTTCGCGCCGGACGCGCGCGCCGGCGCCAGCACCGAGTCATGCTCGATGGCCGGACACGCAGATCGTCTTCCAGCCGGCGGCCATCGACGCAGTTGTTGGCTTCCGTCGCGCCGCTGGTGAACACCACCTCGCTCGGCTTGGCGCCGACCAGCGCCGCCACCTGCTCGCGCGCCGTGTCGATGATGCGCGCGCGCGCGCCGGCCTTCGGCATGCACCGACGACGGATTGCCGGTCGCATCGAGCGCGGCGAGCATCGCGGCGCGCGCCTCGGCGCGCAGCGGCGAGGACGCGTTGTAGTCGAGGTATGTGCGCGTCGCCGTCATCGGCTGACCATCTCCGGCTCGCGCTGCGCTGCAGTTCGCGCTGCGGCGCCCGGCGAGCTTCGCCGGCGGAATGCCGTCGACGACCTCCTGCAGCGACACGTTCGCCAGGAACGCGACGATATGCGCGCCGAGCGCGTGCCACAGGCCGTGCGTCAGGCAGCGGCGATCGCCGACGCAGCCGACTTCACCATCGAGGCAGCGCGTCATGCGCGTCTCCTCCTCGACCGCCTTCATGATCTCGTCGATGTGGATCGCCTCAGCGGGCCGCGCCAGCGCGTAGCCGCCGGAGCGGCCGCGCGCGCTCGCCACCAGCCCGGCGCGGCGCAGCCGCAGAAAGATCTGCTCCAGGTAGGCCAAAGAAAGGCCCTGCCGCTCGGCAATGGCCGAGAGCGGCACCGCGGCAGACCGCGCCATACTTGGCGAGATCGGCCATGGCCATCACCGCGTACCGGGCCTTGGTGTTCAACTCCACGCCACGTCCTCCACTGCCGCCACACCGGCCGCATGCGGGCGCTTTCACTTGCAATCGGCACCGGGCCGTGTGCTAAGAAGCGCCACCGTCTAGGAACCGAGGCCCTGGAAGCTCGGCCCGCGCTCTTTCGAACGGTTCTAAAGTCTATAGGAATATGAAAATTCCGAGCCCGCAAGTCAAGGTTTCGGCACGCCCGATTCCACGGCCTGTCTACAGGGCTTTGCCGCGCGCCCCAGCGCAGCCGCCATCCGCAGCCCCTAAGAGTTGGAAAACGATGCCCGAGCTGATCATCAATGGGCCTGCGGGCCGCATCGAAGCCCGCTATCACCACGAGGCCGCCAACGACAGCCCCATCGCGCTGATCCTGCATCCCGCACCCGCAATTCGGCGGGACGATGAACAATCAGGTCGTCTACTCGCTCTATCACACCTTCGTGGAGCGCGGCTTTTCGGTGCTGCGGTTCAACTTCCGCGGCGTCGGCCGCAGCCAGGGCATCTGGGACGGCGGCCCGGGCGAGCTGTCGGACGCGGCTTCCGCGCTCGACTGGCTGCAGATCGTCAAGCCGGACGCCAAGAGCTGCTGGATCGCCGGCGTCTCGTTCGGCACCTGGATCGCCATGCAGCTGCTGATGCGCCGCCCCGAGGTCGAGGGCTTCATCTGCGTCGCCCCGCCGTCGAACCTCTATGACTTCTCGTTCCTCGCGCCCTGCCCGTCGTCCGGCCTGATGATCAACGGCGACAAGGACCGCGTCGTGCCGTCGCACTCCGTCGGCGAGCTGTCGCAGCGCTTGAAGACGCAGCGCGGCATCAAGATCACGCATCAGGTCATCCCCGGCGCCAACCACTTCTTCGAGAACAAGACCGACGAGCTGAAGGAGGCCGTCGGCAGCCTACGTCGACGCGCGCATGGAGCAGGCCGAGGTCGATCGCGTCAAAGAGAAGGAGCGCGAGCGCGAGAAAGAGCGCGAGCGCCAGCGCCAGCGCGAGATCGAGCGCCAGGAAGAGGCGAGCGGCGCCGGCAGCGATGCAGGCGCAGATGCCGACTAGCGGACCGCCAGCGTGATCAAGATGGTAGCTCTGTGGGTTGCAGGGCTGCTCGTCCTGCTGATCGCGGGCCTCGCCGCGGCGTACTGGTATTCGCTCAGCCTGCCGGGCGAGCCCTTCGCCGGCCCGCCGCCGCCGGTGACGGCGGCGGAGCAAGATCTTGCCCAGCGTCTGCGCCGCCACGTCGTCGCCATCGCCAGCGAGCCGCACAACGTCGCGCACTACGCCGCGCTCGAGAAATCCGCCGCCTACATCGAAGCCGAGCTGAAGGCGCTCGGCTATGCGCCGCAGTCGCAGGTCTACGACATCGGCGGCAAGCCGGTGCGCAACATCTCGGTCGAGCTAGCCGCCGCCCGGCGCAACGGCCACCACCCCGAGCCTCGTCATCGGCGCGCACTACGATTCCGCCGAAGACGCGCCCGGCGCCAACGACAACGGCACCGGCTCGGCCGCCGTGCTCGAGCTGGCGCGCCTGCTGAAGGACGTGCCGCTCAAGGACAAGCGCCTGCGCCTCGTCCTGTTCGTCAATGAGGAGCCGCCCTACGACCGCACGCCCGACATGGGCAGCTACCGCTACGCCAAGAGCGCTGCACGAGCAGGGCGAGAAGCGTCATCGGCATGATCTCGCTCGAGACCATCGGCTGCTTCTCCGACAAGCCCGGCTCGCAGCGCTATCCGTTCCCGTTCAGCTACTTCTTTTCCGACGTCGCCAACTTCATCGCCTTCGTGGCGCTGCCGGGCGGCCGCGCCTTCCTGCACGAGGTGGTCGGCGCCTTCCGCAGCCACACGCAGTTCCCGACCATAGGCGGCACGGCGCCCGACACCATTCGCCGGCATCGGCTGGTCGGACCACTGGTCATTCTGGATGTTCGGCTATCCGGCGATCATGGTCACCGATACGGCGCTGTTCCGCTATCGCGACTATCACAGGCCGACCGATACGCCCGACAAGGTCGACTACGAGAAGCTGGCGCGCATCACGCTTGGCCTCGAGCAGACCGTCCGCGATCTTTTGCGCTAGCGTCAGCGGGCCCCCAAGAATACGCCGCCGGTCATCGGCGACGGCGCGCCGGTCGTCTCGGGAAAGGTGATCGGCAGCTTCAAAGTCGAGCGCACGGCGAGATAGGCCCACGCCTCCGCCTCGATGAAATCGCCGTCGAGGCCCAGCGCCTCGGCCGGCACCACGGCGTTCTGCACGTTGGCGGCGATCATGCCCATCAGCGTCTTGTTCTTGCGCCCGCCACCGCACACCACCCAGATGCGCGGCTCCTCCGGCATGTGCTCGCGCGCCTTGCCGATGGCCGCCGCCGTGAAGGCGGTGAGCGTCGCGGCGCCGTCCTCCAGCGACAGCGCCGCCGCCGGCAGCCGACGAGAAGTCGTTGCGGTCGAGCGATTTCGGCGGCGGCATGCCGAAGTAGTTGTTGGTCAGCAGCTCCTGCAGCACGTCCTCGTCGCAGCGCCCGCGCGCGGCGAGCGCCCCGTCGGCGTCGTGCGCACGCCCCGGTGCGCGCCAGCACCCAATCGTCGATGCAGCGCATTGCCCGGACCCGTATCGAACGCCAGCATGCGTCCGTCGGCGCCGATCCACGTCACGTTGGCGACGCCGCCGATGTTGAGGAAGGCGGCCGGCAGCTCCGGCACCTGCGCCGCGAGCGCGCGGTGGTAGACGGGCACCAGCGGCGCCCCCTGCCCGCCCGCGGCGACGTCGGCGGCGCGCAAGTCGAACACCACGTCGACGCCGGTGCGCTCGGCCAGCAGGCGGCCGTCGCCGAGTTGCACCGTCAGCTTGCGCGGCGCATCGTGCAGCACCGTCTGCCCGTGATAGCCGATGAGATCGATCTGCCCCTTGTCGACGCCGTTGGCGCGCAGGAAGCGATCGACCGCATCGGCGTTGAGCTCGGTCAGCGCGCGCTCGATCTCGCCGAGGCTGCCGGGGCGCGAGCCGCGCTCGCGCAACTCCTTGGCCTCACGCAGGGCGGCGCGCAGCTTCACCTTGATCTCGGCCGGATAGGCGTAGCTCGCCGCCGGCCCGTGCCGCAGCTCGCGGTCGCCGTCCGTATCGAGCAGCGCCACGTCGATGCCGTCCATCGACGTCCCGCTCATCAGCCCAAGCGCGCGCTGCAGCTTGCCCATGAGGACCTTCCCGTGCATGTTCCCGCCGCCGCCGCGGCGAACCGGCTGACTGTGATAGCGAAGCTATGGCCAATCTCAAATCCGACTTCCTAAGAATTCTCACCGAGCGCGGGTTCATCCACCAGTGCTCGGACACGGCCGGCCTCGACGAGCTGGCCGCCAAAGGCGAGCTTATCGCCTATGTCGGGTACGATTGTACGGCGCCCTCGCTGCATGTCGGCAGCCTCATCTCCATCATGATGCTGCACTGGCTGCAGCAGACCGGCGGCAAGCCCATCGTGCTGATGGGCGGCGGCACGACGCAGGTCGGCGATCCCTCCGGCAAGGACGAGACGCGCAAGATCCTGACGCTCGAGGATATCGAGCGCAACAAGACCGGAATGCAGCAGGCGTTCGCCAAGTTCCTCGCCTTCGGCTCGGGCAAGACCGACGCGGCGATGGTCGACAACGCCGAGTGGCTGTCGCGGCTCAACTACATCGCCTTCCTGCGCGACGTCGGCCGGCACTTCTCCGTCAACCGCATGCTGACGATGGACTCGTGCCAAGATGCGCCTCGAGCGCGAGCAGGAGCTGTCGTTCATCGAGTTCAACTACATGCTGCTGCAGGCCTACGACTTCGTCGAGCTGGCGCGCCGCTACGAGTGCAAGCTGCAGATGGGCGGCTCCGACCAGTGGGGCAACATCGTCACCGGCATCGATCTCGGGCGCGCGCATGGGCACGCCGCAGCTCTACGCGCTGACCTGCCCGCTGCTGACGACGGCGTCGGGCGCCAAGATGGGCAAGACCGCCGCCGGCGCCATCTGGCTCAACGAGGCGCAGCTCTCCGCCTACGACTACTGGCAGTTCTGGCGCAACACCGAGGACGCCGACGTCGAGCGCTTCCTGAAGCTCTACACGACGCTGCCGCTCGCCGAGGTCGCCAAGCTCGCCGCCCTGCAAGGGCGCCGAGATCAACGAGGCGAAGAAGACGCTCGCCACGGAAGCGACGGCGCTGCTGCACGGGCGCGAGAAGGCCGAAGCCGCCGCGGAGACCGCGCGCAAGACGTTCGAGCAAGGGCGCGACTCGCCGAGGGCCTGCCGACCGTCGAGCTGCCGCAAGGCCGATCTTGCCGGCGGCATCGGCGTGCTGACGGCTTTCGTGCAGGCCGGTCTCGTCAAATCGAACGGCGAGGCGCGCCGGCAAATCCAGGGCGGCGGCCTGCAAGTCAACGATCAGCCGGTGGTCGACGAGAAGACGCTGCTCACGCGCCGCCGACGTCGCCGCCGACGGCGCCATCAAGCTGTCGCTCGGCAAGAAGAAGCACGTGCTGCTGAAGCCGGTCTGAGCGTCGGCACAGCTGTCTACTGCTTGCTTCTCTTCGGCGAGTTCGTCTCCGAGACCAGCCGTCGATCGGTGTCCGACCCGACGATGGTGCCCGGGCGTGCGTCGGCTCGCCGGCTCGCAGCCGACGTGCTCGAAGCGCGCACGTTTTCGTCGCCGCCGCCGGCCGCGCCATCGTCGCGCCGCTGCACCTTCGGATCGAAGGGCGTCATCTGGAAGATGTCGCGGAAGATGCCCGGCGCCAGCATCGCCAGCGGATTGACGATGACCTGCGGCCGGTCCATCGACCCCTTGAATGGCGAACGTCATGCCGCGACAGGCCCTCGCACTTGGGACCGGCGATGATCGGGCCGAACAGCGGGATCTCGCACAGCCCGCTGGTCAGCCCCTGCAGCGGAACGTAGGTGCCGCCCAGATTGACGCGCCGCATCTTGAAGTCGACCTTGCCGCGAATGGATGCGCCGAGCATCGGGCCCGCGCAGCTGGGAATCCTCCATCACGAACTGGCCGTAGCCGACCGAGAACGGTACCCGCATGCGATCGAACTCGAACACCTCGCGCACGACTTGGCGCTTCTTGGCGCGGCCGCCCTACCGCACCGTCGATGGCCGGGCGGCCGTCGTCGGCGCCGCTGAACACCTCCGACACGACGGGGTCGCCGAGGATGCGGAAGTCATCGACCCACAGAATGCCGGTCTTCTCGGCCGCGCCCTTGCCGTCGAGGTTGACCTCGAGGCGCACGCGTCCGCCCTGAATGTTCGGGTAGAAGTCGGTCAGCTTGAATGCCTGACCGGCGTCGGTGGAATCGGCTAGCAACTTGCGCGGCTGTCCCGGATCCTGCTTCAGCTCGACGGCGAGCGGCTTGCCGCCGTCGAGCGTGCCGCGCGCGTCGAGGGCCGTCAGCTTCTCGCCGCGCTTGGCGAGCTTGAGCTTGAGGTTGCGCAAGCGACACTTCGGAGTGGCCGATGACGGTGCCGATCTCGGCATCGAGGTCGACGCCTTCGCGCGGCTTCTTCGGCTTCGGCGCTTTCTCGGCGAGCTGGCCGAGCGAGAACAGCGAGCGGAAGAAGTCGCGGCCATCGAAGGTCGGCCCGCGCGCCTTCACCTTCCACACGTCGTTCTTGTCCAGCGCGCCTTGCACCTCCATGCGCGTGATGACGTTGAGCGAGAAGTCGGGGAAATAGAACTCTCGCAGCCGGTTGTCGGCGTCGATCGCCGCCCAGCCCTCGATGGCGATGTCGTCGCCGGCGACCTTGAAGTTCTGCAGCTCGGTCTTGTGCGTTTTGCCCTTGGCGATGTCGCATTGCAGCGTTGCCGAGCGTCCCGGCGGCTTGCGCCAGGCGACGTTCTCCAAAATGAGGTCGGCGTTGGTGAGGTCGGCGTGCAGGCGCATCGTCGGCTCGTCGCGCACGCCGCGGCCGACGGTCAGCTCGATCGGCACCTCGCCCTGCACGATGTGATTGATGTCGAGGCCGAGCTGGCTGCGATCGCGTGTTGTCGAGCGTCGCCGTCAGGCGCAGCGGCGGCTGCTTGTCGAGCGGCGCATCGAAGATCCGCTGCCAGCTCAGCTTGGCGAGCACGCCATTGACCAGCATCTCGCCGTTGGCGCCGGCCGCCTTCTCCGAGATGTCGAGGTCGAAGCTGGCGCTCTGCACCTGGTAGGTGCCGAGGAACTGCTTGATGCGGCCATCGGTGATGCGTGCCTTGGCTTCCACCTTGACCGAGCTCGCCGGCAGGTCGGCCAGCAGCGGCAGGCCGATCTTGAACTTGGCGTCGACCTTGCCCTCGATGCCCTCGCGCGGCAGCCCGATCTCCTCGAGGATCGTCAGCGGCGAGCGTTCCAGGAGCTCGATCACCGAGCCGAGCGTCGGCTGCGAAGTGAACACGATCTCGCCGATCGGGACATCGCCCATGATTTCGACGGCGGTGAAGACGCCCCGCCTTGCAGCGGCACGTTGCCGGTCCGGCGCGAGCAGGATAGCCGCCTCGGGGATGTTCACCTCGAGCCCGTCGTTCTCGATGCGCGTCGTCGCGCGCGGCGCGGCCACCGGCGGCAGATCGTCGATGACCTGCATCTCGAGGTCGGCGGCGTCCATGAGAAACGACAGCTGATGCTCCTGCGGGCCGACGCTCGTCTCCTGGGCCATGTGCTCGCCGCTCAGGAAGCGAAACTTGCCGCCGAGGATCGAGGCGCGGTGCACGCGCTCGCCCACCCATTCGCGCGCGCCGGGCGCGATGGCCTTCGGCCACAACGCCTTCAGCGTGTTGAGCGGCATCGGGCTGAGCGTGCCTTCGAGCCGCGTGCTCGCGGGCTGCACGCCGGTGACGAGATTGCCAGTCAGCGCGATCTCGGCGCCGCCCGCGCGCAGCTTGAACTCGGCGAGCTCGACCTCGCCGCGGTGCGGCAGGATGCGGCCGTTGGCGTGCCACTCATCGAGCGCCACCGCCGGAACCTTGAATTCCTCCGCCCCGAACGAGCCTTCGGTCGCGCGGAGCTGATAGGTCCACGCCGGATGCTCGGCCTCGCCCTTCTCTTGCTTCGGCGCCGCCGGAAATCGTGATGCGGCTGCCGCGCCAGCTGAGCGTCGACGGCGCCAGCGTCACCTTCTCGGCCACGCCGTCGTAGGCGACGTTGATCGAGCCTCCGTCGACCTCGAGCGGCGCCTCGGGCAGCGCCGGCAGGCGCAAGCTGCCGTGCCCGATCGTGAGATCCAAGGTCGCGGTGCGCACATCGCCATCGCTCGTCAGCTCGAGCGTTGGCGTTGCCGTCGACCGGCACGATCGAACGCCTGCAGCAGGCTGAGCTGCGGGATGGTGCCGGCGATGCTGCGCGGCACGAGATCCTTGACCGATGTCTTGAGGGTGAGCGTGCGGTCGCGTTCCGACTCATCCGTCTCGAACGTGAGTTGCCAGGGCTTGCCGCCGGCCGCGGCGACGGATGCGCGGCCGGAGATGACGCTGCGCGTGCGCCCATGCATGAGGCCGATGCTGAGACTGGGGACGCGCCACTCCGTCGTGCGGCCGGAGTACTCGACAATCACCGTGGCGTTGCGCAGACCGAACTCGCGCAGATACGAGCTGGCGTCGAGGCGCTGGCGGGCGCGCGACGACATATCGGTGACGACGCGCGCCAGATCGATGCGTTGGAGCGGACCGGCCGCGTCGGACGCCGGAGCGACAGGCGGCACCGGACGCGACGCGCGGAACGGGCGCCGGCGCCTGCGGTGTCGGCGGCTGCTCTGCGGTCGGCTTCGGCCTCGGGTCGCCAGGACCTTGGAGAAGCTCATGGTCAGGCCGCTGTCCTCGGAATAGTAGAGGAACAGCCGCGGCTCGATGAGCTCGATGCGCGCCGGCACGATGCGCATCGACCACAGCGCCGATGTGCTCAGCTCGACGGCGGCAAATGGCGCCGAGGCGACGACGTCGCCGTCCCCCTCGCGCATGCGGATGTTGCGCAGGCGGAACTCGAGCCCGCCCGTCTCCGACAGGCTGACCACGGCATCGTCGATGCGCACGGCATTGCCGCCGAGCTCGGCGTTGATGCCGCGCTCGATCGGCTCGACGAGGAAGTTCAGCGAGATGGGGCCGTGGCGCAGCCGCACGTAGCCCAGGCCGACGACCAGCAGCGCCAGCATGAGGAATGGGGCGAGAATGAATACGGAGCGCCCGACGCCGTGCAGCACGTGATCGCAGGCGACGGCGGCCGTCGTCACCCGGCGCTTCAGGGTCGACGACTGCTCTTCGTTGCGAGTCGCCGGGTAGCCGGATTGCTTTTTTGGTCTTCCGGTCGTTTGCAAGCCCGGCCCCTCGACAGTTTCGAGACGTAGTCCCGACGCAAACAACTAGCGGCGTTGATGTCCCACTGAAAACGCAGCGCCATAAGCCCACCCCGGCAGCCCCGACTGCCGGCACCGCGCGTCGCAAAACGCCTATACCGCCCGGCCGCCCTTGCGCGACCCAATCAGCGCCGCTAAGCCTCAGGCGCAACGAGCAATGTTGTCGTGCGACGTGGGTCACGTGCATGGGGAAAAGCGACAAAAGAAAGGCATCTCGGTGACCATCGAGGACGGCATGGCGGCGCCCGATTTCGAACTCCCCGATGCGGACGGGAAGAGCGTCAAACTGGCGGCTCTCAGGGGGCATCCGGTCGTCGTTTATTTCTACCCCAAGGACGACACCTCGGGCTGCACCGCCGAGGCCAAGGACTTCACCTGCATCGCGGCGGAGTTCAAGAAGGCCGGCGCTGAGGTGATCGGGCATCTCTCCCGACAGCCCCGCGCTCGCACCGCAAGTTTGCAAGAAAAACACGGCCTCGGCGTTCGTCTGCTGTCGGACGAAGCGCGCAGTGCGGCGGAGGCCTATGGCGTGTGGGTCGAAAAGTCGATGTACGGACGCAAGTACATGGGTGTCGAACGCGCCACATTCCTGATCGATAAAGCGGGCAAGATCGCCCGTAGCTGGCGCAACGTGAGGGTTCCGGGACACGCCGAAGACGTGCTCGAGGCGGCCCGCACGCTGAAAGGTTAGGCGAAGCCAGCGCAAGGATGCCAACAATTTGTGCGTGGGCGCGGCCCGGCGGCCGATGACCCACGCCATGAACTATGCTTAGATGGCCAAAGGGGGGGATTTCCGGCAGCACGCCGCCTGATCCCCGTTGCAAAGCAATATTCTAACGGTTGCGATCGTTGCGTCAGAGCAGAGGTGCACGCCTATGTTGCCGAACTTCAAGAGATCCGACTCCGAGCCGCCCAAAGTCAGCCCCAGCCTCACGCCGATGAGCACGCCTCCCGCGTCGGGAACCTCGGCCCGCGGCATTGGCATCGCCCGCCCCTCCGAGCGCAACGCGCCTTCCGTCATCGGCCCCGACCTGACCATCAACGGCAATCTCGTCTCCAAGGGCGAAGTGCAGATCGACGGCGAAGTGCAGGGCGACATCCAGGGCACCTACGTCGTCATCGGCGAGAAGGCGCGCATCACCGGCGGCATCGTCGCCGAGGAGATCGTCGTGCGCGGCCACGTCATGGGCTCGGTGCGCGGCAAGCGCGTCATGCTGCAGTCCTCAAGCCACGTCGAGGGCGACATCTTCCATCAGGCGCTGGCCATCGAGCAGGGCGCCTTCTTCGAGGGCAAGTCGCGCCGCTCGGACGATCCGACCGCCGACGCGCAGAAGCCGGACATCCCCACGATGCACGGCACCAGCAGCTTTAGCTGAATTGCGGACAAGCAGCTTCGAATAGATTGACCCCGGGCCGCTAGCCGTGCCCGGGGTTTTCGTTTGCGAGAAATTGGCTTAGGCGGCGGCGCGCGCATCTTCCCAGGTGCGCAGCGCGATGCGATTGCCCCCGAGATCCTCGAACGCGCGCTCACGGCAGGTAAGCACCAGCACCTGGTGGCTTTGCGCCGCGTGCCGCAGCGCTGCGAACATGCGCATGATCCGATCATCGTCGGAACTTGTCAGTGTGTCGTCGAGGATCAACGGCGCTGCCGACCCGGTATCGGCGAGCAGCCGCGCAAACGCCAGGCGTACCAGTAGCGCCAACTGCTCCTGCGTGCCCCCGCTCAGCCGCGCGAAGTCCTCCACCGTGGGGCCGCGCTCCAGCGCGTGCGGCGCCAGATCTTCGCCGAGAACGAGCCGCGCCTGCGGCAACATGAGTTGCAGGTAGGGTGCCAGCCGCTCGATGACCGGCTTGGCGAAGCGATCGCGCGTGCGCGTGGCGACCGCATCGAGCTCGCGGGCGAGCAGCTGCAGCGCCGCAGCTTCCTCCTGCATATCGCGGCAGCGCGCCTCGGCCACGGCGCAGGCATCGACAAGCTCGGCGAGGCGCGCTGCGACGTCGTCGGCGCGGTCGGATCGCAACTCGCCTTCGAGGCCGGCTTCGACGTGGCGCAGGCTCGCCAGCTCTTCCCTCACGCGCAGGCGCGCGGCCTCGGTGGTCTCGGTGGCGTTCTTCAACTCAGCGAAGCGTGCATCCCCAGGCGCCTTTTCGCGCCAAGCCGCAGCGTCGCGCACGGCTGCATTGAGGGCCGTCTGCGCGTCGTTCACGGCCGCGAGCTTGGCCTCGCGCGCGCTTGTGCGCGCTGCAGGGGCGCCAAGCTCGCCGACCAGCTTGTCGATCTGCTCGGCGTGGCCGGCGACGCGCGCGCGCAGGCTGACAAGCTCCTCGCGCGCCTCGCGCTCTTCGCACACTGCCGCGTTGAGCGTCTCTTCGGCGGCGCCGAGCGATTCCATCAGCTCCTGCGCGCGCGCTTCCAACTCGTCCTGCGACAGCGGCGCCGGCGCAGCAAGCGATGCCGCCTGCGCGGCAAGCTCGACGTGCGTGCTTCTGCAAGCGCTCCAAACCTTCCGGCGCCGACGCCTTCAGCTGCGCAACAGCTTCGGCCAGCTTGGCTTCGCTCTCACGGCGCTCCGCAAGGCGCGCCTCCGCTTCTTCCAGCGATCTCGTACCGGCACGCTTCAGGAGCGCGGCGAGCTGCTCACTATGCGCCGCGAGATCGGCTTCGTCGTCGGCGACGTCGTCGGATTGGCCCGGTGCGATGGTGATCGTGCCGATGCCCTCGATCTCCAGCGTGACGGGCTGCGCGGGATTGAGCGTCTCGCCGTCGGCGAGAGCACGGCCGTCAAGCCTGACTTTGCCGGCGCCGCCCGGCAGGTAGTTCAGCGATACACGCGGTGCGGCGGCCGTCAGCCGCGCCTGAAGCTCGGCGATGCTCGCGGCCTCGCGGCGCGCCGCGTCGACAACTTTGTCCTCAGCCGTATTGCCAGCCAGCATATCGATCAGCGCGGCACGTTCGCGGTGTGCGGCGCGTGCCGCCTCCAATCGACCGGCGACCTGCTGCAGCCGCTCGGCCAGCTCCAGCGCCCGCCGGTTGCGCTCCATCGCAGCGAGCGCGGACTTGATCGCGTCGCGCGCCTCTTTGCTTTCGAGAACTCGCGTTGCTCCGGCACTGGCGCGCGCTCCGAGGTCAGCGAGCAACGGAGCCGCATCGCGGGCCGCAAGCTCAAGCCTAGCGAGCTCGCTCGCACGACGGTCAAACACCTCCAGCGCAGCCTTCAGCGCGGTGAGCTGCTGTTCGCAAGAGACAACGATTTGCTCGGCGCCCCTGCACTTCTCACGGGCGTCGCGCGCTTCCTCGAAGCTGCGCCGCGCCTCGGCTGCAGCCGTATCGCGCGCCTGTGCGGCATCCGCGTCTGACAGTTGCGCCAGACGCCCGCGCAATTCTTCCAGCTTGTCGAGGCGTTCCTGCGCCGACCGAAGACGCTGCTCCGCCGCCTGCCGCTCGCGTTGCAGACGGTCGCGCTCATCGAGCGCCGCCTTGTATGCGCCGGCCGGCCGCGGCGGGTTGTGGCCGGTGACGAGCGCGGCCAGCTCTTGCTGCACGCGCTCGGCGACGAAGCGCGCCGCGCTGCCGTCGGCGACGGTCTCGACCTCGCTCTCGATCGCCGCCATGAATGCGGCGCCGCCGGTCTCGACCGGCGTCATGGCCGCGATCGGCGTCCCCTGATCGACACACAGCAGTGAAAAATGCCCGGCACCGCCGAGCAATTCGGACATCCGCGCCTCGGCGTCGACGCCGCGCGTGATGCTGCCCGACTGCAAGTCGCGCAGCTCCGCCGCGGGCGACGACAGGAACTGCTTGCGGATCCGCCAGGCCTTGCCGTCGATCTCGAAGTCGACCTCGATCAGCGGCGCGCCGCCTGAGTAGGGCCGGAACGCTTCCAGCTTACGGTGCTTCGAGCGGTGCTGCTCGAACAGCGCGAGCTTCACGGCCTTGAGGATCGTCGATTTGCCGAACTCGTTCGGGCCGGCGAGCACGTCGAGGCCGCCGCTCAAGCCTTCGAGCGAGACCGGGGCGCTGAAGCGGCCGACCTCCTTCAGACGAATGGCGCGGATCTTCATGACGGCGCTCCCGCTTCGGCTTGGCGCGCCAGCGCAAACAGCCGGCGCAAAGCACGCTTGGCGACGCTCGCCTCGCCGCCGCCCTGCTCGGCGGCAGTCTTCAAGCGTTGCGCGATGTCACTGAGCGCCGGCGAGCTCAACGCTTCGAGATCGGCCGCGTCGGCGTAGGCGCTGACCCCGCTCATATCGTGCGCAAGATGGAAAAGCTGCGGCGCTAGCCTGTCGAGCCGCTCTTCGATGCGGGCAAGCTCGGTCAGCGCCAAGGTGCCCGTCAGCTCCAGCGCCAACAAAGTGCGCGCCGCATTGCTTCCGAGCCGCGCAATCTCCACCTCGATGGGCTCGAACGAGGCGACGTCGTCGATTTTCTGCTCGCGCCGCAACCACGTAAAATGTGCCGTCGGCACGCGTTCGATCTTGGGAGGACTGGCGCCATCGATGCACACGATCAGCGCATTGCCGGGATCGTTGTCGCGAAATCCGTCGGGCTCGGGCGTGCCCGAGTACCAGGCGCGGTCGGAGATGCGTGTCGTGCCGTGCCAGTCACCCAGTGCGAGATAAGCAAGGCCCGCCGACTTCACGCGCGCCGGATCGATCGGCACGTTGGCATCGCCGGCGCTGCCGAAGCCCTGCACAGAGCCGTGCGCCAGACCGATGCGCAGTGCACCGGCCGGCGAAGTTGCGCCATCCATCCAGGCGGTAGGATCGCTGCTCGTGCGCTTCGACTTCAGCGGTGCCGGCAGCAGCACCACGCCTGTCGCCATCTCGACGGGCATTGCATCGAGATGCACGCGCACGTTCGCGGGCAAGCCGCCGACGAGTGCACTCCACACGCCGCCGCTGCGGGCCGGATCGTGATTGCCCGGCAGCAGATGCCAGGTGAGCGCCGGATAAGCTTTGAGGCGTGCCAGCAGCTGCCCGCTCAGAGCCTCGGGCACCGTCTCGGCGTCGAACACGTCGCCAGCCACGAGCACCGCGGAGCAGCCCCCGGCAATGCCTGCCTGGGCCAGCCGGTCGACCGCCTGCAGGCGCTGGTCACGCAGCACGGCAGGCTTGTCGCCCGGGAACGACCCGAAGCGCTTGCCGATCTGCCAGTCGGCGGTGTGCAAGAAGGTAAACCGCATGAGCCTATAATGTTCTATCTTTGTTCACGAAACAAGCATCAAACGATCACGCAGAACAAAGTTATCCACAGGCCAAGAGAGAACGGCTGCTGACGGCGGCGTGGATCGCGCCCGCCGCCAGCAGCTTTGATCTTCTGAGGACAGGTGGCCCAGAGCCGGCCGGGCGATCCTCAATCGTCGTCGCCTTCCTCGTCCTCGTCGTCATCGACGAGGCTCTTCAGCGTTTCGACGATCTGCAGCTCGCCGTCTTCCTTGGTTTCCACCAGCCATTCGGTCAGGACCGTCTCGCCCTGCTTGAAGATGACCTTGAACGGCAACTCGTCGCCCGAGACGGCAACGACATCGCCAGTGACAAATGCCATGAGACCCTCCATGCGTTTCGCCAGGCACGGCATCAGACGTGCGCAGCCCAGGCACCCTAATTAGGATTCGAAATATTTCGAGCGTGTCGGCGGCAGCATTTCCCCTGTGGAAAACCCGGCGCGAACAAAATGTTGGCGCAGTGGGCTGATGCCGCGCAGCTGGCCGAAGCAGGCGAGAAGCCCTAGGTTGGCGGCCGATTTTTGCATTTGTCCTGGGGAGGGCACGCTGCCGCCGCACCGTTCGGTTGCCGCGTTGCATTGGAGGGGGATCACATGGCCCGGCTGTTCTTTGCCTCGTTCGTCACCGTCGGCTTGCTGCTGGGCATGGTGTGCGGCGTCATCCTGGCGGCCCTGGTCTACACCGACAACGTCAACCTCGGCTTCGCCATCACTCTCACCATCATCATCAACGCGGTGATCTGGCTCATCAGCCCGTGGATCAGCGATCTGTCGTTGCGCTGGTTCAACAAGATGGCCTTCCTCGAGGACGCCGACGTCAAGGCGCGCTTTCCAGCCGTGCATCAGCTCATGCATGACGTTGCCGGCCAGTACCGCTTCAGTGCGCCGCGCCTCGGACTTATCCCCGATCGCAACCCCACGGCCTTCACCTACGGCCTGCTGCGCTGCAACGCGCGCATCGTCGTCACCGACGGCATCTTCGAGTTCCTGAACGAGGACGAGCAACGCGCCGTCGTCGCGCACGAGCTCGGCCACATCGTCAACCGCGACTTCATCGTCATGACGGCGGCCGGCACGCTGGTGCAGATCCTCTATCAGGTCTACGCCGCGTCGATGCGCTCGGGCAGCTCGGGCAGCGACAAGAACAAGGGCGGCCAGGCGCTGGTCGGCCTCGCCGCGCTCGCGATGTACTACGTCGGCATCTATCTCCTCTACTACCTCAGCCGCACGCGCGAATACCTCGCCGACGCCTTCTCCGCCGAGCGTGTCGAGGCGCGCCACCTGGCTTCGGCGCTGGTCAAGATCGCCTACGGCATCGTGCAGGTGGAGGATACCGACGCTACGCAAAGCCTGTTGCAGAGCACGCGGCACATGGGCGTCATCGACGTGAAGAACGCGCGCTACTCGGGCCTCGAGGCAGAGAGCAGCGGCCTGCAGAGCGCCGAGCGCGCCTCCGAGGCGATGCTGTTCGATGCGCACAATCCGTGGGCGCGCCTCATCGAGCTGAACTCGACGCATCCGCTCACCGGCATGCGCATCGCCCACCTCGGCGACATCGCGCGCAGAAGGCGCAGCCGTTCCCCGACTACGACTTGAAGGCCGCCGCGCTGCGCGTGCGTCTCGACAAGGGCGCGCTGTGGAGCCAGTTCTGGCGCGAGCTCGGCATTCTCGCCGTACCGTTCGTTGCTGCTGCTCGTCGTCGGGCTGCTCGGCGACTGGTCGCTCGGCCCCTGCCGCCGCGGCGATCGGCGTGCTCGTCACGCTGCGGCTGCGCTATCCGTCCGGCTCCGGCACAGCCGACAACGGTTGCCGCGCTGATGACCAACCCGGCGGCGTCGCCCGGTCATCGGCCGCCCGGCGCAGCTCACCGGCAAGGCGATCGGACGCGCCAACCCCGGCTTCATCGCCGGCGAGGACGTCGTCTACCAGGACAAGACCGGGCTCTTGACCGTCGACTTCCGCTCCATGCTGGGCTTCATCGGCGATCTGTTCGCCGGCTGGAAGCGCGTGCCCAAGCATCTCGGCCAGCAAGGGCAGGTGCAGGGCTGGTTCCGCCGCGGCATGGGCGGCTACATCGTCATGAAGGAGCTGACGTCGACCGCCGGTGCTGCTGCGCGCGCGTCCCTACTTCTGGCAGGCGGCGCTGTCGATCGCTGGTGATCGCGCAACGGCATTCGCCGCTGTTGCCGGAACCGATAAGATCGGCTGTGCCGTTCGGCAGATAATGCCTCTACGCAGACCGAGGAGCTTGACGCGGCGAGTAGATGCCGAGAGCAGCGAGGAAGCAGAATCGCCGGGCGAGGGTGAAGCCACGGAGACACCGCAGCCACAGGAGTAGCCGCATAAGCGCCGTCATCCCTTGGATAGATTGTCGCCGCCGCATTCTTCGTGCAAATGGTGACCGACGAGGTGGCAGAGCGGGATGCGAGAGGGATGAACACGCACATGCGGGCCGTCGCGCATTGGCTGGCGAGCCTCGCCGCCGCTCTGCCTGGCCGCAACCGCCGCATTCGGCGGAAAACCTCGACGGCTACTGGATGGACTCCCACGGCGAGGTCATCCTCCAGTTCGGCCCTGCGGCCGGGAGCGTTGCGGACGCGTCGCCTGGCTGAAGAAGCCGCGCGGTCCCGACCGCGGCCCGCTGCGCGATTTCCGCAACTCCGACACCAAGCTGCAGAACCGCTTCGTTTGCGGCCTCGTCGTCGTCACCGGCTTCAAGAAGCAGCCGGACGGCACGTGGGCCGACGGCACCGTCTATGTGCCCGACCACGGCATGAGCTTCTCGCGGCTATGCCGAGGTGCTCGACCGCAACAAGGTCAAGGTCACCGGCTACATGCTGCTGCCGATCTTCGGATCGTCCGAGGTGTGGACGCGCATGCCGCGCAAGCCGCCCTTCTGCGAGGAGCAGGCGAAGATGATCGCCGCCAACAAGTGGTCCGAGGACACGCTCGAGCCTGGCCGCCGGCGCCGCCGCCGGTCGCGGCGCGCTAGGCTTACGCGCACGGGGACGCACGATGAGCATCCTGTTCACGCGCGCTTCTCTTCGCCCTTGCTGCGCGCTGGCACTGCCGTCGCTCGCCGCGGCGCAGACCATCCCGAAAGAAAAGGGCGCCGCGCGCACCGTCGGGCTGTTCAACTTTCTCTGCCTGAAGCAGCTGCCCGATCTCAACGGCATCGAGCGCGCCGCCGGTTTCGGCGAGTTCGACCAGCTCACCGGCGAAGACCTCAAGCCCTACGCGCCGCAGGTGCCGGCCGAGAAGCTGCTCGCCTGGCGCTATCACGATCACGGCGAGCGAGTTCATCCTCACCGCCGCGCAGTCGAAGCCCGATGACGCGTTCAAGAAGCAGATGCCGGCCTTCGCCAACGCGACGAACACGGCGTGCTCGCTGCTCGTCCCCAGCGCGCAAGCCCGATCCGCTGCTCGGCGAATTGACGCGCACCATGGGCCGCGCAGCCGATCAGACGTGGCAAGAAGGCGCCACGCGTGTGCACGCCTGGACACACCAGCAGGGCGACGCGCTGAGCTATGTGCACTACTATGCGCCGGAAAAAGCAGGCGCAATCGCCGTGCTCAGCGCGAGTGTATTCGTGAAGAACTGACCTCGCCGGCGTGCATATCGCCGCGTGTTCCGCGCGGAACAGCGCGCTTCCCTCAATCCGTACAGTTTGCGCACTGGACGAGCGCCCGCTTGCGTGGCGGCGCGCATTTTCATAGGTCGAAGACCAACAGCTTTTGGGAGGTGCCCCATGCGTTTCGATCGTATTGCCCTGCACGGCGCTGCGCTCGCCATTGCGATGATGGCGGCTGCCGCAGCGCACGCCGACAATGCCGCCACCGGCCTGTGGATCGATCACACGGGCCGCGGCGCCGTCGAGATCACCGAATGCAACGGCAAGCTGTGCGGCCACGTCGCGTGGGTGCAGGACGCCAAGAACTCCGACCAGTGCGGCAAGCAGATCATCGGCAACGTCAAATCGGTCGGCAAGAACAAGTGGGACAACGGCTGGATCTACGATCCGGATCGCGGGTCCAAGTACGACGTCGAGCTGACGCCGATCGGCGCCGACAAGCTGAAGGTCGTCGGCTACGCCGGCACCAAGTGGCTGAGCGAGACCTACACGTGGAAGCGCGCGCCGGCCGATCTGCAGAAGTGCAACGGCGCGGGCGACAGCGCCGCGACGACGCCCGCTCCGGCGGCGACGGACAAACCGGCCGGCGGCCAACAAGGCCGAGCGAGAAGGACACCGCAACGAAGCCCGACACCGCGGCGAAGTCCGACAACGCCGTATCAAGCTCGACGAGGCCAAGTCCGACAGCCGACAAGGACGCAGAAGCCGAGAAGGCGAAGCCGGAAACGGCCAAGGCCGATGCGGAGCCGAAAGGCCGACGCCGGCGGAGACCGCCGACCGCCGACGACGAAGATACGAACGACGAGCCGAAGGGCCGCAAGAAAAACGCGGCAAGGTGCTCGCCCGCATCATGGATGAGCTCGGCGACGGCGATGGTCCGGTGAAGCTGAAGCGCTCGGGCAAGACGTGCAAGGTCGACGCGCCCTTCGTCGGCGTCGTCAGCTTCCCCTGCGACGGCAAGGACTGATCGGCGCCTAGCTACGACCCCAAAAGCCCGCGGTCCACGCCGCGGGCTTTTCCTTTTCTTCCTCCGGCGGCGCGAGGATGCTCGCGGGCAGATCGCGTCCGCGCGCCACGCTGATCACCTCGATCGGCTCGGCCACGCCGCGCACGCCGACCTGCATCGCCATTTCCGCCGGCGGCTCCCAGCCGGCCTGCAGCGCCACCTCGCGCGACAAGATGAGCTGCACGTCCTTTTCCTTGGTCAGCGCTTCGAGCCGGCTCGCGACGTTGACGGGGTTGCCGATGACGGTGAAGTCGACCGAGTCGCCGTAGCCGATGCGGCCGAGCAGCAGCGGTCCGGCATCGATGCCGATGCCGACGGCGAGCGGGCGCCCGAGCTCGGCTTCGAGCTGCGCATTGATGCGATCGAGCGCCAGGTCGATGTCGCGCGCCGTGCGCAACGCCTGCCGGCAGCCGGCATCGACGCCGTCGCGCTGACCGAACACGGCGAGCAGTCCATCGCCGAGGAACTTGTCGATCCAGCCGCCGTGCGCGGTGATCGCGGCGCCGACGACGCCGAAGAACTCGTTGAGCACATAGACGATGTCGAACGGCAGCCGCTTCTCCGACAGGCGCGTGAAATCGCGCAGGTCGACGAACATCACGACGAGCGTCTTCTCGACGCCGGCGGAATCCGCCTCCTCGATCTCGGCGCCTTCCGGCCCGGTGCTATCGGACTTCAACAGCCGCGTGACGACGAGATAGTGCTCGGGCCTGATCTGGCAGGCGAGCCGCACGTTGGGCGGCGCGCCGATGCTGCCGAGCGTCACGCTCTCGGGGAATACCGGCGGAGGCACGGCGAACGAGCCGCGCTCGATGCGCACGCGGCAGGTGGAGCAGCGCGCGCGGCCGCCGCAAACGGAAGCGTGCGGCACCCCCTTCATGCGGCTGATCTCGAGCAGCGTCGGCCCTTGCGGCACCTTGACCGTTGGGCCGGCGGTGTAGGCGACGGTCACCTTCGGACCGGCGAGGCGCGCGAAGTACGTCCAGCCGATGCATCCCAACACCACGGCCAGAACGGCACCGAATTCGATGCGCGCTAAATTGCGCAGCCAGGCAAGCGTCTCGCCCGCCGCCTCGCTGGGCCAGCGCGTCAGTACTTTGAGATTGGCGAACACCGATGGGATTTCGATCGCGGCGGCGACGTTGCTGCCGGCGACGGCAAAGCCGCCGAGCGCCGCCAGCGGGATGATGACGGCCAGCGTCAGCAGTAGCGGGAAGATGCGCCGGTACGGAGCATAGAGCCGCAGCCAGAAGTGGATGCCCATGCAGCCGTGCACCCACACGATGATGAGCAGCAAGCTTTGGATGATGGCGCTCGCCGGCCACAGTCGCGCGAGCTCGTAGACGTAGATGTCGTTCACGTTGAAGAAGACGTGCGCGATACGCGTGTTGACGATGTGCGGCAGCAAGAGGAACGGGATCGATATCCCGAGCAGGATCTGAATCAGCTCCCAGCGCGGCAGCCGCAGTGTCGCGCGTCCCGATAGCTTGAAGAGCCCGAGCGAGGCGTGCGTGAGGAGCGCCGCGAGCAGCACGATCGTGCCCGGCCAGGAGCGCGTCACGGCCCAGCGCCACTGCTGCACCACCTGCATCAGGTCGATGCTGATAAGGCCCAGCGCGTGATTGATGAAGTGAGTGGCGGCGAACGCAAAGAGGATGAGCCCGGAGACGAGCCGCATCCGCTGAAGATAGTCGCCGCGCCACAGGACGTGCATCGGAGTCGGCCATCCCAGAATGACGGGCGCACACTATACGTGCCGCAGCCCCCGAGGCTATTGCCCAGTTTCCGGGTTGCTGAGGCGACGGCCGAGGAAAACCAGCTCGCGCCCATCGACCGTCGTGTGGGCGCACGGGCGAAAGCCGACGCGCTCGTAGAAGCGGACGTTGCGCGCATCGGACGAGGTCACGACGTGCACACCCTTGGCGCCGGCTCGAGCCGCATCCGCGGCGAAGGCTTCTATGAGGTCGGCGCCAATGCCGCGGCTGCGGAATTCGGGCGCTAGATTGACATGCAGATGCGCGGGAAATTCGATCGTCGCGGCGGCGAAGTCCTCAAAGCCGCTACCTTCATCGAGGGCCCCGACGAGATAGCCGGCGAGCGTGCCGTCCGGCGCCATGCGCCACGTACGCCCATTGCGGATGCTGCTCGAGATATCGTGCGAACCACCGTTCGCGGAACGCCGCCCGCGCATCCTCGCTGGCAAACGACTTGGTGCCGCTGGCCTCGAAAAAGATCGCGTCGAGCTGTCCGGTGAGCCGCTCCGGCCGGTCGACGTCGGCCCAGCGCCGGACGGTGATCGCGGAACGGAGATCGGTCTTGGCGTCGGACATCATGTGATGGTGCCTGCATCGGAGGCTCTGCGCTACCACAAGCCCGACGCAGAAGGGGCCGAAGCAAGCTCCGGCCCCCGGCTTAATTAATAGTTGTCATCCACGCAGTCTTCATACCGGCGCCACCAATAGGGGCTGCCGGTTGCCTCCGCACGGCGGCGCAGCCACCCGCATCCTTCGCGATAGCCGTAGTAGGCGCCGTAGCCAACGAACGGGGCGTAGTAGAGCCCACGAAAGCGCGGGCCGTGATGATGGTGATGACGGCCGCCACCGAAGCGAGGGCCATGGAACCGCGGGCCGCCTCCGCCGCCGCGGAAGAACTTTGCGCCGCCACCACCGGGACCACGCATGCTCCCCATGCCGCCGCCAAATCCGCCCGGCCCACGCATGCCGGGTCCACCGCGCGCCACCGTCGAAACAATGCCCTCGGGTGCCGCCTGCTGTTTGGCTAGGGGAACGGCCTGCGCTGCGGGCGTCACCGCCAGCGCCGTGAGCAACCCACCGGCGGCTACGGCCGCCATCACTGTTCTTTGCATATCGCGTCTCCTCGGGTTCAGCCCTCGCAAAGCTGGCTTCGGTCGCGCGGGCGCCTAGAGAGGCAATGCGAAAGCGTTAACCATATGTAGGGAACGCAGCTGCGCGGATCCAAGATCCGAAAAAAATCTGTGCGGAGTTGCCGCTACTCCATGCACGCGCGATAGCGCGTCCACCAATTGCTGTTCTTGGTGGCGATGGCCCGGCGTGCAAAGCGGCGGCAGGAGCCCGGCGAGCGATCGGTATCGCTGTAGTAGCGGTAGTAGTACGGCTGCTTATTGTCGTTATCGCGCACATCGCCGGCCCCGCGTAATGGGGCACGCCGCGATTTCAGGCCGCCATAGTTGCCGCGCGCGTCCCCACGATGCGCGTCGCTGGCGACGCCTCTGCTAGGCAACGCCCCGGGACGCGCGTAAGGCGCAGCCGAGACTGCGAGCGGCAACGCGCCAGCCCATACGCTCAACGCCAGCCCTAGCAAGGCCCACCTAATCATTCGCAACTCCACAGCGAGCACCACCAATATATGGGTGTCCGCAGCAGAATGCTTCCTTAAGCGGGAGCCGGATGCCCATCCTCGTTAACAGCGGGTTCGCTATCGTCGCCCGCCGGCATCGGCACCGAACCGTAGTTCGGGCTGAACGGCTGCGTCGGGTCATCCTCGCGGCCGTACATGCGCAGCGGCGGCGGCCGCTGCCCCTCCTTGCCGTCATCCTCCATCTCGCCTGGAGGCGCGGGCTTGTGCTCGGGCTCGGAGATGCTGGCCATGAGGCCGCCGAACAGGCCGCCCGTCGGGGAAGACGCGGCCGTGCTGCACCCGCCTAAACCCAGCGAGGCAAGGGAGAGCAGGAGCGCCACGCGTGCGTATGAAGCTCCTGAACGCACTCCGGCCGGATGACGGCCGGTACGCACCGACAACACACGCGACAAGGACATGGGACACGCCTCTCAACAAAACGCGACTGTCCCAATTCTGGACGCTCAAGGTTAATGGCGGCCTAACCGCTGTGCCGGCTTAACGCGGTCACCGTTCAGTTCGCGAGCCGGAAGAGACCGCTGCCGCCAAGGCCGTTGAATACCGCCTGCACGGCGATGCCGGACAGGAGGATGCCGAACACGCGCATCAGCACGCGCTGCGCGGTGATGCCGATCATGCGGTTGAGTTGATGCGACAGCAGCAGCAGCCCGAGCGTGATCACCATCACGGCGGCGAGCGCGCCAACGACCGCCGTCAGCGCCCAGCGCATTGCCGTCCGCGTTCGCCGCCAGCAGTATGCCGGCGCTCATGGCGCCCGGCCCGGCGAGCAGCGGCATCGCCAGCGGGAAGACGGCGATGTCGTCCTTCGTCTGCGCCTCCTCGTCCTCCGGCTGCGTCAGCTTGAAGGCGCTGGTCGGCTTGGCGAAGATCATGTCGAGGGCGATGATCAACAGCACGATGCCGCCGCCCGTTTGCAGCGCGGCAATGCTGACGCCGAGCTCATCCAGCAGCGGCTGGCCGAGCAGCGTGAAGATGAGCAGCAGCAGGCTGGCGATAATCGTCGCGCGCACGGCGATCGCCGCCCGCTCGCTGGCTCTCATCTTCGGCGTCAGCGTCGCGAACAGCACCGCCGCTTCCACCGGACCGATGGTGGCGAAGAACGTCGTGAAGCTCGTCAGCGCGATCTCAAGCATGGCTTTGCCTACAGGAGCGGCGAGTGGTGCGGCGACCGCACAATTTCTCAGCGGTTATCAGCAGTCGTCTGTATAGGCTGCTAACGCACTCAACTCGTGGAACAAATTCGTTGTCAGACGCTTTCTCTGATCTATCATCCAAGGGTCGAGTCTAGGGGGACCCGACGTTGACCTTGGGGATTTCGATGCAAGAGCCCGAGATTGCCACCCTGCTCAAAGGATATAGCCTGACGACGGCGGAGATCCTCTACCGCCTGCCCGATCACCCTGCCCTGCTGCAAAGCTACATCTGGCAGGACTACGATCTCCACCCGCGCTTTCCCAAGCTGAAGGGCTTCCTCGACTTCTGGTCGGCGAAGCTCGAGGGCAAGCTGTTCAAGGTGACGGTCGCGCACAACAAGCTGCTCACGCCCGCCGAGGTTAGCCTCGTCGGCGCCGAGTTCATGGTGCACTGACCGGCTCGGTGGCACCGATCGGAAAGAACGTTCCGCCGCTCCATATGCCGGCGATGCGCCGACCCTCGCGCGTCTCCTCGACGGCGAGCGCAACGAGGTCGTGCAGCAGTGCGCGCGTGAGCAGCGCCTCCAGCCGCCCGCGCACCAGCACATACGGTTTCAAGCCGCGACCGGGCTCCTGCTCGGCAAAACGCAGCGGATGCTGCGGCCCGCATGCAACCACGTCATCGACATTGGTGCGAAAGATGAGCCGCTGCTCGCGCCCCTTGCCGCCTGCATCCATCTCGACGGCGAGGAACGGCGCATCCTCCACCTCCACGTCGACCTTCTCCGCCGGCGTCACGAGATAGGTGCGCCCGTCCTCGTCCTTGCGCAGTACGCCGGCAAAAAGGTTGACCAAGCGGCCCCGCCGATCGGGCTGCCGCGATAGAGCCACGTGCCGTCGCGGCGGATCTTCAGGCCGATATCGCCGCAATAGGGCGGATGCCAGCTCTCCACCGGCGCCGGGCGCCGCTCCGGCACCGCTGCGACCAATCCTTCCAGCTTGCCGAAATTGCCCAATGTTTCTGCCTTCGTGTCGTCCATATTCCGCTGTCGGGCGGCGCATACACTGGGCTCGCCAGCGTGTGACACCCTTACCCCCAATCTAACGTAACATTCACTTGACCCGACGCATCGCGCCTTGGATCGTTCCGTTCATAATTTTGTTAAGCTATCGCCGGCCCTGCATATCCTCGCCCCCGAAACGAAAAAGCGAGCGCCAATCGCCATGAGCACCCTCACCGAAACGCACGCCGACATCGTCCCCCGCCTGGAGGCGGCCTCAGAGCGGGTGCAGAGGGCGCACAAGGCGGCCGCCTCGGTCATCTTCGGCCAGGACGTCGTCATCGAGCGAACGCTGGTCACCATCCTGTCCGGCGGCCACGCGCTGCTCATCGGCGTCCCCGGCCTCGCCAAGACGCTGCTCGTCGAGACGCTCGGCAAGGTGCTCGGCCTCGACGCCAAGCGCGTGCAGTTCACGCCCGACCTCATGCCCTCCGACATCATCGGCTCCGAAGTGCTCGAGGACGCTCCCGGCAAGTCGCGCTCCTTCCGCCTCGTCAAGGGTCCGATCTTCACCCAGCTGTTGATGGCCGACGAGATCAACCGCGCCTCGCCGCGCACGCAGTCGGCGCTGCTGCAGGCGATGCAGGAGCACCACGTCACCGTCGCCGGCGCGCGCTACGACATCCCCACGCCGTTCCACGTGCTCGCGACGCAAAACCCGCTCGAGCACGAGGGCACCTATCCGCTTCCCGAGGCGCAGCTCGACCGCTTCCTGCTGCAGATCGACGTGACCTATCCCGACGTGCTCGCCGAGCGGCGCATGCTGTTCGCGACGACCGGCACCGACGATCGCCACCTCGACGCCGTGCTCACCGGCCCCGAGCTGATGAGCATCCAGCGTCTCGTGCGCCAGATCCCCGTCCCCGACAAGGTCGTCGACGTGATCCTCAAGCTTGTCCGCTCGGCACGCCCCGGCACCGGCGTCAGCGAGGAGACCGATCGCTACGTCGCCTGGGGCCCCGGCCCGCGCGCCAGCCAGGCGCTGATGCTCGCCGTGCGCGCCAAGGCGCTGATCGACGGACGCCTCGCACCGTCGGTCGACGACGTGCTGTCGCTCGCCGATCCGATCTTGAAGCACCGCATGGCGCTGACGTTCGCCGCCCGCGCCGAAGGCCAAGACCTCGGCGCCATCATCGCGCGGCTCGTCGCGGCGGTGGAGTAACAATGGCGAACGCCGCGCACTCCCGCCAGGATCCTGCCAAGGGTGCCGGGGTCCTGGCGCTCGAACGCGAAGCGCACGGCCTTGCCGACCGCCTGCCGGAAATCCTCATCGACGCGCAGCGCATCGCCCAGACGGTCGCGCACGGCCTGCACGGCCGCCGGCGCGCCGGCCCGGGCGAGACGTTCTGGCAGTTCCGCCAATTCCAAGCGAGCGACACGCTGCGCCAGATCGACTGGCGGCGCTCGGCGAGCTCCGATCATCTCTACGTGCGCGAACGCGAGTGGGAAGCGGCGCATACGGTGTGGCTGTGGCCGGACCTTTCGGCGTTCGATGAACTTCCGCAGCCACCTCGCCACGACGACCAAGCGCGACCGTGCCGTGCTCCTGATGCTGGCCGCGGCCGAGCTGCTCGTGCGCGGCGGCGAGCGCGTTGCCATGCTCGGCCTGACGCAGCCGACCGCCAGCCGCAAGGCGACGACGCGCATCGCCGAAGCGATCCTCGCCCACGAAGGCTCGCGCGACGACTCAGCGCCACGCAGCCGCCGAAGGTGCATCTTGCGCGCTTCTCGGGCGCCGTCCTGTTCAGCGACTTCCTCGACCCCATCGCGCAAGACGCGCGAGCACGTCGAAGCTCTCGCCGCCGATGGCGCCGTCGGCCACCTCATCGAGATCGTCGATCCGGCCGAAGAGACGCTCCCCTACGAGGGCCGCACCGAATTCCTCAGCCCCGACGGCGGCCAACGCTGGGTCGCCGACCGCGTGCAAAGCCTGCGCGCGCAATACAAGCGAGCGCCTCGAAGCGCACCGCGCCGAGCTGATCGAGCTGACCAAGCGCGCTTGGCTGGTCGTTCCTCGTCCATCACACCGATCGCTCCCCCGCCGAGCCGCTGCTCACGCTCATCATGCGCATGCAGGGCGGCGTCGGCGACCACCGCTGGCAAGGCCAGGAAGCCGCCGCGACCGGCACCGAGGCACGGCAATGAGCTTCGGCGCGCTAGCGTTCCTCAATCCCTGGCTGCTCGCGGCGCTCGCAACGCTGCCCATCATCTATTGGCTGCTGCGCACTGTTCCGCCGAGCCCGCACCAGGTCACGTTCCCGCCGACGCGCATCCTCGTCGGGCTCGAGAACCAGGAGAAGACGCCGGCCGCTTCGCCGTGGTGGCTGACGCTGATCCGCCTGCTGGCCGCCGCGCTGCTCATCTTCGCGCTGGCCGAGCCGGTGCTGAACCCCTCGCGCGAAGCCGCGCTCGAAGGCACCGGCCCCGTCGCCATCGTCGTCGACAACGGCTGGGCTTCGGCCTCCCGCTGGGACGAGCGCACGCGCATGATCGATCGCGTCATCGCCGAGGCCGAGGGCAAGAGCCGGCCGGTCGTCATCGTCCCGACGGCCAGCACGGCGAAGAGCTTTCGCCGCGCGCATCGAAGCGCCGGCCGAAGCGCGCTCCACCGCCGCCGCGCTCACCCCGCAGCCCTTCGCGCCCGACCGCCTCGCCGCCGCCGGCGCGCTCGAAACGGCGCTCGCCGGCGCCAAGGGCGGCGCCAGCATCGTCTGGCTGAGCGACGACATCGACCACGACGGCAAGGCGGCCGAGGCCGCCGACAAGCTGCGCGGCCTCGCGCAGGGCGGCACCTTCGCCGTCATCGAGGACGGCCGCTCGACGCGAGCCGCTCGGCGTTGTCGGCCGGCATCGGCCAGAGCGGCAAGCTCGAAGCGCGCGTGCTGCGCCCGCGGCGGCGGCGCGCGCAACGGCTTCGTGCACGCCATCTCGACGCGCGGGCAAAGCCTCGCCGAAGCGCCGTTCAAATTCACCGCCGGCGCGGCCGCGACGACCGTTCCGTTCGAGCTGCCGCTCGAGTTGCGCAACCAGGTCGGCCGCGTCGAGATCGCCGGCGAGCGCTCGGCCGGCGCCGTCAGCCTCATCGACGCGCGCTCGCAATGGCACCGCGTGGCGCTCATCTCCGGCGAGAGCCGCGAGCAGGCGCAGCCGCTGCTGGCGCCGCTCTACTACATCGAGAAGGCGCTGACGCCGTACGCCGAGCTGATCAAGCCGAAGGGCTCCAACCTCGCCGCCGGCATCAAGGAAGCGCTGTCGCAGAACGCCAGCGTGCTCATGCTGGCCGACATCGGCACGCTGTCGGGCGAAGCCGCCAAGCACGTCGAGGACTGGGTGAAGAAGGGCGGCGTGCTCGTGCGCTTCGCCGGCCCGCGCCTCGAGAACGGCGGCGACGAATCTGCTGCCCGTGCCGCTGCGCGTCGGCGGCCGCACGCTCGGCGGCGCGCTGTCGTGGTCGACGCCGCAGAAGCTGGCACCGATCGAGGACACGAGCCTGTTCGCCGGCACGCCGGTGCCGCCGGAAGTGACCGTCAACCGCCAGGTGCTCGCCGACCCGGCCATGCTCGGCCCCGACGTGCACGTCTGGGCGCGGCTGCAGGACGGCACGCCGCTCGTCACCGAGCGCAAGCTCGGCGAGGGCCAGATCATCCTCTTCCACGTCACCGCCAACTCCGACTGGTCGAACCTGCCGCTGTCGGGTCTGTTCGTCGAAATGCTGCGCCGCATCTCGGCGCTCGGATCCGGCGTCGCCGACGGCGGCAGCCGTCCGGCGCCGACGAACGAAGCGGGCGCACCCGAATCCGCCGACCGTGCTGCCGCCGCTGCAGACGCTCGACGGCTTCGGCATCCTGGCGCCGCCGCCGCCCACGGCGCAGCCGGTACCGGCCGCCAAGGTGCACGACCTCGTGCCGAGCCTCGATCATCCGCCGGGCTACTATGGCGCCGGCGGCTCCCCGCGCGCCGTCAACGTTCTGGGCCCCAAGAGCACGATCGCGCCGCTGCCCGCCCTGCCCACGGGCACCGAGCGCCTCAACTACGCGAGCGAAAGCGCGCAACCCTTGAAGTCGTGGCTGCTGCTCGCCGCGCTCGCGCTGCTGTTCGCCGACATCATCGCCGTCATTCTGCTGCAGGCCGGCGGCTTCGCCCTGTGGCGCAGGCGCGCGCCGCGGTCCCGCGCACGCCGCGCTCGCTTTCGCCCTCGTCGGCACGGCGCGCGCTGCTCATCGCCGCGCCGAGCGCGCACGCGCAAGCTCGCCGCCGAACCCGCCACGCAAGCAGGCGCCGTCGAGCACGCAAGCCGCCGACGAGCGCGCCATCGAAGCGACGAGCAAGGTCACGCATCGGCTACGTGCTGACCGGCGACCAGAATATCGACGAGATCGAGCCGCCTCGGCCTCGACGGCCTCGGCCGCCTGCTCGCCGTGCGCACCGCGGTCGAGCCGGGCCGCCCGATGGGCGTCAACATCCTCACCGACGAGATCGCCTTCTACCCGGTGCTCTACTGGCCGGTGCTGCCCGACGCCAAGGCGCTGCCGGAGGCGACGCTCGCCAAGATCGACGCCTACATGAAGCAGGGCGGCCTCATCATTTTCGACACGCAGGACTACGGCCGCGGACTTGCCGGCAGCGGTGTCACACCGGGCGTCGGCGAATCCGCGCTGCAGCGGATCATCGGCAAGCTCGACGTGCCGCGCCTCGAGCCGGTGCCGGAGAACCACGTGCTGACCAAGGCCTTCTACCTCTTGCGCAACTTCCCCGGCCGCTGGGACGGCGGCCAGCTGTGGGTCGAGGCGCTGGAAGGCGCCGGACAGGACCAAGCACGCCGCGCGCGCGTCTCCGACGGCGTCACCTCGATCATCGTCACGCCCAACGATCTCGCCGCGGCGTGGGCGCTGGATGAACGCGGCCGTCCGCTCTATCCCGACCGTCGGCGGCGGCGAGGACCAGCGCGAAATGGCCTTCCGCACCGGCATCAACATCGTCATGCACGCGCTGACCGGCAACTACAAAGCCGACCAGGTGCACGTGCCGGCGCTGCTCGAACGGCTCGGGCAATGAGGCACAGCGCATGAACTGGTCGATCGATTTCGCACCGATGCTGCCGGCCCCGTTCTTCTGGGCGGCGGGCGCGCTTGCCGTCATCCTCATCGGCTATCTGTTGTACCGCCGCTCGCGCGGGGCGCTGCTGCGCGCCGCCGCCATCGCCGCCGTGCTCGCCGCGCTCGCCAATCCGACGCTGCGCGAGGAGCAGCGCGAGAGCCTCGCCAACGTCGCCATCGTCATCGTCGACGAGAGCGCCAGCCAGACGCTCGGCGACCGCAAGGCGCAGACCGCCGCGGTCAAGGCCGACCTCGAAGCCAAGCTCGGCAAGATCCCCAATCTGCACGTCAAATGGGTGCCGGCCTCGCGCCCCGGCGACATGACCTCGCCCGGCACGCACCTTTTCGCCGATCTCAACAAGGCGCTGGCCGACACCCCGCCCGACCGCCTCGCCGGCGTCATCATGCTGACCGACGGCGAGGTGCACGACGTGCCGAAGTCCGCCGCCGCGCTCGGCTTCGACGCGCCGGTGCACGCGCTGCTGACCGGCGCCCCCGACGAGTTCGACCGCCGCATCGAGGTCCTCTCGGCGCCGCGCTACGGCATCGTCGGCCAGTCGCGCGAGCATCGAGGTCGCCGTGCGCGAAGCCGGCAAGACCGGCGGCACCAGCGAGCCGGTCACCTTGAAAGTGCGCCGCGAAGGCCGCGCCGACGAGCGCATCACCACGGTCGCGAACAGTCCCGTCAAAATCGAGATGCCGTTCCCGCACGCCGGGCAGAACATCCTCGAGGTCGAGCTCGACACGGCGCCGGGCGAGCTGACGCCCGCCAACAACCGCGCCGTCATCGCCGCCGAGGGCGTGCGCGAGAACCTGCGCGTGCTGCTCGTCTCCGGCGAGCCGCACGCCGGCGAGCGCACGTGGCGCAACCTGTTGAAGTCCGACGCCGCCGTCGACCTGGTGCACTTCACCATTCTGCGCCCGCCCGAGAAGCACGACGGCACGCCGATCAATCAGCTGTCGCTCATCGCCTTCCCGACGCGCGAGCTGTTCTCGGAGAAGATCAACGACTTCGACCTGATCATCTTCGACCGCTACCAGCATCGCGGCCTGCTGCAGCTGCCGTACTACGACAACATCGCCCGCTACGTCGAAGAGCACGGCGGCGCGCTGCTGATCGCCGCCGGCGACGACTACGCCGGCAACCTCAGCCTGTTCCGCACGCCGCTGTCGCCGGTGCTGCCGGCGATCCCGACGGGGCGCGTGCTGTCGGAGCCGTTCAAGGCCAAGCTCACCGGCGACGGGCGCAAGCATCCCGTCACGCAAGGCTTGACGGGCGCCGGCGCCGAGAACGCGCCAGCCGACCTGGGGCCGCTGGTTCCGCCAGGTCGAGGTGCAGCCCGAGCACGGCCGCACGCTGATGGACGGCGCCGAGAAACGAGCCGCTGCTGGTGCTCGACCACAAGGGCAAGGGCCGCGTCGCGCTGCTCACCTCCGATCAGGCCTGGCTGTGGGCGCGCGGCTATGAAGGCGGCGGCCCGCACAGCGATCTTCTGCGCCGCCTGTCGCACTGGCTGATGAAGGAGCCCGACCTCGAGGAGGAGCGCCTCATCGCTTCCGCGCGCGGCCTGCACCTGACGCTCGAGCGCCGCTCGATGGAGGACAAGGTCGGGCCCGTGACGCTGTCGGGCCCGGGCGGCGAGACCTCGCAGGTGACGCTCGAGCCAGCCGGCGCCGGCATCTGGCGCGCCGCCGTCGATGTGAAGATCCCCGGCCTCTACAAAGCGCAGACACGGACCGATGAGGGCGAGCTGCAGGCCGTCGCTCACGCCGGCATCGACGACCCGATCGAGATGAGCGAAGTGACGGCGACCGACGCCAAGCTGCAGCCGATCACCGACGCGACCGGCGGCGGCGTGTTCTGGATGAGCTCGTCGGCGGAGGCAACGCGCGCCAACCCGTCGTCCGTCGACGTGCCGCGCGTCTCCATGCTGTCGAATGCCAAGGTGCTGGCCGGCTCCGGCTGGCTCGGCCTCAAGGACCGCGAGGCGTTCGTCACTCGCGGCGTGAAGCTGACGCCGATGTTCACCGGGCTTCGGCGCTGGCGATGCTGCTCTTGCTCGTCTCCCTCGCCTGGTGGCGCGAAGGCCGCTAGCGATCCCCTTCATCCCGGCACTCGTTGCCGGGATCCAGCCCTAGGCCAGCACCTGACCATTTGAGAGATGGATGGATCCCGGGGACAAGCCCCGGGATGACCCCTTGGACATGCTTGTCGCGCAGCGGCTGCCGGATCACACTCCGCGCATTCGATAGAGAATCGATTTGCGGGAGGACACCAATGGACACGTCGATTTTTATCGCCCGGTTGCTCGGGCCGCTCTTGCTGGCGGTCGGCGCCGCCACGCTCATCAATCAGGCGAACATGCGCCAGATGGCGACCGATTTCCTCGCCAGCCGGCCGCTGGTCTTTGTCGTCGGCTTTTTGACGCTGCTCGGCGGTCTCGTCATCCTCAACACCCACAACGTCTGGGAGGGCTGGCCGTTGATCATCACCATTCTCGGCTGGCTGTTCGTCATCGGCGGCGCCATTCGCATCCTGATCCCCGACAAGGTCCGCGGGCTGGGCGAGGCGATGCTGCAAAAGCCGAACGTATTGACCGGGAGCGGTGCCGCCCAGGCGCTGATCGGCGCCTTGCTGTGCTACTTCGGGTACGCGGCTTAGGGCACTTGCGCACGCCTGCGCGGGGGGCCACACTACTGCCGTTCCGAGGGGCGCCGGTAGACCGGCTGAGATCGTGCACGGCCTCAAGTAGCGAAGCGATAGGCCAACTTGAGACTAAAGCGCGAGCACCCTTAGAACCTGATCCGGGTCATGCCGGCGAAGGGACGGACGCAGCTCACGCCACTTATTGCGTTGCCCCGCCGGCATTCAATCGCTGCATGAGCGGAGGCTGGCATGAACAAGGTCACGCGCAATTCTGAGCTGACGCTGCCGAAGGTCACAACGGGCCCGTTGCCCGCCTCCAGCAAGGTGTATTCCGCACCCGAAGGCTTCGCCGACCTGCGCGTGCCGTTGCGCGAGATCACGCTGACGGAGAAGAGCGGCGAGGCGCCGTTCCGCACCTATGATCCGTCCGGACCCTACACCGATGCGGCCGCTGAAATTGACGTGACGCGCGGGCTGCCGCGCCTGCGCGAAGCTTGGATCGTCGAGCGCGGCGGCGTTGAGCAATACGAAGGTCGCGCGATCAGGCCCGAGGACAACGGCAACGTATCGGCGAGCCATCTCGCCCGCGACTTTGCCGAAAAGCCGCAGCCTTTCCGCGGTATTCCCGGCAAGCCCATCACGCAGCTCGAGTACGCGCGCGCCGGCATCGTCACCGAGGAGATGGCCTACGTCGCGCACCGCGAGAATCTCGGCCGCGTCGCCGTGCTCGCCCGCGCCAAGTTCGCGCTCGCCGACGGCGAGAGTTTCGGCGCCGACATCCCCCCGCACATCACGCCGGAGTTCGTGCGCGACGAGATCGCGCGCGGCCGCGCCATCATCCCCGCCAACATCAATCACGGCGAGTTGGAGCCGATGATCATCGGCCGCAACTTCCTCGTGAAGATCAACGCCAATATCGGCAACTCGGCCGTCACCTCGTCGGTCGAGGAGGAGGTCGAGAAGATGGTGTGGGCGATCCGCTGGGGCGCCGACACGGTGATGGACCTGTGCACCGGGCGCAACATCCATACGACGCGCGAGTGGATCATCCGCAACGCGCCGGTGCCCATCGGCACCGTGCCGATCTACCAGGCGCTGGAGAAGTGCGACGGCGATCCCGTCAAGCTGACATGGGAGATCTACAAGGACACGCTCATCGAGCAGTGCGAGCAGGGCGTCGACTACTTCACCATCCACGCCGGCGTGCGGCTGCCCTACGTGCCGCTCACCGCCAACCGCGTCACCGGCATCGTCTCGCGCGGCGGCTCGATCATGGCCAAGTGGTGCCTCGCGCATCATCGCGAAGAGCTTCCTCTACGAGCGCTTCGAAGAGATCTGCGACATCATGCGCGCCTACGACGTTTCCTTCTCGCTCGGCGACGGCCTGCGCCCCGGCTCGATCGCCGACGCCAACGACCGCGCGCAGTTCGCCGAGCTGGAGACGCTGGGCGAGCTGACCAAGATCGCCTGGGCGAGCGGCTGCCAGGTGATGATCGAGGGCCCCGGCCACGTGCCGATGCACAAGATCAAGGTCAACGTCGAAAAGCAGCTGAAGGCCTGCGGCGAAGCCCCGTTCTACACGCTGGGGCCTTTGGTGACCGACATCGCGCCGGGCTACGACCACATCACGTCGGGCATCGGCGCCGCCATGATCGGCTGGTTCGGCACGGCGATGCTCTGCTACGTCACGCCGAAGGAGCACCTGGGCCTGCCCAACCGCGACGACGTGAAGACCGGCGTCATCACCTACAAGATCGCCGCCCACGCCGCCGACCTCGCCAAGGGCCATCCGGCGGCGCAGCTGCGCGACGACGCGCTATCGCGCGCGCGCTTCGACTTCCGCTGGGAGGATCAGTTCAACCTGTCGCTCGACCCCGACACGGCAAGCGCTCTTCCACGACGAGACGCTGCCCAAGGACGCGCACAAGGTGGCGCACTTCTGCTCCATGTGCGGGCCGAAGTTCTGCTCCATGGAGATCACCCAGCAGGTGCGCGACTACGCGGCGCGGCTGAACGAGGCCGGCGTCGAGCTGGCCGAGGAGACGACGCAGGTCGATCCTGAATGCTGGACCGGCGGCAGACGCCGCGGCAGCGCGCGAAGCCGGGCATGGCCGAGATGTGCGCGCAAATTCCGCGCCCTGGGCGGGGAAGTCTATGTGGATGCGGATACGGCGGCAGAGAAGCAATAGCGGCGCCTCTCGTTGTCATCCTCGAACTCGGTCCGAGGATCCACCTCGCCACTCGCGCGCGCTATCGTGGAGAGCTGGATGGTCGGGACAAGCCCGACCATGACACCGGAGGGAGATCACCCAGCAGGTGCGCGGTTGGCGGCCGGCCACGTCCCCGGGCGGAGGCCGCCGTTGACACAGATCGGCCGCAGGGAAGGGCTAACCTGTAGGCATTAGGCCTCTGTGCTCGCGTACCGGCCATGGCTCTATCAGCTTCAGCACGCGTCACCTTCGCGGTCGCATTTTGCCTGCCCGTGGCCCTATGCGGCTGCGCGCAGGGTAATGGCGACACCACCACCGCCGCCGCCGTCGCCAGCAATTTCGATTCCGCGAGCACCGCCGATCGCTTCAGGAGCGGCGGCGCCAGGGAGATGACGCTGGCGACTTTTGCAAGAACCCGCCGAAAGCCCCCAACCCGGAAGCCGCCGAGGCGATCAGGGCAAGCTGCCTTCGGATCGTGTTGGACAAAGTGGGCGACGCCGCGCTGTTCGACAAAGGCGACGGCCTCTACCACGTCGTGTTCAAGCGCCCGGTGCGCAACGGCGACATCTGCCGCAAGGGCACGGCGCCCCAGTCGATCTGCGGGAACTTCGCAGAGGGCGATAAGATGCACTCCTCGCGCATCATCGCGGGATGAGACGGCAGTGTCCTTCAAGCATGGCGCCCTCTCACACCAATCGTACCTGAGGACATCAATCCATGACGAAGGCGATAAGGCGGCCGCAGATGAGCGCGCCGAGCCAGCACACCATCGAGAGGATGGCGTGCCCCATCACCCTGGCATCACTCGCCTGCTCGAGCGCCAGTCCATAGGCGCGATGCAGTTCGAGAGCGCCGAGAATTCCCAAGGCAATCAACGCAACCTTCAGTCTGAGAACGCCGAGGGCGGCATACTCCTCGGCGCGCACTGAGAACAGAAATGCTCCGGCAACGATAGCCAGTAGGAGCCCTGTCGCCGCGACGGGAACCAAAACACGCACGAGTGCCGCACGCGGCACACTGCGCCGAACTCCAAGCAGTCGCAGATTGAGCGGCAGGATCGCCCCGACAAGTAGCGCGATGCCAAGCACGTGCGCCGTGTTGACAGCCGCATACCCCCAGCGGGACGCGCGAAGGTACTGCGCGACCGGCGTTGCCTCGATGGTCGCGAGAAACTCCTCCACTTTGTCTAATCCCGCTCGGGGTAAAGGTCGTACTTCTTCTCGCCAAGGAACAGCCGCTCGACCTTCAAGCGCTTTTCGGATGGGTTGGCCGACGGCTCGCCGATGACGCGTATGCTCACACCCTCCACAAGTTCGCTGTCCTTCAGGCCGACGCGCTCGTGGCGATAAGGCTGCCCCACCTCGAACGTCCAAAGCTCGCCGCCGACGTCAACTTCGAGGAGCCCGTGCGGGTTGCCGAGGCGGACGCGCTTGATCAGCCCCGAGAGCTCGATGTTCTTGCCCGTCGTCCAGCCCCAGCCGTGATGAGCAAACGCGGTCCCGCTCGCCATTGCGAGACCCAAGGCCAGACTGGTTGCGAGAAGCCATCTCGTCATAGCGGTCCTCCGTCATCCCCGGGCTGAGCCCGCGCCTACTTCAAAGACGTAGGAATGCTTCGCCCGGCATCAAGCCGCCAACGGACCTGTTCCCCCGGTGACTGCCGACGATCCCGATCTGCCGAATAAATCCACCGAACACTGAGCATTGAGAGCCGCAAAATTCCTCGGCTCGTGATCACTCATGACGGCGGTGAGCTTCCCATGCAGATCAATCGGCGCGACACGTTAAGGGCGTTCCTCACAGGCGTTGCGGCGAGCTCCCTGCCGCCCATCGCGGCAGCCTATCCCCTCACCGCTCTGACCGGTCCGCGCAGCTTCACCCTCAGCAACGGATTTCGCACTCACTACATCGCCAACAACTCGGGCTACGTGACGGCCACGCTCGTCCTGCGCAGCAAGGAGATCGTTCACGACGGCCTTGCACACCTCTGCGAGCACACCTCGTTCGTCGGCGCTGCGGGATCGATGTCGGCGGCGCAAGTCGCGGAGATGCACAAGGCCTACATTCAGGACGGCAATGCGACGACGGAAGTCGGTGCGCTCAAGTGGTATTCGTCGTTCCTGCCGCAGTATCTTCCGCAGGTCATCGATCTGCTGGCGGTGATCTCTCTCGATCAGAGATTTGACCTGAAAACGGTCGAGGCGCAGGCCCGTGTGGTTCTCGAGGAGCTTTATCTCGACAAGTACAGTCCCGACAAACTCGCCGAGTGCAAGTTCGAGCGCGAGTTGTTCGGCTCCTCGCATCCCTACGCGAAAGATACGATGGCAGAGGAGGTGGCGCGCTGCAAGATTCCAACCGGCAAGCTCGCCGCGCAAATGCGCGACTTTGCCAACAAAGTTCGCCTACCGGCCAACATGGACCTCTTCATCGTCGGCGCCTTCGACCCCCCGACCTTGGAGAAGCTGGTGAAGGAAAGTTTCGGCCGCTACGCGTTCGCCGAGGGGCCGCTGCTCGATGTTCCCCGTATTGGGCCAACCCGGGCCTACCGGAGCCTGACGGAAGCGTCATTCGAGTTGCAGCGCCCGATGACCGATTTGCGGATCGGCTGGAGCACCGGCGCGTGCATCCGGAGCGAGGACGCAAAAGTCTTGCGGGCCTTGAGCGAGTATCTCGGCACGGCGCTGTTCGACGATCTGCGCGACAAGGACGGCGACACCTATACGCCCGAGGTGAGCTACGAGCCCGACATGTGCAGCGGCGTCTTCAGGATCGGCGTCTCGAGCAGCAAGGATCCTCAGATGGTCGAAAAGAAGATCTTCGAGGTCATCGACAAGATGAAGGCCGACATCGACGCCAAGGAGCTCGTCCGCATGCGCGACCGCTTCGCGCTCGAGCGCTGCAAGGAAGCCAAGCAAAACGAGACGTTCCTCGACTGCATGGTGGACAGGACGCTCAACGGCGCTTCGACGCACGACCTGGCGGTCGATATGGTGACACGCGAAGAGATGCTGGCCGCCGCGCGCAAATACATGCCGTCCCACCGCCAATCGTATGTGCGCCTCGCGCTGAAAGGGGAGTAGGCGCGCGGCGCTAGTCTCACCGCACGCCGAAGCGCATCGCCGAGCGGGCGCGCAACTTCGCAGCTTCCGTCTCGCGGTCGCGCGGCGGGGCCATCGTCACCAACGAGCCGAGCAAATCCTCGGCCGCCTTCGTCACCTGATCGACGGCGCGGTTGAACGCCGCCTCGTTGGCTTTCGACGGGCTATTCATGCCGGAGAGCTTGCGCACGAACTGGATGGCGGAGGCGCGGATCTCGTCCTCAGTCGCCGGCGGCGAGAAGTTATAAAGCGTCTTGATGTTGCGACACACGGCAAAGCTCCTCGAGCACGCTGCCAACTACCCTGCGCATGAAACCACTGCATGGCCTCGCGCGCAACGCGGCGAACGCCGATCGCCCGCGCGGCAGCGTATTCACTATCCTGAGGCGATCCTGTAGCGGCGCGGCCGCCCGTCTGGCGGCCGGGCAAGCCCTAACGGCGCCGTTCTACGCCGGCACCGCGAGCGGCGGATGGAACCGCTTTACCGCGAGGTAGCCGGCGACGATGAAGGCGATCAGCACCACGCTCTGCGCGATCAGGAACGGCGGCTCCGACTGGGTTGGCGCCAACTCAAACAGCGCCGGCACCTTCTGGAAGGACTGCACGACGAGCACAAAGCAGTTGAGCCAGAGCGCGGCGATGGCTGTCGTCGCGTAGATCCAGCGCCAGGCGCCCGCGAGGTGAAACGCGTAGAGGCCGGCGAACGCCGGGATCAGCAGCGCCGTCGACACGATGCCGGTGCCCAGCGCCGGCGTGAACACCGAGATCGGGAACAGGAAGCCGGTGATCGTCGTCAGCGCGGTGGTCACCAGGAACACGTGCGTGATCCAACCGGGAGAGCTTCCGCGCAGCATGCCGGCCAGCGCGATGAGGCCTGTTACGATCGCGATCAGGCTGATCCCCGTGTGCAACTGCGTGAACGTTTCGATCGACATTCCCAAAATCATGATCACCCCCGTTGGCGGCAGCTACGAAGTTCGCCTTCCCAGTCCCGGGCCAAGTATAGCAAGATCGCTCGCCTGGGCCATCCGCCATGCCGTTGCGACGGGCGGTGTCAAGGAGCCGAGCACAATGGCCAAAACCGATCCCTCTCCCGTCGACGCCTACATCGCGGCGCAGCCCGCAGCGACGCGGCGCGCGCTCGAGAAGGTGCGCGCTACCCTGCGCAAGGCGCTGCCCGGCGCCGAGGAGGTGATCTCCTACAAGATCCCCGCCTATAGGCTGCACGGCGGCGTCGTTATCTACTTTGCCGGGTGGAAGCAGCACTACGCGCTCTACCCCGTCACGGCGCCGCTCATCGCCGCCTTCAAGGACGAGCTGGCGGCCTATGAGTTGAGCAACAAGGGCACGGTGCGCTTCCCGCTCGATGCGGCGGTTCCGGTGCGGCTGATCGCGCGCATCGCCAAGTATCGCGCGCAGGAGATCGCCGAGCGCAAGCGGCCGAAAGCTGCAACGGCGAAAAAGGCACCCACCACTAAGAAGACGAAGAAGGCGCCCGTGACGCGCAAAAAACGCTAGAGCTGCAACGCTGCGGGCTCACGTGCGCACCGGCGCAATGGTGCTCGCGTGGTCTGCCGTGCGAGCGGGCGTCAGACCAAACCCAAGCATACCCGCGACCCCGGCTTGCCACGGCACCAGCAAGATGGCCGGACTGTCGTAATTATTGGTCGCTTGCATGAGCAGACCTAGAGTTGCTCCCGTCGCCACGACCATGACCGCCGTTGAAAGACGCTGCAGCACCGGCGCGACGATGGCCGCCCCCGCCCACACCAGCGAGGCGCCGACCCCTCCGGCGATGCATCCGGTCATGTAGGCTCGAAGCACATCCGAGGTCATGGCGTCCTTGAGCCAGCTGCTCTCGAGCTGCAGGCCAAGGTTGACAGCCGCCTCCCAGGCGACCCATGTCGCGACCAGAGCAACAGCAGCGGCGCCCCACGAACGCTTCCCCCAGGTCCAAACTCCGAAAGCGACGACAAGACCAAACAAAATCCCCGCGTGGATCATGTAGATACCGAGGTCGGGGGCCTCTCCAAAACCAAGGCCCAATCCAAACGTGCCGAGGTACCCCGACAGGATACCGAGAGAGGCAAGAACCAAGACCGGGTGCTGCTCGATGATTTTCATTTGTCGTTCCTAAGCGTTCCCTCCCCCATCGCTTCAGTGCACAGGATCATGGTGACCGCACGATGTTCGTGCCCCTCGCTGAAGGATGCCCATGACGGCCGCGGATGAAACATTCGACGCGATCATTCTCGGAGCCGGTGCCGCGGGGCTGATGTGCGCCCTCACCGCCGGCCAGCGCGGCCGCAAGGTTCTGCTGCTCGAGCACACCGACAAAGCCGGCGCCAAAATCCTCATCTCGGGCGGCGGGCGCTGCAATTTCACCAATCTCGCCAGCGCGCCCGATCGCTTCCAGTCGGGCAACCCGCATTTCTGCACCTCGGCGCTGCGCCGCTACACGCAGTCCGATTTCATCGACCTCGTTCGCCGTCATGGCATCGCGTTTCATGAGAAGACGCTGGGCCAGCTGTTCTGCGACGGCTCGGCGCGCGCGATCGTCGCCATGCTGCTTGCCGAATGCGCGCGCGGCGGCGTCGATCTGCGGCTGGGGCAGAAGGTCACCAGCGTCTCGCGCGCAGAGCACTTCCGCGTCGAAACTCAATCGGGGTGCTTCACCGCGCCTGCCCTGGTGCTGGCGACCGGCGGCCTGTCCATTCCGAAGATGGGCGCGACAGGCTTTAGCTATGAACTCGCGAAGCGATTTGGCTTGCGCGTCACGCAGACCCTGCCGGGGCTCGTGCCGCTGAAGGCCGCTTCGGACGCGCCCGGATTCGACGCAAGCTTGGCGGGCGTGTCCTTGGAGGCGGTTGCATCGTTCGAGAAACAGAGCTTCCGCGAAAATATCCTGTTCACCCACCGCGGACTTTCCGGGCCGGCCATCCTGCAGATCTCGTCCTACTGGCGCGCCGGCGACGCGATCACCCTCGATCTGCTCCCTGGTCTCGACGCGGGCGCCTTCCTCATCGATCGCAAACGCGCGCGCCCCAAGGCGGCGCCGCAAACCGTGCTCGCCGAAGTCCTGCCGGCGCGCCTGGCGCAAGCGCTGACCGGCGCCCATCTGCCGCCCGCGGAGATGGCCAACATTTCCGACCGCACGCTCGGCGAATTTGCCGATCGATTGAAAGGCTGGCAGTTCCGTCCCGACGACATCGGAAGGCTACGCCAAGGCCGAGGTGACGCTCGGCGGCATCGACACGCGCGACTTGTCATCGAAGACGATGGCCGCGCGCGATGTCGCCGGTCTCTACGCTATCGGCGAAGCCGTCGACGTCACCGGCTGGCTGGGCGGCTATAATTTTCAGTGGGCCTGGTCGAGCGGATGGTCGGCCGGGCAGGCCATCTGAGTCCGCCAGATTGGTGCCGCGAACCCCTCGAAGTGCTTGAATTTGGCCACGAAGCTGGTCCACCAACACGGCAGAAAACGACCGAGGGAAAGCCGAAAATGCCACGCAACTTGATTTGGGCCGCACTCTTCAGCCTGTTCGCCATTGTGGCCGCAGCCCCGGACAGCCAAGGCGGCGTCGGCGCGCGAGATCGATGGACGCGTTCACGAGACGCTGGACCGGTTCTTCTACAAGATCGGCGGCGCGCGCGAACTCGCCAACAAGTCCGTGGGCCTGCTCGTGTTCCCCTCGGTGGTGAAGGCCGGCTTCGGCATTGGCGGCGAATACGGCGAAGGCGCGCTGCTCGATTCGCGGCCGCACGGTCGACTACTACAATACCGTCTCGGCCTCGGTCGGCTTTCAGCTCGGCGTGCAGGAGCGCTCGGTCATCATCGCCTTCATGACCCCGCAGGCGCTCGACCAATTCCGCAGCACGGCCGGCTGGAAGATCGGCGCCGACGCCTCGGTCGCCATCATCACGGTCGGCATCGGCGGCTCCATCGACACCAACAAGATCACCAGCCCCGTCGTCGGCTTCATCCTCGATCCCAAGGGTCTGATGTATAACCTGACGCTCGAGGGCTCGAAGATCTCGCGCATCAATCCCTATTGATGAAGCGGCCGGCGACGCCTAGCCCCGTGCCGGCACCTTGAGCACGAAGCGCGTCTCGGCGGCATCGGATGCAACGCTCAAGCGTGCCGCCGTGCGCGCGGGCGATCTCCGACGCGATGTAGAGGCCAATGCCGAGGCCCTGCCGCTTGCCGTCCGCGGCGGCGCGGTAGAACGGCTGGAAAATGCGCGCCATCACTTCGGGCGGGATCGGCGCGCCGCCGTTCGCCACGGCGAGCTCGAGAGCGCCGTCATTGCGAGACCGCGCGGACACGCACCGGACCCTGTCCCGTGCACCAGCGCGTTGGCCAGCAGGTTCGACAGCAGCTGCGCGATGCGCGCCGGATCGCAGTCGACCGGCGCATCGAGGTTCATCTCGACCTCGATCGGCCGATCGGGCCAGGCTGAGCGCAGCTCATCGACGACTTGCAGCAGCGCCGGCGCCAGCGGCTCGTCCCTGTCGCGGTTGACCTGCAGGCCGCCGGCGAGGCGGCCGCGCGCCAGATCGAGCACGTTGTCGATCAGGTTCGCCATGCGCACGCACGCTCTTCTGCATCAGAGGAACGATCGTGCGCGCCTTGCCGTCGAGCTTCTCCTTGGCCAGCAGCGAGGCGCCGGCATCGATGGACGCCAAGCGGATTGCGCAGGTCGTGACCGAGCACGGCGATGAACTGCTCGCGCAGCTCGGAGGATTGGCGCTCGCTGAACAGCGCCGCTTCGCTCGAGGCGAGGCGCTCCTGCGCATCGACATTGAAGCTGATCAGCTCGGCGAACAGCTTGAACATGCCGACGATCTGCGTGTTCTTGAGCTTGGCGGGCTTGGGATCGATGGCGCACAGCGTGCCGAAGAAAGCGCCGTCGCGGCGGAAGATCGGCATCGAGATGTAGCTCTGGAAGCCGTACAGCGCCGGCGTCGGGTGGCCGCAGAAATCGTCGTCCTCGGCGACGTGATCGATGACGACGGCGTTGCCGCTGGCGCGGATGGCGTCGCAGATCGTCGTCTCGACCTTCAGCTCGCCGCCGGGCTTCAGTCCGAATGAAATCTCATCGCGCACCGCGCAGGCGATCCAGCGATCCTCGGTGACGCGTGCGACGGCCGCGAAGCCCATGCCGGTCGTGCGGCAGCACACTTCGAGAATGGTCGGCACCGCGTCGATGCTCGAGATCAGCGCGACATCTTCCTGCAGTGATCGGCCGCTATCGGGATTTTCGCTCATCCTGAGATTTGGTTGGCCGATGGCCTGGTGTGGGGAGGGCTTGCGGGCGGACGGGCCGCGTAGCACGGTGATGGGCGGAGGGGCTGCGGACGCAGTTCACGCAACATCCGCCCATCGGAATCCCCCGTCAACCTGGGCAGAACGCGCGCACTTAGTCCGGAGATCCCTTAAGCACATGACCGCCGACGAAGGAGAGCGCACCATGGCAGATGTCTGCACGCATCTCGATACCATCCGGCCGGTGACGCCCAGCGCCGACGGCTGCGAGGAATGCCTGAAGATCGGCTCCGACTGGGTGCACCTGCGGCTGTGCCTCACCTGCGGGCACGTCGGCTGCTGCGATTCCTCGCGCTACAAGCACGCGACCAAGCACTTCCACCGCAGCAAGCATCCGATCGTGCAGTCGCTCGAACCGGGCGAAGATTGGAAGTGGTGCTATGTCGACGAAGTGCTGATCGAGTAGCGCCGCCGGCCGCCCAAGCCATAGACCACGGGAAACCGTTCATGAGCGCCGAACAAGCGTTCACGTCGGACCTACAAGCGCAGCAGCCCGGTAACGCTGGCTGCCTAAAACGCAATGCCCGCACCACAAATCCATTGCCGCCTGGGCTGTCGCGTCACAGCGTTCCTCGTCGAAGCGCTAACGATTCGCCTGACGGTCCATCGATGGACACGAACCTCGATATCGCCGTTGCTCCGCTTCTGCCGCCGGCGCCTGTGTGTCTTGCCGACACCGCACGGCTGCCCGACGTACTGCGCGACAACCTCGACGTCGTTTTTGTCGGCACCGCCGCGGGGCGCCGCTCGGCGGCAACCGGCGTCTACTACGCGCATCCCGGAAACTATTTCTGGCGCACGCTCTGGCAGGTGGGGCTCACGCCGCGCCGCTTCGCCCCGCGCGACTTCGCCAAGCTGCGCGACGTCGGCATCGGCTTCTCCGACCTGTCGAAGTCCGGCTGCGGCATGGACCACGAGATCGCTACCGAAGAGTTCGACGTCGCCGCGTTCGAGGCCAAGATGCGGCGCCACCAGCCGCGCGCCATCGCCTTCACCAGCAAGAAGGCCGCCAGCCTGTGGCTACGCCGGCGCACCTATCGCATCGCCTACGGCCGGCAGAAACGCCGGTCGGCCGACTTCTGCGAAGTGTTCGTGCTCCCCTCGCCTTCGTCGGCGGCGCGGCGCTACTGGAAGCTCGAGCCGTGGCGCGATCTTGCCGATTGGCTGCGCGCCACCAAGCCCTGGCGCTTCTGACGCGGACGCCGTCACGGTAAGGGACCTTTGACCATATTGATCGAGTTGGCCATGAAACGAGCCTAGCGAGCCGCTGCCCCGCCTATCAAAATCGTAACTTTGCAGGCGCCGAAAATCATGGCAGCCTGAGTGCATCGTTCAACAGCTGGAAGGAGGTGATCCGATGTCGAGTGGGATCTTGAGGACGGCGATGTCGCGGTCGCTCGGGTTCATGCCGGATTTGCCTCTGGTCTGCACCTGAAGCAACAGCGGCGCAGCGCGACAACCGCTGCAATCGCCGCCGATATCTCACGGAGGCCGCCCCCTGGGCGGCCTCTTTGCTTTTGAAGGTGCCAAACTGCCGCGCCGGCTTGCCGACCGGCCGGACGCCTCCTAGATCGCCGGGAGCCAAACCAGATCGGGAGACGGCCATGCAAAAAAGGCCTGAAGCAGCGGAGCTTGCTGCCCAGACGGATCTTTTCGATCCGGTCCAGCTCGGGCCCTATGAGCTCGCCAACCGCATCGTCATGGCGCCGCTGACCCGGTCGCGGGCCGACGACGAGGGCGTCCCCGGCGAGCTGCAGGCCACCTACTACGCCCAGCGCGCCTCGGCCGGCCTCATCGTCACCGAAGCGACCAACATCAGCGCGCAGGGCAAGGGCTACATCCGCACGCCCGGCATCTGGTCGCCCGCGCAGGTCGAAGGCTGGAAGCTGACGACCTCCGCCGTGCACGCCAAGGGCGGACGCATCTTCCTGCAGCTCTGGCACGTCGGGCGTGTCTCGCACCCCGACCTGCAGCCGGGCGGCGCCCTGCCGGTGGCGCCGAGCGCCGTGCGCGCCGAGAAACAGCAGGCCTACACCTACGAAGGCTTCAAGCCGCTCGTGACGCCGCGCGCGCTCGAGACCGCACGAGATCCCCGGCATCGTCGCCGACTACGCGCATGCCGCCAAGTGCGCCAAGGAGGCCGGCTTCGACGGCGTCGAGATCCACTCCGCCAATGGCTACCTGCTGCAGCAGTTCCTGTCCGACAAGACCAACAAGCGCACCGACCAGTACGGCGGCTCGATCGAGAACCGCACGCGCATCGTCGTCGAGGTGGTCGATGCGGTGACGAAAGTCTGGGGTGGCGACCGTGTCGGCATCCGCTTGTCGCCACTGACGAAGTTTGCCGACATCGGCGATTCAAATCCCGAGCCCGTCTATCTGTCGCTGATCGAGCAGATCAATCCGTACCGCCTCGCCTATATCCACGTCATCGAGGGCGACACGGGCGGCGAGCGCCATCCGGCCGGCGGCTTCGACCTGCAGAAGCTGCGCCGCGCCTTCAACGGCCTCTACATGGCCAACAACAACTACGACCTGGAGCTCGCCATCGAGGCGCGCGCGAAAAACCTCGCCGACCTCATCTGCTTCGGGCGCCCGTTCATCTCCAATCCCGATCTCGTCGAGCGCTTGCGCTCGGGCGCGCCGCTGGCGAAGCCCGATCCCAACACCTTCTATGCGGGCGAGGCGCAGGGATATACGGACTATCCTGTGCTTTGAGGCACTATCCCGTTGCATTGGGCGTCCCGTATGACCTCGCGCGCTAAGCCGACGAGGTTGGCTTCGTTCTGCCATTTCCGATAATCGTCTGTATACTGACGATTTAACGATCGCCGAGGCGCAGAGTCTTATGGCGCGTTCGGCATTCACCGACGCAAATGTCCGGTGCCACCTGCGGCCCAAAATGCTGAGCGAAGAACAGCTCTGCCGCTCGTCTTTGATTGTTCCCCGCGGCGCGCAAGGCGAAGTAGAACACCCATATGCACGGCCTCGGCGCTCACCGTGCTGCGCCGGATGTAGAAGTCATGCACGATCGCGGATCGGTCTGTCGGTAGGGGGGCTCTCAAAATCCCAGCTGGCTATGTGTGTCCGGGCAAGGCGCTACCGCTGTTCGCTGCCATCAAGCGAGCGCAGGAATGTGATGACAGCCTTTCGGACGCCGGCCCCCTTTATCCTCGCAAATGCCCTGCAGAGATCGATGCCCTCGTGAGTACACATTAGCTCGCCGACCCGATCTCCCGGCGCAGTCGAACCACTAGCGGGGTCAGGATCGAATTGCAGATCGCAGAAGAAATACTCTGGCGAACAGCCGAGTGCCTGAGAGAGACTGTAAAGGCGACCGGCGGAAATGCGGCTCGTGGCGCTCTCGTACTTCTGAATTTGCTGAAAGGTCAGGCCCAGGCGTTCACCAAGCTCTTCCTGGCTCATCCCGAGTGACAGGCGGCGCCCGCGCAACCGACTACTCACATGAACATCGATCGGATCGGGGCGCCGCTTGTTGCTGGGACGGTCGCTATCCGCTTGCTGATGAGCCATTTCATTACCCAAACCCAATTGCGTTGAGACATCCCAACCGCGCCAACTGATCGAGTCCGGATCGATCGGATTGGGCGCCGTTCTGCTGGATCAATGGTCCGCTATACGCGAGTTTCAATGAGGCCCGGTGAAGGATTGCTACCTTCTATTCGCGGCAACTACCGATCAAAGTGAGGTGGTCGGCATCGAAACACGACGGGTACCCCCATAGGTATGGTGCGGGAAGGCCAAGCCGGCATGGACTGATCGCCCCTTTCGGCAAGTCGCCGCGCGTCATGCGGGCTTCGGCAGTTGATAGCCCGTGTGCGCGCCGCGATGGGGCGCCCCACCCGAAAAAGAAGAGAGCGCCGGCCAGGGGACTGGCGGCCGGCGCTCTGGCGAGACACTAGGAGTGGTCTCGCTCCGCCGAAAGTCGACGGAGGAAGCTTCAACCTGCCGACGATGAATTCGTCTGTCCAGAGAATGTCTTGTCCCGTCGCTTCATTCCGTAAATCTGTGTTGGATCAACAACGCTCCGACCAAGTATTAGTCCGGCGGCATGCGATTTCGCACCTAGTCCCCGAACTGGTGTGCTTAATTTCTCGGCGGGCGCCGCTGCTGTCCACTGATGGATGGGTAGGTCCGCCGGCCCCAGGCACTCGGCGGTGGCTGAGACTAGGGGCTGCCGTCGGGTGCGCTCAACTCGGTGTTTCGATCGCAGCGTGTAAAATAATCCTCAGGCCGAACGGCTCGCATATGCACATCGCTCGCGTCAGTTTGGCTATCACGATAGCCACCCTGGCTACTGGCACAGCCGTAACCCAGACACTTCGGCTTGACCGCGATGGCGGGTTTTCGTTTCGGTTTGATAAGGGTGATCGCCGCGGCGACGTTGAGGGCAAACGGGCGACCTGCGAGGTCTATGCGCGCATTGCGCAGGTTCAGGCGGATGCGAATAAGCGCTTCCGTTGCGGCTTCAAAGGCCCCGGCTGGGTCGCGGATCCCCAGCCCCACTTCCGTTGGTGTCGATATGTGCCGCGTCGCAAGGTGGCCGAAGAACAGCGCAAGAGGTCGGAAGAATTGCAGCGGTGTTTCGACAAGCTCGGCGATTTCGACGATGACCGCTGGTCGCGCTGATGCGATGAGTAAGTAGTCCCCCGGCGCTCGATGGCCGGGGCTGCTTCGCATCGACCACCGCGAGCCGGCAAACTACCACCCGTCGCCGGGCAGCGCTCTGTCGCGGTCACGATTGTCGTTCCCAGACACAGGGACGCACGTTAGCGCGATGAGGCAGGGCGAGCGAGGTGCAGGCCACAATCTTTTTCCCCAGTCAGTGGGATGCCGAGGCTTATCGTCGGCAGCTGGCAGAGCGCGTGATGGCCGCCGTGGTTGATGGCTCTTGCTATTTCAATCAGCGTGACTGCGCCAAAGGCGCCTTGACCTGCAAGATGTGTCGGACTTGCCAGATGGCGCAGCCAGAAACGCCTGTCTTAGTACCGCTCCAGCTGTCCGCTTCTTTGCAGTCCTCGACACGACCGACCCGTCTTTCTATCCCTTCCCGCGATCCTTTTGACAGTCGCCACCCGAGGGGAAAGGGGTGAATATTCCTGGTATACGGGTCATTCAACAACTGCCAGACGATGCTCTTGACCTTGAAAAAGTCCTTCGGCGATCGGCACGCTGTGTCGGCCGCGCATAACTCGGCCCAAAAGCGCAACATGACCTGTCGGCCTCTTTCTTTGCGAGCGGCCATCAGCGCATGGATGGGGCCTTGTAGTTCGCGAAACTCGCTGGGTGGCCGATGTGTATCGTCAAATATGATTAGAAAGTGGAATTCCACGTCCTTAGCCGCATCGGTCCCTCTCACGGCTCTATAGATATCGAGCGCAGTTTCGATGCCGGAGTTGTCCGCGTAGCCGCCATCGACTAGGTGCAGCTTTACCTTGTCGCCCTTCTCGTCGTTGATGCTCAGCCAACCGGCGGAAGAAATCCAAGGGAAGCGCGCGGATATGCCTACCGCAGTCGCCAGATCAAAGTCCCTTAAGGGTCGCGCATCGTGCTCCGATATAGCACGGGCGCCCGGCCTATCGCCGAGCGAGATGAGGTTCCGGAAGCCACCGCCGGGCACGCTCACGTCGCCATAATAATGCATCGGCGCTATCGTCAGACGTTGCCCAGTCTCGGCGTGCGTGGTGTTCAAGAATAGAGCGGGTCCTTCGTGTGCCGGGTGCCAATGGTCCAGAAATCTTCCATGGAACGGGTTTCCCTCGGGTCCTTTCACCTTCGTCCAAGCTTGCGACACCGAGCGTTCGAACGCTCTTGATCGATCCCACGAAGGAATGGCGACTGGTGTCCAATACTGGGCGATATTGGGAAAAAGCCCGGCGGCGACCATGGGCGATAAAAAATCTTGCGACAGGATCTCCTTCGACGCTCTCTCGATAGGACCCTCCGAAGGCGATGTCGCGAGACAGTCGTTTGCAGCGGAGCGTATGGGGCCTCGCATCGAGGCCTGAAATACCGCGGCTCCTAAAGACCCTCCCGAGACCGCGCTAATCGCGAATGTGTGCCGAGCAAAGGCAGGACAGGTCTCTTGAATACGCGCGAGAGCTACCGCCGTATGATACGCGGCGGTTATTCCCCCGCCCTCAGCTGTCACAATGAAAACCGGATACTTGCGTCCTGCGGTCGTATATTGCGCAATGTCGAGTTCTCTCGCCGCGCGCCATTCGGTGAATGCAGACGAGACTTTCTGCAACTTGGCCGATTCTTTGGGAGCAACAGACGCAAGTTGGTATCCATCCGAAACGTCCAAGCGCGACAAAACCACAGCGCAGACGGCCAGGAAAAGAAGAACTGGTATGCCGTTCCGGTTGTAATTGTGCGATAGCAAGCATGTCAGCGTTGCTGCGAACGCGATGAAGAGACAAATCACGCCAATTGGGCCCAGCACATTCGCTAAAGCATCGGCGTGCAAGCGTTCTGACACATCTGACGGGATAAAAAACGGCACGCAGACCAGTCCAAGTACGACCGTCAGGGCGAGGTGAGCGCGAAGGCTTGTTGCCCCCGATCCATTCCACCAAGCAAGACTGAACCGAGGAAGTACTAGAAGAAATCAGACCCCCCACGAGAAGCAAAACCAGAATGAGAAAGATTGGCATCGTCTCGCTGGAGGAGTCAGCGAGGAAACCGGCTACTACGCCAGCTACCGGCAAGATTGAGACAAGATCCACAGCGCGGAACTTGACGTTCAGCGCCGCCTCCGATTCCGCCGGAGCTATGAGCTTCTGCCAGCGGAGAGCGACGACACAGTTGTACCACAGGACCGCAGTTAAGACCGTCAAAGCCGCTAGACTAACGACAACCTCGGTGATGTGTTCGAACGGCTCGTTGGCAACAATGCGGTAAACCTCTCGGGATTGGCCGGGGAGCCAGAACAAGAGGAAGGCCACGATAGCGAAAAAGAGTGGTGCGCGGATTACTCGAAGAACGTCGACGAAGGTATGAGACGCCGGTCGTAGCTTTGCACTGGTGCCATCGCTCATCGCCCGATCCCCCTTGGCAGAAGTGTCCGTGAAGCTGGCTTCGTATTCTACATCGACCCACGGAGACATCCCAAGCGGTCTTGCTGCATCTCGGCTCGAAACGAATGGCACCAGCGAACAAAGTTTTTTTCAACGCTCCCTACCGCGCTGACCAGCCGCCACGGGCGCGTCGAAGACGCGGTTCTGTTCCGTTAAGCGCGGCGAGCACCTCTACCCTCGCGGCTTGTGCAGACGTCCGCCGATCAGACTTGCCGCACGTGACGATCTGCGGGCCCCGTTTGTGAACCATTGTTTGTCAGCCCTTCGAAACGCCGACTGGCAGTCCGCGTGTACCGTGATGTGTGCCGTCGATCCCCCAGTTCGGCCGAACTCTATCCGCGAATTCGGCTTTGAGCGTGGAAAGTTCGCATCTGTATGAGCCGACGTTGGGGCACGTACAGCGAATAGGTCATATCCTCATTGTTCTCCGCGCTTATTCGCGTTATCAATCCGCGCAAATAAGCGGAGGAAACAGGCTATGGCGAAGATCAACGGATTGGAGAAACTCTCGTATGTGGAGCTGATCAAGCTGCAAAAGCGTGTCGAGGAAGCCATTTCTGAGAAGCGCGCTGCCGACGCCCAGGCCACCAAAGAACGCCTTCGCGAGATGGCCGAGAAAGCCGGCTTCGATATCAAGGAGCTGTTCGGTAGGCGCGGATCACCCAAGGGAACCGGCGTTGCAAAATACCGCAATCCGAAAGATACGTCGCAGACCTGGACTGGGCGTGGTCGCAAGCCGAACTGGCTGGTCGATGCCGTCAAGAAGGGCGCCAAAGTCGAGAGCTTCGCGATTTGAAGCCCCCGTTAGCTTGCTATCTATTGCTCGGAGGGCATGCACGCTCACGGACGTTCCTGGGCGGCACGATCCGCACTTAAGCCATAAGCCTCAAGAAACATCCCGGATCGGCATTTGTAACAAACCTGCATCACGGTGGCGCCCATGGGTGCCGAGGCCGCCCCACGGGTCGTGCTGGTCGTGGAAGACGAACCGCTTGCGCGTTCAGGACGGTTATTTGGAGGTCCAGCAGAACAAGCCCAGCGGCAAGATTTACGGCATCGCGGTTTCAGAGCTGCCGTCTCAATGCGTTCAGGGAGCAACCGTAACGGCGGCCGGCTACGTGGACGACGAAGGCAGTTTGTCGGACCTCGAGGACCTCGCCTGCCGATAACGATACCCGCCAACCGGCCTGCTTCGGGAATTTGCGCCTCTTGCTCCCTCTGATTGAACAGTCAAATCAGAACTGTCAAGGACAGGCTTCATGATGTGTTCGAAGAAGGGGCGCTCCCCAGTCTTGATGTAAACGTCGGCCGGCATTTCGGGGCTGGCCGACGCCAGGAAGTATCGGACCTGGTGCATCTCCATGGGCGTACCCAGTCGATAGGCCGTTCTGCGTAGGTGCCAGAACGCGCGCGCCCCTGGCAAGTGGTGAACCGTTAGCCTGCCGCTAGCGAAATCCTACCCAATCAATATTTCAGCTCGCGTTGCCGGCGTGGTCCGACAAGCTCTATTAGGGAGCCGGCCACTGCGATCCCCCGCTGCAAGACAGAATCAGCGAATTCAACTCATTCGCTGGAGCAGCGTGTTGACGTCTCTTTACGGTTTCTTGAAAGGAACCGTCTAGTTTCTCCCTGCAGCGCTGTGGGGATTTCCATGCAGAAGGTATCTTCAGTTGTTTGCGCGGTCGGCCATCATCCGTGGGCGAGCTTGCAAGACCTCCTGCTTATTCTTGGCGCCATGGTCGGCGCCACTGTACTTGCGCTCGAATACGACCTCTTTCGATTTGCGAGCGAGCTCACGACACAAGAGCGGCGCATCACCCTCGCCGAGCTGATGTTCCTGTCCGCGTTGCTGGTCATGGGTATCGTGGCGTTCATAGTGCGTCGCCAGTACGAAGGCCGACGAGATGCGCTCCTGTCGGTGCAGCGCGAATTGGACATCCAAGGGCTACGTGACGAGGCATTGCGTGACCCGCTGACCGGGCTGCCAAATCGGCGCGGCGTCCTCGCCGCACTCGCGTTGGCCATGACCGGTCACAGCCAAGACGGCCGGCATCATGCCTTCTTTCTGCTCGATCTCAATGGCTTCAAGCGCGTCAACGATGAACATGGCCATGCTGTTGGGGACCGCGTACTTAGAGTTGTCGTCGAGCGGTTTAAGGCGGCTTCGCGTCCTTCGGACCTCGTAGGGCGACTTGGCGGCGACGAATTTGCCGTGCTCGCCTGCGATGTTGACCGCGAGGGCGCGAGGGCCATTGGCAATCGCTTCATTGCCAGCCTGCACAGCCCGATCTCGACCGACCGGGCATCGCATCAAGTTGGCGTGGCGATCGGCGCAGCGACCATTCCCCAAGACGGCGTCACGCCTGAGGAAATCCTTTGCAATGCCGATATCGCAATGTATCGGGCGAAGGCTGAGGACCGGTCGGCGCTGGTGTTCTTTCAGGTTGAGAATGCCCAGCTCACCTCAGCGCGTTAATGCCGGCGCTGCGAACTTCGAGCACAGGGGCAATCGGATCGTGCTCTCCAAGACTGCGCCGATGAGTTGCATAAGCTTCGATCGATGCGGGTCGAGCCTCAGAACTTTTCCAGGAAGCTCCATCGTCGCTGGAAACAGAGCAGGCAGAGCGCATTCGGTGCGGCTATCTACTCATTCCGAGCTCACGTACCACACGAACCACATCACGTCAGACAAAGCGCCACCTTCCTCCTCGTACCGATTGAGTACATCTGCGAATGCAGTACGGCCTTCCGCGAGAAAATCTACTTCTCGCCTGAGCTGTTCAAACGCGTCTCTCGCAGCTTTCGCGGTCAGATCAACACGAACCTCGAAGGGCAGATCACCAGCAATTTCTTTGTAGGTGTCCACATCCACCCAGTAGCACTCGCAGGTGAAGTCGGGTCCCCGGAACTGCAACTGACCACCAATGTTAACGAGGCTCGCCTCTCGTGCTGCGTCGATGACCAACGGAATGTCTTCCACTCGCCATGCGTATTCATCGCCGCGGAGCGAGGCTTTGGCGAGGATTTCTGCTGGTAGTCGAGCTTCCGCCATTCGGTGACTCACGAGGTGTAATTGCTCCCCGATGATAGTCTAAGCGAGTGACGGCCTGTTCGGCGAAGTCGCCATCATCGAAGCGGAGGCGTGGGACTTCGGCTGATGGCCCAAAGCAGACATCTCCGTAGCGAGCGGCGCAACGCAGCCAGACTTCCGCCGCCGGCAGAGCAGACTTCAGTTTATTCCCGCCTGCTACGCTCCTGCCCAAAGCAGTCATTGAGGAGCAGCCATCGAAGTAAGAGAGGCAACGCCCGCCATCGAACCTGGCTCGAGTGCCTCAAGAAAAGTAAATGCAAATCAAAGTGGCTCGCCATGCGCAAGCGCTGAGAAACGAAGCCGATATATCTTTGTCCCGCGAGGGAACCTCCCCTCTGGCCATAAAATTGTAGCGACATGAGCACTCAAAATTACTCTCCCCGCATACTCCTGGTCGAGGATGACGCGGCTATCCGACGGCTCACAAGCTATGCCCTTCGGAACGCGGGCTTTGAGGTTCTGGAAGCTTGTACGGCGGACGAAGGGCTAGCCCGCATTAGCGATGGCAAAATCGACGCCATCATCACGGACGTAGAAATGCCCGGGGCACGCAACGGATATGACCTCGCGTGGCAGGCGCACATTCAGCGGCCGGCGGCGCCTGTCTTTGTGGTATCGGGAAGCATCGATTCAGATCGGCGCGATTTGCCGCCGCAAGCCCGCTTCTTTGACAAACCCATTGATCCCTGGGTTCTCGTGGCGCAAATGCATGGTGCACTCAGCTCCGCCAAGCGTCAGCGCTCTCGAGCGGTTGCTTAGACATTGTCCGATCGCTTTACGTCCAGGCCAGCGACCGTTGGTGCAAATCAAGATGCCGCGCGCTTCTTCTGCCCGACACGTAACATCGCGCGGCACCGCGCTATCACGGCTTTGACCTCACCGGCTGATACCGGCTCACTGAAGTAAAAGCCCTGCACCTCTTCGCATCCTGCGTTGGTGACGGTTTTGAGCTGATCCAGCGTTTCGACCCCTTCGGCCACCGTGCTCATCTGCATCTGCTTAGCCAGCCCCGCCACCGCATGGATGATGGCCATACAGTCCTTTTGTTTTGGCCTGTCGAGATCAGCGATGAATGTGCGGTCGATCTTGATTTTATCGAATGGGAAGCTACGCAAATAGCTGAGCGACGCGTAAGCCGTACCGAAATCGTCGAGGGCAAATTTGACGCCAAGAGACCGGAGCTTGTGCAGGAGCTCGTGCGTCCTAGCCTCGTCGCGCAGCAGCAGGCTCTCGGTGATCTCGAGCTCCAAGCGCTCGGGACTGAGCCCTGAATTGCTGAGGGCCTCCCTGACGGCCTTGTAGAGGTCGCCTTGCTCAAACTGGACGGATGAGAGGTTGACCGTGACCTTGATGTGCTGCGGCCACGCTGGCGGCCTCCTGACAGGCCTGCTTCAGCGCCCAGGCCCCCATTTCCACGATCAGGCCGGTCTCCTCGGCGAGGGGAATGAAATCGCCGGGCGAGACCATGCCGAGCTGCGGATGATGCCAGCGCATCAGAGCTTCAAACCCCATAACCTCTTTTCTCTCCAGCTCGACAATGGGCTGGTAGTAAAGTTCGAACTGCTGCTCCTCGATCGCCGTTCGCAGATCGGCCTCCAAGCTCCGCCGCTCCCCCAACTTCTGATCTTGCTCAGGTTGGAAGAAGACATAGGCACCCCGGCCGGACGCTTTCGCCCGATACAGGGCGAGATCGGCATTCTTCAGAAGCTCATCGGCATCGCGACCTTGGCTTGGCGCCAGGACGATGCCGATACTTGCCCCAACGCGCACTTCACGCCCGAGCACGTGATGGGGCTCGCCAATGGCGCGCAGCACACGCTTGGCCAGCTTGGCGGCTTGCGTTTCGGTAGCTGACCCCCGATTGGATGATGGCGAATTCGTCGCCGCCGAGCCGCGCCACGACATCGGGTCCGCGCAAGATCCCGCGCAAGCGCTTGGCCACGCTCTTGAGCAGCGCATCGCCCGCAGGATGACCGAGCGTGTCGTTCACGATTCTTGAAGTGATCAAGGTCGATCCAATGCAGGGCAAAGCCGGCGCCGGGCTGCAGCTGCTGAAACCAACTGTCGAGCGTCTCACGGAAGTGGAAGCGGTTGGCGATCTCCGTCAGCGTGTCGTGCCGCGCCAGCCAGGTGATCTTCTGTTCGGCCTGGCTCTTCTCGGTGATGTCCTCCTGCAGATCAACCCATCCGCCTTCCGGCATCGGCTGATTGGTGACGAGGATGATGCGGCCGTTTTTGAGATGGCGGGTGTCGGAGAAGGATCGGCCACGCGCCAGTTCGGCCACATGGTACTCAATCCACTTGCGCTCCTTTTCGATATCCTCTGGACGATCCGAGCCGGTCTCCCGTTTGACATGGTAGCGCACGATCTCCGCAAGCGGCGTGCCCCGCCGCGTCAGGCGTTCGGGCAAATCGAAAATCTCCCGATACATTCTGTTGCAGACGATGAGCCGCTGCTCGGCGTCGAACATGGAAAGCCCGCGCGCCATGTTGTGCAGCGCGATCTCAAACCAGCCGTTGAGCTGGTCGATCTCCTTCTTGTGCGCGACAGCCTCGTCGGTATTTTCTTTGAGCGTCTCGAAGCGCGCGAGCCAAGTCCGTGACGGGCAAGCCTTCATCGCTTGAGCAGGCGGAGCCTTGGCAGAACGAGCCTTTTTGCCTTTTGTTTTGCAAATGCGCTTTGCGGAATGATGGCCACGCACGATTGAAATCCCCGGCTCGCAGCAATTTTGCCGGAACCATACTTTAGTCAGGTAACGGATGATCTAATGCCCGGGGTTCGGGAGAGGCAACTTGGGGCTTGATGAAGTAATTAGTCAGTGGTTGTACAGCCACGGACAAACGTCGCAGCGGGCCGTAGCCTCGATGACGACTGTGGACGATGAAGTCGCTAGATGTGAACGTCCGCTAGTGGCGCCTCTTTTTTTGGCAGTTTTCTATACCTCAAAAGTAAGGAACCATTGCGCATAGTGATCGTTTACGCGGTTTAGCTCCTGACGGGGGCAATATGCCTACTAATTTCGCCCGGTTGGCGCTGGTGCGCGATGTCTGCGACCAAGCTTGGGAGGCGTTCCAAGCCAAGCAGAAATTCCCCTCTCTCAATGCCGCCGAGGAAGCTCGCATCGCAATGGCGGGACGCGTGATGGCCGCCGTCGTCGCCGGAGAGCGCGATCAGGATCGGCTGCTTGCCATTGCGCTCGAAACGAAAAGCCGTGACGCCCAGCGTCCGCCCCCGAGCGTAGCGGCTCTGGCATTAACACTGTCGACGGCTATGGCTTGAAGGGCGCTTAGATCGGGCGCTTGATGGATAAGCAAGCCCAGCGGCATGACTTGCACCTCACTTGTTCCCCAGCCTTGGCCCCGGTCTCCGGGGCCTTTTGTCGTTCAGCGCCGCCTGCCCTGCACTTCCGCTCAAGCTCGCTGTGAACCAGTCAGCTGGTGCATTGGCGGCGATGATCGTCGGTAGCAGGCTTCAGGGGGCGAGCTAACGATGAGCGGGGAGCTGGCGATGCACAGTTCCTGTTCTGTCCGCCGCGGAACCGCTAAAGCTGCGAACGCATGTCCCTCGCAACCATCATGCTTGAGCAGCTCGCCGTAGCGCGGCGCATCGTCGAGGATGGCCAGGAGGTGGTGCCAGCGTGGCGCATCACGACGCCGGAAGGTGCCTTCCTCATTTTCACGCGGTTCGATACGGACAAGCCAGAGCAGCGCGAGCACGCGATAGTTTTGATCAGTCGGTTCATGGCCTGGAAAATGGCCACCAGCTTCGTGCTCACGGCCGAGACGTGGCTCGGTGCTGACGGAGAAGACGCCTTACTCATCATCGGCGTGTCTCTTCACGAGCGGCTCGCGGTCGTGCAACGCATTAAGCGCGGCGACGATGTCAGCTTCAGCCAGCCTATGTGGCTCGCGCGACATCACGTCGATGACCGGGAGCATCGCCACTCGTAAAGAAGTGTACGGGAAATGACTAATCGATCTTTTCGGAGGGAACATTCCGCCCGCTCGTTACTTACCGTCAGGGCTGCGCCCGCCCGCATGGGCGGCATGGTCCCGGCCCCCGGCGGCGGCGCACCCCGCTGCTGCCGTCCGGGTGTCTATCGCCTATTTTCCCGCGCTGTGCTGCGGCGAGCGTCTGCTTCGGCGTCCAATTGTTTGATGAGATTGATCCAGCGTTCCGGAATGGGGTCGCGCGCTATGCGCTCGAATGCCTCTCGGAGTGTTTGGCCAATGCGCCGATGACTGAGGACCAATGCTTTGTCATGGGGGTGTAATTGGCCGTCGCCATGTACGGTTCCGGACAATAGTTAGGCCGATACCATGCAAAACCCTCGGCTGACTGCGGGCAAACTCGCACTTTGCGCTCATTAATCCATTTCTTGATCCGAGTGTCTGCAAGTTGACTTGAGATAGCGGGTGTCCGCGAACAGGAGTACGATTCGCGCAGCGGGTGGTGACGGTGAAATGCAGCGCTGCTCTAGGGGGGCTTCCTATGAGCACAAAAGAACCAGGACGCTGGGCATCGACAGCAGGCACTGTTGTGCTTGTCGCATCACTCTTTGTTGGGCTGTTCGCCGTTGGGGCTGCGATTGCAGGCTTGCTCGTCTAGCCGTCGTCGCGCGCCAACTTATTTGCTTCCTCAGTGATGATCTCCGTCTGCCCTCGCGGGAGCATCAAGACGTACCAATCATCGACGTGGCTGACTAAAGCTGCCAACGTCGCCGCGCTTGATGCGTTGCACGACGGCGAGCCGCAGCCGAGCGGCAGGGCCTAACCCGGCCCGCTCGGCTTTTGAGGCCGCGCCACCCCCACCACGGCTGACGCGGCCTCCTAAACGTACCGGACGGCAGAAGAGTTGGGGTACACCGTCCGGCCGAAGCCACCCTCGTCCCCCACATCGGCGGACCCCTCGTGGCCTGCTCAAGATTTGAACAGCCAGCATGGCGATTTTGCGTTGTCCACAGATCGTCAGAACCAAGAGGCTCTAACCTGTGGACAGCCGAATCGCACAGCGGCAGGTTGCGTTCGGCTCCGCACCCTCTCGGAGCATCTTCTCCCGTGTCCAAGCCAGATCGCGTCAAACCCTCGTCGCGGTCTGGCTTTTTGTTTGCGCTACCGGTGTGCGCCTGAAACGCTGGTCGTGCCGAACGAGACAAGAAGAGCTAAGTGAGCTGTACGCCGAACCCGAGTACCTCGAAGCGCTCGCCGCCTAATTGCGAACGACGAGACGAAGCTCATCCACTCGACGGCACGCCTCTGCCCACTCGTCTCTCGACATGTGCGTCATCTGATCCCAGATTTGCTCGCACGCGGTCACCGGTGCGACCAGTGCTGGCACTTCGTCTACGGCGGCGATGCTCTGCGTTGAGACCTCAGATATGGGCGCAACCGCTATCGGTGCAAGCTGGCGTGGCGGCTCGTCGCGAACGGTGGCGATGCTTTGCGCGGACACCTGCTTGGTCTGTGCGGGCGCGCTGGTTGCGAGTTGTTCTGGCCGTTCGGGAACAAGAGCGAGGCTCTGCGCCGCCTTCCTCGCCATCTGTGCGACCTCCATCGTTGCAGCCAGTGCTGACCGTTCTTGCAAGGTGCCGGTGCTCCGCACTGAGACTGCCGCTATCGGCGCGACCGTGGCGATGCTCTTCGGCGAGACTTCCGGTATCTGCGCAACGTCCTTCGTCGCAACCAGTGCTGCTGGTTTGCGCACAGTGGCGATGCTCTGCGCTGAGACTAGCGCTATCTGTGCGACCGGCGTGGGGGCGAGCAGCGCTGGCGGCTCGTCGTGAACGGTGGCGATGCTCCGCGCCCAGACCTCCGCTATCGGTGCGACTGCTACCGGTGCGACCAGCGCTGGCGCTTCGTGCACAATGGCGATGCTTTGGGCTGAAACTTCCGCTATCGGTCCGACCGCCACCGGTGCGACCGACGTTGGCGCCTCGTGCACGGTGGCGATGTTCTCTGAAGCAATACTCGCCCAGCGGAGCACGAGGCGGAGGTGCTCGTTTGAGTGTGTCATGAACTCGCGCGCCAGCAGCAGCCCGCTCAGCACCATGACAAGCTGTAAGATGATGCGCACCCGTCCCCTCGTGCCAAACGCCTCAATGACGCCGACTACGAACGCGCGGGATAGGTGCTAAGCTGATTTGCCAGGGCCGGTCAATGACACAGCAGCAGCCGCTAACATGTCCGGGCAATGGAATGTTAGGTCGGCCAAGTTTCGCGCGTGGAACTCGACCTTAAAAGCCTACCGACTGTAACCTGCCCGGCCTACTGCTAATGCGTGGTACGCGGTATTCACCGCCGCCGCCCGTCGGGAGATCTTGGCCTTGGTGGTGGGGCCGCTCGGTTCGATTGGCATCAGATAGCAGGCCTCGCCCAACAAATCGCAATAGCCTTCGAACGATCCGGCCTAAGCCAACTCCATGAAGGCCAGAAAGTCTCGTTCGACGTCGAGATAGGCGTTCACGACAAGCCATCAGCCGCGAACCTGAAAGTCCTTTAGACCAGGGCGCCAGGATCACATCTTCGACCGCGCATATGCCCGCAACGGCTCGGTCACGTGCCTTTCGCAGCGCCAGGCCTGGACTAAGCTCGCCGAAAGAAAAGGGCCGCTGACGTGGACCATAGTGCTCAGGGACTAATGGCCTTCACGCTCGGCGAACTAGGCCGACTATCAGGAGCAATACCAAGGCTCCTAGTGTGGCCGCGACAATGTTCCCCAAAAACGATTCTGTGTAGAGACCAAGGCGAGGAGCAAGCAGTCCAGCGATCCCGGCACCGAGAATACCGATGACGATATTGCCGATGAGGCCGAAGCCATACCCCTTTACGAGCACGCCCGCCAACCAACCGGCAATGGCGCCGATGATGATCCAAGCCAAAATAGATTCTGGAGCAAGCATTTCCATCTCCTAAGCAGGTTTGTGACGAGGCAAAATTAGAACGCCTAGGTCGGCTGTGGTTCAACGAACCATAGACCGAACGCGATTAGTCAGCAGAGGCGTGGCGCACTCGCCACACGCTTGTACTCACCGCCCTTTAAGCTCTCCGTCTGCGGAGGAACTTCGGGGACGTCTGCTGGCAACGAGGCTTACCGAGGTCACTGGTAACGGGTGGCAAGACGCGGCGGCCTATGCGTGATTGATGGCAAAACTGTTACGAAAATTGAGTGATTGCACAGTCGCCGCCCCTAATTTCGCGATCATCGGCGGGCATAGACCGTAGGGTCGGCGAGACACGATGCTACGGTTGGCCTTTGAGCGAGGTGAGGGGATGCGGGAATTTTTCGACAATACTCAGATCAAAGCTATGCACGCCGCATTCGAAGCGGCATGCGTGGAACTGGGAAGCCCCACGGATCAAAGCGACCGGCAAAGGATTGCCGATGCGATCTTGATGGTTGCGCGGCAGGGCCAAGCCGACGCTGAGCTCATGAAATCTTTCGCCGTCCAACGGCTCACCGCCCTTTAAAGGCTCTCCGTCTGCGGCTCCTCTTACGGGGCGTTTGCTAGCGTCTTATTCCGTGACCGGTCAAGTCGGAACCGGGCGGGAGCCGCAGTTGTATAGAATGGATCATGCCGTCCGCCCGCGAACGCCTCGACATCTTAGACCGCCAGATCGAACAGGCTCGACTCGCTATCGACCAGCGGCGTTCGCTCGTGCGCCTTATGGAGCAGCAGCATGAAGACACCGGAGAGGTCCATGGGTTGCTCGCCCAACTTCAACAGACTCTGGACGACATGATCCAGCTCCGCACCGAGATTAGGCGGGAGCTCGAACAGACCGGTGGATAAGGGCGACGAGCAGTTAGGCTGCCTTGAACCGCGCTTTACGGACGCCTACGGCGTAGTTCACGCTGCTCCCGCGAGCAACAGAACCTGCAGATCGAGCCCGCGCGAGTGCGGGGCGCGTGACCGAATAGTGAGCTCCAAACAAGATTTCGAGAATGAACAGCGGGGCATCGGATCGGCTGTTGGACGCGCGCACCGGGCGACAAATGCGGGTCCGGTTGCACAGAATTTCGGCAAGCGTCATGCAAGTCTTCTCCTCCGCCTCACATGGCGTGGAAGGCGGCAAAGTAGCAGAAGCACGCGCCCTATATTTGCGCTGTTCCCGAAGTAACAACCCTCTTCGCGGTGCGTGCGCGGCATCTGATCTCCGCCATCGGCTCGTTCGCTTACGTTTGCGCCAAAAAATCGCCGCGGACGTGTGAGCCGATCGCCACGCGGGGACCCGAAAATCTTTTGATCATATTTGCGCAAATCGCGCCGGAGGTGACCCGTGTTCAATGCTACCGCCAAGAACGAAACCCTTCATCCCAAGCCCGGCCATTCACCAGCGAATGGAAAAGGCACCGTTGCCCCTTCGAAATCATCTCCCTTCCAACCTGCGGCGGATGCCGCGACTGGTACTTCTGTGATCGGCACCGATCTCACCATCCTGGGCGACCGGATCACCATCATTTCCAAGAATAAGCTGCAGGTGGATGGCGACGTCCGCGGCAACGTTCACGGCAAGCAAGTGGTCATCACGGCCGAAGGCTCGGTTGAAGGCACGGTGTGCGCGGAATTGATCGAGGTCCTCGGGGGCGTGCGCGGTGCTATCCGTGCCGTGAATGTCAAGTTGCATTCGTCGGCGCAAGTCGAGGGCGACATCACGCATCAAAAACTCACCATTGCCGAGGGCGCAGAGTTTGACGGCCGCGTGCGCCTCACCAAGGATGCGGGCGAACTGATGCCCATTCTCGATCCGGAAGCGATCGACACGAGCCACTCTAGCAGTTCAATATAGAAGCTCTGTCGTGCGCGTCTGCACGGGGAGGCGGGGCCATCATTTTGTCGGCGCCTCCCGCTCGTTTGCTTGATGCCCTGAAGGGTGGGCCGAACAAATCATGAGAAACCTACCGCCCGAACTGACGCCAGAGCAGCAGCGGGCCTCCACGGCCCCGCCAGGGTTTCCATCGCCAAATTTCCCATCGGTAGAGGGCTCGGTGATCGGCAGTGATCTCTCCATCGAGGGACAGATGATCACCATTCGCTGCAAAGGATCGTTGCGGGTCAACGGTCATATTCAGGCAGAGTTACATTGCGCTGAGTTATGCGTCGGCGAGCAGGCCATGATCGTTGGATCGATCGTCGCAAAGAGGGTGGTAGTTTCCGGACGCGTCGAGGGCACGATCATCGGGGACAGCGTTGTTCTTGCCGCCACCGCTCGCGTTCAGGGCGACATAAGCAGCCGTTCCTTAGGGATCGAGGAGGGTGCGATTTTCGATGGCGGATCCCGCAAACTCACGGATGTGGCCGAAGCCGCCCAATTTGAATCGACAACATTCACGCCCTGACCACTTCTCAGCGAGGCCTCGAGTGAGGTCCTATGCGGTTAGTTCAGTCGAGGGACGGCCGCTGATTTCGATAGCGTTGCCGTTGTCGTGGGATACGTCCGTCCCCTTCATCTCAACGCACCTGAAGTGCTCAGTCTGCGGCTCGCACAAGATTAACACCAAGCCCGAGCTCCATTCCGGCGGCGTCGCAGCGATACGCGGCCGCCGAGCGACACGTAATCGCGCCAAGGCCGCGCGGGCGAGCGCGAAGTTTGCCGCGGATGTCCGCTTCTTGGCCCAAAGCCGACGTTCGCAGCGACACGCTTGATGTCCGCTACTGACCCGAAGCAGTCATCAGCGGATGCTCTCGCCATGTCCGTTGGCAGCACTGCCGGGCTAGGCGTGAGCCGAACCTGGTAAAGTTCGAAGACCGCTCAATGGCGACTTGAATTAGGAATGCGGCTCCGGCCACCAACACATGGGCAAAGGGTAGGAGGGACGAGAAGCTACACACGCCGCATCAAGTGGATGCGGAAATGTTGGCTGCTGTTCTGCTCGTCCTGCCATCCGATCCTTACGGTAGAATGTAAATTCCATCACTGGCGGAACACTTAGGCGGCCTCTCGTGACTGGTTTGGACACGTTGTTGGGATGAAGGTGCACGACAGTATGGTGCATGGTCAGTCTGGCGAACGCCGCCTTAATCATCCCGAAACTAAATCGGGAGAACAACTGATCGAGCTCGTGGAACTCGACGATGATGATGCGAAAGCGTCGGAGCAACTCATCACTCACGCTGCAAAGCACGCGATACTCGGCACCCTCGATATCCATCTGCAGAATGAGGTCACCATCGGGTTTCGCCTCCCGACAAAGCTCGTCGAGCGTCAGTGCCCGAGGCGACGCAGTGACATCCACGAACTTTGGTAGAAAACGAAAGCGCGAATGCTGAACGGGTGGCGCGCTCACTGAGGCATCGGCCAAAATGACATCGATGCCCTGATTGGCGATGGCCTCGTCGAAACCACTTTCAAAAGATACACCCGGGGAGATGCACGCGGCGATGCCATCGAGATCATCTGGCATTAGGTAACCGCCATCGCCAGCTGGACCGAACCGTCGAAGGCCGCCGATCACACCAACCGGCCGGAGGCGCCGGATTACCTCTCCTACTTGGTCGTCGGGCGTCGCGTTGGAGACTGAGATTTTGTCCCAGAAGAGACGTTCAACGCCGCGTCGGATCCACCGATCCATGAGCGTGTGTTACTCCGTTATCGGTGATCGCGTACTATGATCGTCGAGCAGCCGGGAGTTTGTCTAACGGGCCAAGTGGCCTTGCGGCCGCCAGACGCAGTTTAGAATCCTGCCGTCAGGAGCGCGCACCCTCAACGTACATTCCTGCTTGAGCATGTTTGTTGGCACGAGACACATGACCGCGTAAATATTGGGCTGGTCGTCACGCATCAGTAAGTCGAATGACTCCTGCGTCGCTTCAACATCGACCTCGGGCGGGCTTTGCATAGGTGCCTACATTCTAAGTTGCGCAAAAGAGAACTTGCGTCACCTCTCAACCTTCGCCTCGTAGACTGGGTGGGTTGTCATGTCTAGACGGATCCACCACAAGCCAAGGGGACACATCAGGGGCGTCGCAAGCGAATGAGGGGCAGCCGACCTTATCGACCCGAGATTGATGGCCTACGCGCCATAGCCGTTGCGGCCGTTATCGCCAATCATTTCAGTTCGTCTTGGCTACCAGGAGGCTACCTCGGGGTCGACATATTCTTCGTCATCTCGGGGTACGTCATTAGTTCGTCATTACTTGGTTGCGTCGACCAATCGCCCAGCGAGTTCCTTGCAAGCTTCTACGCGCGCCGCGCCAAGCGGCTGCTGCCGGCACTCGTCGTTTGCGTACTGGTCACCGCTCTAGTGGGCTCGGCCTTTATCGATCCGGCCACTGCGGACTACAAACGCATCATGATGTCGGGTGCATGGGCCCTTCTCGGCGCCTCGAACATTTATCTGTTTGCCAAGGCAACCGACTATTTCGCTTTCGCAACCGAACTCAACCCCTTCGTCCACACGTGGTCGCTTGGTGTCGAGGAACAGTTCTATCTCGTCTTTCCAGGGCTGTTCCTATGGCTAGTTGCGGGTCAGCGTAATGGCACTGTCGGTCTTCGCACAGCGGTTTTCTCACTTCTCGTCGGTCTCTCCCTGTGCGCGTTTCTATGGCTGCTGATCCAGTCACCTCCTGCCGCCTACTTCCTCATGCCTATGCGGTTTTGGGAGCTCGGCGTTGGCTATCTCATCTTTGCCCTCGGCGCGGCCCCACAGCGCGCGCAACTCATGCGGCGAGGTTGGGTCAGTTGGGGTGCGGCTGCGATATTGGGTGTCGGTCTAGCGCTTCCTGTCACTTATCAGGGTACTGCCACCGTCCTCGCGGTCATCTGCACGGGACTGCTGCTCGCGTCACTGAGCCCGGGTCAGGGCCTCTACACGGCGCTGACACTGCGACCGATCGTGTGGGTCGGGCTGATCTCCTACTCCCTATATTTGTGGCACTGGAGCGTTCTCTCGATCAGCCGTTGGACAATCGGCATTGATGCCGTCACCGTGCCCTTTCAACTGTTGGCAATGCTCACACTTGCAGCCTCGAGCTACTACGTCTTGGAACGTCCACTGCGCTACCGCGTCTGGTCGGCTTCGCCATTCCGAACGATCGGCTACGGCGTCGCCGCTTCGGTGGCCAGCTTTCTCCTCGTGCTTAGCTTTCCGCAACAGCTTCGCGGTAGGCTCTATACCGGCGTTCCGGCATCGATGGCAGAGGTCGGGGTTGATACTCTGAGCAGTGAGCGATGGAGCGGCGGCAAGCTTCTCTGGCGAGCCGACGAATGCGTCCTTTCGTCGAATGCAGACGCGAGCAAAATCATTGATCCGGAGCGATGCGAGCTCGGAAAAACTAATTCAGGGCGCCGCTTTTTGGTCATTGGTAACTCCTTCAGCGCGGCTGAGGTGGACCTGCTCGATGCATTACGGCAGCGGGGGCTCGGATCCGTTATATTGACATCGGCTTGGGGAGCTTCCCCGGTGGCGGAGATCCCGAACAGTACACCGTGGTCCGCAGCCAACGAGCACTACTGGGGCTCAGTTGTTCCAGACTCTGTTAAGTGAACTCAGGCGCGGAGATTTCCTCGTCATGGTGAGCGATGTGGCAGCGCTCACACCGATCGACTTCGGCCCGGCCGACGGCGAAACCATGAAGCTGCTATCGAAAGGGTTGGCACGCATTGCTGGTGTGATGGCATTGCGCGGCGTCAACGTCGTCTTTCAGACGGCAATCCCCTACATGCGAGATGCCCGGTGCACGCCTACGATGGCAACGAAGCAATGGTTCAACCTGTCCGAGCCGGCCGTCTGCAATTACTATACAAGGGAGCAAACGCTGAAGCGGCGCCGCCCCCTTGATGACGTGCTGATCCGATTGGAGCGGGCCCATCCTAATTTTTACGTGCTCGACCTGGTGCCAACTCTCTGCCCTGGAACGGTCTGCAAGATGCGCCTTGACGATGGTACCTATCTTTATCGAGACATCTCTTCGCACCTCAGCGTTGAGGCAAACAATCTTGCACAGCCAGCACTCCTAATGCTCGTCGAACGTGCACTTAACAATGCCAGTACGCACGAGATTGATATGGGCGGTGTCCGCCACTGGTGCCGCTGCGTTTTTAGATGTGGGTCCATTTGCGGGGTTGCATGCGAAGGTGGCGGTGGTCACCCCTCTGATTGCGGAACAGTAGTGCTGCCATCGAGGGCGCGGGATACGCTGCTCCTCTCCTCGGGCATGTGCTCCCTGCACTCGCCTTTGGGTTTGCTGCCTTTGTTGCGGTCGCCTTCACGGTCTACGTGTTGCGGACTTTCGTGCGGTGGACCCAGAGGCGCTGGCTCCGATCGTAACGGTGTCATGCGCCACCTCGGCGGCGCCGTCGACGATGCGTGCCTAGCTCGTCGGCGAAGCCCAGTCGCGTGTGGCCTTAGCAATATAAGTCAGGACTTTCGGCTTCTGCAGGATTTCATGTGACGCCGCGATCCGCGTCACACGACGCGCTACACGCGGACGGCAAGCTGGCGCTTCGAGGGATTGTGGAAGTAAGGCGACGCCTCGCAATCCGCTCTTGGAGCAGACAGGCGAGGCCTGGTATCCGACTTCCGCTCATGCGCGGTTCGCGCCACGACGTTCGCTTTTGACCCAAAGCTGACGTCGGCCGCAACGAAGGAAGTTGACTTCAGTTTGATATCACCGAACGAGGCCGCGCCGTTGCCGGTCAGCCTTTTGGATGAGGGCTTTCTCGTCTTACTGCAGTGCAGACAGCGCTGCTGGGCTGTTCAGGCGATGCCGGCGCGAGCAGTTAGCCCGGCCGCGCGTCCCTGGGCGACCGCGCGGATATGTGCTGCCGATTTCGGGATTGCGGTCGATGAAACGATGGAAATCGTCGCAGTCGAGAACCAAAAGGTCTGTCGACTTGACGGCTGTGACCGTCGCCGTACGGCGTTCCCGTGTCAGCAGCGCCATTTCGCCGAAGAAATCCCCCTCTATGAGCCGGACCTTCCCACTTGACGCGTCGACGTCGACCGCCCCGCTGGCGATCAAGTACATGGCATCACCCGGCTCGCCCTTGCGGATAATGACCGTGCCAGCATGCACCGTGCGCGCCCTCAGGATACCCACGAGATCGGCAATCGAAGTCGCATCCAGGCGCGCAAACAACGGTACATGCGCGACCATGGCAAAGGTAACGATGAAGTCCCTGCGGCGGATCTCCTCGTAAAAACCACGCCCGATGATGGCCACGGGTAAAGCGAAGCAAAAGATGCCGAGCATTACGGTGATGGCCGCGATATGCGGCCGAGCGTCGTTATTGGCGCAAACTCCCCACCGCCGATCTTTGCGAGCATTGCCGCCGACCACCATATGGCCTTCGACATATCGCCAAGCCGGTCAGCCTGCATTTCGCCCTCGACCGCGTGCATGGCCGCAGCGGCCGCAATCATGACGCCACTGATGATGATGACGCAGGCGAGAAGCGCGCGCCGCTCCGCAGCAAGTACCCGGCCGATGGTTGCGAGCGCCGGCGAATAGCGCGCGAGCTTCAGGAAACGTATGAGCCGCGTCAGTCGCACGCTCGCTACGCCGGGGAAAACAAATTCGAGAAAAGCGGGACGAAAGCCAACGCATCGATGATCATCATCGGCGTCGCCGCGAAGCTGCAGACGCGCACGCGAATCGCTGAACTTCTGTAACAGGATGCTCAGGCGCGACCCAAATGCGCGCTAAGTACTCGATCGCGAACACGAGCACGCACAGCCTATCGAAGAGCTGCAGATCCTCTCCGTACGCCCCTCGATCCCAGGCAGCGTCTGAGCGATGGTCCCTGCGACATTGGCGAGGATTAGGACAACCAGGACCCAATCGACGATGCGGGAGGCAAAATCCCGGCGTCGTCCGTGCTCCAGGATTTCGAATGCCCGCTGACGCGGGGTCGGAAACTTTGATTCCGCCTCGCTCATTTGCACTGCTCCAATCGTCGCTGGCCGCAGCGCGTTCGAAAACCCTTCGCTGCAACGCACGGCGCATAAGCAGCAGTCTAGCCTAACAGGGCGGCTAAAATGCCGGCGGGTTCGGACGGGTTGCTGACCCAGAGCAGACATATCCCCCGGTGTGCGACGGGCACCGGCTGGGGCGGCGTCGAATACGCCCAACGACCGCTTATAGTATTCCTCGGCCCCCGCGAAATCGCCGCGCGTGTGATAGAGATCACCGAGGTTGTTCAGCGCCATTCCGATATCCGGATGATGCTGTGGATGGTTCTTCTTGGCGATGGCCAGTGCACGCAGATAGAGGGCCTCCGCGTCGTCGTAGCGGGCCATGGCATCATAGACTAGTGCAAGGTTATTGAGGCTGAGGCCGACGAGGACGTCCTCGGGGCCACGTAGCTTCTCGCGAATGGCGAGTGCACTGAGACTTAGGCGCTCGGCAGCAGCGTAGTCGCCAATCTCGCTGTAGCCGTCGGCAAGCCATCCCATTGCCGAAGCGGTGTCTAGATGCTCCTCTCCTTTGCGAGCGCGCCTAGCGTCCGGCTTGATACAGTTGCTCGATGGCCTCGTTGAGTTGGCCGAGATCATCGGGAAGCGCAGTGCTTGCTGTCGCAAGGCAAAAGCCTAGGGCACCTAAGCAAACCACGAGAGGTGAGCTAAACTTTTTGGGCCGGCGCATCATGGGTGCATATTCTGTGGAGGATGCAAGCGGCGGGTATAACAGCAGGCGACCGCGCAAACAAAGCAATCCAACCGCTACCGATAGCGCCGCAGAGTTCGTGTGGTGCCGCGGCGCAAAGGTAATGTCAGCTTCTGGCCCAGAGCAGACGTGTCCACCTCAGTAACTGACTTCCGATATTGAGTGCAGAGCCGACGTGGATGCAGAACGGCTTCGAGGTCTGCTGCTGACCCTAAGCGAACCTTTATCAGCCGGTCGTGGATTGGCGGTGAAAACCGCCAAATTGATCCTCGAAGGCACGCTTGTAGGCGGGCCGCGCTTCGCCGCGGGCAACATAGGCGGAGAGGTTCGGATATTCCTCCAGTATGCCCGATCCGTCCAACCTGCGCAGCACCATCACCATCATCAGGTCACCGGCGCTGAACGCACCGTCGAGCCAGTCCGCATCGCCAAGCCGACTGGAAAGATCATCCAGCCGGCGACGGACGCGATCCTTGAGAATAGGCAGGCGCTCCTCGTACCAGCTCTTGTCGCCGTCCAGGTACGGAGCCATTTCAAGCTCAACGATCGGCGGCTCCACCGTACTGAGCGCGGCAAACATCCAAGTGATCGCCCGTGCCCGGGCATTCGCATCGTCTGGCAGCAGGCCCGCATGGCGCTCCGCGATATGGAGTACGATCGACCCCGTCTCGAACAAGACGAGATCGCCTTCTTCATAGGTCGGAATCTGCCCGAAAGGATGAAGCGCTGCAGATGCGCGGGTTCCTTCATCTCGCCTGAACGAAACAAGACGAACGCTCGTAAGGTTGGCCCACTTCCTCGCCGCCCAGCGAACGCGCATGTCGCGTGCCAGTCCCTTGCCCTCATCCGGTGACCGTTCAAAGGCAGTGATGGTGATCGTCATCGTGAGGCTTCTCCCGCTGGCCAAAATCATCAGCTGCGGGGCTGGCATGCCCTGGCCGCCCGTGCCTTCGATATCAAGGCCGACCTTGGTGGCGATCACCTCCTGATCGGTCCTTAACCTGGGTACTCGCCCCTGCGCCAAGCACGCGGCTCCTTGGGCTGGGGCTTCGGGGTTCGGTCGAGCAGGAACGAGAAGTACGGCTGGACGAACGGGTCGGGCGCCGTCACCGTATAGGTATGGTACACGGTCCCGTTCTCGCGCGCGAACGCGATAAAGCCCGGATTCTCGCGCAGGCCGTCCTTGAGCTCGGCCCCTACCTGCTGCGACCACTCCTGGAGCCACTCCGGCGGGTCGTCGATCATCTTCTTGACCTCGGGTGTCTCCCGCGCCTGCTCCTCGGACATTGCGAGATTGAAGTCGAAGGGGAAGTCGGTCTCGTACGTGGAAACGTACGGGAACTGCCAGCCCATCCGCTCCTTATAGGCGGTCAGCCGCTCGATCGGCGCCCGCGAGAAGCAGATCAGCGTCACATCGCGGTGTTTCAGGTGGACGAGCGTGCCGTCGAGCCCGTCGGCCAAGCTCGTGCACCCCGGGCAGGCGCCCTTTGAGTAGTCGGGGCCGAACATGATGTTGTAGGCGAGGAGCTGCGAGCGGCCGTCGAAGAGTTCGGCGAGCGTCTTGCGGCCGTTCTCGGTGTCGAACTCGTACTCCTTCTCGACCGGAACCCAGGGGAGCTCCAGCCGCTTGGTCTTGATCTCCTCGTTTCGCTTCGCCTGCTCGGCCTCGAGCTTCGCGAGCTCATTGCGGGCCGCCTGCCATTCCTCGCGGGTTCCTGTCTTGTGAAGCATGTCGCCGTGTCCTTCTCGAGCTCCCGCCGGGGTAAATCTGCTGCAGCAGAATGGTTCCTGCCAGGTGTGGATGGATCCGAGATGACCGCTGAGACAGACTCTGTGAACGCAAGAAGCGGCGGACGCCGGAGCTGCTCGCTGAAACCCCTGGTACAATTGAGCAAAAAACTCGCCGACGCGCAGGCCTCGTCCTCTATCTGGCGGGGCTCAGCCAAACCGCTCCGCCGCACCTGTAGTTGTTCACCCTCCTTTGCCTGAAACAGCCTCCACAAATTGCCGGATGGCCTCAAGTAGCAACTCGAAGCTAGCAGATCAGTTCGTAGGTTGGGCTAGGCCGTGAGAGCGGCCGTAACCCAACAGCGCCGTAGGCTCGCTCCAAAGTGTGGGGTTTCGCTACGCTCAACCCAACCTACGAGCTGGTTACCCCTGAGCGATGTGGCGCGGTATAGTGTGTCTCCACTGTGAGGGGGGTATTTGGAATGAAGAGCGCGACTTGTTTTAGGTTATGAGTTCCGAGGGTTCGCGGATACATCCGGCATCGTTGGCTCGGGAGTTTTCATTCTCGCTGTTGTTCAGGATCTCAAATGGAGTGATTGGCATGGGCGCAATGCCGACGCTGCCGATCAAGGCAGGATGCCTCAAAATCATCGATCCCGAGAACAACGTCCATACCCTCAAGGGTCAGGGAAATGGGCCCGAGGCCGCCATTCGGATAGCGGACAAAAGGCTTCTTCGGCGGCTGATGGTTATTCCCGATCTATATCTGGGCGAAGGCTATATGGACGGAACGCTCAAAGTCGAGGAGGGTACGCTCTATGATGTTCTCGACTTCTGCGCCATCAATCTCATGCCGCTCCCGGGCGCCGGCGGCGCAGTGGTCGCGCCGCCGGTAAACCAAAACGTCATCGGCAAGGCGCAATCCAACGTCGCACATCATTACGATCTCAACCGAGCGCTCTTCGAGCTGTTCCTCGACTCCGACCTGCAATACTCGTGCGCCTATTTCGAGAGGGACGGCGAGAGCCTCGAGGACGCGCAGGCAAACAAGAAACGCCGGCTTACAGCCAAACTCTTGCTCAAGCCCGGCATGCGCGTCTTGGACATTGGTTCCGGGTTCGGCGGACTGGCGTTTGAGCTCGCCCGCACGGCCAACGTTGAGGTTGTGGGCGTCACCTTATCCGATGAGCAGTGGAAGGTCGGACAAGAACGGGCGAGAGCCGCCGGGCTCGAAAAGCAGGTAACGTTCAAGCTCATGGATTACCGCGAAGTAAGCGGGCGCTACGATCGCATCGTTTCCGTCGGCATGTTCGAACACGTGGGCAGCAGCCATTATGGCGAATTCTTCGATAAGATGCGTGACCTTCTGACCGACGACGGCGTTGCCGTCCTGCACTCGATCGGCCGCATGGCACCGCCTGGCTCGGCCCTCGTCTGGATTAATAAGTACATCTTTCCGGGCGGCTATACGCCGTCGTTATCGGAAACCATCGCTGCGGTCGAGCGAGCGGGACTCTGGATTACGGATGTCGAGATCCTCCGGCTCCATTATGCTTGGACGCTCCAGGAGTGGCACCGGCGGTTCCAACGCAATCGCGACCGAGTGGAATCGCTTTACGACGAGCGCTTCTGCCGCATGTGGGAGTTTTATCTCCAGATTTGCGAGGTCGCGTTCCGGCGTTTGAACTGGATGGTATTCCAGGCCCAGATCACCAAGTCAATCACGGCAGTTCCGTTGACCAGGAGCTATCTCCGGGAGTGAGTATCGCGGCTCGAGACACTGCGGCAGCCGCTGGGTTCCCAGGTCCACGTTCGACGTTGCCATACTCGACACCAAGGTCCACGACCTGTGCATAGAACATGCCGCCAACGCCTTTTTTCGACAGCAGAAATCCCGTCCGCTTATGGCCCGAAGCTGCCGTACTGATTTCGGGTCTTTGAAGTCCGGTGCTGGCAGTGAAGCGGACGTGCAGCGTGCGATCCACCGAAGCAGTTCCTGACCCAAATGTATGGACCGGCTGCTGATCGCAAGTGAGTCCGGCGCAGGCTGCGGAAGTCGCTGATATGTATCCGGCCTGTTGTACTCAATCGCGAACTCCGTCATCGGATGGTGACCGCCAAGGATGGCCAGCGCGACCCGCAGCGGCTCTGCGAGCGCGCCCTGCAGGTACACCCAGCTGATCCAACCACCGCTAACAATGTTTTGACCGGCGGTTCACGGGAAACAGGGACATTCCTACGTTCCTTCATGCCACGCTTGCTCAACGCCGTAGCATACATACTCCCGGTGACAAGGGCGTCGGTCGCTCCGCGGCCGGCGCCTTTTCCGTTTTGAGGCTTTCGATCCGACGTGTTCACGCACGACCCGGTCGCAAGTCCGAGCCCGCAACAACGGACCTCGAAGGCAGTTCGCACGCTACCCACGCGGCCTGCAACCCTGCGGCGGCCAATCTGTGGCCTACCGGGCGTTCTTGCTCGGCTGGAAGGTCTTCGCTGCGGCCTTGCTCATGCTGTTGAAGGTCTGCGTGGCGACCTTCGTGTAAAGATCGAACAGCTCTTTAGTCTGTTCGCTGGCGACGACAAGCTGCTGCTGCAGGAACTTGGCTTGAAGCTGAGCCACTTCCGGGAACGTCCCGGCGCGGGCGATGGCCTGCGCGGCATCAAACAACGCCTCCGTGTTGGAGGTGGTGTTGTCGAGAACCTTGGCCCCGATGGCTCTTGCGCCCGACTCGGCCGAAAGCATCACCTCTTCCAGAACCTTGCCGCCATGATTGGTACGCGGCTACTTTCGTCCACCCCCAAACCGACTGAGGAAACTGATTGATGAACGAGCAGTTTACCCGCCAAGCCCAAGACATGTTCAGCGCCGTCAAAGACGCGCGGATCCCCGACGCCGTGCAGAAGCTTGCCGAGGACAGTGTTGTCAAGACGCGTGCGGTCTACGACAAAATGAACGCGGTGACTGTGTCTTGATGCTTAAGGCAACTCCCACGCCATACGGCGGCAAGATGACACATACACGACACGCGAACGCCTCGCGCCATCCACCGAAGGTAACCTTCCTGACCTCCGCAGTTCAGGCCCCTGCAACCTGCTCAGGTCGAGTCACTAATTTGCGCGATTTCATCCCGCGCGTACAATTGCAGTATGGCAAAGAAGGCCCCTCTGGATGACGTTGTGAAAATCCTCCGCACGCACGGGCAAGAGCTCCGCGACCTGTGCGCGGCACATCGTGAAGCACATGGCGACAAAGGGCGACATCGCCGTTAGCCACACACGTCGCAGCCTTAGTTGAGCGGCCGGGTCATCAACCCTTCCGCCATCTCCTGCAAAGTTCCGCCGTCCGAAATCCCCTGCTTCGCAAGCGAGATGATGATGCCGGCAAGCCGCAGCCGGGCCGCATGGGCATCGTCTGATGCAAACCTTGCCCGCAACTCTTCCCACCCCTGATCGAAGGCCCGCGTGATGACGAGCAGTTCGTCAGGCCCCAAGGCGAGGTTCTGCTCTATGTACCGACGCGCTTTCATGGCCACCCTCCAGCGGACAGAAACAGGCTCTGACACTCTACGAAAAACCCCGGCGCTTGAGGGCGCCGGGGTTCTTGGCTTGCCCGGAAAAGATACTTCCGGTTTCGAGGTACGCTCGGATCGGTCCCTCGAGGCAAGCTATGGTAACAAGGCAAAGTGAATGGTTCATTGTCGCCGCGTGCGCCAGCCAAATTGGCATCGGGCGGGTGGCTAGAAGAAAGAGACCATCTTTCGACGGGCTGAATGCTTAAGCCTAGCGCCGACTTGCCGACCGACGTGCGACCTCGGCCTTGGACACCTCGCCGGCGGCGACAAGCGCGCGGACGCAGCCTTTAGACAAACGGTGGCCGACGGCGCGCATGCACCGGCGAGTTTGGGCACTTTCGGGAGCGAACGAGCTGCAGTTATTGAAATAGTCTCCGGCACACGCGTGCCGCACTTGCGCGCTGATGGCGGCGGCCTGGGAAATCGGCAGCGTAACTCCCAGTAAAAAGGCAGCCGCAGCCGCGCCCCGCATGAGGGGGCCCGTGATAGCTGACGCGTTCATTTTGCTGTTCCTCGTCGAGTGTTAAGAGCCCGCACGGACGCGCGCAGCTGTTCGCGGAGGAACGCGCTATACGCTGACACTAGGCACGCGAAAGCGTGGGCTTATCCCACTCGCAGGCTCGCCTAACGAGATCGTGGCCGATTATAGTAAGCGATTGGTAAAGAGCGGTGGACGACCGTGGCTAGACTGAGGGTCGAGATTGGGTGTGACTTCGCGCGGGAACCTGGTTGAGAATGCGCTGAAGGGCCAATTCGCCAAGAGTTCCGGGAAAAGTGAAAAAGCCTCCAGATCACACTTTAGCAGCAGGCGCCGCCGCCCATCCCATGCGTCGTATCCTCTCAGGTTTGTGCGGCGTTGCCGTAGTTACCTTGTGTGCGCCGACCTCAAGCCGGGAGCTTCACCCAGGCATAATTGGCGACGATGATCGCGTTCGCGTGGACCATCGGGGGGCGCCGTGGAACTTATTGGCCAAGTCAATGTTGGAGGCTACAGACAGGTCAGCAAATGTACAGGTACGCTGATTGCCCCAGACGTTGTCTTGACGGCAGCCCACTGCGTAATTGACCCGCGGCGACAGGCACCGTTCCCGCTACATGACATCCATTTTCTAGCCGGCGTGCGAGGCGCCCAGTACAGGGGGCACTCAACCGCCAAGTGCCTGCATTTTGCGGCGGGGTATGAGTTCGCTTCGAAAGACACTGTCCCAATAAGAACTGCACGAGAGGCTACGCTTCGTGGCTTAGCGACCGACATAGTCGAGATCGTGCTGAATGAGAAACTGAAGGTCGATCCCCTGCCTATCGTTAAGAGGATGGATCCGCACCCTGGGCTGTCGTTGGTACATGCAGCCTACCCTGCGGATCGGCGGCTCGTCCTTTCGGCCCACTTTGGTTGTCAGCTCCTTCACTCTGATCTCAAGCCGCCGCTATGGTTCAACGACTGTGACACCCATCCCGCAAGCTCTGGCGGTCCCCTCCTAACAAAAATCGACGGCGTTCTTCATCTAGCTGCAATTATGGTGGCAGCGGGGAAGCGTACTTCCAACGTGGCGGTCCCTATTACGACAGAGAAAGTCCCGACGCGCTCCGGCTGCCCATAGCGACAACTAAGTGTTCCCGACAGCACCTGGACCAAGCTCCTCGACCCTCCACGCGCCGGAGGGCAACTGTCCGCTTGTGGCCCAGAGCAGGCGTTTCCACCGCCAGTAACTGACGTCCGGTATTGAGCGCGCAGAGCGGACGTGCCAGGACACAGCTTCGAGGTCCGCTCCTGACCCACAGCAGGCGAAGGAAGCCGCCTACCGCGACTTCGTTACTGACTTGCGGACAGCACGCAAACTCTCGGCGTAAGCCAACTCTTGATCGCATCGAGTTGCAACCAGGCGTGACTTCAAAAGTGGGGACGCGACCCCGCTGTCTCAGTTCTGGAAGATGATCGTGGCTGAGCGCTGCGCCATGTTATTGCCTTGGAGTGCTTTGATATTTGCTGTCGAACGAAGCGGACGCCGTCGCGGGATCAATCGCGCGGGAGCGGGGCAGAGCTCTCATCGGGCGAGCCGACTTCGGTAGGCCTGTGGCTGCAACATGCCCGCAGGCTCTAGGTGGGTGGGACGCTTACTGTCCTGCATGTGCCAATCATCAGCGATCCTTCGGGTCGCCTTGCAGCCGGCCGCTTCGGTCGGGGGATGCAGCGTATGAACGCATACGAAAGCACGAGCCTATTTGGTATGCTGATGGCCACGAGCCTCGTCGCTGGCGCCAGCGCACTTGAGATCAACCAGCAACGCGCACCCTCGACGCGAGGCGCCCCGGCTTTTACCTTTCCGGCTTTCCTCTACGTCGCTCGTCTACCCGACATGCAGGACGCCGCGGCGCGCCCCCCTCGGCGACGTCAGCGATGACGCCGCCGTGCAGCCGGCCGGCGAAGCCACGACATCGACGCCGGAAGCAGTCCTCGATGCTGCTCAACGGGCCATGACGCGGGCTGAGCAAGCCACCCGCGAGGCGGCCGCGGTGCGCGAGCGTGCCGAGGAACTGAGCCGTCGGTTCGGCGCAGGAGGCGCAGAGTTTGCCGCCGACGTGGCCCCGGCTGATGTAACCGTTCCAACCGCGACGGCATCGATCAACACTGACGCCAATCCCAGTGATGTCGCACAGCCGGTCGAACACTTGCTGGCGCCGGCCGATGAGCGTGCCGCTCATGATTCGATTGCCGCTTGGAAGGACAGTACTCGGGTCATCGAGGACATGCCGGCGAAGCCGGCCAAGCCTGCCAACACCAAGCCCGCGAAGGCCGCCAAGCGTAGCATCGCTTCCCCTCCACCACGTCAGCCGGTGCAGGCAGCCGTGCAAAATGGCGCCCCCGCCAAAAAGCTTCTCGCGGTCGATTTCGCAGTACCTCCGCCCGACTCCGATCCGATGCTGCCGCGCGAAATGCGCGCTTTCGGCTGGAACGCTCAGCCATAGCGTGGGCGGCAGAGTGGACGATTTACCAGCATGTGAACTCCCGTAAGGACAGTAAGATGAAATGGTTGATCGTGGCACTCACTCTGGCTCTAGGAGGCTGTATGGGATGGAACCCGTATGGTGGCTACAATGATCCTGCCGAAGACCTGTTGCAGGAAGAGGAAACCCAAAAGCAAGACCAACGGGATGACTACGGCCAATGACCGTCCCAACTCTTCTACCGCCCGACTGACTTCGGCCAGCGCCAACCGCGTTCCCGTCGGCGAAGTGTCGAGCACCGCGCTCTCGGCGGCGGCCAACTCATCGAGCGCCCTTTGCAGCGTTTCATGGGGCACCGAAAAATCACGCCATACGTCGCGCTATACGTGCACAGCCAGTCGGCGGTTTGGAGGGCTGTGGAAGCAGCTGGGTGATCTAACGCGACGGCAGCATGGGCGCGAGAATCTCCGCACGAATCGCCATGCTCAATGTCTGC
>CAWHOZ010000025.1:0-12145 GCA_963831175.1 uncultured Alphaproteobacteria bacterium | reverse complement strand
CCTGAGCCGTCAGCCTTGGCGGATTGCTGTTCTGCATGCGTGCAGATTATCGCAACTTGTCGACGCCGTCAGGTGGCGGGGGCGGCGCAAAGCCCGCCGCCCCCGACAATCACTTGGCAAGGTAATTTCGGTGCACCCAGCTCCCGTCGCCCCGCTGGGCTTCTACGTAGAGCGCCTTGTCGGCGTCGTGCACCGCCTGGCGGGAGAAGCCGTTAACAATTTCGTCGCGAGGTGACGGCATCTGGCAGTCTTGAGGAAAGCGGCCGCCGCTTCCTGTCCCGGCGCCGCGGCGCGTTGATCGCCCGCTTCGCCGATTGCCTCCGTGACCCCGGCGGCGAGCTGCTTGCCCCACATCTTCCGGTACAGCGCGTTGGATGGATAGACGTCGGCGCTGACGATGCGGCCGTTGATGGCGAATACGTAGCCGATGATGTCTTCCTTGCCTTCGCCCGCCGGTTGCAGGGCGCCAGTGTAGGCGGCACGCGCCTTCTGCAACTTCTCGTTCTCGAGAGACAATTGCAGGCTGGTTTCGGAGTTGGGCGCAGCCACCGCGGCGCTCAGGTTCTCCGACAGCTTGCCCTGCGTAGAGGCGACGGAAGCCCATACCTCTTGCTGGCGGGTGTAGGTGTCGGAAGACGCGCTGTCGCCGGCAGCACCGGCCGCAACCGCAGCCTCGCGAGGCGCGCGCATGGCGAGCTTTGCTTTGCGTGAGGGCATCGCCTCGGCCGCGCTGGCGAAGGCGCTGACGTCTTCCGTCCCGCGCGCCGACCAACGGCCGTGCTCGACGCAGAAGGCGGCGAGCCCCACCTCGCCGGACTTCGGCGGCAGCACGAAGCTCATGGTCAGGACGCGGTCCTGCTTGCCGCCCTTCACGATGTCGCCCGATTGGATGAACACGTCATCATCGCCCGTGTTCTCGACCTTCAGCTCGTTGACCTCGCCCGTCTCGACCACACGCACGGTGCCCTTGGCCAGAGCTTCCTGCAGCGTAAGAGGCACGGGGCCTGGTGCGCTGGCGCCATGCACGAAGTAGACAGCGAGATTTTCATGGACGTGCGGGCCGGAAATGACCGGCGCGGGATCGGCCCAAGCTGGGCGCGGGCCAATGAGTGCAATTCCGAGGGCGGCGAGGCCTGCCGCCGTAAACGCAACGATTTGCATGACAACTCCTTTTCCGGAAAAAGCCAGAAGAGGGTTGTCCTCATATCCGAGGTTTGCGGCCCGAGGTCGATCCCCGTGTGGCGCACGCGGGCGCGCGCCATGGCGGGATCATGGCCGACCGTAATTTTCCGCACAAAGAAGGGCCCGGGGCGGACAAGACCCCGGGCCCTCTCATCGCCGTGACAGGCGCTACTGCTTGATCGCAATCTGATCGTAGGTGGCACCATCGGCGAAGTGATGCTTCTGCACGGCTTCCCAGCCGCCCAAAAGCTCTTCCACGGAGAACGTCTCGATCGCCGGGAACTTGGCAGCGTTCGCCTTCAGCACGGCTTCGTCGCGCGGACGCAGGTCGTGCTTGGCGATGATCGTCTGGCCTTCCGGCGAATAGAGGAAGTTAAAGATAAGCCTCGGCCAGCTTGCGGCTGCCGCGCTTGTCGACGACCTTGTCGACGATAGCAATCGGCGGCTCGGCGATGATGCTCACCTTCGGATAGACGATGTCGAACTTGTCGGCGCCGAACTCCTTGCCGATCAGCGCCGCCTCGTTCTCGAAGGTGACTAGCACGTCGCCCTTGTCGCGCTGGGTGAACGTGGTGGTGGCGCCGCGGCCGCCGCCGTCGAGCACCGGCACGTTGGCGAACAGCTTGCCGACGAACTCCTTGGCGCCAGCCTCGTTGCCGGTCTTGCGCAGGGCATAGCCCCAAGCCGCGAGGTACGTGTAGCGGCCGTTGCCGGAGGTCTTCGGGTTGGGAACGATCACCTCGACGCCCGGCTTAGCGAGATCTTCCCAGTCCTTGATGCCCTTCGGGTTGCCTTTGCGGACGAGGAACACCGAGGTCGTCGTGTAGGGCGCGGCGCCATTGGGGAACTTCTTGCGCCAATCGGCCGACACGATGCCGCCGGTCTTGACGAGCACGTCAACGTCCGGCGCCTGGTTGAAGGTGACGACGTCCGCTTCAAGGCCGTTGGCAACGGCGAGCGCCTGCTTGGTCGATCCGCCGTGCGACTGGTTGATCGTCACCGTCTCGCCCGTCTTCTTCTTCCAGTCGGCGACGAAGGCTTCGTTGATGTCCTTATAAAGCTCGCGTGACACGTCGTAGGACGCGTTCAGCAGCGTCGTGGGCTCTGCGGCGAGCGCGGCACCGGCGCCGCCGGTCATGAGCAGCGTGGCGATCACTATGCGGCGCGGCGCGATTGTGCGTAGAAAAGTGCGGGCAAGTGCCATCGGTCGGTTCCCCTCGATCCCAGTAAGGCGCGGTAGATAGCCACCGCGGCTGGGAAGCGGGAACGAAGAAAATCAGCTTTGCTTATTTTGGTCCGGAGTGAGGCGGGCGATGGCTCGCCCGCCCTATCAGAGGCCGCGCTTGCCGCGGCCGGTCTGAATGCGCTGTAGCGCGGTGACGAGCGCATCGACGTCGTCGGGCGTGTTGTAAAGCGCCAGCGAGGGTCGCACGGTCGCCTCGAGACCGAAGCGGCGCAGGATCGGCTGGGCGCAGTGGTGGCCGGCGCGGACGGCAATGCCTTCCTGGTTGAGCGCCTTGCCCACGTCCTCCGCGCGACATTCGTCGAGGACGAAGGAAGCGACACCTGCCTTCTCGTGTGCCGTTCCGATGATGCGCAAGCCGGGCACCGTGAGAAGGCCCTGCGTCAGGTAGCCCAGAAGCTCGTGCTCGTAGGCGGCGATATTGCTCATGCCGATGGTCGATCAGATAGTCGATCGCCGCGCCGAGGCCCACTGCGTCGGCGATGTTGCCGGTGCCGGCCTCGAAGCGGCCCGGTGGACCATGGAACACCGTCTTCTCGAACGTCACGTCCTGGATCATGTTGCCGCCCCCCTGCCAGGGCGGCATGCTTTCCAGGATGCTCGGACGGCCGTAGACGGCCCCGATGCCCGTCGGGGCGAACATCTTGTGGCCCGAGAATACGAAGAAATCAGCATCCAACGCCTGCACGTCGATTGGCATGTGAGATACCGACTGTGCGCCGTCAACGACTGCAATAGCGCCGTGACGGTGCGCCATGGCGACCATGTCGACGACCGGCGTGATGGTGCCGAGCGCGTTGGAGACCTGGCTCACCGAGACGATGCGCGTCCTCGGATTGAGTAGCTTTTCAAATTCCTCGAGGATGATCTGGCCGCTGTTGTCGACCGGAGCGACGCGCAGCACGGCGCCCTTGTCGGCGGCGAGTTGCTGCCAGGGCACGATATTGGCGTGGTGCTCGAGGTGCGTGATGACGATCTCGTCGCCCTCGTTTACGTTTCGGCCGCCCCAAGCCTTGGCGACGAGATTGATGCCCTCGGTCGTGCCGCGCACGAAGATGATGCTGTCGGGTGTTGGCGCATTGATGAAGGTGCGAACCCTGGCGCGTGCGCCTTCGTAGGCATCGGTCGAGCGGGCAGCGAGCGTGTGGGCCGCCCGGTGGATGTTCGAGTTCTCGTGCTCGTAGAAGAACGAGAGGCGATCGATCACGCTCTGTGGCTTCTGCGTCGTGGCGGCGTTGTCGAGCCAAACGAGCGGATGGCCGTTGACGTTCTGATGCAGGATCGGGAAGTCGCGCTTGATGGCGTAGGGATCGAACGGACGGACCCCCGTGATGCCGGTGGCCGGCGCGCCGAGTTCGGGGCGGTGCTGGAAGTTCAGTCCGCTCAAGTCGAGCACCGACACCTGATAGGCGAATGGAACGGTCGAGCCGGCAGTGCCGCCCGACCCTGGTGTTGCGCCATTGCCGGAGCGCGGCGACGGGTCGTAGGCCGGCGCCGCACCGCGATCGAGAAAGGAATAGGTGTCGCCCGGTACGGCCGAACCCATCGCCGGCCCCTGCAGCCCGCTCGGACCATAGGGTGACGGTGCATCATCGAAACTTGGAATGAGCGACATCACGCCGCCCAGCGAATAGGGAAGCGCGGCGAAGTCGGCTTCGCTCGGAATGCCGCGCGGCGCTGCCGGTGCACCGCCGACAGGCAGCGAAGCCGACGGCGTCGGCACCGCCGGCACGATTGGCACCGCGGGCGCGCCCTTGCCGCCTTGCGGCTGGATGAAACTCGGCGAGGGCGAGGATTGCACCTGACCGAGCAGCGGCTCAACGGCGAACACTGGCGCCGACGGTTGCGCGGCGCCCGATGCCGGGATCGGCATCGGCGGCAAGCCGGGATTGAGGTTCGGCGACAGCGGCGGCTGCAGCGCCGGCACGCCGGGCAGCGAGTTATAGATCGGCTCAGCGGCGAACACCGGCGCGGAAGGCAATGCGGCGCCGGGCCCCGGAATCGGGTGCGACGGCGGGCTGGCGTAGAACGCATTGGCCATGCGCGCGATGGCGGCGGCATCGGGCGGCGCGACGGCGGGCGCGTAACGCACGATCTCTCCCGTGCCGGGCGTGGCCGCGTCCGCAGCCGCGCCGGCGCCGCCCGTCAGATCACTTCGCGGCGGAGTAGTCATGGTACTTACCTACTTCGACATCATCGAGCACGCCGAGCGCGTCGTCCGTATGAACCGCGAGCGAGCAATAGAGCGAAATTAGGTAGGAGGCGATGGCGCGCCGGTCGATGCCCATGAAGCGCACTGAGAGGCTGGGCGAAACCTCGCCCGGCACGCCCGGCTGGAACAGCCCGACGACGCCCTGCTTTTTCTCGCCGGTGCGGAGCAACAGGATCTTCGAGTTGCCCTTGGCGGTGAGCGGCACCTTGTCGGACGGAACGAGCGGCAGGCCGCGCCAGGTGAGGAACGGCGAGCCGAACAGATTGACGGTCGGCGGGGGGACGCCGCGCCGCGTGCACTCGCGGCCGAAGGCAGCGATGGCGCGAGGATGCGCGAGGAAGAACGACGGCTCCTTCCAAACCTTGGCGATCAGCTCGTCAAGATCGTCGGGCGTCGGCGCGCCTGAGCGTGTGGAAATGCGCATCGAAGATGCCGTGTTGGCGAGCAGGCCGTATTCCTTGTTGTTGATCAGCTCGCTCTCCTGGCGCTCCTTCACCTTCTCGATGAGCAGGCGGAGCTGCTCCTGAATCTGATCGAAGGGATGGCTATAGAGATCGGAGACGCGCGTCTGCACGTCGAGCACGGTCGTCACCGCGTTGAGGAAGTATTCGCGAGGGTTCTCCTCGTAGTCGACGAACGTCTCGGGGAGGTCGGCGTCGCGGTCGCGCGGCGGGCTGCACTCGACGTCGGCGGAGGAGGCAGAAGTCGCGCCGCGCGTCTCCTTGACCTTGTTGAGGCGGTAGATGCCCGCTTCGACGGGCGTCCACGGCAGGAAGGGAACGAGCCAGCGCGGAGTAATGCCGCCCCATTGCGCTCTCGTTTTCGTAGCGTTGGCTAGTTGCCTTGCAGCGCCTTCGGCAAGTGTACCGCGACCTTCGCCTTCGTCGGCCATACCAATCCCCTCTCACATCAAGAGCAACGCAGCGACGACGGCGGCACGCACTTGCTGCTTAGGCAGCAGGCGCTTCGCGAGCCGCAGGTTTGATGCATTGCGAAAGCTTGTGGGGGTCGGATTTACATTTGTGCCAATTGCTCGCGCAAGCGCTAACGGGCCGCTTTTCTGAATTGCGAGTTGATTGCTCCGCTATGGCGAACGCAGCAACCAACAAATTGGCGCCCATTAGGACGCCTGCAGATAATGAATTCTGAATCGATGAAATTGATTTGCTTCGCGAATCCCGTGCGCTGCGAAATTGCGATCGAGTGACGCTTGAGCTTCGCGCGTGCGCGCCAGCGAGGTGGCTCGCTGACGCGCCGGTTGTGGTGCCGTAGCGCGCGGCTCGGTTACGCGGGCTTGCTCGGATCGAGGAAGAGATCGCTCGTGTAGTAGCGCTCGGCCGCTGAGGGCGCGAAGGTGACGATCGTCTTGCCGGCGTACTCGGGCCGCTCGCCGACGGACAATGCCGCCGCGACGTTGGCGCCCGTCGAGATGCCGCCGGGAATGCCTTCCACCTTGGCGACAAGGCGCGACACCTCGAACGCCTGTTCGCTCGACACGGTGATGATCTCGTCGATAAAACTGGTATCGAGGATCGATGGAATGAAGCCAGCGCCGATGCCCTGAATCTTGTGCGGCCCGCGCGGCTTGCCCGACAGAACCGGGCTCGTCGTCGGCTCGACGGCGATGATCTTAAGGCTCGGCTTGCGCGGCTTCAGCGCGCGGGCAACGCCCGTCAGGGTGCCACCGGTGCCTACTCCAACGACGATGGCATCGACCTTGCCCTTGGTGTCGTTCCAGATCTCTTCGGCCGTCGTCAGCTCGTGCACCAGCGGGTTCGCCGGGTTGTCGAATTGCCCAGGGATGACGGCGTTAGGGATGGTCTTGGCGAGTTCGTTGGCCCGCTCCACCGCGAGCGGCATGCCGCCGGGGCCGGGGGTCAATTCCAATTCTGCGCCGAGATGCGTCAGGATCTTGCGCCGCTCTATCGACATGGTCTCCGGCATGACGAGAATCAGCCGGTAGCCGCGTGCGGCGGCGACGAAAGCCAGCCCGATGCCTGTGTTGCCCGAGGTCGGTTCGACCAGCACCGTCTTGCCCGGCGTGATGCGGCCCTGCGCCTCGAGGGCGTCGATCATCGCCACGCCGATGCGGTCCTTGACCGACGATAGCGGGTTGAAGAACTCCAGCTTCAACAGGATGTCGGCCCGCACCTTGGCGGCGGCGGTGATCTTCGACAGCCGGACGAGCGGCGTGTGCCCTATAGTCTCGGCAATGGAATTGTAGACGCGGCCGCGGCCCCACGTCTTGGTGGCGGCAAGTGTTTTGATCTCAGGGATGTCGTTCATCGCGGGGTGCCTCGTTTCATGCGGCCGAGCGGGATCAATCGTCGCGGCCGATGCGGAAATCAGGCGCGGCTACGGCAAGTTGGGCGAAAGCAGGTTGCTGTCAAGAGCGCTGCGGCGATCAGCGATTGCGGTCGCGCGGCTTTCCTGAACGAGTTTTTTTTCGCTCCGCTACAGGCGGTGGGATGGATTTCTTTTTCGGCGCCGTTTTGCGGGATCGGTTGTTTTCGTTGGGCGCGGTTTTCCCAGTCGAGCCGAAGCCACCCTCGCCACGTGCGGTGTTGGTGACCTCGCCAACCTCTATGAGCTCGGCGCGTGTCACCGGGCTGATGACGAGCTGCGCGATACGCTCGCCGCGGCGAATCTCAAACGGGGCCTGCCCGAGGTTGGCCAGTATGACGCGCACTTCGCCGCGATAGTCGCTGTCGATGGTGCCGGGGCTGTTGAGCACGGTGACTCCGGAATTGAGGGCCAGTCCCGAGCGCGGGCGCACCTGTGCTTCATAGCCCAGCGGCAGCTCTATGATGAGCCCCGTCGGCACGAGCGCCCGCGCGCCGGGCGCCAGGATCATCGGGCTCTGCACATTAAGTGCGGCGAGCAGGTCCAGTCCTGCCGCGCCTTGCGTCTGATAAGCGGGAAGCGGCAGCCCGGCCGCGTGTGCGAGGCGAACGACACCTACACGCACACCTGCGTTCGATTTGGCCGGCACGCGCTTTGCCGTCATTCGGCTGCCGCTGCGCTGCGCCCGAGATGCTCTGCGGCGCGCTGCATGAGACGGCGCGCGACTTCGTCTTTGCTCATCGTCGGCCAGTCCTCGGCGCCATCGGCGGTGACGAGATGTACGGTATTGTCGTCACCGCCGAACACGCCGTGCGCCGGCGAGATGTCGTTGGCGACAATCCAGTCGGCGCCTTTCGCCTTCCGCTTCTTGGCGGCTTCGCTCGTGACGTTGCCCGTCTCAGCCGCAAAGCCGACGACCAGTGCTGGCCGCTGCGTGGCCGACTTGCCGACGGTCGCCAGTATGTCGGCGTTCTCGACGAGGTCGAGGCGCGGCTTCTCGCCCGATTTCTTGATCTTCTCGCGCGGCGCCGACGCCGAGCGCCAGTCGGCGACGGCGGCGGCAAATATCGCGATGTCGGCAGGCAGGCTGTTCTGCACCGCGCGCAGCATTTCATCGGCCGTTTCGACGCGCACGACTTGCGCGCCCGGCGGGTCGGCCAGCGACACGGGGCCTGTGATCAACGTGACGCGCGCGCCGAGCGCTGCGGCCGCGCGGGCGATGGCGTGCCCCTGCTTGCCGGACGAGCGGTTGGCGATGTAGCGCACCGGATCGATCGGCTCGTGCGTCGGGCCGCTGGTGACGAGCACATGACGCCCGGCGAGCGGGCGCCCAACGAAACGTGCCACGGGGCGATCGCGGCGCTCGGCGAGGATTTTGCTGGCGGCCTCGATAATCTCCGGCACCTCGGCAAGACGTCCCGGGCCGGCTTCGTCGCGCTCGGCCATCTCGCCAATGTTGGGCCCGACGAAGCGAATGCCGTCCTCGCGCAGTTGCGCAACATTGCGCTGCGTTGCCGGGTGCAGCCACATGCGCGGGTTCATCGCCGGCGCCACCAGCACCGGCTTGTCGGTTGCCATCAGCACCGTGGAGGCGAGGTCGTTGGCATGCCCGCCGGCCATCTTGGCGATGAGATCGGCGGTCGCCGGCGCGACGATCAACAGGTCAGCCTCGCGCGACAGGCGGATGTGACCGATCTCCTGCTCGTCGTTGAGGTCGAACAGGTCGGTGAATACGCGCTCGGAGGTCAGGGCGCCGACGGAAAGCGGCGTCACGAACTCGGCTGCGGCCCGCGTCATGACCGCGCGCACCGAGGCACCCGCCTCGCGCAACCGGCGGATCAATTCGAGGCACTTGTAGGCGGCAATACCGCCGCCGATGATGAGCAGAATACGCTGTTGTTTCACGTGGGACGCTCGAAGTCTTGGCTCGCCAGCAAACTAGCATAACTGCCGGCTGCAAGGGGTTAAGCGATGCACTCGCCCCGGCGCGGTTATGCGCCCGGCGCGCCGCTCACCGGCTTGCCTCTATAAGGCCCCGGTTCCTATGGTTTCAAAGGTGGGCGCCGGTCAATTGGGCGTCGCTACGGGGGAGAAGTATGACCTACGCCAGGATCCTTGCCGCCATGGCTGCGGTGCTCGCCTTCGGCGCGGCCGCCCTGGCGACAGTCGATGATCCAACGCTCGATTGCCTGAGTGAGGATAACGGGCGCCGTATCAGCGGTTGCTCGGCCATGATCGACACGCCGGGGTTGCCAGACGATCAACGTAGCCTTGCCTACGGCATGCGCGCGCTTGCCTACTCCTTGCTTGGCATATTCGACAAGGCGCTCGCCGATTATGACGAGGCGCTCAAGATCAAGCCGGACTTCCCTTTGGCGCTGAACAATCGGGCGTGGGCCTTCTTCAAGCTCGGCCGACCCGGTGACGGGCTGAGTGACGTGCAAAAGGCACTCAATCTTTCCCCGGGCAGCCCCTACGCGCTCGATACCCGCGCCCACATCCGGCAGGCGCTGGGCGATGCCACGGCGGCGCTCGAGGACTACGAGCTCGCCATGCAGGTCGGCGGCGAACGCATCGTGAAAATGTATCAGTGCGGACTTCGCTCGCAGGGGATCTATTTCGGCGCCATCGACGGCGTTTATTCCTCCTCGGTGCGCCAAGCCTTGCGCGCGTGCACGGGTAATCGCCAATGCGATCCGCTCCCGTCCGATTCCGAGTGCCGCCCGGAAGTCTCTTGAGGCGGTTCACGAGTGTCCTGATGCGCCGACCGCAAATCGCTGCGCTGCATCAGAAATTTGCCTGTTCAGAACATCTTGACGCATCCCTGGCTCTCGCACATGGTGCGGGGCCGACGAATCGCGGACCGCTCTGTCGGCCTTGAAAAATCCAATAAGGTCCAAGTCTAGGGAGACGATCCCAGGGCGGGGGGATGCGGGAGCGTATCGCCCCGCCTTTTACGTTTCGGCCCCGCCTATTTGTCCACGGTCCCGCTCCACCGGCGTTGCGCGTGCCACGAGGGTGTCGCAAAGCCCGGCGAACGTCGCGGGAGCGCCAAGGTGGGGCGCGCGCCGCCGCACTTGCGGCGAACAAACGGGGGCTCGGTGCGCGAGGATCCACAGGCATCGAGTGCTGCGCTCCCGGCTGGGCGGCTGCCCATCGTAGCGCTGCTCCTCTGGGGACTGTTCGCGTTCGTCGTGCCGAGCTTCGTGCAGGCCCTCAATCTCGTCGATGTGTTCGCCTTTCCGCTCGGCTACTTCATGGCCGCGCAAGGTGTGCTGGTCGCCTTCGTGATGATCGGTGTGCTGTCGGCGTGGTGGCAGGATCGCCGCGACGCTCGCCGCAGGGCGGACGTTTGACATGCCGCTCGACGGGGACAGCTCAGCGCCGTCTCGCTCACGGGGCGGGCCGGTTTTCGCCGGGCTCGCGCTGACATTTGTTCTCGGCGTCGTCGCGCTCTTGGTACTGGTCCACCTTGGTGCCTCCACAAACTGGATCGACGGCGGCTACTGGGCGCTCGGCATCGCGGCGGCCGCCGCCATCGCGCTCGGCGCGGGGATGCGTGCGGGCAGCGCCGTTTCTCCATTGCTCAGCGGCTTGGCTATCGCCACCGACACGATCTCGGCCGCGTTCTTTCTGGCGCTTGCCGGAGCGATCTTTGCCTGGGGGCACGACGGCCTCGCCTTTGCGCTCGGCCTCGGCGCCGGCTGCCTGTTGCTGCAGCTCGTCGTAGCGCCGCGCTTTCCCCTGACCGGGGCTCGCTCGCTGCCCGAGTATTTCGCCTGGCGATACCCCGGCCGCACAGCGCGCTTCCTGTGCGCCGTCGTTGTCACTGTTTCGATGCTGACGCTGATCGTTGCCGAGTTGATGGCTGCCGGCCTCGCCGGCGCGCGACTGCTAGAGGTCGATTTCGCCACCGCCGTGATCATCGCCGCCTGCGCCGTGTTCGCGTGTTTCATCCTGCGCGGCATGGGCGGCGCATCGTGGGTCAATGGCCTTTTCTTCCCCGTCATGCTGGTGGCCGTCCTGGTGCCGCTCGTGCAGCTCTCGGCCGCTTGGTACGGGCTGCCGGTACCGCAACTCGCCTACGCCAACGCGCTCTGGCAGATCCAGGGGCTCGAAGAGACGTTGCTCGAGCAGGATCTCGCCGATCCCGCCTACATGAAGCCGATGCTGACGGCATTCGTGACGCTGAACCCGATGAATTTCCTCGGTATCGTCCTCGGCCTCGCTGCGGGCGTCGCCGCGCTGCCGAGCCTGCTGACGGCGCAGCTGACCTCGCCGCGGGTGCGGGAAGCGCGCTGGGCTGCCGTATGGGGGCTCGTCTTCGTGGCGCTATTCTTGACGCTTGCGCCGGCCATCGCCGCCTACGCCAAGCTCACTTTCATCAGGCTGCTCGCTGACCGCACGCCGCTCGCCGACCTACCCGGGTGGATCTTCACTTACGGCAAGCTGGAACTCGTCGAGGTGTGCGGCCATGCGGCGACCGACGTCGCAACAATCGCGCAGGCGTGTGCGGCGTTGCCCGACGCCAGCCCCGTACTGCGCCTGCAGGACGTAATGCTCAGCCCCGACATGATCGTGCTGGCGCTCCCCGACATCGCCGGGCTCAATCACGCCATGCTCGGGCTCATCGCGGCGGTGGCACTTGCCGCCGCCCTGCGACGGCGAACGGCCCTTTGAGCGCGATTATTCGCGCGCTGAGTTTCGGAACCGGCGCGACCGCTATCGAAGCGCCGCCACGCAACTCGCGGTTCGCCTCCTATGCACTCGCCGCGGTCTTGGTCGCTGCCGCTATGCTGGGTGCGCTCGCGCGGCCGGCGAGCATCCTGGACGTTGCCACCTGGGCCATCGTTCTCGCCGCTGCGGGGCTGTTCCCGGCACTGTTCGCCGCGCTCTGGTGGAAGCGCGCCAACGCCTACGGCGCCGCCGCCGGCAATGTTGGCAGGTCTCGCCGTGGCGCTGATCTTCCTTATAGGGCACGCGCTATTTCGCCGTACCGTTCTTCGAGGCGACCTCGGGCTTGTCGAGCGCCGGCGCGACGGGACAAAGAAGTCTTCGCCGAGCTGAAGGACGCTTGGGCGGCAGCCCAGCCAGGCGCTGCCCAAAGATGCCGCCTGGGCGGCGCTCGATGTCCACGCCCGGACCGTCGCCGACTGGTGGGGCAT
>CAWHOZ010000024.1:0-67067 GCA_963831175.1 uncultured Alphaproteobacteria bacterium | reverse complement strand
CGCGCTTCGCCGCCTGCGCAAGATCGCCGCCAAGCGCGACGAGCTCATTGCGCGCCAGCAGGCGAAGGTCGATGCCGAGAAGGCCTTGGCCGGACCCGCCGCCGGGCCGGTGCGGCGGCGTCGCCGCACGGCGGAAGAGGCCGTGGAATCCAGGGCATCCCGGCTGGTTAAGAGAGCGCGGCCGCAATTCGCGGCCGCGCTCCTTCTCAGCGCGCGGCCATGGTGGTCGGCCCATATCTTATGGCCTGGCCCGCAGGCTAGTGCTCGCGGCAAAAAAATGTCGCCACGGGTGGTTAGCAGGTGTTGACCGGATTCTGCTGTCTGTATATAGGTCACCCCACTCTCACGGTAGGTGGTAGACCAACTCCGCATCCATTCATTCAGGATGCCTTGATCTAAACGCTGCCGTCGCAAAGCAGAGGACAAATTCGGACCAGATCTGCGGCTCTCGCCGAGCTGCATGATCCTCTGGTTTTTTCGTGCCGGGTGCACGCCGTCGGGGCGTGGACTTGGCAGGTTCGGTTTGGCGTACGCGTCAAACCGGGCAAACGTGGACGGAAGAGGCGCATGCCGACGATACAACAGTTAATCCGGAAACCCCGGACTTAGAAGACGTACCGCGAGAAGTCGCGCCACATGGAATCATGCCCGCAAAAGCGCGGCGTGTGCACGCGCGTCTACACCACGACGCCGAAGAAGCCGAACTCGGCGCTTCGCAAGGTCGCCAAGATCCGTCTCACCAACGGCTTCGAGGTGATCGGCTACATTCCGGGCGAAGGCCATAACCTTCAGGAGCACTCCGTCGTGCTCATCCGCGGCGGCCGCGTCAAAGACCTTCCCGGCGTCCGCTACCACATCATCCGTGGCGTGCTCGATACGCAGGGTGTCGCCGCCCGCAAGCAGCGCCGCTCCAAGTACGGTGCCAAGAGACCGAAGTGATCGCCCTCGGGCGGTCTTTCCCGCAAGGCGCGGGAGCCATGGGCCGGTAAGTCGGCCCATTGTCATTGAGAGATTGAAGCGAAGGGCTGAAGAGCAATGTCCCGTCGTCACAGTGCCGACAAGCGAGTGGTCAATCCGGACCCCAAGTTCGGAGAGGTCGTCATCACCAAGTTCATGAACGCGGTGATGGAGCAGGGCAAGAAGTCGGTTGCCGAGCGCATCGTGTACGGCGCCTTCGAGCGCATGGAAGCGAAGGCGAAGTCGGACCCAGTGCAGCTCTTCCGCTCGGCGCTCGACAACGTGATGCCGGCCGTCGAAGTCCGCTCGCGTCGCGTCGGCGGCGCCACCTACCAGGTGCCGGTCGAAGTGCGCCCCGAGCGCCGTCAGGCGCTCGCCATTCGCTGGTTGATCACCGCGGCGCGCGCGCGGAACGAGAATACGATGGTCGATCGGCTGTCGGGCGAACTGTTGGATGCCGCCAACAACCGCGGCACGGCGGTGAAGAAGCGGGAAGACACCCACAAGATGGCAGAGGCGAACCGCGCCTTCTCCCATTATCGCTGGTGATCGGATCTTCGGAGCGCTGAGAGAATGGCCCGCGAATACGACATCAAGGACTACCGCAACTTCGGCATCATGGCCCACATTGATGCCGGGAAGACGACGACGACTGAGCGGATCCTTTACTACACCGGCAAGTCCTACAAGATCGGTGAGGTGCACGACGGCGCCGCGACCATGGATTTCATGGAGCAGGAAGCCGAGCGCGGCATCACCATCACGTCGGCCGCCACGACCTGCTTCTGGCCGGGGCGCGACGGACGCATGCGCCGTCTGAACATCATCGATACCCCAGGCCACGTCGACTTCACGATCGAGGTCGAGCGTTCGCTGCGCGTGCTCGACGGCGCCGTGTGCGTGCTCGATAGCAACCAGGGCGTCGAGCCGCAGACCGAGACGGTCTGGCGTCAGGGCGACAAGTACGGCGTGCCGCGCATCATCTTCGCCAACAAGATGGATAAGACCGGCGCCGACTTCTACATGTGCGTCAACGACATCAAGGAGAAGCTGGGCGCGCGGCCGGTGCCGATCCAGCTGCCGATCGGCGCGGAGAACAATTTCACGGGCGTCGTCGATCTCATCACGATGAAGGCCTACGTCTGGGACGGCGACGGCAAAGACGCCAAGATGGACGTCAAAGAGATCCCCGACGACCTCAAGGAGCGCGCTGCCGAGTATCGCGCCGCCATGATCGAGGCGGCGGTCGATATGGAAGACGAGGCCATGGAGGCCTACCTCGAGGGCAAGGAGCCCGACGAGGATACGCTGCGCCGCCTGATCCGTAAGGCCACCGTCAAGGCTGCCTTCTATCCGATGATGTGCGGCTCGGCCTTCAAGAACAAGGGCGTGCAGCCGCTGCTCGACGCCGTCGTCGACTTCCTGCCTTCGCCGGCCGATCGCGAGGCGTTCAAGGGCATCGATCCCAAGACGGGCGAGCCGGCACTGCGCAAACCGATAGATGAAGAGCCGCTGTCGCTGCTGGCCTTCAAGATCATGAGCTTCGAGCACGTCGGTTCGATCACCTTCTGCCGCATCTACTCCGGCAAGATCCAGAGCGGCATGGCGCTGACCAACACCACGCGCGACAAGAAAGAGCGTGTCGGCCGCATGTACCTCATGCACGCCGCCGACCGCGAGGAAATCAAAGAAGCCTATGCCGGCGACATCGTCGCTCTGTCCGGCCTCAAGGACACGCGCACCGGCGAGACGCTGGCCGATCCGCAGAAGCCGGTGCTCCTCGAAAAGATGGACTTCCCGAACCCCGTCATCGAGATGAAGATCGAGCCCAAGACCAAGGCCGATCAAGAGAAGATGTCGATGGCGCTGTCCACGATGGCGATCGAGGATCCTTCCTTCCGCGTCTCAGTCGACCATGAGTTCGGCGAGACGATCCTGAAGGGCATGGGCGAGCTTCACCTCGACATCAAGGTCGACATCCTGCGGCGTACGTACGGCGTCGATGCCAACGTCGGCGCTCCGCAGGTTGCCTACCGCGAGACGCTCGTGCGCTCGACGGACATCGACTACACGCACAAAAAGCAGACTGGCGGCACGGGTCAGTTCGCGCGCGTCAAGCTGCGCCTCGAGCCCAACGAGACGGGCAAGGGCAACGAGTTCGAGTCCGAGGTCGTCGGCGGCACGGTGCCGAAGGAGTACATCCCCGGCGTCGAGAAGGGCATCAACTCGGTGTGGGACAACGGCGTCCTCATCGGCTTCCCGATGGTCGACACCAAGGTCACGCTGTACGACGGCGCCTTCCACGAGGTGGACTTGTCCGCCATCGCCTTCGAAATCGCCTCTCGTTCGGCGATGAAGGAAGGTTGCGACAAGGCCGGCGTGAAGCTTCTCGAGCCGGTGATGGACGTCGAGGTGGTAACGCCGGGCGATTTCGTCGGCAGCGTCATCGGCGACATCAACAGCCGCCGCGGCCAGATCCGCAATCAGGAGATGCGCGGCAACGCTACCGTGATCCGGGCCTACGTTCCGCTCGCCAACATGTTCGGCTACGTGAGCCAGCTACGGTCCATGAGCCAGGGTCGTGCTTCCTACACCATGCAGTTCGCCCACTATGCGGACGTGCCGCGCAACGTGGCGGACGAGGTGAAGGCCAAGTACGCCTGACGACGACAACAGGGATGAGGCGAGCCGGAAGGCGAGCCTGGTAACGAAGAGACGGGTTCCTCCGGAACCGACAACTGAAGTGGAGAGCCACGATGGCCAAGGCAAAATTCGAGCGGACCAAGCCGCACTGCAACATCGGCACGATCGGCCACGTCGATCACGGCAAGACGTCTCTGACGGCCGCGATCACGAAGATCCTCGCCGAGTCCGGCAAGGCGCAGTACACCGCTTACGATCAGATCGACAAGGCCCCCGAGGAGCGTGAGCGCGGCATCACCGATCTCGACGGCGCACGTCGAGTACGAGACCGACGCACGCCACTACGCGCACGTCGACTGCCCAGGCCACGCCGACTACGTGAAGAACATGATCACCGGCGCCGCGCAGATGGACGGCGCTATCCTCGTCGTCTCGGCCGCCGACGGCCCGATGCCGCAGACCCGCGAGCACATCCTGCTCGCCCGCCAGGTCGGCGTTCCGGCGCTCGTCGTGTTCCTCAACAAGGTCGACATGGTCGACGACCACGAGCTGATCGAGCTCGTCGAGATGGAAGTGCGCGAGCTCCTCTCGTCCTACCAGTTCCCGGGCGATGACATCCCGATCGTCAAGGGCTCGGCCCTGATGGCGCTCGAGGACAAGAAGCCCGAGCTCGGCAGGAACGCCATTCTCGAGCTGATGAAGGCGGTCGACACCGCCATTCCCCAGCCGGAGCGTCCGATCGACCAGCCGTTCCTGATGCCGATCGAAGACGTGTTCTCGATCTCGGGTCGCGGCACCGTCGTCACCGGCCGTATCGAGCGCGGCATCGTCAAGGTCGGCGAGGAAATCGAGATCGTCGGCATCCGCGACACGCAGAAGTCGATCGTCACGGGCGTCGAGATGTTCCGCAAGCTGCTCGACCAGGGCCAGGCCGGCGACAACGTCGGCTGCCTGCTGCGCGGCATCGACAAGGAAGCCGTCGAGCGCGGCCAGGTGCTGTGCAAGCCCGGCTCCGTCAAGCCGCACAAGAAGTTCAAGGCCGAGGCCTACATCCTCACCAAGGAAGAGGGTGGCCGCCACACGCCGTTCTTCACCAACTACCGTCCGCAGTTCTACTTCCGCACGACCGACGTGACCGGCGTCGTGACGCTGCCCGAGGGCACGGAAATGGTCATGCCGGGCGACAACGTGACGATGGAAGTCGAGCTGATCACGCCGATCGCCATGGAGGAGAAGCTGCGCTTCGCCATCCGTGAGGGCGGTCGTACGGTCGGCTCCGGCGTCGTCGCCAAGATCATCGAGTAGGGCAAAAGGCAAGAAGCGCCCGCTCGCCGGGCGCTTCTTTCTTTTGAAAGAGTGCGGGACATGAACGGCCAAAATATTCGCATCCGGCTCAAGGCATTCGATCATCGAATCCTCGATGCCTCGACGCGAGAGATCGTCAACACGGCGAAGCGCACCGGCGCGGAGGTGCGCGGACCCATTCCGTTGCCGACGCGGTTCGAGCGGTTCACCGTCAACCGGTCTCCGCACATCGACAAGAAGAGTCGCGATCAGTTCGAGATGCGCACGCACAAGCGCCTCCTCGACATCGTCGACCCGACGCCGCAGACGGTCGACGCGCTGATGAAGCTCGACCTTGCGGCCGGCGTCGACGTCGAGATCAAGCTCTAAGGGCAATTCGGGCCGGCGGTAGTCGCTAGGCGCCGAGAATTAAGAAGGAAGGAATGCTCTCATGCGTTCCGGAGTGATTGCACAGAAGGTGGGCATGACCCGCATCTTCACGGACGCCGGGGAGCACATCCCCGTGACCGTGCTGAAGCTCGACAACGTTCAGGTTGTCGGTCATCGCACCAACGACAAGAACGGCTACACCGCGCTGCAGCTCGGTGCCGGCACGCGCAAGCCTTCGCGCCTCACCAAGGCTGCCCGGCAGAACTTTGCCGTCGCCAAGGTCGAGCCGAAGCGCAAGCTCGTCGAGTTCCGGGTCAGCCCCGATAACGTCATCGAGGTGGGCGCGGAGATCACCGCCGACCACTTCGTCCCCGGCCAGTTCGTCGACGTGACGGGCACCAACCAGGGCAAAGGCTTCCAGGGCGCCATGAAGCGCTGGAACTTCGGCGGTCTGCGCGCCACGCACGGCGTCTCGCTCAGCCACCGCAGCCTCGGCTCGACCGGTCAGCGCCAGGACCCCGGCAAGGTGTTCAAGGGCAAGAAGATGGCCGGCCACATGGGCGACGAGCGTGTCACGACGCAGAACCTCGTCGTCGTGAAGACCGACGTCGAGCGCGGCCTCGTGATGGTGCGCGGCGCGGTTCCCGGCTCGAAGGGCGGCTGGGTGCTGGTGCGCGATGCCGTCCTGAAGCAGCCGCACAAGGACGCCCCGCGTCCGGGCGCGTTCAAGGCACGCGGCGGCGAAGCCGCTGAGGCGAAGGAGCAAGCGTGATGAAAGCCGATGTCACGACGCTCGGGGCCTCGAAAGCCGGCACGGTGGAGCTCGCCGAAGCGATCTTCGGTCTGAAGCCGCGTCCCGACCTCATCCAGCGCATGGTCCGCTATCAGCTGCTGAAGCGGCGCGCCGGCACGCACCACGCCCAGGACCGTTCCGAAGTGAACGTCACGGGCAAGAAGATGTACAAGCAGAAGGGCACCGGCAGCGCCCGTCACGGCGACAAGTCGGTGCCGCAGTGGCGCGGCGGCGGCAAGGCGTTCGGTCCCAAGCCGCGCGACCACGCCATCGAGCTGCCGAAGAAAGTGCGCGCTCTGGCTCTGCGCCACGCGCTCTCGGCCAAGCAGCAGGCCGGCGAGATCGTCGTGCTCGACAAGGCCGAAGCCAAGGACGGCAAGACGGCGGCCCTGCGCGACCAGTTCGCCAAGCTCGAGTGGAGCAACGTGCTGATCATCGACGGCGCCGAGCTCGAAGCCGGCTTCGTGCGCGCCGCACGCAACCTGCCGAACATCGACGTCCTGCCGGTGCAGGGCATCAACGTCTACGACATCCTGCGTCGCCGGAAGCTGGTGCTGACCAAGGCCGCCATCGCCGCGCTCGAGCAGCGCTTCGCCGACGCCGTCAGCGGCGCCAAGGCCGAGGGAAGCAAGTCATGAGCAAGCACCATAGCGCTTACGACGTCATCGTCTCCCCGGTCATCACCGAGAAGTCGACGCTCGTCTCGGAAGCCAACCAGGTGATCTTCAACGTCTCCCCCAAGGCGACGAAGACGGAGATCAAGGCGGCCATCGAGACCCTGTTCAAGGTCAAGGTGAAGGCCGTGAACACGCTCGTCCGCAAGGGCAAGCTCAAGACCTTCCGCGGTCGCCGCGCGCTGCAGAGCGACGCCAAGAAGGCAATCGTGACCCTCGTCGAAGGCCACCACATCGACATCGCGACGGGCCTTTAAGGAAACGGACCCCAGTACCACCATGGCACTGAAGACATTCCGTCCGACCTCTCCCGGCCTGCGCCATCTGGTGCTCGTCGATCGCGGCCAGCTCTGGAAGGGCGCGCCGATCAAGGTGCTGGTCGAAGGCAAGTCGAAGACGGGCGGCCGCAACAACGACGGGCGCATCACGACGCGCCACATCGGCGGCGGCGCCAAGCGGTCGTATCGCCTCGTCGACTTCCGTCGCCGCAAGTTCGACGCGCCAGGCAAGGTCGAGCGCATCGAGTACGATCCCAACCGCACCGCCTTCATCGCGCTCATCAAGTATCAGGACGGCGAGCTCGCCTACATCCTGGCGCCGCAGCGCCTCGCGATCGGCGACCAGGTCGTCGCCGGCGAGAAGGTCGACGTGAAGCCCGGCAACGCCATGCCGCTGGCCGGCATGCCGATCGGCACCATCGTGCACAACGTGGAGCTGAAGCCCGGCCGCGGCGGCCAGATGGCGCGCTCAGCCGGTTCCTTCGTGCAGCTCGTCGGACGCGACTCCGGCTGGGCCATCGCTGAAGTTGAATTCGGGCGAGACGCGCCGGGTGCGCGCCGAGTGCATGGCGACCATCGGCGCCGTGTCGAACCCCGACCACTCGAACGAGGTGACGGGCAAGGCCGGCCGCACGCGCTGGAAGGGCCGTCGCCCGACCGTGCGCTCGATCGCCATGAACCCGATCGATCACCCGAACGGCGGCCGCACCAAGGGCGGCAAGCACTGGGCGACGCCGTGGGGCAAGCCGACCAAGGGCGCCAAGACGCGTAAGAACAAGTCGACCGACAAGTACATCATCCGTGGTCGTCAGGCGAAGAAGAAGTAACCGGCGACTTCGAGGAGACAAGTTATGACACGTGCAGTTTGGAAAGGTCCGTTCGTCGACGGCTACCTTCTCAAGAAGGCGGAGAAGGTGCGCTCGTCGGGCCGCAACGAGATCATCAAGATCGTGGAGCCGCCGCTCGACGATCCTGCCGCAGTTCGTCGGCCTGATGTTCGGCGTGCACAACGGGCAAAAGCACGTTCCGGTGAACGTGACCGAGGACATGATCGGGCACAAGTTCGGCGAGTTCGCGCCGACCCGCATGTTCCACGGCCACGGCGGCGACAAAAAAGCGACCAAGGGCAGATGAAGGCGAAGTAATTATGGGCAAGCCCAAACGCGAGCGCAGCCTCTCCGACAGCGAGGCACAGGCCGTGGCAAGAAACCTCCGGGTTTCGCCGCGCAAGCTGAACCTTGTCGCCGGTCTCATCCGCGGCAAGAAGGTCGACACGGCGCTGGCCGACCTCGAGTTCTCGCGCAAGCGCATCGCGCAGGACGTGCGCAAGTGCGTGATGTCGGCCGTCGCCAACGCCGAGAACAACCACGGTCTCGACGTCAACGAGCTTGTCGTCTCGGAGGCGTTCGTCGGCAAGAACCTGATCATGAGCGCTTCCAGGCGCGTGGCCGCGGTCGCGCCAGCTCGATCACCAAGCCGTTCTCGCAGATCACCGTCATCGTCCGCCAGAAGGCGGAAGAGGAGGGTGAACCGAAAGCGAAGAAGAAGTCGAAGGCTGCCGCTGGCAAGCCCGCCAAGGAAGCCAAGGGCGGCGGCGCCAAGAAGCAGGCCACGTCAGCCAAGAAGGTCAGCAAGGCCAAGCCGGCTGCCAAGGAGACGGAATAATGGGTCAGAAGGTCAATCCCGTCGGCCTGCGCGTCGGCGTCAACCGCACCTGGGACAGCCGCTGGTTCGCTGGCCGCGGCGAGTACGGGCGGTTGCTGCACGAGGACATGCGCATGCGTGATCACATCATGCAGCAGCGCCGTCAGGCCGGCATCGCCAAGGTCGTCATCGAGCGCCCGCACAAGAAGTGCCGCGTGACGGTGCACACGGCGCGTCCCGGCGTGCTGATCGGCAAGAAGGGCGCCGACATCGAGAAGCTGCGCGGCCAGCTGGCGCGCTTCACGACCTCGGACGTGCACCTCAACATCGTCGAGATCCGCAAGCCGGAGATCGATGCCACGCTGGTCGCCGAGGCCATCGCGCAGCAGCTCGAGCGCCGCGTCGCGTTCCGCCGCGCCATGAAGCGCTCCGTGCAGTCGGCGCTGCGCCTTGGCGCGCTCGGCATTCGTATCAACGTCGCCGGCCGTCTCGGCGGCGCGGAGATCGCGCGCACGGAGTGGTACCGCGAAGGCCGCGTGCCGCTGCACACGCTGCGCGCCGACATCGACTTCGGCTACGGCGTTGCCCGCACCGCCTACGGCGTCATCGGCATCAAGGTTTGGATCTTCAAGGGCGAGATCATGGAGCACGATCCCATGGCCTCGGAGAAGCGGAACACGGATCTGCAGGAGAGCGGCGGCGGCGGGCGTCCGCGTCGTGACGGCGACCGTGACCGTGGTGATCGCGGCGAGCGTCGTGAACGTCGCGAGGCGCCGACGGCGGCCCGCGGCACCGCTCCGGCCGCTGAAGGCGAAGGCGCAGAGAAGGCGTGAGGCAGCGTTTGAAGCGCTGACAAGGACGACAAGACATGCTGCAACCGAAACGCACGAAATTCCGCAAGGCCTTCAAGGGCCGCATCCATGGCGCTGCCAAGGGCGGCACGCTGCTCAACTTCGGCTCGCACGGCCTCAAGGCGGTGGAGCCCGAGCGCGTCACCGCGCGTCAGATCGAGGCGGCTCGCCGCGCCATCACGCGCCACATGAAGCGCGCCGGCCGCGTGTGGATCCGCATCTTCCCGGATGTTCCGGTGACGAAGAAGCCGGCCGAGGTTCGCATGGGCTCGGGCAAGGGCTCGATCGAGCTGTGGTGCGCGCGCGTCAAGCCGGGCCGCATCATGTTCGAACTCGACGGCGTGCCGGACCAGGTGGCGCGCGAGGCATTGGTGCTCGGGGCGGCCAAGCTGCCGATCAAGACGCGCATCGTGACGCGGATTGGCTGAGCTAGAGAATTGGACGAAGGACTAAGACGATGAGCGCGGAAGCGTTTCGAGATTTGACCCTCGACCAGCTGGACGACCAGCTGCAGAAGCTCAAGAAGGAGCAGTTCAACCTGCGCTTCCAGCGGGCTTCCGGCCAGCTCGAGAACACATCGCGCGTGCGCACGCGTGCGCCGCGACATCGCCCGCTTGCTGACCGTCGCGCGTGCGCGAGCGTGCCGGCGGCGCCAAAAGCGCTGCGAAGGAGTAATTCGAATGCCGAAACGCGTGCTGCAGGGCGTGGTCGTGTCCGACAAGAACGACAAGACGGTGGTGGTCGAGGTCGAGCGCCGCTACACGCATCCGCTGTTCAAGAAGACCGTGCGCCGGACGAAGAAGTACCACGCCCACGACGAGAAGAACTCGTTCAAGATCGGCGACCGCGTGGAGATCGTCGAGAGCGCGCCGATCTCGAAGAACAAGCGCTGGGTGGTTTTGACCGCAGGCCGGTTGACGCCGCCAGCGGATCGAACTGGGGCTTCGGCCCGCTGAAGAATGAAGGGCCGCCCGCGGGCGGCAGTTGGAAAGGACCACTGCGATGATCCAGATGGAGACCAATCTCGACGTCGCCGACAATTCGGGCGCGCGCCGCGTTCAGTGCATCAAAGTGCTGGGCGGCTCGAAGCGCAAGTACGCGACCGTCGGCGACACCATCGTCGTCTCGGTCAAGGAAGCGATTCCGAAGGGTCGCGTGAAGAAGGGCCAGGTGATGAAGGCCGTCGTCGTGCGCACCGCCAAGGGCGTGCGCCGTCCCGACGGCTCGCTGATCCGCTTCGACCGCAACGCCGCCGTGCTGATCAATCCGCAGGGCGAGCCGGTCGGCACCCGCATCTTCGGACCCGTCACGCGCGAGCTCAGGGCCAAGAACCACATGAAGATCGTTTCGCTCGCTCCGGAGGTGCTGTGATGGCATCGCTCAAGATCAAGAAGGGCGACCACGTCATCGTGATCACCGGCCGCGACAAGGGTAAGCACGGCGAAGTCGATCGAGATGCTGCCCAAGGAGAACCGCGCGCTCGTGCGCGGCGTCAACGTCGTGCGCCGCCACCAGAAGCAGACGGCGGCCCAGGAGGGCGGCATCATTTCCAAGGAAGCGCCGATCCACATCTCGAATCTGGCGCTCGAGGATCCGAAGGACGGCAAGCCGACCCGCATCGGCTTCAAGTTCCTCGACGACGGCAAGAAGGTTCGCTTCGCCAAGCGCTCCGGCGAAGTCATTCCGGAGAAGATAAGAGCAATGGCTGACAAAGAGAAACCGGCGAAGGGCCGCTGGCGCCCCGAAGGGCGGCGCGCCGCAGAAGGCCGCAAGAGCGCCAAGGGCGGCAAAGGCGACAAGAAGGCGGCCGCTGCCAAGGCGCCGCGCGACGCCGGCTGCGCCGCGTCCGAAGGACTACAAGCCGCGCATGAAGTCGCACTACGAGAAGGTGGTGCGCGACGCCCTGCTGAAGAAGTTCGAATACAAGAACACCATGCAGGTGCCGCGGATCGAGAAGATCGTGCTCAACATGGGCGTCGGCGAAGCGGTGAACGATCGCAAGAAGGTCGAGAGCGCGGCGGGAGACCTCGCGCTCATCGCCGGCCAGCGCCCGGTGCAGACACGCTCGCGCAAGGCGATCGCCACCTACAAGCTGCGCGAAGGCATGGCGATCGGCGCCAAGGTGACGCTGCGCGGCGACCGCATGTACGAGTTCCTCGACCGCTTCGTCACCATCGCGCTGCCGCGCGTCAAGGACTTCCGCGGCCTCAACCCGAAGAGCTTCGACGGTCGCGGCAACTATCGCCTGCGGCCTGAAGGAGCACATCGTGTTCCCCGAGATCGACTACGACAAGGTCGATCAGATCTGGGGCATGGACGTCATCGTGTGCACGTCGGCGAGATCCGACGACGAAGCGCGTGAGCTGCTGCGCGGCTTCAATTTCCCGTTTCGCAGCTAGAGGACCTCGGGATCAGTCCCGAAAGGCCTTTGGAGGATATAAATGGCTAAGACGAGTTCGATTGAGAAGAACAACAGGCGGCGCGGCGTCTGGCCGCCCAGTCCGCCGAGAAGCGCAAGCGCCTGAAGGCGATCGCCAACGATCTGAAGCGTCCGGCGGAAGAGCGCTTTGCGGCGCGCATCAAGCTTGCCGAGATGCCGCGCAACTCCTCGCAGACGCGCATCCGCAACCGCTGCGAGCTCACGGGCCGTGCGCGCGGCTACTACCGCAAGCTCAGGATGTGCCGCAACCAGCTTCGCGATCTGGCGAGCCAGGGCCTGATCCCCGGCATGACCAAGTCGAGCTGGTAAGGGAGCAACAAGAATGTCCATCAACGATCCCTTGGGCGACATGCTGACCCGCATCCGCAACGCGCAGATGCGGCGGCGCCCGAAAGTCGTGACCCCGGCCTCCAACATCCGCGGCGCGCGTTCTCGACGTGCTCGAGGAAGAGGGCTACATTCGCGGCTATGCGCGCGTCGAGCAGAAGGGCGCGCTGCCGACCTTCGAAATCGAGCTCAAGTATTACAACGGCCAGCCCGCCATTCGCGAGATCAAGCGCGTGTCGACGCCTGGCCGGCGCGTCTATTCGCCGGTTCGGGATCTGCCCACCGTCGCCAACGGCCTCGGCGTTGCGATCCTCTCCACGCCGAAAGGCGTGATGTCGGACTCGAAGGCGCGCGAAGAGAACGTCGGCGGAGAGATCCTCTGCAGCATCTTCTAATCTGCGGTCCCCGGTAAGTGGGGACGCTTGACAAGGTTTTGGAACGGCCATGTCACGTATCGGCAAAAGAGCAGTCCCGGTCCCGTCCAACGTGACGGCGACGGTCAGCGGGCGAGAGGTCAAGGTCAAGGGGCCGAAGGGAGAGCTCTCCTTCACGGTTCCCGACAAGATCAAGGTCGAGAAGACGGCGGACGGCATCGAGGTCACGCCGCTCGACGAGACCAAGATGGCCCGCTCGCATGTGGGGCATGTCGCGCACCATGATCGCCAACCTCATGGACGGCGTGACCAACGGCTACTCGCGCACGCTGGAGATCCAGGGCATCGGCTTCCGCGCCGCCATGAAGGGCAAGGATCAGCTGCAGCTCAACATCGGCTTCAGCCACGACGTCGTGCACAAGATCCCTGCGGGCGTTGAGGTGAAGGTCAGCGGCGCCAAGCAGGAAATCATCACCGTCTCCGGGATCGACAAGCAACTCGTCGGCCAGGTGGCGGCCAACATCCGCGCCTCGCGGCCGCCCGAGCCCTACCAGGGCAAGGGCATCCGCTATCAGGGCGAGTACATCTTCCGCAAGGAAGGCAAGAAGAAGTAAGGACGCCAGGCTATGAACGCGCTCACCAACCTGTTCAATCGGCGCAAGTCCCGCGTCCGCCGCACTTTGAAGGCGACTTCGACGGGCCGCGCCGCGCCTTTCGGTGCACCGCTCATCGAAGCACATCTACGTGCAGGTGATCGACGACGCCGAAGGCAAGACGCGTCGCCGCCGCCTCGACGCTCGAGAAGGATCTCAAGTCGGTCGCTGAAGACCGGCGCCGACAAGGCCGCGGCTGCCGCGGTCGGCAAGCTCATCGCCGAGCGCGCCATCAAGGCCGGCGTCAAGGACGTCGTCTTCGATCGCGGCGGCTACATCTACCACGGCCGCGTGAAGGCGCTGGCCGATGCCGCGCGCGAAGGCGGCCTGAACTTTTAAGGGAAGAGGATTGCAATCGTGGCACGTCCCCAAGGAAGAGACCGCGGCCGGGATCGCGAAGAGCGCGATAGCGAGTTCACCGAGAAGCTGGTGCACATCAATCGCGTCGCCAAGGTCGTGAAGGGCGGCAAGCGCTTCGGCTTTGCGGCGCTCGTGGTCGTGGGCGACCTGAAGGGCCGCGTCGGCTTCGGCCACGGCAAGGCGCGCGAGGTTCCCGAGGCGATCCGCAAGGCGACGGAAGCCGCCAAGCGCGCGCTGGTCCGCGTGCCGCTGCGCGATGCGCGCACGCTGCACCACGACAGCGAAGGCCGCCACGGCGCCGGCAAGGTCGTGCTGCGCTCGGCGCCCGCCGGTACCGGCATCATCGCCGGCGGCGCCATGCGCGCCGTGTTCGAGATGCTCGGCGTGCATGACGTCGTCGCCAAGTCGCTGGGCTGCACCAACCCCTACAACGTGGTGCGCGCCACCTTCGATGCGCTGAAGCACCAGGAAAACCCGCGCGGCGTCGCCGCCCGCCGCAACAAGAAGGTGAGCGAGATCGTCTCGCGCCGCCGTGACGGCTCGGCTGCCGGCGACGCTGCCGCCGAGGCGTGATCTGACGCACGACGCGGTATACGCAAGGAACGAAGTGACATGGCTGCCAAGAAGAAGACGATCACGGTCGAGCAGATCGCCAGCGCCAACCGCCGGCCTGCAATCCAGACCAAGACGCTTGCGCGGCCTCGGTCTCGACAAGCTGCACCGCACGCGCACGCTGGAGGATACTCCGGCCGTCCGCGGCATGATCAACAAGTATCCCCCACCTGGTGCGCATCGTCGACGCGCCGGCGGCGAAGAAAGCCTAAGGGAGCTACGGGCCGATGCGGCTCAACGAGATCAAGGACAAGCACGGCTCCAAGAAGGAGCGCGTGCGCATCGGCCGCGGCATCGGCTCCGGCGTCGGCAAGACGGGCGGCCGCGGCGGCAAGGGCCAGACCGCGCGTAGCCGGCGTCGCCATCGGCGGCTTCGAAGGCGGCCAGATGCCGCTGCATCGCCGCCTGCCCAAGCGCGGCTTCAACAAGTGGCGCCGCAAGGACTTCAACGAGATCAACGTCGGCGCGCTGCAGCAGGCGATCGACGACAAGCGCCTCGATGCCGGCAAGCCGGTCGACCTCGATGCGCTCGTCGCCGCCGGCATCGTGCGCCGCCGAAGGACGGCCTGCGCCTCCTCGGCTACGGCGAGATCAAGGCCAAGCTTTCGCTCACCGTCAATCATGCCTCCGGCACGGCCAAGGCGGCGATCGAGAAGGCCGGCGGCTCGATCAAGCTGATCGAGAAGAAGGTGCTTGAGGCCGACGAGGCCAAGCGCAAGAAGACGGCGGCGAAGAAGAACAAAACGGCCAAGAAGCCCGCAGGGGACGCCACCGAGGAATAGCCTTGGCGCAAGAAAGCCGCCGATCGGGGCGATTGGCGGTCAATACTAGAGCGGCGTTGCCGCACCCGGGACGGGCTCCCATCTAAGGCGAGGGGACATCCACAGGGCGGCCCGCCGCTACGGGCGCGAAGGTCGGGAGAGACGAACCATGGTATCCGCTGCCGAGCAGCTTGCCGCCAATCTGAACTTCGGCGCCTTCGCCAAGGCCGACGACCTTAAGCGCCGCATCTACTTCACGCTGGGCGCGCTCATCGTCTATCGGTTCGGGACGTTCATCCCGCTGCCCGGCATCAATCCGACCGCCTTCGCGCAGACCTTCCAAGCCAATGCCTCCGGCATCCTCGGCATGTTCAACATGTTCGCGGGCGGCGCGGTCGAGCGCATGGCGATCTTCGCGCTCAACATCATGCCCTACATCTCGGCGTCGATCATCATGCAGCTGATGAGCTCGATGTCGCCGAAGCTCGAAGCCTTGAAGAAGGAAGGCGAGCAGGGCCGCAAGCAGATCAACCAGTACACCCGCTATCTGACGGTGGTGCTCGCCGCCTTCCAGGCGTACGGCATTGCCATCGGCCTCGAAGGATCGCAGAGCGCCGCCGGCGCCGTGGTCATCGATCCGGGCTGGTTCTTCCGCATCACCACCGTCATCACGCTGGTCGGCGGCACGCTGTTCCTGATGTGGCTCGGCGAGCAGATCACGCAGCGCGGCGTCGGCAACGGCATCTCGCTCATCATCTTCGCCGGCATCGTCGCCGGCCTGCCGTCGGCGCTCGTCGGCCTGTTCGAGCTCGCCCGCACCGGCTCGCTGTCGGTCGGACTGCTGCTCGCGCTTCTGGCGCTGATGCTGTTCGTCGTCGCCGCCATCGTCTTCATGGAGCGTGCGCAGCGCCGCCTGCTCATCCAGTATCCGAAGCGCCAGGTCGGCAACCGGATGTTCCAGGGCGATTCCTCGCACCTGCCGCTGAAGCTCAACTCGGCCGGCGTCATCCCGCCGATCTTCGCGTCCTCGCTGCTGCTGCTTGCCGATCACCGCGGCGCAGTTCACCGCCGGCCAGGGCCCGCAATGGCTGAACGACGTCGTCGCCTCGCTCGGGCAGCGGCCAGCCGCTGCACATCCTGCTCTACGTGGCGCTGATCGTCTTCTTCGCCTTCTTCTACACGGCAGTCGTGTTCAATCCGAAGGAGACGGCCGACAATCTGCGCAAGTACGGCGGCTTCCTGCCCGGCATACGTCCCGGCGAGAAGACGGCGGAATACATCGACTACGTCCTGACGCGCATCACCGTCGTCGGCGCTATCTACCTCGCCGCCGTTTGCGTCCTGCCCGAAATCCTGATTTCCTATGCCGCCGTGCCGTTCTACTTCGGCGGCACCTCGCTGCTGATCGCGGTGAGCGTGACCATGGATACCGTGGCTCAGGTGCAGAGCCATCTGCTTGCGCACCAGTATGAAGGCCTTATCAAAAAGGCCAAGCTCAGAGGCGCGACGGGACGAGGGCGGAGATGAACCTGATCCTGCTGGGTCCCCCGGGAGCCGGCAAAGGAACGCAGGCCGAGGCGATTGCCAAGAAACGAGGGCTTGTTCAGCTTTCGACCGGCGACATGCTTCGCGCGGCGGTCAAGGCCGGCACGCCGATCGGCCAAGAAGCCAGCGTCATCATGGAAGCCGGCGGCCTCGTCCCCGACGATGTGGTGATCAAGATCATCGCCGAGCGCATCGCCCAGCCTGATTGCGCCAAGGGTTTCATCCTCGACGGCTTCCCACGCACGCTGAAGCAGGCCGCGGCGCTCGATGAGCTGCTTGCCTCCCTGGGCAAGAAGATCGACGCGGTGATCGAGCTCAAGGTAAACGACGCGGCCCTCATCGATCGCATCACCGGCCGCTATGTCTGCTCCAACTGCGGCGCCAGCTACCACGACACCGGCTGCAAGCCGAAGGTGCCGGGGGTATGCGACAGGTGCGGCGGGAAGGACTTCGTGCGCCGGGCCGACGACAACCCGGAGACGGTGAAGAACCGCCTCATGGCCTACTACCGCGAGACGGCGCCGCTCATCGGCTACTACTTCGCCAAGGGCAAGCTGCGTTCCGTCGATGGAATGGCCCCAATTGCGGAGGTGGGGGCGCAGGTGGACAGCGTTCTGGGCAGTCTCGCCGCAGCCTAAAAAAACCGTTATCGGCCAATTGACGAGGGGCTATTGCTCCGCTACAACACCCCGTTCTTAACGCACCTTCACAAAAATCCGGTCTGGTACCAGACGGGCTGGAGAGGTGCGTTTTTGGCGCAGGAACATTCGAGCAGCGGCATGCCGCACCGGGGGCGGAGCGCTTCTGCCGGCGGCATTCGAGACCTCAGGAGAAACGTGTGGCCCGTATCGCAGGCGTCAACATTCCGACGCAGAAGCGCGTAGTCATCGCGCTGCAGTATATTCACGGCATTGGCCAGAAGTACGCCAAGGACATTTGCACCAAGGTCGGCATTCCGGCCGAGCGGCGCGTCAATCAGTTGACCGACGCCGAGGTGCTGCAGATCCGCGAGACGATCGACCGCGACTACCTGGTCGAGGGCGATCTGCGCCGCGAAGTGATCACCAACATCAAGCGCCTGATGGACCTTGGCTGCTATCGCGGCCTGCGCCACCGCAAGGGTCTGCCCGTTCGCGGTCAGCGCACGCACACCAACGCGCGCACCCGCAAGGGCCCGGCAAAGCCGATCGCCGGCAAGAAGAAAGCCTGATCGCACGCATCCCGGGGACGGCCTCAACGCCGGTCCCCGTTCGTATCTGACGCTTATCGCATGACGGGCCGCCGCGCGGCCCCTGGAGAGTTGACGGATGGCCAAAGAGACAACCGCCCCCGCAGGACGCGCCAAGGTGCGCAAGCGCGAGAAGAAGAACATCACGTCTGGCGTTGCGCACGTCAACGCCTCGTTCAACAACACGATGATCACCATCACCGACGCGCAGGGCAACACCATCGCCTGGTCGTCGTCGGGCACCAAGGGCTTCAAGGGCTCGCGCAAGTCGACGCCGTACGCTGCCCAGGTCGCCGCCGAGGATGCGGGCCGCAAGGCGCAAGAGCACGGCATGAAGATCCTCGAGGTCGAGGTCTGCGGTCCGGGCTCGGGCCGTGAATTGGCGCTGCGCGCGCTGCAGTCCGTCGGCTTCCAGATCACCTCGATCCGCGACGTGACGCCCATTCCGCACAACGGCTGCCGCCCGCGCAAGCGCCGGCGCGTCTGAACCTGCGACGGGGCGAGGCTTCCCGCCCCGTCCATCGTTTCGCAACTTTTGCGACTGACCGCGATCAAATTCCCATTCGCCTGCGCGCCCCGACGCAGGCCTGACGTCAAGCGAGGCTCCCCGTGGTGAACGTTCTGCAAAAGAACTGGCAAGACCTGATCAAGCCGAACAAGCTCGACGTTGCTTCCGGCCGCGACCGCAGCCGCACCGCCACCGTCGTCGCCGAGCCGCTGGAGCGCGGCTTCGGCATGACGCTCGGTAACGCGCTGCGCCGCGTGCTTCTGTCGTCGCTGCAGGGCGCCGCCATCAAGACGGTGCAGATCGACGGCGTGCTGCACGAGTTCTCTTCGATCCCCAGCGTGCGTGAGGATGTGACCAACATCATCCTCAACATCAAGGAGATCGCGCTGCGCATTCACTCCGAAGGCGTGAAGCGCATGGTGCTCAAGAAGGAAGGCGGCGGCGCGGTCCGCGCCAAGGACATCGAGGCCGGCGCCGACGTCGAGATCCTCAATCCCGAGCACGTGATCTGCACGCTCGACCAGGGCGCCTCCATCCGCATGGAGTTCACGGCCGACATGGGCAAGGGCTACGTCGCGGCCGACCGCAACCGCCCCGAGGACGCGCCTATCGGCCTCATCCCGGTCGACAGCCTCTACAGCCCGGTGAAGAAGGTCTCCTACAAGGTCGAGAACACCCGCGAGGGCCAGATCCTCGACTACGACAAGCTGACCATGACGGTCGAGACCGACGGCTCGGTGAAGCCCGAAGACGCCATCGCGCTGGCCGCCCGCATCCTGCAGGACCAGCTCGCCGTGTTCATCAACTTCGAGGAGCCGAAGAAGGCCGTCGAAGAGGCTCGCCACCCGGAGCTCGCCTTCAACGCCGCGCTGCTCAAGAAGGTCGACGAGCTCGAGCTTTCGGTCCGCTCGGCCAACTGCTTGAAGAACGACAACATCGTCTACATCGGCGACCTCATCCAGAAGACCGAGGCCGAGATGCTGCGCACGCCGAACTTCGGGCGCAAGTCGCTGAACGAGATCAAGGAGGTTCTGGCCTCCATGGGGCTGCACCTCGGCATGGAAGTGCCGAACTGGCCGCCCGACAACATCGAAGAGCTGGCCAAGCGCTTCGAGGACCAGTACTGAGACGACGTGCGAATCCCGGCGCGTGAAATCAGCGTAGATTTCACGACGCCGAGACCACGAATTTCACGAGCCTAGCGAGGTGAGGCCATAGAACCTCCCCGTTAAACAACCTAAGGGAACTGACATGCGACACAAAAAGCTGGGGCGGCGTTTCAGCCGCGACAGTAGCCACCGCCAGGCGATGTTTTCCAACTTGGCAGCGGCTCTCATTCGTCACGAGCAGATCGTGACGACCTTGCCCAAGGCCAAAGACCTCAAGCGCGTGATCGACAAGTACATCACGCTCGCCAAGCGCGGCGACCTCAACTCGCGCCGCCTCGCCGCTAGCCGGCTGCGCGACGAGGACATGGTCAAGAAGCTCTTCGACACGCTCGCCCCGCGCTACAAGAACCGCGCCGGCGGATATTCGCGCGTGGTCAAGGCCGGCTTCCGCTATGGCGACAGCGCCCCGCGCGCCGTCATCGAGCTCGTCGATCGCGATACCTCGATCAAGGGCAAGGAAGACCGCGAGCGGCACGAGGCGGCAGCGGCCGCTGCCCAAGCGGAATCGTGATCGGCGGCCGTGCTACCCGCACTGGCCTAATCGCGAGCTGACCGCTAAGCATTTCCTCCAAAGCGCTGGGCGCCGCATGGCGCCCAGGCGGTAGGCCGCGCTTCGGCGCGCCAGCGATGCCGCCACCTTTGCGCGCAGCCGATAGGAGGATGCGAATGGCGGGCGAGACGGTTCTGGTCACGGGTGCCTCGGGCTTCATCGCCAAGCATTGCATCGCCGAGCTGATCCGTCAGGGCTACAGCGTGAAGGCGACGCTGCGCGATCTCTCCCGCGAGGAGGAGACGCGCCGCTCCATCGGCAACGCCGGCGCGACCGCCAGCGCGGTCACCTTCGTTCCTGCCGATCTGTTGCGCGACGAGGGTTGGGACAAGGCGATGGAAGGCTGCACGTATGTGCTGCACGTCGCCTCGCCCTTTCCGCTCAAGAACCCGAAAGATGCCGACGAGGTAATCCGCCCGGCGCGCGAGGGAGCGGTGCGCGTCCTGAAGGCGGCCGCCAAGGCGGGCGTCAAGCGCGTGGTGCTGACGTCCTCGGTCGTTGCGATCACGCTTCCCTGGCCGGAAGCCAAGCCCGGACACGTGTTCGACGAGACCGATTGGACCAACCCAGACCGGCCCGACGTGACGCCGTATGTCGTCTCCAAGACATTGGCCGAGCGCGCCGCTTGGGAATTCGTCGAAGGCACGCCGGGGGCGCCGGAACTCGCCGTCGTCAATCCGGCGTTCGTGCTTGGGCCCGCGCCCGACGCCGACCTTTCCACCTCGCACGAGGTGATCCGCCTGATGGGGCAGGGCGCCTATCCCGCCGCGCCGAAGATCGGTTTCCCCATCAGCGACGTGCGCGACGTCGCCGTGACGCACCTGCTGGCAATGACCAACCCTGCGGCCGCCGGACAGCGCTTCCTGTCGGCTAACGGGTTCCTGCGCCTCATGGAGGTCGGCCAGTTGATCAAGCAGACATTGCCCGATCTCGGCAAGAAGGTGCCGCGCGGCGAGCTCCCCGATATCGCCGTGCGCGCCCTGGCGCTGGTCGATGGGCGTCTCAAGGCCGTCCTCGCCGATCTCGGCTTCCCGCGCCCGGTTACCAACTCCAAGGCGCACCGCGTCCTCGGGCAGACGTTCCGCTCACCGCAGGAAGCCGTAAACTCCGCCGCCGCCAGCCTCCGGGCGCTACAGGTCATCTAGGCGCGGGCAGGCCCGAAGGCCTGCCCACAGCCGCTGCCGGCGGTTTGTCACGGGAGCGCCATCATGCCGGGCGCTATGCTACTTCTGCGCGGCGCCCCAACATATGGAACATCGCGGGACCTGTCCCCCGCCACGCTTTGTGCCACGGATCGCTATCGAACCATGACCATGCCGTCGACATCTCCCTTCATCCGGATCACCGCTGCGGCGCTGGCGCTGTGCGCGGCGATCGCTCGCCGTGGCGGCGCAGGATCGCCAGGTGCCCCCTTCGCGCGACGCGCTGCAGTACTCCTATTCGCCGATCGTGCGCAAAGCAGCACCTGCGGTCGTCAACGTCTACGTACGCTCGCGCGTGCGCACCTCCGCATCGCCGTTCGCCAACGACCCATTCTTCCAGCGTTTCTTCGGCCGCGGCGGCGGCTTCGGCCTGCCGCAGGAGCGCATCCAGAGCTCGCTCGGCTCCGGCGTCATCATCAGTGCCGATGGTGTCATCGTCACCAATACGCATGTTGTGAAGGGCGGCACCGACACGCAGATCCGCGTGGCGCTGTCGGACAAGCGCGAGTACGACGCGCGCATCATCGCCCAGGACGAGCGCACGGACCTCGCCGTGCTCAAGATCGAGAAGGGCGGCAAGGACTTCCCGTTCCTGCAGTTCGCTGACAGCGACAAGCTCGAGGTGGGCGACATCGTGCTCGCCATCGGCAACCCGTTCGGTGTCGGCCAAACGGTGACCAGTGGCATCATCTCGGCGCTGGCGCGCACGGAGATGGCCCAGTCCGACACGCAGGTATTCCTGCAGACGGACGCCGCCATCAATCCCGGCAACTCCGGCGGTGCGCTTGTCGACATGGACGGCAAGCTCGCCGGCATTAACACGATGATCTTCTCGCAGTCGGGTGGCTCGGTCGGCATCGGCTTTGCCATCCCCTCGAACCTCGTACGCCTGGTCGCCGACAACGCCGTCGCCGGGCGCAAGATCGAGCGGCCATGGCTCGGCGCGCAGCTCGAGACCGTGACGCGTGAAATGGCGGCCAACCTCAAGCTCGACCGCATCTCCGGCGCCGTCGTCCAGCGCCTCACAAATAATGGCCCAGCGGTGAAGGCCGGACTGCAGCTCGGCGATGTCATCGTTGGCGTCGATGGCTTCGAGGTCGGCGACTCCCATTCGGTGCTCTACCGGTTGACGACGCGCGGTGTCGGCAACACCAGCAAGCTCGAGGTCATCCGCGACGGCAAGCACCTGACGGTCGACGTTGCGCTGCTGCCGGCGCCGAAGCCGGGCAAAGACGACGTGCGCAACCTGTCCGGCAATCATCCCTTCGACGGCGCGCGCGTCTCCAACATTCTCCCCAGCGTTGCCGACGAGTTCAATCTCGACGAGACAGATGGCGTCGTCATCATCGCCGTGCGCAGCGGCGGCGTTGCCGCGCGCCTCGACTTTCAGCCAGGCGATATCATCGTGCAGATCGGCGACGACAAGATCACCGACGTCGTGGCGCTCGATGAATTGACGCGAACGCCGCAACGCATGTGGAGCGTTACCATCAAGCGCGGCAGGGCGCCTGATGAAGCTGCAATTGTCCGGATAACCGCCGTTGGCGACGCTGTTCGAAGCCGCTGGACTTGAGAAGGGGGCGCCGCGCCCGCTTGCCGACCGGCTGCGCCCGACCAAGCTTGCGGAGGTCGTCGGCCAGGAGCACCTCGTCGGCGCCAACGGCACGCTGACGCGCATGCTGAAGAGCGGCCGCCTGCCGAGCCTCATACTTTGGGGCCCGCCAGGATCCGGCAAGACGACGGTTGCGCGCCTGCTCGCACACGAGACGCAGCTCGAGTTCGAGCAGCTATCGGCCATCTTCTCCGGCGTGCAGGATCTGCGCAAAGCCTTCGACCGCGCCAAGGCACGCCGCGAGCAAGGCAAGGGCACGCTGCTCTTCATCGACGAGATCCACCGCTTCAATCGCGCGCAGCAGGACAGCTTCCTGCCGCACATGGAGGACGGCACGATCACGCTCGTCGGCGCCACCACCGAGAACCCGTCTTTCGAGCTCAACGGCGCCTTGCTGAGCCGCGCCTCGGTGCTCGTCTTCAATCGCCTTGCCGAGCCGGCGATGGAGGAGCTGCTCGGGCGCGCCGAGCGTATCGAGAAGCGGCCGTTGCCGCTCGATGCCGACGCGCGCGAAGCCCTCATTGTCATGGCCGACGGCGATGGCCGGGCGGCGATCAACCTCGCCGACGAGGTGTTCGCCGCCGTGGCGCCCGGCTCAAAGCCGCTCGACCGCGCCGCCTTGAGTGAGCTCGTGCAGCGCCGCGCGCCGCTCTACGACAAGTCGCGCGAGGGCCACTACAACCTGATCAGCGCGCTGCATAAGTCGGTGCGCGGCTCCGATCCCGACGCGGCGCTATACTGGCTCGCGCGCATGCTCGACGGCGGCGAGGATCGCCTGTTCCTGGCGCGCCGCCTCGTGCGCATGGCCATAGAGGACATCGGCCTCGCCGATCCGCAGGCGGTGGTGCAGGCGCTCGCCGCCAAGGACACGTTCGACTTCCTCGGCAGCCCGGAGGGTGAGCTAGCGCTGGCGCAGGCGACGATCTACCTCGCGACCGCGCCCAAATCGAACGGCGCCTACGTCGCCTACAAGGCGGCGATGCGGGCGGCCAAGGAGCACGGCTCGCTCAGCCCGCCCAAGCACATCCTCAACGCACCGACCAAGCTCATGCAGTCGGAGGGCTATGGGGCGGGCTACGATTACGACCACAACACCGAAGAGGGCTTCTCGGGCCAGGACTACTTCCCCGAAGAATTCGACACACGGCCGCAGTATTACGATCCTCCGGACCGCGGGTTCGAGCGGGAGATCCGCAAGCGTCTCGCCCATTGGGCCGGCATCAGGGCCAAGCGCGGCGACTAACCGGACGGGCTGGCCCGGAGCTTAGCCGCCGCCTATAATCCTCGGCAGCCGCACGGACCGGGACACGGGCAGGCGAGGGGAGAGGCATGGTTCAATTCGTCGATCTGTGGCGGGGGCATCCGATCAATGAATCGGTGACGACACCCTGCATCGCCCCCCATGACCTCACCAACATGGAAGGCGAGCACGTCCTGATGGGCTTTCCGGTCTTCCATAATCAGTGCGCCATCCGCCTCGGCGTCGCCCTGCGGCGCGCCGGCGTCACCGACGGCCAGATCGGAGGCTGCGCAGCCTGCGCCGTCCACCCGCGCACCGAAATGCACTTCATCAACGCCAGTCAGCTCGCCAACGCGCTGACGCATTCGAATATCCCCGGCATTGGGCCCGTCGAGAAGATCACCGGCACGGAAGCCGCCCACTACTACCCGAAGCTGTTCGGGCGCACCGGCATCATCTACTTCCAGGACTACTGGAAGCGCATGTCCGACACCGGCCGCGCCACCGGCGACCACATCGACGTGTGGAACGGCTATCGATCGTCGGCCAAGTGGCTGCTCGAGTGGTTCTCCTGGGTTGGGTACTATTCGAATTATGCCAACGCCGGCGAAATCTGGTTCTGGGAAGTGAAGTAGACGGCCGGGGGTTAGCAATGCGCTACGTCGTTGCCATGGTGTTCGCCTTCATCGGCGCGGCGCTCGCCACGCTGTTCGTCAGCTCGTCGGTCGCCGATTGGGTCGTGGCGCGCCAGTCGTTCGAGAGCTCCGACGATGCCGAGAACCTGCACATGCTGCTGTTCATCGGGACCAATGTCGCCGGCCTGATCGTCGGCTGGCTGTTGGGCTGGATTATCGCGGGCTCAGGGCGTACCAACACGCCGGCGGCCTGATAGTCGCGCCTTTACCTTTGCCGTTGTCAGAACGGATATAGTGGCGGCCGTTTCGCCGTCCGTTTGTACTTTGCGCACGTGCCAGCGCCCACATCCGAGCCCCCATGAACGATCGCGTCGAGACCATCAAAGTGAAGCCGACCGAGGCCGACATGCGGCTTGACCGGTGGTTCCGCATCCACTTTCCCGATGTCGGCTACTCGTATTTGCAGAAGCTGCTGCGCACGGGACAGGTGCGCGTCGACAGCCGCAGGGTCGAGGGCAACGAGCGTCTCGAAGCCGGCTCCAATATCCGCGTGCCGAAGGTCGTGCGCACCGAGAAGCCGTCGGCGGCGCCGAGCGTCAAGCCGCCGCTCGGGCTTTCCAAGGCCGATCGGACCAGCATCGAGCGCATGATCCTCTACGAGGACGAGCACGTCCTCGTGCTCAACAAGCCGTTCGGCCTCGCCGTGCAGGGCGGCAGCGGAACCAAACGGCACGTCGATGGCATGCTCGCCGGCATGGCCGACCGCTTCGGCGGCGAGCGTCCGCGCCTCGTGCACCGCCTCGATCGCGACACGACCGGCGTGCTGCTCATCGCCAAGCATCGCGATGCCGCCGCCAAGCTCGGCCGCGTGTTCCAGACCCGATCTGCCGCCAAGACCTATTGGGCCCTCGTCAGAGGCGTGCCGAAGCCGCCGCAAGGCAAAGTCGAGGCGCCCTCTGGTGAAAGCCTCCGGTCCCGACGGCGACCGCGTGCGCAAGGCGCTGCCGGGCGAGCAGAAAGAGGCCATGCATGCCACCACGCATTACTCGGTGATCGACCGGTTGGCGCACAAGGCGGCGTGGGTCTCCTTGAAGCCGGTGACCGGCCGCCAACACCAATTGCGCGCCCATATGGCGCTCATCGGCAATCCGATCGTCGGCGACAACAAGTACGGCGGCGATGAGAACATGCCGGCCGAGCAGATCGAGAAGAAGCTGCACCTGCACGCGCGACGCCTGGTGCTGCCGCACCCGTTCACCGGCGGCAAGATCGACGTCACCGCCCCGCTGCCCGAGCACATGCGCAAGACGTGGGAGCTGCTCAGCCTTGACGCCAACCGCTACGAGGATGCCGACTGATGAAGCTCGTCGTCCTCGATTGCGACGGCACGCTCGTCGACAGCCAGAACGGCATCTGCGAGGCGATGACGCACGCCTTCACCGGCTTTGGCCTTAAGGCGCCGACGCGCGAAGCGACGCTCGCCATCGTCGGGCTGTCCCTGCCCGAGGCGTTCGCCGTCCTGGCGGCCGAGCACGACGATGAGCTGCGCGCGCAGATGGTGCAGCGCTACAAGTCGGCCTTCCTCGAGATACGCCGCGATCCGGCGCTGCACGAGCCGCTGTTCGAGGGGATCGCCGACGCCATCGAGGCCTTCTCTACGCGCGACGATATCGTGCTCGGCATTGCCACCGGCAAGTCGCGCAAGGGCATCGACCGCCTGTTCGAGCGCGAGCGCTGGGCGCACCGCTTCCTCACGGTGCAGACCTCCGACGATCACCCTTCGAAACCGCACCCCGCCATGCTGCACGCGGCCATGGCGGAGGCGGGCGTCACGCCCGATCGCACGGTGATGGTCGGCGATACGACGTTCGACATGGAGATGGCACTCGCGGCCGGCACCGGCGCGCTTGGTGTCGGCTGGGGCTACCATTCCATCGACGAGCTGCACGGCGCCGGCGCGCATAGCGTCATCGAGGCCTCCCACAACTTGGCCTCAGACATCGACGCGTTCTTCGTCGGCAGGGAGAAGGCGGCGTGAGCGAGCCCGACGACGAGGCTGCGGCGAGCAAGGTCCCGGGCAGGGAAGCGCTGAGGCCGCCGTTGCCGAAGCGCTTCTATACCGAGGTGTCCGTTCGCGAGGAGCCCACCGGAGGCTTCGCGATCCTGCTCGACGGCCGCCCGGTGCGTACCCCGAAGAAGCTGCCGCTGCTCGTTCCGACCCGACCGCTGGCCGATGCCATCGCCGCCGAGTGGGCCGCCCAGGTCGAGCGCGTCGATCCTGTCACCATGCCGCTGTCGAAGCTCGCCATCACCGCCATCGACGGTGTCGCCGGCAGCATGCTCGAGGTGGCGGCCGACATCGTCCATTTCGCCGGCAGCGATCTGCTCTGCTATCGCGCCGAGGCGCCGGCGGCTCTTGCCGAGCTGCAGGCCGACGCCTGGGATCCCATTCTGCGCTGGGTCGAGGCCGAGAGCGGCGCTCGCTTCCTGCTGGCCGAGGGCGTGATGCCGGTGACGCAGAGCCCGCAGGCGCTGTCGCGCTTCGGCGACCTAGTGGCCCCGTTCGGCGCCTTCGCGCTGACCTGCCTGCACGTGATGACGACGCTGACCGGCTCGGCGTTCCTCGCCCTTGCCGCCGCCAAGGGGCGCCTTTCGGTCGATGAGGCATGGGCCGCCGCGCACATCGACGAGGACTGGCAGATCGCCCGCTGGGGCGTCGATATGGAAGCCGCCGACCGGCGTGCCCGCCGCCACGCCGAAATGCAGGCCGCCGGCCGCTTTCTCGAGCTTCTTGCGGCGTAAAGAGTGCAATCGCATCGCCTGTTCCCGGGGGAACAGCCCGCCGGGTCGACGACGGCTACTCTTTGATTCAGCTTTCCTCGACCATGGAGCAGCCTATGCTGAGCCTCTTTGACCTAGCCATTGTCATTATCATCGTCGCCGCGATGCCGTTGGTGATTGGTGCCGGGCGATGACCATGAGCACCTTCGACCTCGCCGTCTCCTTCGGCGTCGTGGCGGTAATGCCGTGGATCATTTGGGCGAACTACCGAATCCGCGAAGGCGGTCTGTCAGGGTACCTGTGGCGCGAGCATCCTATGCTGGTGTGGGCCGGGCTCGCGTTTCTTAGCCTGATGCTGCTTTTCAACGTGATCGAGCTCCTGACCCACTTCGGCCTCATCCCGCGCGGGGCCGAGGAGATGCTCTCAATGGTGCTCGGAATTACGATGCTGCTGCTGTCCGTCGGTATCATCTGGTTCGCCTCTGCCGCGGCGGTCACATTCCTGCGGACCCGCCAGCCGCGCAGCGAGAACTGACCGGCAGGCGGCTAACGCCGAGCTTTGGAGACGTCCATGCAACCTCTCACCACCTACGATCTGGTCCTCAATATTTTTGTCGTCGTGATCATGCCCCTGCTGATCGTGGCCAACCTGAAGGGCTGGGGCACGCAGAGCCCGTTGAACATCTATCTGTGGCGCGAAAGCCCGAACCTGATGCGTGTCTCGCTGGTCATCCTCGGCCTGCTGACCCTGTACTCCCTCGCGCAACTCGCCGGCTATTTCGGCCTCATTTCGCCGTCCGTCCTCGACTACGTGCTCCCCGCCATCGGCATCCCGTTCCTCATAGCGGCGATCGTGGAGATTTGGCTGGTCGTCAAGGCCATCTCCCAGTACATGCGGGCCCGGCGTAGCCAGGCCTAGGCCCAGTCGGGCTGGGCTACCCCCATACGTCGCACACCCGCGCGCTTGGCCCGCGTTCTCACGGGCCAAGCTGCGTGCTATGAGCCCTCTCGATAGTTTGGCGCCCGCTGGCGCGTGCTCGAGGGAAGGCTATGAAGGAAATCATCGAAGAGCTGGAGAAGCGCCGGGCCGAAGCACGCCTCGGTGGCGGGCAGACACGCATCGACGCGCAGCATAAGCGCGGCAAGCTGACCGCTCGCGAGCGCATCGAGCTGCTGATGGACGAGAACTCCTTCGAGGAGTTCGACACCTTCGTCGAGCACACCTGCACCGACTTCGGCATGGAGAAGCAAAAGACCCCCGGCGATGGCGTCGTCACCGGCTGGGGCACCATCAACGGCCGTGTCGTCTACGTCTTCGCCAAGGACTTCACGGTCATGGGCGGATCGCTGTCGGCGAGCCACGCCCGCAAGATGACCAAGATTCAGGACATGGCGCTGAAGAACCGCGCCCCGATTATCGGCCTGTTCGATGCCGGCGGTGCCCGCATTCAGGAGGGCGTCGACGCGCTCGGCGGTTACGGCGAGGTGTTCACGCGTAACGTCATGGCCTCCGGCGTCATCCCGCAGATCTCCGTGATCATGGGCCCGTGCGCCGGCGGCGACGTCTACTCGCCCGCCATGACCGACTTCATCTTCATGGTGAAGGACACGAGCTACATGTTCGTCACCGGTCCCGACGTGGTGAAGACGGTGACCAACGAAACGGTCACCGCCGAGGAGCTCGGCGGCGCCAAGGTGCACACGACCAAGTCGTCGATCGCCGATGGCGCCTACGAGAACGACGTCGAGGCGCTCCTGCAGATGCGCCGCTTAATGGACTTTCTGCCGTCGAACAACATGTCCGGCGTTCCCGAGCTGCCGACCTCCGACAGCGCCGACCGTCCGGACTTCTCGCTCGACACGCTCATTCCTGACAACCCCAACAAGCCCTACGACATCAAGGAGCTGATCCTCAAGGTCGTCGACGAGGCGGACTTCCTGGAGATCCAGGAAGCCTACGCGCAGCAACATCGTCACCGGCTTTGCGCGCATGGAGGGCCGCACCATCGGCATCGTCGCCAACCAGCCGATGGTGCTGGCCGGCGTGCTCGACTCGGACGCTTCGCGCAAGGCCGCGCGCTTTGTGCGCTTCTGCGACTGCTTCGAGATCCCGATTGTCACCTTCGTCGACGTGCCGGGCTTCCTGCCGGGCACCGCGCAGGAGTACGGCGGCCTCATCAAGCACGGTGCCAAGCTGCTGTTCGCCTTCACCGAGGCGACCGTGCCGAAGATCACCGTCATCACCCGCAAGGCCTACGGCGGCGCCTACGACGTGATGAGCTCCAAGCATATCCGCGGCGACGTGAACTATGCTTGGCCGACGGCCGAGATCGCCGTGATGGGCGCCAAGGGCGCGGCCGAAATTCTCTATCGCGCCGATCTCGCCGACCCCGAGAAGATCAAGGCCCGCATCGACGAGTATCAGAAGCGGTTCGCCAACCCGTTCGTCGCCGCCGAGCGTGGCTATATCGACGAGGTGATCCTGCCGCATGGGACGCGCCGGCGCATCTGCCGCGCGCTCAACATGCTGCGCAACAAGACCCTCGAGAACCCCTGGAAGAAGCACGACAACATCCCGCTCTAGGGTTGAACGGCAATGGATCCATTCAAGAGCGTTTCGATGCGATTGGACCGGATCCTACCTGTCTTTTTGGCTCTCCTATTTCCTGTGCTGCCGGCGCACAGCGCGGAGATCGGACCTGGGACCTCGCCAGGCTGCCAGTTGAAGCTCGAAGGTCCTATCGAAGCGGGAGACAGTGAAAAGCTCTCTGCAGCCCTCGATGCTTTGGGGTCTACCGGCGGCTTTGACAGCCGCAACGTGAGCATGTGTCTCAATAGTCTCGGCGGCAACTACGACGAAGCGCTGAAGCTGATTACGACAGTGCTCAAGCACACAAACGTTGCCACCGTCGTCGATCGTGGTGCCGAGTGCTACTCGGCGTGCGCCTTTCTGTTCCTCGCCGGTAACGCGCAGAGGTCCGAGGACGGGGAATTGGCGCCCGACCGTACCTTGGACGTGCGGGCTACGCTTGGTTTTCACGCGCCCTACCTCGGCAGGCAGACAAGGACCTTGCCGAAGCGACAATTGAAAACTTTCGCCGCGGCGTTGAGCGCGATCGCCAAATTGCTCGAGATAGACCGGCGCGAGCTTTTCCCACGTGGTCTCTTGGCCAAGGCTCTGCAGATCGGGTCGAACGAGCTTTTGTACGTCGACACGATCGAAAAGGCCGGCGTCTGGACGATCAAGCTGAAAGGGTTCAAGCCGCCAACTGCGCTCACCGCCCGAATGCTCGATCAGGCGTGCCGCAACAAGGATATGTGGACGAACTTCTCGCACACAGTCTTGGGCCGCCCTGCCGACGATCCCGAAACGCTGCACGGCTTGAGGCAATCTGACTTTCCGGAGATCCGAGGGTCAGACGAGCCCATCAAGCTATCGCAAGGGAAATACCACGAGGCGCTCGATCTCTTCGGCTACGAGGCGACCAACATGTGCATCATTGACGTCTTTGCCAACGAGAAGAATGAGCTGTTTCTTTCGCTGTCGATGGTGCCCACCGAACAAGAGGGTCAAAATCCTGAGCAGTTCGCCGAGCAAGTGATGGCGAGACTGGATGACCCGCAAAGTCTCGAGGTCATATCGACGCCGCTCTGGTACGTGTATTCGCCTGATACGACCTCTCATGAGCCTCGCCCGGCCTGAATAAAACCCGGGGAAGAAGCACGACAACATCCCGCTCTAGCGGTAGGGTAGCGGTCTCGACAACTCGGGGCCCAGCGAGGAACCATGAACCGGATCGCCTGCGGTGTGCTCGCTCTTGCCATCGCCGGCCCGGCGCTGGCCGGCGACGATGATCCGCCCTCGCTTTGCTACGAAATCATCGGCTGCGTGCAAGACCGGAAAATTTCTCCAGCCGATGCCGAGAAGCTGGGCTGCGAGCAGCTCTATACCGTGCGCAACGGCATCTTCGCTTCGCGTGGCTACTGCTTCAAGACCGGCCGCGCGCAGGAGGAGTTTGGCAACGAAGGCTGCACCTATGCCGATCAGGATCAGGTGCCGCTCAACGACTATGAGCGTGCCAACGTGCGGGTGATCCAGTCGATCGAGAAGCGCCGCGGCTGCTGACGACCACCCGCTAAATCTCCGCTCTTTCTGCGCAGAATCGCCCCTCTGGCCGCCATGGCGGTAAGATGAACGGCGGCTGTAGCCGTCATTCAGAACGAGTTCAAAGCGCAAACGCCATTGTCCGCCTCGTCACAACGCCGATCCCGATGGAGCGGCGCAAACCGAGGAAGAGGTGGACCATGAACAAGATTGCTCTCATCGCTACTGCTCTTATCGCGACCACGGCCGCCGCATCGGCTGCCAGCATCGACGACCGGCAGGACTACCAGGCCAGCCGCATCGAGCAGGGCCGCAAGACCGGCAAGATCACGTGGACCGAGGGCCTGAAGCTGCGCGCCGAGCAGCGGCGCATCGCCAACAAGGAAGCCGCGTTCCGCTCGGATGGCTACCTCAGCAAGTCTGAGCGTCGCACGATCCGCTACCTGCAGAACGATGCTTCCGAGCACATTGCCGACGAGAAGAGCGACGCCCGTCGCCGCGCGTGGTGGCTGCCGCGCGTTGGCAAGTAAGTTAGTCGCCGAAGTGCCTCCATTTGCCTCCAGGGCCGCCGCTTGGCGGCCCTCTCTTTTGTCGGCCGTCTAGGTTTGATGCCGGCGCGCAACACTCAACGCTTCGCGTCCGGAATGCTTCGCGACGGGGCGCCCGTTAGCCAATTAGTAAGCCCGTTTTCCTAAGCTGCCCGCATGTTGCTTTTGCGAGCGGGGCTGAGATGAGCGCGTTGCAGTCGCTTCCGATTACCGAGATGTTGCAGCGGTGTAGTATCAACGAAATCGATGTGTTGAGGCTGAAGGCTGCGCTCCACAACGACAGTTTGATCTCGGCCGACGAAGCCGAGGCCCTTTTCACCCTCAACGAGACCTGCCAGGTGCAGGACCCGGCCTGGGCCGAATTCTACATCGATGCGCTCACCGACTACCTCGTCAATCAGGTCGAGCCGGAAGGCTACCTGATGGCCGAGGAGGCCAAACGCCTGACTGACCGCATCGCCCCCGATGGCGTCGTGGCGCGCAAGTCGGAGCTCGATCTGATCATCAACGTGCTCGACAAATCGCGCTGGTCTCCCGTCAGCCTATCGCGCCTCGCCCTGCAGCAGATCAAGCGCGCCGTGATCGACGGCGACGGCCCGCTGCGCGAAGCGCACCCCAATCAGCCAGGCTGCATCCGCGAATGCGAGGTCGAGCTCGTCCGCCGCGTGCTCTATGCCTTTGGCGGCGAGGGATGCGTTGCCATCACGCGCCCCGAGGCGGAAGTGCTTTTCGACATCAATGACGCCATTGCCGACCCGCAGTCCAATGCCGCGTGGACCGACCTGTTCGTCAAGGCAGCAACCAACGTCGTCATGGCCGCCTCCAGTCAGGCCGTGCCGACGCGCGAGGAAGCGCTTCGCCGCGACGCATGGCTGATGGAAGCCACGGGCGAGCTGTCGCCGCTGGCGCTGCTCTCCGCCATGGTCTCCTCGAGCATCGACGCCGTACGTGCCACTTACCAGGATCAGTCGGCCGAGGAGCGTGCGCTTACCCGCCTCGAGCAGCAGCGCATCGAGATCATCACCAACGAAGAGATCACGCAGGCCGAGGCCGCGTGGCTGTGCGAGCGGATCGGGCGTGACGGCCGTCTGACGCCGAACGAGGCAGCGCTCGTTGCCTATCTCAAGAAGGAAAGCCCCAAGATCCACCCGGATCTGCAAGCCGCGGTTGAGCGCCTCGCGCAGGCCGCTTAAGGCCGCGCGGGTGAGGGGGATCGGGGCTGCGGGGCGTAAACGCGGCTCGCAGCCTGCGGCACTGCGCGCTTTTTGCTGGGCGCTGGCAGTTTACGACACTTCAATGGCCGTCTAGAACGTCAGCTACGCAACCGGCTGGCGGCCGCGCTAGTGGCTCTGCCTACCTAGTGAGCACAAGGGGTTATGTTCAAAAAAATTCTGATCGCCAACCGTGGCGAGATCGCCTGCCGCGTCATCAAGACTGCGCGCAAGATGGGCATCAAGACCGTCGCCGTCTATTCGGATGCCGATCAGGAGGCGCTGCACGTGGAAATGGCCGATGAGGCCGTCCACATCGGTCCTCCGCCCGCCGCCCAATCCTATCTGCTCATCGACAAGATCATCGAAGCCTGCAAGCAGACCGGCGCCGAGGCGGTGCACCCGGGCTACGGCTTCCTGTCGGAGCGGGAGGCCTTTCCGATCGCTCTGCAGAAGGCGGGGATCGTTTTCATCGGTCCCAACCCCAAGGCGATCGCCGCCATGGGCGACAAGATCGAGAGCAAGAAGGCGGCCGCTCAGGCCAAGGTTTCGACCGTTCCCGGCTATGTCGGCGAGATCGCCGACGTCAAACATGCGGTGAAGATCGCCGACGAGATCGGCTATCCCGTCATGATCAAGGCCTCCGCCGGCGGTGGCGGCAAGGGCATGCGCATCGCCTGGAGCAAGTCGGAGGTGGCCGACGGCTTCACCTCCTCGCGCAACGAGGCCAAGGCGAGCTTCGGCGACGACCGGATGTTCATCGAGAAGTTCATCGTCAATCCGCGCCACATCGAAATTCAGCTCATTGGCGACAAGCACGGCAACGTCATCTACCTCGCCGAGCGTGAATGTTCGATCCAGCGGCGCAACCAGAAGGTCATCGAGGAAGCACCGTCACCGCTGCTCGATGAGAAGACCCGCAGGGCGATGGGCGAGCAGGCCGTCGCGCTGGCCAAGGCCGTCGGCTACGATTCCGCCGGAACCGTCGAGTTCGTCGCCGGTCAGGACAAGAGCTTCTTCTTCCTGGAAATGAACACCCGTCTGCAGGTCGAGCACCCGGTGACGGAGCTGATCACCGGCGTCGATCTCGTCGAGCTCGATGATCCGCGTCGCGGCCGGCGAGAAGTTGCCCTTCAAGCAGTCGGACGTGAAGATCAACGGGTGGGCGGTCGAGAGCCGCGTCTATGCCGAGGACCCGTTCCGCAACTTCCTGCCCTCCATCGGGCGCCTCGTGAAGTATCGCCCGCCCGCCGAAGGCAACTTCAACGGCGCCACCGTGCGCAACGACACGGGCGTCTTCGAGGGCGGCGAAATCTCGATGTACTACGACCCGATGATCGCCAAGCTCGTCACCCACGCCGCAACGCGCGAGGCGGCGATCGATGCCCAGGCCGAGGCCCTGGACAGCTTCTATATCGACGGCATCCAGCACAACATCCCGTTCCTCACCGCGCTGATGCAGCACCCGCGCTGGCGCAAGGGCGCCCTGTCGACTGGCTTCATCGCCGAGGAGTTTCCCGAGGGCTTCAAGCCGCGCGCGGCGGAAGGCGCCGAGCTGCACGTCGTTGCGGCCGTTGCCGCCGTCATCGACAACGAGAACAATGCGCGCCGGCGGGAAATCACGCATCAGATGACTGGCGAGCCGGTCGAGTTTGCCCGGCGCCGCGTCGTCAAGGTGGCGAACACTTACCTTCCCGTTGAAGTCGAGGCAGGTGGGGCTGGCTCCTACCGCGTCTCGTTCCCCGATGGCGGCAAGACCCTCGCTCTCAAGTCGGACTGGCGCCCGGCCGACCCGGTGTGGACCGGGACGGTCGGCGATAAGCACGTTGCCGTGCAGGTTCGCCCGATCCTCAATGGCGTCAAACTCGCCTATCGCGGCATTCAGGTCCCGGTTTACGTCTATACCGAGCGCGAGGCGGCACTCGCCGCGCTGATGCCGGAGAAAGCCGCCGCCGACACCTCAAAGTTCCTGCTTTGCCCCATGCCCGGCCTCGTGAAGGTCATTCACGTTGCCGAGGGCCAGGAAGTGCAGGCGGGCGACGCGCTCGCTGTCGTCGAGGCCATGAAGATGGAGAACATCCTGCGCGCCGAGCGCAACGGCTCCGTCAAGAAGATCAATGCCAAGCCGGGCGAGAGCCTAGCCGTCGATGCCGTCATCCTCGAGTTCACCTGATGTCCAATCGCAAACTTATTTCCTCCGGCTCGCAGTTCGAGCAGAAGATTGGCTATTCGCGCGCTGTCGTGGACGGCCGCTGGGTGTTCGCCTCCGGCACCACCGGCTTCGATTATGCGACCATGACCATCTCCGATAACGTCGTCGAGCAGACGGAGCAGTGCTTTAAGAACATCGCGGCGGCGCTCGCCCAGGCCGGGTCGTCGCTCGCCGACGTCGTGCGCGTGCACTACCTCCTCACCCGCAAAGAGGACTTTGAGCCGATCTGGCCGGTGCTGCAGAAGTACTTCGGCGAGGTGCGACCGGCCTGCACGGTGATGATCACCGGCCTCGTCGATGAGAAAATGCTGATCGAGATCGAGGTCACGGCGGTGAAAGCCGCCGACTGACCTGTCTTCGCCGGGCGATAAGCTCATGAGCGAGAATAAGCGCACCGTTCACATCCGCGTCGAAGGCCGCGTGCAAGGCGTCGGCTATCGCGCCTTCGTCGAGATGATGGCGACGGACCTCGGGCTGTGCGGCTGGGTGCGCAACCGCCGCGACGGCTCGGTCGAAGCGGTGCTGCACGGATCGCCCGAGGCGGTCGAAACCATCCTCGATGCCTGCCGGGCGGGCCCACCCGCTTCGCGCGTCACGCGCCTGGACATCGTCGGCGAGGGCGTCGGCGCGTTCGAGGCGTTCGAGGTTCGGCCTACGGCCTAGACTGCGTCAGGCGTACTTCGCCGCCAGTTGCCGCAACCCTTTGAGGATCGGCTCATAGGCCTCCTCGTTGCGCGCTTCCGGATAGACCACATAGACCGGGTAGACGAATTTGCGCGCCCGCTTGGGCTGCCGCAGGCGTCCGCGCGCTATGTACGAGCCGACGAGGCGCGAGGGGAAATAGCCCGAGCACTCGTTGGTGAGCAGATAGTCGATGCCGACGGGACCAAGGTCGAGATTGAGGCCCGGATTGGTGTACTCCGGATAGGCTGCGGCGTGGTCCTGCTGGAAATCCGGGCCCCAATCGATGAACACATAATCGGAGGGAGAGCGTCGCTGGCTGGCCGGGATGCTCGTCACCAGCACGAATTCCTCATCGAACAGATGCTCGATGGCGAGCCCGGGCGGCTGCGTCGGCCGGTACATGACGGCGAGGTCGAGCGTACCTTCGATCAGCCGCTGCATGAGCACCACCGACAGCCCGCTGCTCGCCGATACGGCAATATCGGGGATGTTGGCGCGCAGCCACGACACCCAACGCAGCAGGAAGCCATCCCAAAACGAGATCGGCGCGCCGACCGCCAAATGGTCGCGGTGCTGGTCGGAGAGCCCGACCTCCAACTGGGCGTGCTGCCACACGCGAACCAGCGCCAGCGCATGCTTCTGGAACTGCTCGCCGGCTGCGGTGAGCTCGGCGCCCGACTTGGAGCGCTCAAATAATGGGCGACCGAGAAGGTCTTCGAGGCCCTTGATGCGCGCCGACACGGTCGATTGCGTGATGTTCATCTTGCGCGCGGCATCGATGAAACTTCCCGTCTCGGCAACCATCAGGAAGGTGCGCGCGAGAGTGACATCCATCGGGCTGACTGTTCGCTGCGAAGGCTCCAAAAATCTATCTATCGAAATTTCCGATAGTGGTCACCGGAAAATTCCGTTTGTGGACGGGGTTGATTCTCACCAAATTGGTCACGTCCCGACCGAGTCGAATCCGATTCGGCTCTTATCGTTCGGGTTCACAATGGAAGGACGATCACCATGAAGGCCAAAGCGAAGAAGCCTGCCAAGAAAGCCGCGGCGAAGAAGCCGGCAGCCAAGAAGAAGAAGAGGTAGTCGATCTCTCTCTGAGAGATCAACAGGAGCTGCCGTGATTTCCAAGCTGGTCATTGCGGTATCTCTGAGCGTAGCTCTGATCTGGTCCCCTATCGCGTACGCAACGTCGATCAAGAACCGAGACGGCAAGGACTACAAAGTCAGTGTCATCGAGGGAAATGCGACAAACGACCATGTTTTACGGCCGTCTGCGTTACTCGAAGGGGTCTGCGATAAGGGCTGCGTGATCCGTCTCAACGACAGTAAAAACGACGAGTACGAGCTGAAAGGTTCGGAGGTCGTGTCGATTGAAGACGGCTACCTCTACTACGACGGGCCGCCCGCATCCGCAGTGCCGAAGGTTGGTGATGCGGACCAGCCTTCAGAGCCCAGCGCCAAGTAGGGGCAGGTAACGAACGCTACGGTTTGAAAGCCCGACCCTCCTAGGGGGCCGGGCTTTCTCTTTTTGACGGAGACGATCACTCGGCGGCAGCTGTTTCGACTGAATTGGCGGGCGCGGAGGCATCGCGCGTCGGTCCGAAACGATGCTCGAAGTGGCGGCGCAAGGCGTTATCCACAGCTTCCATGGAATACCCGGCGCCGAGGTCTGCAAGGCTCGTCACCCCGTGCCCGGCGATGCCGCAGGGTACGATGCCGCTGTAGTGCGACAGGTCGGGATGCACGTTCAGGCTCACGCCGTGCAGGCTGACCCACTTGGTCAGGCGCAAACCGACGGCGGCAATCTTGTCCTCGACGCCGGGACCCTTGTCGGGACGACGAACCCACACGCCGACCCGGTCCGAACGCGTCTCGCCCGTGACGCCAAGGTCGGCCAGCGTGGCGATGATCCAACCCTCGAGCGCTGCAACGAACGCGCGCACGTCCCCTCCGTGACGCTTCACGTCGAGCATGACGTAGGCGATGCGCTGGCCGGGACCATGATAGGTGAGGCGCCCGCCGCGCCCCGTGCGGTGCACCGGGAAGCGATCGTGCGCCAGCAGCTCCTCGTCACGCGCGCTGGTGCCGGCGGTGTAGATCGGCGGGTGTTCGAGCAGCCAGACGAGCTCGGCCGCGCTCCCTGCGGCGATGCGTGCGGCGCGTTCCTGCATGGCGCGTACGGCATCGGGATAGTCGATAGGAGCAAGGCTCCTCGCCCACTCGATCGCGGGCGCGCTCCCGACGCTTCTCTGCTTGGACGGCCTCCGGGTCATGCCGGCAGTCTAAGTCTCGGCTCGGGGAAGGGCTAGGCGCCGGCGTGCCGACGGCATCCAGGGCGATATGCCGCCGCGCCGCTGCGCAACCCAGCATTTTCAGGGCTTCACGCGCGCTTGTTCCGGCCGCGCAACTTGGCTATATGAGCGCTCGTTCTCCCGGCTTGCGGTCGTGGCGGAATTGGTAGACGCACTACCTTGAGGTGGTAGCGCTGGAAACGGCGTGGAGGTTCGAGTCCTCTCGACCGCACCAACCCTGATCGATCAGGGCGCTCCCATCATATTTCGGATATTGCCGCGATGCCTTCGCGGGGCGGGTGTCCATTGTTGGGGCTCTGCCCCTCCTCGCCGACGTTCAAATTGACATGGGATCAAGTAATCTTGCTAATGATGCAACTCTGAGTGGAGGAAACCGACGTCATCCACGTGTCGCCTTGCAGGAGTGATTGATGCAGGCCTTCGGGTCGTTCCCTCCGACCCGGATGCAGGCAGTCGTTCGTCGTATAGGACGCTGGCTCCCGAACAACTGGCTCGGCCAACGCACGGCCGGCTGGCTTCGCGCCCTCCTTCAGATGACGGCGCGGCGTCCTGTCGACGTGACGTGTTGGGCCATCGCATGCGGCTGCGCCTCACGGACAACGCCTGCGAGCGCCGGTTGATGGTGACCCCGCACTTCTTTGACCCTCGAGAGTTGGCACTCCTCGAATCTGAGGTCGTCGATGGCTGTCAGTTCGTTGACCTCGGCGCGAATGTCGGCACGTACAGCCTATTCGTCACGCGACGCGCGGGGGTCGCGGGTAGGAACTCTTGCCATCGAGCCGCAGGCTGTCGTAGTCACGCGGCTGCGCGAGAACATCGCGCTCAACGGCTTCACCAACATTGCCGTGGCGCCATACGCCGTTGCGGATGCCGATAGGCCCGTCGCGTTTGCCGTCGATCTGAACAACCGCGGTAACACGTCTTTGCATTTGGGCCGCAAGGGTCGGGGCGTGACGGAGGTGGCTGAACTCCCCGGCCGGACGCTTCTCAGTCTCGTACGAGAGCACGGCTTCGACCGGATCGACGCATTGAAAGCGGACATCGAAGGCGCCGAGGATCTGGCGCTCATTCCATTCTTCGAGACGGCGCCGGTGTCGCTGTGGCCGCGACTGATCATCCTCGAAGACAGCCCGCGCGAATGGCGGCGGGACTGCATTGGCTATCTCGAAGGCCGTGGGTACGCGCTCCTCTGGCGGCGGGCGAATGCGGTGCTGCGTCTGACATCAATGACCGCCAGAACTGAGAACTCTGCAGCCGCACCTTGCTCTTAGAGCAGATCGGCGCGGGATTGAAGTCGTCCCCAGTCATGGACCTCAGTTAGTCGGCGGCTGCGGCTGAGCGTTAGGGCGCACGTAGGCAATGGAGACGTACGCCACCGCCGAGGCCGCCAGGGCGACGATATAGGGCGCCTCCCATTCGAGGACGAAGCGCCCTGCCGCCCACACGGCGGTTCCCAGGCAGATCGACACCGCCGCACTCGCCGCCCCGCCAAAGCGCGTGAACATGCCGAATGCTGCCGATACGAACACGCCGGCGCTGCCGAAAGCCGAGGCGATCTCGACCAGCTCCTTGATGCGGTCCGATGTCATGGCCAGCACGAAAGCCGCCCCAGTCAGGGCGACGACGCTGAGCCGGGCTGCGATCAGCTTTCCCCGGATGCCGAGCGTCGGGATGAGGCGCACGACGATGTTGTGCGAGACCTGCGCTCCCGAGGCGTGCAGGGCCGAGTGCACGACGGATAGAATGGCGGAAATCAGCGCGCCGCCAAAGATCACATAGTGCCACTGCGGCAGGTAGTGCGCCGAAAGAACCGACACCACCTGCTCGCTATCGACCAGCTTGGCTTGCAGCTCGGGGCTCGACCGCACGAGGCCGGAGGCGGCGAGCCCAAGGAAGACGGGCAGCAGGCCGATGACGATGTACATGACGCCGCCGGCTATGGTTCCACCGCGTGCCACGGCGGCCGAACGGGCTCCGAGAAATCGCGAGATGAGCTCGATGGCGACGAACGACCCGAAGAACGCCACCGCAACGGCTTCGGTTAGCTCCAGCGGCGTTCCGTGCGCTTGCGTGGCGAGCGTCAGGTGGTCGGCCGGCATGCCGTCCAGCGCTGGGCCGACGCCGCCCGCTGCCACGGCGACGGCAGCCGTCAGCACGATGAGCCCGATGATGACGGCTGTCCCTTGCAGGAAGTCGGTCACGGAGTTGGCCAGCAGGCCGCCGATGACCGAGTAGGAGGCGACCAGCACCGCCGCCAGTATTATGGCGTTCGACAGCGACATGTCGGAGCTGGAGCTCAGCACCTGGCCGAAGGCGCGGATCTGCGCCGCCGCCCAGAACACCGAGCCGGGTAGCAGGATGATCACGACCAGCTTCTCGACGCTGGGCGAGAAGCGCTCGCGAAACACGTCCGCGAAGGTCGTCACGCCCTTGCGCCACAGGACGGCGGCATAGAGCGCGCCGGCCGCGATGACCGCCAGGCCGTAGGCGAACGGATCGACAAGGCCGCCGGAGATGCCCTTGTCGTAGACCTCGGCGGTCGTCGCTACGATCGCCTCGGCGCCGAACCAGGTGGCAAAGACGGAGAACGCGACCAGCGTCGGACCGAGGCTGCGACCGGCGAGGATGTAGTCCAACTCGCTCTTGACCCGCCGCGATACCCAGATGCCCACGGCGAACTGCGCCAGGACATAGGCGATCATTCCGAACAAGATCATTGCGGCCCCCCGGCGGCGTTGACGTCCGCGCGATCATGGCCGGTCGAAGGTCCGGACGACAAGCGGTCTCGCATTGGGAGGCTTAGAAATGGACCTCAGGCCGTCGCCGGCGTCTCCGCCGTGTCGGCCTGCTGGGAGAGTCGCGTCGTCTCCCACGGCCAGTGGCCGTTGATCTCGACGTCGAGCGAGATCGAAAGGAAGGTGCGGATGGCGACGATGCCGCCGAGCACGGCGATGCCCTCCAGGGTCGGGTCGACGACCACCGATTTGAGGATGTCGGCGGCGATCAGCAGCTCCAGCCCGATCAGGATGCCGCGCCCGAGGTTGGCGCGGTAGTCGCGATAGTTCGCCAGAAAGCCCGTCTGCCAGACCCGCGCGAGGAACACGGCAGTGGAGATGGCGACACCCAGCAGGATGACGGCGAAGCTCGTGATGTCGAGCACCTCGCTGGTCCAGAGTGCAATGTCTCTCATGGGGTGTTCACCAGCATCGAAGCCATCGATTGGCCCATATGGCCGCAGCAGCTATCAGCACATTGCAGTGCTACGGGTTTCGGAACTGTAACGCCGGCCCATCGGGACCAGCCTGCCTATCGGGGGAAGCGTCGTTTGTTCTACATCTCGAAAGTCTTCTGGGGGGTGATGCAGCCGGCCATGCTGCTGCTCATCCTGGTCGTCGCGGGCGCCGTCCTGCTCGGTACCCGCTACCAGCGCGCCGGCCGACGCTTGGTGATTGCCGCCGCGCTGCTCCTCGTCGTCGGCGGCATCGGCCCACTCAGCACCTGGATGATCCTGCCGCTCGAGGATCGTTTCCCGCGCGCCGATCTGTCGGGGCGCTCCGTCGACGGCATCGTCATCCTCGGTGGCGCGGAGGATGCGCGCGTCGCCAAGGGCCGCGGCACGCATGCTCTCAACGAGTTCGCCGAGCGCATGACCGAGGCTGCGACGCTCGCGCTCCGTTATCCCGGCGCCAAGGTTCTCTTCACCGGCGGGTCGGTCGAAATTCTACGCGAACCGACTGTGGTGGCGGACGCGGCGGGGATTGTGCTGCGTGACCTCGGCATCGGCAGCGACCGTCTGCTCCTCGAACGCAAGGCGCGTAACACGGCGGAGAATGCGGCGTTGGCCAAGCAGCTTGCCGACCCGAAGCCGGGGCAGCGCTGGCTTCTCATCACGTCTGCTTGGCACATGCCGCGCGCCATGGGCCTATTTCGCAAGGCCGGTTTCGACGTGGAGGCATGGCCCACTGACTACCGCACCGCCGGCCCCGGCGATGCGTGGATACTCTTTGCCTCGCCGGTCGAAGGGCTGCGGCGCCTCGATTTCGTCGTGAAGGAATGGCTGGGGCTGCTGGTAAACCGGGTGACGGGCCGCTCGGACGCCCTGTTCCCCGCGCCGTAGGCTCAGGCCGAGGCCGCCGTCGCGAATTGGTGGCCCGCATCGGCCGCCGTAAGAAAGTGGCGGATCGCCTCGGTCGTCGTGGGGTCTTTCAGCAGGGGCGCATGGCCCTGGCTCGCCACCGTGACCGTCACCATGGCGGGGTGGTGCCGCCGCATCTCGTCGACCGTTTCGGCGGTGAGGATGTCGGAATTCTCGCCGCGCACCACCATCAGCGGCACGCGTTTCAGCGCTTCGAACTGGGGCCACAGCGTCGGCATTGGTCCGTCGAGCACCGACAGCGCGTTGCCGAGGTTGGAGTCGTACCCCGGTGCCGGCTTGCCATTCTTGTCGTTATACCACTGGCGCGCCACGTCCTCCCACACCGCCTCGGAGATCTCGGGGAAGTGCCGGCGGTTGAGTTCGCGCACGATGCGTCCGGCGTCCGTCCATGAAATGGGCAGGGGCACGCGTCCGACGTAGCCGCTGATGCGTGCGAGGCCATCGTGCTCAATAACCGGGCCTATATCGTTCAGCACCACGGCCCCCACCGCAGTCGGCTGAGCTGCCGCCAGCAGCATGGTGATGAGCCCGCCGCGCGAGGTGCCGATCAGCGCGGCGTCCTGCAGTCCGCTCAGCGTGATGAAATCGAGCACGTCGAGCATCTCGATGGAGACGGCGTAGTTGCGCCAGTCGGGATCGAACTCCGACAGTCCGCGGCCGCGGTAGTCGAGCGTATAGACGGTGCGTGGGGTGTGCGAGCGCTGGCTGAGTGCAACGGCGAGATCGTGGAAGTCGCGGCCGTTGCGCGTGAGGCCGGGAAGGCAAAGAGCTGGGCGCGCGTGCCGTCCCGTGCCGCCCGAAGCCGCATAGCGGCGCGCGTGCAGCCGCAGCCCATCGCGCGAGGTGTAGTAGATGTCCTCGAAAGCTTCGCCGGACGTCATCGCCCCACCTGACCTCTCGCCCCTCGAGCCGTCTAGCCGGCAGCCCGCCGGCCGGCAAGCGCGCCACGATCGGCCGCCGCCGCGTTAGTTTTGCGAATCCGCTGTGCTCGTCTTGCGCACAGCCCCGCCGTGCCGGGTCTCTTTGGAGGCCGCTCGCGCCCTGTTGAGATCCTCGTCGAGCTGCACGGCGGTCGCCTCATCGCCCAAGCGTGCACGATAGATCTGAATGTTCGACAGCACCTTGGCGACGTAGCGTCGCGTCTCCTCGATGGGGATGCGCTCGATCCAGTCGATGGGATCGACGCCGGCGGTGCGGGGATCGCCAAACTCGTTGATCCATTGCCGCGTGCGGCCAGGGCCGGCGTTGTAGCTCGAAAGGGCGAGCACGTACGAGCCCTGCCATTCCGCCATGCGATCGGCGACATAGGCCGAGGCGATAGTGATGTTGTAAGTATCGTCCGTCAGCAGCTTGTCGTAGGTGCACTTGATCTTGTAGTCGCGGCAGATGTGCGCCGCCGTCACCTTCATGACCTGCAGGATGCCGCGCGCGCCGGCCGTCGAGACCGTGTCGCTGTTGAACTCTGTTTCCTGCCGGGCGAGGCCCAGGAGCATGGCTGTCTCAGGCGGTGGGCGCAGGGGCGTGTACTTGGGCAGCGCGTGCACCGGGTAGCTATAATACACGAGGTTCTGCCCGTTCGCGATCGAGGCCTTGCCGATGCGCACGGCGGTCTGCGTGTCGCCGGTGACGCGCGCTAGATGCGCCGCCATGGCCGCCCATGCCTCGTCCTTATCGATCTTCGCGAGGTTGAGCATGAACACGCGGGTGACACCGCGCCCCAAGTCGGCCTTGCGGGCGAGCGCGATCGCCTTGGCGGCATTGTGGTTAGTAAAGCGCGCGGCGAGATCGGGACTAGGTATGGCCGGCGGGTCGAAGGCTAACGCCAGGCGACCTGGCGAAAGTTTCTGCATGGCGAGGAGGCCATGGAAAGTGTCGTTCTCGCGCGCCGCCGTCTGGTAGCTGGTGCGCGCGCGCTCGGTTTCACCGAGCACTTCCGCCGTCCGGCCCATCCAATAGTGCGCGCGTCCGCGGCTCAACGGTCCGTCAGCCGTGCGCACGAGGTCGGCAAAGTGTTTCTCGGCCTGCTTGAGATCCTTGAGGTAGCGCAGCGCAATCCACCCCGCCATGAACGTCTGGTCGTTGAGCTCGTTGACGCTGACCGGGCCGGCATCGCGCACGATCTCATACGCGAGCTTGGGCTTGTTGGCCTTGAGCGCCAGGTAAGCGAGGCTGCGCCGTTCGATCCACCAGTCATCGAGATTGGCCACGACGCTCGGATCGAGGGGCGCCGTGCCCAGCAGCTTGGTGGCTTCCTCGACTTTCCCGGCTCGGCGCAAGTGCTGGATTTTGTGGAATACGGCGCCCCAATCGGCTCCCGATGACTTCTGCGCATTAGCGAGTGAAGTCTTGCCGCCTTTGGCGCGCATGAACACGGAAAGGCGTGCCTGCGCGGTCTTCTGCTCATCCGCGGAGAGCAGGGCGATGACCCGCTTAGCCTGCGCGGCGCGATCCTCGCGCTTGTCCTTCTGCTTCACGTCCTCGCCCAGCAGACGGTCGAGACGCCACTTGTGATCCTGCTCGTTCAGCATCGAGCCAAAGCGGGAAAGAAAGCCCTTCTCGAGGGAGGCCGGCAAATCCTTTTCGCGCCACACCTTCACGGCGAGCGCCTTCGCCTCTTCCTTTTCTCCGTGCGCCAGATGCACCGAGGCGAGCACGGCCATGCCGGCGGGGCTGCGCGCTTCGCGGCCCTTGAAGTAGGTGGCGATGACGTCGGTGTCGCCGCCCTCCTCGAACAGCGTCTCTTCCATGCGTCGCTGCAATTGCTCGCGGCTCGGCCAGTCGGGGTTCTCGGAGAGGAACTTAAGATATTCGGCGGCTTGCCCCTCGCCGCGGCGCAGCCGCTCCCAATCGATGAGCGTGCGGGCGAGCGGATCGCTGATGCTGGCTTGCAGATCTTTGGCTTTGGTCAAGCCGCCGGCCGCGAGCGCTTTGAAAGCGGCACTGATCTTCGTGCTGTCGTCGGCCGAGAGCTGGTAGTCCTGGAGCGGAGCTACGATCTTGTCGAGCTGAGCCACGTAGGCTGCTTCCCGCTGCTGTGGGCTAAGCGACTTGTCGGTCGCCATGGCACCCGTCGCGGCTTGCGCAAGTTCGGTCCGTGGCTCGGCGACGGCGCTCTGTCCACAGGCGATCAACAAGGACACCGCGGCCAGCGATCCGGCGGTGCGCAAGAGCAAATCAGGAGGGCTGCGGGCGGTGATGGACCGCGCTCCGGGAAGCGCGTTGTGGCCGACGATCCATGGCTTCCGTTGCGTCTGGGGCAATGTTCGTCCTTCCACAGGCGGCGGCGGCCCGGCCGGGTTGCGGGGCGCAAAGCAAGGTCCTAATGTCCCGCACCACGAGGCGTGGCGATTTACCATCACCCAGCGCGCCGCAAAAATACCAAGCGGCCCGGCGAGGGACAAGGCGCCGCAGGATGCTGCCGGATGCGGCGAGAGCAAGGCGCCGGGGCAGATTTCCCGCTGACACCGGTCGCGCGAAACGAATATGAATGAGCGAAGGCTCAAAGGTACGGGCACATGTTCAAGGGATCATTCACGGCACTGGTCACGCCGTTCAGAAACGGGAGCATCGACGAGGACGCCTTCCGGCGCATCGTCGAGTGGCAGATCAGCGAGGGCACGCATGGCCTCGTTCCGGTCGGCACGACGGGTGAGAGCCCGACGCTGTCGCACGAGGAGCACAAGCGCCTGGTCGAGCTGACCGTCGAGACCGCCAAGGGGCGCGTGCCAGTGATCGCCGGCGCCGGCTCGAACTCCACCAGCGAGGCCGTCGACTTCACGCGTCACGCCAAGAAGGTGGGCGCCGCAGCGGTGCTCGTCGTGACGCCCTATTACAACAAGCCGACCCAGGAAGGCCTCTACCAGCACTTCAAGGCCATCAACGATGCGGTCGACATTCCCATCGTGATCTACAACATACCCGGCCGCTCGGTGATCGACATGACCGTCGATACCATGACGCGCTGTTTCGCCTTGAAGAACATCATCGGCGTCAAGGACGCGACCGCCAATCTTGCGCGCGCTTCGCAGCAGCGCGCGGCGATGGGCCCCGACTTCGTCATGCTGTCGGGCGAGGACGCCACGGCGCTCGGCTTCATGGCGCATGGCGGCCACGGCTGCATCTCGGTCGTCTCGAACGTCGCCCCGCGCATGTGCGCAGAGTTCCAGAACGCCTGCCTTGCCGGCGACTACAAGACCGCGCTGGCGCTGCAGGATCGCCTTATGCCGCTGCACGACGCGATGTTCTGCGAGTCCAATCCCGGACCCGTGAAATATGCCGCCTCGCGGCTCGGACTGTGCGAAGCGGAGGTCCGCCTGCCGCTCGTGCCGATTACGCAGGCGTCCCAGCGCATCGTCGATGCAGCCTTGGTGCGTGCCGGCCTCATTCAGGCGCGCGCCGCCGAATAAGCGGCCTCGCCCCAGTTAGAGTTGGAGGCTGACCGCCCATGGCGGCCAAAAAAGTCGACGATCGCCTCATCGTTGCCGAGAACCGGCAGGCCCGTCACGAGTACTTCCTCACCGATGTCCTGGAAGCCGGCCTGATGCTGATGGGCACGGAGGTGAAGTCGCTGCGTAAGGGGCAAGCGAACATCTCCGAGAGCTACGCCTCGGTTGAGGACGGGGGCCTGTGGCTGATCAACTCCTACATCCCCGAGTACCAAGGGGCGGGGCGGTTCTTCCAGCACGAGCCGCGCCGCAAGCGCCGCCTGCTCCTGCACGCCAAGGAAATCCATAAGCTCGTGATTGCGGTCGAGCGGCAGGGCATGACGATGGTGCCGCTCGAGCTCTATTTCAACGCGCGCGGCATCGCCAAGCTGAAGATCGCGCTGGCCCAGGGCAAGAAGCTGCACGACAAGCGCGAGGCCGATAAGAAGCGCGACTGGAACCGTGAAAAGGCCCGTCTCATGCGGGAGAAGGGCTGATGTCGGCAATCGCTTCGCCGGACTTCCACGATCGACTGGTCGCGGCTGCCGCAGCCATTCGATGATGGCGCGGCCAGCCACCTGCCGGGTGCTCGCCTGCCCGACATCGCCCTTCCGGGCACGGCTGGGTCGGCCATATCGCTCGCGGCGCTCGGCGGCCGGACGGTGGTCTATGCCTATCCCCTCACCGGAAGGCCGGGCACCGCGCTTCCCTCCGGCTGGGACGAGATCCCGGGCGCCCGCGGCTGCACCCCGCAAAGTTGCGCCTTCCGGGATCATCACGCGGAGCTGCTGGCCGCAGGCGCCGATCGCGTCTACGGGCTGTCGACCCAAGATCCCGAGTATCAGCGCGAGGCCGCGGAACGGCTGCACCTGCCATTTCCCCTACTTTCGGATGCGGCGCTTCGCCTGACGACCGCGATGCAGCTTCCCGCCATGTTAGTAGGCGGCGCGACGCTGCTGAAGCGTATGGCGCTAATCATCGACGGCGGTGTCATCACGCATGTGTTCTATCCAGTGTTTCCGCCCGACCGGAATGCCGCCGAGGTGCTCGAGTGGCTGAGAACGCACCGGGCATGACGACCGAGAGTGCGCTACCGGCGCTGGATGACGACGGGGCGGCCCGCCATCTGGTGACCGGGCTGGAACTCCCCGACCTCGCGCTACCATCGAGCCGCGGCGAGAGGGTCAACCTCAGCACCCGCAAGGGCGCGGCGGTGGTTTATGTCTATCCATGGACGGGGCGGCCGGGCGTCGCCAACCCGCCCGGATGGGACGACATCCCCGGCGCGCACGGCTCGACGCCAGAGACCGAGGGTTTCCGCGATCACTACTTGAAATTTCGCGCCCAGCGCATCGAGGTGTTTGGTCTCAGCAGCCAATCGGGCGAGCACCAGGGCGAGCTGATCTCGCGCCTCGCCGTGCCGTTTCCGCTGCTCAGCGATGCGAGCTTTGCCTTCAAGGAGGCGCTCAACCTGCCGACCTTCGATGCCGGCGGCACGCTGTACCTGAAACGGCTGACGCTGTTCGTGCGCGATGGGCGAATTGCTCACACGTTCTATCCCGTGGAGCGGCCGGCGGCGCATGCGCGCGATGTGCTCGACTGGCTCGACGAGAAGCGCCGCGCGATCGCCAAGAGCTAACTTCCACGCGCGGAACGCCACGCGTCCGGGGAAAAAGGGTTCAATGCGCTTAAGCTGAGCCTTGGTCAGCCAGAATTGATCAGACTTCGGCAGTTCCTCCTGCCGCGCTTGAATCACGATGTCACATCAGATGGAATTTGAGTTTGCAAAGGTCTGCTATGCGGTGGTTAGCGGACCTCTGGTTATTCGTCACACCGACAAAGCGGCGCGCAGTTTGTGGCCAACCTCACTTCTGCGCAACGCCGGCTCAAGCTATTCTGGAAAACCTGGGGTGGAGGTTTTGCAGCATGGCGAAGATCGTCTTCGGAATGAACCAGTCCCTGGACGGCTATGTCGACCACCAGGAATTACCGCCGCCAGGTCCCGCGCTCTTTCGTCACTGGATAGAGCACGTGCGCGACCTGACCGGCAGTGTGTACGGTCGCCGCATGTACGAGGCCATGCGCTATTGGGACGAAGACCGTCCTGAGTGGAGTGCGGAGCAACACGAGTTCGCGGCGGCGTGGCGGCGCCAACCGAAGTGGGTCGTGTCGCGCTCGTTGAAGTCAGTCGGCCCCAACGCCACACTTGTCGAGGATGACGTCGAGGCGGTGATACGTGGCCTGAAGGCTCGGCTCGTTGGGGAGATTGCAGTTTCCGGACCAGACCTAGCACGAAGCCTAACCGACCTTGGTCTCATTGATGAATATCGACTCTACCTCCACCCCGTCGTGCTGGGTCGCGGCAAGCCATTCTTTGCCGGCCCCCGGCCGCCGCTCCGCCTTGTGGCCAGCGATCTGATTGGCGAGGACGCGATTAGGTTGACGTACGTTCCTGCTTGATCGCGCGAACTCTCCGGACGGGCTGCGCCGACGCGTCAGGTCCGCTTTGGGACAAACCGGACATGGAACGGGGTCGTCTTCAATCTCGGTGAGTTTGCCTTGACAGCTTGCCAGCCCCGCATCCGATGATTTTGGCCAAGGAGGAGCCTCACGATGACCATCACCATTACCGCCTTTGAACGGTCACCCGATGGCGGCAAGGGACTGGCGCGTGATACGCGCGTTCGCTGGGCGCTGGAAGAAGTGGGCCAACCTTACGAGGTTCGTCTTGTTTCGTTCAGGGCGATGAAGGAACCCGCACATCTGGCGCTTCATCCTTTCGGGCAGATTCCGACCTACGAAGAAGGCGATCTCGGCTTGTTCGAGACGGGGGCGATCGTGTTCCATATCGCGGAGCGCCATGCGGGCCTGCTGCCAGACGATGCGAATGCCCGGGCGCGCGCGATCACATGGATGTTCGCCGCGCTCAGCACGGTGGAGCCGCCGATCCTTGAACTCGCAAACGCCAAGCTCCTTGAGGGCGACAAGCCCTGGTCCGCGCAACGCATGCCTCTCGTCGAGGATCGCGTCCGTAACCGGCTGGGCCAACTTTCCCGTCGCCTTGGCGATGCCGACTGGCTCGATGGCGCGTTCAGCGCGGGCGACCTGATGATGGTGTCGGTGCTGCTCAGGTTGAAAGCGTCGGGTATGCTGGACGAATATCCGAACCTCTCCGCCTATGTGGCCCGCGGCGAAGCGCGGCCCGCCTACAAGCGTGCCTTCGACGCTCAATTGGCGGTCAACAAGCCACCGGCCGGCTGATTGAGGTCCGGGCTCGAAGTTGTCATCCGAGTTTTTCGTTCAGTTTATGGGTCCTGACCCTAGCGAACGTCGCTCTCGACGTCGTCGACCGAGAAGCCCATCTTCTCGAGGCCTTCTTCGAGGTAGTCGGCCAGCAACGGGATGCCGAGCAGATAGGTCGACGTCGAGTTGACGCGCTCGGCACGCGCGGTTTCCACCGCCTCCTCGAACTCCTCTGTCTCGTAGGTGCCGCGCCCGACCCACATGAGCGCGACGAGGTTTGCCTGCTCGTCGTAGTTCATGCGCTCGATGAAACCCAACAGTTCGGCGCGCGTCGGATCGTTGGCGTAGTCCTCGAGGATGGTGCTCGGATCCTCCTCGGCATCGCCGCCCTCTGGCGAATCGTCCCAGGCGCCCACTTTGACGTCGTACTCGCGCGCCTTGATGATGACGTGCGCGACTTTCTCAGGGGCGATGTCGAGCGCCATGGCGGCGGTTCTCCTGGATGCGGCGATGAGAAACGTGCGCAACGCTGAGATAGCATCGTGAGTTGCCCCGCGGAAGGCCGTACCGGTTCTCAATGCTTGGCGCGCAAGCCCGAAGGCTGTGGTTTGCCGGGAGAGGTCGATAGAAGCTCGCGCGCGGCCGCAAACACTGCGTGGAACATTTCCGTCGTCAGGCGACGCGTATTCGTATTGTAGCGCGAGCAGTGGAAGCTGTCGAAAAGCGTGCAGGCCCGGGCGCAGCTCGTGGCGCGCGGCGTGCGCGAATGGAAATAGCGCCTTGCGCAAGCCAAGCGTCGTCAGCGTGCTGTCGTGCGCGATACGCCCTAGCGCGATGATGACGCGACACGTTCGGCAGCGCCGCCATGCGCGCGCGCAGGAATCCACTGCACGTCGCGATTTCCGCTGGCGTCGGCTTGTTCTGCGGCGGCACGCAACGCACGGAGTTGGAGATGATGCAGTCGACGAGCTGCAGGCTATCGTCGGGGCGCGCTTCATAGCGCCCCTGGGCAAAGCCGAACTCCAACAGTGTCGCGTAGAGTAGATCGCCGGCGTAGTCGCCGGTGAACGGGCGCCCCGTACGGTTGGCGCCGTTGAGGCCGGGCGCAAGTCCGACGATCAACAGCCGACCCGCTTCGTCACCGAATGACGGGACGGCGCCGTTGTACCAGTCGGGCGCTTTCAGGCGGTTTTCGTCGCGAAAGGCAACGAGCCGCGGGCACAGGCCGCACAGCTTCGGAGCCTCAGGCGTACAGCGCTTCCCCCGTGGCGGCCATCGGCCGAGCGTCCGTTAGACCTCTTCGGAGAGGTCGTCGTTGTCCTGATAGGTGCCGCCTCGTGTCGCGCGGCGTATATCCGCCGCGGCCGCCGCTGCCGCCGCCGCTGAACGTGCGGCCTTCACGCGCCGTGCGCGTCGCCGGATCACGGCAGATGAGCTGCTCGAGGTCGGCGATGTCGACGAACTGGTCGGCTTGGCGGCGCAACTCGTCAGCGACCATGGGCGGCTGCGTCTGCAGCGTGGAGACGACGCTGACGCGCTTGCCCATCTGCTGCAAGGCCGCGACGAGGCTGCGGAAATCGCCGTCGCCCGAGAACAGCACGATGTGGTCGAGGTTCTCAGCCAGGCGCATGGCATCGACCGTGAGCTCGATGTCCATGTTGCCCTTGATCTTGCGGCGGCCGGAGGCGTCGGTGAACTCCTTCGTCGGCTTCGTCACCATCGTGAAGCCGTTGTAGTCGAGCCAGTCGATCAGCGGGCGGATCGAGGAATACTCCTGATCCTCGGCGAGCGCGGTGTAATAGAGCGCGCGAACGAGCTGGCCCTTCTGGCGGAAGAGGGCGAGCAGCCGCTTGTAGTCGATGTCGAACCCGAGCGACTTGGCGGTGGCGTAGAGATTGGCTCCGTCAATGAACAGAGCGATGCGTTCGGTCTGGTAGAAATGCATTCTTTCACCCTTCGGGCAGCAAGTGTCAGGTAAGAACCGGCACAGTAGTTCTCAATGGATTGGGGCCGCCGCGCCGTTATATTCGGCTGTCTGCAGACCCGAGTTTCTTACCACTTTCAGAGGCATACAAAGCATTATATTGCATCGATTTTAAGCGACAATGTGAAGCACCAAGTATCCCCGCAAGTTAATTCTGCTAAATTAAGGTCGTCGTCCGAGATTCAGCAAAATTTGCGCAAGCTTATCTTGCCGACGTTCAGTGCGCCCCCGTAGTGCTTACCTGGTCTAACTTGCTCAACAATGCTTCATCCTGACTTGATTTGCACGATCTTTCATGCGACTAGGAACGGATCGGCGCCGCGAGGCGAGATTTCCGGCGCCGCGACGCCGTTTCCCGATCAATCTGCTCGATTCCGAAGAGGGGTGTCGCTCATGGCACGCGTGACAGTTGAAGATTGCGTCGACAAGGTCCCGAACCGCTTCGAGCTGGTTCTGCTTGCCGCCCACCGCGCCCGGTCCATCGCCGATGGCAGCGCGATGACTGTCCCTGTCAACGACGACAAGAACCCCGTCATCGCCCTGCGCGAGATCGCCGAGAAGACGATCCCGCCGGAGGATATGCGCGAAGCGCTGATCCACTCCATCCAGAAGAACGTCGAGGTCGACGAGCCGGAAGCCGCCGCCGCGCCGCTGCTGCCGCCCGACCGCCGGGCGCCGGTGCTTGGCCGCGACGACCAGTCGAGCGACACGCCAGTCGACGTGATGACCGAGGAGCAGCTGCTGCGCGGCCTCGAGAGCATGACGCCGACGCGAGCCGTCGGCCAACGGCGGTCCGGCGGTCCGCGCGAGCGCGACCGCGAGCGTCGCGCCCGCGATCGCGGCGATGCGATTCGCGAGGTCGATCGCACCCCTGCGGCCGGAACTGGCGGGTGAGCGAGTTGCGGCGAGCCCGTTGCGCTGGCTCCGGCCGTGTCCGGCCTGAGGAGCGGGCGGGCCATGATGCGGCAGTACGAGCTCGTCGAGCGAGTTCTCGACTACGATCCCAAGGCGGATGAGGCGCTGCTCAACCGCGCCTACGTCTATGCGATGAAGGCGCACGGCAACCAGAAGCGCGCCTCCGGCGATCCCTATTTCTCCCACCCGCTCGAAGTTGCCGCCATCCTCACCGATCTGAAGCTCGACGACGCGACGATCGTCACGGCGCTGCTGCACGACGTCATCGAGGACACGCCCATCACGCGGGCGGAGATCGACCAGCTGTTCGGCCCCGAGATCGGCAAGCTGGTCGACGGCCTCACCAAGATCCGCCGCCTCGACCTCGTCTCCAAGAAGGCCGAGCAGGCGGAGAACTTCCGCAAGCTGCTCGTCGCCATCTCGAGCGACATCCGCGTGCTGCTCGTCAAGCTCGCCGACCGCGTGCACAACATGCGCACGCTCGAGCACATGAAGCCGGAGACGCGCAAGCGCATCTCCGAGGAGACGCTCGACATCTATGCCCCGCTCGCCGGCGCGCATGGGCATGGAGAAGATGCGCGAGGAGCTGGAGGATCACGCCTTCCGCTGGCTGCATCCCGACGCCTACGCCGCCGTCACGGCGAAGCTCACCGAGCTGCGCAAGTCGAACGAAGGACTGGTCGAGGAAATCCGCGTCGCGCTCGCCAGCAAGCTGGCCGAGGTCGGCATCGACGCCGAGGTCTCGGGGCGCGAGAAGAAGCCCTATGCCATCTGGCGCAAGATGGCCAACAAGCAGATCAGCCTCGAGCAGCTTTCCGACATCTACGCCTTCCGCGTCATCACCAAATCGATCGACGACTGCTACCGCGTGCTCGGCGTCGCGCACACGACGTGGCGCACGGTGCCGGGCCGCTTCAAGGACTACATCTCGACGCCGAAGCAGAACAACTACCAGTCGATCCACACGACGATCGTCGGCCCGCGCCACCAGCGCGTCGAGCTGCAGATCCGCACGCGCGTCATGCACGACATCGCCGAGTACGGCGTTGCCGCGCACGCCATCTACAAGGATGCCATCGGCCTCAACGGCCACGCCCTCGCCAGAACGCCCGGCGAGTTCGAGCAAGGACAGCGGGCCCTACGTTTGGCTGCGCCGCCTGGTCGAGACGCTGCTCGAAGGCTCGAATCCGGAAGAGTTTCTCGAGCACACCAAGCTGGAGCTGTTCCAGGACCAGGTCTTCTGCTTCACGCCCAAGGGCCGCCTCATCGCCCTGCCGCGCGGCGCAACGCCGCTCGACTTCGCCTACGCGGTGCACACCGACATCGGCAACGCCGCCGTCGGCGCCTTCGTCAACGGCCGCCACGTGCCGATCGACACGCAGCTGCGCAACGGCGACGAGGTCGAGATCGAGACCGCCAAGAACCACACGCCGCCCGCGGCCTGGGAGAACCTCGTCGTCACCGGCCGCGCCCGCTCCGCGATCCGCCGCGCTGCCCGCGATGCCGTGCGCAAGCAATACAGCGAGCTCGGCCGCCGCCTGATCGCCTCGCACTTCGAGCGCCTCGGCGAGGAGCTGACCGACGACAAGCTCAAGAAGGCGCTGCCGCGCCTCGGCTACAAGTCGCTGGAGGATGCGCTCGCCGCCGTCGGACGCAACGAGCTGACGATCGACAACGTCCTGCGCGCCGCCATTCCCGACGCGGTCGAGCAGGAGCCGAAGAAGCCCACCTACCGCCGCACGCGCCGCTTCGGCCGCGCCCGCGGCCAGGACGGCTGGTTCAACATCGACCGGGTGATGAGCCTCAAGTTCCGTGCCGACAGCGAGCCGAAGGGCGGCAGCAGCAGCGGGCTTGCCATCCGCGGCGTCAAGGACGACCTGCCCGTGACCTTCGAGCCGGGCGGCGCCGTCCCCGGCGACCGCATCGTCGGCGTCATGATCCCCGGCGAGGGCATCCGCATCTTCCAGATCCACTCGCCCCGCCTCAGGGAGTACGAGCACGAGGGCTGGATCGACGTCACCTGGGACGTAGATACCGATACGCCCCAGCGTTTTCCGGCACGCGTCAGTGTCACAGCCCTCAATGAGCCTGGAACTTTGGCCCAGATCGCCAAGGTTATAGGGGAGGCCGGCGGCAACATCGACAACGTGCGCATGGTCCGCCGGGCCTCCGATTTCACGGAAATGCGCATCGAGCTGGAGGTCTTAGACCTGGTGCATTTGAACCACATCATAGCGGGCCTTCGTGAGAAGGCTGTGGTCAACAAGGTTGAGCGGGTGTTCGATTGATAGGAGAATCTGTCAGGCGGGGGATGGACATAGGCGTGGCCGGAGTTTGTTAGTGCATGGCGGTTGACCCTCGTTGGCACATCCAAAGCCGCTTGGCCGTGGTGTTGCCGCCTCCGCATTGGGGGTGGGGGCAGAGCTTGCGTGCCGCCGGCCGCCGCCTCGTCAACCTGCGCGCCAGCCCGCACGAGATCGCGCTCGGGTGCGCGCTGGGCGCTTTCGTCTCCATCACGCCGCTGCTTGGGGTGCAGACGCTGCTCGCCGTCATCCTCGCGCTGATGCTGCGCGCCAGCGTGCCGGCGGCGATCGTCGGCACCTTCGTCGGCAACCCGCTGAGCTGGCCATTCATCTGGGTGTCGACCTACGTCATGGGTCTGCAGATCGTCGGCCTCGAAGGGGCGTTCGATCCCGCCGCCGTCCAGCGCAACATCCTTTTGCTGTGGCACGCCCTGCTCGACCCCTCGCCGCAACTTTTGGATGCGACCGCCGCTCTTTTCTGGCCGCTGCTGTGGCCCATGCTGGCCGGCAGTGTGCCGATCGGCCTGCTTACGGCAGCAATCGTCTACTATATTTCGAGGAACGTCGTCCGCGGTTGGCGGCTGCGTATTATGAACCGGACGTCGGCCCCGGCCGAGTAATCGTCCCATCCTGCTTCCCTGGCACGTCGACATGCGTAAGCCTGCCTATCTCCGCCTGGGCGTGAACATCGACCACGTCGCCACCATCCGCAATGCGCGTGGCGGCCGGCATCCCGATCCCTTGCGCGCCGCCCACCTCGCCGTCGAGGCCGGCGCCGACGGCATCACCGCGCACCTGCGCGAGGACCGCCGCCACATCTCCGACGACGACATCGCGCGCCTCAAGGGCGAGCTGACGCGTCCCGCTCAATCTGGAGATGGCGGCGACCGACGAGATGCTCGCCATCGCGCTGCGCCACTTGCCGAACGCCTGCTGCCTCGTTCCCGAGCGGCGCGAGGAACGCACGACCGAAGGCGGCCTCAACGTTGCGGGCGGCGGGGCGCGCCTCGAACGTATCGTCGGCGACCTCAAGGACGCCGGCGTGCGCGTCTCGCTGTTCATCGAGCCGGATGCCGCCGCCGTCGAGGCCTCCCAGCGCATCGGCGCCGACATCGTCGAGCTGCACACCGGCGCCTACTGCGAGCGCGCGCTCGAAGGCGATGCCGCGGGCGTCGCCCGCGAGCTCGAACGCATAACGGCTGCGGCGCGCCTCGCCGACGCCGCCGGCCTCGAAGTGCACGCCGGCCACGGCCTCACCTTCGATACGGTGGCCGCCGTCTCGCGCCTGCCGCAGATCGTCGAGCTCAACATCGGCCACTTCCTCATCGGGGAGGCCATCTTCGTCGGGCTATCCAGCTGCCGTGCAGCGCATGCGCGCCCTGATGGACGAAGCGCGCAAGGATGCCGTCGCGGAATGCCAGCACGCGAGGTCGGCGTGATCTTCGGCGTCGGCAACGATCTCATCGACATCCGCCGCATCGAAAAGACGCTGGAGCGCTACGGCGAACGCTTCATCGCCCGCGTGTTCACCGAGGTCGAGCGCAAGAAATCGGACGCGCCGCCGCCAGCGAGCCGCCTCCTACGCCAAGCGCTTTGCCGCCAAGGAGGCCTGCGCCAAGGCGCTGGGCACGGGGCTGCGCCGCGGCGTCTATTGGCGCGACATGGGCGTCGTGAATCTGCCCTCGGGCCGCCCAACCCTGAAGCTAACCGGTGGAGCGGCAAAGGTTTTGAAGGAGCTGACGCCGGACGGCTGCGAAGCGCGCATCGATCTGACCATCACCGACGATTTCCCGCTCGCTGCGGCCATCGTCATCATTTCCGGCATTCCGGAGAAGGGCGACCGGCGCTGACGAAAACAGGCGCGGCAGGCTGATACAACGGCGCGAATTGCGCCATGACGGCAAAATGGCTATAGCGGCCCGGGCGTGCAGCCGGGCCTGCCGCATCGGGAGTTTCGCATGGCCGTATCGGCAAATACCAGGAAGGGCGGTTGGCTGGAGACAGCCACCATCGTCATCGAGGCGCTGGCCATCGCCATGGTCGTGCGCACCTTCCTCTACCAGCCCTTCAACATTCCCTCGGGCTCGATGAAGGAGACGCTGCTGGTCGGCGACTACCTGTTCGTCTCCAAGCTGTCCTACGGCTACAGCCGGTATTCGTTCTACAACTTCATCCCGTTCAACGGCCGCATCTTCGCCGCCGAGCCCAAGCGCGGCGACGTCGTCGTGTTCAAGCTGCCGCGCGACAACTCGACCGACTACATCAAGCGCGTGGTCGGCCTGCCGGGCGATCAGATCGACGTGCGCGGCGGCGTCCTGTTCATCAACGGCGAGGAAGTGCCGCGCAAGCGCATCGGCGACTTCGTGACCCAGGAGGACGCCGGGTCCGCCGCGGCCCATTCCCGGCCTACCAGGAAACGCTTCCCAACGGCGTGAAGTACACCGTCCTCGACTCCGAGGAGAACGGTCCGTTCGACAACGTCGGCCCCTACAAGGTGCCGGCCGGGCACTATTTCATGATGGGCGACAACCGCGACAACTCCACCGACAGCCGCGCCTCGTGGGGCGTCGGCTACGTGCCGTTCGACAACCTCATCGGCCGCGCCGAGATCATCTTCTTCTCGGCGGCCGTCGACGAGCCGGACGCCTTCCGCTGGTGGAGCCCGTGGACCTGGCCGTTCGACATTCGTTGGAACCGTTTCTTCAAGCTGGTCCGCTAGCTTGCGCGATGATTGCCAAGGGCGCCGCACGGCTTGTGTCCGGCGTCCGCAGATGCGTTAAGCTCGTCCCGTGATACTGCGCCCGCGAAAATACAAAGAGCTCGAGAAAGCGCTGGGTCATCGCTTCAAGAACCAGCAGCTGATCGAGATGGCTTTGACGCACGCCAGCATGCGCGGCGGCAAGGCGCAGCATAGCGACAACGAGCGGCTGGAGTTCATCGGCGACCGCGTGCTCGGCCTCGTCATCGCCGAGGCGCTGAGCGAGCGTTTTCCGTCCGCCAGCGAAGGCGAGCTGGCGCGCCGCTACAATCGCCTGGTGCGCGGCGAAGCCTGCGCGCGTGTCGCCCGCGCCGTCGGCCTCGGCCAGCATCTGATCCTTTCGGAAAGCGAAGCCGGCAGCGGCGGGCGCGCCAAGGGCACCATCCTCGCCGACGCCATGGAGGCGATCCTCGGCGCCATCTTCCTCGACGCCGGCTTCGAGACGGCGCGCTCGGCCGTGCGCCGCCTGTGGGCGAGCCAGGATGACCAGCACCCGACCAGCGCCGGACCCGACGCCAAGTCGGCCCTGCAGGAATGGGCGCAAGGAAAGGGTTTAGCATTGCCCGAGTACGTTGAGGTGAGCCGCAAGGGCCCCGACCATGCGCCGCGCTTCACCTCGGAGGTGCGCATCGATGGATGCGCGCCGGCGCGCGGGGAGGGCGCTTCGAAGCGCGCGGCCGAGCAGGCCGCGGCGCGGGCGCTGCTCGAGCGCGAGGGCGTCGCAGGAGCCGAATCTGCATGAGTGAAGCGGAACCGACGAGCGCCAGCCGCCAGCGCGACGCCCAGCGCTGCGGTTTCATCGCCGTCATCGGCGCGCCCAACGCCGGCAAATCGACGCTGGTCAACGCGCTGGTCGGCGCCAAGGTGTCGATCGTCTCGCACAAGGTGCAGACGACGCGCGTTCCGCTGCGCGGCATCGCCACCGAGGGCGACAGCCAGCTCGTCTTCATCGACACGCCGGGCGTGTTCGCGCCCAAGAAGCGCCTCGACACGGCGATGGTGGAAGCCGCCTGGGGCGGCGCCCGCGACGCCGACATCGTCGTGCTCGTCATCGATGCGGCGAAGGGCATCGACGAGGAGGTCGAGGGCATTCTCGACAAGCTCGAGGACGTGCGCCTGCCGCGCCTCGCCGTGCTCAACAAGATCGACCGGTTGGCGTCGCGGGAGAAGCTGCTCGAGCTTGCCGCCGATCTCGACCAGCACCTGCCGTTCGAGCGCGTGTTCATGATCTCGGCCACCGACGGCGACGGCGTCGCCGACCTGAAGCGCAACCTCGCCGACCGCGCGCCGCCCGGGCCCGTGGCACTACCCTGCCGACGATCTCACCGACGCGCCGATGCGCATGCTGGCGGCCGAGATCACGCGCGAGAAGATCTTCCACCGCCTGCACGACGAGCTGCCTTACCACTCGACGGTCGAGACGACGGCGTGGACCGAGCGCCGCGACGGCTCGGTGCGCATCGAGCAGACGATCTTCGTCGCCCGCGACGGCCAGAAGGCGATCATGCTCGGCAAGGGCGGGCAGACGATCAAGCAGGTGTCGATGGATTCCCGCCGCGAGCTGACGCAGATCCTCGAGCGCCCGGTGCACCTGTTCCTGTTCGTCAAGGTGCGCGCCGACTGGCAGAACGACCCCGAGCGCTACCGCGAGATGGGCCTCGAGCTGCCGAAGAAGTAGTCTTCGCCCGCGCTATGCCGCCCGAAACACCGCCTTCGCCATATTCGGCGCTATAGTCGGCGTGGCACGATCGGAGCGTTTCCTTGGAGCGTCTACCGTGAGCGAACAGCCAGCCCCCGCCAAATCCTCATCCCGCGGCATCGCCGGACGCATCGTCGCCGCCGCCATCGTCGGCATGCTGCTGTTCGGGCTCCTCTGGTACACGGTCTTCAGCGCCGTCACGGCCGCCCTGATCGCGGCGGGCGGCACGGGGGTCCTTGTCGTCGGCAGCAGCGTTTCGGACACCTTCGAGAGCCTGTTCGAGATGCTGGCCAACATCCTCCTCGGCATCCTGGCCGCCATCGGGGCCTTCTTCGCCGCCATCTTCTCCATCTTCGACTGAGCCGGCCGCGCCGCCGTCGACGGCCGCGACTTGACTTCGCGCCCTCGCCGACGCATGTACCCGCCTCATCTTACCTGCTTGGTATGCAGCGATTGAGAGGAGAGACGGCATGGCCGACGCGGCCCCCCAACAGATCACCCTGACATTTCCGGACGGCGCAACGCGCAAGGTCGAGAGCGGCACGACCGGCTTCAGCGTGGCGAAAGCCATCTCGCCGTCGCTGGCCAAGCGCACGGTGGCCATGAGCCTCGACGGCAAGCTCGCCGATCTCGCCGATCCGATCACGCAAGATGCGGCCATCAAGTTCATCGCGCGCACCGACCCGGAAGCTCTCGAGCTGATCCGGCACGATGCCGCGCACGTCATGGCGGAAGCCGTGCAGGCGCTGTGGCCGAAGACGCAGGTGACGATCGGCCCCGTCATCGAGAACGGCTTCTACTACGACTTCGCCAAGCAGGAGCCATTCCACCCCGACGATCTCGCCAAGATCGAAAAGAAGATGGGCGAGATCATCGCCAAGAACGCGCCCTTCACGAAGGAATTCTGGAGCCGCAAGCAAGGCGAAGGATTTCTTCAGGGAGCGCGGCGAGAACTTCAAGGTCGAGCTGGTCGACGCCATCCCCGAAGACCAGGATCTCAAGATCTACAAGCAGGGCGAATGGCTCGACCTGTGCCGCGGCCCGCACATGACTGTCGACGGGCCAGGTCGGCAAGGCCTTCAAGCTGCAGAAGATCGCCGGCGCCTATTGGCGTGGCGATCCCAACCGGCCGATGCTGCAGCGCATCTACGGCACGGCGTGGGCGACCGAAGCGGAGCTCGCCGAGTACCTGCACCGGCTCGAGGAAGCCGAGAAGCGCGACCATCGCAAGCTCGGCCGCGAGATGGACCTGTTCCATTTCCAGGAGGAGGCGCCCGGCTCGGTGTTCTGGCACCCCAAGGGCTGGACGCTGTTCCAGACGCTCATCGCCTACATGCGCCGCCGCCTCGACGCGGCCGGATACAACGAGGTCAACTCTCCCGACATGATGGAGAAGAGCTTCTGGGAGCTCTCCGGCCACTGGGAGAACTATCACGAGATGATGTTCGTCACCGAGCTGCCCGACGAGCGCGTCTTCTGCTGCAAGCCGATGAACTGCCCCGGCCACGTGCAGATCTTCAAGCACGGCCTCAAGAGCTATCGCGACCTGCCGCTGAAGCTCAGCGAGTTCGGCAAGGTGCACCGCTACGAGCCGTCCGGCGCCATGCACGGCCTGCTGCGCGTGCGCCACTTCACGCAGGACGACGCGCACATCTTCATCACCGAGGAGCAGCTCGAGGAGCAGTGCCTCGAGGTGAACGACCTCCTGCTGTCGATCTACGAGGACTTCGGCTTCAAGGACATCGTCGTCAAGCTGTCGACGCGGCCGGAAAAGCGCGTCGGCACCGACGAGCAGTGGGACCATGCCGAGGCCATCATGGGCAAAGTGCTGAAGGAGATCGAGCGGCGCGGGCAGGGACGCATCAAGACGGCGATCAATCCCGGCGAGGGCGCCTTCTACGGGCCGAAGTTCGAGTACGTGCTTGAAGGACGCCATCGGCCGCGACTGGCAGTGCGGCACGACGCAGGTCGATTTCAATCTGCCGGGCCGCCTCGGCGCCTTCTACATCGACGAGCACTCGGAGAAGAAGACGCCGGTGATGATCCACCGCGCCATCTTCGGCTCGCTGGAGCGCTTCACCGGCGTGCTGATCGAGAACTTCGCCGGGCACTTCCCGCTGTGGCTGGCGCCGCTGCAGATCGTCGTGGCCACCATCGTGTCCGACGCTGACGCCTACGCGCTCGACGTAGCGGCGCAGCTGCGTGCGGCGGGCCTACGGGTCGATCTCGATCTCCGGAACGAGAAGATCAACTACAAGGTGCGCGAGCACTCCCTCGCCAAGGTCCCGGTGATGCTGGTCGTGGGCAAGCGCGAGGCGGAGGAGGGCAAGGTCTCGATCCGGCGCCTCGGCTCGCAAGACCAGACGGTCATGCCGCTCGCCGAAGCCATCGCCACCTTGAGCGCCGAAGCCACGCCGCCCGACGTCAAGCGCATTTCCGCCGGTGAGGTCGACAAGGCCGCCTAGGGCGCCGCGTTGAACGTGACACCGGCGGCGATTTCGCTGAGCGGGTCGATGTCGGAGAACAGGTTGCGGCCACCGCATCCGACCTGCAGGGCTTCGAGAATATAGGCGCGCTTGCCGACCTTCGACGCAGAGTACCTCGCCGCGCGGCGTGGCGTTGCGGCAGCCCGTGTGGGCGCTGAACCCTTCACCAGCGACGCCGCCTATCGTCACGCGGCGCGGCGAGATCTCCGACAGGTCGTAGTGTCCGACTGAAACGAGCGCTCGGCCAGCGCCGCGCAGGGGGCATCGTCGGAAAGCGACCGAAGCGTCACCGGGTCCAGCTCGCGCTCGGCTTCGCCCTGGGCGCTGAAGGTGACGCTGTTATCCGACGCTGTGGTCTTCCAGCGCGCCGCATCGAAGCGGACGGTGGCGGCGCCGAAGCGTACGCTCGTCCGGCGCCGAAGGCGGCGGAGAGCGTCGCGACGCAAGCGAGCAGCCCCAATGATCGGCGCATCACGGACGCTTGGCCCGGTGCGGCTTGGCTGGGACGGCGTGCGCCCAGGCCATCTCCAGGGCGGCGCGCACATCGGCGACGGTCGCCTTGCTCAGCGTGATTGTCGTCCACCCCTGCTTGCCCCAGGCGTTCGGCACGGGCGCGAACACCTCGGGCGCCAGCATGCATTTGAACTCCTGCTCGTCGGGCGTGAACTTCAGGTTGCCGTTTTCCGTCGGCGGTGAGCGTTGCGTAGATGCGCTTGACCTTGAAGGCGGCGCGATCGAAGTGCGGCGCCTCGATGGTGCCATCGAGCGACAGGGCGATGCGTCGGAAGTCTCGGGCGGTCGCCAACGCTCGTCTCTCCAGTTGCGCAGCACTCCCAATGCGCGTTTTGATAGGGAGCGTTTGCGTCAACATGTAGAGCGATGCCGCGCGGTTCAGGGGGCGGGGGGATCCGGCGCATGAACTTGTGCGGGATTTGACGGGCGCCGATCTTCGGCGGCAACTTTTCCTGAGCCATGGGCGCCACGGCGGCGATCGGAAGCACGAAGCGCGGCTGCAGGCCGACGCTGGTGCCAAGCGCCAGCGTTGCGCCGCAGACGGCGATCGTCGCTACCGTGACCGTATTTTGACTAAGCACTCTCAAACGCTCGCTCGTCGTTGCCGAAGGGCAATCCTACGACTAGGGCCGCAGGCGCCGCTGTTCCGTGCGGAACAAGTATGCGCGCTTACCAGATGCCGGGGATAAGCTGGCCGTTGTTCTTACAGGCGCGCCAGCGTGGCCGCGTCGGGCCTGCCGGCGAAGTACTTCTCCAGCGCAGCGAGAAATTCGGCGTTGTCACCGTCGCCTGCGCGAACAGCGTCATCGAGGACTGAAACTTCAGGTCGTCCGGGCTGCCGAAAATCTCGTGAATGTTGCGCCCGTCGATGCCCGTCACGAGCCGCGTGCTTTCGCGCAATCGGGGGCCAAGCAATGGGTGCATGAGATAGGCGGCCGCCTCCTCGCGCGAGGCAATGGCGTAGCGCCGGGACATCAAGCTCGAGCCGAGCCCTTCGATCTGCGGGAAGATGAACCACATCCAGTGGCTGCGCTTCCGGCCGGCGGCGAGCTCATCGCGCACGCGATCGTAGACGGCACGCTGCGCATCGACGAAGCGCTGTAGATCGAAGGGGTCCTCGGTTCCTGCCGCCATCGATCAAGCCCGCCAGGATCTGCAGAATAATCCCTTACCAGACGCCGGGGATGAGCCGATAGCGGACGCGCTGGGCGTAGGCGGCATAGCCGGGGAGTTCGTCGATGAGCGTCTGCTCCTCCCACACGGCGCGCAGGCCGAACAGGGCGATGAGCGCAACGCGCGATCGCCGCCGCGTACCAGGAGCCTAAGAGCAGGGCGATCCCGAGAAAATAGAGGACAGCGCCCGAGTACATCGGGTGGCGGACGAAGGCGTAGGGCCCCGTCGAGATGACCTGGTGCCCGCGCTCGTCCTGGATGCGCACGACGGCCGTCGCATATGAGTTGGTGCGCATGACGACGTGGAAAATGTAGATCCCGAGCGCAATGCCAGCGGCGCCGAGCACCTCGAGCCACAGCGGCATATGGGAAGTGCCGTAGCGCACCGCATCGAGTCCCGCGACGACGAACATGGCAATGGACAACACCATGACTACGGCGAGCAGGGCTTTGTCCCACGGCTTTTGCTTGCTCTGGATCGGCCCGCGCATGCGTTCGCGGATGAGCTGCGGATCGTGGCGGGCGATGATGACTGCGGAGACGAGACCTACCTCCGCTGCCGATCAGCAGCACCCACGCTTCAGGCCAATCGAGGGTGCCGGCCGACAGGAACAGAATGGCGCCCAGGATCACCAGCCAGACGACCGTATGCACGATCAGCCGCCGGGTCAGCACGTTGGAGTTTTGTGTCGCTGCCATTGCGACCACCCGTACGCTCAAAACGACCCGCCCAGCGCGTTGCCGACCAAATCGACGATCGTCGGCGCCTGCTTCTGGCGGCGCTGCCGCGCCATCGGCGCCGGGGAGAAGTTGCTTGGATCGGACGCTTCGACCGGCGCCAGGTGATTGCGGCCGATATCGATCCTGTCCCACGCGCCGTCGAGTGCGAGCGAAATGCGCCTCTCGTGCCCGTAGATGTCGCCGAAAGTGCGCGAGCTTGCCGTCATCGCCGACCCACGCCGTGAAGTAGACGAGGTGCATGGGCATCTTCTTGCTCGATGACGATCACGTTGTTGCCGCGCGCCCGACTGCATCGTCTCGTGGACCTTGGCAGCGTCCCAGCCCTTGTCCTCGGCCAGCACCAGCTCGGCCATGTTCATCGGGTTGCGCAGCCGCAGGCAGCCGTGGCTCAACGTGCGCACGCCGTTGGCGAATATCCACTTGTCGATGGTGTCGTGCATGAAGATGGTGTACCGGCTGGGAACGTGAACTTGACGACGCCATCACGTTCTTGCGACCCGGCGGCTGCACCACCTCGTAGTCGCGGATATTGGCGATGTTCCAGTCGATCGAGTGATAGTCGAGCGGCTGTCCGTCCTTGGTCTCGAACTCGAGGTCGTATTGGCGGAACATGCTGCCGCCGCGCCGCAGGTTGGGCTGCAGCTCGTGCACCTTGATCGATTCCGGCACGCGCCACATCGGCTTGAAGACGATGGTCTTCACGGGCGCGAGAAGATGCTCGTCTGCTTGCCCGCTCGCCGACGACGATGCGCTCCGTATGGATGCGCGCGTTGTCCTTGACGAGATAGACCATGAACTCAGGCACGTTGGCCATGATGTGCGTCTGCCCGAGATCGTCGGGCATCCAGCGCCACTTTCCATGTTGGCGAGGATCTTGCGGCGAGCGGCTTGCTCTTGTTGGCGAGCTAGCGCCCGGCGCAGCTTTTCGAATTGCGGTTGCTTGGGGTGCAGGCCGCGCATGGAGGCGGCGGCTTCGGCGCCTCGGCGGCGCCCTTGATGACGATCTCGGGGTCGATCAGCTGCGGCTTACGGTCGAGATTGGAATCGAGCAGGATGGCCGGATCGATGATGCGGCCGCCGCGCGCGTAGCGGGCGTACTTCAGGAGCGCGAGAGAAATTTCGACGTTCGCCTTGCCCATTTTCTCCGCATCGAGCTGCGAAGCGGAGGAATGGCGGGCAACTCGAACTCTTGGCCTCGAGGCCATAGTCGTTAGCCTTCAGGACCGGCTCCGAGCGCGGCGCCGTTGTCGGTCAACCCGGCCTCGCTCAGCCAAATCGGCGCATCGCGGCGCGCGGCATAGAAGTCCGATAGGACCGCGCGTTCTTTCACTCTGGGCTGAGCCGTCGGTTGGCAGCCCGTTGAGCTTGGAGCGTACGGCGCTGGCGACCGGGTTTGCATCGGTGGGCGCCGCCAGGGGCGGCGTGATTGCCGGATCGGTGGCAGCTTGCGTCTCGGTCGATGCGGGCGGCGCGGTCGCCCTGGCACTGTCAGCCGCAATCAACGGCAGCAGGGCGGCGAGCGTTAGAATCGTCGAGCGAATCATTCCCCTCCGGAACGCGGCACCGTAAACGAGCCACGTCTTTCTGGCCAGGGTGCGGCGGCGCCTGCGGCCAAACGAAAGCGCGGGTGTTGCCGTATGTCCAGATACTTATCGCCCCGGGGGAATATGGGTGGGGTGAGGCCCACCTTCACCTCTCAGGTTTCGAGGGCCGGGATTAGTCTCGCGCAAACATTATCCGGGAATGCTGCTAGCCATGTCGCACTCGACCGGCGCACCCTCGTTTCTTCTCGTGGAGCGAACAGACCGCGACCGAAAGGCTCCGTACAATGCGGACAATCATTCTCGCACTCACCGTCCTTCTGGGCGTTCTCGGGATAGGGAACGGCATCTTCATGCTCGTCGCGCCCGAGCCCTGGTACGTCGCCGTACCCGGCGTCACCGACACCGGCCCATTCAACCAGCACTTCGTGCGTGACATCGGGCTGATCTTCGTCCTCCTCGGCGCGGCCTTTCTCCTCGGCGCCGCGCAGCCGCACATGCGGCTCACATTGTGGACCGCCGCAACGGCCTGGCTGTGCGGTCAC
>CAWHOZ010000023.1:0-51466 GCA_963831175.1 uncultured Alphaproteobacteria bacterium | reverse complement strand
GAGCTAAATCGCGATGCCGTTCTGAATATTGACCGCGCCCATCGCGCCCCCGAGGCCGCCGAGCGCTTGGTTGCCGAGGGGATCGTCGTGCAATACGAACGCCATGCCGTCGGCGCCGGCGTCATTGGCGCCTAGGTAGACCTGGAACGTCAGGCTGAAGGCGGCCGCGAGCGCGATCCGCTCTGCCGACATGACGCTTCCGCGAACGAGTGGCGCATCCGGTATGACTTCGTACGCGTAGGGGTCCGCGGCGGGCGCCGCGTCGCCGTTGACGACGAAAGACACGGCCTGCGTCTCGGCGCCGGTGACGGTGATGGTGACCTTCCCCTCGCAGCACGACCATCGATCCTCGATGCAGTAGTAGAAAGTATCGATTCCGACGAAGCCTTCGTTCGGCGTGTAGACGAAGCTGCCATCGGCGTTCATAGCCAATGTGCCGTTGCGTGGTGCGAGCATGACCTCGTGATGAGCCTCGCGCGGCTCGGTGCAAATGCTGATCGCGTCGCCATCGGGATCATTGTCGTTCGCGAGGACGCCGTTCGCCAAACTGACGACCAGTGCCCCATTGGCCGCGACGGTATAAGCATCATCGGCCGTGGCCGGCGGCGCGTTGGGGCCGAGAATATGCAGCAGCGACCCATCCTCGGCGGTCGCGTCGAGCTTTTCGATGCGCACCTGCGCGAGCTGAGTAAGCCCGCCGGTGCTCGCGGTCACGCCGAGATAAGCGAACTGGGAGCCGCCTAACAGGTCGGTGACGGTCTCGGCGTCGAGCGTCGCCACGAAGACGCCGTCGAGAGTGTAGGCGAGAGAAACCCCGTCCCAGAACACTTTGACGGTATGCCAGTTGCCGTCTTCGATGTTGCCGACGTCCACGACCGGCGAAAGCGCCTCCTCAAAGTCGGTCGCGATGAAGCTGGTGTGATCGTTGGCGATGTCGTTTGGGCCGCCCTGAAACGTGTCGAACTCGATCGCTAGGCCATTCGCGATGTTCATGGCCCCGAGCGCGCCGCCGAGCCCGCCGAGCGCTTGATTTCCCGCCGGATCGTTGTGCATCACGAACGCGAGACCGTCGGCGCCGGCGCCGTCCTTGTCGCCGACATTGAAGGAGAAGGTGAGGGAGAACGCGTTCGACAGGTCGATGCGCTCTTCCGTCATGACGCCGCCGTGCTGAAGCTCGACATCGTCCGTTAGGACGTACTTATCGAGCGCGGCGTCGTACGTGGCGTCGCCGCTCACCACGAACACCGGCGCCCGCGGCAGGTCGGCGCGGTCCGCGGCCAGAACCGTTCCGTCCTCGAGCGTGGCATCGATCGTTACGACACGCGCCTTCTGAAGCGCCGTGAGGCCGCCCGTGCCGCCGGTGAACCCGAAATACGCGAACTGCGATCCACCCAGGTAGTTCGCAACGATGTCCTCCTCGAGCGTGGCTATTACGACGCCGCCGACCGAGTAGGAGAGCGTCGTCCCGTCCCATGTGACGGTGACGGTGTGCCACGCGCCGTCCTCGATGTTTCCGAGATCGGCTGCGGTCGTAAGCGTCGCTCCATCGTCCGTATCGAGGAAGTTCGTGTGGTCGTTGGCAATATCCGTCGCGACCTCGACGTTCTGAAATGTGTCGAACTCGATCGCCAGGCCGTTCGCAATGCCAATGGCGCCGAAACCCCCTCCGGCCGCGCCGAGCGCTTCCGCGCCGCGCGGATCGTTATGCAGCACGAACGCCATGCCGTCGGCACTGTTATCGTCGTCGCCGACGTTGATCTCGAAGGTGATCGAGAAAGCTTGCGAGAGGTCAAGGCGCTTCTCCGACATGGCGCCGCCGGCCTTCACCGGCGCGTCCGGCGTAACCGCGAAGCTGTCGTCGTAGAGGTCGTAGGCGGCATCGCCGATCGTTTTCAGCTCAATCCCCATGTCGAGCGGCAACAGGCTCGGCTGATCGAAGGGGACTTCGGATTCAATCTTGATCGTCGGGGCGACGGAGACGGAGCCGTTTGCGTCGATGGCGAACAGCATCCAGTAACCCGAGGTCAGGACGTTCGGATTGTCCGGCAGCTCGACATGCAAGACCCCGTCAGGTCCGACGGTGAACGGCAGCTCGATGCGCTGCGACGAAACATCGATGGCATGCGTGACGGAGCCGAACTTCATCAGAGCCAGGGTTACGACCGGCGCGTCGCCGGTGACCGTGATCTCGAAGTCGTCGCCGACATCAAGCACGTCGGGCGATTCAACGATCACGGGACGCTCGGCGGGGACGCCCCCTTCGTCGAACAGATAGTCGGGCGAGTATATTTCACCGTTGAGGTTCGTCAGCGGTCCGGGCGCGCCGCCGCCGAGCGTCATCACCGTGCCGTCGGCCAGCAGGAGCGCGCTCGAATGGTAGAGGCGCGCCACTCCGGCGTCGGCCTCGTCGGTCCAAAGGCCGGTGTCGGGGTCCCAGATTTTAACTGTCGTCGCGACGCCGACGAGCTCATTGGCGACTGCGCTGCCGCCGCTGATCATCACCCGTCCATCGGGGAGCACCGTGAGGGTCGCCCAGCTGCGAAGGCCGACATCGGCCGTGCGCTCGTAGACGGGGGCGTCACCGCTCAGATCCATGATCCAGGCGGAGCCGTCGTCAGCGACCAGGAGCACCTTGTCCGGCGCATACATGATCGCCGGCTTGTTCCAGGTGATCGGCGCCGGCAGGTAGCCGATCAGCTCGACGCTGCCGCTGCCCTCGGTGTTGATGGCGTAGACGTCCCCGGTGCCGTCCCCAAATGTCCAGATATCTCCGCTCGACGTGAGCCACGAGCGGGGGTAGAGCGAGGTGATATTGAAAGTGTCGATGTAGGCGCCGGTCAGCGTCCGGAAGCCGTAGCCGGGCGTGTAGATCTCGACATAGGCGCTGTAGTGGATGTCGTCGGGAGGGCTGTCGTCGCGGCCGCCGATCAGCACGATCTGGCCCGCCGCGGTCTGGACCGAGGTCGCGTACCAGCGCGAGAACGCCATCGGCCCGGTCGCCGAATGGGTGAGGCTGAGGTCGGTGTAATCGAAAACGTTCACATCGGCGATGCCGCCGTTGTAGTTCCCGACTGGACGCGCGTCGCCGCCCGCAATGAGGAACTCGCCGGTATCCGGGACGATCATCGCCACGGCGCAGAAGATGTCAGAGTTGGTCGTGTGCGACAGCGTCGTGTGCGTACCGGTGACCGGATCCCACACGTCGTAGATATGCAGCCCGGACTGAAGTCCGTTCTGATCGGTGCCGAAAGTGAGGATCTTGCCGTCCGGCATCATGCCCATATGGATGCCGATGATGGGCCACGGGAAGACGTCGCCGAAGGCGCCAATTTCGTCGGCGTTTTCTGTAACGGGCATTTGTTGTTTCCCCCGTTTCTATCGAGGCGCTTACCGCGCCTCGCGCGTCCACCAACTAGATCGGATGCGCGGCTGCCAAGGGATGCGAACCCACTTCCAGGCTTCGGAGAGCAAGTCGCTGGTCGCACCGTCGCTCTTGCGCCGCTCCAGCAAGTAACTGATCACCGCTCCGGCGCACGCGCCTACGACAGCGCCAAATGCGAGGATCAAGGCGCCCGACCGGCTCTGCGCAAGTGGAGGCGTAGCGCGGGTGATGATCTGTGCGCTCGAGATCGGGAATGACTGACGCTGCGTGGCCGCCATATACGACCCGAGAAAACTCTCGTAGATGCGCCGATAGGTCGTGGCGGTCGACTCTAGCTCCTCAAACGTGAGCGACGCCGTGGGCGGTGCTCCTCCGGTTACGCCCGACATCCGTATCGGGTCTCCCTTCGCAATGCTGTAGTCCTGGCTCGCGCGGTGCTCCTGCAATTTTCGGGACGCGGCGTTCATGGAGCTGCGAATGTCGATGAGGCGTCCCTCCAACCATTTGCTGCCGACGCGAGCCGCCTCGTTGCGCGAGTTCGAGCTGGAACTTGACGTACGCATCGGCGACGCCATTTGCGATTTTCGACGCGAGCTCCGGGTCGCTGGCCGTGAAGAAGACGTCGATGGCGTACGAGACGCCGACGCGGCGCACGTTAAGATTCTTACGGAAGGCCGCAAGCATGAGTTGCGAGCGACGGCGATCGGCCCGCTCGCTCTGCGCCTGAGAAACGGCCCAAGACGGCAAATAGTCGCTTAGAACGCGTACGCCGAACTCGGGATCGTCGGCGAGGTTAAGCTGCTTGATCGCGGCCAGCGATATTTCTTCCGACCGGAGTACGGCCATCTCTGTTTCGAGTTTTTGGCTGTCCATCGCCGTGGGCGCGGTCGACTCTTCTTCGATCACATTCGGAAGAGCCGGGTCGAGCAGGACTTGGGTCTGCGCGGTAAAGACTGGGGGCGCGAGCAGCAGGAAGAGGAAGGCTAGGATGACGCTGGCGCCGGCGCCGCGAAGGATGAAGAATTTATGGTGTCGAACGAATTTGGCAGCGCGATGAAAATCAACGGGGTAGAGCCACTCGTCGCCCTGACCGCTCGTTGCAGAGTTCTTCGTTTGCGCCTCGTTTCTGGCTCGTTCCAGCATTTCGCGAGCTCCGCCAATCTGGTCCTCCGCTGAAGCGGAACTGAATTGATACAGCGATCCAGCAATTGGCGGGTAGGCCGTCAAAGGTGGTAGGAGCAGCGCCCCCGCGAAGGGTTCGCCGCACCTCGTGTGCGTGAGAAGCGGGTATTAGGCCAAAGCTCGGTTCCTGAGCTCGTTGGCGAGGAATGCCACTTGCGTCCGATTGGTGGCGTTGAGCTTCCGCATAATCTTGCGAACGTGAACTTTGACCGTGCTTTCGCAAAGATTTAGCTCATAAGCGATCCTCTTGTTCGCCATGCCTCTACGGAGAGCCTCGACTACCGCCGCCTGCCGCGCGGTGAATATGGCCTGAGACCTTTCCTTGGTTTCCGGCGCAGCGGCGGAACGCAGTTGCGCCGCGCGGACCAGCGATGCCGCCGGCGCGAATGTTCCCCCGGCGGCGACGAACCGCATCGCCGCAAGAGCCACTTCAAGCGTCATGCTGGTGGTGATGTAGCCCTCGGCACCTACCTCAAGAGCGTCGACGACGTTCTGAGGCGCCTCGGCGCTCGACAGCACGACGGTCGGAACGCCTAACCCGATCGCTTCGAGTTTCTTAAACTCGAGCCGCATCAATTCTCGATGCCCGGATTCTGAAATGCTGAGAACGACCAAGCCGATTGCGCGAGATTTTGCGATTTCTCGGAGCTCATCGACGCTCGCAATCGCTTCGACTTCAAAATCAGGTTCTGTCGAAAGGCACCGAACGAAACTGTCGCGAAAAAGCGTTCTTGGTTCAATTACAACTATTGTTGTGTTGCTCGGAAACCGAAGAGCTTGGATCGTATCCATGGCTAAACTGTCCGATTGCTGACTTGCCCCTAATCCTCCACTCCTCGGACCGTTCCAACCCAAATCGACACGACTTTTTGTCAGAACTTAAGGCTATCCTAAGTTATTAGCACCGACAAGCAGTACGTTGTTCTGACGATATTCTAACTGCCCGTGCGCTGAGCATCGCGTCGCCCATTTTGAATGCACGCTGTCTGTTTTCCGTTGTTGCAAAAATAAGAGCTTGCTGGATCGGCGCTTTTCTAACGTCGCCTACTCGCCCGATCGTCAGTACTATGCCGAAAATTACACCAGCTCGGCTTGGCAAGGACGATGCGACGTTTTCGCAGCTGCTGTCACTGCGAAGTCGGACGTCGCCATCGCCTCAAGGTAAAGCTCCGCAGACTTGGCCCAGCTGAAGAGCTTCACACGTTCGCGACCGCGTTCGATCAGCCGATAGCGCAAGCCCGGGTCATCGCGAAGTTGCGAGAATCGGTCGAACCATTCGTCCGGCTTGGTTGGAGCCGCGTACAGCGATGCGTCGCCGCAAACCTCCGGCAAGCAAGATCGGTTTGAAACGACTGTCGGGCAGCCAAGTGCCATGGCTTCGATCGGTGGAAGTCCGAACCCTTCGACGATCGAGGGAAAGGCAAGACACAGGCTGTCTCCGAGGAGGGCCGCGATTTCACTTTCGGTGAGGCGGCCGAGCACATGGACGTTGCCGTCTGCTGAAGCAGCGGGCGCGGCACCGAAGATTTTGAGGTCCTTTGTGCCGACGAGCGCGAGCGTGAATCCGGCCTTTGCTAGCCGGTCCGCCATGCCAAGGAGAAGTCCGATGTTCTTGTGCGGTGCGCCGGCGCCGATCGCGACGATGGTGGTCGGCCCGGCGGCAGCTCGTGTTTTCTCGGAATGAACGGGCACCCAGCCGAGCACGTGCTCATGGCCGTTGCCGATGACGACCGTTTTGCGAGGTTCGGTCACGCCGAAACGGTGGATTTGCCGGGCCGAATAGGTCGACACCGTCGAGATGCGTTCAGCGGTTTTGCCGATCGCCGGGATCAGAAGCCGGTAGAGAGCGCGGAAGTTCCTCGAGTAACTGTGCGGAACGAGTCTCGTGTTGAGATCGTGCACGCAAACGATGTGCTTGCGCACGGCGAGAGGGCCAGTGTTGCAGAAACTGATCAAACCGCCGCGCACCGCGAATGGCAGCATCGCCTGCTCCCACACATGCCCCTTCGCGGCGCCGAAGCGACGCACGCGGATGGCGTCGAGCTTGGGTGGATCGATGGCAGATGGCGGCACGATAACCTCTAGGTCGAGGTCGCGGGAAAGCCGGTGGCCGCTTGCAACCAAACGATCCAGTGCCTGCAGGACCTCGAAGCCGTAGCGCTGCACGCCGGTGACGGATTGCGTCAAGAAGCGGCCGTTGATGCTCCAATGTCGCGTCATCGCGATGTCCCTCACGGATACAAAGCTAGGCTGCGAGTGTGACCCCGCCATGCTGCCAGCGGCAAGCTCGGCAAAGGGGGCGGTCGAGTGCGGCGCCATACTCCATTTGGATGCCTTTAGACCACGGGCGCAAAATCCGATGATGAACTCCCCAGCTGGCGAGGTCTCGATGAACGGGTTGCGAAAGGCCGTCTTGTTCGCAACGACCGAGCAGCAGTTTCTGCTCGGTGCAAACTTTGTCGTCGCAGTCGTGACGTCGCGCCTGATGGACCCGCATGAGATCGGCATTGCGGTGCTTGGCACAGCCATCGTCGGCCTGGTCACGGCGCTCCGCGAGTATGCGACGTCAACTTACCTGATAAAGAACTCCGAGCTCACGCCGGATGAAACTCGCGGCGCACTGACCGGAATCATCTGCTGGAATGCGCTTATAACGCTCGGGCTGGCTCTTGCGGCACCGCTGTTTGGCCTGATCTACGACGATGGCCGCGTCGTTCTCTACCTTCGAATCGTCGCGGTGGCGCTGATGGTGGAAGCATTCGCGTTGCCGCTCATTGCGGTGCTGCGGAAAGAGATGGCCTTCGATAAGGCAGCCGCCGTCGTTACGACCGGAACGGCGGTCATGCTGGCGACTACGCTCGGCCTGGCGTTCGCGGGCTACGGGTATATGAGCTTCGCGCTCGGTCTGCTGGCCGGCCACGCCGCGAGCGCGACGGTCGGCGTTGTCATCCGCCCTGGCTTTTGGTTGTTTCTGCCGAGGATAGGTTCCTGGCGCGCGCTGTTCGTGTTCGGCGGATTCAACGGCTCGAATGCTGTGCTGCGCCAGCTTTACGAGTCCCTTCCATACCTTGTGCTGGGGCGCGTTCTGTCGTTCGAAAGTGTCGCCTTCTTCCACCGGGCGCTGATGCTGTCGCAGCTGCCGGGAAAGTTGCTTCTGACCGGCGTCGAGAACCTCATGCTGCCGGCGCTCGCCGGCCGGATTAACTCCGCCGAAGGTCTAAAGGCTGCATTTCTCCGCACCGTCGAATGCGTGACGGCGGTCTATTGGCCGACGCTGATCGTCGCCGCCGTTCTGGCAGTGCCTCTGGTGTCGACACTTTACGGGGCAGCGTTTCTTCCCGCTGCGCCGATATTCCAGATCATGTCGCTCGCGGCGCTGTTCGTGTTCATTGGCAAGCTCGACGTCGCTCTGTTGATCGCCGCAGGAGGGATCAAAGACATGCTGAAGCGGGGACTGATCGTTTTTCCGCTAAGCGCGATAATCACCACGGCAAGCGCGTTTTCGGGCGCCGTGGCGCTGGCGGTGAGCTACTGGCTAACCTATCCGCTGCAACTGGCGACATCTCTCTATTTCATTCGGCGCCACATCGCGTTCTCATGGAAAGAGCTTCTCGACGCCATGTCGGGCAGCGCGATCGCGGCGGCCGCGAGCGCGGTCGGACCGATCCTGTTCGCCGTCGCGCTGAAGGACAACGAGTGGACGCATGCCGCATTGCTCTCGGCGGGCATGACGGCCGTGGCGGGCTGGTTGCTGGCACTTTGGGTAATGCGGCATCCGCTGTTCGTAGAGGCGCTCAGCCGCGAGAACTTGGCTGCGACCCGCTAAGGAGAGGCTAAGGCCGCCCTCCTAGGCGACTGCGTCCCGGACGTCCCTGGCGGCTTCCGGGCGGCGCTTCAGGTAGGCGGCGAGGATCAAAGCGCCGAACAGAGCCGGGAAGAAGCGCGTCTCGCCCCAATAGAAAACGCGCAGCATCTCGATCAGCCCTGTAAACCAGACCGGGTAGAGCATCAAGCCGGTGAGTCCACCGAGGGCGAACGAGTTGAAGAGCAGTCCAGTCAGCAGCCCCAATCCCATCCAGCATGCCAGCCCGATCAAGGGTCCGAAGTCCGCAAGCGGCAGGAAAACACCGCTCATGTTGTTGAACTCGGGGTTCAGGTACGCTTCCAAGAACGACGCCACGTCGAAGGGCTCGTACGACCAAGCCGGCGCGACGAATTGCCAGAGCGGGAACTTATAGAACCACTGCGCCGTGGTCGTTGGCGCGCCAAACGGGTCCATCAAAGTCAGGAGCGCGGCGCCATTGTTGAGCGCCGTCGCGTAATAACCCGCCAGCCGAATCGCGATGAACTCCGGGAACGAGCCGGCGAACGTGTGCTGGTAGTGCTGCCAGGATCGGAAATACTCGCCGAGCATGAAGACCGCGAAGAGCGCCACGGCACCGGCGAGCGGTGCCAGCGTCAAAGGTCTGAAAAGCCCTCTCGACCGGCCAGCTTGGAAGCGGGCCAGAAGGACAATGACGATCGGCACCACGAATTCGATCAGCGCGAGCCGCTCCGACCAAAGCCAGGCTCTCAGCAAGCAGAGCCCGGCGACGATCGCGAGCACGCGCATATGGAGCGTGGAAACGTTATTGCCAGTCAGAGAGCGGTAGCTAACGATCAGCACCGCCAGCAGAGACTGCAGAGCCATCAGCGATGTTACGCCGGGAATGCGATTTAGCGTTTCCCGCAGGGTGAACATCGCCGTCGATGAGCCCATCATATGCTCGATCAGCAGATGGGGTTTCAGCAGGATGGGAAACAAGAATACGGAATAGGAGGCGAGGACAATCGCGGCGAGCAAGTTGATCGCCGCATTGGCCGCGCCCGCGTCCACGCGCATCGCTACGTCTTTGCGCGCTGCGCGCGGTTCAACCAGACAAGAGCAGATCGCAAAACCGAGGATCGCCGCCAGGCCCGCAAACGCGGCCGATCCCGTCAGGAATTTATGATTGTGGCTGTAGAATTCGAAGGCCGAAGTGTCGAGCGACCAGCAGGACAGATAGATCGGAAGCGTCACGAAGAGAGCGACGCGAGAGGGATAAACCCACCAGTAGATGAGGGTTTTACCTTCCGGCGTCGCGTCCTTGGCCAACTTAGCGCTTCCTTATCGGGTCGATCGCGCATCGCCGTTCATGTCGAGCGTGAGCGTCGTCGGTCGGGCGTTCGTCTGGTCGTGCGATTTGTGGAAATCGCCGCCCGCATCGACCGGCGAGGGCGGACTTAATGGAGCTTCGACCTTGAGCGTATCGCCGGGTTGGAGCGCCGTGGTCTCCGTGGCGCCAAGCTCCTGGAACGTCCCGCCGATCTTGCGGATTATCGTGTAAATCGGCTGCGCCTTGCGACCGCTGGTCTGATATGAAGAAAGCTGAAGCCCCGAGGCGTCGGCTTGGCGCACGAGCGTGTCGGCGGTTTGGATGCGACGATCTAGTTCGCCCAGGCGGGCTTGCGTCGTCCGCATTTCGACCACCGCTTGGTTGGCGCGATCGTCGCGCAACCCTTGCTCTTCCATCTCCACCCGGTTCAGCTCCTGACGGACGTTGGTGATGTTCGCCTGCATGCGAATGCTGTCACCTTCGGCTTGCATGAGGTTGCGCGCAGCTTCGGCGCGACGGGTCGTCGTCGTTAGTTTCCGCGCAATCAGGTCGTCGAAATGCTTGAGATCCTGCTGAGCGGCTTTGACATGTTGGTCCTGCTCCGCAACGTGCGACTCCATGCTAACAAGCTGCGCCTCGAGCATCGCCTTCGTGCGGGCGAGACGGGTTGAGCGATATACAAACGCGGTAAGCCGCGCTGAAAATATGCGCTCCTCATCCGCGACCGGCTCGGCAGACGATGGAAGCTGTGCGAGCGACGCTGGGAAGCGCAAGGTGTCAGCGCCGTTTATCTCCGCCTCGAGGCGTGCGCGGCGCGCGAGCAGAGACGCCATCTCGGATTCGATCACACTCCGCTCGCCGTAGGTCGAGATCGTATCGCGGTCGAGCCGCATCACTTCATATTCGTTGAGGCGCGACAGTCCTCCAGCAATCGAAATCGCCTGGACGATAGTGAGGTCCGGCCGGTAAGCGTACTCGCCCGGCTTATCAACGACCCCGAGGATGTAAAACGGCCTGAACTCGACAACCTCCACAGAGGCGCGCGGGGCTTCGACCAATCCCAGAGAGGCCTTCAATTGATCGCTGATCGCGATTGAAACCTCGTTCAAACTGGAGCCGCCGGCCCGGATTTCGCCGATCAACGGCATCGACAACTGCCCGGACGCGCCAACCGTGAAGACGTCGTTGAGCGCCTTCCACTCGTAGACCTCGTCGCGTGACGGCCGCCAGGCGAAGACCTTCACGCGCACTTTGTCGCGAGGGCCCAAGATGTATTCCAGCCCCGTCGCGCCGGATGTCTTCTCGGCGTTTCCGGTTGCGTGGTCTGACGCGGACATCACTCCCATAGAGTCCCATGACCAAGGCGAGAAGCACGGCGTAGAAGCCCATCGCATTTACAGATTGGCGCGTCGAACGGACATCGACGGTGCGGTCGTACATGACTTCGCCTCCTGTCGTGAGCTTGGCGGGGCCCCAGAACGAACTTGCGAACTCGAGACCCGGCTACGGTCGGGATACGTCACAGTGAGAGTTCGATCTATCTAGCCTAGCCGCAACGCGCCCGAATGCCTGGCCTCACAAAAGGAAGGTGGGCGTACCTATTTGGGCTGAGCTGCGTAGGACGCAGCCCCCAAACGGCTTAGCGAGCCCACCGTTTTCCGGCCTGGAGCGTATCGCTCCCGATGCTCGACAGTAACGCATGCGCTGTCGCGGCACGCTTCGATGGGAAGCGCGGGTCGCCGCACCGAGGAAGGCACAGAAGGCACAATTGCAAAGTTCAGAACGGAGGGAGAATGACTGCCCTTGTTAGGAGCCGGATACGCCCACAACCACACGGCCTTGACGTTCCTCGCACACAGGCGTCGCGCGGCTTCTCCCAGGGTTTGAGACATCGCGCCATCGTCGACACCGGTGTGCCATCAGTCGCTTGAGGACAAGGAATTCAGATGTACGTCGATCATTTTCCTTTAATCGCGAAGTCGAAGCGAACTTGGTTGGGGCGGAAGTTCTCGGCCGAGACGTTTAACGCGGCTGTCTTGCTCCTGCAGTTTCTGCTTATTGTTCTCCTCGCCTCAGCCACTGGACATGCGTACCATCTCGCCGTCTACGGCAATCATGGCGACCGCCAAGATTTCGCTTCGATCGGCGCGCTCGTCGCATTGCTATACCTGCTCCCGCAAGCCTACGACGGTATTTACCGATCCACCGCACCGCCGCGGAGCAACCGCGAACTGCGACGCGTGTTCGCGTCCTGGAATCTCGCGTTCGTGTGCATCTTTCTGCTCGCCTTCCTGACGAAGAGCTCCAGCGATTTTTCGCGAGGCTGGATGCTTCTGTTTTACATCGCCGGATCCACGGCGATCATCGCGTCCGAAGTGGCGATCCTCGCCTTTCGTAGAGCCGCAATCGGTTCGGGACAGCTCACGACAAGGCGACTTTTCGTGGTCGGAAGTCCAGTCGATGTCACCGAGTTCGCTCGCCGATGCGCGGCCGAGGCTCAGGGAATAGAAATTGTCGGCGCTGCAGACATCTCCGAGTTTAGCGACAAGTGGTCGTCGCCGGAGCAGTCGCGCGTTTCGCTTCGCAAGGCGATCGCCTTGGCTCGAGGCAACAACGTCAGCGATATCGTCATTTTGACCAGCTGGAGCGAGGCGCCCGCAGCTGCGCGGATCGCAGAACGGTTTCTGGACGTCCCGGCCGCGGTGCATCTCAACGGTCTCGACGTCGTAGAGCAGTTTTCCCAGCTCGGCATCGATCACCTGGGGACGTCGAGGACTTTCGTCATCCGTCCCCAGCCGCTCAGCACTCTTCAGGCTGCCATGAAGCGGGTGTTCGACATTTCGGTCGCTGGCGTTGCCCTTCTCGCCATCGCGCCTCTCTTGGCGGCCATCGCTCTGATGATCAAGCTGGATACGCGCGGTCCCGCCATTTTCGTTCAGCGCCGCCGCGGCTTCAACCATAGAGAGTTCAACATATACAAGTTCCGGACCATGACCACAGCGGACGACGGAGACAGGATCGCGCAAGCCACGAGAAATGACCCTCGCATCACGCCCATTGGGCGGATCTTGCGAAAATACAATATCGACGAGCTGCCGCAGCTGGTGAACGTTCTGCTCGGTCAAATGTCGCTCGTTGGTCCGCGCCCGCATGCTGTGGCGCACGACCGCTACTATGAGCAGGTCATCAGTCGATACGGCAGGCGCTTGAACGTCAGGCCCGGCATCACCGGTTGGGCGCAGATAAATGGACTACGCGGAGAGACGAAAACGCAGGCTGCAATGGAAGCCCGCCTCGACCGCGACCTCTACTACATCGACAACTGGTCGGTAGTTCTCGATATTTACATCCTGCTGATGACTATCATTTCGAGACGAGCCTATCGAAACGCCGTCTAGTCCGGCACGCCCCTATCCAAACGAACGGGGCCTCGGAGGCAAACTCGCATCCGAGGCCCTTTGCGTTCCGAGCCGTTGGGGTGAAGGGGCGTTGTGGGAGCCTGGGCGCGAAGCTCCGCATCGACGAACGGTTCAACGCCAGCTGCCACCAAGGAATCGACGCCCTAGACAGGCCAGGCGGCGCCGGAGAATGACTCTGGGTAGTTCTTCATTAGAAACGATGCGACCTCGCTACGAAATCGCTGCGGTCTGAACCTCTCGGCATTCGCGCGGCAGTCGCTCGTCCAGGGTCGGTTTATGCCCTCGAAGCGCTCGATTACGTCCATGAGCAATTCTGCGCTCTGTTCGTCGAAGAAAAGCCCCGTGGTTCCATCGGCGACCGACTCGAGCGCGCCGCCGGCACGATAGGCGATCACGGGTTTGCCTGCAGCCTGAGCCTCGACCGCGGTGATGCCAAAGTCTTCCACCTGCGGATACAGGAAAGCTCGACATCCCTCCAGCGCGTTGGTCACGCCGGAGCGCGAAATCCGCCCTAGAAATTTGACCGTCGGGCCGGCAAGCAGATTCCAACCGCCTTCTTTCGGGTCCATCGCCGACCACGACGAGCTGCTTGCTCAAGCGCGAGCAGGCTTCGACCGCGAGATCGATCCGCTTGTACGGCACCAGTTGGCTGACGATGAGGTAGTAGTCGACGTGCTCCGCCGTCGGTGAAAAGTCGTCAACCTCGACCGGCGGGAAAATCACCTCCGACTTACGCTCATATATCGAGCGGATTCGATTGGCGACGAACTGCGAGTTGGCCATGAACTGGTCGACGTTCGACGATGAAGTCTTGTCGAATGTTCTGCAGAGCTTGGCGCTGAGTTTGAAAGCGACGTCGCGCGCCGAGGCGATGGCACCATCCCTGAGACAGTAGTTCTGCATCTGGTCCCAAAGGTAGCGCGGCGGCGAGTGACAGTAACATGCCTGCTTCACGCCGGGAGGGAGTGAAAGCCCCTTGATCATCGCCGCATCCGTGCTGAGCACGAACTCGGTATCGTCCGGAACTCTCAAATTAGCGATCGCCCACGGGTGCAAAGCTAGCATCTCACGGTAGTAGCGACGGGCGCCGGGAAGCTTCGCCAATGGCGATTTGATGATTGTGCGGCCGGCCAGCCAAGAGGGGTTGAAGTCCTCCGATTTGATGAGACAAGCGATCGGCGCATGAGGAAACAATCGCATCAATTCTCGAAGGACCGCTTCCGCGCCCCTGTCGGCAACCAGCCATTGATGCGCTAAGACTACGCTTCCGTTCATAGCGGCGGGTGCTCCTCGCACGAGCGGACCAGGATCTCCAATCGCTAACGCGAAGCAGCGAGCCGCAGAGAGGCAGCAAAAAGAGGTATCGTTCGACGCCGCCGCACTAGTCGATGGCGCAAGGCCGCGAAATCATTTTGGCGGAAGCGCCTTGGCAATCCACGACCTGTCCCGGTGGCTTTCGAACGATGAAGATCGCCGACCTCTTTACGCCTGCAAGCGTGTTATCCGCGATCGTAACCCGCGTCACGTTGCCGTTGAGGCGTATGCCGTCGTAGCCGCTCCCGCTGACCACGTTTGAGGCGATCTTCACGTCGGTGACGGCGAGCGCAGGGTCGTCGTCGTCAGAGTTCAGGTCGATGGCGGCCTGACCTGTGCGTTCACGCCCGTCGAGCGGGGCGAGTGACTGCTGAACGTCGGAGATACGGTTGCCCTCGATGACGACGTTTCGAGCGCCGTGCGTGTTCCAGTACGCCTCGCGAGCAACGATGATCCCTGCCGCCATGGCAATAGACCGAACGGTGTTGCGTCGAACAACGACATCTCTCGAGCCCACAACTGCAATTCCGCGGCCCCATCGAATTTGCTCGACCCTGTTATCCTCGATCGTAATTCTGCTCGCTTGCTTGTCCGGGCGGTAAGAAACAACGGCGATGCCGTCGTCTTCGGAATTTCGCACGGTATTAAAGGCTACGCGGCCGTTCATTGCGGCGCGCGACACGTGAATGCCGTCGGCTTTCGTGTCGGAAACATCGGAGCACGCGACAAGAAAGTCCCGCGCTCCGAGAAGCAGGATGCCCGCGCTCTTGGCCTTGCTGACCTTGACGCCGAAAACAGTGTTGCGCTGGCCGCTGACGACAATTCCGCTCTGCTCGTCACGATCGCCGCGCGGGCCGGGGTCGGCCGACGTGATGTCGAGGTCGCGGAGGCTGCTGCCGTCGCCGGAAAGAAGAATCGCGCCTTGGGACGGCCTCCCTGCCAGCAACCGTGTGCGTTGTCCGACAAGCGCAACGTCGCGCCGATCGACTTTCAGGAGGCCATCGTGCCGGTACGTCCCGGGGCTAAACTCGACCGTGCCGCCGTTCTCGAGAGAGGCAATAGCCGCGTTTATGGCGAACGTGTCGTCGTGAACGCCGTCCCCTACCGCTCCGAAACGGCGGACGTCAACGTGCGGACTTCTGAGTTCGGTGGGTGGAAGCGGACAATCAGGGGGCGGCTCGCGAATAGTTGCCGCACCGGGTAAGGCCAGAACGAGGTACGTCCACGCCATCAGGAACCACAACGGAACCAACTCCACGCTCATCAAGCTGCGCTCGATGCTCAATTCAATCGGCGTTTGTGGCAAGACGCCTTTTCGGACGGACCTGCGTCGCCCCGGAGCTCAGTTAAGTCGCTGCAAAATATCCATTGCCAAGTCTTCCGCGTTGCAGCTCGGGGGCACTACCTCCTTTGGCGGATCCAGCCGCTACGTACGACAGCATCTTCTTGCCGCGGCCAGGCTTGCACACGGTAGATGCCTCGAAATGGGCGGCAGGAAGCCGCCGAAGACCATCGGCTAAACTCGTTCTTTGCGGGGGGAAGCCGGGGCGCAACCCTCGAGTTTTTCGAATATGCGATCGGGCGTCAGCGGGAGATCTGCAAAACGAACGCCGGTTGCGTTGGCGACGGCATTGGCGATCGCCGGCGCCACGGCATTGATCGCGCACTCGCCCTGGGCCTTCGCTCCCAGCGGACCCACGCTGTCATAAGTGTCGGCGAAATAGATCTCGCTGCGCGGAATGTCGGCGAAAGCCGGAATGCGGTAGTCGCGCAGCGCGGGGTTCACCATCGCGCCGTTGGCGTCGTAGACCATCTTCTCGTAGAGCGCCCACCCAACGCCCATGGCGATCGCGCCGTCGATCTGCCCGCGGCATTGCATGGGATTTATCAGCCGGCCGATGTCGGCGGCGTGCACGCTTTGCAAGATCATGATCTCACCCGTGACGCGATGAACCGCAACGCGAACCCCGTGCACGTTGAAGCCGACGGAACGGGGCGACAGATATGCCTTGCGTCTCACCTCGAACCGGTCACCCACCTTGGCGCCAGCCGCATGCAGCTCGGCGAGCGGAATCCTCCGGTTGGCGCAAATAATTGAATCGTCCTGCAAACGGCAATCGGCGGGCTCGCAGCCGAACTCGCGGCTCGCGAAGTCGATGAGGACGTCGCGCAGCGCGGCCGCGGTTTTCTCGACGGCCTGCCCGGCAACGACAGTCCCGGTGCTGGCGAAGGTGCCGGTGTCGTAGGGCGTGCGATCGGTATCGCCGTTGATGATGGCAATCCGGCTTGCCCGCGTGCCGAGAACCGTGGCGGCGAGTTGGCGATGGGAGGTGGTCGAGCCATTGCCCATCTCCGTTGAACCTACGGCGAGATGGTAGGTGCCGTCGGCCAATAGCCGCATTTCGGCGCCGGAGCGATGCTCCGTGGGTGGCCCGGATTCCAGCATGGAGAGCGCGACGCCGATCCCCTCCAGCCAGTCCTCTCCTTCTGGTTTTGGCAGCGCCGCGTCCGCTCGCCAGCGCCTGCTCGACGAGATCGAGGCACTGATCGATTCCGTAGCTGCCAATCACCACGTCGGTAGGATCTTTCCAGATCGACTCGATCCGGTCGGTGTCGTGGATCTTGTTCTTGCGCCTGATCTCGAAGGGGCTGACGCCCAGCATCCTCGCGAGATCGTCGAGGGCGCATTCGATGGCAAAGGTCGTCTGCGAGGCGCCATATCCGCGAAACCCGCCGGCCGGAACCATGTTGGTATAGACGGCATACCCGTCGGCCTTCTTGTTGACGCAACGGTAGGCGGCGATCGGGCTGCCGAGCGCGGCGGCCAGCGTCTCGCCTCCGTGTCCGCCATAGGCGCCGGTGTTGGACACCACGCGCACCTCGATTGCGGTCAGCGTGCCGTCGCGCTTGGCACCGAGCTTTACATGCGTCTTCATCGGGTGGCGCGTGGTGGCGCCGATGAACTGCTCCTCGCGCGTGAACTCCCACATGACCGGCCGGCCGGTCCGCAACGTGGCGAGCACGCACAAGTCTTCGCAGATCATCTCCTGCTTGCCGCCAAAGCCACCGCCGATGCGCTCGGTGAAGACATGCACGTCGCGATCGAACAGCCCGAACAAATAGCAGAGCTTCTGCTTGGCGATGAAACGGCGCCTGCGAGCTCGTCCGCACGTGCAGCCGCCGATCGTCGCCCCGCCAGGCGAGGCAGCCGTGCGTCTCCAGATGCACGTGCTGCACCCGTGAAGTCGAATACGTCTGCTCGTGGATAGCGTCGGCCTCCCTGAAGCCTTCGGCGACGCTGCCGAGCTCGCCGTGAATGTCGACGTAGATGTTGTCGTGGAAGGCGATGCTCCTGTCGTGCAGGACGGGTGCGCCCTGGCGCCATCGCGGCTTCCGGCATCGAACACCGCGGGAAGCAGCTCGTACTCGACCTCGAGCAGGCGACAAGCCTGTTCCGCGGCGCTCTCGGTTTCGGCCACGACGGCCGCCACCCTCTGGCCGACGAAGCGGACGACATTGTCGAGGATGTAGGTATCGTCGGGATCGACGAGGTGATCCTCGTGGGTTGCCGTGCTGTAGAGCCGGCGCGGGACATCCTCCCACGTGAATATGCCGACAACGCCTGGCACCGCCGTTGCGTTATCGCGCTTGATGGACTTGATGCGCGCATGCGGATGCGGAGAGCGCAGCACCTTGAGATGCAGCATTTTCTCCATCGGCGGCACGTCGAGCGTATAACGCGCCTGCCCCGTCACGATCGCCTTGGCGAATGGACTGGCTGAGGCTGGCTCCGCAGGCGTCGCCAGCGATATCCTCTTCGACGGATTTGATGCCGTCGAGGGCATCCACGATGCTCTGATAGCCCGTGCAGCGGCAGAGATTGCCTTTGAGCATGCGCGGCAGGTCGCGGCGCGCCGCCTCGTCGAAGGTGGCGGACGTCATGATCATACCGGCGGTGCAGAAGCCGCACTGAAACGCCTGCGCATCGACAAACGCCTGCTGCATGGGATGCAGCTGGCCGTCTTTCTCAAGGCCCTCGATCGTCGTGATCTCGCGCCCGGCGGCGCGAAACGCCGGCATCAAGCAACTATGGAACGGCGTGCCGTCGAGCCAAACCGTGCAGGCTCCACAGTCGCCCGCATCGCAGCCCTTCTTCACGCCGAAATATCCCTGCTCGCGCAGGAAGGTGCGCAGGCACTGGCCCGGGGCCGGCTTCGCCGAGACGCTCCTGCCGTTGATGGAGAACTTCATGTCTTCGCTCCGTCGAGGAGCTCGGCGCGAATCTGTTCGGCGAAATAGTAGGTGAGGTGACGCTTGTAGAGCGCGGAACCGTGCACGTCGTCGAAGTAGTCCGTCATCGGGAATGGCGGAATAGATCGCATCGCGTAGTGCTCGAGCACCGGGAACACGATCGAACCGAAGCTGGAACGGCCTTACAGTCGCCGCCGTAATGGTGAGCACGAGATCGTGGCTGCCGGGGCTTTGCGTGCCGATGGCGATTATGGCCGAGCGTCCCAGATGCGTGAGCGAAGCGCGGCGGAAGGCGAACCTCTTGGAGAGCGCCCTGGCTGGTAAATGGATGGAGCGCAGCAGCTCGCCACGGCCGAGGACATTCGTGTGATTGCCGGTAATGAAGTCGACGGCGGCGATCTTGCGAGGCGCGGCGTCTCGCGGCCACAGCGTGTAGACGCCTTCAAGCGACGCTGTCAGCGAAATCATCGATCCGGCCGGCAGCGACATGCAGATGTTGCCGCCCACCGTCGCGGCATTCCAAACCTTGAAGGAGGCGAGCAGCAAGTCACAGCACATCTTGAACAGAGGTGCCGCCTTCCACGTGGCCGGCGCGTCGAAGCGGGCGAGTTCCGCGAGTGTGCAAGTCGCTGCGATATCAAGGCCACCGGCGGAGACTTGCAGGGCCGGCCAGCGAAGCAATTGTAGGTCGATCAGCGTATCGGTGCCGACCTGCGGTGTCGAGAACAGCCAAGTCCCGCCGGCGAGCCAAGCGTACCCGTCGCGCCATTCGGTGATCTCGTCGGCCGAAAGCGGTTGCTTGACCTCGGCAACGGTATTCAAATTCATGACCGTCGCCTCTCGGGAGCGGTTTCCAGCTCCGGACAATGCCCAATTCATCGCACGGCCGGTAGCAGCGGCTAGTCTGCGTCTCGAGTATGAGCATTACCTAAAGCAGCAGGTGCCAGAAAACGGCGATCTCTATGAGGTAGCAGATCACCAACGCGATCGGCATCGCCCACGCCATCCAACGCGGGTAGCCTTCGGGAAACAGCCAGGCGTGAAAACCCAGAATGGCCAGCGGCATCAATGGCCATGTAGTCACCCCTACGCTGATCGCGTTGCCGATGAAGGTGCGGACCGCGGGATTGAGCGCTTCAAGTTGCGGATTGAGGAAGCGAAGCTCCAGCATGATGACCGGAAAGAGCGTGAGAAGAACCAGACACGCCGTCTTCCACATGTTGGGAGATCTGCCGGTCGCGGGATCGTTCGGAATCCACCCTGGAAACGAAGTGTCGACCCGTTGCGCGTGAAAACCGGCGACCAGGTCCTCGCTCTCCTTCACGATTTCCGCGCGCGCATCGGATTTCAGCCAGCGTTCGAGGTTCGCCGCCGAGTCAAAGCGCAGCACCGTCGTCCAGCCGGTTTCCCCATGCTGCGGCGGCTGCACGAACGAGCCGAGATACCCGGGAAACGTCGCCTGTAGCTTTTGAATGCGATCGGCCCAAGCCCGGTAGGCAGCTTCCTTTCCCGGCTTGATTTCGGTGGCCATGATTATCGTCGCGCCATGCTCGACCGAGTATTCGACCGCAGCCTTTCCAACGAGCTGCATGACGAGGCCGCCTTCGACCAGCGGCGCAACTTCGTCGACAAGTTCGGCGATTGTCCTCGCTGCGGCGCCACTGCCGCAAGGCATCCATCGAGATGAAGCGCGCGATCGCCACCGCTTCCAGCTGATCCGGCGGCGCCGGCGGCCAGAGCTCGACGCTCAAAGCCTCGGCTGAAGCGAGCAGTGCGCTCTGCCAGCGGCCCTGCCACTGCGCGAACTCGGCCGTCGCGTCCCGGACGAATGCGTGCACAAATCAGAAGCGTCGAGGGCTTGTCGCTCACGGGTCGCTCAATCGCCGCCTAGGACACTGGGAAATGAGCCCGCAATGGAGCTGACCTCGTTGATCTGCTTGGCGACCAAGCGTATCGGCTTCCGCAGTAGGCTTGAAGAGTTGGTATTTGCGAACCCTCACGGTTTTGTCCGTTTGCGAGATGCCGCTAACGAGCAGGTCTGCGCCAACCGTCGTGCTCGTCGCGGCAACGCGCACGCCCGGAGCCTGGTCGAACGGCTTAAATTGCGCAATGTCGGTAAAGATGGGAACGGGGGTATGCGCAGCGCTCTGCAAATAGACCCTTGGTCCACCCTGCAGCGCCGAGCCGCTCGAGTAGACCTTCACCGTGCCGGGCCCGCTCAGCTGGCCAACGACGATTGCCTCGGCGCCGCCCAACGCTCCGGTCAGCCAGCCAGTGGCCAGAGAAACGCCGCCGCTGTAGCCGAGACCGAACGGCATGAAAGCGGCGGTTACTGCCGCCTCCTTGGGGCCCGGACATTGCTTTTTTGCCGCGACGTCGGTCGGCCGCGCGTGCAGCGGCTTCATCAGCGAAAAGGTGAAGACCTTCACCTGCGTTGGCGTGCCTGGGCCCGGGGCCGTGATGATGCTGTTGCGCCCCGTGGCAAAGTCGACAAAGCCGGAGGCAACGCTCACCCCCGAGCGGTCATTTGCGTAGGGGCTGAAAGTCGAGAAGAGCGCAGGTGCCGTGCCCAACGACGACGGCAGTTCTGTGCTGAAAACTTTGACTTCGCTCGGAATGCCGGGGCCCGAGCCGACGATGATGTTATCGGCGGTCGTCCCGTCGATCTGTGTCGACGTTACGCTGACCCCGCCGCGCGCGCTTAAGTCGAACGCCGCAAACCGAGCGAGCTGTGTCTCGAAGGCGGCCTTGCCGCCTGTCGCCTTGCCAGAGTAAGCGACGACCATCGGAGCGTAGTTCTCCCCGGCCCCGACGACAAGGTCGAGGACGTTGTCGTCGTTGACGTCCCCCATGGCCACGCTCAAAGCTTCCTTCGAAACCAGGGAATGGCGTAACCGTAGCGATGAGCCGGTCGCCGTTGCCATCATAGACGTTCACCACTGCAGAACGGCCCGGTGATCCGGGAGCCGCCACCGCATAGCTCGAGACAGCGGGAATCACGTTGACCAGAGTCATCGAGCCCGTTGTCTTCGTGGTTGAGGCGATGGCAATGCATCACGAACAGGCCGGTGTAGTCTTCGAACTTCGTGCGTATCGACAGGCCGCCAGGCTGGATCGACCAACTTCACCCGGACCCAAAGTCGGCGCCGGCACGTTGGCGTTGTCGACCTCCCACATTTCCGCTCCGGTCTTCAGACCGGTGGTCGGATCGAAGTAGCTTGTCACCTGGAAGTCGTTGACGTGCACGTGGATGGGATGCTCGTCGTTGTTATTGTTGACGAAGGTCCATTCCTCCACGGAGTTGAGCCGCGGCTGCAGGAGGGGCACGTTGGGAAATGCGGTCCCCTCGAACGCGTAGACGAAAGCCTTGGGATCGGATTGGCTGGCGAGATCATTCAGAAACCCGCCGGATATCGTGAGCTCACGCTTGAAGTCGGGAGTAAGCTTGGAAAGCTCGTCGAAGGTGGCGTGGGCCCCGAGTTTCTGTCCCTCCGCGAACGCTACGGAGACGCCGCGACCTTCGGACGGCACCGCTCGCGCCAGAACCTGCGTCGGGAAAGGAAAAAATCCATCGAAATAGCTGATAGCTGAGGGAAGGACGCTCAACGTGCCGAGCGTTGCCGGCGGATTGTCGCTCCCATCATTCTCATAAAGAACTCCTGGGGCGCTCAGCGTCCGCGCGCCGCTGCCTGTCGGCGGCATCTCGAGCACAAGATCGCCGCTCTCTGGCATCGTCACTGCGATGGCGTAGCGCGTGGCAGGCGAAATGACGAGCCGCGTGCCATCTTCAAACACAGGATAGTGGACCGCAGGGCTGGGATTGCCGTCCTGGCCGACGATAGCGATCTTGGGGTGCTTGCCCGTCGCGGTCTCGGTGAGCTGCACGCTCATGTAGGCAATGTCGCTCACATTCGCGAGCACCCAGATCTCGGTCTGTCCCGGCTTGCTTTTGATCACCGGCTGGAAGAGGCCGTTCACCGTGAACTGCACATCGCGTTTGTAGTCGGGAAGCGAAGCGTCGGCCTCGACATCGGCTCCCGGGCCTCCGGGATTTGCCGTGAAGCGCTGCAGATTGCTCGGGATGAACTCGAAGCGTCCGCGAGAGTTCGCGATCGCGAGAGGGCCCGAGTACCAGACGGTTGCGTACTGCGTTCCTTTTCTCGATTGAGTGAAATTCACCGGCGCGAGCAGCGGCCGGTAGGTACCCTTCGCCAGCTCGTCACCTTCCGGCGGATTGGCCGTGCTGACCCATTGCGGCCAACTGGGATTGTTGAGCTGTGCGAGACCTCCCGCCCGATCGAAAATCGAGTTGTACTGCAGCAGCATGTTGCGGATGGGAATGTCATGCTGGGTCACCAGCGGAAGATTGCCATCGGTGCGGCCGATGGCGAGCAGGCCCACTAGCCCGTAGTACACGTGGGATGTGGTGAGCCCATGCAGATGGCTGTGATACCAGTAGGCGCCTTGCGGCATGTTTTTGGGAATGCGGTAGGTGTAGGTGTTCGACATCCCGGCCGGAATGTGGAGCATCACATTGTCTGAGTTTCCCTTGGGGCTGATGTGCACGCCATGAATGTGCAGGTTGAGCGGCGACGACGGCATCTGCACTGGATAGAGCGGCACCTCCTCACCCTTCGCCGTATACTGCGGATCGAAGAAGTCGCGGATCGTCAGCCCGCTGAGTGCGTTCTCGAGATGCACGATCAGCGTCTCGCCGGGAAAGACCTGTAATGTCGGTGCGGGATATAGATTGTCTCCCGACATCCGCCCGTCGGAAGCTGTGCCGCGGATGACCGCATAGCCAAACACCAGCATGTTCTGCACTGGCTTGGCCACCGTATCGAGGCTGGCCTGCCCCTGATGTGCGGTGAGTGTCACTTCTAGCACGCCGTCCTTGCTCGCCAGCGTTACGGGCTCGCGATACTCGGGCCGCACCGCCGGATCGAATTTAGCCCCCGCGTCTTGTGCCTGGGCTTGCGGCGTGTGCCATGCGGCGGCGAGCGCAAGGACAACTGCGATGCCGCGCGCGTGCAAAGACCAACTCGCGTTCAACGCTTTGCTCGCCATTGGCCCTCACCGGGATCTTACGATTGGAAGACAAGTTGCTCGTTTTCCAACGTGGTCAGTTTGTCGGCCGCGTCGTCACGTGATGATCGAATCCCAACTGTTCGCCGGAACGTGCGCTGCTGGGCCGTCTCAGACAACGTCTACGTATCGATACGCACGGATTTTAAGGACTTGGTGGGTACTTTGACCGAGATGGAGCACCCCATGTTGCAGCGCCTTGTTCTCCCGAGCGTATTGGCAATAGCCGTGGCCTCAAGTCTCGGCCTTGCACAGTCACCCTCGCCGAATGGTGTCAAAACTCTCGATCCTCCTGGTGCTATCAAGGCGGAGGGTACGTGGAGTCTGGGCGCCAGAGCCGGAGACTTCGTCTTTGTCGCCGGCATGCAAGGCGTCGACCCGGCAACCAACACGTTGGTGCAGGACCCTCAAGCCCGGATTCATCGGGCCTTCCTCAATCTCAAATTGATTGCTGAATCGGAGGGGGCAACCCTGCAGGATTGCGTACGGCTCACGATTTACGTCAGTGACCTGCACCGTTTCGCGCCCATGGTGGACACGGTGCAGGCGGAACTCTGGGGCAAGCCGCCATATCCGCCCCGAACGATGGTCGAGGTCCAACGCCTGTTCGACGACGATATCGTGGAGATCGACAGCGTCTTTTACGCTCCAGTGAAGAAGTGAGCCGGCCCCGCCCTCACCCTACCTCTCGGATCGGTGTGCTCGCGGCTGTCTACTGAGGACCGCCGTCCGTCGCCGAGATCGAGACATTGTTCGTCTCACTCGACCAGCTTGAGCGTCAGGCACTTCGCAGCGCCGCCCGATTTCAAAAATTCAGACAGCGGCGTCAGGATCGGCGTGAAGCCCGCGCGTCGCAAGGCGTTTTGCAGATCGTCGGAGGCATGATTGAGGATCACGTGCCGGCCGAGGCTCACCGCGTTGCAGGCAAAGTCGAGTGCGTCGGCCTTCCCGACCTCGAGCCGTTTTTCACGCGGCAAGAGAGCGCGAATTTTCTCCTGCGAACTCCTTATCGAAGGCTGCGGGATAGTAGAGCAGCCAGCCTCCGTCGAGCGGGCAGAGGCAAGTATCGAGATGGTAGAAGCGGGGATCCGTCAGCCGTAGTGAAACCGTTCGGCATCCGATCGCTTTCTCTATAGAGCCAGCCGCCGCGGCGTCAGAGCGAAAGCCGTGACCAAACCAGAGAATTGGCAACTCACGATCAAACAGTGCGTCGCCCGCTCCTTCGAACGCAACGTCCTGTGGCCAGTCGGCGATCGCGTAACCGTTTTGCTGAAACCACTTCCTGACCAGAGGCTCCTCCGCCTGCCGCTCGCGCGAAGCGAACCGGCTGACGATCACTTTTCCTCCGTGCACCAAGCCGGCATTGGCCGTGAAGACCATGTCGGGCACGCCCGGCTCCGACGGGACAAAAGCAAGTTTGATGAAGCTGGATAAGATGCTGCGCAGACGCTCCCACTGCCATCCGGCGAGCGCGCGATCGACTTTGCCCGTCTGGTCTTGCATCCAGTGATTGATCACGTAGTCGACGCTGAAATGCCCTGGCGCACACATCAGGATGGTTTGGCTCTGGGTCATCGTCGTGCGGTCCGGTCCGTCGGTTGCAGCAACGCGGTCTATACTTGAGGCGTTCTCAGGTCGCCTCCGACGCGACACTCAAAGGCCGGCTGTTCGTTTTCTTCCGGGGCCGCGGCGCCGACTTCAGCGCGGCGGCAAATCGCTCGATCGCCCAGTCGGCCTCCTCGCGCGTGATGATGAGCGGCGGGGCGATGCGGATCGTTTGGTCGTGCGCGTCTTTGGTCAACACGCCGAGGTGCGCCAGCGCCTCGACATAGGCGCGCGCCGGCCCGGCCTCCTTATGGAGCTCGATGGCCAGCATCAGCCCGCGCCCGCGCACCTCGCGTACGGCGTCGGTGCGAATGGCGTCTAGACCTTCCTTGAGATAGGCGCCGACCGAAGCCGCGTTGGAGATCATGTCTTCTTCGATCAGTACGTCGAGCGCAGCGCAGGCCACTGCGCACGCCAGCGGATTGCCGCCGAACGTCGAGCCGTGCTGCCCCGGCTGCAGGACGCCGAGAACTTCGCTGTTCGAAAGCACCGCCGACACCGGATAGAAGCCACCGGACAATGCCTTGCCGAGCAGCGTCACGTCCGCTTCGATGCCTTCATGTTCCTCGGCGAGCAGCTTGCCGGTGCGGCCGAGCCCGGTCTGGATCTCGTCGAAGATCAGCGTGATGCGCTTCTGCGTGCAGAGTTCGCGCACCTTGGCAAAATATCCGGGCGGCGGAATAGCAACACCGGCCTCGCCCTGGATCGGCTCGACCAGAAAGGCGACCGTGCGTGGCGTGACGGCGTTGGCGAGCGCCTCGAAGTCGCCGAACGGCACGATGCGGAAGCCCTTGGGAAACGGACCGAAGCCGTTGCGCGCGTCGGGATCGGTGGAGAAGCCGACGATGGCGATGGTGCGCCCATGGAAGTTGTCGGCGCATACGATGATCTCAGCCTCGTCCTCCGGCACGCCACGCACCTCGTAGCCCCACTTGCGGACGGCTTTGATGGCGGACTCGACGGCCTCCGCGCCGGAGTTCATGGGGAGTATCTTGTGGGCGCCGGTCAGCGCCGCGAGCTTCTCGTAAAGCAGCGCCGAGCTGGTCGTTGCGAAAGGCGCGCGAGGTGATCGCCAGCTTGCCGGCTTGCTCCACCAGCGCCGCCAGGATCTTCGGATGGCAGTGGCCCTGGTTCACGGCAGAGTATGCCGACAGGCAATCGAGGTAGCGGTTGCCGTCGACGTCCCACACCCAGACGCCGCGCCCGCGGCTCAGCACGACGTCGAGCGGCTTGTAGTTGTGCGCGCCAAGCCGCCACTCGCTCTCGTATAGATTGATCGAATTTCCTGTGATCATGCCGGCCCGGACCTCGAACTCACCGAATTCAATGATTTCTTGGAGGAGCGGCGCCGAAAAGTCGGAATCGTGCTACTTTATGAAGGCTTATTTGCCAGTTTGGCGGTATGTAATGAGCATTCTGCTAGGTATTGGCGGATGGATGATCTCGACCACCGACTGCTTGCCCTCATGCGCAACGATGCGCGCCGCTCAATTGCGTCGCTGGCGAGCGAGCTCGACGCCTCGAGGGCGACGATACGCGCGCGCCTCGACAAGCTGATGCGGTCGGGGGTGATCGGCGGCTTCACCATCCTCGTGCGCGACCCATCGCAACGTAATCACGTGCGCGCCGTGGCGTTGATCGCGGTCGAGGGCAAAGGCGTGGAGAAGGTGATGCGGCGGATGCACGGCTTTCCGGAGGTTCGTCGACTGCATTCGACCAACGGCCGCTGGGATATCGTCGCCGAACTCGTCACCGACACGCTCGACGGCATTCGATGGGCTGCTCAACCGCATCCGCGCGATCGACGGGATAACCGTCGACCGAAACGAGCATTCTGCTGTCTTCGCCAAAGGATCTGGTCTGAGCGGGCTGTGGGGCACGGCCGGAGTTGTGCTCCTCGTGCGCCAAAGAAAGCCCCGGCGGACCGGTGCACGCCGGGGCCGGCCCTCGTGGAGGGTCTGGACGCGGGGACGGGGAACTCCCGCGTCGGGGCACGGCCTGTTGGGGGTGTCAGGCTCGCGCCCACACGTCACGTAGGAATGCAATTTGAGCTTTCAATCAGTCGCGTCCGGGCAAGCGGGCGATGACCCCTCCGATGGCATGTGGCGCGACCGCGCAGCCGTTCCTCGACACGGATAACGCTCGCGAAAGCTGCGCATCTGGCCGGGTCAACAGAAAAAATGAACACGCTGTAGGTTTTGTTATGACGGCGTTGGAACGTCCCGCCAACAACGGCGTTTCGGCGCCATGGAAATGATCTCGAACGATCAATTGCTGGCGCTGAAGGCGGGTCTTCCGCTCAACTCCAAGGTCGTGTTGCCTCCCCCTAGTGCGCGTGAGCAGGAGGCGGCCGGCAATTGTGCGTCGGTCGATGAACCGGCGCCAACAGTCACGTACCCCGTCGCCCACCGGCAATCGTCCTAGGCGACACGGTGCGCGGTCGATGATGGTCAGGAGCCGCTCCTGAGCCGTCGGCGGTCGGCCATGTTCTCGGCGACATGCCTGCACGCGAGATCGAGTTCGTCGAGGATCTGCAGCGCGCCGCGTAGTGCCGGCCGCGGACGGCGGGGTGCGCTAGGCGTGCCCGATCTCGACGAGCGCGCTGTGCGCGCGCAGGGGTCGCTGCGATATCGTACGCGTTCCAATCACCCCCTGGGCGGCGCGGAGTAATCGGCGTTGACGGGGGGGGGGCCGCTCTACGTTGGAATCTTGTGCGCAAGAGCGGTTTGGTAGGAGGCAGCGATGATACTCCACGAAATCCAAACTCCCGCGTCTCAACCGGCCGTCTGTTCTCGACGATGATGGTGACGATCATCGTGTTCACGACGCTGGCCCTGGTCTCCTTCGGCCCACAATCGACCAACCAGGAAGTTTTCGGCGGTCGAACACCTTCGACGGCGCTATTGCCCGCGGAGTAGCAGGCGCGGCTTCCTCAATGTCGGCAACGAGCAGCAGGATGTCGTCAGCGGTCGCGCCGGCGGCGACTTTGTTGAACAGCCCGTGACACCAACTCATAGATCGTTGTAGGCGCGCTCGCCGTGCTCCGTAAGATCGAGGCCGACACGTTCGTTCTCATATGTCGGACGCAATCCAATCGTGAGGTCGAGGACCAGGTAGATGATGGCTGAGCCGAAGCCGGACCACACCAGCGTCAGGAGCACGGCCTTGCATTGAGCCACCATCTGCGTGCTCATCTCATAGGTTGCGATCGCTTCGCCCGGCCTCGTCACATAGTCGGCAACGCCAGTGCCGCCAAGATGCGGATTGACCAGCAGGCCGGTGCCGAGGGCGCCGATGATGCCGCCGATGCAGTGGACGCCGAATACGTCGAGGCTGTCGTCGTATCCGAGTGCGCTCTTCACGCCGGTGCAGAACAGGAAGCAGACGACCCCGGTAACGACGCCCAGCGCAAGCGCCCCCATGGGCCCCGCGAACCCCGACGCCGGCGTCACCGCTACCAACCCGGCGACGGCCCCGGTCGTGAGGCCGAGCAGCGTCGCCTTCCCCTTGGTCACCCACTCGGTGAACATCCAGGCGAGCGCAGCCGTCGCCGTGGCACCGAACGTGTTGCCCATGGCCAGGGCGGCTATGCCGGTCGCCTCCAGGTTCGAGCCGCAGTTAAAGCCGAACCATCCGACCCACAACAGCGAGGCGCCGACCATCGCCAGCGTCAAGGAATGCGGCGGCATCGGCTCCCGGCCGTAACCCACGCGGGGCCCGAGGATTATCGCGCCGACGAGAGCGGCGATGCCGGCATTGGTGTGCACCACCGTCCCGCCCGCGAAGTCAATCGCGCCCCAATGAAAGGCCATGCCGGCATCGCGCAGGACTGCGTCGAGGTGGTTCTGCGCGTCGATCCTTGCAAGACCCGTCGCTTGCGACACCTCGCGCGCGGCATTTGCGATGGAATCCGGACCCGCCCAATACCAGACCATGTGAGCGATCGGGAAATAGACGACTGTCACCCATAGGATCATGAAGACGATCAGCGCCGAGAATTTCATGCGCTCGGCGAAGGCGCCGACGATGAGCGCGGGCGTTATCGCCGCGAAGGTCATCTGAAACCAGATGTACGCGTACTCCGGAACGTAGACGCCGTTGGAGAACGTCGGCGCCTCCGAATTGGGCGTCACGCCCCGCAAGAACGCTTTGGAGAGACCGCCGATCCACTCATTGTAGGGGCCCCCGTTCGTGAACGTGAGGCTATAGCCGTAGAGCATCCAGATCGTGCACACGAGGCACACGATAGTGAACACCTGCATCAGGATGCTGATGGCGTTCTTGGTGCGCACCAGGCCGCAGTAGAACAGCGCCAGCCCCGGAATTGTCATCAGCAGGACGAGTACCGTCGAGATCATCAGGAAGGCGGTGTCGCCCTTGTCGGGCGCTGCAAGTGCCGCGGTCGGCGTGAACAAGAGCGCAACGCTTATCGGCAGCCATATCCTCGACCAGGCGTTGACCGGCAGCTTCATGTCTTGGTCTCCCCTGGGGCGTGACTCCCCACGCTGACACTAACTGCGAGCGCGCGCAGAAACGACACAAACCACTGCTCGTGAATTGAGCATCCTGCTTTAAATCAAGTCAGCACAGCAACTTGAGGCGGCCACAAAGTGCGACTACGATTCTACACACAAACTTTTTCGTTACCGATCCACAGCATTCCTAAGGGGACACGTCCGCAATTCTGCGACGCACTGATGGGGCAGACGATATGGGGCGCCGTGACGAGCCGCAACTGGATGAACTGTCAAAGCTGCTGAAGCGTCTTGAGACCATGGAGGTCGCGCCGAGGCACGAGAGCACCCGCAAGCCGGAGCCCGACGTCGCACAGCCGCAGGCTGAGTACGTTGGGGCGCTGCGTGGCGCCGCACCCGCGAAGGTCTCCGACGACCGGCGAAAATCATCATTCGATGCAGCGAGCAGTGGCTCCTATGGTGCGGTCGAAGGGCACACGCGTGCCAATCAGCCGGGACGCTCGTCCAGCAGCACCACGGCGGTCGTTATCGGCGCAACGACCGCGGCTGTCGTGTCCTCTGTTATAGCTGTCGGTCTGGTGCTCTGGACCAACACAGGCGGTGGCGAAAAGAGCGACGGCGAACGGCGCCTGACGTTCTACGCTCCGCAAGAGGCAAATGGAACGAGTCGCGGACCTGAGGGCAGCGGCGCGACCTCAACGGTTCGGCCCGGTGCAGACACGATGTCGCCAACGGATGTCCAGCCGCTCTTGCAGCGCGCTGATTCCTATCTTCGTGACGGAAAGCCCGGTGAGGCGCGGGTCGTCCTGGAGCAGGCCGCGCGGCTCGGCTCCGGCGTAGCCGCGCTCACGCTCGGGGCAATGTATGACCCTGGCCGTGTCGCCCAGTTCAGCGATCTTGGGCTCAAAGCCGATCCGACTGTGGCACGTGCGTGGTACGAGCGCGCCAAGGACCTCGGCGTCGCTGAGGCTAATGATCGCTTGGCGGAACTCGCCGCAAGATGAACACAGTGGGGGGATGGGGCTCTTCTGGACGATCGGCCAGATTGTAAGTCGTCGCCATAAGTTTGGAGTTGGCGCATGGGGGAAGGCTACATCAACGGCGCGCGCGCGTTTGGTCTTGAACCGGCGTTGAGAGTGCCCGCATTTACCGACCCAGCGGGCGTTGGTGCTCCGCTGGCAATAGTGCAGCAGCAGCTGCTGAATTGCGGACGATCTCTCGCAGGTCTCGTCGAGCCGGCGGGACAGGCCCTCGTCAGCGAGGCCATCAATCGGCTTAGCCAGCAAGTGTTCCGCATCGCCGTCGTCGGGCAGATCAAGTCCGGCAAGAGCTCCTTCATCAACGCGTTCGCGCGCCAGCCAAAGCTGCTCCCGACCGACGTCACGCCATGGACGACCACCGTCACCCATCTGCACTTTGGCGAGCAGAAGCCGGATTCGAGCGCTGCGTCGTTCCAGTTCTTTTCTGCAGCGGAATGGCGCGATCTCGCCAATGGCGACCGACGCATCCGCGAGCTGACGAAGCGTTTGGACCCGGGCTTTGAACCGGATCTGCTTCACCGCCACGTCGAAGCGATGAAGCAACGCGCCGTCATGCGGCTGGGAGCGGATTTTGCAGAGTTGCTTGGAAGTGCCCACAGCTTCGAGAGCTTCAACAGCGAGCTACTGGCACGCTACGTCTGCTCCGGCGACTTCGCCGGCAACTCACCGCTCGGTCAATTTGCTGACATCACCAAGCAGGCCGACCTCTATTTCGACGAGGGCCCATTCGCCTTTCCCGTGACGCTCACTGACACGCCGGGCACCAACGATCCGTTCCTCATCCGCGACGAGATCACCCGGCGCAGCCTCGAATCCGCCGACCTCTACATCATCGTACTCACCGCGCGTCAGCCGTTGGCGGAAGCAGACGTCAATCTCATGCGTCTCATGCACGGTTTGAACAGCGAGCGCATCATCGTGTTCGTCAACCGCGTCGATGACTTCGCCGATGTCGGGTACGACCTCGCCGAAGTGCTGATGTATGTGGAGACGAAGCTACAGTCCGACTTCCCGGGAGCACGGATCCCCATCGTCGCTGGAAGCGCCGCCTGGGCCAATTGCGCGCTCAAGGGCGACGATGACTCCCTGCGCCGGCTGATGCAGCGTCCCTCGCTCGGCTACCTATCGGACATCGGTCTCGTGCAGCCGCGAGATTTAACTCCCGATGCGCTGGTCGAACCAGAGAGCCGCGAGCGCTTGCGCAGCGCCCTTTTTGCTGCGTCAGGCCTCCCCGCGATGTATCGGGCCGTGGCGGACTCCATGAGCTCCAGTCAAGCCGCGCACTTGCAGATGCAGACCGCCCGCTGGTTCGGTGACATGGCGAACGCCAGCGCCAAAGCCGCCAACTTCGAGCTGGAGTCTTCGCGGGCCGAGGTCGCGTCCGTGGGGCCGCGCGCTTCCGACGAGCGCATCGCGCTTGAGCGGGAGACCAGTGTGCTCAACGATGTCGCCGCCAACGTGGAGCGATCGGCAAAGAACATCGAACTGCAGTTCTCCACGATCATCGGCGAGGAAATGACCGGGCTGCGCCGGGCGCTGCAAGTTGTCGTCGACACCCATGCCGCCAAGGAGCGCGACGTTCTCATTGCGACGCTGCAAAGGGGGGGCGCCCCGCGCACCTGGACCCTCGAAGGCGTTGCGTTGCGGCGTGCCCTGGCCGCGGAGTTCAAGAATTGCTTCGACAGTGCAGCGGCACGTGTGCTCGAGCTGCAGGGCAAGGTTGCACCGGAGTTGGCGAGTCTCATGAGCTTGATCGCGCCCGAGATAGCAATGCCGACAGAGCCCGAGAAGCGTTTGCTGCTTATTCCGCCGCCGTCGACGGCGGCGCTCAGCCGGTTCGTTGCCTTGGACATCGAGGATTCCTGGTGGTCGTCGCTATGGAAAGGGCGCACGTCCGCGAGCGCCTATGGCGAGCAGATCGAGAGCCTCATCAAGACGGAGTTCCAGCCGGTTGCCGACGGCCTTGTCGACACCGCCGAACGCGTGCTGAGCACTTACGCTATGACATCGTCCAAATGGTCGTTTGGCCTGTGCGTCAACATCATCCAAGCCGTCACGCGCCGCCGCGTGCAACTGATCGGGCAGCTCGGCGGTGATGCACCTTCGGCTGCCCGACAAGACGATCCCAACCCCCGTAAGCTACAGGCGCAGGCCTTGGCGGATCGGCTGAAGCGGTGCGGGGCCCTCAACCACCAACTCGAGATCATCGTCCATGATCTGGGCACGCGCCTGCAGCGCCAGACCGAGATGGCGCAATGACCGGCGGCGCTCATGAGCTTTTGACGGTATTGCAGGACGCACGCCGCCAACTCGAAAGTCTGCGCCGCTACGATCAGGCGCTGGCGGTTTGTGCCGCCGGATTGGCGCGCATGGAGGCGGTGCTGACGCGGCCGCCGCGCGTGGCCATCCTCGGCGAAGTCAATTCGGGAAAGACTTCGGTTGCCGATCTGCTGCTCGGGGTCGGACTGCTTCCTTCCAGCGTCGTCGCCAATACCCGGCTGCCGGTTCTCATCCGCTATGCAGAGACGACGACACTCCACGCGATCGGCGGCGGTACGCGCCGGTTGCTGACCAACGAGGATATCGACGACGCTGCCGGGGAGCTTGGAGCTCGAGGCCCTGGAGATCGGCCTCCCTAGCGAACGTTTGACCGAATTCGAGATCCTCGACACGCCGGCGTTGTCCGAGGCCGGCGGCATGAATGCCGAAGGCGACATTCGCCTTTGGTGCACGGTGGCAACGCGCGCTTGGACGGAAAGCGAGCGAGCCTTCTGGTCCACGCTTCCGCGCCGCAGCCAGCGCAATGCCCTGCTCGTGGCCACCCACAAGGATGCTCTTGAGGATCCCGGCGACGCTACAAAAATCGAGTGGCGGCTGCGAGCAGCGGCCGGCGACATGTTCCGCGACGTCATCCTCGTGTCTGCGACTGACGCCGGGAAGTCTCGGCGCAGCAACGGACGCCCGTCCGACGCCAGCGCGGTCACCCTCCTCGGACAGGTTCGCGTCTGGGCCGCGGAGATCCGTGACCGGCGTGCGCGTAAAGTCGAGAGGATCGTGCAGCGGCTGGCACGACTGACCTTCCACCAGCTGGCACGCGCCCCGCTGAAATCCCCCGAGGCCAGTGTACTCAGGGATTGGGAGGCCGATTGCGCCAGGCTGCTCGGTGGCCTCGGCAGCGCGCCCGATGAGCTAGGCAAGGTCATGCGCGAGATGTTGCGGCGGTTCGCGCGCTCGTTGGAGCTGGCGCGTCCCGGCAGCATCGAGCGTAACAACCCCTGGCCTGCTGCGGCCCACGGAGGAAACGGGCGCGTTGTCCGGCACGGGAAACCGGCGCGACGGTACGCCGGACTGATCGCGGCCGACCTCACCGCTCTATTGCGCATCGAACTTGCACGCTCCGGATTGCGAGATCCGAGCGCATTTGCCGACTACGCAACCGCGCGGGCAGTCCTACTGCCTCTCGCCCGGCTCGACGTCGAATTCGATGCACTGGAGAGCCTGCTGGCTTCTGGCAGCAAGAACGAAGTTGCAGTCGCCGGCGCGTCTCCCGATCAAACGCTGCTTGCCCTCTCGCGCGCTCGCTGAATTCGTCGTCTGCTTCGGGCCGTAGCGGCCGTGTGGCCGCACAGCGAAAGCAGCACCGCAGCGCATTACTCTCACGGTCAGTCGTTATTGCTGGTCAAGGCTATGATTGCTTGCGCGAGTGCACGCGCATCATCGTCATCGGAGTTGGCGCGAACCTCGATCAGCGCTTTGAGACTTAGCTTGGTCATCTTGGGCGGCAGTTCGGGCTCGGCGATGATGCTCGCCGCTCTTCCCCCGTCGAAGCTGTCCGCCTTGTGGGCTTTTGCCATGGCGATCCCCTCCGTAGGGCGCCAAGCAACATGCTCGATGGGGCGCACGCGTGGCCTCGATAATCACTTTTGGAAAGCGATCAGACATAGTTCGTGCGCGCGGTAACTTTTGGTTTCTGCAGGAGTTGTTCCCTCGCGCCGGCCGGCAAACGCCAGCCTTTGACGACCCCATAAATGGCCGGAATGACGATGAGCGTCAGCAGCGTCGAGGACACCATGCCGCCGATCATCGGCACGGCGATGCGCTGCATGACCTCCGAGCCGGTGCCGGTGCTCCACATGATGGGCAGTAGGCCGGCCATGATCGCAACCACCGTCATCATCTTGGGGCGCACGCGTTCGACCGCACCGATCATGATGGCTTGATAGAGATCAGCACGCGTGTACGGGCGCCCCTCCTCGCGGCAGCGCGCGCGAATCTCTTCTGCCGCGCTGTCGAGGTAGATGAGCATCACCACGCCGGTCTCGGCGGCGACGCCGGCGAGCGCGATGAAGCCGACAGCCACCGCCACCGACATGTTGAAGCCGAGCCACCACATCAGCCACATCCCGCCGACGAGCGCGAACGGCAACGACAGCATCACGATGAGCGTTTCGGTGATGCGTCGGAAGTTGAGGTAGAGCAGCAGGAAAATGATCATGAGCGTTACCGGAACGACAAGCTTGAGACGGGCCTCGGCACGCTCCAGATATTCGAACTGGCCGCTCCACACGAGGTACGAGCCGGCCGGCAATTTGACCTGCTCGTCCACCGCCTTCTTGGCATCGGCGACGTAGCCGCCGAGATCACGATCGCGGATGTCGACGAAGATGTAGGTCGCCAGCTTGGCGTTCTCGGTGCGGATGCTGGTGGCACCTTGGGTGAGCTTGATATCGGCGACCTCTCCCAGGGGGACAGTGCCGCCGCCGGGCAGTGACACCAGCACATCCTTGGCAATCGACTGCGGGTCGGAACGCAAGTCGCGGGGATAACGGATGGCCACCGTGTAGCGTTCGCGGCCTTCGACGGTGGTGGTTATGGGCTCGGCGCCAAGCGCTGATGCCACCACGTTCTGCACGTCCGCGATCATCAGCCCGTAGCGGGCCAGCCGGTCGCGGTCGGGCACGACCTCCAGGTAGTAGCCGCCAACAACGCGTTCAGCATAAGCGCTGGCGGTGCCGGGCACTGTTTTGAGAGCCGTCTCGACCTGCCGCGCGACCTTCTCCATCTCAGTAAGGTCCTTGCCGATCACCTTGACGCCCACGGGCGTGCGGATGCCGGTCGACAGCATGTCGATGCGGGCCTTGATGGGCATGGTCCAGGCGTTGGAGACGCCGGGGAACTGCAGCGAGCGATCCATCTCCTGGATCAGCCCGTCGATTGTCACGCCGGGGCGCCATTCTTCCTTCGGCTTGAGGTTGATGATGGTCTCGAACATCTCGATCGGCGCCGGATCGGTGGCCGTTTGCGCGCGGCCCGCCTTGCCGTAGACCGACGCCACCTCGGGGAACGTGCGTATGATGCGATCCTGGGTCTGCAACAGCTCAGCCGACTTCGTCACCGATAGACCCGGCAGCGTAGTCGGCATGTACAGCAGCGTTCCCTCATTGAGGTTCGGCATGAACTCCGAGCCGACGTGCAGCGCCGGCCACACCGACACACCAAGCACCGCCAACGCCAGCACGATGGTCAGCGTCTTGGCCTTGAGCACGCCGCGAATGACCGGCCTGTAGATGGCGATCAGTGCCCGATTGAGCGGGTTGCGGGCCTCGGGGATGATGCGTCCGCGCACGAAGATCACCATCAATGCCGGCACCAGCGTCACCGACAGAATCGCCGCCGACGCCATCGCGAACGTTTTGGTGAAAGCGAGGGGCCCGAACAGGCGCCCTTCCTGCGCCTCCAGCGTGAAGATGGGCAGGAACGACACGGTGATGATGAGGAGTGAGAAAAACAGCGCCGGCCCGACCTCGGAGGCTGCCTCGACGAGGATCTCCAAGCGCGGCTTGTCGGGCGGCGCCCGCTCCAGATGCTTGTGCGCATTCTCGATCATGACGATGGCCGCATCGATCATGGCGCCGATGGCAATGGCGATACCACCGAGGCTCATGATGTTGGAGCCGATACCGAGCACCTTCATGGCCACGAACGACATCAGAATGCCCACGGGGAGCATGAGGATGGCGACCAGCGCGCTGCGCACGTGCAGCAGAAAGACGATGCAGACGAGCGCGACCACCAAGCTTTCCTCAAAGAGGGTCGTCTTGAGCGTGGCGATGGCACGGTGGATGAGCTCCGAGCGGTCGTAGACCGGGACCACCTCGGTGCCTTCGGGCAGCGACGGAGCAATCTCCTTGAGACGCTCCTTGACGTTGTCGATGACGGTGAGCGCGTTGGCGCCCGACCGTTGCAAGGCGATGCCGCTCGCCACCTCGCCTTCGCCGTTCAGCTCGGTGATGCCGCGACGCTCATCCGGGCCGATCTCGATGCGCGCAATGTCTTTGAGCAGCACGGGAGTGCCGCCGTCCATTTTGACGACGATCTTCTCGAGGTCGCCCGTACCTTTGAGATAGCCGCGGCCGCGCACCATGAACTCGTGCTCGGCAAGCTCGAGCGTACGACCGCCGACGTCCATGTTGCTGTCGCGGATGACGTCGCGCACCTTTTGCAGCGAGATGCCGAGCGTGCGCATGCGGCCGGGATCGATGATGACGTTGTATTGCTTGACGAAGCCGCCGACGCTGGCCACCTCGGCGACGCCCTCGGCCTTGGACAGCCCGAAGCGGATCTCCCAGTCCTGCAGCGAGCGCAGGTCGGCGAGGGACTTGTTCTTGCCGAGCACCGCGTACTGGTAGACCCAGCCGACGCCGCTGGCGTCCGGACCCAACGTCGGCGTGACCCCGGCAGGCAAACGTTTTGACGCGGCATTGAGATATTCGAGGACGCGGCTGCGCGCCCAGTAGATGTCGGTGCCATCCTCGAAGATGACGTAGACGAACGACACGCCGAAGAAGGAGAACCCGCGCACGACCTTCGAGCGCGGCACGGTCAGCATCGAGGTGGTGAGCGGATAGGTGACTTGGTCCTCGACCACCTGCGGGGCCTGCCCGGGGAACTCGGTGTAGACGATGACCTGCGTATCCGAGAGGTCCGGGATGGCATCGAGTGGCAGGCGCGAGAGGGCCCACACGCCCGCCACCACCGCGAAGGCCGTGGCCATCAGCACCAGCATGAGATTGCGGGCCGACCAGCTGATGAGGCGGGCGATCATTGGCGGGCCTCCTCGGCCGGTGGCGCCATCAGGCCCTTCAGAGCGGACTGCAGGTTACTTTCGGCGTCGATGAGGAAGTTGCCGTTGACGACGATGCTCTCGCCGGCCTGGAGTCCGCTCATCACCTCGACGTAGCCGTCGCCTTTGCGGCCGAGCTTGACCTCGCGCGGCTCGAACTTGCCGTCGCCCCGATCGAGGATGACCACCTGACGTGCGCCGCTGTCGATGACGGCGCTTTCGGGGACGGCGGCGACCGATTCATCCGAGCCGGTGGCGATGTCGACGTCGGCATACATGTCCGGCAACAGCGCGAGATCCGGATTGGGCAGCTCGATGCGCACGCGAACCGTGCGCGTCTCTTTCATCAGGTGCGGATAGACCACTGCCACCTTGCCGGTGAAGACGCGGCCCGGATGGGCGCGCGTCGTCACCTTGACCGACTGACCCGGCTTCAGCGCGCCAATGTCGCCCTCGGCGACATTGGCCATGACCCACACCACCGAATGGTCGGCGATGCGGAACAGCACGTCGCCGGCCTTGAAGCCCTGGCCATCCACAGCGTTACGCTCGAGCACGACGCCGTCGCGCGGGGCCGACCAGCTGACGGTGTCGGGAACCTTCCGCTCGCGCTTGATCTGCTCGATGAACTCCTCGGGAACGCCGAAATTCAAGAGGCGTCGCCGCGCACCAACGACGCCCGCGGGCTGCGCCCTGAGACTGCGCGTCAGCTCATCGTTGCTTGGCCCGTAATCTTGCTCAACGAGCAGCCGGGCGGCTTGGTTGAGCAGTTCTTGGCCGAACACCGTCATCAGGGGCTCGCCCTTCCTGACGTGCGTGCCACTGGTGACGGGGCCGACCGTGTCGATATAGCCGTCGAAGCGCGGTGCAACTACGCTGACGCGCCGCTCGTCAATCTCGACGACACCAGGGGCGCGAATGTTGCGGGCGATCTGCCGCTTGCTGACCGGCTCGGTCTTGACGCCGGTCCGTTGGATCTTCCCGGGCGACACCTTGACGGTATCGCCATCGTCGACCTCGCCTTCGTAGACGGGGATGTAGTCCATCCCCATGGAGTCCTTCTTCGGCACCGGCGAGATGTCGGGAAGCCCCATGGGGTTGCGGTAGTGGATGATTTTGCGACCCTGCTCGGTCTGCGCATCCGCCTGCGCAGTCGCCTTGGGCGTATCAAACCCGATGTCCTCTGAGGCATAGACGGCCACGTAAGGCTGGCGAGCGTCGGTGGTCTTCGGCGTCAGCGAGTAGAGCGGCTTCCCGTTGGGGTCGCGGTAGTAAATAACCGGACCTTTGGCCTCGGGCTGCGCCACGCCGGTCATCGCCGTCATGGCGGGTATGGGGAGCTTGACCAACCCGGTCTGCCCCGCCCACAAGCCGGCTCCCGCCGCGGCCACGACGGTCGCGACGGTCACCATCCCTTTGAGCAGCGGGCTCATTGGGTCGCCTTTACGATGAGTTTGTTCTCGACCGAGCCAGTCTCCCCCTGCACCTTGGCGCCGAGCGACAAAGCCCAGTTACCCGCCATCGTCAGGTCGGTTTTGAAGCGGTAGACGCCCGGCTCGGTTGCGGGTAGCGGCTCCAAGGGTGCGGTCATCGCCGCCATGTCATCCGGGCCCATGTCGATGCGCTTGGCAAAGATCACCGCGTCGGGAATGGCCCGGCCGGAAGGCTTGTGGACCAGCTTGACCGCAATGGTCGCCTCGCCCTGCTTGACCTCTTTGTCGACGAGCTGGAATTCGTAGTCCTTGATATCGGCCAGTGCGGTGGCGGTCATGGCAGCGAGCAGCGCGGCGCCGATAGCGGCCGCACGCAGGGTCTTGCGTTGCATGTTGTCAGATCTCCTGTTGTCGTGAACCACGCGTCGGCCAGCACGGCCAACGCACGCACAGGCCACGGCATCAGCCGCGGCCGCGATCACGCCCGTCGGGCGTGGTTCAGACGCTGGGAGGTCGGAGAAGTGGAGGAATGCGAGATCCGGCGACGACCTGAGACGGCTCAGGCAGCACGCGCGAGGCCACAAAGACGCCAAGCAGACCCATTTCGGCGACTGGCGCAGACAGCGGCTGGAAGCACTTGACGAGGCAGGTGCCCATATCCGGGCAATGGGGGCAAGGCTTCGACAGGCTTGTGGCAGGGCATTTGGTGGTCGGCCGTGGAAGCGGCCGACGCGGGAGCGGCCATGGCCACGGCGATCGACGTCGTCATCGGCATGGCAATGAGCGCCCCGAGCATGGCGACCATGCCGAGCAGAGCAGACCAACGATGGGCCGCGTTTTCTCACGGGTTAAGACTGCCACACCTGAGTAAAGCCGGCAAGAACACGACCCGCGCACGCCGCCACGCGGAGGTTTTCCGGCTTGTAGCCGCATTAACGGACAAGTGCCTACCGCCCCGGATGGAAGACGCCACGCGGGCCTTCGACCCACACGACGACAGCGAACGCCGGCACACTGAGGCCGAGGAAGCCCAGCGCCAGCGGCAGCACCGAGCCGTCGAACATGCTCCGCCCGAATAGGCCGCCACCCCGGCCAAAACGTGGCCCGCCGCGCTAACCGGGCCAACCTGCTTCGATCCGCCTCGATCAGGACGATTTTTGCGGGTTTCTAGCGAGACGGAATTCGTTAACGGGCGCCGCCCTGCGATGCACGGCCAAGGCGAGCGACACAGGTGCAACACGTCAGCGGATATGCGGCGGCAAGGGCAAATCGTCCGCGCACGCTATTGGCCGCTGCGGTATAGCAATTGGCGTTGCCAAATCATGAAGATTCGGAGCCATCAGGCCGTGCCCAAACGCGATCTCAGCGCCACCCCCGCCAGCACGTTTGCCACATTCGCCGCGATGTCCGGCGTCGCCGCCCTGCTCATCGCCGGCCTGTTCGTCACTGCGCAGCCGGCAGCCGCCCAGCAGGGCTTCGGCAACTTCTTCAGCTACCAGGGCCCGCCGCGTAAGCGCGTCGTGAGAAAGCGCCGCGCGCCGGCTGCCGAGACGGCCACGGAGAAGACCGACCCCGCCAAGAAAGAGGCCGCCGAGAAGACCGGTCCCAAGGGTCCGGTCTACGCCGTCGTCTCGATACCCGATCAGCACGTCACCATCTACGACGGCACCGGCCGCATCGCGCGCTCGCGCGTGTCGACTGGACAGGCCGGGCACCGCACCCCGCAGGGCGTGTTCACCGTCATCGGCAAGGAACGCTACCACTACTCCAACCTCTACGGCAGCGCGCCCATGCCGTGGATGCAGCGCATCACCTGGTCGGGCGTTGCCATGCACGCTGGAGTTGTCCCCGGCTATCCGGCCTCGCACGGTTGCATCCGCCTTCCGTATTCCTTCGCGCCGCAGCTTTTCGGCATGACCAAGATGGGCGCCCGCGTCATCGTCACGCCGCGCGACGTCGAGCCGGTCGAGTTCACCCATAGCCTGCTGCCGCTGCCGAAGATGCAGCCTGCCACCGGCCAGCAGGCTGCGGCCCCCGCTGCGTCGGTCGAGCTCGCCAGCATGGGTACGACCTCGACGATAGCGACCGCCGCGGCGCCCGAAGCCAACTCGGCCACCGATGCGGCTAAGCTGCTCAACCCGATCGCCTACGCCGCCGCCCTGAAGGAGCGCGCGCAACGCCGACAAGGCCGCCGCCGATCAGGCCGCCAAGGACGCACTTGCCGCGGCGCAAGCCGCCGGCGCCGAAGCGCGTCAGGCCGTCGACGACATGCGCAAGGCCGAGGCCGACCTCGCGGCCGCCGAAGCCAAGGTCGCCGCGCTCGATGCTCGTCCGATCACTGCCGCGCAGCAGCCGCGGCGCCGGTGGCAACGGCACCCGACACGACCGGCGCGACGACCATCGAGGCGGACAAGGCAGCGGCGCAGGCCGAGCTCGACCCGCGCGCGGGCCGCGCTCGAGGAAGCCGCGCGCCCGCGAGGCCGCCAAGTCGCCGGCCGCGTTCGCCGCCGTCGAAGCCTATAAGCGCGCCGTGGCCGCCAGCGAGGCCGCGGCGCGCCTTGTCGAGGAAGCCGACCGCCGCGGCGAGCAGGTCTCGGTCTTCATCAGCAGGAAGGAAGGCCGCATCTTCATCCGCCAGGACTGGAAGGAAGTCTGGGAGGCACCCGTCACCATCCGCGATCCCGACCGTCCGCTCGGCACGCACGTCTACACCGCCGTCGAAGCCGCGCCGGACGGCTCGTCCATGCGCTGGACGGCGATCTCCATGCCGCCCGAGGCGCAAGCAGCCGAAACACGCCGCAGCCGCGCGCAAGGACAAGCAGGAGGCCGCCGGCAGCGCCCGCGCGCAGCGCCCGAAACGGCCGCCGGCGCGCTGGATCGCATCGAGCTGCCCGAAGGCGCGCGCGAGCGCATCGCCGAGCTGCTGTGGACCGGCGGCTCGCTGATCGTCTCCGACCATCCGCGCAGCGGCGAGATGAGCGAATACTCGGACTTCATCATCCTGACGCGCTAGGCGGCGACGGCGCCCGTGTTGCAGACGCCTCATGACGGAAGCGGCGGGCGTTTTGGTTACCCGTGGCGGCGTATTTCAGCGAGTTCCGGCTAACGCCCCGTTAGAGCTTGAGCCGCTACTCTCGCGCGTTCATTAACAGCGTCAGAGACGGCCGTGCCGCCATTCAGCAAACTTAACCGCGCAAGATTTGCGGCTGCAAGCGAGAGCCCATCGCGAGCGCGAGCGACCCGAATTCCCCGATGCCAGCATGCCGATGCTGGAAGCGCTGGTCTGCGAGGTGCATTCGGCGGCGCTGCTCACCGCCACCATCGCCAGCGCCATTAACGCCTTCCGGCGCGCCGGTGCCGTGCGCAGCGAGGCCGATCTCAAGCCTTACGTCCCCGGCGAGCCGGCGATCATCTCCGTGCTGCGCAACGGCATGCTCGAGACCGACCTCAACGAAGACACCGTGCGCCTCGTCATCCAGTTCTTCGATGACCTCGGCCCGGCGCGCATCGCCCTCGACCGCTATTTCGCCGACGCCAACCACATCGGCGAGGACCGCGCTGCGACGCTGCACCTGCTGACCGTATCGACCACTTGGCGCCGCGCCTGCCAGGACGCGCTGCTCGCCGTGCGCCAGTTGCACACCGACCTGTCTCGCCTGCCCGCGCAGTACACGAGCAACTCCAAGCTGCTCAACAACCTGTTGCAGGACGTGATCATGGGCGGCTCGCCGTGCCTCGACACCAATGGTCAGATCGCCCTCCCGGATCTGCCGCAGCGCCGCCAGTCGGCGCGCCGCACCGTATGCCAGCCGTGCATGCTCACCTACAATCGGGCGACGTCGCAGGCCTTCGTGCGGGACGTCTCGCCGGGCGGCTTCGGCCTCGAGCGCGTGCCGCAGCTCGTCCCCAAGACCGCGGTGCAGATCGAGCTGCCGAGCGGACGCCGGTTCTCCGGCGTCGTCGCCTGGTGCAGCGGCTCTTCCGCCGGCGTGCGCTTCGCCCGCCCGTTGCTGCCCAACGACCCGCTGCTTACCGGCTGACGGGCTTCGCTCATACTCCGACCAAGCTCAGGATTTGCCGCGGCTTTCCGGCTGTGGCAATTTCAGCGACAAGCTTCCGGGCGCCCTTAACCGAAGACAAAAGCCCGCGGAGCGGAGGAAGCGACCGTGGCCTCTCACTCCACGCTGAGCAATTGCGGCATCCGCGTTGCGGCGAGCGCGCTTTCGTCGACGCGCGAAGCTGTGCACGAGCTCAAGGCCGAGCTCGCACGGCGGCGACTTCCAGCACATCATCGCGTTCTTCGGCATCGATCACGACGCCGAGCTGCTGGCCGGACGCATTGAGCGAGGCGTTCCCCGGCATCCCCGTCTCCGGCTGCTCGACGGCGGGCGAGATCGGCCCCTCCGGCATGATGCAGGGCGGCCTGCGTGCTGATCGCGTTCCCGCGCGAGGGCTTCCGCGTCCACAGCGAGCTCATCACCGACATCGACCGCTTCGGCGTCGAGCGGGCGACGGAAGCCGCGCGCCGGCTGAGGGCCCAGGTCTCCCAGACCTCGGAACGCCTGCAGCTGGAGAACGTGTTCGCGCTGCTGCTGGTCGACGGCCTGTCGAACGCCGAGGAGAACATCGTCGCGGCGATCCATTGGGAGATCGACGACATCGAGCTCATCGGCGGCTCGGCCGGCGACGGCATCTGCTTTCGGCGCACGGTCATGATCCACAAGGGCGAGGTCGCCCACCGCGCCGCGATCCTGATGATGATCGAGACCGACTATCCCTTCCGCGTGTTCAAAACGCAGAACTTCGAGCCGACCGGCATCAAGCTCGTCGTCACCGCCGCCGACACCGAGAACCGTATCGTCCACGAGCTCAATGCCGAGCCCGCCGCGCGCGAATACGCGTCCGCCATTGGCCTGCTGCCCGATGACCTCGGCCCGTTCAGCTTCGCGTCCTACCCGCTCGTGGTGAAGGTCGGTGGCGACTACTACTGCCGCTCGATCCGCAACATGAACCCCGACGGCAGCCTGTCGTTCTTCTGCGCCATCGACGAGGGCCTCGTCTTCACCGTTGCCCGCCCGCGCGACATGCTCAGCGCCACGACCAGCATGTTCGAGGAGCTCGACACTGCGCTCGGCGGCATCGACCTCGTCGTCGGCTTCGATTGCATCCTGCGACGGCTTGACGCCGAGACGCGTCAGATCCGCCATCAGATGGCTGAGCTATATAGGAAATACTCGGTCGCCGGCTTCCACACCTATGGCGAGCAGTTCAACGCCATGCACCTCAATCAGACGCTCACCGGCATCGCCTTCGGGCAGCGGACGGCGGAGGCTTAGTGTGATGATCGAGAAATTCGCCAACACCCGCAGCCGGCTTCGGAGTGAATTTCTCGATCTGAATCACACTCAGCGAAACTATGATTCTAGTGTCCCTTTTGCTTCCGAAGTTCGCTCGGGGCCCTAGCATCGCGGTTCGGCGAACTTCGGAAGCGGGACACTAGCCGTGGATTCGCTATTCGACCTGCACCCGCTCGGCCCGACGCCGAGGATCTGGAACGCCGCATCCTAAAGCTGCAGAAGATCAACGCCGCGCTGATGCAGCGCGTCGAGCGTTCGATGGATCAGCAGGCGAACGCCTATTCGCTGTTCCAGACCGCCATCACCCTCGAAGGCCAGGTGCGCGTGCGCACCGAGGAAGTGAACGAACGCCCTGGCGCGCCTCGAGCGCACCAATGACGAGCTGTCGAGCGCGCGCGATGCCTCCGAGCGCGCCAACCGCTTCAAGACGCGCTTCTTCACCGCCGTCGGTCACGACCTGTTGCAGCCGCTGCACGCCGCACGCCTGTCGGCCAGCGCGCTCGCCGAGCCGAACGGCAACGAGCACCAGCGCCGCATCGCCGAGCGCATCGAGCACGCGCTGACGACGATCGAGGAGCTGCTGAAATCCATCCTCGACATCTCCAAGCTCGAGGCGGGCGTCGTGACGCCGGCGTTGCGGCCGGTGGCGCTCGACGAGCTGTTCGCCTCGATCATCCTCGACCTCGAACCGCAGGCGCGGACGAAAGGCCTGTCCCTGACTTGGCGCCGCAGCGGTCTCGCCGTCGTCTCCGATCCGCTGATGCTGCGCCGCATCCTGCAGAACCTGCTGGTCAACGCCGTGCAGTACACGGAAAACGGCGGCATCCGGCTGTTGGCGCGCCGGCGCGGGCCCGACGTGCGCATCGAGGTGTGGGACACCGGACCCGGCATCGGCGAGGCCGACCGGGAGATGATCTTCGAAGAGTTTCAGCGCGGGCCGGCCGCGGATCGCCCGGCCATCGGCGGCTTCGGTCTCGGCCTGTCGATCGTGCAGCGCATGGCGGAGGCGCTCGGGCATCCGCTCGATCTGTGCTCGCGCGTCGGCCACGGCACGCGCTTCTCGCTCAGCGCTCCACGCGCCGCCAACGTCGCCACCGCCTCGACCATCGCCCCTGCGGTGCGCAACTTCAGCGTTTCGGCGCTCACCGGCGCCAAGGTCGCGGTGATCGACAACGACCCGACAGTGCTCGACGCCATGCAGGGGTTGCTCGAACGCTGGGCCTGCGATGCGCGCTCATCGCGCAGCCTCGCAGATCTCGTGGCGCGCACTGACGTCGACGGCTTCCGGCCCGACATCATCCTCGCCGACTATCATCTCGACGACGGCCGCAATGGCCTCGATTCCGTTCACGCGCTGCGCATGGCGGCCGGCATCGCCATCCCCGCCATCGTCATCACGGCCGACCGCAACCCGGCGATCGCCGACGCGGCGCGCGAGCTCGATTGCGAGCTTCTCCTGAAACCGGTGAAGCCGGCGGAGCTGCGCGCGCTTATGCTGCATCTCCTTGCTCGCGCGGCGCAGCCGGCAGCCGGTTAGTCGTGGCGCTGATCGCCGAGGATCGAATCGAAATCGATCTTCGCGGCTTCGATCACCGCCTGCGTGCGCGAGGCCACTTTGAGCTTGCGCAGGATCTCGGAGACGTGCGCCTTGACCGTCGTCTCGCCGACGCCGAGGTCGAAGGCGATCTGCTTGTTCAGCAAGCCCTGGCGCAGCATGTGCAGCACGCGCACCTGCTGCGGCGTCAGCGTGGCGATACGCGATGCCAGATCGGATGCACCCGAAGCGCCGGGAGCCGATGGCGGCTGATAGCCCTTCGGCAGGACCACCGAGCCGGACATCACGTCCTCGAGTGCGCGTCCGAGATCAGCCCCGCGCGTCGACTTGGAGATGAAGCCGGCGGCGCCGCACTGCATCACCTCATGGATGATGCGCGCGTCCTCGAGCGCGGAGACGACGACGATCGGCAGCTTGGGATAGCGCGTGCGCAGCTCGATGACACCTTCGAGACCGCGCGTTCCCGGCATCGACAGGTCGAGCAGCACGAGATCGATCGCCGCCTGCTTGTCGAGGACCGCGCGGGCTGAATCGATCGACGTCGCCTTCGACACCGCTGCTTTAGGAAACGTGCCCTGAATCACCAGCTCCAGCGCTTCGACGAAGAGCGGATGGTCGTCGACGATCAAGATGCCGGTTGGCAAACCTGCCTCCTCCGGTGCGGAATAGTCGTCCGTAGGCGTGTATTCACCACGCTGACGGATGATACGCGAAGTGTTCCCCCGAAACTGGATAAAAAATGCTACCGCCGCCGTCGGATGCTCTGCCGTCGTCGGTCGTCGCCGCCGCTCGAGTTGCAGCATCACATGCGCGGTCGCGACCTCGAAACTCTCAGCGCATATGATCCTTGACCCGCTGCGGCTTCGGCGCAATCTGCCGGGCAGCCGATCGGCGAACAACCTTAAGGATGAAGCCGCGCCGATGGCCGGAGCGATCACCAACTCTCTGCGGCTCGCCAAGGCCGGTCTCGTGCTCGCGCAGCACGGCGTCCGCTTCGTGCCGGCGGGCATGCCGGTGCCGCTGCCGCTGCGCCTCGCCCGCGTTGCGACTGCCCCCATCCGCCTTGTTGCAGCGCCGTTTCGCTCGGGCGAGACGCCCGAAACACGCCTATCGAGCGCCCTGACCAGCCTCGGCCCCAGCTACATCAAGCTCGGCCAGTTCCTGGCGACGCGCGCCGACGTCATCGGCCCCGAGCTCGCCGGCGAGCTGGCACTGCTGCAGGACAATCTGCCGCCGTTCTCCATGGCGGAGGCGCGCCGCGCCGTCGAGGAGGCGCTCGGCGGCAAGCTCGAGGATCATTTCGCCGAGTTCGGCCCGGCTGTCGCCGCCGCCTCGATCGCGCAGGTGCACAAGGCGGCCGTCGTCGACGCCGACGGGCGCCGGCGCGAGGTGGCCGTGAAGATCCTGCGCCCGGGCATCGAGAAGCAGTTCCGCCGCGACCTCGACAGCTACTACTTCGCCGCCCACCTCATCGAGCGCCTGCATCCGCCGACGCGGCGCTTAAAGCCCGTCGCCGTCGTCGACACGCTGAAGCGCTCGACCGAGCTGGAGATGGACCTGCGCCTCGAGGCCGCCGCCATCTCCGAGATGGCGGAGAACACCGCAGGCGACGATGACTTCCGCGTGCCCGAGGTCGACTGGCAGCGCACCGCCCGCCGCGTGCTCACCGTCGAATGGATCGACGGCATCCCGCTGTCGGATCACGACCGTATCGCCGCCGCCAACCTCGACCGCAAGGCGCTCGGTCTCACGGTGATGCGCTCGTTCCTGAAGCACGCCATGCGCGACGGCTTCTTCCACGCCGACATGCACCAGGGCAACCTGTTCGTCGACCACACTGGGCGCCTCGTCGCCGTCGACTTCGGCATCATGGGCCGGCTCGGCATGAAGGAGCAGCGCTTCCTCGCCGAGATCCTCTTCGGCCTCATCACGCGCGACTATAGACGCGCCGCGCAGGTGCACTTCTGGGCGGGCTATGTACCGCCGCATCACCCGGTCGAAGTTTTCGCGCAGGCGCTGCGCGCCATCGGCGAGCCGATCCACGGGCGCACGGCAGAGAATATCTCCATGGCCGACCTGCTCGGCCAGCTTTTCGCCTACACCGACGTCTTCGACATGCAGACGCGCCCGGAGCTGATCCTGTTGCAGAAGACCATGGTCGTTGTCGAGGGCGTCGCGCGCGAGCTCGACCCCGGCCTCAATATGTGGGTCGCCGCCGAGCCGGTCGCGCGAAAATGGATCGAGGACAACCTCGGCCCCATCGGCCGTTTGCGCGAAGCGGGCGAAGGCGCCTCGGCCATCGGCAAGATCATCGCCGACCTGCCTGCATTGCTCACCCAGGGGCAACAGACGGCAATCGCGCTACACGACATGGCGCGCAACGGCCTGCGCCTCGACGATGAAACGGTGCGGCAGATCGCCTACGAGGAGGCGCGGCGCACCCGCTGGGGGCGTCTCGCCCTGTGGATCGGCGCCATCAGTCTCGCCGTACTTGCCTTCGCCCAGCTGAGCCTCTAGGCGTGGAGCGCTTCCGAGAGCCTAGCGCCGAGCCCATGAAATACACAGTCGACCCGAACAAGTTCACCACGGTGCTGACGAGCTGCGGCCGCTTCGACCTGCTCGGCAAGACGGTCGCCTCATTCCAGCGCTACTTCGCCGTCGAGCGCATCCTCATCGCTGAAGACTTCGAGAACAGCGCCGCCGCCGCCAATTTCATGCGCGAGTTCCCTGCCGCCGACGTGCGCGTCAACTTGCCGAAGCTTGGCCAGATGCGCTCCATCGATGCGCACTATGCTTTGCTCAGCGCGCCCTACGTGCTGCACCTCGAAGACGACTGGGGCTTCACGCGCAGCCTCGATCTCGACCGCGTCACCGATCTCCTCGAGGCGCGCCCCGACATTTCCGTCGTCTGCATCGCGCATCGCGTCTACGACCCGCGCTTCGAAAAGGGCGCGCGCCGCGAGCAGCACGGCGGCATCGACTATCTCGTGTGGGACGTCGACGCGCATCCCAAGTGGTTTTCCTACTCCTTCAATCCGTCGGTGGCGCGCCTGTCGCTGTGGCGCGAGGTCGGCCCGTTTGCCAAATTCGTCACCGAGGAAAACCTCAGCCTGTTCCTGAAAGACCGCGGCATGCGCATCGCCATGGTCGTGCCCGGCATCGCCGACCACATCGGCGATGACCGCCATGCTCCCGACCCATTCCAGCCGAAGCGCGCCAAGACGCTTCTGGCGCGCTTCAAGCGGTCGATAGCCAAGCGCCTGCCGCTGCTGACGGGAGGGCGCCCGAGTTGAAGGGGGCGGGCTGAATGGGCTTGAGCTGTTGCATCATCGCCCACAACGAGGGCGACCGCATCGAGCGCTGCATCGTTGCTGTGCGCGACATCGTCGATGAGGTCGTCGTCGTCGATTGCGGCTCGACCGACGACACGGTGGCCAAGTCAGAAGCGCTCGGCGCCAAGGTTTTTTACAATGCCTGGGATGGCTACGGGCCGCAAAAGCGCTTCGCCGAAGACTGCGCCGCCTGCGACTGGATCCTCAATCTCGATGCCGACGAAGTCGTAACGCCCGAGCTCGCGCGCGAGATCGCCGCGCTGATGCGCGCGCCCGCCGGTCTGCTGCCCGCGTATCGCTTCCGCCAGGTCACCGTCTATCCCGGCCACGACAAGCCGCGCCTGTGGGCCGATTACCACAACTATGTGCGCCTTTACGATCGCCGGCGCGTGCGCTTCCGGGAGAGCCGCGTGCATGACACCGTCGACACCAAGGACTTTCCGGTCGGGCAGCTGCACGGGGATGCGCTGCATTTCTCCTGGCGCTCGCTGAATCACGTGCGCGCCAAGCTCGAGAGCTACACCGACCTGCAGGCAAAGGAGCTCAAGAAGCCGCGCTGGTACGTGTTGGCACGCCTGCCGTTCGAATATCCGATCCTGTTCTTTCGCTATTACGTCATGCGGCGCAATTGCACCGGCGGCCTCACGGGCTTGCGCATCACGCATGAGATCGCCCGCGCGCGCTGGCGGCGTCTCTTGAAGATCGCCCGGCGGCAGCGAGAGGAACGCGTCTGATGGCGGATGTGCACGACACGCGCTCGGTGAAGGATGATCTGGCCTACGCCGCCCGCGCCGCGTGGGTGGCGGCGAAAGAAACGCTGGGGCTATCCCGGCGCAGCGACGCGACCTTTTACGTCGACCGTTTCGACCGCGCGCTGCGCTCGGGCCGCGTCGGCCGCAACTTCGCGATCATGGCCACGGGCAAGGGCGACGGCGCCGGCTCGCAGGCGCAGGCGGCGATGTCGGCGCTGTGCTTCGCCAAGGCGCATGGGCTGCCCTACGTCCACCGCCCGTTCACCTATATCGCCCACGCCGAGACCGACATGCCCACGTGGGTCCGCACGTGGGAGGAGTACTTCAATCTCGGCGTCTTCGAACGGCATCTCAACGACGAGACATCGCCGGTTGTGCCGCTCGATCGCCTGAAACTCGCGTCGCGCGGCGCGCCCGTCATCGTTGCGGCCGAGCACTACCTGCGCTTTTGCAACCGGGACAACGAGGCCTGGGAGCGCGTGCTGCCGCAGCTGCGCGCCAAGTTCTGGGAAGGCAAACAGCGACACATGCAGCCCGGCGAAATCCGCCTCGCCATTCACATGCGGCGGGGCGATGTGTCCGCCGAGGATAAGAAAGTCGCCAAGAATTTCACGCCCAACGCCACGTTCGTGAACACGCTGAAGCGGCTCAGGGCACTGGTGGGAAGCAAGGTGCCGGCGCTGCGCATCGAGATCTTCTCGCAAGGCGAGGCGGCGATGTTCGCCGACCTTGCCGAGCTTGGCGCGCATCTGCGTCTGAATGAGCCGGCGCTCGACACGCATCGCGCGCTCGTCGAAGCGGATATCCTCGTCATGTCGAAGGGCGCCTTCAGCTACACCGCCGGAGTGCTCAACGACGGCATCACGCTGTATGACCCGCAGAAATACCGCTCGCTGCAAGGCTGGGTCGCGCGCGCGCGCGACGGCTCGTTCGATGAGGCGCCTGTCGCCCGCCGTCTCGCCGCGCTGCTCGCGCGAACCTGAGTTCCCTGGATAGCGCACAACACAAAAAACCGCCCGGGCGGTG
>CAWHOZ010000022.1:0-422470 GCA_963831175.1 uncultured Alphaproteobacteria bacterium | reverse complement strand
CATCATCATTTCTCACTTTCGGGAGATTACTTCTTCGACTACGTAACCGATGTGCCCTTCGAACTTCCCCACCCCAGAAGGCAATTCGCGATGAATATGCTGCTCTCCGACCGTCGCATTCTCGTTGTTGAGTTGGTCATCAGCACAAAACGGCCCCCGGCTGCCCCGCCCGTTCAGTCAGTATCGGAGGGAGATTTCGAAGGAACATCCCGCTCGGCACGCCACAGATGCACCACCATCAGCTTTATTTTGAGGGGCAGCGAACGCCAAGTTGCGCCCGACGTGAATTCCTCGAAAGTGGTCCGAGGTTCCGTCGGGTCGCTGCTTCTGAGCTCAGGATCGCGTTCCATCATCCCACTTTCTAGTCCCTCGGCTCGTGCACCACGGTCACATTCAGCTGCGCCGTTCCTGCATCGATGAATCCCAGCTGCACCGCCGTCGCGCGCGAAACGTCGAGCAGGCGGCCCATGATGTAGGGCCCCGAGTTGTTCACGCGCACGCGCGCGCTGGCATTGTTTTTCGGGTTCGATAACGCGAGAAGGGTTCCGTTCGGGTATACGGGGCTAGCGGCGTTGTCCGGCCGATCGGCGTGCAGCTCCTCGCCCGACGACAGCGGGGTGCAGGGATTGCCGGGATCGACTTTGCAATCGTCGTAGAAGGATGCGCCCACGGTTTCTACGAGCCCGATTTGCGCCTGCACTTCCTCAATCGTCTGTACGCGATGGCAAATGCCGTTGAAACAATACGTCGCACCCGGCTTTTTTGCAGAAGCCGTGGAAGGAAGCGCGCTAAGGGCGAAATCAGGTGGTGAAAGCGATGGCCGCGCTCGATGCTGATCTTATGGCGTTTTTGGTTTTGCTTTTCATGCCGTCCTGTCTGGTTCGACGCAGCACGACGGGGCAACGGTCTGCGGGGCGCGAAAGTTCCTGACGACCCAGTGGGTTGTGGTCAATGTGGTGCCGATACAACTTCGCGTGCCGGAAATCGAGAATAGTTTGCTTGCCGGCGCGCTGTTTTTAGGCGGTTATGTAGCCGACACGAGGATGCGGTCTGGCAACGAAAGCGATGATCGCTCGCGGCGACGTCAGCGCTTGCCGAAGCACTGTGAATTTTATTGCCGAAGGCCTACGATCAACCGAAGCGTTCGCGGGTTTCAAGACGCTCGCAAAGATGCGACAATAACTGACGCATCGAGTTCGAGCATTCGCTTGCCAAGGCGCATCAAGTCAGCGGTACTTGAGGTCACGCCTGCTTCCAATTTTGCGCGAGCGCCGGGATCAATTCGCCGTCCTGCCAGCAAGCCGTGCATGTTGAACGGCCTTTTCGACTACGCGAAATTCGTCACCGGTCCGGCGCTGCTCCACGAGTAGATGTCCGATTTCCATTTTATGGTGCCCTTCTTGGGTGCGGTGTAGTTATCAGCGCACGGCATTTTCCGCGCTGCAATCAGTCCGAGATGTTGTTGCCCCTGATCAATCCTTCCATCGCCGCTACCAGTGCACCATCGGCGGCGGGCTTTGAAATATGCAGGGCGTCCTCGCAAGGCGCCCCAACCGTGTCGATTCCGCTATAGATCATGAATGGAATGCCGCGCTCCTTGAGACGCGCGAGTAGGGAGCTATCGCCGTCGCCGAGGGCATGATCTAGGATGGCACCTGCACAGTCGGTCATGCTCGACGAGGATGAGAGCATGCTTGAGAGTGTTGGTGATCGTTACGATGCTCCCGCGGCTTCAAATGCTTGCGTGATTTCCAGTGCGATCAGCGGCTGATCCTCGACCACGAGGATCGGGCGCCCCTCCAGAAATGGACGTTGCATGACATTCCTGTGGCGCGGCTAAGCGCAAACTGCCAGAGGCAGTGCGACCTTCGGTGGTCGCTTATGTCCCAAGCTGTCGATCAATCCTCACACGCGCAACAAGACGCGATGATCGACGAGGAGGCAAAGCCCGCGAAGCTGCGGCGGGCTCGGTGCTGCGTGAGTTCTTTATATGACCGCGCGTCCCTGCGCGGACCTAATTAAATGGGCGCCGGGGCTGGTCGACGCTCGGTCACCGGCACGGGGCCGGGAGCGAAGGTCTGCACCTTTGACGCGCCGAAGCTAGTGCTGTCGCCTGCGACCGCCACGCTGCGCGGGAAGATCAGCGCCATGATGCCGACAGAAATCAGCGCCAGGATTAAGGGTATCCAGCCGCCGCCGTATCGTGCCGGTCGGGCTGCGACGAGGGAGAGGGGCGGGTCATCGCTAGGTTTGAGGACGGAAAGGGGTGGTCCCGCGGTGCGTTTACAACGCCATGGGGTTTCTCCATTTAGGGGTCTGCATCTGAACTGTCCGCGCTCTGACAAAGTTCCGCATCACGCCCGCGGCACTCACATCGTCGCCACGCCCAGCGTTGCTCATTGCTACCCAAATCCAGTGTAGCCAGTTGGGCAGCCCAGTGCCTTCCCAGCTCGTTGCGATGCCGTTGGTCGCTGATGCCTGGCAACATGGACCAGACGAAATGGCCGGAACCGCCGCCAACCATCGACGTTGTCCCGTCGAAGCCACTTCCCCGGCTTCACGGCTGTGACAGCTCCCCTCTCAGCAGCCTCCGCGAGGCCCCGGTGTCATCGCCGGCTCCCGGGGTTTCTCTTGTTTGCGAACACGCGTGCGCTGGCGGCGCGACTGCTTCAGCGGGTGTCGAACGGAACGGGTGGGCGGTGGGTATTTTCCGCGACCTACTGCAGCTCCGAACTGCTGACATCAGGAAAGAGTCTAGGGTCGCGCCGATGTGTCGATTGAGGTTTCAGGCTGTCGCCAGAAAACTCGCACAATTGACGCCCGCAGAAGATGCGGCGAGAATGTCCGCTTTGGGACAGCAGACGTTGACGCGCGGGAGCTGCGAGGTCCGCTTTCGGCGGAAGGCGGAAATGAGGGGTTAGGCGCTTTCACAGAACCCGCGGACTGCCACTGAACATCGGAACTGGTGGTGCAAGGGACCCCCGCACGGCTTCAACGAGGCGTTGGGGTCGCATTGTGCTCGCGGAGCCGTCGAGGCGTTCGCATTCTCGCCAGCGGGAGCGTCGGCCCCGCGTTAAAGATCAGGGCCTGCCTCGGTACGTTGACCATGCACCGATGATATTTTGCTCGGGACTTGAGTGATGCCGATCTCAAGCCGAGCGGGTGGTCGTGGCATGGTACAGGCTAGAGGTGTTCAACCAGCAGGAACTACACGTTCACCGCAGCGACATCCTGGCGCCGGATGATGATGAAGCGATCGCGCGCGCCGACGCGCTTTATGACGGCTTCGGCGTAGGCGCAGCCGCCCTTCGGCTTGTCGCGCTCGACCACGGTCGTGGTGGGGTGCGCCTTGGCGTAGGACGGCTTCACGTAGTTCCCGGTGACTGCGCTGCGCGCTTTGCCGGGACTGCTCTTGGAGCTTTTGGCCATGATCAACCTCATCTGTTTGCACGGACGCAGCGCCCCGAGTATGTCGCATGCAAAACCGTGCAAAACGGGTTGAACGCTCGCCCTTGCTGCCTGGATAGACCGATTCTGCCCTCGACGGCGAGGGCCGCATCTAGCGAAGCGCTTCCAAGCCGCCCGCTGCTTCCAAGACGCTTCCAAGGAAGGGCCTTGCCAGGAACCTGCCAAAAGCAGGTGTCCCGGTATGTGTCGACTTAGGCCCGATTCATCTGCTTAAGTTTGTGGTGCCCCAGGCCCGACTCGAACGGGCACACCCTTGCGAGTACCAGATTTTGAGTCTGGCGCGTCTACCGGTTCCGCCACTGGGGCTAATTGCTCCGCCAAGAAGGCGTACCGCAAAAGTGGGCGCATAATACTGACGGGCTTGAGCCCGTCAACGCGCATGGGAAACGCTAAGCGTTTCGGCCCTCGGCTAGGTGTTGGACGGCATCGATGCCTGGTGGCCTGGGAACCGGCGTGGCGCAACCGCCGTTGCGGTGAGGCGCCGCCGCAAGCCGCCGAAGGAATGGAACGTGCCCACTCCCGCGCCCGCGATGACCGAGGCCGTCTTCATACGCCGCGTGCTCATCGTCGTTGGCATCCTCGCCTTGGCGGCTGCCCTCTACCTGCTGTCCGACATCCTGCTGCTCGCCTTCGGCGCGGTGCTCGTCGCCGTCGTGCTGCGCTCTCTCGCCCTACCGATCAGCCAGGGCACGACGCTCGGTCAGCGCTACTCGCTGCTTGCTGCGGTCCTCGGCGTGCTCGCCCTGCTCGTTGCCATCGCCTACGTCTTCGGCGCGCAGATCAGCGACCAGTTGGTCTCGCTGTTCAACAATCTTCCCGCTGCCGCCGACACCTTCTCCAAATCCGTGCCGTTCCTTTCGGTGCCGGTGTCCGAGTTCGTCAAGGGCTCCTCCATCGGCAATCTTCTCGTCGGCGCGCTTTCCTGGGGCAGGGCGGTGGCAGGCTCGATCGCGACGCTCGTCGTGGTGATCATCGCCGGCATCTACATCGCCATAAATCCCGGAGTGTACCGCCGCGGCTTCATCATGCTGTTCCCCAAGCGCGTGCAGTCGGAGATCTCCGATACGATCGATGCTGCGGGCGCCGCGCTGCGCCTGTGGCTCGGGGCGCAGTTGCTGGCAATGGTCATGGTCGGGGTGCTGATCGGCGCCGGCCTCGCCTTCATCGGCGTGCCCTCGGCCCTCGGCCTCGGCTTCATCGCCGGTGTGCTGGAGTTCGTGCCCTACCTGGGGCCGATCCTCAGTGCCGTACCGGCGCTGCTGCTCGCCTCGACGCAGAGCTGGGAAATGGTGGCGTGGACACTCGCCCTGTTTCTTATCGTGCAACAGGTCGAAAACAACATCATCCTGCCCCTGGTGTCGGGACGCGCCGTGGATCTGCCGCCCGCCGTCGGCCTGTTCGCCGTCGTCGCCATCGGCATTCTGTTTGGGCCGTTGGGCCTGCTGCTTGCCTATCCGCTGGCGATCGTTGCCGACGTCGTGGTGCGTCGCCTTTACGTGCGCGAGATGCTCGGCGAGAAGGTCGAGCATCGCCGGCGAGGTCGCAAAGAACGCCTGAGCTGCTTCCAGGCGCCTGAACCTATTTCCAAGTGTAGGTGACGCGGCCGGTGTGATGGCGGTGCTCGGTGATCTCGACGTGATCGCCGACGTGCGGATCGGTCGTCTTCAGGGCCATGACGCTGACGCGGCGGCCGCCGTCGAGCGCCACCTGCACGGCAAGCCCTTCCTCGACCAACTTGGTGTTCTTGATATTGAGCGGGCCGACCTCAGTGACCGTCGCCGGTACGCGCACGTTCTCGACGCGTGCGTCGTAGTCCTCGTAAACGAAGTAGGCGCCGATCAGGAGTAGAGCGACCGCGCCCATGCCGATCTTCTTCAGGCGCTCGCGCCACAGGGCGCGCTCGAGCTTGCGGCGGGTTTCCTCACGCATGGTCTTTTCTTTCTAGCTTGTGGTTGTGCGTTCAGGCGGCCATGGCCTGGGTGCCGACGAGGCGCACGATGTCGCTCATGATGTCGTTGAGCTGGAAGTTCTTCGGCGTATAGACCGCGGCGACGCCGAAGGCCTTGAGCGTGCGCTCGTCCTCGGGCGGGATGATGCCGCCGACGACGACGGGAACATCGGTGAGGCCTTCCTTGCGCATGCGCTCCATCACCTCCTGTACGAGCGGCACGTGGCTGCCCGACAGGATCGACAACCCGATGACGTGGACGCTTTCGTCGACCGCGGCGCGCACGATCTGCGTCGGCGTCAGGCGGATGCCCTCGTAGACGACCTCCATGCCGACGTCGCGGGCGCGCACGGCGATCTGCTCGGCGCCGTTGGAGTGGCCGTCGAGGCCCGGCTTGCCGACCAGGAACTTGAGGCGCCGGCCGAGCTTGGCGGACAGCTCGTCGACCGAGGCGCGCACGCTATCGAGCGCGGCGCTGTCGCGGGCGACGGCGGCCTGGGCGACGCCGGTCGGCGCGCGGTATTCGCCGAATACGCGGCGCAGCGTGGTGCCCCATTCGCCGGTCGTCACGCCGGCGCGCGCCGCCACGATCGACGGCTCCATGATGTTGCGGCCTTCCTTGGCGGCCGCTTCAAGATCGGCGATGGCGGCTTTCACCGCTTTGTCGTCGCGCTCCGCGCGCCAGGCTTTGAGTCGTTCGACCTGCTCCGCCTCGACGGCCGGGTCGACGACCATGATGGCGCCTTCGCCGGCGGTCAGTGGCGAGGGCTCGGTCTCGGTCCACTTGTTGACGCCGACGACGGTGAGGTCGCCGGTCTCGATGCCGGAAAGGCGCCCCGTGTTGCTCTCGACCAGACGCCGCTTCATGTAGTCGATGGCCGCGACGGCGCCGCCCATCGCCTCGATGGTCTTCAGCTCGGCCTTGGCCTGCTCCTTCAGCTCGGCGACCTTGCGCGCGATCACGGTCGAGCCGTCGAAGATGTCGCCATACTCCAGCAGGTCGGTCTCGTAAGCCAAGATCTGCTGCATGCGCAGCGACCACTGCTGGTCCCATGGACGCGGCAGGCCGAGCGCCTCGTTCCAGGCAGGAAGCTGCACGGCGCGCGCGCGCGCCTTCTTCGACAGCGTCACCGCCAGCATCTCGATGAGGATGCGATAGACGTTGTTCTCCGGCTGCGGCTCGGTGAGGCCGAGGCTGTTCACCTGCACGCCGTAGCGGAACATGCGGTCCTTCGGGTTGGTGACGCCGTAGCGCTCGAGGGTGATCTCGTCCCACAGCTCGTTGAACGCGCGCATCTTGCAGATCTCGGTGACGAACCGCAGGCCCGCGTTGACGAAGAACGAGACGCGCCCGACGACCGTGCCGAACTGCTCGGGCGGCACCTCGCCCGACGCCTTGACCATGTCGAGCACGGCGATCGCCGTCGCCAAGGCGTAGGCCAGCTCCTGCACCGGCGTCGCGCCCGCTTCCTGCAGATGGTAGGAGCAGACGTTGGTCGGGTTCCACTTGGGAACCTCGCGGTACGAGAAGACGATCGTGTCCTTGATCAGCCGCAGCGACGGCTCGGGCGGGAACACGTAGGTGCCGCGCGACAGGTATTCCTTGATGATGTCGTTCTGGATGGTGCCGGTGAGCTTGTCGCGCGAGGCGCCCTGCTCGTCGGCGTACGCGACGTAGAGCGACAACAGCCACGCGGCCGTGGCGTTGATCGTCATCGACGTGTTCATCTGGTCGAGCGGAATGCCGTCGAGCAGCGCCCGCATGTCGCCCAGGTGGGAAACCGGCACGCCGACCTTGCCGACCTCGCCCTTGGCGAGCTCGTTGTCGCTGTCGTAGCCGGTCTGGGTCGGCAGGTCGAAGGCGATCGAGAGGCCGGTCTGACCCTTGGCGAGGTTGTTCCGGTAGAGCTCGTTCGACTTGGCGGCCGTGGAGTGGCCGGCATAGGTGCGGAAAATCCACGGGCGATCGGGCGCCCGATCGGACCCGCTCTTGCCTTCGCGCATCACGTCAACCTCGGTTGGGTTCGGCTGTTGCCGTAAAGTACCCATAACCGTAGGTGCATTGCAAAATGATCTTTGCCGCAACCGCGGCGGTCGCGCGCCGGACGCTCGCTAAGCGCGCTTGAACTGGTGCCGCTCGACCCGTAGGCCGCTCATCACGGCGGACACGCGCAGGCACATGAGCAGCACGAAGAGCGAGACAATCATGCCCACCGTGCAGGCGATGACGACGTTGGTCTCATGATTGGGCGTCGGGTAGATCCCGGCCAGCTCGAATACGTAGTTCATTATCAGGGCGCCAAGGACGAAACCGGGGATGAAGACGAGCGCCAGGAGGGTCCGTGCCAGGACAAGCAAGGTGAGCATGCCGGCCCACCCGGACAGCACGGCCACAACGACCAATGTGTAAGTATCGACCGTTGGCTCTGTTCAAAAAATCAAGCATGGGCAGCTCGCAATGGGACTGCTTGGCCGGTACCGCCAACCCCAGAAATTCTGGAGATCGCCCGGGCCTTTTAGGGCGGGGCGGTTTAATGGTCCGTTGACATGAACGCGTAGCGGCGCCAGAGCCTCTTCATTGCAGCGCGGAAACGTGCTTGAAACGCCGGTAGATACTTGCGGTCAAGGCGCCGCCAGCGATACCAGCCGGCCCGCGGGCCCGGCAATCCATCACGGGAGCCAAGAATGACGAGCCAAAGCGCCGTTAGGACGGAAGTTGCCATGGGCGCACCGGCGACCGCCGAAAAGAAGGATCTCTACGAAATCGGCGAGATTCCGCCGCTCGGGTACGTTCCCAAGAACATGTACGCCTGGGCCATCCGCAAGGAGCGGCACGGCGAACCCGATACGGCGATGCAGATGGAGGTGCTCCCTACCTGGGAGCTCGATAGCCACGACGTGCTCGTCCTGGTGATGGCGGCCGGCGTTAACTACAACGGCGTTTGGGCGTCGCTCGGCAAGCCCATCTCGCCGCTCGACGGCCATAAGAACCCCTATCACATCGCCGGGTCGGACGCCTCGGGCATCGTCTGGGCCGTCGGCTCCAAGGTGAAGCGCTGGAAGGTGGGTGACGAGGTCGTCATCCACTGTAACCAGGACGACGGCGACGACGAGGAGTGCAACGGCGGCGACCCGATGTTCTCGCCCAGCCAGCGCATCTGGGGCTATGAGACCCCGGACGGCTCGTTCGCCCAGTTCTGCCGCGTGCAGGACCGCCAGCTTCTGGAGCGTCCGCGCCATCTCACCTGGGAGGAAAGCGCCTGCTATACGCTGGTGCTCGCCACCGCCTACCGCATGCTGTTCGGCCATCGCCCGCACGTGCTGCGCCCGGGCCATAACGTGCTCGTCTGGGGCGCCTCGGGCGGCCTTGGCTCCATGGCCGTGCAGCTGTGCGCCACCTCCGGCGCCAATGCCATCGGCATCGTGTCGGAGGAGGACAAGCGCGATTTCGTCATGCAGCTCGGCGCGCGCGGCGTCATCAACCGCAAGAACTTCGACTGCTGGGGCGAGCTGCCGAAGGTCGGCACGCCCGAGTACGACGCCTGGTTCAAGAGCGCGCGCAAGTTCGGCGCCGCCATCTGGGAGGTCACCGGCAAGGGCAACAACGTCGACTTCGTCTTCGAGCACCCTGGCCAGTCGACGTTCCCCGTGTCGGTGTTCGTCGTCAAGCGCGGCGGCATGATCGTCATCTGCGCCGGTACCACCGGCTACAACCTGACCATGGACGCGCGCTATCTGTGGATGCACCAGAAGCGCGTGCAGGGCTCGCACTTCGCCAACCTGTTGCAGGCGGCGCAGGCCAACAAGCTCGTCGTCGAGCGGCGCATCGATCCGTGCATGTCGGAGGTGTTTCCCTGGGACCAGATCCCCAAGGCGCACATGCGCATGTACCGCAACGAGCACAAGCCGGGGAACATGGCGGTGCTGGTTTCCGCGCCGACCACGGGCCTGCGCACTTACGAGGACGTGCTCGAAGCCAGCCAGCGCCTGCACAAAAAGTAATCCGCAAAAAACCCAACTGTCATCCCGGCCAAGGAAGCGGAGCGACCGCTGAGCCGGGATCCAGCAGAAGCTCGCCCGTGGGCGACAAAAGCTTGCAGTGTCTTCGACAGTTCATGCGCTGGGTCCCGGATCGCGCTCGGCGATGCCTCGCGCGTCCGGGATGACAGGCTGAGCGCTAACGCGAGCGGGCGCGCGACGGCGCGGCGACGGGATCCAGTCCCACGGCCGTCATGCGCTTGAACTCGAAGATGCCGCGATTGAGCTCGGCGCCGAGAATGACGATCACCGCCGTCATCTGGAAGAAGATCATCGCCACCATCAGCTGCGACAGGCCGGCGTAGAAGCGCGTGTAGTCGCTCAGGTTCAGATAGTACGAGTAGAGGCCGGCCACGACGAGCCACAGCGCGGTGGACAGCAGCACGCCCGGCCAGACGTCCTGGATGCGCCGGCGTCCGGCGGCGAGCCACAGGTGGAACGCCAGGAGCTGCGCCGCGATGACACCGCCCGCCGAGGTGTAGCGCAGGATGGCGCCCACCCAGGTCGAGCGTGAGAATGTGAACGACTGCGTCAGCGACGGGTCGAAGCGCTCGGCCAGCGCCGGTCCGACGACCACCACCCAGGTCAGCACCAGCATCGACACGGCGCTGGCGAACACGAACACCATGCTGCGCAACAGGCACAGCAGATACGGTCGCGTTTCGATCACCCGGTAGGCGCCGTTCAGGGCCGTGCGCAGCGTCTCGATGGCATTGGTGGCGAAGAACAGCGACAGGCCGGCGCTGACCGTCAGCAGGTCGATGCGCGTGCGGCCCATGATGGCATCGACTTGCGGGGCAAGACCCGCGGCGACACCCGGCGGCAGGATCTGGAACAACTGCTCGACCGCCTGGCTGGCGAGCTCGCGGCCGCCGAATATGCCGGCCAATGCGCCGAGGAAGATGCAGAACGGGAACAGCGAGACGACGAACGAAAAGGCCACCGCGCCCGCCATGGCGAAGCCGCTATGCTCGTAGAGCCGATAAATGGCCTCGAGCAAAGTGCGGTAGCGCTGCATTCCGTTCTCCCCAGAAAGTCTCGGTTATTTTGGCCGGAACCTATCCGCGCTCACCGTCGAGGTCTACGCCGCGATTGCCGCGCCTGCGCCCGAAACACGGGCCGGACGCACGTTCCCTTCGCCAGCCGCGTGGACGCGGGGTGCAGGCTTTCCTACAATGGCGGCGCATTCGGGAAGAAGCGGTGGCCGGTGTGGGAAATGAGCACGAGGATAGGAGACGGCAGGACCCCTTCGGGGGCTACGAGCCGACGCGGCCGTCAAGGCTGCGCGGTGCCGGCGACGAGCCGCCGCCGCTGCCGCCACCCGCTGCCGACGGCGGCGATGGTTTCGGGCTTGCCGGCGAGGACGGCCTGCGCATGCTCGCCGCCCTCGAGACGCTGACCAGCCTCGAGCCCGACTACTCCGACGATCTCACCGCCGAAGCCTCCGTTACCATCATCGAATCCGCCGGCTACGACATCGTCGCCGAGGCGCTGGCTGACGCCGCTGCCGATGGGCGCCCGCTGCGGGCGCTCCTGCAAAAGCGCGACGAACAGCCGAGATTGCTCTTGAACGGCTATGAGACCTTCAACGGTCCGGGCGAGGAAGCGACCGTCGAGATCGTCGAGGTCGTGCCATTCGTTCGATGCGCCCGAGCCAGCCGGGGGGTCGCAGCCGGCCAACCCGTCCTCGCTCGCCGAGCGCATCGCCGCCGCCACCGGGCGCGGCGCCGCCGGGGGCCGCTTCTTCAAGGCGCTGTCCGGCGGCAGCTAGCGCCTGGTGCGGCACCAATTGCCTTGACGACGGGGCCCGTTATTCTGCAACGCAACACAGAGCGGCGCCGGCACGGGCGGCCGCGGCACGAATTTCCCAGGAGGGCACGATGTCGACTGCGGTGAAGACGGCCGAGCAGGATCTCCTTTCAGCCGGCCCGGAAGCGCTGCTGCAGCGCGCCGAACGCGCGGTCGCTGCTGCCGACAAGGTGCTGCAGGCGGCCAAGGCCGGTGTGCGCGCCAAGGTCGCCGAGGCGGGCGGCATCGACAACGCCCAGCACCCCGCGCACGGCCTTGCATGGCTTGCCACCGCCGTCGAGGGCCTGCGCCAGATGCACGTGTGGGGCACGCGCCTTTCAGCGGCGAAGGCCGTTTCGGCGAGTTCGAGCAGCTGATCCTCGCCGCCGCCTTCGCCGAGTATCTCGCGCAAATCTCCGGCGGCATCCCCATGAGCCAGCTCGAGTTCGTGCGCCCCGAGGCGCTGGGCGTGCCGCGCGCCGACGTGCGCCGCTACGAGGACGAGGTCGCCGACATGATCGCGGCGGGCAGCACGCAGGAGATCAAGGCGCGCCTCGCCGATCTCATCGCCGCGCAGCCCAACGCCGCCACCTTCGGCGATAGCGGTCTCGACGAGACGCACGCCGCCATCCACGATCAGATGCGCAAGTTCTCCGAGGCCGAAGTCGTGCCGCACGCGCACGAGTGGCACCTCAAGAACGAGTACATCCCGCTCGAAGTGATCGGCAAGGTCGCCGAGCTGGGCGTGTTCGGCCTGACGCTGCCGGAGGAGTACGGCGGCCTGGCGCTCGGCAAGGAGGCGATGTGCGTCGTCTCCGAGGAATTGTCGCGCGGCTATATCGGCGTCGGCTCGCTCGGCACCCGCTCGGAGATCGCCGGCGAGCTCATCCTCAACAACGGCACCGACGAGCAGAAGGCGAAGTACCTGCCGCTGATCGCCACCGGCGAATTGCTGCCCACGGCCGTGTTCACCGAGCCCAACACCGGCTCCGACCTCGCCTCGCTGAAGACGCGCGCGGTGAAGGACGGCGACACCTACAAGGTCACCGGCCAGAAGACGTGGATCACGCACCCGGTGCGCGCCGACCTGATGACGCTGCTGGTGCGCACCAACCCGGACGAGAAGGGCTACAAGGGCCTCTCCATGCTGCTGGCCGAGAAGCCGCGCGGCTCGGACGCCGACCCGTTCCCGGCCCCCGGCATGAAGGGCGGCGAGATCGAGGTGCTCGGCTATCGCGGCATGAAGGAGTACGACATCTCCTTCGACGCCTTCGAGGTTCCGGCCGACCAGCTGCTCGGCGGCACCGAGGGCCAGGGCTTCAAGCAGCTCATGAACACCTTCGAGGCGGCGCGCATCCAGACGGCGGCGCGCGCGGTCGGCGTCGCGCAGGCGGCGATGGACCTCGGCCTCAAGTACGCGCTCGAGCGCAATCAGTTCGGCAAGCCGATCTACGCGTTCCCGCGCGTCTACAACAAGATCGTCATGATGGCGGTGGAGACCATGATCGCCCGCCAGCTCACCTATTTCGCCGCGCGCGAGAAGGACCAGGGACACCGCTGCGATCTCGAAGCCGGCATGGCCAAGCTGCTTGGGCGCGCGCGTTGCCTGGGCGAATGCCGACAACGCACTGCAGATCCACGGCGGCAACGGCTTCGCGCTCGAGTACCCGATCAGCCGCGTGCTGTGCGACTCGCGCATCCTCAACATCTTCGAGGGCGCCGCCGAGATCCAGGCGCAGGTCATCGCCCGGCGCCTGCTCGAAGGCGCCAACTAGCGCGTCTCGTCCGGCTGGCGGACGGATGCGTCACCGTGGCCAGCACGACGACGAACATCATCGTCAGCAGGCTGGTGAGGGCCGCGGTCTCGCGGATGTCGCCGCTGCGCCATGTCATGCCGGCCGCGTCGATCAATGGCTCGCTGCTGCCGTGCACCAGGTAGCCGGCCACGAAGTCGAGGGCGACGACGGCGTACATGGCGACCGCCTGCAGGTAGTAGCCCTTCGGCTGCGGCGACGGTTGCTCCGGCCCATGCGCCGCAGATACAGGGCGAAGATCTGCATGAAGACGAACACGGTCAGATACCAGCCGAGATAGTTCACCAGCGGCACGCCGAAGAATCCGCCGCCCTGGTGCCAGATCCACCATTGGCCGAGCGTCGATGCCGACGGGTCCATGGCCAGGTCCCACAGCACCATGATGAAGGCGCCGATCGCCGGCGTGGCAAAGGTCGACAACGCATCCGCGCCGCGCTTGCACGTCGCCGACGAGCACGGTCGCCAGCACCCAGGACAGGTAGCCGACGCCGAGATAGGCGGGCCCGATCATCAACGGCACGTAGCCGAGCTTCGGCCCGAGCGCGTCGGTGTAGTGATAGGGGCCGAACGGGAAGCCGGTGGCGACACCCATGTTCTCGAATATGTTGCTGACCACCAGACAGATGACCGCAAAGGCGACAATGCCCTTGGTGCCGTAGCGCAAGGCGCCGTGCACGAACACGAAAGTGAGTAGTATGGCGAGGTGCAGCACGGTGAGCAGGAGGGGGCGGTAGAACTCCCCGACCAGTGTCTCGATGGCGAGGAGCACGACCAGCAGCCACAGCATGTTGCGTGGCGGACATGTATTGGCTCGCGAATTGCGGGTTCAGCGTCGGAATACGCGAATCGACCAATACCTGCTGCGACGATAGCACGCCGGCTCCAGGTTCCGAGACGCGCTCGCACGCTATACATGTCGTCGCCCGTTGGGTCGGCCCATCGGCGTAGCGACGGAAGTTACATGGCAACTCAATCGATTATCGAGACGCGCCGGCATCAGATGTTCCCGATCCTCGAGCCGGAGGAGATCGAGCGCGTGCGCCGTTTCGGCGAGCAGCGTTCGTATGCGAAGGGCGAAGCGCTGCGTGCGCGTCGGCGACGTCGGCCGCGGCCTGATGGTCGTGCTCTCCGGGCAAGGTCGACATCACCCAGCACGGCGAGACCGGACACCCCGAGCTGATCGTCACGCATGGGCCCGGCGGCTTCATGGGCGAGCTCGCCCAGCTCGGCGGCCGCCCGGCGCTGGTCGACGCTTTCGCCAAGGAGCCGACCGAGGTCATCGCCATCCCGCCCGCGCAACTGCGCGCGCTGCTCATCGCCGAAGCCGAGCTCGGCGAGCGCATCATGCGTGCGCTGATCCTGCGCCGCATGGGACTAATCGAGAGTGGCGGCGGTGGCCCGATCATCGTCGGCGGCGCCAGACGACGGCAACGTGCTGCGGCTGGAAGGATTTCTGCGCCGCAATGGGCATCCCTATCACCGTCTCGATCCCGAGACCGATTCCTGCGGCAAGGTGCTGATCGAGAGGTTCCAGGTCGTCGCCGCGCGATTTGCCCATCGTGGTCTGCCCGGACGGCCAGATGCTGCGCAATCCGACCGAGATGGAGCTCGCCCGCTGCATCGGGCTCGTTTCGCCGCTCGATCCCAGCCGCCTCTACGATGTCGCCGTCGTCGGTGCCGGTCCTGCCGGGTCTTGCCACGGCCGTCTACGCCGCATCCGAAGGATTGTCGGTCGTCGTGCTCGACTGCCGCGCCTTCGGCGGCCAGGCCGGCGCCTCGGCGCGCATCGAGAACTACCTCGGGCTTCCCGACCGGCATCACCGGCATGGCGCTGATGGGACGCGCCTACAATCAGGCGCAGAAGTTCGGCGCCGAGCTCGTCATCCCGTGCGAGGCGACGCGGCTCGAGCTGCCACCGGCGCGGGCGGTACGTCTTCACGCTGCACTTGCGAGCGACGAGCGCATCAAGGCGCGCACCGTCGTGCTCGCCTGCGGCGCGCGCTACCGGCGCCTCGATGTCGACAACCTGGACGAGTTCGAGATGACGAGCGTGCACTACTGGGCCTCGCCGCTGGAAGGCAACCTGTGCGCCGACCAGGAGGTGGCGCTCGTCGGCGCCGGCAACTCGGCCGGGCAGGCGACCGTCTATCTCGCCAGCCGCGCCAAGAAGGTTTGGCTGCTCGCCCGCGGCGGCAGCCTCGACGCGACCATGTCGCGCTATCTCGTCGACCGCATCGGCGGTCTTGCCAACGTCGAGGTGCTGACCGGCGCCAAGGTCACCGCGCTCGAAGGCAGCGACGGCCGGCTCGAGGCCGTCCGCTGGAGGCACGCGGGCGTCGAGAAGCGCCACGCGCTCCGCCACCTGTTCCTGTTCATCGGCGCCGATCCGAACACTGACTGGCTCAAGGACGCCGGCGTCGAGCTCGATGGTAAAGGCTTCGTGCTCACCGGCGCGGATGTTTCCGGCTCGGATCGCAAGCCTCTGGAAACCAGCCGGCATGGAATTTTCGCCATCGGCGACGTGCGCTCGGGTTCGATCAAGCGCGTCGCAGCTTCCGTCGGCGAAGGTGCGCAGGTCGTCGCCGCCCTGCATGCCTTCCTCGCCGACCTGGCGCCGGCCGGCATCGCCCGCGCCTGACGCTGGCGCCGCCGCTTGCAACCGGCCTGCACGGTGCGATCACGTTGCCATGAACAAAGATGTCTCGCCCCACCCGCGCGTCGTCTCGCTCATCGCCAGCTCCACCGAGCTGCTGCACGCGCTCGGCGCCGGCGATCTGCAGGTCGCCCGCTCGCACGAATGCGACTACCCGCCTTCGGTGCTGAAGCTGCCGGCGATTACGCGGCCGAAGTTCGACGTGCACGGCTCGAGCGCGCGAGATCGACAAGCGCGTGCGCTCGCTGGTCGAGAACGGCCTCTCCGTCTACGAGGTCGACGCCGATGCGCTGGAAAAATTGAAGCCCGACGTCATCCTCACGCAGGACCAGTGCGAGGTGTGCGCCGTGTCGCTCGCCGACGTGGAGCGCGCGGTGTGCAAATTCGTGCACGGCCAGCCGCGCATCGTCTCCATGCGCCCGCACACCATGGCCGACATCTACGCCGACATCGAACGCGTCGCCGACGCCATCGGCCGCCCCGAGGCGGGCGAGAAGCTCATCGCCTCGATGCAGGATCGGCTTGCGGCGATCGCCGCGAAGGTCGCGGGGCGCCCCAAGAAGCGCCTCGCCTTCATCGAGTGGGTCGACCCGCCGATGTCGGGCGGCCACTGGATGCCGGAGCTGATCGAGACGGCGGGCGGGACGAGCCTTTTCGGCGTCACGGGCGAGCCATCGCCGTGGATCACCTGGAAGGAGGTTGCCGCCGCCAATCCGGACGTGATCCTCGTCGCGCCGTGCGGCTATGACATCGAGGTGACAGAGCGCGAGGTGAAGCCGCTCGCCCGCTACGCCATCTGGCAGGAGCTGCGCGCGGTTCGCGACCACAAGGTGTTCCTCGCCGACGGCAACGCGTTCTTCAACCGGCCCGGTCCGCGCCTCGTCGAAAGCGCGGAGATCCTCGCCGAGATCCTGCACCCCGACGTGTGCGACTTCGGCCATCGCGGCCAGGGCTACGTCGACTACAGGATGATGCCCGCCGGGGTCATCACCTAACCCATGCCGCGCTGACCTCGCATGCTCGCCTTCATGAAAAGCGCGCCGGGCTAAAGGCTCTCGGTCATGCGCCGCAGTCGCTCGGATAGCCGCCGCAACAGGTCGAGCGCGAACGCCGGGTTGCGTTGCACGAGATAGAGGAAGGCGCGCTCGTCGATCACCGCCACCTCGGTCGGCTCGCGGGCGATGGCCGTGGCGCTGCGCGGCGACCCCTCGATCAGCGCCATCTCGCCGAAAGTCCCGTTGGGGCCGATGACCTCCAGCACCGCGCCGGCCGACATGATGGCGACCTTGCCCGAGCGCACGACGTACATGGCGGCGCCCTCGTCTTCCTGGGTGAAGATGCGCTGCTCGGCTCGAAGCGCTGCAGCGGATAGCCGCCGCTCACCAAAGTGTCGAAGTCGAAAGCGTCGTCGGCCATGTCACGCGCCTCACGTTGCATCGCAAAAGAGTATGCCGCGTCCGTGCACTCGACAACCGCTCCGGGGTCTGCCGCGTTATGGAGTGGCGCCGGCGATACGCCAGGCGCGCCGGAACGCGCAAATTTGCGGCAAACGGCAGGACAAACGCGCGTTTTTCCTATATCGGCCTATACAAGGTGGACGATGTGGACGGGGGAATAAAATGGCAGTGACGCAGGATGCGCGCTCACTTTGGGGCCGCGCGACCGACTATCTGCTCGGCCGTAACACGCTGATCGGCATTGCTTCGATCATGCTGCTGCTCATCGCCGGCTTCGCCACCTGGCACGGCATGCGCGACTTCATCATCGGCGTGTCGACCTCGCCAGCCGCGAGTTCGCAAGAGCTGCCGGGCGGGTTGTCTTTCTCCAATGATTTCCTCGTCATCATCGTCGTCTTCGCGCTCACCTTCCTGATGTGGCTGATGTTGCGCGAGACCTTCGCGCACGGGCGCCGCTGGACCGAACGCCTCGTCACCTTCCCGCTCTATGTGTTCCTCGCCATCTGGTCGATCGGCTTCGGCTACGGCTTCTGGTGGAGCCTGATCGCCGGCGAGGAGGCGACGCGCACCGGCCTTTCCGGCCTGCAGCAGGATGCCGGCGATGCGGCGAGCGCGGTTGCTGCGCGGCTCGATGCGGTCAAGGTCGGGCTCGACGGCGTCGTCACCTGGTCGGAGACCCAGATGGCGCGCGAGGAGACGAGCGGTGGCTCGTGCGGCACGTCCTCCGGGGCAGGGCGCGGACCGCTTTACGGCGCCCGCGTCGGCGTGCGCGACCAGATCACGTCGCTGCGCGACGGCGTGCAGAACTCCTGGATCAAGCCGGTGCAGACCGACATCGACTCTCTGCAGCAGAGCGTCGCCTCGCTCGCAGGGCTCGACGGTCGCCGAGCGCCAGCAGAGCTTCAACGCGATGGCGACCAACATCCGCTCGCGCGCGCGTGACATCGCCGCCCGCTCCAACGAGCTCGGCAAGTCGACGGCGACCGAGATGCGCGCCATCGCCGCCGCGGTTTCCGTGCCGCCCGGGCAGAGCGGGTTCTCCTGCTACGACCCGACGCTGGCGCAGCGCCTGACGCAGGCGGCCGTGCAGGCCGATCAGCCGGCGACGCTGAACTTGCGCGAGGCCGCGTTCAACGAAGGCCCGGCCGGCGTCGCCAACGCCATCAAGCGCCTGTGGGAGAACATCGGCTCCTACCTGTCGAGCCTGTTCGGCTACGTGTCGTCAGGCGGCGAGACGGCGGGGGCGACGACGAAGACCGGCCAGCCGATCACCGGCCGCGATATGATCGCGCTGCTCGCCACCATCGGCATCGACCTCGGCCTCCTGGCGCTGGCGATCCTCAATCCGCCGCCGCCGGAGAGCAAGCGGCCGTCGTCGGCGGTTATCCGCCAGATCCGCGCGGCCATCAACACGGCGATCGAGCGCGCGCCGGGCGCCAACATGGAGTGGGTGCGCCGGCACTTCATCTATCACAAGGAGTCGTCGTACCTCGTCATTCCCAACCTCTACAGTTGCGACCCGAAGAACGAGGAGGAATGCGCCAAGGCGCTGGCCATGAACCAGCTCGCCGGCGTGCTCGACGATCTCGACCTCGTGCGCTGGCCGCACAAGCGCGCGCTGGTGGACGTTCCGGAAGGACGAGCTCGACAAGCTCAAGGCCGAGGAGAGCGCACGCCAGCGATACCGATCTCAGTCAGATCCGCAAGGACTGGCTGAAGAGGCATCCGAAAGACAGAGAGGACATAACGGAAGAGGATGCGGCTCTTCGAGAAGGCGCAGCCCATCCGCAATCACGGCCTGTTCTCGAAGGCCGAGAAGGCGCTGACCATCGCCGGCTGGAGCGAGCGGGCGCGCCGCGACATCGAGATCTTCCCGCTGGAGGATGTCGAGGGGCTGACGCCGATCCTCATGGTGCTGGCCGATGACGGCAGCCTTGAGAAGCGCGGAGGCCGAGAGGCCGCCGCAGCCAAGGGTAAATCGTGGTGGCCGTTCGGCCGTGAGGCCGAAGAGCGCCTAGCTGCTTACCGGCCGCGCCACAGGTAGATGGTCAGAACGGCGCCGGCGATCGCCAGGATGTAGAGCAGTATCGGCATGGCAATCCCGAGGATTCCGCCGATGAAGTAGCCCATGAACGATCCGGCGACGCCAACCAGGCCGTAGGTGATCTCGCCGCTGGTCGTTGCAAACTGCCGACGCAGCCACGTGCTGCCGTGGTGGAGCATCGCCCAACCGACAGCCGCGCCGATGATCACCAGAATTATGAATGTCAAAAGCATGTCCGTTCCCCAGTCCGCCTGCGCACCAGCGACGAATCACTTCGCGCATTCTAGCGAATGGCGCGCGCCAAGTGCGCAGGCTTCCTGAAGAAACTAAGCTCAGGCGCGGTGATATGGGTGGCCCGAGAGGATTGTTGCAGCGCGGTACAACTGCTCGATGAGCACGGCGCGGGCGAGCCCGTGCGGCAGCGTCATGGCGCCGAGGGAAAGCTTGAGCGCGGCGCCTTGCAGCGCGTCCGGCCCGTGCCCGTCCGGGCCGCCGATGAGAAACGCCAAGCCTTTGCAGCCGGCATCGCGCGTCTGCGCGGTCCACGTTGCAAAGGCTTCGCTCGAAAGGGATTTTCCGCCTTCGTCGAGCACGACGCGCACCGTGGCGCCCGCGGCGGCCTTCAACAGGCGCGCCGCCTCGTCGGCCTTGCGCGCTTCGGCGCTGGCCGCTCGGCTTTCGCTCAGTTCGGAAATCGATAACGGGCCAAGGCCGAGGCCGCGCCCTGAAGCGTCAAAGCGCTTCTGATAGCGCTCGCACAACTCGCGCTCGGCGTCCTTGAGCCGGCCGACGGCGGCAACGATGAGGCGCATGCCCGCTTCTCCCGCCGGGAGCGCGGTTGCCGCACGTCGCGCACCGTCCCGTCTAGAACGGCGTCAGTGGGCGGTCGTCGTCTCGCCCGGCCTATCCGCCGACCACATCTTCTCGAGGTTATAGAACTCACGCACCTCGTCGCGGAACACGTGCACGATGATGTCGCCGGTGTCGAGCAGCACCCAGTCGCATGCCTCAAGCCCCTCGATGCGTACGCGACCGAGGCCCAGGTCTTTCAGCTTGCGTCCGATCTGCTCGGCGATCGCTCCGACGTGCCGGTCAGACCGGCCGGTGGCGACCACCATGAAGTCACCGATGGAAGACTTACCTGCTAGATCGATCGTCACGATCTTCTCGGCCTTGGCGTCGTCGAGCCAATGGACGATTTTCTCGAGCAGGGCAGCCGGCTTCTGTCCTTCTGACAAAAGTTCGGCATGAGGCGCGCCCGTTCGGGCACCCTCAAGTGCGGTTCGCATCGTGTGCTGTTTGTCCCTTCCTCATGCACCCCTTAGGGCCCTGCGCCGTGGGCCGATTGGCACCCGCAGCGCTCTTCAGCGGGCGGCCTGCAGCCGCGTCGCCGAAGCAAAGATAAGGCCTCACCCCACCCGCCATCAATAGTTAATACATGCGATAGTTAGGTGTAGGGCACACGGCTGTGTAAAAAATCTAATGTATTTCCTAAGGTTACCTGCCGCGCTCGGCGCGCAGGGCGGTGGACGAGGCCTCCGATAGCCGGGTGCTGAGCAGGGTCCAGGCGGGCGGCGTCATGAGCGGCAGCCCAGCCGCCAGGGTCTCCGGCACCCGGTAGCGGGCGAGGCTTCCCGCCGCCGGCGAAGCCAGCGCCTTGAGCCGCCAGCCTGGCCGGTCGACCACCGCCATCGGCACCAGCCGGGCGATGTCCCGCCAGCGCTGCCAGCGGTCGAAGCCGGCGAGGTTGTCGGCACCCATCACCCAGACGAAGTGCACGCCGGGCAAGCGCCGCGTCACATAGCGCAGCGTCTCATAGGTGTAGGGGCTGCCGAGCGCCGCCTCAAAACCCGTCACCTTGATGCGCGGATCGGTGGCAAGCCGGCGGCTGGCGGCCATGCGCTCGTCCAGCGACGGCAGGCCTTCGCCGCTTTTCAGCGGGTTTCCGGGCGTCACCATCCACCACAACTGATCGAGCTGCAGCCGGCGCAGGGCCGTGACGGCGCAGATCAAATGCCCCTCGTGCGGAGGGTTGAAGGTGCCGCCCATCAGCCCGATGCGCTGGCCGGGAGGGGCGAGCGGCATCTGGGCACGAAGGGTAGCGAGGCTCTTCTGGGATCCGGACATGGCTCGTTATGGGCGGCGTTCATCTCGATTGTAAGCCCGCCAACAGATTGAATTTGCAAACGGTCCGCATTCGACATGCAACCACGGTAACGAGCCAGTCATTGTTGCTCTGTCATTGCTGATGCACCGGCCGGCGCGGCCAGGAGGCACGACATGCGTAGACGGCAGTTCCTGACTTCGGCTGCGTTGTTGGCTGGGTCGGCGGCCATCGCGCGCACACCGGCATTGGCGGCGGACGGCGGCAAGACAGCCGACACGCACGCCATACCGCATCTGCTTGATGGCTTCCTCAAGCTACCAGGGAAGAAGAGCGCGCAGGTCGACGTCGACGAGCCAGCGAGCCCGTGGCGCGTGACCTCCGATCCCGACGCCGAGCTCTTCGTCGGCAGCTGCTTCAAGACGTTCGTGCTGACGACCTACTTGCAGGAGGTCGAAGCCGGCCGCCTCGATGAGACGGAGCAACTCGCCGTCGACGACGGCGTGCGATCGCTCAGCAGCCCCGTGCTTGAGCACCTCACCGGCACGACCCAGGCGCGCAGCGCGCTCGAGGCGATGATCGCCCACAGCGACAATACCGGCACCGACATGGCTCTCAAGCGCGTGACGCCCGCGCGCGTGCGCCAATTCATCAGCGACGCCGGCCTGAAGAAGGCCCGCATCCCGGATTCGACGCGCACCTTCTTCTCGTATGTCGCCGGCGCACCGCAGGGCGAGGACTTGGGCTGGAAGGGCATGAAGGCCGTCGTCGACAGCGACAAGCCCGACACATCGAAATACCGGCCCGCGCTCAACGACGTCGAGACAATGGCCGTGCCGGCCTCGGAATTCGTCGCCTACTACAAGCGGGCGCTGACCGGCAGCTTCCTCCAGAAGCCGGAAACGCTCACCGAGTTCAAGCGGATCCAGGCGATGGCCGACGTCATCGCGATGGTCGTGCCGGCGGATACCGTCGCCTACGCCAAGGGTGGCTCCATCGACTGGAATGGCTTCCATTGCCTCGCCGTCGCGGGGCAGATGATCGTGCACGCCAACGCCGGTCACCTTCGCGCTGACGCTCAATTGGACCGACAGCGATGGCGACACCAAGCAGGTCACCGGCGCTTACAAGGACGCCGTCGCCGACGTTCTCAGCAAGATTCACAAGCGGCTGTTAGAGGTGCGGGCGTAAAGCCATGCCGAGCGACAACCTCATCGCTTCGACCGTTCTAGCGCTGCTGTTGATGGCCGCTCCGGCGGGGCGTGCGGTTGCCGAAACCGCCGAGGACGCGATCCGCGCCACGTTCGCGCAGTGGACCAAGGACTTTAATGCGGGCAACGCGGAAGCCGTGTGCCAGCTGTTCTCGCCAGAGCTGCGCTACGATTTCCGCGGCTATCCGGAGCGCGATTACAATGATGTGTGCACGTTGCTGCACCGCTCGCTGTCCGACGCCAGCAAGCGCTACGCCTACGGCCTCGACATCCGCGAGATCATCGTCTCCGGCGACCTCGCGGTCGTGCGTCTGGCCTGGACTCTGACCGTAAGCACTGCCCAACGGGCAGACTGTTTCGTCGGTCGAACCGGGCATGGACATTTTGCGTAAGAGCCCGGACGGCCAATGGAAAATCATTCGCTACATCGCTTACGAGGCGCCGGAGCGACCAATAGACGGCGGGCCATAGAGAACCCGCAGGGCATGATGGGAGTTATGGTTGAGGTCAAATTATTCTGAAGCCCAAGGAGGAGTCCAATGACCGGTAAATCAGCCTTGTTGCCGCTGCTCGCCGTGATGGCGGGTTCCGCTTTCGCCCAGGAGCCGCCCGCGGCGCCGCCGACGACCGAGCAGTCGCCGAGCACGCAGAGCGACCAGATGGCGCCGAGCACGACGCCGGCCCCTGCTACAGAGGCCCCGGCTGCAGCCCCGAACCGACCCCCGCTCCGGCGCCCGCCCCGGCCCCTGACAAGGAGGCCGCCGCGCCCGCGCCGTCTGGCGACGTGGTGATCGGCGAGCTCAAGGAGTCCGAGGACGACAGCAAGATGGTCCCCGCCGCGAACGCGACGGTCGACAAGGCCGAGGAGATGGACATCTATCGACGCCAACGGCAAGAAGATCGCCGAGGTCGATTCCGTCCTCGAAGACAAGAACGGTGAGATCAAGGGCTTCGCCATCGAGTACGGCGGCTTCCTTGGCTTCGGTGAGAAGGGTGCAGTCGTCACCTTCGACCAGGTCAAGCTGAAGGACGGCAACCTCGCGACCGAGCTCACCGAGGAGCAGCTCACGACGCTTCCGGCCTGGAACCAGTAACCGGTTCTCCGGTTATGAATCCGCAGCGCGCGGTGCCTTCGGGCGCCGCGCGTTGATGGTGCATCGCCGACAACGCGTTGTTAGCCATAAGCTCAACTGGCACATCTTTGAGCAGCTGCGCTCAAGCGCTGGGCATGTGCCGCGCTGGCAAGCGAGATAAGCGTCGCATCACGCTCTTTCCCGCGGGTTCACTGTCCGATTGTGCTCAACCAATAAGCGCAACGTATACAGATTAGCTACCATCGCATTTGTGTCGCACAAGCATTTGTTAGGCACACGCAGGCAGCCTCGCTCGCGAGATATCAAGCGGCGGGAGTCATGTCTGACACTTCGGGCCTGGAATACGGGTGAGCAGCACCGTGAGAGCGCGCGCGAGTTTGCGCGCCGCATGGTGCGGAGTGCCGTGTCACGTTGCGCGGCAGCGTGGGATGCCCTTGACAGCAGCCGGGCAAAGTTGAGGAGCGCTCGCGCCGTTGCCGACGCCGCCGTCGCCACCGCGGCCGCCGCGCATGCGCGGTTGCGCGAAGCGCTCGAGATCCTGCCGCAGGGCATCGTGTTCCTCGACAACGAGGGGCGCTACATCCTGTGGAACCAGAAATACGCCGACATCTACAAGCGCAGCGCCGACCTGTTCAAAGTCGGCGCGCGCCTCGAAGATACGCTGCGCATCGGCGTCGCCCGCGGCGACTATCCCGCCGCCAAGGGTCGCGAGGAAGCGTGGATCACCGAGCGCCTGCAGCTTCTCTACAAGCCCGGCAAGCAGCATGAGCAGGTTCTCGCCGACGGCCGCTGCATCCTCATCGAGGAGCGGCAGACCGGCGATGGCGGCATCATCGGCCTGCGCATGGACATCACCGACTTGAAGCAGCGCGAGGCTTCCTTCCGCCTGCTGTTCGAAGACAACCCGGTGCCGATGTTCGTTTTGCGGCGCGACACGCAGGCTTTCCTCGCCGCCAATGCCGCCGCGCTGTCGCACTACGGCTTCAGCCGCGACCACCTTCTGGCAATGAGCCTGCACGACTTGCGTGCCGAGGGCGACGAGCCGGCAGGCGAGGAATGTCGATCCGTTCGAAACAAACGTCAGCACCTCGAAGCATCGCACGCATGACGGCGGCACCATCGAGGTCGTCGTGTTCTCGCGCCAGCTCGACTACGAGGGCGCGCCGGCCGTGCTCATCGCCGTCATCGACATCACCGAGCGCAAGGAGGCCGAGGCGCGCATCGCCCACATGGCGCACCACGACGCGCTCACCGACCTGCCCAACCGCGTGCTGTTCCGCCAGCGTATGGCGGACGCCCTAGCGCAGCGCAGCCGCACCGGCAGCCTGATCGGCGCGCTGTGCATCGATCTCGACAACTTCAAGCTGGTCAACGATACGCTCGGCCACCCGATCGGCGACCGGCTGCTGCAGGATGTCGCCGAGCGCATCGAGCGCGTCATTCGCCAGCGCGATACGGCCGCGCGGCTCGGCGGCGATGAGTTCGCCGTGCTGGTGCCGGAAATGAAATCGCCGCAGGAGCTTGCGGTGCTGGCGCAGCGGCTGATCGACGTCATCAGCGAGCCGTACGTCATCGAAGGCCACGCATTGACGGTCGGCACGACCATCGGCATCGCCGTCGCGCCCACCGACGGCGAGGACGCCGACCGTCTGCTGCGCAACGCCGATCTGGCGCTCTACCGCGCCAAGGCCGACGGCAAATCGACGTTCCGCTTCTTCGAGCCGGAGATGGACGCCCAGGCGCAGGCGCGCCGGCAGTTGGAGATCGATCTGCGTTCCGCGCTCGCTGCCGAGGAGCTGGAAGTGCACTACCAGCCGCTCGTCGATCTCGTCAGCATGGAAATCGTCGGCTTCGAGGCGCTGCTGCGCTGGCCGCACGCCACGCGCGGCTACATTCCCGCCGTCCGAGTTCATCCCGCTCGCCGAGGAAACTGGTCTCATCACGCCGCTCGGCAACTTCGTGCTGACGCGCGCCTGCGATGGACGCCACCGAATGGCCGTCGCACATCAAGCTGGCCGTCAACCTGTCACCGATGCAGTTCCGCGTCGGCAACGTGTTCACGACCGTCAGCGAGGCGCTGAAGGCCACGGGCCTCGAGCCGCAGCGCCTGGATCTGGAAATCACCGAAAGCGTGCTGCTCGACCGCACCGATCAGGTCATCGCGCACCTGCATGCGCTGCGCGCGCTCGGCGTGCGCATCTCCATGGACGACTTCGGCACGGGCTACTCATCGCTCAGCTACCTGCGCGCCTTCCCGTTCGACAAGATCAAGATCGACCGCTCGTTCGTGCGCGATCTGCCAGGCAACCGACACACGCTGGCTATCGTGCGCGCCATCCTCGGCCTCGCCTCCGGCCTCGACATGAAGGTCGTCGCCGAGGGTATCGAGACGCAGGCGGATCTCGCCTGTCTCGCCGCCGAAGGTTGCAAGGAGGGGCAGGGCTTCCTCTTCAGCGAAGCCCGGCCGCAGAGCGAGGCCCTGAAGCTACTCGCGGATGCGCCGCGCCGTCAGGTCGCCTAGCGACTACTTGCTCTCGCGATCGAGCAGCGCACGCTTGCGCGCCGTCCCCCAGCGGTAGCCGGTCAGCTTGCCGTCGCTGCCGAGCACGCGGTGGCAGGGAATGGCGACGGCAATGGGGTTCGCTCCGCAGGCAGTGCCGACCGCGCGTACGGCCGCGGGCTTGCCGATGCGGCGAGCGATATCGCCGTATGTTGCCGTCTCGCCGGGCGGAATGTCGCGCAGCGCCGCCCAGACCTGATGCTGGAAGGCCGTGCCGCGCACGTCGAGCGGAAGATCGATGCCCTTGCGTGGCGCCTCGACGTAGGCGACGACCTTGGCAACCAACTTGCCGAATTCGCGATCGCCAGCGATCAGCTTGGCGCGCGGGAAGCGGTTACGCAATTCTTGCTCGAGCACCTCGGGCTCGTCGCCGAGCATGATTGAGCACACGCCCTTGGCGCTGGCCGCGACAAGCATCAAGCCCAACGAGCATTCGGCCGTTGCGTAGCGGATCTCGGCGTTGGCGCCGCCGGCGCGGAACTCGCTCGGTGTCATGCCGAGCGCCTGCTCAGCTCCGGCATAGAAGCGGCCGCTCGAATTGAAACCGGCTTCGTAGATGGCTTCGGTCACCGACTTGTCTCCTTTCAGCGCCTCGCGAACGCGTTTGTTCCTGTGTGCGACGGCGTAGGCCCTGGGCGTCACGCCGGTCGCGGCCTTGAACACGCGGTGGAAGTGGTAGGGGCTGAGGCCAGCGTGCGCAGCGAGCTCATCGAGGCTCGGGACCGCCTCGGCCGTCTCGATCAGCCGGCATGTCGCGGCGATCTTCCGAGCCTGCTCGTTCCCGGCCGGCGCGTTCGGCTTGCAGCGCTTGCAGGGCCGGTAGCCGGCAGCCTCAGCTTCGGCGTTCGTTGCGTAGAAGCTCACGTTCTCGCGCAGCGGCCGGCGCGCCGTGCACGAGGGGCGGCAATAGATTCCCGTGGTTCTGACCGCGGTGACGAACGATCCATCGGCCGCTTTGTCGCGCGCGACGACCGCTGCCCAGCGGCGCTCGTCGCGCGGCTTCGCCTTGCTCCGTGACTTGGTGAGTTTAGGGGGCATGGACTGTATTCTGGCGTTTTCCATGCCCGATACATAGGGGCGCCCGCCCGGCCCTACACTCCGATCCTTGCGGTCGAATTCACAAGGTAGGCGTCAGGGCGCCGGCGCGCCCTTCTCGGCGACGGTCTTCAGGTTGGAAAGACCCTTCTCCATCTCGTCGCCGATCATCTTTTTCCCGTTGAACACGATGCACATCGCCTTCTCGATGAAGTTCTGGCGCCCACCCATGCTCCAAGTGACGACCGTCTGATTGGCCTCGGGCTTGAACTCGAACTTCGAGCTGCTGGTGTTCTCGAACGGCTTGGTGAAGTCGACCTTGATATCGACCGCCTCGGCCGGGCGGCTCTCGATGATGGTCATCCGGCCTTCGCCGATCTTGTCGTTGCCCGACCAGGTGAACACGGCATCCTTGCCGGCCACCGGGCCTTCGAAGCCGACCTTGGCGTTGGGATCCATCTTCGCCCATGGCGACCAGGCATCCCACCTCTTCAGATCGTTGACCTGCTCGAATACAGCCCCGGGCGGTGCGGCGATGGTCGCCTGGCGCTGGACGTGGAGTTCGTCCGGCTGCATGGCGACATAGCCGGCGAATGCGGCGATGAGCACGACCAGGGCGATGAGGATTTTCTTGATCATGGCGTTGCTCCCGTTGTTCTAATTGCCCGGGAGAGCGCCACGGCAATCGGGCAACATCGCGGCGCCGCGATCACATCTGCATTTTGAAGTCTATTGGCGGCCGGTGCCGAGGCGGCGCGCTTCGGCGCGGTCCCAGCGATATTGCTCGGCGGGGCTGCACCACGGATTGCCGTAATAGCCCCAGCGGCCGTTGACACGCGTGCAGTCCTTCACGGGGGGCGCATTCCAATAGCGCGCCTTGGCGCGGCTGCCGCTTTCGGCCGGCACGGCGAATGCCGAGGCCATGGCGAGCAGGAGGGTGATACAAGTCAATGAACGCAGCATTGGCTTACCTCTCTTTTTGGCGGTGCTACTTGGGCCGGATTTGCCCGTCACCGCGCACGATGTACTTGAAGCTGGTGAGCTGTTCGACGCCGACGGGCCCGCGCGCGTGCAGTTTGCCGGTGGCGATTCCGATCTCGCCGCCGAAGCCGAACTCGCCGCCGTCGGCGAACTGGGTCGAGGCGTTGTGCAGCACGATGGCGGAATCCACTTCCCGCATGAAGCGCTCGGCAGTTGCCGCGTTGGCCGTCACGATCGCGTCGGTGTGCTGAGTTCCGTAGCGCGCGATGTGATCGATAGCGCCGGCAACGCCGTCGACGGTTTTCACGGCGATGATGGCGTCGAGGTATTCGGTCGCCCAGTCGGCGTCGGTCGCCGGCTTCACGCGCTTATCGGCCTTTTGCGCCGCCGCATCGCCGCGCACCTCACAGCCTTCATCGAGCAGTGCCTTGACCAGCGTCGGCAGGAAGTTGGCCGGAGCGGCCGCATCGACGAGCAGCGTTTCCGTCGCCCCGCACACGCCGGTGCGCCGCAACTTGGCGTTGAGCACGATGCTCACCGCCATGTCGAGGTCGGCATCGCGATCGACGTAGGTGTGGCACAGACCTTCGAGGTGCGCGAACACCGGCACGCGCGCCTCCTTCTGCACGCGCTCAACGAGGCTTTTGCCGCCGCGCGGGACAATGACATCGATGCTGCCGTCGAGGCCCGCCAGCATGTGGCCGACGGCGGCGCGATCGGGCGTCGGCACGAGCTGAATGGCGGCGTCGGGCAGCCCGGCGCTTTTCAAGCCGGCGACGAGCGCGGCGTGAATTGCCAGCGCCGAGTTGAGGCTTTCAGAGCCGGCGCGCAAGATCGCCGCATTGCCGGCCTTTACGGCAAGCGCGCCGGCGTCGGCCGTTACGTTCGGCCGGCTCTCGTAAATGATGCCGATGACGCCGAGCGGCACGCGCACGCGCGCGAACTGCAACCCGTTGGGCCGCGTCCACTCCGCCAGCACCGTGCCGACCGGATCGGCGAGCTCGGCGATCTCCTCGACGCCCTTGGCGGTCGCTTCGATGCGCGCCTCGTTGAGCAGCAGGCGGTCGATGAACGCGGCGGGGCGTCCTGCCGCGCGCGCGGCTTCGATGTCCTTGGCATTGGCGGCAAGGATGTCCTGCGTCGCCGCACGCAATGCCTTGGCCGCCGCGTGCAGCGCCTTTGCCTTGGCCTCGGGCGTTGCGAGCGACAGTGCATGCGCGGCTGCGCGCGCGCGTCGGCCGAGGGCGAGCATCGTCTCCTCGGTGGTGGCGCCGGCGTCGATGCGCTCGGGCTTGTTCATGCGCTCATCACTTCCGGTGCAGGGCCATGTCGTCGCGATGGATCAGCTCATCGCAGCGCGACACCCCCAATATAGTGGCGATCTCCGAGCTTTTCTTGCCGATGATACGCTCAGCGTCGAAGCGGGCATAGGCAATCAGTCCACGGCCCAGCTCGTGGCCGTCGGGTGCGCGGATGATTACCGCGTCGCCGCGGTCGAAGTTGCCTTCGATGCGCGCAACGCCGGCAGGCAGCAGGCTCTTGCCCGCCGCCAGAGCCTTTTCCGCTCCGGCGTCGACGTGCACCTGCCCCTTGGGCTCGAGCTGTCCGGCGATCCAGCGCTTGCGCGCCGTCATCGGATCGGAGTGGGCGAGGAACCACGTGCACGGTGCACCCTCGCCGATCGACTTCAGCGGATTGAGCACCTTGCCGCTGGCGATCACCATATGCGTGCCGCCGCCGAGCGCGATCTTCGCCGCCTCGACCTTGGTGCGCATGCCACCCTTCGACAGCTCGGTGCCGGCATCGCCCGCCATGGCTTCGATCTCCGGCGTGATGGCGGTGACGACATCGAGACGCGCCGCATTGGCGTTCGCGTTGGGCGGCGCCGTGTAGAGACCGTCGATATCCGACAGCAGAACCAGGCAATCCGCCGACACCATGGAGGCGACGCGCGCCGACAGGCGGTCGTTGTCGCCGTAGCGGATCTCAGTCGTCGCCACCGTGTCGTTCTCATTGACGACCGGCACGGCCTTGAGTTCGAGCAGCGTCTCGATGGTATGCCGCGCGTTGAGATAGCGGCGTCGCTCCTCGGTATCGCCGAGCGTCAGCAGGATCTGTGCCGCGACCAGCCCGCGGGTGCGCGCCATGTCCTGGTAGGCGTGCGCCAGGCTGATCTGGCCGACGGCGGCTGCCGCCTGGCTCTGCTCCAATTCCAGCGCGCCCTTCGGCAGCTTCAAGGTGTGCCGGCCTAGCGCGATGGCGCCCGACGACACGAGCACGACCTGCTTGCCCTGCGCCGCCAGCGCCGCTACGTCGTCGAGCAGCGAGGCCAGCCATGCGGTCTTGAGGGTGCCGGTCGCGCGGTCGGTCAGCAGCGCCGAGCCGATTTTCACGACGATGCGCCGGGCGTTCGTCCACTCGGGGCGCAATGCGCTTACCGGGGCTGTTTTTGCTTGTGTTGTCATGGCTTGCGCTTCGGCGCCGGCGTTCCAGTGATGGCTCAAGGCACGCCTGATAGCTCACTCGCGCCAAAAGCGGTAGCCTCCCGCAAAAACAAGGGGCCAGGTCCCTCAATAGCGTGGCGCTCATGAACAGGCGGTTGCTCCGGGTCAAAGCCGGGGCAGGCGCGCGCACGCGATCGAGGGAGCTCCGATGACCGTCCGCCGGCACACGCTTTTCGCAGCGGTTTGCTGCGCCATCTTCGCCGTGGTCGTTGCGCCGGGCGCGCAAGCTGGGGCGCCGCCGGAAGGCCCGCCGCCGAGCATCGTTCTCAAGGGGCACGCGGCCGACCTTGCCGGAGCTGAATTCAGCCCCGACGGCAGCAAAGTCGTCACGGCCTCGAGCGATCGTACGGCGCGCATCTGGGACGCCAAGACCGGCGCTGTCCTCGCCACACTCGGGGGGCACACGGAGGGCGTGCGCAGCGCTTCGTTTAGCCCGGACGGCACGCGCGTCGTCACCGCTTCGCGCGACGGCAGCGCCAAGATCTGGGACGCCAACACCGGCACGCTGCTGAAGACACTGTCGGGCCACGGCGAGATGCTCGAGTACGCGGCGTTCAGCTCGGACGGAAAACACATCGTCACCGCCTCGCGCGACGAGAAGGCGACGGTATGGGACGCCAACAGCGGCGCCGCCGTCGCCGATTTGGTGGGTCACAAGAGCCCGGTGATGCGCGCCGCGTTCAGCCAGGACGGCAAGCGCGTCGTCACCGCCTCCGCCGACAAGACGGGGCGCATCTGGGACGCGACGGATGGCGCAGCGACGGCGACCTTGTCGGGTCACACCGGCATGGTGCTCAGCGCCGCATTCAGTCCCGACGGCAAGCTGGCCGTCACGGCGGCGAGCGACAAGAGCGCGCGCATTTGGGATGCCGCTACCGGCATCCTGATCACGCCGCTCGCCGGGCATGCGCGCGCCGTGACGCAGATTTCCTTCAGCCCCGACGGTGGCCGTATCCTCACTGCGTCGCAGGACAAAACCGCGCGCATCTGGGACGCCAAGACCGGAGCGTTGCTGGTGACGCTCGCGGGGCACAGCCGCGCCGTCGCCAGCGCCCAGTTCAGTGCCGACGGCAAGCGCGTCGTGACGGCTTCGCACGACAAGACGGCGCGCGTCTGGGATGCGCAGACCGGGGCGCTGCTCGCCACGCTGCCGACGGACGCCAGCGAGGCGCAAACGATCGCGATCAGCCGCGACGGTACGCACGTCGTGGTTGCCTGTTACGATGGCGCGGCACGTATCTGGGATATTACCGCCTTCACGCCGCACTGAACCTGTGGTTCGCGCAAGCGGCGCGACGGCGTCAGGCAGCTTGGCGGCGCACTTCCAGCGCCAGCAGCGTCAGGCTCACGCCCTGCAGGAACAGCGCGGCGCCGACGATGGTGCCGAGCGTCCAGCCGGCCGACGAGGGCAGGTCGAACAGGATCAGCAACCCGGCGACGATCGAGATCACCGCCGACAGGATCAGCCAGCGGCGGCCGCCCCAGTCGGGCACGCCGCCGCTGACCATCAGCGAGGTGATGCCCTGGGCGACCAGCGTCACGGCGATGATCATCGTCAGCGAGACGAGCCCGAGGGTCGGATAGATGAAGATCAGCACGCCGCCGATGATGGAGATGGCGCCGCCGAGCATCTGCCAGGATGCGTGGCTCCAGTCGCCGGCCCTCATGCCGTGCATCAGCTGCAGCACGCCGGCCGCGACCAGCGCCGCGGCGATCCATATCTCGGTCGTCAGCGAAGCCGTCACGACGCCGAGCGGCGTCGTCAGGATGAGGCCGCCGAACAGGATGAGAACGAGGCCGAGGGCAAGCAAGCCAGCCCCAGCTTTGATGCAGCTTTGAGCGCAGGTCGGGCATGGCGTCCACTCTTCGGTTGGCTTCGTTTGGGCGGCAGTGTGCACGGCCCGTGCTATTTTTCCGTAACCGCCGGCGCGTGAGCTAGCGCACTCAGCCTGCCGCCGCGGCGCGCGCTGAATGCGCGGCGATGAATTGCGTCATCTGCTCGGCCGTCAGCGGACGCGAGAACAGGTAGCCCTGCAACTGGTGGCAGCCCGACGCCTGCAGCCAGCTCTGCTGCTCGGCCGTCTCGACGCCTTCGGCGGTGATGGTCAGATCGAGGTCCTGGCCGAGGCTGATGATGGAGGCGAGGATGATCGAGCTGTCCTGCGGCGCACCGGCACCGTCGATGAAGCTGCGGTCGATCTTCAGCTTGTCGAAGCCGAAACGGCGCAGGTACTGCAGGCTCGAATAGCCGGTGCCGAAGTCGTCGAGCGCCACCTTGACGCCCGAGCGCCTGCAGTCCGCGCATCTGCTCGTTGGCGCGCTTCTCGTCGGCGAGCAGCACGCTCTCGGTGATCTCGATCTCGAGGCGTTCGGCGGGGAAGCGGCTTTCCTGCAGCACGTCGCGCACGACCTCGACGACGTCGCCGTGGTGGATCTGCGAGGCCGAGACGTTGACGGCGACGTTGACGCCGGGCCACGCCTTGCCGTCCTCGACCGCGCGCCGCATGACGAGCTCGCCGATGTCTTGGATGAGGCCGGTCTCTTCGGCGAGCGGAATGAAGATCTCCGGGCGACACCGCTCCCAAGCTCCGGATCCGTCCAACGCGCCAGCGCCTCGACGCCGAGCACCTGGCTGCCGCTCGGATCCATGAGCGGCTGGTAGGCGACGTCGATCCTGCCTTCGGCGATCGCGGTGCGCAGCGCGTTCTCGATCGTGCGCCGATAGCTGACCTCTTGGTCCATGTCCGGGTCGAAGGCGAGAGCAATCGGGTCGCCGGCCTGCCTTGGCCTTTTCGACGGCCAGATCGACGCGGCGCAGCAGCTCATCGTCCGTATCGCCGTCGCGCGGCGCGATGGCGTAGCCCACCGCATGCGGTGACGAATACGCGCGTGCCGTCGACATCGACGCGCCCGGCTGTGGCGGCGAGCATATCAGACGCCAGCGCAGCCGCGTCGTCGGCCTCGATCCCCGGTACCAGCATGACGAAGCAGTCGCCGTCGGGGACGCCCCAGCAATGCGCCCGGCGGCAGCGTCCTACGCAGGCGCTTTGCGGTGGCGACCAGCACGGCGTCGCCGACGGTATGCCCGAACGCATCGTTGATGCTCCTTGAATTGGTCGATGTCGACCGAGAGAACGCCGAGCGTCGATTTTCTTTGCTTTGGCTTCGTCGAGCAGTCGCGCCAAGTCTTGGCGCAGGCCGACTCGGTTCGGCAGGCCGGTGAGCGGATCGGTGCGCGCGGCCATCGTTGCCTGCGCCTCGCTCGTCAGGATGCTCTTGGCCTGCCGGTTGCCCCAGAGGATGAGGAAGAAGGCGAGCGCCGCCAGCATGCTCAGCGCGATGCCGAGTCCCGGCGCCACCCGCCGTATGAACTCCAGCCCAGGGCGGACCTTGCGCCAAGCAAGAACGCCCACAGGCGCGCCGTTCAGAGACTTCACCGGCTCGCTCACGTCGCCGGCTGGCGTTCCGTTTGCCGCCCACTCCATGTCGCGAAAGCCGAAGTTTTCGCCGAGCTGCTTGGTGAACCTCTTGTCGATATCTTCGACCGCCACCAGCAGCATCGGCTCGGCGGTCGCGTCGGCGCGGTAGCCGCGATCGGGGACGATGGTCGAGACGACGACCGTCGCCGGGCGCCCGTGGATTGCTCTGACGTCGGCAACGGCGCGATGCCGCACGACCGTCCCATTGCCCAAGGTGACGTCGGTCTCGACGACATTGGCGGCGGGCAGTTTCGACTTCGGATCGCGAACGGCCTGCAGCAGATCCGTCAGGCCGGCACCGATGCTCGCGAAGTCAGACGACGTCGATTGATCGCCCGGCACGAAGCCGAAGACCGGCGCGTTGTCGGCCGACAGCACGTAGATGCGGTCGTATCCGAGAAGCTGGGTGAGATAGATGCCGTAGAACGAGCGCATCCAGGCCGTGTCGAGCGCGCGCGTCCTCTCGTACGCTTCGCTCCATACCGTCTGCACGCGCAGCTCGCGCGCCAGCGAAAGCCCGTGCTGGTCGATGGCGTGCTCGATCGTCTCGCGCTGGCGCGTGAGCGCAATGCCGTCGGTCTCACGCGCGCCGATCAGCGAGCGAGGCGATCACGACGGCGACCGACGCGGCCGCAAGAGCCACGATCGGCAGCGTTACGAACGCGGTCGTGCGCTTCTGCAATCGGTCCACCCTCGGGCGCGTTCACGCGACCCGGCCATCATAGTTCAAGCGGATGACTTTTCGGGCGCCGCTCTGAACAAGCAGTAATTTCTGGGAAATGCGTGTGGGCGCGGTGAGCGCTTGGTTAACAGAGCGCCAAAGTCGGGTCCAAACGGCACAACGGTATGGAGCTGTCGGCAGGTTCCGGCCGTCAGGGCCGCCAGTGGGCCTTCGGCTCTTCCAGCGCTGCCGCGTCCTGCTTCTTGCCGCGGGCGATCTCGCGGGTGAGGGCGAACAGCGCCTCCCGCACGCCTTCTCCCGACACCGCAGACAGTATCAACGGCTTCTTCTTTGCCGCCTTCTTGAGGGCCTCGGCGCGCTCTTCGAGCGTATCCTTGTCGATGGCATCGCACTTCGACAGCGCGACGATCTCCTTCTTCTTGTCGAGCCCTTCGCCGTAGGCCTTCAGCTCGCGGCGCACGGTGCGATAGGCGGCGGCGACGTCCTCTTCCGTCGCATCGACGAGGTGCAGCAGAACCTTGGTGCGCTCGACGTGGCCGAGGAAGCGCGTGCCGATGCCGGCGCCTTCGCTGGCGCCTTCGATGAGCCCCGGGATGTCGGCGAGCACGAAGTCGACGTCGCCGGCGCGCACGACGCCGAGGTTCGGATGCAGCGTCGTGAACGGATAGGCGGCGATCTTCGGCTTCGCCGCGCTCACCGCGGCAAGGAAGGTCGACTTGCCGGCGTTAGGCAATCCGATGACGCCCGCATCGGCGATCAGCTTGAGGCGCAGCCAGATGGTCAGCTCCTCGGCCGGCTGGCCGGGATTGACGCGCCGCGGCGCCTGGTTGGTCGAGGATTTGAAATGCGCGTTGCCGAAGCCGCCGTTGCCGCCCTTGGCGAGCAGCGCGCGATCGCCGACCTTCGCCAGATCGGCGAGCAGCGTTTCCTGGTCCTCGGCGTAGATCTGCGTGCCCGGCGGCACCTTGATGATGCAGTCGTCGCCGTTGGCGCCCGCGCGGTTCTTGCCCGCGCCGTTGCCGCCCTTCTTGGCCTTGAAGTGCTGCTGGTAGCGGTAGTCGATCAGCGTATTGAGATTGTCGACGCATTCGGCCCACACGTCGCCGCCCCTGCCGCCGTCGCCGCCGTCGGGGCCGCCGTACTCGATGAACTTCTCGCGTCGGAAGCTGAGCGAGCCGTTCCCGCCCGCGCCCGACATGATGTAAATCTTCGCCTGATCGAGAAACTTCATCGTGCGGGCCTCCGCCAGCCGGCAAGCAGCGGTCGCCGACGCACATATCTTACCGTGCCGACGTCGCCTTTGCGCGCCTCGCACCACTGCGAGCCATTGCCGACGCGGCGAAAGCCTAACTTCGCGATAACGCGGGCCGAGGCCGGGTTGTCGATGAAGTGTCCGCAGGTGAGCTGGCGGAAGCCGAGTTCGCCGAAGCAGTACTTCATCAGTGTGCCGGCCGCCTCGGTGGCGTAGCCGTTGCCCCACCACGGCTTGCCGATCCAATAGCCGATCTCGGCCTGCCCTGGCTCGCCGGAGATGTAGCCGATGGCGCCGATCAACTCGCCGCCCTGCTCGACGCCGCGCACGAACTCGTCGTCTCCGATGGAGGCGATCCATAGGTCGGCATCGATCAGCGAATAGGGGTGCGGGATGCGCGACGTCATGCGCGCGACGTCCCAGTCGCCGGCGAGCAAGGCGATGCGACCCGCGTCGCGGGCCTCGATCGGACGATACGTCAAACGTTGCGAGCGCATACGCACCGCGCTCCGACTAAAAGCGCGGCCGCGCGGGTGGGCCGGCTGTGAAAAAGGGGGACGTCGCGACATCCCCCCTTTCAATACCTTGGACGGGCTGCCGCTTAAGGGGGTTACTCGGTGCTCTCGCTCTCGGCGCCAACGACCGACACGTAGACGCGGCCGTTGCGCTTGGTGTTGAACTCAACGGCGCCCTCGACCACGGCGAAGATCGTGTGATCGGAGCCCATGCCGACGCCGGTGCCCGGGTGCCACTGCGTCCCGCGCTGGCGCACGAGGATGTTGCCGGGAATGACGCGCTCACCGCCGTAACGCTTGACGCCGAGGCGCTTGGAATGGGAGTTGCGGCCGTTGCTGGTCGAGCCGCCTGCTTTCTTTTGTGCCATCGTTCAGATCCTTTGAAAGTTCGGGCGGCCGCTTAGGCGCCGACGATGCTCGTGATGCGGACCTTGACGAGGTCCTGGCGGTGGCCGCGCTTGCGGCGCGAATTCTTGCGGCGGCGCTTCTTGAAGGAGATGACCTTCGGGCCGCGCGTATGCTCGACGAGCTCGGCGACGACCTTGGCGCCGGAGACGAGCGGGCTGCCGAATTTGGGCTTGTCGCCGCCGATCATCAGGACTTCGGCGAATTCGACCTTGGAGCCGGCGTCGCCGGCGATCTTCTCGATGGTGATGACGTCGTCAGCAGCAACACGGTACTGCTTGCCGCCCGTCTTGATGACAGCGTACATGGCTATTCCTTCAACGTTATCCGCGCCCTGTGGCGCCGCAGTCGCCTGCGGACTTTAAAGATCGCCTCTAGGGGCGACCGAGCCTCGGGCAGCGCATTGCGCGCCCCGGTTGAAGGGACGCGAGAGGGGCGGTTTATCGTCGAACCCCCGCAAAATGTCAATCGCGGGCCGGTGTTTTCGGGCCTGCGGCCGTCGCGGCGCCGTTGCCCCCGGACTATGGGGCCTACCCAACCCAGATCATCCGCCATTGCGGAGCGGGCGTCCGCGTGCTGAAGCGGAGCCGATGCACCCCTTCGATGAAATCCCCGTCCACGACGTCGGGCCGCCTTATCCGCTCGAGACGCTGGAGCTCGAGCAGGCCCGGGCCAACGCCCTGATCGACGGCGCCACCCGCGGCGTGCCGCGCGCCGCCCTGCGCGCGCTCGATGCCGTCTCGCGCCGCTGGCTCGCCAAGCAGGACAGCGTCCATCTCGACGAGATCGACGCCATCGCCGACCGCCTCGGCCGCCCCGGCGCCTACTTCCTTTCGGTCAACTACGAGTGGGGCTGCACCTGCCGCGTCGGCCCCTCGCCCGACGGCACCAGCGCGCGGCTGGTGCGCGTGCTCGACTGGGTGACGCATGGCCTCGGCCGCCACGTCATCGCCGCGCGCGTCGCCGGCGCCGCCGGCCCGTTCGTGACGCTTACCTGGCCCGGCTACACCGGCGTGCTGCAGGCGATGGCGCCCGGTCGCTTCTCGGCCGCCCTCAACCAGGCGCCGATGCGCCGGCCGCTCGGCAGCTTCTATCTCGACTGGGCGGTCAACCGCGCGACGCGTGTGGCGCATGCCGCACCTAACGCCGGCGCATCTCCTGCGCGAGGTGTTCGAGACGGCGCGGCTCCTTTGCCGACGCCAAGCGCATGCTGGCGGAACGGCCGATCTCGACGCCGGCGATCTTCTCGCTCGCCGGCCTCAAGCCAGGCGAGACGGCGGTGATCGAGCGCACGGAGACGGAAGCGCGCGTGCACGAAGGCGCCAATGCCGCCGCCAACCATTGGCAGGCGCCCGGCTGGTGGGGATTGGCGCGCGGCAACGACAGCGCCGGGCGTGCGCGCCAGATGCATTGCGTCTCGACCGGCGCTCGACCCGGCCTTCCCGTGGCTGACGCCGCCGATCCTGCAACTGGAACACGCGGCTCGTCATGGTCGCCGACGCGCGCGAAGGGCGCCTCGTGGCGCAGGGCTATGAGTCCACCGGTCCGGCGACGGCGCCGCTCGAGCTATCCGCCTGAGCGACGCCGCGCCTCGTCTCGCTATCGCGCGAGAACCTCCTTGGTCACGTCGAGCGCGTGCTTGATCTCCTCGGGCGTGAACTCGCAGGTGAGGAAGAAGCGCAGCCGCGCCGCGTTCACCGGCACGCCCGGCGACATGATCAGCGAGGTGTTGATGCCGCGCTCCAGCACCTTCGAGACGGCCTTAGCGGCGCGCGTCGTGGCGCCCACCATCACCGGCAGCATGCCGATGCCGATCGAGCGGCCCGTGTTGAGCCCGCGCGCCTTGGCCTCCTTGAGGAACAGCGCGCCGTTGGCGTGCAGCCGCGCGACGCGATGCGGCTCGCGCTTGACGACGCGCAGGGCGGCGAGCGCCGCGGCGGTCATGCTCGGCGGCAGGCCGACCGAGAACACGAAGCCGGGGGCGGAGTAGCGCAGCGCGTCGATCAGCTGCCGGTTGCCGGCGATGTAGCCGCCGCACGAGGCGTACGCCTTGCTCAGCGTGCCCATCCAGATGTCGACCTTGTTGCCGGGGATGCCGGCATGCTCGGCGAGGCCGGCGCCGGTCTTACCGAGCACGCCGCAGCCGTGCGCGTCGTCGACCATCAGCCAGGCGCCGTAGCGCTCCTTGATCTCGACGACGCGAGCGAGATCGGGAATGTCGCCCTCGGTGGAATAGAGACCCTCGATGACGACAAGCGCGTTCTTATACTTGGCGCGCTCATCGCGCAGGATCTTCTCCAGCGCCTCGAGATTGTTGTGCTTGTAAGTGAGCGTCTTGGCGCCGGACAGGCGCATGCCGACGACGGCGCTGTTGTGCACGAACTCGTCGTGCACGATGAGATCTTCGGCGCCCATGATGGTGCCGATGGTCGACACGTTGGCGGCGTGACCGCTGACGAACACCAGCGACGCTTCGACGCCGATCGTCTCGGCGATTTCCTGCTCCAGCTCGCGGTGCAGCGGCGTATCGCCCGACACCATGCGGCTCGCCGACACCGAGGTGCCGTAAGCGTCGATGGCGCCTTTGGCTGCCGCGATCAGATCGGGGTGCTGGCTGAGGCCGAGGTAGTCGCACCAGGCGAAGTTGAGGACGGGCTTGCCGTCGATCAGCGTCCGGCGGCCTTGCGGACCTTCGGTCGAGCGAAAGAACGGGTTCTCGATGCCGAGCAACTTGCCCAGGTTCTGGTGATACGAGATCGACTTGTATTCCGGCAGCGACGAGAAGGGCGCGGCGACGAGGCCGCGGTCCAGCTTGGCGCGCAGCTTGTTCAACGTCTGTGGCATGATGTTCATGGCAGTCTCTCCCTAAGCGACGCGCGACCGGCTGCCGGTGCGCTGGCCGGTCAAAATCTCGAGTAGACACCGAGGTGAAAGTCGAAGCCGCCGGTCCATTCGTCGGCGGTCTCCGCTTGGCCGTCGTCGGCTTGCGCTGCGGCAGCGGCGTCCGGAACTTGCGGAGAATGATTTTCAAAGGCCGCGAGGATGCCGAAGCGATCATCGCGTGCGAGGCCACCGAACGGATGGCCGGCAAACGGGGCCTGCTCTTGCGAGCCGAATGGCTCGGACGACGAATGACTCAAGACACCTCTCCTTTGTGCGATCGCGCCCGAACGTCTCATTGGGGCGATGCGGAGAGGGTTTTAGGAGACTGTATGGAGGCTTCGCGCTGTTCCTGCCGGAACAGGGTGCGGGCGAGATATTGCTCTCGCCCGCCTGGACTGCCGAAACGTCAGGTGGCGGTGCGCTTTTGGCCCGACCAGTCGACGCTGAGCGTCGAGAACATGACGACCGCCAGCATCACGAAGCCCGCGATGGCGCCGGCGAGCAGCGCGTAGTCCTCCAGCTGCAGGATCAGATACAGGAGCCCGTACAGCACGAAGAACACGCCGGCCATGACGAGCCCCTTGTTAAGGCTCTCCTGCACCCGCCAGACGTACAGCGACAGCATTCCGCCGGTCGCCACCGCGGCGATGAGATAGGCCGCCAGGAAGCCGATCTGCTCGGCGAGCGACAACAGCAGCACGTAGAAGAAGATCATCGTCAGCCCGACGAACAGATATTGCACCGGGTGCACTTGGCGCGAGGAGCGGATCTCCAGCAGGAACACGGCCATGAACGCGGTGGCGAGGAACATCGTCGCGTACTTCGCGGCGCGGCTGACGAGCTGATAGAAATCGACCGGCACGATGAAGCGCACGCCGAACGCAGTAGGGGTACATGCGCTCCAGCTCCTGATCGCCGAGGCTCCACGATTGCGGAACGCTGCGCGCGAGGTGCGGGATCTGCCAGCGGGCGGAGAACGACGCCGGGTTGAGCACGCGGTCGTTGGGCAGGAAGGCGCCCATGAAGCTCGGATCGCGCCAGTCGGAGGTCAGCGCGACGGTCGTCTGCTGGGCGACGGGCGCGAATGTCAGCTCGGACGAGCCGTTCAGCGTCAGCGAGAATTTGAAGTCGAAGCCATTGAGCCCGGTGGGTCGGGCGTCCGGTGCGGCACCCGGCGCTGCGAACAAGCTTGGCCGCCGAGGCGAGCCGCACGTGGATGCCGTCGACGCGCGTCGCCGGCACGCCGATGCTCGGCTCGAACGACAGCGTCTCGCCGCCGTCGATGTTGAGCGACGCCGCCTCCTTCAGGCCGGAAACGTCGCTGACCGCCACCGCCAGCACGGCATCGCGCCAGCGCACCGCTTGAACGTCGGCTACGACCTCGCTGATGTCGGGCGCGGCGAAGCTGCCCTTCGAAATCGAGAAAGCTCGTGTAGACGGCAACGTCGTAGATCGAGCGGTGCAGCACCTTGGTCGTCGCCTTGCCGTTGATCTTGAGCGACTTCGGCAGGAACACGGCGCGCTTCTCGACCAGCTCCTCGACGCGCTTGTCGCGCTTCTCCTGTTACGCGCTTCACCGTGTAGGGCACGATCAGCAGCGGCCCGTCGATGTACTGCGAGCGCGCCCCACTCCTGCGGCCACGCTCTGGCGCACGCCTTCGGCGCGCTGCTCGCGCTCGCCGATCAGCCCCCAGACGAGCAGCAGAGGGATGGTGAGGACGAATATCAGTCCGCAGATGAGGAAGAATTTGAAGGCGGGGCTGCCGAGCAGGCGCCCGATGGCAGCGGTCAGGCTTTCCACGACTAGTCTCCACAGCGAGCAATATCGCGGCGGAGGGAATAGCAGGCCGGTGGCGCGAACAAGTCAGCAATTTGGCGGGAAATCCTGGAAGTTTCGGCAATTCCCGCGGCGCTCAGCCGGTGGCGGCTTGCAGCTCCGGCAGCCGCTCGTCGGCCCACACCTTGAACGTCTTGAGGACGTGCGGGCCGAACGTGTTGATCAGCGGCACGTCGGTGGCGTCCCGCCCGCGGGCGACGACGATGCGGCCGATGCGCGGCTTATTGTGGCGCGCATCGAACGTGTACCAGCGGTTCTCCAGGTACACCTCGACCCAGGCGCTGAAGTCCATGGGCGCCGGATCCTTCGGCACGCCGATATCGCCCAGGTACCCGTTGACGTAGCGGGCCGGAATGTTGAGGCAGCGGCACAGGGCGATCATCAGGTGCGCGAAGTCGCGGCACACGCCCTTCTTCTCCTCGTAGGCTTCCAGCGCCGTGCGCGTCGCGCGCGCGTGCGGATAGCCGAAGGTCAGGTGGTTGTGGACGAAGTCGCAGACCGCCTGCACGCGCGTCCAGCCCGGCTTGACGCCGCCGAACAGATCCCAGGCGACCTGACTGAGCCGGTCGGTCTCGCAATAGCGGCTGCCGAGCAGGAAGCTCGAGCAGGTAGTGCGGCAGCAGCTCCACCGGCACCTCGCGCGCATCCGGCGCGACCTCGTCCGGCTTGCCGCTGTCGAGGATGGTGCCGTCGAGGCGCAGCGTGATGTCGCCGGCCGGCGCCATCAGCCGCCGGCACTGATTGCCGAAGCCGTCGAGGTACATCATCGACGGCGTCGCCGGCAGGGCATGGAACGGGGCTTCCGAGCTGATGTCCTTGCGCCGCTCGGGATGGACGTCGAGCAGGCAGATCAGCGGGGTGGCTCTGGGGACCGAAATAGCGATCTCGCAGCCGTAGTTGATGAGCATGTGTGGAATTCCTCTTGGCGTTGGCAGTAACGCGCGCGCGTCTGCGCGGTTCCTTCCCGAAGCGCCGGCGTGACGACTTAGGTCACTGGGCTCCCGCGAAAAATTCGCAATGCATCGGGGCTTGATCGTAGCACTGCTCGGTAGGCGGCGAAATCGGCAACACGGTGCCGGAGCGCGCGGATTAGCGGCTGAACACTGCCTAAAATCGCGCCAGTGAGCACGTCGCTATGCTTGACAGCGCAGCGCTGCGTGTCGCAAATTTCTGTCATGACAGAAATAAACGTACAGACAGACGCTTTGCCCGGCCCGGTGGAACGCTTCGTCCTGCACTGGGGAGAGATGGGCACGTCGTGGGGCGTCAACCGCTCCGTGGCGCAGATCCACGCGCTGCTCTACCTCAGCGAAACGCCGCTTACGGCCGAGGACATCGCCGACCGGCTCGGCATGGCGCGCTCCAACGTGTCGACCAGCCTGCGCGAGCTCCTGTCGTGGAACCTCATCCGCCGCGTGCACGCCATGGGCGACCGGCGCGACTACTACGAGGCCGAGGCCGACATGTTCGAGATGGTCCGGCGCATCGCGCAGGGGCGCAAGGCGCGCGAGATCGATCCGGCGCTCGCCGTGCTGCGCAGCTGCGTCGCCGAGGCGAAGGCCGACGCCGCCGTGCCGGCGAGCGTGCGCAAGCGGCTCAACGCCATGCTCGAATTCACCGAAACCGTCGACCGCAGCTTCGGCGAGATCATGCGGCTGCCGGCGTCGACGCTGATGGGCCTTATCCGCATGGGCGGCGCGGTGGCGCGCTTTGCCGGACGCAAGAGCCACAAGAAGCCGCCGCGCGCGACGCGGTCGGCATGAACGGGGGGAACGTGTCGTGTCAGCCCTTGAGGTCTACAAGTCCGTAGGCGAGCCCGCGCCTGCATCCGCTCTGCCGCTCACGCCGTCGGTCGGCGATCTGCGCTTCCGCACCCTCGTCGGCGAGGTGGCGTGGGCGGAGCTGCCCGAAGCCGTCCGCCGCCGCTTCTCCAAGTGTCTCGCTCCCGATGAGATGCTTATCTACCGCGGCAACGTGGTCGCCACCGAGCTGTCGCGCGCCGGCCGCGTCCTGTCGTTCCTCGCCCGCGCCATCGGCTCGCCGCTGCCGCTGACCGACGGCGCTACCGGGCCGGCGCTGGTCGTCGTCACCGAGGACACGCGCCTCGGCGGGCAAAGCTGGCTGCGCATCTACACGCGGCCCGGCCGCTTCCCGCAATCGATCCACTCGGCAAAGCGCTTTCGCGGCCCGACCGGGCTCGAGGAGTACGTCGGCTGCGGGATCGGCATGTCGCTGCGCGTCACCGTTGAAGGCGGCGCGCTCATCTTCCGCTCGGCCGCGTATTTCCTGGAGCTTGGCCGTTGGCGCCTGCCGCTGCCGCGTGCGCGTGCACCCCGGACGCATGCAGATCGAGCACCGCGATGAGGGCAACGGCAGCTTCGCCTTCTCCCTGGCGCTAACGCACCCGCTGTTCGGCCGGCTCGTGCATCAGCTCGCCATCTTCCGCGACGCCTGATGCGCGCTCGCGCAAGTCGCGGGTGTGCAGGCTATGATCGCGCGCATGACCCGACGCGCCGTACGCATCATCTGGGTTTTGACCGGGCTGTGCCTCATCGCCGGCGTGGTGGCCAGTGCTGCCATCTGGCTGGGCGCGCCCGATCAGCCCTGGCAGCGCGCCGTGCAGGAGCTTTCGACGCTGCTCGACGTTCTGGCGCTGCTCCTGTGGATGGGCATTTTCGCCATCTACTGGGCGCGGCGCCGCCCGCGTCCCTGAAAGTCGCCCCTGAAACGCGGCGCGCCGGGACACCCCGCGGGCCCCGGCGCGCTTCTCAAGTCGCAATCCCCGAGACAAGGGATCGCGATTAGTCATTCACTGGAAACGAGACCGCGTAGTCGCGCATCTGCGGTTCGAGCTGCGCCTTGACCTCGGCTTTCGGCTGCGGCTGCGACCGCACCTTCTGCGAATAGTCGACCTCGCACATCTCGACCGTCCCGTGCACCGTGCGATCCTCCTCGTTCATCGAGTCCCAGATCCACGGCATCGAGACGCTCTCCAGCGCATCGGGCTCGTAGGAAACCTCTTCGACCACGCAGCTGACGCGCAGGTCGTAGCGGATGCGCTCGACCTTGGCGGAGGCAAGTCGCGCCTCCTCAAAGACGCGCGCGGTTTCGGCACGGATTTGCGCCAGCGCGGCCCGCGCAGGAGCATCTTTGGGCCGGACATTTTGCCCGGTCACCGCGGCCGGAGCTTGGGCTCCGCCCGCAGCATCATCGAGTACGGTCCAATGGAAGTTGCCCGGCTCGGCGAGATCGGGCTCGGTTGCACGCCACGCATTACTTGTCTGCGGCAATTCATCGGCACCGGCGGGGAGTGCTACCAGCACAAATGCAAAAGCGAGACAAAACGCTTTCAATTTACCACCTCTTTACGTTCAAGCGGCGACGGCAATTTTGCTAACACGGCCTTCGAGCGTGACCAACGCGGCTCGCGGCGTTTTGCACGCTATGCACATGGCGCCTGTGAATTTCGCCTTGGAAGCGAAAGGCTCTATGCACCGCTATTTTCTGCCGAGCGGGAGTATGTGCATCGCGAGAAACAGTTTTCCGCGTCCAACAAATCACGTATTTGCAATGCGTTAACCACAATGGGTTGAGACTCTGCTTTGCTCTACATCGTGAGGGACGGGCCATGACCGAGACATTGAAGCTGGTAGCGACGGAGTATGCGGCCGCCTGCATGGGCAAGGTGGAAAGCGTGGCGCGCTCGCGCGACCGGCATTGGTGGGCCGGCGTCGGCCTTTATCTGTGGACCGCTTTTCTATTCGGCAACGTGATGGGCGAGATCTGGCGCCTTTTCGGCACGCCGATGGCCTGATTTCGGGATTTTGCCGGATTCTTAGCGCCTGCTGGAATTTCCTCGGCAAAGAAATAGAGGAAGCCAATTCATGTCCGGCAAACCGCACAGTTCATCACTCGATCGTCGCAGTCTTTTGGCCCTCGGGGCCGGATCGATTGCCTCTACACTCATCTGCTCGCATGTGCGCGCCGAGGCGCCCGCGCCTGGTGCACCGGCGCGTTCCGCGGCACACGCGCTCGAAGGCCTCAAAGAGGGCAATGCGCGCTTCATGTCTCAGCCGCAGGTCTGTGAAATGGACCTCGCCAAGCAGCGGGCCGGTGTCGCCGGCGGACAGGCCCCGTGGGCCACGATACTCAGCTGCGCTGACAGCCGCGTACCGCCCGAGCTCGTTTTCGGCGGCCGTGGCCTCGGCGAGCTTTTCGTCGCTCGCAACGCCGGCAATCTCGCCGACACGGCCACCATCGGTACCCTGGAATATGGTGCTGCGGTCCTCGGCTCGCCGTTGATCGTGGTGCTCGGGCACAGTCGTTGTGGCGCCGTCAAAGCCGCCTGCGAGGTCGTCACCGACAACGCGACGTTCCCTGGCTCCATCGGGCCGATGATCGATCCGATCATTCCCGCCGCCCTCGCCGTACGCGGCCGGCCGGGGGACTTCTTCGACAACAGCGTGCGCGAAAGCGCGCGGCGTACCGCCCGACGTCTTGCCGCCGCAAGCAACACGCTTGCCGGGCTCATCGCATCCGGCAAGCTGCAAATCCTTGCTGCGCACTACGACCTCGTTACCGGCCAGGTCGAATACCTCGCCTAGCCCCGCCACCTCTCAGTGCAGCCGCCGCATCGCCCTCAACCGCTCGTCGATGGCTTGAATCTCGTCGTTCAGCTCGTGCAGCCGGGCCCGGTTTTCGAGATAGGCCTCACGGCGCGCGTCCCGCTCGGCCGCGGTGGGCTGGCGCTCGAGGTGCTGAAAACTGCCCAGAATGCTCTCGCACTGCTTTTCGACGGCGCTCACCTCGTCCTTGAGGCGCTCGCAAGCCATCAGCCACTCGAGAGATTGCGTGTCTAGCATCGGACTGCCCTCCACTCACACGCGATTGAGGCATTCTGCTGTCGAGCCAGCGGAAGGTCCCAGTTGCGCTCCGGACTTATCCCCGCAATCCCCCGATCGGCCTTCATTTTGCGCTGTCACGAAAATGCATAGCCGCGCGTCGTCCCCGGCGGCACGGCTTGCCTGCCGGCGCCCGCGGAGCGCCCCCAGGAGCGCCCCAAGGACCGCCCTTGTCAGGCCCACGCGTTTCTCTTAAGAGCACCGTTCCGAACTTCCGGGCGCTGCCCGCGGCCAGCAATGGCCGCCTAGTGCTGGCCCCGCGCGACGGGTTTGGAGAGGTGGCTGAGTGGCTGAAAGCACCGCACTCGAAATGCGGCATACTCGCAAGGGTATCGTGGGTTCAAATCCCACCCTCTCCGCCACGCCCGCATTGCCGAACTCAGCCTGGAAAAGGCGCGCGCCAACTCCCTGAGCAGGCCCTTGATAGGCTGCGCTAGCTCAGAGTGTCCTAGGAACCCCTATGAGTACCACGACGGCATTCCAATGCTGGGCGATCCCAGTTGGCTAGCCGGGCGGCTGCATCGTATGTGGCTTCGAGAAAGCTCAAGAGTGTTTGCTCGGGATCGGGTGCGTTCCTCACGACACTGTAGGGCAGGAGGAACTCTCCCGCCTTCGCATCAAAGAAGGCCTCGGCCGGCGCTACCGGCTGAGCTGAAAACCCCTCCGGCGTTGGATAGGCGTACGAATAGAAGGCAGGGTACTCGACCGGCCCTCCCCCTGGCCAGAAGCCCGCGGAGCTGACTTCGTGTGAATAGGCTTCGCGCGTTACCGCATCCGGCAAGCCCGGTATCCCGCCCGGGTGCTTGGGCGCCAAGCGCCCCGAAAATCGCGTTACCGCAAGATCGAAGCTGCCCCAGAAGAGATGAACCGGGCTGACCTTGCCCAGATACCCCGTGCGGAAATACTTGAGCACCCGGTCTATCTGCACCAGCGCCCGCCAAAACCGGGTCACTGCATCCGCATCATAGGATCCATGCGTGAGGTCCCTTTCGAAGGGAACCGCATCGGCAACTTCGTTTGGCATGCCGTTGATTTTGGTTCGAACGCCCAGCTCGCCCGTCAATGCGAGGAAGCGGTTGTAGAATTCCGCAACCGTCATAGGCGCCAATGCGAACGCCCGTCGGGAACCGTCGGTCACGGTACCGATCAGTTCATGATTTAGAAAATCAAAGTCGAACTGGACGCCTCGGTTGCCGACCGGGATCAGGGACGTCGTCAGCCCGCGCGCGGTCACATAGAACGTGGCCTGCCATCCATGGTTGATCCATGGCGCGCGCCGAAGGCGATACTTGCCGACAATCTGCGTCCACAGATGCAGCGTGGCGCAGGACTCTTTCCAGGACTCGTAGGGAATGTCGGGCCAGTCTTCAGACATGTTTCGCCGCCTCCATGTCGCGCCGCGGCGTCTCACTTAGGAACCAGGATGCATTGCTCCGCGGCCTGGCCCATCTTCGGGCCGAAGGGACCATCTTGTCGTCAGCAAGTTTCCGCGACATTCACCACTTCGAGGGAGATCGGCGCTGGCGACCACACCGAAAGTCGCTAATATCAAAGGGGTTGGGGAGTAACACGTGAACCGGATAGTTCGACATTTAAGGCCGTTTGTGGCCGCCATCATCGCCGCGGGCGCTTGCCAAAGCATGGCGCTAGCCGAGGACGCGCCGCTCCTGCCCGTCTCAGTTACCCACCCGCTGACCGAGCACATCACCACCTGGGACGAGTATTCGGGCCGCTTCGTCGCCGTGAAGTCGGTCGAGGTGCGCCCGCGCGTATCGGGCTTCATCGACAAGGTGAACTTCATCGACGGCGCGGTGGTCAAAGCGGGCGACCTGCTGTTCACGATCGACCAGCGGCCGTTCGCCATCGCCGTCGAGAGCGCCAAGGCCGAGGTTGCGCGCGCCGCGGCGCAGGTCAAAGTTGACGGCCGCCGACGTGGAGCGCGCCAAGCCGCTGGTCGGGCACGAATGCCATCTCGGGCCGCGACTTCGATCAGCGGGCGGCCAGCCTCGCCGTCGCCCAGGCGCAGCTGCAGGTCGGCCCAGGCGGCCGAGAAGGCGGCCCAGCTCAATCTCGAGTGGACCGAGGTCCGGGCGCCGATCGCCGGCCGCATCTCGGACAAGAAGGTCAACGAGGGCAACCTCGTCAACGGCGGCTCGGGCAGCACGACGCTGCTTGGCGACGATCGTGTCGCTCGATCCCATCCAGTTCGTGTTCGAGGTGTCGGAGAGCGACTATCTGCGCTACACGCGCGCCAATCTGTCCGGTGCGCGGCGCTCCTCGCGCGACGTCAGCAATCCCGTGCGCATCCGGCTCGCCGACGAGAAGGAGTGGACGCACGTCGGCAAGATGGATTTCGTCGACAACCAGCTCGACGCGCGCACCGGGCACCATCCGCGGCCGCGCCATCATCGACAACAAGGACCTGCTGTTCGCGCCGGGCGTGTTCGGCCGCATCCAGCTTTTCGCCGGCGACGTCGACGCCATCCTGATCCCCGACCGCGCCGTCATCTCCGACCAGACGCGCAAGATCGTCTTTGCGCTCGACGCCGACGACAAGGTCGTGCCCAAGCCGGTCGTGCTCGGGCCGATGCACGAAGGCATGCGCGTGGTGCTCAGCGGGCTCGATGCCGAGCGATCGCATCGTCGTCGACGGCATCGCCAATCCCGCCGTGCGTCCCGGGCGTGAAGGTCAAGCCGGAACCGGCCGACGCCAAAGCGGCGAGCAACTGAGCCAGGGCGGTCGAACCGCAAATGCGCTTGCCCCACTTCTTCATCGACCGGCCGATCTTCGCCTCGGTCCTGTCGATCATCATCCTCATCATCGGCGCCATCGCGCAGCGCACGCTGCCGATCGCCGAGTATCCCGAGATCGCGCCGCCGACGGTCAACATCACGGCGACGTATCCCGGGCGCCTCCGCGCAGATCATCGCCGAGACGGTCGCCACGCCGATCGAGCAGGAGGTCAACGGCGTCGACGACATGCTCTACATCGTCTCGCAGTCGACCGGCGACGGGCGGCTGTCGATCAACGTCGTGTTCAAGCCCGGGCACCAACATCGATCAGGCGCAGGTGCTGGTGCAGAACCGCGTCTCGGTCGCCGAGCCGCGGCTGCCGGAGGACGTGCGCCGGCTCGGCATCTCGGTGCGCAAGGCCTCGCCCGACCTGATGATGGTCGTGCACATGACCTCGCCGGACGGCACCCGCGATCAGCAGTACATCTCCAACTACGCGACGCTGTACGTCAAGGACGTGCTGCTGCGCGCTCGACGGCGTCGGCAACGTCAACATCTTCGGCGCGCGCGACTACTCGATGCGCGTCTGGCTCGACCCGGCCAAGGTGGCGAACGTCGGCCTCACGGCGGGCGAGGTCGTGGCTGCCCTGCGCGCGGCCAACCTGCAGGTGGCGGCCGGCTCGATCAACCAGCCGCCGGCGACGTCGCCGGGCGGCGTTCGAGCTGTCGGTGCAGACGCTGGGCCGGCTGACGTCGCCCGACCAGTTCGAAGACATCGTGGTGAAGGCCGGCGACGGACGGCTCGGTGGTGCGCGTGCGCGACATCGCGCGCGTCGAGCTCGGCTCGCAGGACTATACGGTCAACGCCTACCTCAACAACAAGATCGCGACCGCGCTCGTCATCTTCCAGCGGCCGGGTTCGAACGCGCTGGCGACCGCCGCGGCGATCAGCGGCGAGATGGACCGGCTGGCCAAGGACTTCCCGCCGGGCGTCGCCTATTCGGTCGTCTACAATCCGACCGACTTCATCCAGTCGTCCGTCGATGCCGTGGTGGAGACGCTGTTCGAGGCGGTGCTCCTCGTCGTCATCGTCGTCATCCTGTTCCTGCAGACCTGGCGCGCCGCGATCATCCCGATCGTCGCCATCCCCGTATCGCTGATCGGCACCTTCGCGGTCATGGCGGCGGTCGGGCATCTCGTTCAACACGCTGTCGCTGTTCGGCCTCGTGCTGGCGATCGGCATCGTCGTCGACGACGCGATCGTCGTGGTCGAGAACGTCGAGCGCTACCTGCGCCAGGGCATGTCGCCGCGCGAAGCGGCGCACAAGACCATGGACGAGGTCGGCAGCGCGCTCGTCGCCATCTCGCTGGTGCTGATCGCCGTGTTTCTGCCGACCGCCTTCATCACCGGGCTGCAGGGCTCGTTCTATCGCCAGTTCGCCATCACGATCGCCGCCTCGACGGCGATTTCGGCGTTCGTTTCGCTGACGCTTTCGCCGGCGCTGGCCGCGCTGCTGCTGAAGCCGCACGACGAGCACGCGGCGAGAAGAAGGGCTGCTGTCCGCGCTCGACGGCGCCCGTACGCTGGTTCTTCACCGGCTTCAACTGGGCGTTCGAGCGGCTGTCGCGCGGCTACGGCGCGCTGACCGCGCGGCTCGTGCGCCTCGGCGCTGATCCTCCTGATCGTCTACGGCGGGCTGCTCGGCCTCACCTACTACCGGCTCAGCGCCACGCCGACGGGGCTCATCCCGCAGCTCGACCGCACCTATTTCATCGCCGCGTTCCAGCTGCCGCCGGGCTCGACGCTCAGCCGCACCGACGAGGTCGTGCGCAAGGCCGGCGACATCATGCTGACGCGGCCGGGCGTCGAGGCGGCGGTGGCCTTCGTCGGCTTCGACGGCGCGACCTTCACCAACGCGCCGAACACGGGCGTCATCTTCGTTCGCCTGAAGTCGTTCGAGGAGCGCGAGCGAGCAGGGCCTGACCAAGGACGGCATCCTGGCCGACCTGCGCCAGCAGATGGGGCAGCTGCGCCAAGCCTTCGTGCTTCGTTCTCGAGCCGCCGTCGGTTCCCGGCATCGGCACCGGCGGCGGCATTGAAGGGCTACGTGCAGGACCGCGCCGGGCGCGGGCTGCCGGCGCTGGAGCAGGCGGCGTGGGCGGTGGCCGGCACCGCCGGCGCAGACGCCGGGCTTCACGCAGGCGTTCACGCTGTTCAACACGCGCACGCCGCAGATCTATGCCGACATCGACCGCACCAAGGCCGAGCAGCTCGGCGTGCCGATCTCACGCGTGTTCGATACGCTGTCGGTCTACATGGGCTCGGCGTTCGTCAACGACTTCAATATTCTGGGCCGGACCTATCGCGTCACGGCGCAGGCCGACAACCCGTTCCGGCTGACGCTGCGCGACGTCGCCAACCTCAAGACGCGCAACGTCACCGGCGACATGGTGCCGATCGGCTCGGTCGCGACGTTCTCCGACACGACCGGCCCCTATCGCGTGCCGCGCTACAACCTCTATCCGGCGGCCGAGGTGCAGCTGTCGCTGGCGCGCGGGTTCTCGTCGGGACAGGGCCTCGCGGCGATCGAGAAGATCGCAGCCGAGAAGCTGCCATCGGGCTTCGGCTTCGAGTGGACCGAAATCGCGCTGCAGGAAAAGCTTGCCGGCAACACGGCGATGACGGCGTTCGGCCTGGCCGTCGTGTTCGTCTTTCTGCTTCTGGCCGCGCTCTATGAAAGCTGGCTGCTGCCGCTGGCGGTCATTCTCATCGTGCCGATGTGCATTCTCGCCGCCATGATCGGCGTCAACCTGCGCGGGCTCGATCGCAACATTCTGGTCGAGATCGGGCTCGTCGTGCTCGTCGGCCTCGCGGCGAAGAACGCGATCCTGATCGTGGAGTTCGCCAAGCAGGCAGAAGAGCAGGGCATGTCCCGGTTCGATGCGGCCGTCGCTGCCGCGCGCACGCGCTTGCGGCCGATCATCATGACGTCGCTGGCCTTCATCCTCGGCGTGCTGCCGCTGGCGGTGGCGGTGGGCGCCGGCGCCGAGATGCGCCAGTCGCTGGGCACGGCCGTGTTCTCCGGAATGCTGGGCGTGACGCTGTTCGGCCTGGTTTTCACGCCGGTGTTCTACGTGCTTTGCCAAGGGCTGGCTTCGAGGGGCAAACCGAAACCTCACGACACTTTGGCAGCTCCTACCGGCGCCAATCTCGAAAGTGCGGAAGGATCGAGCCCGCCTGCCGCCTCCTAAGTAGGCTAGCCCTTGCCATCATATTTGAAGGACACCCTGACCTTGGTTCGGTAGGCCTCCACCTTGCCGTCAGTGATCACCATGTCTTGTTTGACGACCTCTGCTATGCGGAGTTCGCGCAAGGATTGCGAGGCGGCCTTCACCGCTGCCATCGCAGCCTTCTCCCAGGATTCCGTGCTTGTCCCAACCAGCATGATGACCTTGTAAACGCTTTCTGACATATGAACCTCCATCGGCGAACGAGGGATATGCAGCTCCACTTAAGCACCGCCTCGAAACACGAACAGATGGCGCTGCTTGTCCTTGGCCTAGGTGGTCACGCGCAAGGCGCGCGCAGCGGAGTGGCGCGCCGCACTCTGGGTCAACATGTAATCTTGCCGGACCGGACGCCGAGGTTTGACGCTGCATAATTCAGGATCCATCTTGAACTATGACCCAATCCACCGTCGCCAACTACCTCCTCAAACGCCTCGAACAAGCCGGCCTCAAGCATGCCTTCGGCGTGCCGGGCGACTATGTTTTGACGTTCATGGATCGGCTGATCGAGTTCAGGGATCGAGTTCGTCGGCACCTGCAATGAGCTCAACGCCGGCTATGCGGCCGATGCTTATGCGCGGATCAACGGCATCGGTTGCATCTGTGTCACCTGGGGCGTCGGGGGCTTCAGTGCCATGAACGCGATCGCCGGCGCCTATGCCGAGCAGGTTCCGCTCGTCGTTCTGGTCGGGGGGCCGCGCACCACGCAGCGGCGCTCCGCCATGCTGCTGCACCACAGCGTCGGCGACTTCGCGACCATGCAGCAAGCCTATTCCCACATCACGGCCGCCTCGGTGCTGCTCGATGATCCCGCGGAGGCGCCGCAACGTATTGACCGCGCGCTCGCCCGCTGCATCGCCGAGAAGCGGCCGATCATGATCGAGATCCCGGCCGACATGGTGGATCGTCCCTGCCATGCTCCGGGCCCCTTCGCTGCGCCGGATCGGCCGCCCTCCGATCCCGACGCGCTCGCCGAGGCGCTCGAAGAGGCCATGAGCCTGCTTCTGACGGCGAAGCGTCCGGTGATCCTGGGCGGCGTCGAGCTACACCGCTATGGACTGATGAAAGAGTTCCACCGTCTGGTCGAGGCGAGCCGCCTGCCCGTCGCCACGACCCTGCTCGGCAAGACGGTTATCTCCGAGCACCATCCGCAGGCGATCGGCGTTTACGAGGGCGGCGCCTCGCGCCAGGAAATCCGCGACATCGTCGAGAATGCCGACGTGCTGTTGTGTCTTGGCGCCTGGATTAGCGACATCAACTACGGCGTCTACACGGGCCGTCTTGAGGGCCGCCACATGATCCTTGCCAACTCCGGGCGCCTGAAGATCAGCCAGCACGTCTACGAGCAGGTTTGGATCGGCGACGTCGTGACGGGGCTCGCCGACCGTATGCCAAAGGCCGGGCTCGTCCATCCACCCTTCAAAAGTGTTTCGCAACTTCTGGACACGAACTTCGTCGCTGAGCCCGGCCGCGCGCTCACCGTCAGCCGTGTCATGAAGCGGATCAACGCCTTTATCGGCGATGACACGACGGTGATTGCCGAAACGGGCGACTCGATATTCGCCGCGGCCGACCTCGTCATGCACCACGACGTCGGCTTCATCGGCCAAGCATTCTACCTCTCGATCGGCTACGCCTTGCCGGCGACACTGGGCGCTGCGCTCGCCGACCCCTCGCGGAGGGCGATCGCCTTCATCGGCGATGGCGCCTTCCAGATGACCGTCCAGGAGCTCTCCTCGCTCTGCCGCCGCAAGAGCAACGCGATCCTTCTGGTATTGAACAATGACGGCTACACCACCGAGCGGGTCATCCACGAAGGCCCCTATAACGACATTCAGCCCTGGGCCTATCACCAGTTGCCAGAAGTGTTCGGCGGCGGGTGGGGCCGACGCGTGACGACGGAAGACGAGTTCGACGAGGCCCTCGCGCGCGCCCGCGCAACCAATGAGGGGCCGGCCTTGATCGAAATCATGCTCGATCGGCTCGACACCTCCGAGGCGCTGAAGCGGCTGGGCGCCGAGCTATCTCCGGATAGAGGACGGCATGCGGCGCAGACCAACCGCGATGGCGACGCGCCGCGCCAGCTGAGATCCTAGCTACTTATTCAGCAGTCTTCTTGGTGCGCGCCAAATAGTCATCGACGTCGGCCTTGGTGACTTCCTTGCTATCGACCAGGGCCTGCAGGCAGGCCTTCGACAGCTTCAAGGCGTTGGCGCGCATGCACCCGCGAAGCTCCTGGCTTCCAACCACCATGTTGTTGCAGTAGGCGACGTAGTCGGGCTTGCAGGCGATCTTGACGGCCTCGCTGACTGCCGACGCCTGGCCGGACAACACAACGACAAATCCCGCTGCTACTACCGCTTGCTTGAGCATATCTTCCCCCATGATGCGCGCCCACGTCGGCCTGTGAGCGCGGACTAACTGCTGCATGTGTCACCAGCGCGGCAGTCGCGACTGCAGGTGCACCGGTCGCGATCAGGTTTTGGAAGCCGCGATGGGACGCGTCATTGCCAAAGAGGCACTCGTCGGTGTTTATCAGCAGACCGTGAAGCGCCCAATGCGGCAATAAGCCGGATGACCGCCCGCCGGCAGACCCGGTGAGCTCCGCGCAGCAACTCAAGGCTGATTTCCATGCTCAATCGACTTGTCGACTTTCTTGCCGGCCACAGTGCACCGTCAGCGAAGGACAACGACGAGAACGAACTGCAGTTGGCCGTCGCAGCTCTGCTTATCGAAGCTGCGCGCATGGACAGCGATTTCGATGCGACGGAACGAGCCGCAATCGAATCTCTTCTAGCGACGAAGTTCAAGCTCACCAGCGACGCGCTGAAGCCCATCATCGAGGAGGCGCAGCGGAGAGTTGAGTATTCCGCTCAGTACTTCCCCTTCACCAACGCGATCTGCCGGAATCATGAGCATCGAGCAGCGCACCGAGATCATCGAGATGCTCTGGCGCGTGGCTTACTCGGATGGCGTGCTCGACCCCCATGAGGACATGCTGCTCCGGCAGATCGCCGGTTTAATCCATGTGCCTGATAGGGAGCGCGGCCTGGCGCGTCAGCGGGCGCTCGCGACGACACGCTAGGGCGCGGTGCGGGGCATTTTGCTGCCATACTTTTATCACAGTAGCGGAACGACGAACCAAGCGTTGGGGCACGTCGATCATGTCACGCTTTCTGGGCCTAGCCCTTATCAGCGCGTTGTCGATCGCCACTCAAATCCAGCCGGCGTCGGGCCAAATGTTCTGGGATTGGGATGGCGGCGAGCAGAGCAACGGCAGCGGTCGTGAGCTGGTGCGCTTTGCTCCACAATTTGGGCCGGGCCAAATCATCGTCAGCTTCGGCGATCGCCGGCTATATTTCATCAATCGCCCTGGCGAGGCCATCAGCTACCCCATAGCCATCCCACGTGAGCAAGACCGCTGGCAGGGTGTGACTCGCATATCCGACAAGAAGGTCAATCCTGCATGGCGGCCGACCGCGGACATGCTTGCAGAAAATCCGCGGCTGCCGAGCTGGGTGCCGGGCGGCCATCCCATGAACCCATTGGGGGTGCGTGCGCTCTACCTTGGCGCCAGTTCCTATCGTATCCACGGCACGGACGCGCCTTGGACGATTGGCACGGCCGCCTCCAAGGGCTGCATCCGCATGTACAATCAAGATGTGCTCGATCTTTATCCGCGAGCCGCAATCGGCACCAAGGTGACGGTGACGTGGGAGCGTTTCAGCTCAGCGGCGGACTTCGCGTCTGTGCATGATCCGATGCGGCCACGACTTAAGGAGATCCGGCCTTCCGATCTTCCGCCCGCGGCCATGGATCGCTGGGCACCCTAGAACCGGCAAACCTGCCTATAGGGCGGGTTCCCCCGAGACCTATAGGAGCGACCACTGTTTCGCTACGACGGCCCAGAACATTATTGCGGCGTTCGATGCGACATGCGCGGCAATCGGGTCGGACAGCCTCTTCGTGCGATACATCAATAGCGCATACACGGCTCCGGCCAGGCAAGCCGCGACCCAGCGTTGATGCACGAGGCCGAACGCCAGCGACGAACCTACGAACGCCAGCCAACTAAATTCACCGAACCCGACCTGCTCGAATTTTCTGGAGACGAGCGCTCGCGCCAGATAGCCGCGGAATGCCAGCTCCTCGGCTATCGGCACAAGTGCGATGGAGCCGACGGCACGCACGGCGAGCCAAATCGCCGCGAGCCACACCGGCAACGCCGCAAGCCAGACCCCCAATGGCGCCTCGATCCCCTTGTTGGGGTCCGTCACAATCCACGCTACGCCGACGCCCAGCCCGATCACGACCGAGCTCAACGAAGCACCCGAGACGTAGGGCAGATACGAGCCGCGAAACCACCATAGCGCGCCGCCGATCGCCACTACCTTCACCGCATAGAGCCACTGATCGTGCGGAGCGAAGGCCGACGCCAATATGCTCGCACCGACTAGGCCAATGAAGGGAGCGAGGAACACCAACGAAGCTCGCGCTGGTGAATCACCGCTGCTCGCGACCGGCTTGCTGTCGCGAACGGCGGCAAAGAAAGGCGCTTGGCGCGAAACCGCTACGCAGCTTAGCGCGACTAGCAGGAAGAAGACCCAGCCCGCTGCCGAGTGAAAGCCCTGGACGGCGACGGCCGGGGAAACGTGCGCCCCGATGCTCACCAGCACAGCGATCCGCAGCGCATTCAACGATCCAGATGATGGAGACGCCGATCGGGAACAGCAGCAGCACATTGGGAAAGCGCAGATCCCGACGGAACACCCACATATATGCCGACAGGAATCCGGTGAGCAGCGCCATACCTTCGTAGCCTGAGCAGGCCCCGAAGACCTGCACCTTGAAGCTGCCGACTCCGAGTACTCGTTGCTCGGAGATGAGCAGAACATCGGGCTCGTAAAGGCTAAGGAACCAATGCGAGAGCGTGAGCGTGGGGCCGGACAGCGAGTCCCAGCCCTGCCAGCGTCAGCGCGGCGGCCGCAACCACCACGACCGAACCCGCAAGGGCCACCGCAATCTCGCTGGGGGCAAGCTTGAGAAGACGACGCCAAAAGCTCAAGGGCGCGGCGATGAAGGCAATCGAGCAGCCGGTCGCGAGGATAACGCCGGCGTAGGACAGCAACAGGCCCAAGGAGGGCTGCTGCCGCCGTCGAAAGAAGAAATCTGCAGACGAGCAGAGCGGAAAATAAGAACGATATTTGCGGCAAGAGCGACTTTCAGGCCATCATCGGCAGCAGCCGTGTATTGCGCTTCAATGCCTTGACGCCGCGGCCACGCCACTATGAAGAACAAGAGCGATGCAACCAGGGCGACTTTGCCCAGAGCATTCGTGTAGAAACGGGTTTCTTCCAAGCGGGAAAATCGGGCGGCAGATAGAAGTCGAATAGAGCCGTCGCGACAACAACCTCGATGAAAGCTATTGAGACAAAGAGAATGAAGCGCCACAAAATCATGTAGGCGGGAACTCAGATGAGCCCCGCCTACATACTTAGCCAATAGGGCGCGCATGATTGCTTGCCGCCGCCCACCCTCGCCTCAGCGATTTCTCGACCCGCTGAATAGAACGGCACCGACGCTCGCAAGCAGCGTCACCGCTGCAATTGCGCCGGGGCCATCGAACTCAGGAACGGGCGGATGCAGTACAAAAAACCCAGCGAAGGCCTGGTCGATTAAGCGCACAGCCCAGCAAAGCGCTGGTCGCTGCCAACTTCAAAATCATGCGCATGACGATCTCCCAACAACAGAATGTTACTCACTTCATAACGTCCACTTGCAATTTATAATAATGATGTATGCACAGCAGCAAGCATTTAATTAATGCGTAGTTAACACTCGGCGCGATCCGAGCATCGCCTCTCGCCGAACCTATTTTTAGAACTGCCGATTGGAGTACCCATTCGGATGCAGGGGCTGCGCTTTTTGGGTAGGCAGTAGCAAACGTCGGCACGCACAAATGAAAAAGCGAACGAAAGAGAAGCACTCTTTCGTTCGCTTTGAGATGATGGGAAAACTACTTCAGCGGCGCCGCGCAGCAGTCCGGGTCCCCGAATTTATAAGCAACGCCGAGCCGCGCTACCCAGAACTGATCGTCCCACTTCTCAACCGCGGTCACAGAAGGGGCCACCCCGGGGGGTCTGCAACTGTATAGGTATGTGTCTCGCTCCCAAGGTCGACATACAGCGCCTCGGCGCGAAGGACCCAGTGGGAGTCGTGCAGGAGTTCCGCGCCGCCGCCGACCGTCCAACCAACCTTTGTTTTATCGTTGGACTGCGAAAATGGGCCCAAATTGGGGACGGGCGAATTACCACAGAGCCGACGCAGTCGTCGCTGAGCGTGTGATCGACGCTTGCATAGGCAAGGCCGCCCGTGGCGTAGAGCAACAAATTGTCATGGACCACATAACCGGCTCGGCCACGAAGCGTGCCAAACCAATCTATGTTGCTCTCCAGACTGGTTGTCTCAGGGAGACCGCCTGGTCCGGGCGGTTCAATGTCGAGCGCCGTGGGCGACGTGTCGAGGTAGTTGAAATCCGTCTCTATACCGAAGACGAAGGGGCTGCAGCAGCGTTGGAAATTATAGCCAACATAGCCGCCGAACGTGACCGAGCTGTCGCTGTCGTTAAACGTAAGGATGCCGGCTAAAGACAGATTGTCGATTTCAACTCGCTGGCGCGCATAGCCTACGGCGCCGCCGATGTAGGCCCCTGCGAACGACGCGGTTTCGCAGCAAGGAGCCGGCGCCGAATGCACCATTCCGTCCGCCCACGCGTTCGTTCCAAGCAAACTCAAAACGAAAGACGAGAAAATCAAGGTAGGTATCCGGCTCATGTGTGGCCCCCAAGTCTCCGCTAGATGTCGGTTGGCTGCTGTTGCTTTGGCTAAGCAACTTAACCATTCGCTAACCCAGATTAACCGAACGATGATTCGTAAGAGGCTGTCGAGAAGTTGTGGACGCGCAGTCTATTGATTGGGGAAAACTGGTGCTCAGAACACACACGGTTCGTACGCCGCGGAGGGTGTTCAAGCGGCTGTTGGCGGACGCGAATGTTGGCCAGCACGCTCGTTACAAGACGCCCGCAACCAGCGTCGCTTATGCAACTCGAAGAGTAGAGGGCGCGGCGCAAGTTCGCTCGCAAGGAATTGCGAAGCCTTCTACCCAGAAGCCTGCGCTTGCAGCGAGAACGACGCCGTCCTGGGACCGGACGGCGGGCAATGCCGGCTCTCGCGGCGTCTGCGCGATCACATCAGAGAAATAGTCGATCGTTTCCCGCAGACCTTTCCTCAGGCTAATGGTCGGCGCCCAGCCGAGCTGCCCCTTCGCCAGTTCGATGTCTGGCCGGCGTTGCTTGGGATCGTCCGTCGGCAGAGGCTCTTCTATGATCGTCGACTTCGAGCCGGTCATCTCGATGACTATTTCCGCGAGCTGGCGGATCGTGAACTCTCCGGGATTGCCGAGATTGACGGGACCGGTGAAGCTCGGTGGGCTGTCCATCAGACGCATGAGACCCTCGACCAGGTCGTCGACGTAGCAGAAGGAGCGCGTCTGGTTTCCGTCCCCGTAGATGGTAAGCGGTCGTCCCTGCAACGCCTGCACGATGAAGTTCGAAACCACGCGGCCGTCGTTGGGATGCATGCGCGGGCCGTACGTATTGAAGATGCGCGCGACCTTGATCTCCAGGCCGTGCTGGCGCCAGTAGTCGAAGAACAGCGTCTCGGCGCAGCGCTTGCCTTCGTCATAACAAGAGCGCGGGCCGATCGGATTGACGTTGCCCCAATAGCCTTCCACCTGCGGGTGCACGGCCGGGTCGCCGTACACTTCGCTGGTGGAGGCCTGCAGAATGCGGCAGCGCAGCCGCTTGGCCAGCCCAAGCATATTGATGGCGCCGTGCACGCTGGTCTTGGTCGTCTGCACCGGGTCGTGTTGATAATGGACCGGCGAGGCCGGGCAGGCGAGATTGTAGATTTCGTCGACCTCAAGATAGAGCGGGAACGTCACGTCGTGCCGCAGCATCTCGAATCGCGGATGGCCGATCAGGTGCTCGATGTTCTTCTTGGACCGGTGAAGAAGTTATCGACACAGATGACATCGTGGCCAGCTGCGATCAACCGGTCGCAAAGGTGCGAGCCGATGAATCCGCCTCCGCCGGTGACGAGGACCGACTTACGCTCGAACTCAATGCCTTGTGATCCGCGGAGCAGCACTCGTGACTCCCACTGGTCGGTTGCGTTAAATGTCTTTCGATCCGAATTATGCGTTTCGGCTTATCAAGCTGCCGACAGCATTGACGTTGCGTTCGCGCGCGTCCGCTGCTCAATCCAAGCATAGGTCTTCTCGAGACCCTTTCTCAGCGGCTCGCTCGGTTGCCAGCCAAGCTTTTCCTTGATCAGACGGTTGTCGGAATTCGCCCCCTCACGCCCAGCGGCCCCGGCACGTGCTCAGTATAAATTCTCTTGCCGGCGATATCGGCAACGAGGGCGACCAGCGCGTTTATTGTGACCATTTCCTCGGATCCGACGTTGACCGGACCCTCGAATTCGGAGCGGGTCAGTCGGATGGTGCCTTCGAGACATTCGTCGATAAAAAGGAAGGACCTGGTCTGCAGCCCGTCGCCCCAAATCTGTATCTGCTCGCCGCTGGATGCGCGCGCGATCTTCCGGCAGATCGCTGCCGGCGCTTTCTCTTTTCCGCCGTCCCAGGTACCTTCCGGCCCGAATATGTTGTGGTAACGCGCGACGCGATTTCTCATTCCGTGGTTACGGTTGAAGGCGAGGTAAAGGCGCTCGCTGAACAGCTTCTCCCATCCATATTCGCTATCGGGCGCGGCTGGGTAGGCGCTTGCCTCCGAACAAATCGGATTGGCGGCGTCCATTTGATTGTATTCGGGATACATGCATGCCGACGAGGAATAGAAAATGCCCCGGATATTTCTCTTTCGGCAGACGTCGAGCATATTCAAGTTGATCGACGCTGAATTATGCATGATGTCGGCGTCATGTGCGCCGGTGAAAATATAGCCGGCGCCTCCCATGTCGGCCGCCAGCTGATACACTTCGTCAAACCGACGGTCGACGATCTGCTTGCAGAAATACCCATCGCGTAGATCGCCAATGGCAAAATCATCGGCGGCGGTCTCGGCGTGCTCGTGAAACTTCAGATCTACGCCGCGAACCCAGAATCCCTCACGCTTGAGCCGTTTTACAAGATGGCCTCCTATAAACCCTCCAGCGCCGCAAACGAGAGCCGTCTTTTCAGGGTTTCGCGTAACTGACACTCATACTCTCCTAATAACGCAGCAAACCAAGCGACCAAATCTTCTAGAATTGCCCATCATAGTCGGTGTGAAACTCTAGCACGCACGCCGATGCTGCGGCGCCGCGAAAAAGGGGCACCTCGAATCGCCGTTAATTGCCGTCGATTGTCCGCGTGCGCCGGAACGCGCTACCCACAAGGGAGTAGTCCGAAGTTCACGCTGCTGGCGATTTCCGCAAGCTGAGGTAGCGTTGCTCCTGCGCTGCAAGTCCGCCCGCGCCGGTGGCGGCACTACGACGCAGTTCGAGCGGTTTTTTGGAAACGGGCCAGCGCGAACGAGGGCGAGCTCAGCGGGCCTTCAGCGGCGGCCTTCTGCCTCGGCATGCGCAATGCGGCGATTGAGTAGCGATCATCGCGGGGGTCAATGCCGCAGCAAAGTTGTTGCTTGCGATGCCTGCAACCGCGCCACAGTTTCTACCATTCCAGTAGGGGTTTGGCCGGCCCGTCTTGGACTGCCACTTCACCGTGTTCCCTTCGACGGTGATGTCACGACATTCGTGCGGGTATTGGTTCCAGACCGAGATCCCCACGTTCGTGAATTTCTGGGGGCGGGCATATACGCGATTGTTCCGTATCGACATGTGATCACCGCTTGAAACGGCGAGTCCATATTGTCCAGGGTCAACCAGGTCGTTGCCTTCCGCCACCTGATATGAGCCGCCATCGTCGCCGAGCATGATGCCGCCGCCGGAATCGCTCGGGCCCCCACCGATAATGAGGTTATTGGTGACGGCGATGGAGACTCCGGCGTCCCCCGCGACTGGTACAGGCTTATGGCGTCTTCGGGCTCGCCTTGCCCTGGCCAGTTGCGGCCGGCGTTGCAGCTGATCGCATTGTCTTTGCCGGTGACCTTGTCGAATTGCACGAGCCGCCCCCTCGGAACCGGGCCGCGAGGGTTTTCGATCGTATTGCAGCTCACCCTGATGCTACTCGAGCCAACAGCGTACACGCCGGAGGCGCCGCCGGTGATACGGCTTTCCTCGACGCTGATCGAAGTGGAGCCGAAAATATAGATGCCGCTCAGGGTCGTGCCTGAGATCACGACGTTGCGTACGGTGACGTTGTGACTGTCATAGAACTCGATGCCATTGCCCGCGCACGGACCAATTGCCAAGTTCTCGACCGTGGCATCTCTCAGACCGTTGAACGAAAGGCACGGCCCATCCGAGCTGGCAACTTTCGATCCTGGCGCGACGGCGATCGAACGCTGGGGCAAGCTCTGGCTTTTGGTACCCGCCTCCTCGCTCGCCTGCGGCCAAACTGTAAGCAGAAACACTGCCGCCACTACTGATATCGAACAAGCAGCTCGCCAAGCCCACATCGTCAGTCAGCCTTGCTATGCGGCTTCGTTGCCGCCCACTCGCACGACGACCGATCGTCATGCGGCACCATTTGATCGAAGGACGCGAGCCTCGCCGCGGCGGAGTACGGCAGGTGCTCAATGCGCTGACTGAGACCCGGAGCTGCGCAGATCATCGGGTCTGACCTCGCATCCGGCCACTGTCGCTGTTGCGCTGCAGGGCACCTGGACGTCAACCACACGCCGTTCACTGTCGAGGGTGTGCAAGGGAGGGCTTTCCGAAACTCTCTCGAGCCAGATCTCGCGACACCAGAGGTAAATGCCGCGAGGGCAAAACATCCGTTGGCCGGCAAACAGAGACTTGCAGTACACCCCGTCCAGGATCACGGCTGGTGTATTCAACGTTCGCATGAAGCCGGTTTTCTCGTCGACGAAGCGTTCTACCTGGCGACTGACGCGGAAAACTCTGCCGCAGAACGGGACGAACTCGGCATCGAAATTGAGCCCCCTGTTCGATGAGTGCTTATCGAGGGTGGCCAAGATGTCTTCGTACGACTTCATGCGCACCAGTTCCCCCGGTCGCAAGTTCAGATCGTGCCGAGGTGTCAATTGGCCTACGGGGATTTCGCCGGTTCGTCTCGGAAAAGGCAATCCGCCCCAAACCCGCTGGAAACGATCGTAGAGCCACCGAGACGGGGCGCCAAAACGTTCGCTGTTGGCCAAGGTGCCATAAGAATAAAACAAGTAAGCAAGTCCGCGAAGCAGCTCCGTCAAAGAGACATTACCTGAACGATACGTCTGCACGTACTGCCTGGCGTCCCACCATTTGAGTGGGCTGGTATATTCGAGCAGCCTCGTAGCTTGGCACGAGTATTTCACTGGCCCTGGCTGCTGAACCCGCGTTGCCCGGATCACGTCAGCCTCGGTGGCGGGATTGGACGGGCTAGACAGTGTGGTGGACGCAGCTGCCGTGAGGTCCTGTTCCAAACGGACCGGCTTCAGCCACGCTTCCTTCCAGAATATCAAACAGCCGGCCTGACAACCGCCATAGGCGCGACCATCGCAACGGTGCTCAAGATGCACCGTGTTGCTCATGCGGCGACCTACGTAGTGGCCGCTGACGGTGTCGCAGGTCTTGTCGGCGCGTTTGATGACCTTGAACTGCTTACCGCAGTATTGAAATTGTTGCGGCATGAACGGGAGCCGCTCGTGCCGGCCATCCTTGTCGAGCGTGGCCAATATCTCGTCTTTGCTCCGCACTTCGACGACGTCGCCGGCTCTCAGCATCATACTAATTCCCAAACGTTAAATGCCACACGCTACATGCCACAGCTGCCCAGTGCCCCGTACCCGCTCTCATAGCGATGCTCCGCCGACGACAATGACAGTCCAATCATATGCTGGGGGCCGTCGCCAAGGGGGTTCTTTCTATTTACACTAATGGAGCCTGTTCGGTTGGCGTTCCCTCGCTGCTCATCGAAGCAGCCCGCAAGCACAGCGATTTCGATGCATCGAGCGCGCCACGATTCAACCGCTTCTGGCCCAAGTTCGACCTGAGCAGCGAGGTTTTGAACGACGTGATTGCAGGTGGAAGGTGGAGTACTCGAACCAGCAATTCAAATGCGATCTGCAAACGCGCATGGAGGACCGAACGGAATCCCCATCAGTCCGAACAGCCTCAACCCGTGCGCTGCTTTACCGAGGTCTTACTTACCGCAAACAGGGGATGCCCGGTCGGGCGGTCTCCGATTTGACGAGTGCCCTCCTGCTACCGGACGGTCTGTCCGACGCGGAGCGGATCGACGCAGAGCAAAATCGCGTGGCCGCAAGTCGTGAGGCGGGTTTGCCCGACACAGAGACGTAGTGGTGACCCTCTCGCCCTTCGCGCAGAGCATGAGCGCTGCTTCAGTCGTTCGCGGATCCGCTCCGGTACCCGCCAGGTACAGTCCGATCGTGACAGGATCGCTCCACCGGGCGCAAAAAACTGTTCCTTCGGGTTCAGACTGGAGCGGGACGACGAGCGTTGCGCTTGCAGGACTTCCCCAGCCGCAGAAGGGACGACCGGCTCCGTCGCTCAATTAGCGGCCGTAACAACCGAGAATAAGCCGGAAGCGCCAGTTGAGGTTCATCTGCAGATCGCTTCTGTGCGCTCGCGCAGCGAGGCATTCGCGCTTTCGGTACAACTCACTTCTCAGTATGGAGGCGAATTCGGAAGCCACAAGCTGAGGATCAGCGAGACGCTCGCCGAGAACCAACCGACGTATCGCCTCATGCAATTTTCGCCCTCCGTAGCCAAATTGAAACGATCAGATGGTCAGCCGACGTTGAAGGAGATTTGTTATGTGACCAGGTGGTCAAAATCGCAAGACCAGATAGCCAATCCGAGGTCAACCATTAGATGGTCAGATAGCCAAAATATCCCACCCAAGCGGGAGCTGCGGGGTGTAAAGCGACATTGTCTTTTTCCGCCTTTAGCTAAGCGGACTCGCAATGCCTATGCCCAAAATCGACCCCGAAACCGTCGCCCTTGTGGAAGAGGTGTGCGATGAGGCGTGGCACGTCCTGGAAGCGGCTACCTCTATTATTTCCCCAGCCGAGGCGCACGAAATTCGCTGCCAGATGGTAAGTCGCGTGATGGCCGCAGTTGCTGACGGCGAACGCAACCCCGAAGAGTTGAAGGTCCTCGCTTTGAACTTAAGGCAGTCCTAAATCCGCGCGCGATATACCGCCGCGGGTACCGAAGTCGGACGACACGGTCATCGCCGTCATGCCGTCCGATCACCTGGTGAAGGACGCCGCCGCCTTCCTCGACAGCCTAAAGCGGGCGGCGGCCGTGGCGGCCGCCGGCAAGCTGGTCCTGTTCGGCATCGTGCCGAGCGGTCCCCACACCCGGAGGGCGACGTCTGGTGCGCTCAAGGATGGAAACTTGGGAGGGCTTGCACATTGCCCAATTTACGGACAAGTCTGGTGGCGTTCGCGTGCACCGCACATTCGCTGAGCTCCAAGATCATGCAGCGCATCGTAGACGCAAGTCCTAGGGATGAGCGGTGCGCTAACGTGGAAGCCCCCGATCAAAGTGCCTCCGAGCATCGCGGCGAGAACGGAGGTCCTTCGAGGCTGACGGCCGGGCGGGTTTTGCCGGAGACCAGACTGCTCCTTGGTAGGGCTTCCTGGACACTCGTCGACCAGGGTGTCGTAAGTATCGGCAATTTCGCTCTCAATTTGCTACTCGCGCGGGAACTCGCTGCGGCCGACTACGGTAAATTCGCCCTCTTCCTTGGTGCGATCTTTGTGCTGCGCTGTTTCGACTACTCGCTTTATCTCCTACCCGCTCTCGGTGCGCTTTCATTCAGCAACCCGCGACGAGCACGCCGGCTTGCTAGCAAACACCGTGCTGCTCGCAGCGGCGTTGAGTCTCGCGCTTGTGCTGCTGGTAGCGCTCGGGTTTCAGCTCTTTGGAGGCGGCGGTGACATCCCGTTCGCAGCAATGGGCTGCTACCTCTCTTGGCAGGCCCAGGAAACGACGCGGCGCTGTCTGCTTGCGAACTTCCGCTATCGGGCCGCGGTGGCAGGAGATGCCCTGAGTTTTATTGGCCAGGCGGTATTTATAGCGGTGCTTGCGCGGATGAATGAGCTGACACTCGTAACGGCACTGTACGCAATGTCCGCGACTTTCTTAGTCGGCACTCTGATGCACATCTCGAAGCTGCAATTCGGGCGGCCGAATATCGCCCAAGCCGCCGCGCTCGCGCGAGACTACTTCTCGGTCGGGAAGTGGTCGTTGGTCTACTACGAGACGCAAATCTTGCGCCTTCAGCTTTTTCCCTGGGTGCTGGCGGCAACCGCCGGCACTGCCGCTACGGCGGCGTACCAAGCCGCTTCCAACATCGCCAGCTTAATGAACCCCATCAGTCTCGGGATTGGCAACGCCATACCGCAGGCCGCGGCCCAAGCGCACGTATCGACTGGCGTTTTCGGTGCTTGGCGCGTTGCACGTGGTTATCTCCTGTTTGGCCTGCCGCCCATTCTTGCGGTCTGCGCCATTGGTCTTCTGGCGCCGCAGCTTGTGCTGCGTCTCATGTACGGAGCATCATCACCCTATCTCGACGCCGCACTCAGCGTGCAGTTTCTCGTTGTTGCCGCGGTCGCTGAATATGTTGGCGACATGATCGGCAAAACGCTTGCTCGGCGTCGGGGCAGGCAGGCTCGCCTCTACCGTGACTGTGCTCGGCTTGGTGACGGCGGTCTTCACGCTGCCATTGATCCTCTGGCTTGGCGTGGTCGGTGCCGCGATCGCGCTCGCTATTGCAAACCTCACTCGCTTCGTCGCCGCCTGGCTTGCGTTGCGATGGCTCATTGCCAAAGAGACACCGTCAACCGAACTAGCCCGCAGTCCGAGCGCAGCATGACCGAATACGCCCCGCGTCCGAGTGCCCACTGCCTCGATCCAGGTTCTGGCGCGTCTTCTGCGCGGCGATTGTCCTCGCTTCGGCCGATTTCGAGCAGCTTCGCACCGCGGAAGTCGATGCCGTCGAGTCAGCCCAAAATGTGACCCGAAGGGTCGGTCGTAGCTGTCGGAAAAACCCTTCGTAATCGCACGCTGAAGGCCTGATCGAGGCCGCCGACCTGCTGGTCACCGCAAGGATGGGCTTCTTCGAACGGTCGTTCTCGCGTTCGAGATCCTTTAGGGCGCTGGGCCTGATCGAGCTGCAGTCCCGCCGTAGTCGCGCCGCCAACGATCATAGCTCGTTGCCGAGATGCCGAGGCCCCGGCAGATCGTGCCAATCGCCTGCCCTTGTCCGAGGCGGACCTCAGCTTCCCGCAGAAGCCCGATAATCTGCTCAGTCGTGTACCGCTTCCGTGCCATTCCCTTCTCTCCTCAATCGAGGTGGAAATAGCCGGATTCGCTCAGTCGACCGACAAAATCATGCCGCTCATGAAGAATGGCAGGCTCGTCCACTCGCTCCTTTGTACCCGATTGTCTACCTCGAGGGATCCACTTCAAAGTACGAGAAGCTGGCAGGATCACCAACAAATGCGCATATACCGTTCTCGGCGTCGCTCTCGGGATACAAGGAATTGCTGGGTATTTGGGTAGGAACAACAGAAGGCGCGAAGTTCTGGCTCGGCGGTGTCGACGATATCTTGATCGCCTGTGTCGATGGGCTCACCGGGGTTCTCTTGGAGCACTATTCGCCGTCACGCATAGTACAGCAGTGTGTCATTTACCAAGTGCGCAATTCGACGAAATACGTGCCGAGCAAACCGGGACAAATTTTGCAAAGACCTGCGGATGATCTACACCGCACCGTCAGAGGAGGCGGGAGGACGTGCCCTCGACGAAGTCAAAGCAATCTGGCCGCAGTATGCACTCTACCTCAAAAGGTGGGAGACGAAGTGGGATGAGCTTTCCCACCTTCTTCATCTACCCCGATCACGTACGAGAATTCGTACACGCCGAGTGCCGATGCAAGCGTGCATCACCATTACGGAAAGTGACGAAAACAACGACGATCTTTCCGCACGATGAAGCATTGAAAAAAAAATTGCTCTGGCTTGCACAGAGAGACATAGCGAAGAAATGGATAACGCCGATTCCTACTTGGGGAGATATCGTCGCTCAATTTGCTATCCTGTTCCCCCGCGGTCCAGGAAGATGCAAATGCGCCGGTACCGAAGCGGGGATACTGAGCGCCACGCGCCGCCATGCGTGCCAGCACCGGCGCATCGGCTTGGCCCTCAGCGGACCGGCTTGATCGGCGCCAGCCAAGCAGACGGCCGAGCGGCAGCCAGGACATCGGCAACGGCGGCCCGTGCATCCAGCTTATAGGCGCGGGTCACTTCGAAGGAGGGACTCGGCCAGGGGGCGGATAGCGGCCCAGAGATCCTCGATGTTGCGCGCCGCCGGCTTCTTCAGAAGCGCCTTGAACTTTTCGAAAACGCCATCTCGATTGGATTGAGATCGGGTGAGTACGGCGGCAGGTAGCGACAGGTAGCTCGAAGTGTCGCGCCGTTATACGCTGCGTCCGCATTCGAGCTTGGGTACCTCACGCCAGCGCAGTTCGTGGCGAGCGGTGCCAAATCCAGGGACCGGTAGCAACGGGCCGGACCGGTGTGGTGTAGGGCCTCCATGCTCCGGCCGTTGCTCAACCAAGGCAGAAACCAGGGTGGCCGTCTCATTTAAAAATGGCCGAAGAAACTGGGCAGGTCAAATGAACTAACGAGGATCTGGCGATCGAGGTTGATGGCCGATCCACACCGATCCGCTCGGTCGGTCCGCCTCTTCGAGATTCTGTCGCGGCGCCGAACGGTCTTCGGACAGACACGCTGAGGCCATCTAACCGGTGTCCTCCGGCGCAACCCGGGGCAAGCGCCCCTGGCCACCCATAACCATGGCGCGCCCTGCGCGGGTCCCTTTGGCCTAGGAGCTGGACGGTGGTCTTGGCGCTATGTGCAGCCACTAGCATGAAGCACACCGACTTGCTCACGACGCCAATCGGCTTGCCTCTTGGCGCACCGAAGAAAGCCTTGATTTGCCGCAGTCGTCGTGAATAGCGCTTGCCATCGGTGCTAAGAAAACCTTTCAGTTCCTTGTGGTTGAGTGCCCACGAAACGTTGGCATGGAAGCGTTTTAAGAACAATCGCTCGTTTGCACAACGGAAACGGCCAAGTAGGGCCAGTTCTGCCAGCATCGCGCGATCACTGCCGGCGAAATTGGGCAGGAGAGACGTTTGCTGCAGGATTTCACGACGGACGACGCCAAACATGTGAGTCCCCCAGCGGGCACGTGTGAGCACATGCCAAAATCGGTTGATGGCAACAGGGGTATCGCCAATGCTCGGGACGTCCGCCCAATATCGCCTTCCAGTCTTTGGATCGACAAAGCTTCCTGTCTGCTGTTCGAACGGGAGGAGTCTCGCCTTTTTCGTCGATAAAGGCAGTACCACTGTGCACCAGAATGGTATCTGGATTCTCCTCGAGCAACCGAACACACGCGTCCAGGTAGGCCTCATAATAGAGGTCGTCGTGGGCCGCCCACTTGAACAAGGGAGCCGTCGAGAGCTCAAACATGCGATTGTAATTGCGGATTGCCCCCAGGTTCGTGTCGTTTCGAAAATAGCGAATACGAGCATCGCGGTGGTCATATTCGCCGCAGATTTGCGGGGTGCGATCGCTCGATGCGTTATCGCATATCACGATCTCGAAATCTCTAAAGGTCTGCGCCAATAAGCTGTCGAGGAGGTCTGGCAAAAACTCCTCTCCATTGAACACGGGGATTCCAATCGAGAGCTTAGGCATCGAGGTCGGGACCGCACTTTGATAGGTGCCAAATATGTATCGGGTGCAACGGTGCGAATCAAAAGCGCCTGCGCGGTACCACTTTGTGATTAGCTCGACAGCGGCCACGCGGGCAGAGCTTCGGCTGCCGGACGGCGGCACGACGTGACCCGCGCGCGGAGAGCTACGATCGCAGGCTGAAGAAGATCAAGGTCCGGCCGGTTGCGCTGAAAGATGCCGAAGCTGCGCCGGCAGCGTTTCGTTCGGCGCGTGGAGGACATCACCGACGCGCTGTGGAGCCGCTCGGCTGAGCCCCGGCACGGTGTCCAACTTCAACAAGAAAATCCCTCGCCAGATCGAAGCCTGGCAGATCAGCTGATCGAGGACGAGCAGCCCTAATCTCTACCTCGACGACCAAAGGTGCGAAAGATTTCCGACACTACCCTAGCTTCTATAGGGCTGGCGATCCCGCGGGCTGTTGTCAGAACAGGACGAGGCGGCCGCTCCGTTCCAGGCCTTTACGCCGGAACCCGTCCCAGTCGGTGACGTCTTGTCCCCACACGAAGCGGGCCGGTCCGCTGGTGCGCCCAACACGGTATGTGTTGCCGTCGAACCGGTTGTTGCCATCCGTGATGATCGCAAAATTCTCATCATCGGGCTTGGTGTCCGAGACGCCGCCGGCGCAGGCCGCACCCTCGAATGTCATTTCGTTGGCGTGTATGGTGTTGTTGCGTGTCTTGTATCTTTTGCCGTCGCCGCTCCGGCGCCCTTGGTCGATCAGCATGATCCCGCATCCCCCGGGTACGACGGTTACGGTATTGCCGGTCACCTCAACGTCCTGCGACGCTGCGATCGTGATATCTGCGCCCCAAAACCAGCCTCTGTCCCCCATGCCGTTGCTTCGGAGCACGTTGTTGCGGATGACTGCTTTGAATGAAATTTCGTGGAAGATGCCGCTGTACTGATTGTTCTCGACGAGATTGTCCTCATAGACAACGTTGCGGCAGTCGATATCGCACCATAGTCCGAGGCCGTCAGTTGTTATGCACGTGATTGCCACGAAACGTGACCCCGTCACTTTCCGCGATCTTGACTCCGCCGGCCTCCCAATCGGGATCGAAGCCATAGATGTTGTTCGACCAGATGCGGCTATCGCTCGATGTCGATATCCTTGCCGTTGCCTGCGATGCCGATCTGGCCGTTGTGGTGAACGTCGCAGTTGCGCACACGACTGCCGCTCCCGACGCTGATACCGGCGCCGCTGTTCAGGCGCACCTCGCAGTTTTCGATGGTCCATCTGGCGCCCTCGCGGGCGTGGATCGCGCCCTTTTGCGCCGCATTCGCAAACTTCTCGACCGTGACGTTGCTGATCGATACGTCGGCTGCCGCGCTTTCGAACGCAAATACGCAACCGTCACCTCGACCTTTCGGTTCGCCGGGTCGTCGAAGAGATAGATCTTGCCGCCGCCATAGTCGATGTAGAATTTCTTGCTTGCCAGCGCGCCCTTGCTCGACACTTTGGTCAGCGGCTTATCGTCGATGAATAGCGCCTCGGGCTGATTGCAGATCGGCGCGCTTGGCAGGCATTCGCCGTGCTTGGGGCGACGCCGCAGTTGGCTGCTCACCGCCCAGTGACCCTCGTCGCGCCTGAAACCGGTCAACAGCCGGCTGCCGTTCAAGACGGTTTGGCCCTCCCCGTAGAAGTGCTGCTTCGGCCGCGGCCGGATCGCCTGCGCTCTATGAATTCCATTCTTAAGACAGAACTCGGCGCCGTCGCCGGCGAGATCAACCTTCGCTTGGATCAAGGCGCCTGGCTCAATGGCGATCGCGTTGAGTGGACAGGATGAACCGTTGACACTGGAATTTGCGGCCTCAGCAGCGATCAAGAGGCTGCAAAACACCAACGCGCCGATCAACGCCCTAGGCGCGGACGCGCTTCGATCCCATGCCGTCATCGACCCAAGCTCCCAATTCTATCAGCTGCCTGAGCGCGATAGACCATCACTGAACCAATGCCGAAGCCGAAAAGGCACCAGAACCAGATACCCTGCATGGGTCCTTCGAGTGCAACATCAAACGAGGCATTTATTAGGAAGCCAATGGCGAAACACAAAACAAATATGAACAAATGGGCCCAATCGTCCTGGCCTAGTCGCCAGGCGCTAGCGACCGCGTTAAGGAGCATGGTTAACCAAGACAAGAGGAGCCCAATCCAGAGCACGAGGCCGGGCACTCCCGCACGAGCTAATATCGTCATGTGCGCATTGTGGGGACTTCGCGTAGGGGCGGTTCCCGACGACTGCCAACCTGAGTAGTTGTCCGCATCAGCAAGGTTCAGTCCAAATCCCCGTCCAGTCCAGAAGTTGGGGCCATACACGGTGTCATTGATGATGATTTCCCACCAACGCAGGCGCCACTGCTTTGTGCCCTCAGTCTGTCGTCCCGATTGACCAACAACGCTTGCCAGGTTCTCGACGATCTGATGCGCGCTCAGCGCCCGGTCCCACGAGGCCGTGGGTTCCTCATACGTCGTAAATGCGGTTTCAAGCGCATAGACTGTCGCGAGGAGCATCATCGCGGCGACGAATAGGGTTGCGACCTGGCGTGTCTTTCCCAGCAGGAGGGCGGCAACTGTTATCGGGACAACAGCGGCCACCATCGCCCCGCGATTTGATGCTATAACTGGCGCGATAGCAACCCCAAAACATAGCATCCAGCGCCAACCTACTTTGCGGAATCCGGCCAACGCGAATACCGCGGCACCTCCCAAGTGAACTCCAATATCGCCAGTCTTAAGATACAAAATCGGCATTTCTTGCCCGGGAAAGCTTGGGAGATAATCTAAGAATACCCTGTAGAAATAGAAAAGTACCGCGATTATAGGAACGAACAGTCCAACAAAAGCACCATAATAGTGCACGACCGTAGCGATACGTCGGGCGTCTTCAAGCAGCAGGGAGATGACGATTAGACCAAACGCTCCGTACAAGATGATCACACTGTCTCGAGGCGCATCGAAACCGTGAACACTAATAAATGGGAGCGTCCGGAGCAGTGTCCAGGTCATCGTGATAGCGAGAAGCACGCTAGTCAGCGTGGCGAGGGAGGCCAGAAGGCAGCCGCTCCGCAAAAAGATGATCGTCCCCGCCACCAGCGACAGTTCGCCGATAAAAACGGGTGGAATACCTAAATAGGCAAAGCTTTTGCCCAGCAGGGCGTATCCTAAGAGCACCACCATCAAGAATACCAGATAATGGTCACTCGGGCGATACGCTTGGCCTGCTGTGGGTGTCATGAGCGCTGTTTCCATGTGCGATTTGCTTGCTGTGCTCATCGCTGACCTGCTCTGCCTAAGCGAAGCGGCCGTACGGGGCTCCGCGCTACACTGCCTGCGTCGGGAGCTTGTCGAAGTACGGCAAAATGATCCAAAACCACGCTTCGACAAGCTCAGCGTGGTAGTTGCATTCTGTCGCGCTCACGCGACGTCACTGCCGTCGACGCGAAGTTGCGCCGTGCGCGGAGCCTCGCCGGCTGACGCAGCGCGCTGCGATGCCTGCCGTGGCGGCTCGAGTGCCAATCTCCTCGCGGAACTTGTTGGTGATGGGATACCTTCGGTCGCGACCGAAGTTGCGTGCGGATATCTTCACGCCCGGGGCGGCCTGCCGGCGCTTGTATTCGGCGAGATAGAGCAGGCGCTCAACCTTCTTGACCACCTCCGGCGCATGCCCGCGCGCGACAATGTCGGTGAGTGACATCTCGCTCTCGACCAGGCAGGCGAGGACGTCGTCCAGCACCTCGTAGGGGGGCAGCGAATCCTGATCGGTCTGGTTCTCGCGCAGCTCCGCAGTCGGTGGCCGCGTCAGGATGTTCTCCGGGATCACGGTGCCGCCCGGGCCCTTGCCGCCCTTCGGCACATGTGCGTTGCGCCAGCGCGCGAGACGGTAGACCTCCAGCTTGTAGAGGTCCTTGATCGGATTGAAACCGCCGTTCATGTCGCCGTAGAGCGTGGCGTAGCCGACCGACATCTCGCTCTTGTTGCCGGTGGTCAGCACCATGCCGCCGAACTTGTTGGAGACCGCCATCAGCGCCGTGCCGCGCACCCGGCTCTGCACGTTCTCCTCGGTGACGTCGGGCGCGCGACCCGCGAACATCGACTTGAGCATGGCGAGGAAGCCCTCGACCGCCGGCGCGATCGGCACGATGTCGTAGCGCACGCCCAGCGCCTTGGCGCAATCGGCGGCGTCCGACAGGCTCTCGTTGGAGGTGTAACGGTAGGGCAGCATAACGCAGTGCACGCGCGCGGGGCCCAGCGCGTCCGCCGCGAGCGCGGCAACGAGTGCGGAATCGATGCCGCCGGAGAGGCCCAGCACGACGCTCGGGAAGCCGTTCTTGTCGACGTAATCCCGCAAGCCCAGCATGCAGGCGTGGTAGGCGGCCGCATCGTGCTCCTCGAGCACGGTGCGCTCGGCCGGCTCGCAGCACCAGCCCCTGCCGTTGCGCCGCATCTCGACGATGCGAACGGCTTCCTCCCATGCTGGAAGCTGCGCGGCGAGGCCGACATCTGCATTGAGTACGAACGAGGCGCCGTCGAACACCAGCTCGTCCTGCCCACCCACCTGGTTGACGTACAGCAGTGGCAGGCCGGTCTCCTTCACGCGTGCAACAGCCGCGTTCATGCGCAAGTCGGGCTTGGGCCAGTCGAACGGCGAGCCATTGGGCGAGATCAGGAACTCAGACCCCGTCTCCTGTAGGCACCCGCACACCTCGTCCTTCCACATGTCCTCGCAGATCGGCACGCCGATGCGCACGCCGCGGAAGCTGATCGGCGCCGGCATCGGCCCCTGATCGAACACGCGCTTCTCGTCGAACACGCCGTAGTTGGGCAGGTCGACCTTGTGGCGCACCGCCTCGATGCGGCCGCCGTCGAGCAGCGCCACCGAGTTGTAGACGTTGCCGTCCTCCGCCCAGATGGTGCCGACCATCACGCCGGGGCCCCCGTCGCCGGTCTCGGCCGCCAACGCCTCGACGGCCGCCCGCGCGGCGGCGGCAAAGGCCGGCTTGCGCACCAGGTCCTCGGGGGGATAGCCGGTGATGAACAGCTCGGGGTAGACCACTAGATCGGCGCCCTTGGCGGCGGCCTCGGCGCGGGCCTTGCGCAGCCTGGCGGCGTTGCCGGCGAGGTCGCCGACGACCGGATTGAGCTGGGCGAGGGCGATCCTGAGCGAGCTGGAGATGACGTGTAGCATAGACCGAGTTCCGGGCGGCGAGCGCGGGACGTGCAACGAGACATGTGAGGGATGCGAGATGAACCCGCCAGCACTCATTGTTGGTACCCCAAAATTTCGCCGATGAATCCCAAAGGTTTAAGTGCAGCCAAAATCAAACTGCCTCATTACCAGCATAGGAGACGCTCCGATGGACCAGGGCATGTCAGACTTGGCAGCACCCGACCTTCTGGCGCCATATTTATCGGTGGTAGCGCTCCCAACGAGGCAGAAGTCCTCGCTGCTCTCCAGCACGCTGCTTGACCCGTCCAATGGGGGCTTATTCCACATGAACTCGATCAAAACAATTTCGGTTTGCGGTTTGGGAAAACTGGGGGCGTGCATAGCTGCGACGCTCGCAGCCCGCGGTTTTGAAGTCGTAGGGGTGGACATTGATAAGGAGAAAGTCAAAAAGATCAACGCAGGCCTAGCGCCGCTGGATGAGCCACTACTCGCCGAGACGATCGCAGCTGGACATTCACGACTCCGTGCCACCCTCGATCCCCGAGAAACCGTTGCTACTGATGCCACCTTCTTTATTCCTCCGTCCCCAGTCTACCAGACGGAAGCTTTTCCAGCGAATTTTTGTTGAAGGCCATGCAGCCGGTGGCCAGGGCTATGAAGGACGCCGGCAAAAGAAATCATCTGTTTGTCTGCAGTTCAACTACCACGCCCGGCGCGACAGATGCGGTTTTAATTCCCATGTTGGAACGCGAGCTCGGTGGCATTTGCGGCCGGGATTTCAGCGTATGTTACAATCCCGAGTTCATTGCGCTGGGCGACGTGATCAATGGTTTGCTGGAACCGGACCTGGTGTTGATTGGCGAATCGGATCCCCAAAGCGGCGCGGCCCTGGAGGAACTTTACAAGATATACAACCGCAATTCACCGCGGATCGCCCGCATGTCCATCGTCAGCGCGGAACTGACGAAGATTTCGCTCAACAGCTACATCACCATGAAGATCAGTTTCACCAATCAGTTGCGGCTGATTGCCGCGCGACATCCACAGGCCGATATCCATGTCATACTCGATGCTCTCGGCAGCGATAGCCGGATTGGAAAAAAATACCTGCGCGCTGGCTTAAGTTATGGAGGCCCCTGTTTCCCGCGCGACAACCGTCTCCTGGCTTACGCTGCCCGGCAGGTCGGCCTGGAAGCGCCGCTGGCCGAGGCCTCGGACCGGGTGAACGAGCGAACCAAGGAAGAGCTAGTCGAGAAAGTACGGGAGATGGCCAGACCCGGCGATACGGTTGCGGTTCTGGGCGTCACGTACAAGCCGAACACCTACATTACCGAGGAAGCAGCGGGACTTTTTCTGGCGCAACAGCTCAAACGGCGCGGCTACCGCGTCCTCGTCCATGACTTCACCGCAACCGTCGCTAATGCTCCGAGCCTTCACGAGTTCGAGTTGATCTCCCAGTGGGAGGAATTTAAAAACAATCCCGGTGTGAAGCTCGCTGTTATTTGTTGTCCCTGGCCCCAGTACCGGGACTTAGTTTCTACCGCGGGAACCAGGGTATTCACGCCATGGCAATTGTGAGCGGAAATCCGATGGACCCCGGCCCCCCCTGCTTCTCGCAACCCGATACCACATATCCAACTCATGGATCGTTAGAATTTTTCAGGGTTTTAGGAACGCGGGTTGCTTGTGCCACTTACGATTCCGCGTTGGAGCGAATCAAGGTACTCGCTCGTGAACCGCGGGCCACTGCGGTCTGCCCCTCCAACACCCACATCCTTAGCGAGGCCCGGCACAATTCCGAATTCGCCCGAGTGCTGGCCCGGTTTGACCTGGTGTTGCCGGACGGGATGCCGGTCGTTTGGGCGCTCAACTTTCGTGGAGCCGGCCTGAAGGATCGGGTATACGGTCCTTATTTTATGCGACACGCGTTGCGGAACACACCGCGGCCCTGGCGCCACTTTTTTTTCGGTGATTCGGAGGAATGCCTCGTCGAACTGCGACGCGTGCTGGTCCAATTGCAACCAGATCTCGAAATTGTCGGCATGCTAAGCCCGCCGTTTCGGCCCTTCACGGATACCGACGAGGTGTCGTTCGCCGATACCATCAATCGGGCCGATCCGGATTTCGTGTGGGTGGCATTGCCCGGCGTGCGGATGGAACAGTGGATCATCGACAATCAGGCCCGGTACCGAAGGGGTGTCTTCCTTGCGGTGGGCGATGCATTTACACTGCTCAGCGGCCGCCGGTCCTTCGCTCCGTCGTGGATGCAACGGATGGGGTTGACCTGGGCTTACCGGTTATGCAAGGAACCGCTCCGACTGGGCCCGCGTTACCTACGATATAATTTTATGTTCGTAACTTACTTGCTGTGGGACGTCCTACGCGGGCGGGCCTGGGAAAAGGTCGGTCCGACAGTCTAAGCCCGGCGGGTTCTCAAAAAAGCCAGTGCACTTCGCGGCCAAGAGCAATCGTCAGAAGGTTGCGGCAGTGGAGGTCGAAAAATCCAGTCCTACCAATCTTCCGATCAGCCGTATCCGCCCACGACCCAGACCATGCTAGAGAGCTCTAGCCCACATTTCTCACCAAGGCATCGGGCTTTGTCTGGGCGGATGGCTTTGAGGGGTTGACGGATCGAGGTGTGGCGGCGTTGTTGCCGCTGGCGGCGGCGCTGGCAGGTGCGATGCTGTTCCTGTGTGCTGCTGCTGTTCCCTATCGGGTGCCATCGATCGGCATCGTGACCATCTGGGTTTTGAATACACTATGCAGCGCTGGTGAGCATCGGGGCACATGTCTCGCCGGCGGTCGCCGTCCAGGGCTTTCACTCGGCAGCGGGTTGGATCTCCTTTCTACTGGTCACGCTGAGCTACATAGTGGCTTCAAGGACAATTTCTTTGTTTGCCGCGCAGCCCGTTCTCGGCCCGAAGCCTTTGGGGCCGGACCATGCTTCGCCTGCTCGAGCTTCACTGGAGTTCCTGGCTCCCTTCATGGCACTCGTGGCCGCGAGCATTCTGGCGTCGGCCTTTGCTCCGCACGATCAGTGGCTCTATGCGGTGAAGGTAGTGGCGATCGGGGGCGCGCTATGGTGGTTTCGCGGCTCGTATCTGCCCTGCGTCTCGAGTGCTTCGTGGAGCTCTGTCGTGTATGCGCTATTGATGTATCGCACGAAGAGGCTGTCTTACCCAATTGCCGCGCATGTCGCATCGAACGCCGCAATAATGTTCTGGGCCGTCGTAGCGAAGTCGCTCCTATAGTTGGGAATTCACTGCTGTGCCTTCAGCTCAACCAGAATGGGATTCTGGGGGTGGAGAACACGCTAATGAATTATTTTCCCATTGCGATACTGGACGGATCGCAAGAAGTGCGCCGACCTCGACCTGTTGGTTTCGTGCCGTAGAAGATGCAAAAGACCCCGTTTGTGGGCACATCCACAATTCTGTTCCAAAGTGATAGAAACGGAAAGGCCGTGCGGGCCTGAAGCCGACGCTGGCGCTCACTTGCTCGACCGAAGCCTATGCTGGCGCTCAAAGCAGCTGCCCGTCGGACTGCTGCCGCAGCGCTCTGGCCGGGAATTGAATTATCTGTGCCGGCCCCGCGCGTTGCGCTCGCGCCAGTCTGGCGGCGCGCAGCGTCCAAAGACGAGCGCAAACCCAAAATGCCGGAAGGGCGACGGACGAGGCCGCATAGGCTGAGAGGGAAAAGTCGTGTAGACGAAACTCCTCGCGTCTCGCGCAGCCCTATGGCGCCGGCCGCTCATGCGACGAACACGCCGCCACGACGCTCGGAGACCGCGACGTCATTTTTGTTAGGCTCGCTGAGCAAATCTTCCAGCCAGAATTCGCCGCGAAATTTGCGATACTGTTCGGCGCGCAACCGGTCGGCCAATCTATCCGGAGGCAGCGTGACGTCATCGTACGTAATGACTGCATCTTTGCGGATATCGCACTTTAGTCGGCAACCTTCCACAGAGTCCTTCCGGCAGGTAACGTCCCGTGCTCATCTCGTCGACGTTCACGGCTTCACCGTAGGTCATGTACATTCCGTAGCTATCAAGCATGTCTCCAACTTTCAGATTCCGCTTAGCCACTGCACATACTTCGACCACTGGCCCGCCCGTCGGCTTTGAGACATGATCACCCAACAGACACGCGCGGGCGATGGCATTGGGAACCTCGAAGTGCACCAAATGATATGGCACGAAGAACGAATAAAGCGGTCCCGGACCCATCTTATATAGTTCCAAATAGTGCCGTTGCTTGGGATCGTCGTGCTCGGCGAGGCAGTAGACTTTCGTCAGTGGCGTGCCGACGACGTAGTCAATCGCGCCGCCGAGCTCTCGCAGCTCTTCGACATCGTAGATATCGCCAATCTTCAGAATGTCGCCTTTGTACACCAACCCCCGCGACATGCCCCTCGATCTGACCTTGAAGCCCGTCGCGTTGGCCACGATCGCTTGCTCGAAACTGATCTTGGATCCGTCGGCAAAGCTGGTAACCATTGCGGCGTTCTGTCCCCAGCGCTCGGCGAACCCAGCTTGAGTCGTCGGGGTGCGGTAGGGATCCTGCAGGCCCTTAACATTGCCCAGAAGGCGAGGTGTAAGTCCGAGCCCCTTTACCCAACGGTAGAGATTCATCTGAACGCCTGGCTCGTCGCCCTCGCATGCTGTCAAAATGACCCCGTGGCGTTGGGCATAGATCTGAAGAATCGGACCGATCGTCGCGTCGAGCTCGGCGTTCATCAATACGACGTGCTTTCCGTACTTGAACGCTTCAAGCGCCACTGTTGCGCCGAACTCTACGGACCCCGTGACATCGACGAGCACATCGATAAAGGAACTGCGCGCGAGCAACATCGCATCCTCAACCGCCACTGGTTTGGCGGCGCGGATTAGGTCGTCGAGGCACGTTTGAGTTTGCGCGACGGCGACGTCTTCCAGTCCGGCGTAACGGTAGACCTCGATGGCTTTACTTACTCTCCGATTCGATATCGCGACCACATGCATGCCAGGCGTGCCGTGGACGATTTTATTGGTTAGCCCCTGCCCCATGAAACCAGCGCCGACAATGCCCACACGTATCGGCTTCCCCAGCTGCTCACGCTCTTTGAGGGCTGTATCCACAATCCACATTGTCTTTCTCCAACCGCGCCAACAGCGCTCGATCACAGGGTCGTTTGGATGGCGAGAGGGGTGTGAACGCGCATTTTGCGCCTGACCTCCGGCTCGATTTCCTGGAGCGACCCAAATTGCTGGTCCTTGTGCGAGATCACAGTAACCGGAAGCGGCCACTTAAGACGAAGCATCGGATCGTCGTATCTCAAGCCTGCTTCCGCGTGAGGCGTGTAGAACTCGCCGACCTGATAGCTGGTGTCGGTATCGTCCTGCAGCACCTGGTAACCGTGCGCAAAGCGCTCCGGCACATAGAGGGCACGCATGTTGTCCTCGTTGAGCTCGACTGCGATGTGCTCCAGATAGGTGGCGCTCTCAGGGCGCAGGTCCACGATAATGTCTACGATGCCTCCACGGGTGCAGCGCACCAGCTTCGTCTCGGCTGCTGGCGGATATTGAAAGTGCATGCCGCGCAGCGTGCCCTTCGCGTGATTATGCGCGATGTTCGCCTGCGCGATGATCGGCTTCAGTCCGTGCTGCTGAAATTCTTTCTGGCAAAAACCGCGTGCGAAAAAGCCGCGTTCGTCCTCGCGCCGTTCGAGCCCGATGATGAAAGCACCCCTGAGCTTTGTTTCGGTGAAGATCATGTCGGGCCCCGCTACTGCTTCGCAGACATCGCTTCGAGTTCTCGCATCTTCTCGCGCGCCGGTTGACGCCGCTTTCTGAGATCGCCCGCTAGGATGCCCTCTCTAATCAGCATTTGGATATGTCCGATGCGCTGATAGCGCGGGCCCTCGAACTCCTCGAGCGTCAAGTCGGACTGGCAGTAGGCTTGATAAAGCTGCACTGCCCCGCGGCGGGCATCCCACTCGGGCTTGAAGGCTGGCAGTACGCGCGCGATCTTGCCGAAGTCGACGCGATAGGAGCGCGTGTCGGGCCCCGCGTCCGCCGCGATCTCGACGCGGCACCCCGGAACCACCTCGGCAACGATCGCGGCGATATCGCGAATTCTGTAGTTGTGCTCCGTTTGGCCGACGTTGAAGGCCTCGTTGAACACCGCTGATTCCGGAGCCTCGAGCGCCGCAATGAAGGCCCGCGATATATCCTCGATATGCACGATGGGGCGCCACGGGGATCCGTCCGACTTCAGATAGATGAGCTGCTTGGTGACGGCCCAGGCAACGAGATTGTTGAGCACGATGTCGAAGCGGACACGTGGCGACAGGCCGTACGCCGTCGCCGGACGCATGAACGTCGGGCAGAAGCCGCTGCGCGCCAACTTTGAAATGTCGCGCTCGGAGCGGACCTTCGATTCACCGTAGGCGGTGACCGGGTTAAGTGCCCCGGTTTCGTCGAGCATCCCTTCGCCTGCCGCACCATAGTTGCTGCACGATGAAGCGAGCAGGAACCGTTTGACCCCGGCGTCTCTGGCGCAACGGGCCAGCCGCACGCTGGCATGGTGATTGATGTCGTACGTCGTTTCGGGGTGGAAATTCCCCAGCGGATCGTTGGACAGCGCCGCTAGATGGATGACGGCATCGATTCCCTCGAGGTCTTCCACCTCGACGTCGCGCACGTCTTTGCGAATATGCGGAACGTCGGCAATGCTGCCGCCGAGGGAAACGTGCAGCGCTCGTAGAGATCGCTGTCGAGACCCACGACCTCATGGCCCGCCCGCAAGATCATCGGCACCATGACGGTTCCGATATACCCGAGATGACCTGTCACCAGCACACGCATGAATGCCACCCTTGTTTAGCCTCGCCCTTGTTAGGGCGTTGGTTGTTTCCTTAACTTCGCCGCGACCACCGCAACGCTGCCGAACCGACTTACCGACATTCACTGCAACGCAAGCTTACGCACATGGAAGGCTTCGGCGAGGCCATCCGGCGCCCGGCACTCGCTGCCGCGCAGGCGCGCGAGGCCAGTGAAGATTTGTGCATCGAACCAGTCCTTGGACCGCTGCGAGCCGAAGTGCTGGAGGAGCAGCTCGACCTTGCGCGCCATCACGGCGCGCGTGGCGGGAACGTAGACGCTTGGGCGACCCAGATCGCCGTCCCACTTCGGTATCTCGTATTCGAGGATGAGGTGATTGCGGAAGGTATTCCAAGTTAACTGTGAGACTTGGCGGTGATCCTGGTGAGCATCCTCACCCCAGTGACTGAAGATGACGTCTGGCTCGACCTTTCCCCTCAGCGCCTCGAACCAAGCTTTGATCTCGGCTCCTTGGTAAGGAAAGAAACCATCTTTGAACTCGGCCAAATCGATTGTCGCGCGGTGAGCGTCGGCAAGAAAGTCCGCGGCCGACGCGCGTGCCTCTTCGGCGCGCTCGCCTATCGCGCTCAACACGACCCAGTGCACGTCAAGTCGGACGCCGCGCTCGATCCAGCCGCGGAGCGTCGCCCCGGCGCCGATCTCGATGTCATCGGAGTGAGCGCCAAGGCAAAGCACTGAGAGGCGCTCTCCCGACGCCGCAATGCTCAGTTGCCTCATCCAATCCTGCTCCTGACACTCGCAGGAGGCGGAGATTTCTGGCCGCCGAGCCAAGGCATCGTGCCGTGCTCAGCCAGGTCCTCGAGTATTTGCTTGTCTTTCAGCGTGTCCATCGGGCGCCAGAAACCGTCGTACTTGAATGCCAGCAGCTGGTTGGCCTCGATAAGTCGCTGGAACGGCGCCTCGACGAGCTCTTCACCCTCGCGCATGTAATCGAAGATCGCAGACCGGAAGATGAAGAAGCCTCCGTTGATCCAGAGATTGGCTTCCTGGCTGGACGCGAACCCATTCACCTTCCCCTCGGTGCTCATGTCGACCAGGTGCATGCTGAACGACGGCCGCACCGCCAGGAAGCAGGCAACCTTCCCGCTCTGCCGAAACGTCTCGATCATGGAGGTCAAGTCGACGTCACAGAGACCGTCGCTGTAGTTGGCAAGGAACATCTCCTCGCCGGCGACGTATTCGCGAACGGCCCAAAGGCGCTCGCCGATATTGCGCCAGATACCCGTGTCGATCATCGTGACCCGCCAATCCTGCTGAGGATCGCCAAGGATCTCCACGTTTCTGCCGAACCCCGAGACGACGCAGTCCGAATACGCTTGCGGACGGTAGTCGAGGAAGAAATTCTTGATGACGTTGGCCTTGTAGCCCAGGCAGAGGACAAAATCCTTTTGCCCGTATTGGCTATAGTAGTGCATCAGATGCCACAAAATTGGCTTGTCGCCGATGGGGATCATCGGCTTGGGAATGCTTTCCGACACGTCGCGGATGCGGGTCCCAAGGCCTCCGCAGAAAAGGACGGTCTTCATGTCAATCTCACCTCTGATAGAGCTCCCATGGGCCTACCACTCGCTATTCAAGAAGCTGGCCAACTCTCCGCCGCGCCATGCCGGCCGTTAGCAAGATCGTTAAGTTGGAACGGCGCCCTTGCTGCGCCAAACAGATCCTTGCGCAGCATTTCGCGCCTCCTTTTGCTCTAGAGCCTGGAATGCGACCCTCGCGCTGTGTGCCGCGACCATGAGGACGCAAGCCGCCTTGGTGCTAACCCCGACTGGCTTTCCGCGAGCCGTGCTGAAAAAGGCATGGAGCTGCCGAGCCCGGCGCGAATAGGCTTTGCCATCCGTGCTGAGGAAATTCTTGAGTTCCGCCTGGTTCAAAGCCCAGGAGACGTGCTCGTGGAAGCGCTTCTTGAAAAGGATGTCGGGGCTCGACTGGAAGCGGCCCAGCAATGCGAGCTCGGCCAGCATCGCACGATCGCTGCCCGCAAAATTGAGCACCAACTGGGTTTGGGCGAGCGCCTCGCGACGCATAAGACCAAACATGTGGCTGCCCCACCTGGCGCGCGCCAGAACCTGCCAGAAGCGCTCTGCAGGGTGGGTACTGTTGCCGATGGACGGGTGATCCGGCTTCTGGTGCACCCCCGTGTAGGGGTCCACGTAGCACGACGTCAGATTGTCGTACGGAAAGGTCGTGCCGGTCTCGTCGATGAAGGACGTTGCGCTATGTGCGAGAACGACATCCGGGTTTGCATCGAGAATGCCGACACAGCTCTCGAGATAGGTTCTGTCGTAAATGTCGTCGTGAGCCGCCCACTTAAATAGCGGCGACTTCGATAGATAGAACGCCTTATTGAAATTTGGATTGGCTCCCAAGTTCTCTTGGTTGCGATAATAACGAACGCGCGCGTCGCGTTGAGCAAACTCTCTGCAGATCCGCTCTGTCCCGTCCGTCGAAGCGTTATCGCATACGACGATCTCGAGGTCGGAAAAGGTCTGCCCCAAAAAATTATTTAGCACCTCGGCCAAGAACCGCTCGCCATTGTAAACAGGCAAGCCGATCGATACTCGAGGACATTCAGTTTTACGATCGAACTGCATAAGGTGATGACGGCCGGGGGTGCCGTGCCAAGCCTGACTTGGTTGAAAGAAATGAAGCCGCTTTCGTTAGACAATCCACCCCTTTGACAGGTGGCGTCAACGAACCACGCGCATTACTCCGATGTGGGTAGAGTAGTCTCGGCACATCAAGGAAGCTTCGGCGCCGGTCGGTAAGAAGACGGGTTTGTGACGCCACGAAGTATGGTTGACGGTTAGCGTGCACCATTGCCCGACAACACGGCCGGCACGGTCTGGAGCAGGATGTATAAGTCGAGCCAGATCGATCGGTTTTGTATGTAGAAAAGATCGTGTGCCTTCTGCATCGCTAGATCGCTTCGGCGCGCCATTACTTGGCAAAGGCCCGTCAGCCCGGGCGTGACGCTGGCCCGTATGCGCTGGAATTCTGCATCGAAACTGGCGGCATGATAGTCAGGCAGTGGGCGCGGTCCGACGAGAGTCATCTCACCGCAGATTACGTTCCACAGCTGGGGCAGCTCGTCCAAGCTGGAGCGGCGAAGGAAGTGTCCGATATGGGATAAGATGCGCGGATCATCGCGCAGCTTGAAATAACGCAGCCACTCGGCCTGCGCAGCCGCATTGGTTCGAAGGTGCTCCTGAAGCCGCTGATCCGCATCCACATACATGCTGCGAATTTTGAATATTCGCAGGTGGCTGCCATCACGCCCGACCCTCCTCTGAACGTAAAAGGCGGGTCCTGGATCGATAACTTTTATGGCGAGCACCATTAAGCCAACGAGCGGAAGCAGAAGCAGCGCCGCGGGGACAGCGACCGCTAGATCGATCGCGCGCTTCAGCAGCCCATAGGGCCTTGTCGCTGAGTAGATTGTCCCGCCTGTCTCGCGATAAGCCGGTCCGTTATGGATGGCGGCCTCGGCGGGCCGCTCGGGTGCATCAAAATGGGCCGTTTCCCTCAGCGCGACCGTTGCGATGCCGCCGAGCTGCCCACCATTCTCCTCCATTGAGCGAATGGCTACTGCGGGCAAGGCGCCAGGCTCCAGCCCCTTGGGCGGCTGCGCCCCGCTTCCACCAGGCTCCCGCGCGGAGCCCACGATCAACATAGGACTCTCCCAAAGGCCGACCTGCGTGAGCCCGCGAATTACGAAGTGCTCGACATAGAAGCCGATCAACAGCAGGAGCGTCGCTCGGATCGCCAAATAAGGAAGCTCGTGCCCGACACCGCCGGCCAGGTAACCGGAGCCGAGCTTGATGCCGATGAACAGAAGGACTGCATGCAGCCGCAGCCGCAGCCGCTCGTAGGGGCTGGTCGCTCGTCGGCCATAAAGTCCAAACGTAAAGCAGCAAGCTATGTATAGAAGCAGGTCGAAATGCCCCGTGCTCGTAGAGCTGGTCCAGCCGTAAACGACGAAGTCGGCTATCAAGCCTGCGGACAAGCCGGTAACGAGGTCGCCCAGCACTAGCGCGAGAGCGACAACTGCCCCGCGCCTCGCAACACCGCTGTGCGACCGCTTAACTTCAATCGAAGGGTCTAGATTGACGTCTACCATGTGGTCCCGCGCGCTCACCGCACCCGCGCGAAGCAGCAAGGCAACAGCGTCACCAACGAACGCGTCCGCCTTCATCCGCCCCGCATTTTTCGTCGGCTGAAAATGGCGCCCCAGTCCTGCCTGCGCTAATCCAGCGACGCACACAGAACATTAGGAAGCTCTCGGGCTGGAACTAGTGAAATAAAGGCGTAATCAAACCGGCGCTTGTGGGTCGCCCGCTACTCGCTTGCAGGGTGCTTCAGAACCAACTCACGCGCTTTCGTCGTTACGAGTTGCGCGCCGCCAAGCACGAGAAATTTCGGAACGATGTTGAAATAGCGCCGCCATAGACGGCGCGGCTCGGTGGCCAGGCGATACAGCCATTCGAAACCGTTGCGCTGCATGAAGGGGGGGCCTGCGGCTTCAGTCCGGACAAGAAATCGAACGCCGCTCCGATCCCGATCATGACAGGGACATCGATGCGGTTAACGTGATCCGCCATCCAATATTCCTGCTTTGGCGTACTGAGCCCCACCCAGACAATGTCGGGCCGAGCCTCGTTGATCTTGCGCACGACAGCCTCGTCCTCATCCGCGGTGAGAGCACGAAAGGGTGGCGTGTGGGTGCCGACCACCTGCAGCCCGGGATACCGCTCCTCCAACGTCTTCTTGAGGAGGTCGGCAACTCCCTCGTTACCCCCGTAGTAAAATTGCCTGTAGCCCTTGCGTGCAGAAACGGCGCTAAGGGTCCGCATCAGATCCGGGCCATAGACCCGGCTTGCTCGCCGGTAACCAAGAGCGCGGCTCATCCAAACCAGCGGCATGCCATCCGGCGTCACGAGCCCGGCGCGATTGTGGATCGCCAGCAGGCGGTCGTCGGACCGGCTCTCGATCACTCCATGCACGCCGGTGATGCACACGTAGTTGGGCGTCCTGGCAGCGATCCACTGCTCAACCGTAGCGACTGCGTCGTCCATATTGATCGGGCCAAACCTCGACGTCGAGGATCTTGGCCCGAGCTCCATCCCAGCCCGCATCGACGCCTGGAGCGTTGGGGCTGCTGCTGCGCATCGCTTTAGAGCTAATCGGCAAAGTGCGATGGGTCGCGGGGGGTGAGGACTGCATCATGTGTGGGCGAATCCGTTCGGCCAAACCTGCCTTCTAGTTTGCTCCGTCCAGCTGCTACGGAGGCTGGCGCCGCAGAGCCACATTTCCTGGCGCACCGGCGCGCTAGTGCCGGCCAGGATCAGCGAGCTGCAGGCGCTGGGCAATGGGGCTTCGGAGACATGGCCGAAGGCTCGTTGCGCGAGCGAAATACCGCGCATTAGGACCGACAAACCGAAAGCGTCCTTAACATCCGCAAGGGGTGCATTCGGGGTACGACCTTTTTAGCCAGCCGGGACGCCCAAATAACCCGCCGTTGATGGAGGAAGAATTCCTAGACTTGGGGGACCCCTCACATCGGTCAGGGAACGCAAGTTTTCTAGCTCACAGCGGCAATCCGGCAATTTCCAATCTCACGCCAGGCAAGTGGGCATTGCAATGAAGGTCCGAATGGTGCGCTTTATACTTTCTCTGCTGGCGATTGCGGCCACGCTAATCCCGGCTACAGCGGCGGAAACCAGCGCCGAAACTAGCCCCCCGGCTTCTGTGCGCGGTTATAAGCTTGCGTCCGGCGATCGCATCACCGTCACTGTGCACGGCCAGCCGGAATTATCCGGTGACTTCCTGATCGATGGGAGCGGGGAAATTCACGTCCCCTTGCTCGATGCAGTGAAGGTCGATCAGTCGACGATCGATGAGGCCCGACAGAAGTTGATGGAGCGTCTCGCCACCGGGCTTCTCAAGAAGCCGAGTGTCAGCATTCGCGTCAGCGAATTCAGGCCAATCTACGTCTTGGGCGATGTCCGCGCACCGGGGAGCTATCGCTTTCACTTCGGGCTGTCGGGCCTAAGCGCCGTCGCATTGGCCGGCGGCATCGGTCGGCCGGACTTGAATCCGGGCGGAGCCGTGGCCGAACTGGTAAATGCCGAAGAGCGCGTCGCCGTGTTGAAAAGGAACCGGCTCGGTCTCTTGGTCAGGCGGGCCCGGCTCGAGGCCGAGCGCAAGGGCCAGGAGACTTTCGATTTCTCGGAAACGAGCAACTCCTTCAGCGATGAAAATACCTCTGCCCTTGTGAACGAGGAGCGGGAACAGATGCGCGTCGTGCTGCAAGCGCACGCTCGAACAATCGCCCTGCTCGACCGGCAGCGACCCCAGGTGCTATCGGAAATCGAAACGACGAAAGAGCAGATAAAGGTCGAGACCAACCAACTCGCCCTGATCCGCTCGAGTTTGAAATCAGTACAATACCCTCGTTAGGCGCGGATTGGGTCGGACGATGACCGAGTTAGACTATCAGCGCCAAGGCGCGGATCGCGAGGGCATTATCTCGCGGTTGAAGGGTGATCTTGCACGGCTGGAAACGAAACTGGGCGATCTCGATATTCGCGCGCAAGATGCCGAGAACGCCCGCCAGATACGCATCGCTAGTGATCTGCGCGAGGTGAAGCTCAAGTTGAGCGAGCTGGAGGTACTCCTGCCATCCGCACGCGAGCTGCTTGAGCTGCGGGAACAACAGAACGGCGCGACAGCAGACGGAGATGGCCTCGGCCGCACGCACCGCGTGATGCTGACGAGGGCCGGCGTCCGCCGGGAGCTGTCTCTTTCATCGGGTGGAGATGTCGCCTTGGAGCCCGGAGACATCGTGGAAGTGAATCGGCTGACGTCGGTTCTGCGCCGCGCCACGGTGGATGGCAGTGTTTTGCCTTTGGCTCCCCAAACTAAGGCTCCCCTAACAAAAACAAACGCGGCCTCACTGAGCGCAAAGTCGGAACGCTCCGGCGGGCCCGAGATGAAGATGACTGGCCTAAAAAAGTCAGCCCGGGCCAAATCGCCCGTTCTCCTTAGCAAACTCACATCGGAACCATCGATGAATGCGCCGTTCGATTTCAGTCTCCTCGAGACATTCGATTTCAGAAAGCACTACGAGAAATTGGCAACGCGATCCGTGCTGTCGGTTGTGCGGCAAAGGTGGTTGATAGCGAAGATCCTTGCTGGTGCCCTGCTGATTGCGGCCCTTCTCGTTGCGGTGCTTCCGCGCCGGTACACGGCGGAAGCACTTGTGCAACCGCAGCTCTTCTCGCGCGGCGTGACGGGGAACACCACCGCCCTGGCAAGCATCGACGGCGCCGCGCTGGTGGCCAGTGAAGCCGCGCTCATTCAATCGCCCGCCGTTGCGAGAGCTGTCGTGAAGCGCCTGAGCTTGGAGCAACAGAAGGAGTTCGCACGCTCCGCTTCGCTGATCGGCCGAGCCTTCGGCGCAATTCAGGCCGCAATCCTACCTGAGACCGTGCTGTCGTCACCGACGGAGCGCGCCACCCACAGTATGCGCGCAAAGCTTACGGTGACAAGGGACACCCGCACGTATCTCATTTCTATAGAGTTCACGGCCGCTTCCCCTGAAAAAGCCGCTCAAATAGCCAACGCCTTCGCGCTCGAGTACGTCAACGCCAAGGTGATACAGCGGCTATCCGAAGCGGTGTCTGCCGCCAATCGCGAACTGACGCAGAGTTCGGCCACCTTTGGTGAGAACCACCCGAGCTATATGCGCGCTATTGCCGAGCTGGATATCGCGCGACAGCGTTTGCAAACGGCCAATAACAGACCTATCGGCACCGATCTGGCAGCCGGTGAGGGCATCAACCTCGCCGAGCCAACCTCAACGCCCAGCAGTCCCAACGGTTCTATGATTCTCGGATTGGCGTTCGTCTTCGCCTTGGTCTTCGGCGTTTCCATCACTGTTTGGCTCGACCACCGCGGTACGGCTTCGGACACCCAAGACGGCAGTCGCTCGTGATGACGAATTCTCCGCTTGTGGGCGCTGCAATGGGTCGACTAAGAGCGCGGGTCACCGTTTCTTCGCCCGCCCTCCTGGACCTTGATTGATCAGGGCATCGCCAGCTTGGCGGATTCATTCTGAATGTACAGCTCGCCCGCTGGTTGCCGGGGGCCGACTACGGCGCGTTCGCCCTGTTCATGGGTGCGGTATTCATGCTCCGGGCCGTCGACTTCTCACTCATTTCGTTTCCACTTTCGGTGCGGCTGTGCTCATTGACGCGCGACGAGCATCCGACAGCGATCGCAAACGGTGCTTGCTGTCGTGCTCAGTGCTTGCTTCGCCGTAGTGCTTGCCCTCGGGACCATACTCCTCGGTCGCAGCGATATCGCCCTGGCAGTGACCGTCTGCTATTTGGCGTGGCAGGCACAGGAAATGACCAGGCGCTTCCTGACGGCCGATTACCGCTATCGCGCGGCGTCGTGGGGCGACGCGACGAGCTTCCTCGGGCAAGCGGTCGCCATCGCAGTGCTGTCCTACGCCGGCGCTTTAACGCTCGAGTCGGCGCTTTATGCCATCGCCGCGCTGTTTCTGGCCGGGGCCATCGTACACCTTTCGAAGTCGACTCTCGCACGTCCAAGGGTTGCCGAACTCGGGGAACTTTCGCGCCAATATTACCAGCTCGGAGAGGTGGTCGATCCTGACCTATGAAGTCGTCCTCTTGCGTACTCAGCTTTATCCGTGGGCCTTGGCCGTGATCGCCGGCACGGCCGCGACCGCCTCTTTCCAAGCCGCACTCAATATTGCCAATCTGATGAACCCCGTCATACTCGGGATTGACACGGTCATCCCTCAGGCGGCAGCGCATGCGCGCCTGACCCATGGTCTGCACGGCGCTTGGCATGTTGCACGCGGCTACATTCTTTTCGGGCTGCCACTTGTGTTGGTCTTTGCCGCATTCGGACTTCTAGCCCCCAATTTCGCTCTGCAAACCATTTACGGCCCCGATTCGCCCTTTCTCGAGCTAGCGACCTGCGTGCAGCTCCTCGCTCTGGCGTGGGGGTGCGAATACGTCGGCGAAATGATCGCCAAGACACTGCTCGGCGCCGACCTCGGAGGATATGCATTCCTCGTCAATTCGAGGCACTGCCCTTGGTCATTCCGTTCGGCGTACTGGGGGCATGTGTGGCGCTCGCAATCGCCAACCTAGTTCGCCTTGTTTTCGCTGGGCTCCTTCTCGCCCGGTTGCTTTCGCCAAGGAGAGCCCCCTGGAAGGCGCCGGCGCTGGAGCGCCAGCGGAATAGGAACGAGTGCATGGTATCGGCACGCTCCGCATCCCAGCCTGCCATCAGCATCGGCGATCACTATCTTCTGTGGCTGGCGTCCTTCTGCTTGGGTATGCATTGCTCCGCAAGCTCGTAGCCTATCTCGGCATTCCGCCCCTGTTCCTCGGCGAGATCCTGCTCTTCACGGGAGCCTTCGTCGCCGTGCGGACGCACTGCCTTCCGGCGACGTTGGCGTCGCCGACCAGTGTTCTGCTCGCTGTGTCGATGGCCTGGGTCATGCTGCGCACGCTGCCCTACTTGGGCACCTACGGCTTCAATGCGCTGCGCGATAGTGTTGTCATCATGTATGGCGCGTTTGTATTTCATCGTGATGGCGCTGCTGATCGACGACGGCCGGCGTGTTGCGACGGCCCTTAAGTACTATTCCCGCTTCGTGGCTATTCATTCCGGCGGCCCCGTTCGTCTTTGCAGCGGCTTTTTACACAGACTGCGCCCTCCGTTTTATCCGCCCCGGCGAGATGGCCGTTCACCTTGCCGGCGCTACCGTGTTCGCCATCGCGGCTTTCGCAAGCTCCCGCCGCTGGTGATCCCCTGCCTCATAGCGGCGCTCTTGATGTCGATCACGATGAGCAGCTGAGCGTTGATGGCATACGTCGTCCCGGTGGTGCTTGCGTCGCTCCTGCTCGGCAAAGCAAGAGAGCTGATGCTCGTGGTGGCGGCCGGTTTGCTCATCACAGGAGCGGCGTATGGGTTGGAGACGGCATTTACCGATACCCAGGTAGCCCAGAGGAACTCCACCGAGCGCTCTCTGAGCGTGCGGTCGTAGAGAACGCCACCAGCATATTCACTCAGTCAGGCAATCAGACTGAGAGCACTAAGACGTGGCGGCTGGATTGGTGGAACATCATTATCGACGACACCATTCACGGCCCGCACTTCTGGACCGGCCGCGGGTTCGGTCTAAACCTCGCCGACGCCGACGGCTTCTGGAATGGGGACGATCCCGACGCTCCTGCCCTGAGAAGCCCGCATAATGCACACATGACGATGCTGGCACGCGCAGGTGTTCCCGGCCTCGTGCTCTGGGGTGCGGTCCTACTGTCGTGGGTGGCTTCGGTGGGAGGAGCGATGCTGACGGCGCGCCACCGCCGCCAGCCGCTTTGGGCAAATATGTTTCTGGTGGTTATCTGCTACGAGCTTGCGATCCTCATCAACGCGTCGTTCGATGTGGCGCTGGAAGGTCCCATGCAAGGCATTTGGTTCTGGTGCTTGTTCGGGTTCGGCCGTTGGGTCCGCGATGATCTACAAGGCTAGCCTCTCACCGCGTATTGCGCAGGGTGCCATTCCCGTTGGCAGCGGCGGGCGCTGAAATCGGTTCGTCGGACACTTTTAAGGATCCGGTCCCGTTCGTTACGGCCCAAATGGCAGCTTGCGTCCGGTTCCTCACGTGGACCTTGCGCAGAATGGATTTGACGTGAACTTTGACGGTCGCTTCAGTGATGGCCAAGTCATACGCAATGACCTTATTGGATGCCCCGGCCGCCAGCTTCTTCAGAATTGCCTGCTCCCTGCTCGACAGCGTCGGAAGCCTCTGATCATTCGTCTCGCTCCCAGGCGAATCGGAGCGTGGGGCATCATGGATGTGAGCAAGGTGAGTAGGTAGACCCTTGGCAAATTCCGCCGGGAGTACCGTTTCATCGAGCATCACCAGCTCGAGCGATTTGACCAGAGCCTCGGAGCTCATGTTGTCACCAAGATAGCCGTGCGCCCCTGCTTCGAGTGCCAGGATTACTCCCCGCGTCTCGATCCTGTCGCCGATGACCACGATGCGAGCGAGTCGGAACTTGCGAGCGATGACTTGGACGTCCTTCGCCAAGCCCGATGGGTCTCGACCTCCGATGATGAACAGCAGCTCGGGCTCCGGCGCGAGATCGGCCGGTACGCTCTCCGGACTCCGGATCACATGATTCGATCTGAAAAGTGGTATCCGAAAGAATTCGTCGCAGGCCCTCCGAGTAGAGGGAGCCTGGGTGGATCAGAATCGTCGTAACGTTACTCACGGCCGATACCTCTTACGCGCACAGGAAAAATATCAGGCGATTCAGAAAATTGGGCCGCGCCGTTGGAACAGCGTGGCGGACATCTCTAACTGGCTACCAGTTGTAGCTCATAATCTTCAAAACTGGCTGAGATAGCTTACACATATCGAGAAATCTTTACATACATTCTTAACTCCGTGGCTTGCCCGACGGGAGGTGCCGGTCGCATCAAAACCAAGGTTAACGCCTCATAACGGGAAGCGCGGGACACATCCAAATCCGTGGGTGGTCCGCGAGCTGCAGCCGACGGCCCGCACGCATGGCGGTGGTCCCACCCGTGCGGCCGAGGCGGCGAGCCTCCTGCTCGCCATCCCGATGGAGGTCGGTGTTCTGTGCACCGGCGACAGCCACCACGAAAACGTTCTCGATCCTGGAACGCGCGGCTGGCTGGCGATTGGCCCCAAGCGCCTCTACGCCTGCAAGATCGCGACCAGGCCTGAGCGGTTCGCGCACCGGTTGAAATCGTCGTCGAGCGGTCGTGGCCGCAGCGCGAGCGCCTGCTGACATGCATTGTCGCCTGGACGGAATTATCGGCCGCCCGGATCGTCGGCGACGGCGACGGCCCGGCTGTCGACCTCGCCATCGCCGCGCCGGCCTCCGCCGCACTGGACGGGTGAATTGTTAGGCCGGTTCGCCGACGAGTTGCCGCCGGGGGCATAGTGCGATAGCGAGTGTTTCCATCATCACGCCCCGCCGCCGCCTCCCTCAAACAGAAACTGCGAGCGCTGATCCATGAAGCTTGTGCGTTTTGGCAATCCTGGCGCGGAAAAGCCGGGGCTCATCGATGCGAACGGCGCCGTCCGCGACCTCTCCGGCCACATCCCCGATCTTACCGGCACGACCCTGTCGCCGGCCTCGCTCGACCGCCTGCGGGCGCTCGACCCGGCGTCGCTACCGCCCGCCCCTGCCGGCGTTCGCCTCGGAGCGCCCGTTGCCGGTACGCGCAGCTTCATCGCCATCGGCCTCAACTACGCCGACCACGCCAAGGAGACGGGGCAGGAGATCCCCGCCGAGCCGATCCTCTTCAACAAGCTCGCCAACTGCATCGTCGGGCCCAACGACGACATCATGTACCCGCGCGATTCCGACCGCATGGACTGGGAGGTGGAGATCGCCTTCGTCGTCGGCACGCGGGCCCGCTACGTCGATGAAAAGGACGCGATGGCCCACATCGCCGGCTACTGCCTGTGCAACGACGTGTCGGAGCGCCGCTTCCAGGTGAAGCGCGCCGGGCAGTGGGTTAAGGGCAAGTCGGCCGAGACGTTCGGGCCGCTCGGGCCTTGGCTGGCGACGCCGGACGAGATCCCCGACGTGCACAACCTCGCCATGTCGCTCGACGTCAACGGCGAGCGCAAGCAGACGGGCTCGACGTCGACGATGATCTTCTCGATCCCGTTCCTGCTCGCCTACATCACCCAGTTCATGGTGCTGGAGCCGGGCGACGTCGTTACCACCGGCACGCCGCCGGGCGTCGGCTCGGCCAAGAAGCCGCCGGAGTACCTCAAGGCGGGCGATGAGCTGCTTCTGCGGGTCGAAGGCCTCGGCGAGCAGCGCTCGAAGGTCGTCCCGTTTAAGCTTTGAGCACACTGCGACAGGTCGCGCCTAAGCCCAAGCATGACGGAAGCGTCAGCGCGCTCGACGCTGGTGGTCGGGCGACAACCAACCTCCACCTCTCGTTCCGTAAGTCACGTTAGCTCGTCTTGGCATAGCTCCGAGCGCCGTCTCGTATGGCTGCGATCGCGCCGTCAAGTAGGGAGAGTGTGGCGCCGTGGCCCTCCGCGTCGTTGATGTGGGTGAGTTGCGTCGCCCCAACGAGCGGCCGCATCGCTGTCATCGCCAAATCGCGCGCCTGACGAGGATCGCCGGTGATTTCGTAAGCCGCCGCCACGAGGGCGCCAAGCGCGCAACGCTGCTCTGCATCGCGGTCTGTCGGGCTGACCGAATGCCCCATTCTATCCCGCGCCAGGTCGCCCGGACACCAATGGCGCTCGTCGGCAATGAGAGCTCGTGCCCTCTCGATGATCTGAACTTTGATCGGTTTCGACATGGCAACTCTCCTTGTCGCCGCTGATCGCTTCGTGGAGTCAAACTCAATTGAACGGGCGCGGTTGCAAAGAGTTGGCAATCGCTGCTTTCAATCCCAGTTTTATTTGACAGCTGACGCCCGCCGGCCCGCCGGGGCAAGACGCGCGTTTGGTATGGACGGTGAGGTGCATGGCGCAGAAGGATATGCTCTCAGCGCGCGAGCGTCGCCTCCGTCGCGCGGCGATACGTCGAGGGTTGTCGATTTGCAAGGCGGACCGCGGTCAGGATCGCGGTCGCTATCTGATTGTCGACCCCCAATTCGGCGGTGCGAAGAGTTCGACCAACCGTGCACACCCGCATTCGTTCTCGCTGCAAGAAGCCGAGGCTTACCTCGTCCAATCGAGCATTGCCCTGCCCTGAGCGAGGAGCAAGCGGTGAAGGCCTCGATTGCTAGTCGGTGATGCTAGGCGCCAGGAAAGATGTGAGCCTGATGCCGAACGGCGGCCGGGCCGAAGCCCGGCACCGCCGTAGTGCCCTCGTCGTTCGTCAATACGCCTGCTGCACCTTCGACTTGTGCTGGTCGTAGCGCATGGTCTTGCGCGTGCGCTCCCAGTCGCCGCCATCGAGGCTGTTGGCCGCCTCGCGGCTCTGCTTCTCCAGCTCGCTGAGCGCGCCGATCGAAGCTGTCGGCGCCGGCGCTGCGCCCGACGCGATACACGTCGCGCGATCGCTTGATGTACGTCGGCGTTCTCCTCCAGCACCTTGCGCGCGCCGTCGATGTCGCCCTTGTCGCGCAGCTCCACCGCCTTCTCGCTCTTCTCGGTGGCGATCTGCTGCGGTCACCTGGCTCATCACCGGCTTGTTGACGCCGTCCTCGACCTCCTTGGCGTTGCTCGAGAAGCGCACGCTCGGGCTTGGCTTCGGCGCGTGCCGGCGAGCCTCTTGTCGAGATCGATGTAGGTGACGCGTCACGTCGGCGACGTCGGCGGCGCCTTCGCTGCGGCCCTCGGGCGCCTGCAGCTCGACGACGACGTAGCGCTCGTTGTCCGCCTGCAGCTGGTTGAGCTTCAGCGTGACCTTGTCGCCGTCGATGCTGCCGTCGCGGCCGAGGATGCGCATCGGCTTGAAGCCGAGCTTGCACTCGATGGTGATGGTGATGTCGCGCGCGGACACCGACAGCGCGTCGCCGAACTCGCGGTCGAAGATCTCGGCGAGATCGCTCGGGCGCTCGACGAACACGTGGTTGCCGTCGCTGGCCGCGGCGAGGCGCTGCATCAGGTCCTCGTTGTAGTCGAGCCCGAGGCCGATGGTGCTGACCGAGATGCCCTTGGAGGCCAGCTTGCGGCCAAGCTCGGCCAGCTCGCCGGGCGTCGACGGGCCGACGTTGGCGAGGCCGTCGGACAGCAGGATGACGCGGTTGACGTTGTTGTCGGAGACGAACTCCTCGACCTGGCGGCCGCCTTCCTTGACGCCGGCGTAAAGCCCGGTGGTGCCGTCGGCTCTCAGATTGTCGATGGCCTCGAGCAGCTTGTCGCGCGAGTTGCGCAGGGGCGCCGCCGGGCTCATCACGTCGACGTCGTGATTGTAGGAGACGAGCGAGACGGTGTCGTCGGACGACAGCCGCTTCAGCGCGACGCGCGCGCCTTCCTTGGCGGCGGCGATGCGGTCGCCCTGCATCGAGCCGGAGCGGTCGATGACGATAGCGACGTTGATCGGCGTGCGCCGCTCGCTCTTGGCCGCGCTGAGGCTCTTGAGGTTGAGGCGGAGGTAGACGCTGCCGGGCTTGGACGTAGACAGCACGGTCTGGCCGAGATCGGCCTCGACCTTCAATTCGGCGGCGTTGACGGCGGTGGAACAATGCCAGCGGCACGGCGAGTGCAAAAGCGAGCGCGGCGGCTCGGATCGTCGACATGGCAATAGCTCCTCATTCGAAATGTCGGAGCAACCTAATGCTCGCCCGCGGCGGAAGCGCGCTCGGGCGGTGGCCAAACGGCGTCGGCGCAATGGCTGAAAAAGAGATCGCCCCGCGTTGCCGGCAAGCAACGCGGGGCGATGGTCAAGCGAGTGAACGGTGAGCTAGTTCAGCGTGCGGCCGTCGTCGAAGGCGATGCGCGTCTCGGCGTGCTGCGCCGCGTTGAAGCTCGCCTCGAGGCGGCGCCAGGAGGTTTCGTTGCTGCGGCGCGTTGCCTGTGAAGGCGTCGGCCAGCGCGCGCGCGATGTCGTAGAGCGCCTGCTGCTCGTTCGACAGGCGGCCGGCGCCGGCATCCGGCTCCAGCCTCTCGACGAGCTCGTGCACCACCGACTCGTAGGGTCCGTTGGGCAGCAGCATCAGCACGGGCCAGTGCTGGTCGAGCTCCTGATAGGCGTCGTCGAGCAGCTGCACGATCCCAGCTCGCCTGCGGCTTCAGCTTGCTCTTCAGCAGCGTGTAGGCCTCGTCGAACGCCAGGCGCGCCTCGTCCTCGCGCTTGCGCAGCAGCTCGTCGAGCTGCGCGTTGGCTCGCCGCGCGCGGCTGAACGCCTCGTTCGCGGCGATGGCGGCCGCGTGCGCGCCGCCGGACACGCGCTCCCAGCGTCTGCGCTTCGATGTTGAGCGCCGACAGAAGCTGCGTGACGAAGCCGGCCGCGGATCTCGGTCGTCGTCGTCTTCGACTCGCGCTCGCCGGCTTGTGCTCGATCGCCTTGGCGCGCTCGGTGATCGAGCCGCCGAAGCGTTCGCCGTGCCGCTGCCGCGCTCGGCGATGCGCGGCGCGGCCGTAGTCGGCCATCAGCGTGCGCGCACGGATGCGCGCCAGCGTCTTATAGAGATCGCGGTGGATGTAGAAGTCGCTGGCGTCCTTGCCGCGCGCGCTGCACGCGTCCGAGCGTGGCGCCGGCATTGAGCGTCGAGCGCACGGTGCGCTTGTGCTCGTCGAGCACCTCGCTCGAGCTTGATCTCGGCGGTGAAGCCGCGATCCTCGTCGATCGGGTGCATGTAGTGCAGCACCGTCTCGGCGTTCTGGTTGATGTCGGGCAGCAGCGCCACGCCGACGATCTTCTCCAGCTCGGCGAGATCGATGTTGGCCTTGTCGGCTTCGAACGAGCGCTTGGCGACGATCGACAGGAACTCGTACAGCTCGGCGCGCACGAGGTAGCGGTCCGCCTGCCTCGTCGTAGTCGACGGCGCTGATGGTCGAGCCGGCGTTGAGCACGCCCAGCACCTGCCGCTCGGTGTGCGGATCGAGCAGCTCGGGGCGCACCTCGGCCATGAAGCCCGAAGCGTTGGTGATCGGTCGCATGGCGTTGAGCGTCGCGCGCGCGTTGTCGAGCGTGTCGGGCAGCAGCGCGTTCTCGATGATGGCTTCGAGCTGCTGCCGAGTTGCGGCCCTTGCTCGCTCGGCACGTCGGCGAGCGGCGAGCGCACGGCGTTGGCGCCGAACAGGCCGGTCATGAAGATCAGCGAGTCGATGCCGATGGCGATGGCGAGCGCCAGGTAGGCGAGGCGGTTGCCGTCCTGGAACGCGTTCCAGGACACGACGAAGCGGTGCGCCTTGTCGTCGCGATTCATCTCCGCGAAGCTGATCTTGGTGCGCAACTCGTCGGTCTGCTGGCTCGGCAGCCCGCTGTCGGACAGGCACTTCACGGCAAAGCCGAACAGCGCGTCGGTCGAGCTGCTGCGCCGCGAGCTTGTCGCCGCCGACGCAGTTGGCGTTGAACGCCTTGGTGCCGGCCTGCAGCGTGAACAGGGTCGCGGCGGCCTCGCTCGCCTGCTTGGGGTCGCAGTCGATGCCGGCGACCTTCGGCTTGGTCGACGTCGGCGGAGAACATGGCGCTATAGAGCTGCGAGCAGCGCTGCTGCACCTCGGCGAGGCGTTCGGCGTCGGGCTCCTGGCGGAACTCGGCGCGCGCCGTCTCGAAGGCGGGCAGCACGCGGCCGGGGTCGACGCGCTGTTCGGCGTCCTGACCGGCGACGTTCTCCTGCGCCATGCGGATGCGCTGCTCCGGCGGTCTCCTCCTCGCCCTTGTACTTGGCGAGCTCGCCGTCGATCGAAGCCAGCTCGCGCTTGATCTGCGAGATGCGCGTCTCGGCCGTGTCGAGACGCTTCTTGGCGTCCTTCACGCGGTCGTCCTGGATCTTGACGGCCGCCTGCATCTTGGCGAGCTCGTCCATGCGCTGGCGATAGACGGGCCCGCGGCCCTCCTTGCAGCGTGCCTTCGACGCCCTGGCTCTCGGCCATCGCCTCGACGCGCTTGGCGTCGATGGCCTTGGCGCGCGTGTCGAGCTCGGACTTGGTCGCCGCATAGTCGGCGGCGAGCGTCGGCGCGGTCGGCTTCGAGGCGCGCCAGCTCGTCGGTCAGCGACGTCTTCTTGCCGGCGATGCCGGCCTGGCCGCTCTGCGCGGTGGTGATGCGCTCCTGCTGCTCCTTGATGCCGCGGTTGCGCGTCTCGATCTGGTCGTTGAAGTACTTCTCGATCTCGCCGGTCGAGCCCTGCGCGGCCGTGGCGAGCTTGTCGAGCTGGCCCTCATAGGCGTGCCAGCCTTCGCTCTGGAACAGCGCTCGAGGTCTGCGTCGAGTCTGCTGGTTGGCGATGGTGGTGCCGATGTCGGCGATGATGGCCGACACCTGGTTGGTCGCGCGCAGCTCCGACACGCGCTCGCGCTGCTCCTTCGGGAAGACGACGTTGAAGCGGCTGTCGAAGGAGAAGAACACCGAGGTCGCCATGCAGGCGAGGAACATCACCCACAGCATCGAGTTCTTGGCCATGATGCGCAGCGCCTGCGCATAGGGCGCCACGACGTCGGTGCGGGCGAAGACGGTCGAGCAGGCCGAGCACGCCGAAGACGAGGCCGGCGGCGGTCAGCGCCTTGATCCAGTAGTCGGCCTCGATGCCGTGGTTCCACTGATAGAAGGCGACGGCGGCGGCGAGCAGAACGACGCCGAGGCCGATGACGACGATGAGCGGCGCCGTCACGCGGGCGATGCCGGCGCGCGGCACGGTGCTCATGCCGGTGGCGAAGCTTTCACCGATCAGCCAGGCGACGATCAGCATCACGCCGTGGATGCCGAAGGTGAACATGAGCGACAGCACCGGCTCGCCGGTGAAGTTCGTCATGCCGTCCCAGGTGGTCCAGCCGCCGGCCAGCGACAGCACGATCGCCGCCGTGCCGAGCATGGCGAGCTGCCAGTTGGTGAAGAAGACTTCCTCGATCACGCGCCACAGCCGCGGCCCGACTCTGAACAGGGCGATCAGGGCGGCAATCACGACGACGGCAAGGAGAATGCTGCGAGCATATGCAGCCGGGTTTGCCATCACGCCGTCGAGAGCCTGCTTGACGTCCATTTCGATCTCTCGCTCCACCGGCCGATGCCGGATTCCCGCACGCCGCAACGCCCTAGCGGCTCAAAGGTCACGCGACGATGCACGATGACCACAGCTCCTGGCCACTTCGGGGCAGGATTGCGGCGATCCCATGCACTCTGACGGGTTTTGGATTCCGAGTGGCCCGGGAAGAGTCCAGCGCGCGCGCTCTCGGCAGAATTGGGGATCAGACGCAGTTAATGCAAGCTTCGCGTGCGAAACGCGCGCTATTGCTTAATCCGCGCGCAGAGGTCGTTAGACGGCTTCGAACAATGCCGCGAGACCCATGCCGCCGAGCGACGCCGAGCGTTGCCACGCCGAGCTTGGGTCCTTCGCTTTCGCTGCGCGCCATGCGCGTGAAAAGACGCGTCACCAGAACGGAGCTGGCGGCTGCGAACGGATGTCCGCGTGCGATCGCGCCGCCGTCCGGATTGACGATGTCCTCGTCGACTTCGAGGCTGCGGATAAGCGCGATCGCCTGCGCGGCGGACGACTCGCTCATCTCGATGATGCCGATGTCGGACGGCTTGTAACCGTCGAATCGCGCTTTGAGTTTCTGCATCGCCTCGATCGGCGCCGCCGCCTCGTTGTCGGGCGCCATGCCGCGCGCGGCATGGGCGAGCAGCCGCAGACGCGCGCGGCTTGCCGAGCGAGGCCCACATGTTCTTCGACACGACGACGGCCATGGCCGCTCCGTCGTGCAGGCTCGAGGTGTTGCCGGGCGTCAGCGTGCCGTCGGGCGGCATGTAGGGGGCGAGTTGCGCCAGATCCTTGAAATCGGGCGCCACCGAGCTCTGGTCGCGCGCCTCTTCCGGGTTGGCGCGCAGCGGCGCGATCTCGCCGATGAAGCGCTTGTGCTCGCGCGCCTGCTCGGCCTTGAGGTGCGAGCGCAGCGCATAGGCATCCTGCTCGGCGCGGCCGATGCCGTGCTTGATCGCCAAGGCCTCGGCGGATTCGATGTGCGCCGGTCCCTCGCGCTCCTCGCCGGACCCCGGCTCGTAGCTCAGGAAACGGGGAAGCTGCTGCAGGTTCCGCGGCTTGGCCACGCGCCAGGGCGCCATGGAGATCGCCTCGGCACCGCCGGCGACGATCGCCTGCGCATCGCCCAACGACACGGCGCGGACGGCGGCGAGAATGGCATCGAGGCCGGAGCCGCACTGGCGGTCGATGGTCGCCGCCGGCGCGGTTTCGGGCAGACCGGCCGCCAGCGCGATGAGCCGCGCCGGGTTGCCTCCTTGTGAGGCATTGCCGACGATCAGCTCGTCGACCTGCCCGGGCTCGAGCCCGCTATCTTGCAATGCAACACCGACCAGCGGCGCGCACAGCTCTTCGATACGGCGGTTGCGATGCAGGCCCCCGATGCGACCGATAGCGGTTCGCCGGGCCGCGATGATGTACGCGGATTGAGAAGGCATATGTGCTGTTTATGGCTCTCGAAAATTGACACGCGTGAGAGCGACGTGGTGGCACCGTCGAATTGGCGCCGGCTCCCGACTTCCATTGTCCGGTGCCGGTTAGCAACCATATGATGGTGGCGGAAAAGGGATCGATTGGAAGTTCGGTTTATGATCCGTTATCCGCCTCGCGCTATGCCGCGCATGGCGCTCTGGTATACAGTGACAGAAATAGAAACGCTCGGGATGAAACGATGACCGAGGCCACCGCCAAGCAACATGCTGCGCCGTCATCGACCCAGGCCGACCGCAAACTGGCGAAAGCCGTCGAGCGCGCCAACCAGGCGTTTACCGAAAAGAACCTGCGCTTCACCAAGCTGCGCCAGGACGTGTTCGAGGAGATCGCGGCGACGCACGCCTCGATCGGCGCCTACGACATCCTCGCCAAGCTGGCCGAGAAGGGCACGCGGCTCGCGCCCATCTCCGTCTACCGCGCCATCGACGCGCTGCTCGAAGCCGGCGTCATCCATCGCCTCGAAAGCAAGAACGCCTTCTTCGCCTGCCGCCGCATGGACCACCGCACCGGCCGCCGCCCGATCTTCCTGTCGTGCGAGAACTGCAACGCCGTGCAGGAGGTCGACTCGGAAGGCATCTTCGACACGATCGACCGCCTGTCGCGCGGCGCGTCCTTCCAGCCGCGAGGTGAAGTTCGTCGAAGTTTCCGGGCTGTGCCGCGACTGCGCGTCGAAGAAGGACTGAACAGCCAATGCCGCAGAGCGATGGCAGTGGCGCCCACGGCGGCAAAGCCGTGCGGCCACCATCCTGATCATGCCTGCGCGCATGCAGCATGCGGCACAGGGAAGCCGCTGCGCCATTCGATCCGACGGCGCTCATTTCGGCGCGCGGCCTCGGCATTTCCCGCCACGGCCGCGACCTGCTCATCGACGTCGATCTCGACATCCGCGAGCGCGAGATCGTCACGCTCATCGGCCCCAACGGCGCCGGCAAGACGACGCTGGTGCGCGTGCTGCTCGGGCTCGAGAAGCCCGACCGCGGCGTGGTGCGCCGGCGCAAGGATCTGCGCATCGGCTACGTGCCGCAGCGCTTCGACAGCGACGCCGTCATCCCGATGACGGTCGAGCGCTTCCTGATGCTCGGCTGCAGCGAGAGCGCGGAGCCGCGTCGGCGACATCCTCGGCGCATGTCGACGCAAGCCACGTGCGCGACCAGCAGCTCGGCGAGCTGTCGGGCGGCGAGTTGCAGCGCGTGCGTGCTCGCCCGCGCGCTCTTGCGCAAGCCCAACCTACTTGTGCTCGACGAGCCGGTGCAGGGCGTCGACTACACGGGCGAAGCCGATCTCTACAACCTGATCGGGCGCCTGCGCGACGAGGCACGGCTTCGGCGTGCTGCTCGTCTCGCACGACCTGCACATCGTCATGGCGCGCTCGCGATCGCGTCATCTGCCTCAACCATCACGTCTGCTGCTCGGGCGTGCCGGAGACGGTGGCGCAGCATCCGGCGTACGGGCGGCTGTTCGGTCCGGAAGCGGCGCGCGCCTTCGCCGTCTATCGTCACCACCACGATCACAGCCACGACCTCGCCGGCGTGCCGCATCCCGCGCACGGCGATGCGGCGACGACCTGGCGCAAGATCCCCCGCGCGGAGACAAGTAGTGCTCGAGCCGTTCTTCGTCCGCGCGCTCGTCGCCAGCCTCGGGCTCGCCGCCGTCGCCGCGCCGCTCGGCTGCTTCGTCGTCTGGCAGCGCATGGCCTACTTCGGCGAGACCGTCGCGCAGGCGGGCCTCATCGGCGTGGCGCTCGGCCTCGCGCTGCAGATGGACGTCACCTGGGGCGTGCTCATCGTCGCGCTCGCCGTCGCCGCGCTGCTGTTCTGGTTCGGGCGCCAGAAGCTCGTCGCGCTCGATTCCATCCTCGGCCTTCTGCACCACGCCGCGCTCGCCGCCGGCGTCATCGCCACGTCGATGATCAAGGGCGCGCCCGTCGACCTCACCGGCTTCCTGTTCGGCGATGTGTTCGCCGTGACCAGCACCGACGTCGCCATCATCTTCATCGGCGGCGCCGCGGTGCTCGCCGTCGTCGCCTGGCTGTGGCAGCCGCTGCTGCGCCTCGCGGTGCACGAGGAGCTTGCCGCCGCCGAGGGCGTCGACCGCGAAACCGGTGCGGACCGTGTTCATCGTGCTGCTCGCCGTCACCATCGCCGTCGCCATGAAGATCGTCGGCATCCTGCTGGTCATGGCCTTCCTGGTGGTGCCGGCCGTCGCCGCCCGCCCGCTGACACGCACGCCCGAGCGCATGGTCGTGTTAACCGCCCTGATCGCCGCCGCCAGCGTCATTGCCGGTCTGTGGCTGTCGGCCACAGTCGACAGCCCCGGCGGACCGTCGATCGTCATCGTGATGTCGGTCATTGGCCGGGCTTTCGCTGAGCTGGGCGGCGTTCGGGCGCCCCGGCGCGAGGGCCAGATAGCGGATGGCCGCCGCCGCCCTCTGGCCAAGATGCAGGCGCTGGATTAGGTAGACGCTTGGTGCCACTGGCGGAAATGGGAGCCATGCAGGCTTCGCCCACGGAACTCATCGCCTCACGGCGCCGCTCCCACCCCGTCCGCGTCGCGGGCGTGGCGGTCGGCGGCGGCGCACCCATCGTCGTGCAGTCGATGACCAACACCGACACCGCCGACATCGAGGGGACAGTCGCGCAGGTCGCGGCTCTTGCCCGCGCCGGCTCCGAGCTCGTTCGCATCACCGTCGATCGCGACGAGGCGGCGAAGGCCGTGCCGCACATCCGCGACCGGCTGGCGCAAAAGGGCGTGATCGCGCCGCTGGTCGGCGACTTCCACTACAACGGCCACACGCTGCTCGCCGACCATCCGGCCGCCGCCGAGGCGCTCGACAAGTACCGCATCAATCCGGGCAACGTCGGCTTCAAGGACAAGAAGGACCGCCAGTTCGGCGCCATCATCGACACCGCGCTGCGCTGGAAGAAGCCGGTGCGCATCGGCGTCAACTGGGGCTCGCTCGACCAGGAGCTGCTGACGCGCCTCATGGACGAGAACGCGCTGTCCAACGCGCCGAAGGATGCGCGCGCCGTGATGCATGAGGCGATCGTGCAGTCGGCGCTCATCTCCGCGCAGCGCGCCGAGGAGCTCGGCCTCACCGCGGGCGACATCATCCTCTCGGCCAAGGTCTCGGCCGTGCAGGATCTCGTCAGCGTCTACACGATGCTCGCCGCGCGCAGCGCCTACGCGCTGCACGTCGGCCTCACCGAAGCCGGCATGGGCTCGAAGGGCATCGTCGCCTCGACCGCCGGCATCGGCCTTTTGCTGCAGGCCGGCATCGGCGACACCATCCGCGTCTCGCTGACGCCGGAGCCCGGCGGCGATCGCACGCTCGAGGTGAAGGTGGCGCAGGAGATCCTGCAGTCGATGGGCCTGCGGTCGTTCGTGCCCGTCGTCACCGCCTGTCCCGGTTGCGGGCGCACGACCTCCACCGTGTTCCAGGAGCTCGCTCGCAGGGTGCAGGACATGATCAGCGAGCGCATGCCCGAGTGGCGCAAGCGCTATCCCGGGCGTCGAGACGCTGAACTTCGCGGTCATGGGCTGCATCGTGAACGGCCCAGGCGAATCGAAGCAGGCCGACATCGGCATCTCGCTGCCCGGCACCGGGCGAAGCTCCCGCCGCGCCGGTGTTCATCGACGGAAAGAAGATGACAACTCTGCGCGGCCCGAACATTGCCGCTGAATTCCAGCAGATCGTGGAGGACTATATCGAGCGTCGATTTGGCGGATCGGCGCCGGTGCCCGATCCAGTTCCGGCGCAAGAAAGACACACGGCCTGAGGCGCGGTCGCAGCCCGTTGGGGGAACGACAATGACAACAACAACGCTTGCACCGCGCTCCGCTCGCCCGCTTCGCGTCGGCGAGTGCGCTGCTTCTCCTTATTGCCGGTTGCTCGAGTCTCGCTGCCCGACACCGACCGCGTGTTCCTCTCGGCCGCCGGCGGCTGGGACCGCAATCGCGACGGCGTCGTCACCTGCGATGAGTGGAAAGCCTACGCCGCCGAGCTGTTCAACGGCGCCGACGCCAATCGCGACAACAGTCTCGACCGCACCGAGTACGCGAAGCTCATCTCCACCGACCGCATGTTCCAGACGGTCGAGTTCGGCTACTACGACGCCAACGGCGACGGCAAAGTCGAGCGCGTGGAGTTCGTCGACAAGCCGAACCGCGCCTTCGCGCTGCTCGACAAGAACAACGAGTGCAAGCTGACGGCGAACCAGACCGCCGGCGCGCGCGCGCACAGCGAGCAGATCTACGATTCCAAGAAGCCGGAATCCGGCGATCCGCGCGAAAAGGAAAAGGGCGGCCCGGGTGTAGGCGGGATGTGACGCCTCCTTTATTTGGCCCGATATGGGGCCATCCAGCCAAGCCTTTGCCAAGCTTAGGCCATTGGCGGAGCCTAGCTTTTTGGCCACACCCGCCGGAGCGCCGGGGAACTCCCGATGCAATGCCCGCGTTAGGCGCTCAGTAATCAGACCAAACGGGGATACTCGCCATGAAGAATCTGCTGTTGGCCGGCGTTGCCGCCGGCGCGTGGTCGAGCTGCGCGCTAGCCGCCGACCTCGGACCCTACACCCCGCCGCCGCGCTATGAGCCCGTCTATGAGCCGGTGCGCGAGGGCGCTTACAACTGGCAGGGCCTCTATCTCGGCGTCAACGCCGGCTACGGCTGGGGCAACGACAACGCCGCTTCGTTCACGGGTCCCGGCGGCACCAGTGCCGGCGGCGTCAGCCCCGATGGTTGGTTTGGCGGTGGCCAGATTGGCTACAACGCACAGTTCAACGCTCTCGTGCTCGGCCTCGAAGCCGATCTACAGGGCGCCGACATCAGCGACACGACTGCTTTGGCCGGCGGTGCTGCCTTCACGGAGGCGACGACCGATATTGAGTGGTTCTCCACCGTGCGCGGACGCGTCGGCTACGCCGCGGGTCCGGCGCTCCTCTACGTCACCGGTGGTTGGGCGTTCGCCGACGTGAGCACCAGCGTCGCCTCGACCGGCGGCTTCGGCACGGTGGCGATGGGCAGCGACGACATCAAGTCGGGCTACACGCTCGGCGGCGGCATCGAGTGGGCGTTTGCGCCGAACTGGTCGCTGAAGTCCGAATACCTCTACGTCGATCTCGGCGAGGAAACGTTCAGCAGTCCGGTCGGCACCTACACCACCGACACCGACTTCCACACGGCACGCGTCGGTTTGAACTATCGCTTCTAAGGTTCGAGTATTTCACCGGAATCAAAGGCGTCCCTTGCGCAAGCGAGGGGCGCCTTCTGCTATTGGGGCCGCGTCAGTGCGCGCGGCTCGCCGCGAAATGCGCGGCTTCGATGAGTGTCGCGGCCTTGTCGCCGAACCCGCGCAGCTCGCGCTCGGCATCAGCTACCGCCGCCGCAAGCTGGGCACGCGCTTCGGCGACGCCGATGATGCCGACCAGCGTCGCCTTGCCGGCGGCGCTGTCTTTGCCCGTCGCCTTGCCCATCCTCTCGGCATCGCCTTCCGCATCGAGCAGATCGTCGGCGATCTGAAACGCGAGCCCTAGGTTGTCGCCGTAGCCCTTCAGCGCCGCGCGCTGCTCGTCCGGCGCCCGCGCCAGAACCGCGCCGGCTTCGCACGCCGCCGCGATCAGCGCGCCGGTCTTCAAAGCTTTGCAGCCGCCGAACGTGCTCCGCCGTCATGCGCTGCGGCTCACCGCGCTTCTCCGCTTCGAGGTCGAGCATCTGTCCGAGCACCATGCCGTGGCCGCCCGCCGCGCGCGCGAGCACGCGCGTCAGCTCGGCGCGCACGCCCGGGTCGGCGTTGGTCTGCGGCCGCGCCAAGATCTCGAAGGCGAGCGTCAGCAGCGCATCGCCGGCAAGGATCGCCGTCCACTCGTCGAACGCCTTGTGCACAGTCGGCTGGCCGCGCCGCACGTCGTCATTGTCCATCGACGGCAGGTCGTCGTGCACGAGCGAATAGCAGTGCACGCATTCGAACGCCGCTGCCGCATCGAGCGCCGCCCTGGCTTCGATGCCGAACAACCCCGCACTCTCGATGACGAGGAAAGGCCGGAAGCGTTTGCCGCCGCCGAGCAGCGCGTGGCGCATGGCGGCGTGCAGGCGGCCGCCCTCTTCCGGCCCGCATTCTGCAAGTAATTCAGAGAGGCGCTGCTCGATGAGCCCCGCGGCGGCACCGAGCCTTTGCACGAACGTCATTTCAGATTACCTAGTAGCGTCGGGCCAGCCCGCCCCAGGCCGTTTCGGCGGCGGGCGACAAGCGCTGCGGATATAGCACCGAGGCGACGCAAGCACAGTATGGAAAGGTCCGATCCTAAACGGCCGGCCGCAGTCGATCCGGCTGCGGCAAAGCCGGAGCCGCACAAGCCGGCGGCCGACGGCGAAGCCGTGCCCGCATCGGAGAACGTGCCGACGCACGCAGCCGGAAGCCGACCCGTTCGTCGAGGCGGAGCCGGAAGCGATCGAGCGCACGCACTTCGAAGTTCTGGAGCGCGAGACGACGCAGCCCCTGCGGCGCTACGCATTCGGGCCGGGGCCCGCGCACGACATCACGCCCGCCGATGTCGGCCACGCCGTCGACTACGAGGTGCCGGTCGAGAACGTTGCGGGTCCCCGCATCGAAGACGCGCCGCCGGCCCCTGAGGCGCCCGCAGAGCCGGTCATCGAGCACGCTTGGGACGACGTGCCGGAATCATTTCTCGAGCCGTGGCCGGATGTCGTCGAGCCGACGAGCGAGCCAACTCCACCCGCGGCCGAACCGGTTGTCGACGAGCCGGCGCAAACCGCGTGGTCGTATGCGTCACAGTTCGCGCTCGAAGAACCGATTGCAGACGCTGCGACTAAGTCGGAAGCGGTTGCTTCGGCCGATGAAACGACACAAGCGCCGGAGTCAGCTCCGCATTGGGAACCGTTTGCGTCGGCCGACCCGCCTCCGGCTCAGTCGCACGCTTTTGAGCCGCATCCGCTGGAAGTGCTGCCGCCGCGCGCTGATCCGCCCAAACCTGCGCCACCAGCGTACAAGCCGCGCTACACGGAGCCGGCTGCGCCTGAGCCCGTTGCGCGGCCAATCGCCAGCGAGCCCCCAAACAAGCCGCAGCTATTTCACGAACCGCAGCCGGCATCGCCGACACTCCGGCATGACGTCGCTGCCGCCTGGTCGCCGTCTCCCGCCATCCGGCGCGAACCCTCATTCTATCCGTCGGCACCGGTAGCGCATCCCGAAGCCGTACCGGCATCCGAGCCCGCACCCGCGCGCCGCGACTACCGCGATCTCTTCCGCCGCAGCGTCCGCGTCGCCGTCTTAGCGTTCTGCGGCTGGTTCATCGCGGTCTTGCTGCTCATCGCCGCCTTCCGTTTCATCAACCCGCCGTTCTCGATGCTCATGGCCCTGCAGTTCATGTCCGGGACGCCGATTCACAAGCAGTGGGTGCCGATCGAGCGCATCTCGCCCAACCTCACGCGCGCGGTAATCGTCGCCGAGGACGGCCGCTTCTGTCAGCACTGGGGCGTCGATTTCATCGAGGCGGCCAATGCCATCCGGCGCGCTTCCGACGGCTATCCCCGCGGCGCCAGCACCATCACGATGCAGGTGGCCAAGAACCTTTTCCTGCTGCCGACCAAGAGCTACCTGCGCAAGCTGGTCGAGATCCCGCTGACCTTTGCCATCGAGCTCGCCTGGCCGAAGTGGCGCATCCTCGAAGTCTACCTCAACATCGTCGAGTGGGGCCCCGGCGTCTTCGGTGCCGAGGCGGCCTCGCAGGCCCATTTTCGGCCGCTCGGCCATGGGGCTGACCACCCGGCAGGCGGCCCAGCTCGCCGTCACCCTGCCCAACCCAATCGTTCGCGATGCCGGCGATCCAGGCCCGCGCACGGCGCACCGCGCCTCCGTCATCCAGGCGCGGGCCGCTCGCAACGGCGAGGCCTCGGCCTGCGTCGACGGGCTCCGTTAAGCCTCGCCAAAGGCTCTGGAACTCCCCCCGGAATGTGAGTATAAGGCGCCCCACGTACGCCCCGGCTCGGATTGCCGTGCAGGGCGTTTACATAGAAATGAGCTTCCAACAGCCGGGATTTGAGCGGGCTTGAGAAGGCCCGAGCGCGGTGCTTTTAGCCCGCGTAATCCTGTAAAAGCACGGAGTTAGGACGATGGCAGTTCCGCGGAAGAAAGTCTCGCGCATGAAGCAGGGCACGCGCCGTTCGCACGATGCGCTGACCGCCCCGACCTACGTCGAGGACAAGGAGAGCGGCGAGCGCCGCCGCCCCCACCACATCGACCTCAAGACCGGCAAGTACCGTGGCCGGCAGATCCTCGAGCCGAAGGCTGACGTCTAAGGCTTGCGGCTGCGGCGACAGTGTGCCGCCAGGGCGGCGGGCACGTCAGGGCGCCCTTTCGCCGTTGCAGCGGCAAGGCCCTCGTGGCAAAAACGCTGTGCTGAAGCCTGACTACGGCCGGCTAACAAGGGGGAACGCGTTATGTCGCTCAGGTCGATCCCGTCCATTGTCATCGCGTTCTTGATTTACAACGCGGTGGTTTTCGCCTCGGGCAGCACGGAAATCCTGAACCGCGCGCTGTTCGAGCTACCGATGCTGAGCGGCGGCATTTGGCGCTTCGAGGTCGGCGACCTGATCATCCTGCTCACGCTGTTCCTGCTGTTCGCCGAGCTGATCAAGTCGACCTATACGGCGGCTTCCTCGCTCGTCGATCACGGCCTGTCGATGGTCGTCTTCATCGCCTGCCTCGTCGAGTTCCTGCTCGCCCCGCTGGCGGCAACCTCGACGTTCTTCCTCGTCATGGTGGCCACGGCGATCGACGTCGTCGCCGGCTTTACCATCGGCATCCGCGTGGCGCGGCGCGACCTCGCCATCGGCGGCGGGTTGGACTGAGCGAGCATCGCTCGCACGCTGCACGCAGAAGATCACGGGCGATCGCATTCAATTGCGATCGCCTCAGCCGCTGAGCGGCCTCGGTCGCGAGCTAGTCGCGATCCTCAGATAGCTTGTCGATTTTCTGCTGCATGTTGGCGAGCTGCGCTTTGAGCTCGCTGATCTCGTTCGGCTCGGAAGGCTTGGCCTCCGACGCGCCCTTCTCGGACTTGTCGCCCTTTCCGGCCTCGCCGCGCCTGGCCGAGAATGGGGTCCACAGCGAGAACGCCTGCTCGAACATCGCCATGTTCTTGCGCGCCTGCTCCTGATAGGCCTCGAACGCCGCCGCCGGATTGGAGAACGCGGTTGCGAACTGCGCGCGGAACTTCTCCTGCTCCTTGACGAGGTTCTCCAAGCTGAACTGCAGGTAGCCAGGCACCATGCGGCCGATGCTGTCGTCGTAGAAGCGGATCAGCTGGCGCAGGAACGGCACCGGCAGCAGCGTCTGCCCGCCGACGCGGTTCTCTTGCTCGACGATGATCTGCGTCAGGACCGAGTGCGTGAGGTCGTCGCCCGTCTTCGCGTCATAGACGACGAAGTCCCGATCGCCGCGCACCATCGCCGCCAAATCTTCGAGCGTCACGTAGGTGCTCGTCTCCGTATTATAGAGACGGCGATTGGCATACTTCTTTATGACAACCGCTTCTTTTTTGTCGGCAGGCGCGTCGGGTTTGTTGAGCATGGGAGAGGCCGCTGCGGCTGGTTTTTGCACTGCGGCAGCGTAACACACCCCCAGCCTGAGGTGCCAGCCGTTTGTGTTGACCGTTCGGGCCAGATAGCGCATTAGCTGGCGTGAAGCCTTAGCTTTGGTAAGACGCCGTTAACGCCGCGGCCGGCCAGGGTCCCGACGACGGGCTTGCGCCGCGCGGACGCGGGAACGGCTTTCAAAAATACAAGCGCTTGAGGAGGCGCCCCCCGATGAGCGACGACAACGCCACCATCGTCATTGCCAGCGCGGCGCGGACGCCGGTCGGCTCTTTCAACGGCTCGCTGTCGAGCCTGCCCGGGCATGAGCTCGGAAAGATCGCCATCAAGGCGGCTATCGAGCGCGCCGGCGTGCAGCCGGGCGACGTTTCCGAGGTCATCCTCGGCCAGGTTCTGACGGCCGGCCAGGGGCAGAACCCGGCGCGGCAGGCGTCGATCGCCGCCGGCGTCCCGGTCGACAGCCCCGCCTGGGGCATCAACCAGGTGTGCGGCTCCGGCCTGCGCGCCGTCGCGCTGGGCGCGCAGCAGATCCAGTCGGGCGCCGCAACCATCGTCGTCGCCGGCGGCCAGGAGAGCATGAGCCAGTCGCAGCATGCGGCCCACTTGCGCAACGGCACCAAGATGGGTGCTCTCGACCTCGTCGACACCATGATCAAGGACGGCCTGTGGGATGCCTTCAACGGCTACCACATGGGCACCACCGCCGAGAACGTCGCGCGCCAGTGGCAGATCACGCGCGAGGATCAGGACAACTTCGCCGTCGCCTCGCAGAACAAGGCCGAGGCCGCCAGGAAGGCCGGCAAGTTCAAGGACGAGATCGTGCCCGTCACCATCAAGGGCAAGAAGGGCGACACCGTCGTCTCCGACGACGAGTACATCCGTGACGGCGCCACGCTCGACAGCCTCACCAAGCTGCGCCCCGCCTTCGACAAGGCCGGCACCGTCACCGCCGGCAACGCGTCGGGCATCAACGACGGCGCCGCCGCTGTGGTGCTGATGACCGCCGCCGAAGCCAAGAAGCGCGGTATCGAGCCGCTCGCCCGCATCGTGTCGTGGGCGCAGGCCGGCGTCGATCCCTCGATCATGGGCACCGGCCCGGTTCCCGCGTCGAAGAAGGCGCTAGAGAAGGCCGGCTGGCAGGCCAAGGACCTCGACCTCGTCGAGGCCAACGAGGCCTTCGCCGCCCAGGCCTGCGCCGTCAACAAGGGCGTCGGCTGGGACACGGACAAGGTCAACGTCAACGGCGGCGCCATCGCCATCGGTCACCCGATCGGCGCCTCCGGCGCGCGCGTGCTGACGACGCTGGTGCACGAGATGAAGCGCCGCAACGCCAAGAAGGGTCTCGCCACGCTGTGCATCGGCGGCGGCATGGGCATCGCCATGTGCGTCGAGCGCGACTGATCGAAGGTAACCGACACATGCTCCGGCCCTCGCGGCCGGAGCACCCGCCACACGCTAATCAAACCAACAAAAGACCATTCGAGGGAGGTTCTATATGGCTCGTGTCGCCCTGGTGACGGGAGGAACGCGCGGCATCGGTCACGCCATTTCCGTCGCGCTCAAGAGTGCTGGATATCGCGTCGCCGCCAACTACGCCGGCAACGACGCCGCCGCGCAGCAGTTCCAGGTCGAGACGGGCATCCCGGTCTTCAAGTGGAACGTCGGCGACTACGCCGCGTGCGAAGCGGGCTGCGCTCAGGTGGCCAAGGAAGTGGGCCCCGTCGACGTGCTGGTCAACAACGCCGGCATCACGCGCGACGCCATGCTCCACCGCATGACGCTCGAGCAGTGGAAAGAGGTGATCTCCACCGACCTCGATTCCGTATTCAACATGACGCGTCATGTGATCGACGGCATGCGCGCGCGCAACTTCGGCCGCATCATCAACGTGTCGTCGATCAACGGCCGCAAGGGGCAGATGGGGCAGACCAACTACTCCGCCGCCAAGGCCGGCATGCACGGCTTCACCAAGGCGCTGGCGTTCGAAGGCGCCAACAAGGGCATCACCGTCAACACCATCGCGCCGGGCTACATCGCCACCGAGATGGTGCGCGCCGTGCCGAAAGAGGTGCTCGACACCAAGATCATCCCGCAGATCCCCGTCGGCCGTCTCGGCGAGTCCGAGGAGATCGCGCGTGCGGTGGTGTTCATCGCCGCCGATGGCGCCGGCTTCATCAACGGCGCCTGCTTCGATATCAACGGCGGCCACTACATGGCGACCTGATCGCCGCCGTCATCGGTTCTGCAAAGTGAAATGGCCGGGCTCAAAGCCCGGCCATTTCATTTGTCGGCGCTCGAAGAGGGAGGTCTTATCCCCGCAGGCGCGTGCGGATGATGCGCGGGAACTCGTCCCCGCCCGTGCCGGTAGCCTGCTCGCGGACCCGGCTGGCGCCCGTCGTCTAGGCTCCACCAGCGGTCGGCGCGGATGCCTTCGCTCGGGACGGGGCCAGGGCCCTGTGCCGCCGGATCCTGCGGCGGACCGAAGCCCGCCATACCCTGCTGCGGCTGACGCGAGGGGGTGTAGCCGCCCTGGGCGTGCCGCAGCGGCACCGCGCTGGGCTACGGGTGCGGCGAACCACGCCTCGATCAGGTCGAGCTCGTCGGCCGACAGGTTCAGATCCCTGGCCGCGGCAGCGCGCCACGACGAAGTTGCGGAAGCGGGAAGCGAATAGGCTCGGCGAGGCGCCCTGGTCGAACCACGGATCGGCCTCGCTGACGACGTCGAGCACGAAGCGCACGTCGTCGCGGCGGATCTCGATGCCGACGCTCTCGGCGCGCTTGACGATGTTGAGCAGCGTCTGCGAGCCGGCCAGGCCGTTGGCGGCGATCTCCTGCGCCATGACGTCGAACAGCGTGCGGTAGTCCTGCGGCGACAGCGTCGGCGCCTGGCTCGCTTCATGGATGCGCGCGATCGACTGCTGGATGGCCGCGGCGCCCTGCGCGGTCCGCTGCATCCCGGCAGGCTGCTGGCGAACTTGCCCCGGCTGACCCGAGAGGGCTTCGGGCTGCGCCGGGGCCAGCGGTCCGCGCTGCGCCGGGGCGGGGGCCCCGGCCTGTGCAGCGGCAGGTCGCTGAGCTGGTTGCGTACCGAGCAGCGGCGCCAGGGCACGCTGTATCGGCTGCGGGCCGGGATCGGCGCGCGTCGGCTCGGGACGGGCGATGTCGGCCCGCGGATCGATGCGGGTCGCCGTGCGCGTCTCGATGCGTGGTGCCTCGCTTTGCGCGCGGTTGGCGTCGTAGACGAAGTAAGGCGGCTGCGGCGTGAGGCGGATGTCCTCCGGCAGCCCGCGCGTCAGCAGGTCGCGGAAGCTCCCCGTGCCGCCCCAGGCGCCGCCGACGGTCTTCTCGTGACCCAGCACGCGCACGCAGCGATCGGCCAGTGCCTCGAGCGGCACCGGCTGGTCGGCGGCGCGCACGAGGTTGGCGACCTCGGTGAGGATCTCCGTGCGCAGCGCCTCGATGGACGCCGCACTCGGCAATGCCTGCGGCTCGGCGCGCTGCGTCTGATTGGTCAGCTGGCCGTCGATGAGCAGCGAGAGGAAATCGGCTTCGCGGATCTCCGCGTCGCAGATCGCCGTATACGGCGCCGCTGTGTGATCGTTGGAAAAGATTACAGTGCGCCGTGCGTGCGAGCGCAGGCGGTGCAGCACCGGCGTGAAGTCGGCATCGGCCGAAAGAATTACGAACTCGTCGAAGTAGGTGTCGTGCGTGAGGATGTCGCGCACATCCATCACCATGCGGATGTCGGCCGAGTTCTTGAGCTGGGCGGTCAGCGGCGGGCAATCGACCACCTCGAACCCGGCGCGCAGAAAGTGATGGCGCACGAACGGGAACGAGCTCATGTCGGTGGAGTTGTCGCTCTGGTTACGGCGCGGGACGGGATTGCCGTAGCAGCGATTGATGACGATGCGGCGCTCGGTTTCCAACGCCGGCGAGTTCGTCGGGGTCATCAGAGCGCCCGAGGCGATCTCCCTGATCCACAGTCCGGCATCCTTGGAGAAGCGCTTGGCCGCTTCCTCGCTCTTGCGCTTCAACGACAAGTAGACGTTGTCGTAGTCGACGAAAACCGTGGTTAGAATTGGCCCAGACGACTCGCGCTTCATAACCGGCATCCCCCCGCGTGGCCGTAAGAATTCGATTGCGAGGACTTTTTGGTGAGTCGCCTTTGAGCGGCAAGCGCACCCAGGCTACCGGTCACAGAAAACTGTTCGCGGCCCGGCGCTTAGCGAATTGCGCGCGCGACGGTAAACGGTGGAAAACTCATTTGTGAGCTTTAGCCGCAACACATTGTTCCGCGATGGGTGCAACACCTCAGCGCCGCGGCGGAGCAAATCCTTCTTCCGCCAGCTCGAAATGCTCGAACAGAAAGCCCGGCGCCACCGTGCAGCCGACGAGCGTCCAGGCGCCGAGGCTCACCGCGCTCTGCCAATACCCCGGCGGCACGACGCCTTGCGGACGCTGGCCGGCGGCGAGGTCGGCGCCGAGATGAATCTCCACCGCGCAACCATCCGGCGGTGCCATCGACAGCGCTAGCGGCGCGCCGGCGTGCCAGTGCCAGACCTCCGCCGCATCGACGCGATGCCAGCGCGAAACTTCGCCCGCGGCAAGCAGGAAGTAGATGGCCGTCGATGCGGCACGTTTCCCGTCGCCGCGGTCGTCACGGAACGTCTGGCGGTAGTGGCCGCCTTCGGGGTGCGGCTGCAAATCGAGAATGCGGATGACGTCCGCAGCGCTAAGCGTTGTGCCTGTCGCCTGCATGGCTCAGCTCTTGTTCTTGCGCTCGCGGATCGCCGCGAACACGTGCCAGTCCGGCGCGTACAGCATGCCGAGCTTGGCCCTGATGGCGGTGACGTGGGGGCGCAGGAATGGATTGGTTTCGAGCTCGCGGTCGAGCCGCGTCGGTAGCGTCGGCTTGTTCTCCTCGCGCAGCCGGTCGACCTCCTTGGCGCGATTGACCAGTGCCAGGTTGTTCGGATCCAGCGTCAACGCGAAGCGGGCGTTGGACTGTGTGTACTCGTGCCCGCAGTAGATCTCCGTGTCGCGCGGCAGCTGCATGATCTTCTGCAGCGACTTCCACATCATCTCGGCGCTGCCCTCGAAGATGCGCCCGGCGCCCATGGCAAACAGCGTGTCGCCGACGAAGGCGACCTTCGCCGCCGGAATGAAGTAGCTGACGTGTCCCAGCGTGTGGCCGGGCGTTTCGAGGACCTTGATCTCGAAGTTGCCGAACGCGACGACGTCGCCCTCCGCCACCTCGCGGTCGATGCCCGGAATGCGCTCCGCCTCGGCCTTCGGCCCGATGATGCTGCAACCCGTCTCTTCCTTGAGTTTCAGGTTGCCGCCGGTGTGGTCGCCATGGTGGTGAGTGACGAGGAGGTGCGTCAGCGTCCAGTCCTTGGCCTTGAGACGCGCCAGGATCGCCTTGGCGTCGGGCGCATCGATCGAGGCCGTGACACCGGCTTCCGGGTCGTGAATCAGCACTGCGTAATTGTCGGAAAGGCAAGCAAACTGCTCGATTTCGAGCTTCGGCATGCGTATCGGCTCTTGTTCAGGGCGATCGAAGGCGACGCGCGAGGGTAGCGGTGCGCTTACCCAATGACAACGCGACAGCGCGACGAAGCTTGAAATGCCGCGTGAAGCCGTCAGATTGGCGAGCATCGAAACAGGACAGCCTTGTCCATGCAGCTCGACGTCGACGATCTGCGCGAGTTCTACGCGACGCCTCTCGGGCAGACGGTGCGGCGTCTGCTGACGCATCGCATCCGCGCGCGCTGGCGCGGCCTGCACCGTTCGACGTTGATCGGGCTCGGCTATTCCTCGCCGTACCTCGGCGCCTTTCGCGGCGAGGCGCAGCACCTAGGCGCGCTGATGCCGGACAGCCAGGGCGTCGTGCGCTGGCCGCGCGACGCGCCCTCGCAAAGTGTGCTGGTTGACGACGACCGCCTGCCGCTCGCCGACGGCTCGGTCGACCGGCTGCTCGCCGTGCATTGCCTCGAGGTCGCCGACAGCACGCGGCAGCTCCTGCGCGAGATGTGGCGCGTGCTGGCGCCCGAGGGCCGCATGATCCTCGTCGTGCCGAACCGGCGCGGCGTGTGGGCGCGCCTCGACAACACGCCATTCGGTCATGGCCGTCCCTACAGCCGCCGGCAGCTCGACCAGCTCCTGGTCGGTGCCATGTTCACGCCGCTCGACTGGGGCGGCGCGCTGTTTTTTCCGCCGCTCGGCCGCCAGATCCTGCTGCGCTCGTCGACCGCCTGGGAGCGCGTCGGCGCCGGGGTTTCGCCGGCCTTCTGCGGCGTGCTCATCGTCGAGGCGAGCAAGGAGCTGATGGCGCCGATTGGGCGACCGGCAAAGGCGCGCCGTTTGCGCCAGCTCGTCCCATCGGTGAACCCGGCGCGCCGGACTACGCGCTCTAGCCGGCTTCGCGGAAGCGCTGCGCCGTCTGCAGATCGACCGACACGAGCTGCGAGATGCCCTTCTCGGCCATGGTGACGCCGAACAGGCGGCTCATGCGCGACATGGTCATCGGGTGATGCGTGATGACGAGGAAGCGCGTCGCTGTCTCCTCCGCCATCGTCTCGAGCAGGTGGCAGAAGCGGTCGACGTTGGCGTCGTCGAGCGGCGCGTCGACCTCGTCGAGCACGCAGATCGGCGACGGGTTGGTCAGGAACACCGCGAAGATCAGCGACAGGGCGGTAAGCGATTGCTCGCCGCCCGACAGCAGCGACAGCGTTGCCGGCTTCTTGCCCGGCGGCTTGGCGATGATCTCGAGGCCGCCTTCCAGCGGATCCTCGCCCTCGATCATTTCCAGCCGCGCCTCGCCGCCGCCGAACAGCGTCGTGAACAGCTTGCCGAAGTGCGCGTTGACCGCCTCGAAGGCGTCCTGCAGCCGCTTGTGCGCCTCGCGATTGAGCTGGCCGATGGCGCCACGCAGCTTGGCGATGGCGTTTTCAACGTCGGCCTTCTCGGTGTCGAGGCCCGCGGCCTGGATGCTGAGCGCCTGCAACTCCTCATCGGCGCCGAGATTGACGCCGCCGAGCCGCTCGCGGTCGGCCTTGAGGCTTGCCAGCTTGCGTTCGACGTCGGCGAGCGGCGGCAAGTATGCACCGGGCTGCAGCTCGGCGAGTGCGAGGCAGCCTTCCGGCGCGATGCCGAGCGCTTCGCGGATATGCCGCGCCACGTCCTGACGCCGCGTGCGTGCGCCTTCGAGCCGCGCTTCGGTGCGGGCGCGCCCTTCGCGCCCTTCGGAGACGGCGCCCTGCGCCGCGCGCAGTGCCTGCACGCCGGCCTTTAGCGCGGTGTCGGCTTCGGCCAGCGCGTCGGCGGCGACTTGCCGCTCGCGTTCCGCTTTGCTCAGCGCGCTCATCAGCTTGCCGCGCTTGTTCGCTCGATCATCGCCGGCACGTCGGCGAGACCTTCGAGTTCGCTCTGCGTCTCGGCTGAGGCGCGCCTTCAGGGCCTCGATCTGCTGCTCGGCGCCGGCCGAGCGCGTCATCCAGCGCTCGCGCTCGACGCCGATCGCCGCGCCGCGGTCGGCGCGGGCGCGCCGCTCGCGCTCGATATCGGAAACCGAAGCGCGCGCCTCGGCCAATGCCATGCGCCGCGTTTCGGCTTCCGTCTTGGCGGCAGCGAGCGCCGGCTCGAGATCCTCGGCGGCGGCGAACGCAGCAACGGCCTGCTCGGCCTCGCGTCAGCAAATCCTTGGCGACGACGAGATCTTCCTCGGCGCGCGCCCGCGCACCGGACACGGCGGCGAGCTTGCTCTCCGTCTCGCGCGCCGCGCGCTCGATGGCGGTGAGGCTCTCGCGCGTCTTGGCCAGCATGCCCTGCGCCTCGCGGCCGAGCTGGCGCAGGCGCTGCTCCTCGGCGCGTGCGGCGGCCAGGGCCTCGACCGCCTCGCGCTCGGCATCGGCCGTCGCCGCAGCGGCGGTGCGCGCTTCGGCCTCTTCCAGCTCCAGCGACGACAGGCGGTTGCGCTCGGCAAGCCTTTGCGCGGCCGGCGCGGCGCCCTCGGCCGCGGCCGTATATCCGTCCCAACGCCACAGGTCGCCGGCGCGCGTGACGAGGCGCTGGCCGGGCTTCAAAGCGGGCTGCAGCTTGTGGCCCTGCTCGCGCCCGGCAACGATGCCGGTCTGGCGCAGACGGCGGTCGAGCTCGGGCGGCGCTTCGACGTGGCTCGCCAGCGGTTCGACGCCGGCCGGCAGCGCCGGATCCTGACGCGGCACCTCGACGTGGCGCCAGTGCACGGCGGCTTCCTCGGCGGCCGGCGCTTCGAGATCGTCGCCGAGCGCGGCGCCGAGCGCCGCCTCGTAGCCTTGCTTCACGCGCAGGCGGTCGAGGATGGGCGGGAAATCGGTGTGCCGCGCGCCGATCAGCAGCTTGACCAGCGTCTCGCGCTCGGTGCGCAGCGATGCGAGCCGCAGCCGCGCCTTGCCGCTTTCCTCGCGCGCCGCATCGGCGACGGCGACGATCGAGCGCGCGGTTTCCTCGGCGGCGAGCGCCTGCACCTCGAAGCTTGCGCGATCTGGTCGGCGAGCTGCTGGCCCGCCTCGGTGATCTGCGACAGCTTCTCGGCGTCGGGCGCACGCCCGGCGATCTCGCGCGCCTGCGCGCCGAGCTCGGCGAGCTGGCGGCTGAGCTTGGCGACGCTGCCCTGCCGCTCGGCGAGGCTCGCGTCCAAATTCTGCTTGCGCGCGCGATGCTCGGCGACCTTCGTCGTCAGCTCGGCGAGCTTGGCTTCGGCCGCGCGCAGCGCCTCCTGCGCGCTGTCCAGCCGGGCGCGCGCCTCGCGCTCGCTGTCGCCGGCCTTCGGCTTCGGCGGCGCCGAGCGCCTCGATTTCGGAGCCGAGGTCGGCGAGGATCTGCCGCGCCTCGGCGATCAGCGCTTCCTCGCGCGACGTGTCGCTGCCGAGCTGCTCGGCCCGCGCGCGCAACTCGCGCTCGCGCTCGGCGGCGCGCGCCGCCTCGCGCTCGAAATTCTCCTGCTCGACGCGCAGACGGCCGAGGATCGCGGCGCGCTTGCCTTCCTCCTCGCGCAGCGGGTCCATGCGCTCGGCAAGGCGCGCCTCTTCGGCTGAGCGCCTGCGATTCCGCTTCGGTCGCCGTCGCCAGCTTCGACAGCGCATCGCGCAGGTTGCCTTCCTCGGCGTCGACGTGCGCCTGCGCCTCCGTCCACGCGAGATGCATCAGGAGCGCGTCCTGGCGGCGGATATCGTCGGAAATCTCCTTGTAGCGCCGCGCCGCGCGCGCCTGCCGCTTGAGGCTCTCGACCTGGCTGTTGAGCTGGCCGAGCACGTCGCTGAGACGCGCGAGATTGGCCTCGGTCGCCTTGAGGCGCAGCTCCGCCTCGTGGCGGCGGCTGTGCAGCCCGGCGATGCCGGCGGCGTCCTCGAGGATGCGGCGGCGCTGCTCGGGCTTGGCGTTGACGATCTCGCCGATCTGCCCCTGGCGCACCAGCGCCGGCGAGCGCGCGCCCGTCGCCGCGTCCTCGAACAGGATCTTGACGTCGCGGGCGCGCGCCTCGCGGCCGTTGATGCGATAGGCCGAGCCCGCCTCGCGCTCGATGCGGCGCGTGATCTCGATCTGGTCGGTGTCGTTGAACTCGGCCGGCGCCTGGCGCGCGCTGGTTGTCGAGGAAGATCGTCACTTCCGCCGTATTGCGCGCCGGGCGGGAATTGGTGCCGGAGAAGATCACGTCGTCCATGGCGGCCGCGCGCATGCTCTTGTGCGAGGTCTCGCCCATCACCCAGCGAAGCGCTTCGAGCAGGTTGGATTTGCCGCAGCCGTTCGGCCCGACGACGCCGGTCAGGCCGGGCTCGATGACGAGCTCGGTCGGCTCGACGAACGACTTGAAGCCCAGAAGCCTCAGGCGAGAGATCTTCATCTCGGTTCCTGCACGAAGCGAATATCGCCGCTCTCAGCTCGCGGCAGCCGCCTACGTCAGTGCGGCGCTCCCGCCGACGCAGTGGCGCGGCCCGCGATCAACGGATCGACCATCGCGCGGATGTCCTCCATCGAAAGCTCCTTCTTTACGAGCTTGCCCTCGACGAAGAAGTTGGGAGTGCCGATGACGCCAAGCTTGCGTCCGCGGTCCTTCACCCACTTAAGCCCATCGATCATGGCTTGATTCTCGCGACAGGCGTCAAACTGCTGTCGCGTCATCCCCACCTGCGCGGCGACCTTGAAGATGGGGTCGAGGCGCACCTCCTGGGAGACCCAGGTAGCCTGCTGCTCCATGAACTTACCGTACAGCGTCAGGTACTTCTCAGGCTTGGCGCAGCGCAGGGCGATGCTCGCCGCGCCCGACGTCTTGCCGATGGGGAACTCGCGCAGGATGTAGCGCACCTTGCCGGTGTCGATGTAGGCCTTCTTGAACTGCGGGTAGGTCGTCATGTGGAAGTTGCGGCAGTGCGGGCAGGTCAGCGAGGCGTACTCGACGATGGTGACGGGGGCATCGTCGCGGCCGAACGACATCTCCGGCAGCGTGCCCGTCACCATGACGTCGGCGATCGTCGGATCGGCGATGACTTCGCGGCCGCCGGCGGGCATCGCCGCCTGCTCGGCGTACGGATTGAACCCGCCGGTTGGGCCGGAGGATGCCGTGTCCTCGGCCGTCGGATAGGCCGGACCGCCGCCGCCGCCGCTCGCCGCCTTATCCGGCGTCAGCGATGTCGTCGTTCATCAAGGTGCTGCTGCCGCACCCCGCGAGCGAGGCCGGGAGCAGCAGCAGTGCGATGAGGACGCCTATCCTGCTCACTATCGCTCAGCTCTTGGCCAGCAGCGGCTCGATCATCTGGTCGAACTTCTCCATGGTCGGCGCGCCGTCGAGCTTCTTGCCGTTGATGTAGAAGGTCGGCGTGGCGGAAACGCCGAACACGTCCGAGGCGCGCGTGCGGCCGGAGGTGATCTCGTCGAGCAACTTCTGATCGGTCAGGCACTTGTCGAACGATTCCTGCGTGAAGCCCGCCTGCTTGGCGATCTCGAACAGGCGCGGCACCGGGTTGCCTTCGCCGAACGCCCACTCGTTCTGCTTCTCGAACAGCACCTCGATGAGCGGGAACGCCTTGTCGTTGCCCGTGCAGCGGGCAAGCATCGAGGCGGCGGCGGCAAGGTTGTCGAGCGGGAACTCGCGGAACACGTAGCGCACCTTGTTGGTGTCGACGTACTTCTTCTTGAACCCGGGCCAGACGTCCTTGGTGAATTGCGCGCAGTGTCCGCACGTCATCGAGGCATATTCGACGACCGTCACCTTGGCGTCCGCCGGGCCGAGCGCCAGATCCGGCAGCCCCGTCGGCTTCATCAGCTCCTCGACCGGCACTTCGGACGGCCCCTTCGCCTGGGCCGCGACGGGCAGCGTGTGCAGCAGGGCGCCGGCGCCGATTGCGCCCGCGCAGAGGGCGGCGAGCACGAGGCGCCGCGAAAGCTCAAATCGGCCGGATGAGGTCTTCGATGCGGACACGGGCGGGCTCCTTACGCTCTTCAGAAATGGGCGTCCAACGGCCGCCCGGCCTTTGAGCCCGAGTAGCACGCGACAGAGCGTCGGAATAAGGCAAAACGGCTGCCGTTCCAAGTGAATGAAGCTTAATGCTCGGACAGATCCCGGGGCTTTTCAGCGCGTCTGGCCGCGGCTCATCAGCCCCGATTTGAGGCTGGCCAGCGCGGTGCGCAGCCGCTCATCGGCGATGCCGGCGAGCTCCGGCGCGGCGCAGGGCGGCGGCGTGGCGGGCGCAGGCACGACCGCGGTCCGCTCGGGCAACGGTGCCTGCAGGATGCGCAGCTCGGCGACGGCGCGATAGCCGAAATGCCCGTTGATGCGCTCCATCAGCTGTTGCGCCTTGTACTGCACGTCGAGTGCCCGCGCCGGTTCGACCCGCACGATCAAAGTCGCGCCCGGGCGGCCCTTCGGCACCTTCCCCGACGTCATCGCGAATGCCGACGCCGCGCGGCCATTTCAGCCGCTCCGGCTCCGTGTAGCCGGCAACGTCCTTGCCGACGATCGTCGCCCAGTCGGTGATCAGCGCCGCGGCGGCAAAGCCGTACTTCTCGAAGGCCTTGTGCGTCAGCTTCGGCACGTAAGTGCCGACCGCGCGCGCCGATATGAAGCCGCGCGGGCGCGCCGATGGCGTTGCGGAAGCGGACGCGGAAGCTTGCGACGTCGCTCGCCATGGTGCGTTAGTCCGGGCTCGAGAGTTTCCAGCGGGTGCCTCGACGCTTACCATCGGGGGATCGATTCGCGGGCGCCGGGAGACGATCCCTTGACTGCTGTTGCGCGAAAGCAACTGCCGCTCCGGCCCGCCGGGCCCGATACGGTCGACGCGCTGCTCGCCTGGTACGACGAGGAGCGCCGCGACCTGCCCTGGCGGGTGGCGCCGGGCAAGCGCGCCGATCCCTACCGCGTCTGGCTCAGCGAGATCATGCTGCAGCAGACGACGGTCAAGGCCGTGATCCCGTTCTACCTGCGCTTCCTCGCCCGCTGGCCGACCGTCAAGGCGCTCGCCGCCGCGCCGCTCGACGATGTGCTCGCCGCCTGGGCGGGGCTTGGCTACTACAGCCGCGCGCGCAACCTGCACAAATGCGCCGATCGCCGTTGCCGAAGGTCTCGGCGGCAAGTTTCCGGGCACCGTCGCCGAGCTGCAGAAGCTGCCCGGCATCGGCCCGTACACCGCAGCTGCCATCGCGGCGATCGCTTTCGGCGAGGCGGCAACGCCGGTCGACGGCAATATCGAGCGCGTCGTGGCGCGCCTGTTCGCCGTGCGCCAGCCGCTCCCCGCCGCCAAGCCGGAATTGAAGCGTCTTGCGGCCACGCTGACGCCACCGCGGCGCGCCGGCGACTTCGCGCAGGCGATGATGGATCTCGGCGCCGGCATCTGCACGCCGCGGCGTCCGTCCTGCCTCGTGTGCCCGGTGCAGCAGGACTGCGCCGCCGCCGCGCACGGCATTGCCGCGTCGCTGCCGTTGCGCCTCGAACGCACTGAACGTCCGCAGCGCGTCGGCTTCGCCTTCGTCGCGCTGCGCGAGGACGGCCGTGTGCTGCTGCGTAAGCGCCCGGAAGCGGGACTGCTCGGGCGGCATGCTCGAGGTGCCCGGCACGGCGTGGGGCGATCTGTTGCCGCCGGCGAAGGAGGCGCTGCGCGCAGCGCCCCTGCGCGCCGACTGGTGGGCGGTGCCCGGCACGGTCGTGCACGTCTTCACGCACTTCCGGCTCGAGCTCGTCGTCTACCGCGCGCTGGTGCCGTCGGATGCGACTTTGACCTTCTGGGCCGAGCCCGAGCGTTGCCAGTGGGTCGCACGCCGCGACCTCTCCTCTGCTGCCGTGCCAAGCGTCATGCGCAAAGTCATCGCCCACGCCCTGAAAGAGAACTAGGGCATTGAGGCGATGTTGCCGCCGACGCGAGATGTTCCGCCGGCTTTGGATCAGCGCCTTTACTGCAGAAAGATGCGCATCGTGTCGAAGTCAAAGGTCACGGCGTAGGGCTTGAAGAAATCGTGGCCGACCATGCCGGCGAGGTGGAAGCCAAAAGTGTTTTCCCACGGGAACGGCCCATCGTAGAGACCGGCGACGTTCTCTTCCTTTATGTCGCCGAAGGAGAGGCGACGCACGGTGTAGGGGACGATTTTGAGCGTCCCGCCTCCCCCCGCGCCTTCGTAAGCTTTGTCTTCCTCGAGCTTGATCCCTGCATCCTTGATGACCGACTCCGCCAGCTTGACCCCCGCGCCCGCGAGCCCTGTGTCAACGAACAGGAGCGCAGGCGGAGTTGTCTCCACTTGACCCCAGCCAACCATGAAGTGGTCGCTCGCGATCCAGAACGGAACCGCGACACTCTTCGCGGAGAGCTGCCGCAAACTCCGCCCGGCTCTGCGCGGTTTTCCGGCGCAGGACAAGCTCGCCGCGCGGATAATCGAGGGTCGCGAGGAAGTGGTAGAAGAGAGTGGTCCCAATAATTCCGTCGATGCGCTTCACGCCAAATCCTGCGGAGAGCTGGCGCAAGGCAAGCGTTGCAATGGGCAGGTTGTTGATCGTCCAGTCGCCGATCGTGAGTGATTCAATCCGCGACTGCCCGACGTCGGCGTGCTCACCGCCGGAGAACGTTCCTTGCACTTTCCCGAAGTTGGGAAGGCCAAGCTCCTTAGCGAACTCTGTGTCGAGCGCGACCTCCGAACCGCCGGTGTCGATGAAGAAGGTGACCTCGTCGCCGCCGTTTACGCGCACGCTGACCAAGGGCAGCGGCTCGGCCATCAAGAACTTGAGGCGCATGGTTTGCCCGTCGCCCTGCACGTCATAGGGCGTTTGGCCCTTGAAGCTCTCCAGCTTGGCAACATTCAAGGTCGGATACTGCTCGATGATCAGCTTGTTGGTGGCGACGTCGACGCCGCTCAGCGAAGCCGCTGCCCTCTGGAAGTCGTCGCGGCGATAGAACGCTTCGGCCAGCATGACCTTGGCATCGTCGTCGCCTGGCTGCAGGACGATGGCCTGTTCGAGCCATTTCTGCGCGTCCTCGAGCCGGTTGGAGAGCAGCGCAATGCGGCCCAACTGGAGGGCGGCCGAATGGTCCTTGGGATTTTGGGCGGCTATTTGCGCGTAGACCTCGCCAGCTTCGGCAAACTTCCCAACTTCGAACAGCCGAGCGGCAGTCTCCACTTCCGACGGCTTTGACTGGGCTGTCGCTTGCCTCGAAAAACTGCAAGGCACGAGGGTCACGGCAAGCGCTACGCAAATGCTGGCATATTTCATTTTGGATTCCGCGATGCGGTGCCTTGCGACACACGAACCGTAGCAGAAGCTGAGAACCTGGTCGCGTTGCAACAAAGCGCGCTCTTGCCGATAGATCAGGAACCTCCGCGTCTCGGTAGTCCCCCGATGGCCGCAAAAAAAGATGCTCGCCGACTGGAAGTCGACGAGCATCCCGAGGTCATTCAGAACAGGCGCTACTGGTGCGCCATCTTGATCGTTTAGCCGGACTTACCCAGCACCGCGACGTGCACGTGCTGCAGGCCCGAGAAGCCGAGCGCGTTGGCGGCGCCCCTCGACAGGTCGATGATGCGCCCCTTAATGAACGGGCCGCGGTCGACAATGGTCACGACGATGGAGCGGCCGTTGCGGGGGTTCTTTACGCGCACCTTGGTTCCGAAAGGAAGCGTGCGGTGGGCGGCGACCATGGCGCCGGAGCCATAGGAGCGCCCGCTGGCGGTGACCGAGAGGTCGGAATAGTGCGAGGCGACACCGCTTTGTGCTTGGGCCGTGGCCCAGGGCAGCAGCGTGGCGGCGGCGACAGCGATCGTTCCTGCGATTAGGGCTTGCATGGTATCTCCCTCGTTGCTTCGAAGGGGGCTCTTTTGCATGCTCAACTCAATCGAGGAATGCCAGGCTTCTTCAAAGACTTGCAACGGTCAGACACACATCGTTTCTTAACCAATCGCCACGCGATGGAATGGCGAATTTGGCGGGTGTGTGCGGGTTGGGGCGCAGCACTTTGTCGCCCCGCGTTAACCGCGAGTGCTCTGCTGTTAAGCGTGATCGGCGAGCGATTGACGCCCTATGGCGGCTGGTTCAGCGCGCCTTGCGCGTGCGCGGCCCGGGTAAATCGTTGGCGGGCACCTGACGCGTCGATTGGCGCAACGCGTCTTTCAAGCCCGTCGGACGGCCGTGCTTCTTCAGGAGGTCGCGGAAGGCTTCGTCAGCCAGCTCCTGCAGATCCTTCATGGAGTCGCGCCCCAAGAGCTCCAGCGCCTGCAAGGTCGACGTGTCGAACGCGATCAGCTTGCGCGGCTCGCTGGCTTCGAGAACGGCTGTCCCGGTGAGACGCGTCGGGCGCGCAGGCTTCTTGGCAGCGGGCTTCTTCGCCATCGCAGATCTCTCTACGCACCGCTCAGCTGCGCGGCATCACGCCCGTTTCTTCGTCCCGCTGCGGCGGGGCGCCGGGGCGCGTCGGCTGGTCGAGCGCGCCGACTTGGCTTTCCGCTGCCTTCGCCGATCGACTTGCGCAGCGCCGACATGAGGTCGATGACCTTGGCGCCGCCGGGGGCCGCTTCCTCGTGCGGGGCTTTGATCTTGTGGCCCTTCAGCTTCTTCTGCACCAGCTCGCGCAGCGCCGTCGCGTAGTGGTCCTCGAACTGCTCGGGTGTGAATTTGCCGGCCTTGCGCTCGATCAGCTCGACGGCGAGATCGACCAATTCCTTGTCAGGCTTGATCGATCGGAACCTCGTCGAAGAAGTCCGCCGGCTCCTTCAGCTCGTCGGCGTAGCGCAGCATCTCCATCAGCAGCCCGTCGCCGAACGCCGTGATGGCGACCAGCCACTCGCGCCCGCCGATGGTGAGCTGCGCAAGGCCGGCCTTGCCGGTCTTCTTCAGGGCTTCGCGGATGACGACGTAGCCTTCGGCCGAGTGCTTGTCGGCGGGAGCGATGAAATACGGGCGCTCGAAATAGCGCGGGTCGATTTCGGCCTCGTCGACGAACTTGACGAGATCGATGGTCTTCTTGCTCTCGAGCTTGACCGCCTCGATCTCCTCGGGCTCGAGCGTCACGTAGGTGTCGTTGTCGACCTCGTAGCCCTTGACGATGTCGGCGGTCTTCACCTCGCCGATGCCCTGCACCGTCTTGGTGTAGTTGATGCGCCGGCCGGAGGGCTTGTGGATCTGCCGGAAGGAGATCTCCGACTTGCTCTCGACGGCGTTGTAGATTTCGACGGCGATCGATACGAGGGAGAGGCGCAGAAAGCCCTTCCAGTAAGCACGCGCGGCCATATCAAGCTCCGCTACTCGGGGGATGCAGCGTCCACCATAGGATGCCAATGATAACAAAAAAGTTCCTGTTCCCGTAGGAAAACGCCCCGTGAAGCCGTCCCTGCTGATCCGGCGCGCAACTACGGCCGATCGCGCCGCCATATGGACCATCCTGAAGCCGACCATCCGCGGCGGCGAGACCTACGCGCTGCCGCGCGACATGAGCGAGGCGGACGCCATCGCCTATTGGATGGGGCCCGGGCGCGAGGTGTTCCTCGCCGAGCAGGAAGGGCGCGCCGTCGGCACTTATTTCCTGTGCGCCAACCAGCGCGGCGGCGGCGCCCACGTCGCCAATTGCGGATACACGACGGACCCGGCAGCGCGCGGCCGCGGCATCGCGAGGGGGATGGCCGAGCACTCGCTCGAGGAGGCGCGCCGGCGCGGCTTCCTGGCCATGCAATTCAACTTCGTCGTCAGCAGCAACGAGGGCGCCGTGCGCCTGTGGCAGAGCCTCGGGTTCGAGACGGTCGGGCGCCTGCCGGGCGCTTTTCGGCATCCCCGCCTCGGCTTCGTCGACGCCCTCGTCATGTACCGACGGCTCTAAGCCGGCTTGTGACGCCCCTGTGAGCGCGCATTGGCGGGCCGGCGTGGCATTGCGGTCACCCTTAGTTAAGCGACCGTTGTTACCTTCCCGAAATGAGGCGGGCGCGGGGGGAGTTTGCTGTGTTCCGCGATCCTCATCAGGATCAACGAGGAAGAACAATGCGGACCACTATCGCTTTGGGCTCGGCCGCCGTTGCGGCGCTGACCCTGCTCGCCGTTTCCCAATCGCCCGCCCAGGCCGAGTTCTATCGGACGCCGGCCGGCGAGGTGAAGTACCGCCGGCCCGACCCCAACGCCAACACCCCGGTCCTGTTCTACTACCGTGGCTACGCCTACCCGTACGTTTCGGGTCTGGCCTACCGCGAGCGCACCGGCGAACTGCTCCCGACCGACGTCCCGCACCGCGAGCGCGTGCGGCGCTAAGCGTTCCCCGTCGAAGGCTTGGGTTTCAGCCGTTGGCCACGCTGGCGGCGACGGCGTCGTCTTGCCTGTCGTCAGCGTAGAGCGAAGGGTCGAACGGCGGCCGTGGCTGCTTCTCGGCGATGATGCGCGCGCGCCGTTTCAACAGCGGCAGCGCCTTGTGCGCCAGCCAGATGACGCGCCGCGTCGAGCCGGGGTCGACAAGGTGCGTCGTCGGCATCTTCAGCCCGCGCCACTTCAGGACGTAGCCGATCGGCAGGTCGATCTCGTCCTGCAGGGCGATCATCTCGGCGTAAAGCTTGGCCGCCGGCGAGATGATGGCGCCGAAGCCGTTGCGCGGCTGCGCCCAGCCGACGATGTAGAGGTTCTTCACCGCATCCGGGAACGCCCCTCCGTAGACCTGCACGATGTCGTTCTCGACGGGCACGAGGCTCTTCGGCAGGAACGGAAGGGCATTGTTGAAGCCGGTAGCGGCGACGATGAGGTCGTACTCGCCGACGCTGCCATCGGTGAAATGCACCTTGGTGCCCGAGAGCCGCGCGATGTCGGGGCGCGGCTTGATGCGCCCCTGGCGCAGGTAGTTGAGCACCTCGGTGCCGAACGCCGGATGCCGCTCGAACAGCTTGTGGTTCGGCTTCTGCAGGCCGTACCGGCGATAGTCGCCAATGAAGACGCGCACCAGCGCGCGCAGCACCAGCCGCTGCAGCCACACGGGCAGGTTCCAGATCGGCAGATCGGAGAGCGGCTTGCCGAACGCCGTCTTCGGCAGGAACCAGTAGCCCGAGCGTAGGCTCAGATCGCACGTGGCGCCGACACGCGCCGATTCGCAGGCGATGTCGCAGCCGGAGTTGCCGCCGCCGATGACCAGCACGCGCTTGCCCTGCAGCTGCTTGGGTTCTTTGTAGTCCTTCGAATGGATCAGCGTGCCGGTGAAACGGCCAGGGTACTGCGGCAGGCGCTTGTCCCAGTGATGGCCGTTGCACACGACGACGCCCTTGTAGGTGCGTTCGTCACCGTTCTCGAACGTCACCTGCCAGCTTTCGTCGGCCAGCGGGGCGGCGCGCACGACGTGGCGATTGAGCTCGATGGAATCGCCGAGCTCGCGGTCGCGCGCGAAGTTTTCCAGGTAGCGCAGCATTTGGGTGCTGCTCGGGAAGTCTGGGTAATGCGCCGGCATCGGATAGTCGGTGTAGCCGGTCGACCTCTTCGAGGAGACGATATGCACGCCCTGGTAGACGCCATCGCGCCACAAGCCGCCGACGCCGTCCCCGGCATCGACGTGGTCGAATGCAATGCCGCGCTGTTTCAGCGCGTCGGCCATCGCCAAGCCTACGGGGCCGGCACCGATGACAAGCAAGTGATCGGTTCTGGACGCCGTTCGACGCATGTCCCGTCCCAAGGAATATGCTTATGAATGGGCCAATGGATTAGACCCAGAAATGACGGCCGTCCACTGCGGCTTCGCGCCCCGCGCGAAGGGCAATGGTGAACGCCGATGTGGGGCAACGGCGTTCCCCAATCGGGCCAAAATGTCGCAAGCTCGCAGTGCGCTGATTATTCAGCGGCAATTGCCGATGGCACGGAAGAAAGCCCGAGCTGGCGCTTCGCCTGCTCGCGCAGAAGGTCGATCGGTTTCAACTTCCCGTCGGCCTCGAAGTGCCAATACGTCCAGCCGTTGCAGGCGCTCTTTCCCTGCACGATAGCACCCAGGCGATGGATCGACCCCTGGTTGCCGCCCCAGGTCAGCGAGCCGTCGGCCTTCACCTCGGCGCGGATGCGGGCGCGGGCATCGAGGAGCGTCGTGCCCGGCTCGACGAGACGCATCTCGACGATGGTGCCGAAGGGCACGCGCGGCTCGGCGCGTTTCGACCGCACCGTCTCCAGCGCCGACGGCGGCAGCGGCTGCACGCGGGCGATGCGCTCCTCGGCCGCCTTGGCGTAGTCGGGATCGCGCTCGATGCCGATGAAGCGGCGGCCAAGCTGCTTGGCGACGGCGCCGGTCGTGCCGGTACCGAAGAACGGGTCGAGGACGATATCGCCCGGCTTCGAGGATGCGAGCAGCACGCGCTGCAACAACGCCTCCGGCTTCTGCGTCGGGTGCGCCTTGCGGCCGCCGTCGTCCTTCAGGCGCTCGGGTCCCGAGCAGATCGGGAACAGCCAGTCGGAGCGCATCTGCAGATCGTCGTTAAGCGCCTTCAGGCTCTCGTAGTTGAACGTCGCGCGCGCACGCTGATCGCGCGCCGCCCAGATCAGCGTCTCGTGCGCGTTGGTGAAGCGCTTGCCGCGGAAGTTCGGCATCGGGTTCACCTTGCGCCAGATGACGTCGTTCTGGATCCAGAAGCCGAGGTCCTGCAGCGCCACGCCGAGGCGGAAGATGTTGTGATAGGAGCCGATGACCCAGATGGCGCCGTCGGGCTTCAGGATGCGGCGGCACTCCTTGAGCCAGGCGCGCGAGAAGGCGTCGTAGTCGGCGAAGCTCGAAAACTTGTCCCAATCGTCGTCGACGCCATCGACGCGCGTGTTGTTGGGGCGCAGCAGATCGTTGGCGAGCTGCAGATTGTAGGGCGGGTCGGCGAAGACGAGATCGACCGAATGGTCGGGCAGCTTCTTCAGCGACGCGATGCAATCACCGACGATGACGCGATTGGCCGCAAGGGCCCCAGGCGAACGACGCAGAACCATTTGAACGCAACTTTCAAATCAGGGGGAACACGCGCTCCGGCAGGCACGCTCGAAGCCCGTGGATTCTAGCTGTGCGAGGAGTCCGTTGGGAAGCGATTTATCGGTTGCCGATGCAGTGCCAAGGCGCGCCAATGAGCTTGGCGCCGTTAGTGGATTCTACACCACTTCCTCTTCCTCGGTGATGAGGCCGAGGGCGAGCTGCACGGCGCGGAACGAGCGGCGGTGATGCACCGTCACGCCGAGCCGCTTGATGGCCTCGTGGTGCTCGGCGGTGCCGTAGCCCTTGTGCCGCTCGAAGCCGTAGCCCGGATGCTTTGCCCCGAGCTGCACCATCAGCCGGTCGCGCGTCACCTTGGCGATGATCGAAGCGGCGGCGATCGACAGGCAGCGCGCGTCGCCCTTGACGACGGTGCGCGACGGGCAGCCGAGCTCGGGCGCGCGGTTGCCGTCGATGGCGACGAGCTTCGGCGTCTGCGGCAGCTGCGCGACGGCCTGCGCCATCGCCCACATGGTGGCGTGCAGAATGTTCTGGCGGTCGATGCGCTTCACGTCGGCCATGCCGACGCCGACGATGGCCGTTGCCCTGGATGCGCACGTAGAGGAACTCGCGCGCTTCCTCGTCGAGCACCTTTGAATCGTTGATGCCGTCGGGAATGCGCTCGGGGTCGAGGATGACCGCTGCTGCCACGACGGGTCCGGCCAGCGGTCCTCGGCCCGCTTCGTCGACGCCGGCGACCGGACCGCCGTGCAGCTGCAGCTCCGCCGCCTCCAACTCGAAGGTCGGTCGCGGTCGAAGCTCGGCGGCAGCATTCCCCATAACGGGGAAGGTTTGACCGCGTCGGCGACGAAGTCAAAGCGCCCGGTCGCAGGCGCTTGAGGAAAACCCTCAGAAAAGCGGCATTTGTTGCCCGGCGAGCACGGGGCGCTGGAACAGGTCGGTGCGCAGCTCGTCGCGGCAGCTCGTTGAAGCCCAGCCGCTTGACGCGCCAGGCGGAAGCGCATGCCGATCTGCTCGGCGTAAGGCCCGGTGCCGCGCTGGCGCACGCCGAACTCCGACGTGTAGTCGCGTCCGCCGTGCATCGATTGCAGGAGATGAATGACGCGGTCGGCGCGGTCGGGGAACTCGGCTGCCAGCCATTCGCGGAACAGCACTTTGATCTCCAGCGGCAGCCGCAGCATCACGTAGCCGGCCGAGCGCGCGCCGGCCGCCTTCGCCGCTTCGAGGATGCGCTCGATCTCCGGGTCGGTGAGGCCGGGGATGATCGGCGCCACCATCACCGTCGTCGGGATGCCGGCCTCGGCCAGCTGGCGCACGGCATCGAGGCGCTTCGCCGGCGTCGGCGCGCGCGGCTCCATCGAGCGCGCGATCTTTCCGTCGAGCGTCGTCACCGAGATCGCCGCCCGCGCCAGCCCGCGCTTCGCCATGCGCGACAGGATGTCGATGTCGCGCGTGATCAGCGCCGACTTGGTGACGATGCCGACGGGGTGCGAGGTGCGCTCCAGCACCTCGAGGATGGAGCGCATGATGCGCCGCTCGCGCTCGATCGGCTGATAGGGATCGGTGTTGGTGCCGATCGCCATGCACGCCGGCTGATAGCGCGGGTTGGACAGCTCCTTTTCGAGCAGCTCCGCCGCGTTGGTGCGCGCGTAGAGCTTGGTCTCGAAGTCGAGGCCGGCCGAATGTCCGAGGAAGCAGTGCGTCGGCCGCGCGAAGCAGTAGATGCAGCCGTGCTCGCAGCCGCGGTACGGATTGATCGAGCGGTCGAAGGAAATGTCGGGGCTGTCGTTGCGCGTGATGATGGTGCGTGCCGGATCGTCGAACACCGTCGTCTTGAAGGCGTCGAGATCGCCGAGCCCCTCCCAGCCGTCGTCGAACGCCTCGCGCCGCTCCGCCTCGAAGCGCCCCGTATGGTTGGAGCGCGCGCCGCGCCCGCGCCGCCGCTCGCCGTCGACCACGCCGCCCGGTGTCGCCTCGATCACTGGCTTTTCTCGCTGCTTTTCCCGCACCGTTCGCTCCGCTGAATGCCGGCGCAGCCTAGCGCGGCCGTAGAGAACGAAGCAAGAACAATTGCCCGGCCGACGGGCAGTTTCCGCGATTGCGGTTGTTGGCGCCCGTCGCGGCGTGCCACAGAAAACCATGATCACCGTCGTCATCCCCACCCTCAACGCCGAGGCCACGTTGCCGGCGACGCTCACCGCGCTCGTGCCGGCGGCGCTCGAGGGCCTCGTGCGCGAGGTGATCGTGGTCGACGGCGGCTCAAAGGACCGCACGCGCGAGGTCGCCGACCAGGCCGGTGCCGAGCTGCTCACCGCGCCGCCCAATCGCGGCGCCCAGATGCGCGCCGGCGCCAACGCCGCCCGCCATCCGTGGCTGTTGTTCCTCAACGCCGACACCGTCCTCGACGCCGGCTGGGAGCGCGAAGCCGCGCACTTCATGGAGCGCGTCGATTCAGGTCGCCTCCCGCCGTGCCGCCGCCGCTTTCCGCTTCGCGCTCGACGACGACGGCATCGCCCCGCGCGCTCTCGAAGGCCTCGTGCGCCTGCGCTGCGCCCTGCTGCGTCTGCCCTACGGCGAGCAGGGGCTGCTCATCTCGCGCGCCGCCTACGACAAGGCGGGCGGGCATCGCGCGGTGCCGCTGATGGAGGATCTCGACCTCGTGCGCCGCGTCGGCATGCGGCGCGTGAAGCTGTTGCGCGCGCGCGCCGTCAGCAATGCCGCGCGTTATCGCCGCGACGGTTACATCCGCCGCGCGCTCGGCAACCAGGCGCAGCGCATCCTCTACACCTTGCATCTCGCCCCGGAGCGCCCCTCGCAGCTCTCCGGCGGCGAGAAGTGAAGTGCGACGTGCGCCCTCGCGCCGTCGTAATTTCGCCGTTAGATTTGGGTGTCTTAGTGCTGGATCAGCGCTTTTACGGGGGTAAAAAGCTGTGACTGTCACGTCCGTTCGTCTCGCATCTCTGCCGTTGCCGCCGCGTGCTGCGCCCATGCGTCGCCGCAAGCCGGTCGGCCACGGCGGATCGATCCGCCCAATCGTCATCGACAAGGAAACCGCCAGCAAAGTCGCAGGCGGGAGTGATCGCCTGCCGCGCATCAGCGCGATGCCGCTCGACTGCCCGGTGCTTGTCGTCGGCTCCGGCGTGCCCGCCTTCAAGGCCGAGCACGTCGTCGCGGCGCTCAAGGCGCGCGGCGTCAGCGGCTACTGGCTGGTCGAGGTGCAGAAGCGTCCGGGTGCGGCAGGCAGCGGCGCGCTCGCCGAAATGCTCGTCGGTTTTCCCGGCCTGCACATCGAGCGTATCGTTTCGCCGAGCGACCTCTAAACACCGCCGAGCATGTGGCCCCGCGTCGTTTAGTCCGGTACCGCTGTTAGTAAAGTTTCGGGTTTTGAGGATATCCGCCCGAAGCGGGGCGGACATTCGTTATTGACAGTGGTAGCGTTGCATCGCCCGTAAGATGCGTAGGGGGTTGCGTTATGGTGCAAACATCGGTGCAGTTCACGCCCGTGCAGGTGCTGCAGGCGGCCCGCCGGGCCGAGGCCGAGGGCAAGATGGACTATGCCCTCCAATTCTACCGCCACCTCGTCGAGCAGCACGGAACGACGCTCCGAGGCGCAGGAAGCGCGCGAGGGCCTGTTCCGTATCGCCGAATGGCGCTGGGGCGAAGCGCGCGTCGCGCGCGGCCGTGAAGCAACGAACGCCGGCGCGACGCCGTCGCAGAGCGCGCCACCTTCGCAGCCACCCCCAAGTGCGCCCGGCACTTCGTCCGGCGGACAGCGCGTCTACAACGTCGCCAACAACCCACCACCGCAGCCGACATCCGGCTATTTCCCCGAGCAGCAGCAGGCGGGCGCAGCCCCCGGGAAGCTGCCGCAGATCATTGAGCGCGAGCATGGCCAGCCGGGCGAAGACCTGCCGCCGTTCCGCCCTCGCTTCAAGATCGCCAAGTTCGCGGCCAACGCGCTGAGCGGGCTCGGCTGGATCACGCTGCTCGCCGGCATCGGCGCAGTCGTAGCCGGGCGCCGGCGGCGTCATATGCCGAGCTCTCGGCACTCGCGCTGCTCGGACTGCCCGTCGGCGTCCTGCTCGGCGGACCGGCTGTAGTCTTGGGTCTGGTGCTGGTCGTCGCTGGACAGCTGGCCGCCGCGGTATTCGCGAGCACCAACGCGCAGCTCGAGCTCGTCGCCATCGAGCGCGGCCGCACGAGCTTCTGAACGTGGCCTGACCTTAGCCGCGCGTCTCTTTCAGGCGCGGCATGATATCGACCAAATTGCAGGGCCGATGGCGGCTGTCGAGCTGCCACTTGAGGATGCCGTTCCACGCGTCCTTGCAGGCGCCCGGCGACCCCGGCAGACAGAATACGTAGGTGCCGTTGGCCGTGCCGCCACAGGCGCGCGACTGGATGGTCGATGTCGCGACGCTCTGGAACGAGAGCATGTGGAAGATGACCGAGAAGCCCTCGATCTCTTTCTCGAACAGCGGCTTCACGGCGTCCGGCGTCACGTCGCGCCCGGTGAAGCCGGTGCCGCCCGTGGTGATGACGACGTCGATGCCCGGGTCGGCGATCCAGCTTTCAACCTTGGCGCGGATCGCGGTGAGGTCGTCGGTGACGATCTCGCGCTTTGACAGCGTGTGACCGGCTTCGCCGATCATAGCTTCGAGCACGTCGCCTGATTTGTCCGTCGCCTTCTCGCGCGTGTCCGACACGGTGAGCGTCGCAATGCGCAGCGGCTTGAATTCAAAACTCTCGTCGATCTTTGCCATGGCTCTTCGTTATTTGAGCGCCGCCTTGACGGCGAGCAGGTCGCGCCACGCCATGCCTTTGGCGGCGGGCGTGCGCAAGAGGTAAGCGGGGTGCAGCGTCGCCATGGCCTGCGCCTTGTGGCCGCCCATGTCGAGTTCGCGCCACTTGCCGCGAATGCGCATGATGCCGTCGGCAACGTCAAACAAGTGTTTCGCCGCCGCGCCGCCGAGCGCCAGCACCACCTTCGGCGCCACCAGCGCCATCTGCCGCTCGAGGAACGGCCGGCAGGCGAGCGCCTCCTGCGGGGTCGGCGTGCGGTTCCCCGGCGGGCGCCAGTAGACGATGTTGGTGATGTGCACGTCGGCTTCGCTCATGCCGATGGCGGCGAGCATCTTGTCGAGCAGCTGCCCGGCGCGGCCGACGAACGGTTTGCCTTCGAGATCTTCCTCGCGCCCCGGCGCCTCGCCGATGATCATCAGGTTGCTGCGCTCGGCGCCGCGGTAGAAGCACAAGTTCTTCGCCGTCGCCTTCAGCCCGCAGCCGTCGAAGCTGCCCAGCATGGCGCCGAGCTCGGCGAGCGTGCGCGCGCCATCAAGGTCGAGCCGCGTTCCAGTCTCGGGTGCGGCGGGTGCGCGCGCTGGGAACTGACGCGCCGGCTTGGCGATTGGTGCGGTCGCAGGCGCATAGGCTTGGCGCGGGGGTGCGGCGGACGGCTCCGCCTTGCGCGCCGCGCCCGGAGCTGCGTCGGAGGAACTGCCCGACTGCAATGCGAATTGCGCGCCGGGAGCCGCGCCGCCGCGCGCCAGCCAGTCGAGCGGGTGCTCTTCCAGCGCAGCGTCGACGCCCATCGCCTCGTACCAGGCGAGGATGCGGCCGGCAGCCTTGCGCGTTGTCTCGTCGGCGCTCATGGCCGGCACCATATAGCGGGAGATCGCCGGCTCATAGCGCGAGCGCGAGCGGTTTTCAACATCGCTAGAGGCCTGCTTGCGGCCCTGCGGCGCTTGACGCTGCGGCCCCTAGTGTGATGATCGAGAAGTCCGCTAGACCGCACTCGGCTGGGTAGTGAAGCGGGCTTCTCGATCTGAATCACACTAGGTCAGCTAAGTTGGCTAGTGTCCTTCAGATCGCGAAATTCGTTCCAACCTTGCCGCACACTGAGACGAATTTCGCGATCAGGACACTAGAGACCTACGACCACTATAGAAACTCGCGCGCGAGACTAGAGGTGACACGAGAGATGGCCGAGACCACAGGCGAGCTGCCGCCCAGAGAGGCGATGGAGTTCGACGTCGTCATCGTCGGGGCTGGCCCCGCGGGTCTCGCCGCCGCGATCCGGCTGAAGCAGCTCGCCGCCGAAGCGGGCACGCGAGCTCTCCGTCGTCGTCGTCGAGAAGGGCTCGGCGGTCGGCGCCCATATCGTCTCCGGCGCCGTCATCGACCCCAAGGGCCTCAACCGGCTCATCCCCGACTGGAAAGCGAAGGGCGCTCCCGTCGAGACGGCGGTGAAGGACGACCGTTTCCTGTTTCTCACCAGATCAGGTTCGCTGCGCCTGCCGAACATCTTCATGCCGCCGCTGATGAGCAATCACGGCAATTACATCGTCAGCCTCGGCGCGCTGTGCATCTGGCTCGGCGAGCAGGCGGCCGAGCTCGGCGTCGAGGTGTATCCGGGCTTTGCCGCCAGCGAAGTGCTTTACGACGCGAACAACGCCGTGGTCGGCATCGCGACGGGCGACATGGGCGTCGGCCGCGACGGCGCAGCCGACCGAGAGCTTCGTGCGCGGCATGGAGCTGCGCGGCAAGTACACGTTCTTTGCCGAAGGCGCGCGCGGCTCGCTGACCAAGCAGCTCGTCGAGCAGTTCAAGCTCAGCGACGGTCGCGATCCGCAGAAGTACGGCATCGGCCTCAAGGAGCTGTGGCGCGTTGCGCCGGAGAACCACAAGCCCGGCCTCGTTCAGCACACCTTCGGCTGGCCGCTCGATGATCGCACCGGCGGCGGCTCGTTCCTCTACCACTACGGCGACAATCTCGTTTCGGTGGGCTTCGTGCTGCACCTCAACTACGAGAACCCGTACGTCGCGCCGTTCGAGGAGTTCCAGCGCTTCAAGACGCACCCGGCGATCCGCGCGACCTTCGCGGGCGGCAAGCGCATCGGCTATGGCGCGCGCGCCATCACCGAGGGCGGCTGGCAGTCGATCCCCAAGCTCACGTTTCCCGGCGGAGCGCTGCTCGGCTGCGCCGCCGGCTTCATGAACGTGCCGCGCATCAAGGGCAGCCACAACGCCATGCTGTCGGGCATCGCCGCGGCGGAGGCGGCGTTCGCGGCGCTCGCCGAGGGCCGCGCCCACGACGAGCTCGCGGCCTACGAGGAAGCGGTGCTCACCGGCGACATCGCGCGCGACCTCAGGCCGGTGCGCAACGCCAAGCCGCTGTGGTCGCGCTTTGGCACCTACATCGGCATCGCGCTCGGCGGCCTCGACATGTGGATCAACACCATCATCCCGGGCGGCCTCCCTTCACGCTGAAGCACCACAAGCCCGACTATGCGACGCTGAAGCGCGCGCAGACACGCCAGCCCATCGCCTACCCCAAGCCCGACGGCGTGCTGACCTTCGACCGGCTGACCAGCGTGTCGTTCTCCGGCACCAACCACGAGGAAAACCAGCCGGTTCACCTTAAGCTTACCGACCCGCGGTGCCGGTCGCCATCAACCTGCCAGAATTTGCAGAGCCTGCTCAGCGCTACTGTCCGGCGGCGGTCTACGAGATCGTCGCCGAGCCGGACGGAGATCCGCGCTTCCAGATCAACGCGCAGAACTGCGTCCACTGCAAAACTTGCGATATCAAGGACCCGAGCCAGAACATCACGTGGGTTTGCCCGGAGGGTGGCGGCGGACCGAATTACGCCGGAATGTGAGCCGCCTAGCGGCCGACGGTGGGGTCATTATGACAGCGCAGGTATTTGCAGATTCAACGTTACCCGTCGGCGCGGATGTCGCCAAATCGCCGCGTTATTTGCTACGGTATGGCGCTCCGGGAATCAGCCCCGTGCCTCCAAGAAGGATCAGTTTGAATGCGGGCCAGCCTTCGCAACGTGTTGCTTTCAACGGCAACCGCCATCGGCATGTTCACCGCCAGCCTCAGCGCCGCTCAAGCTGCCAACGACTTCACGACGGAGACTGACGCCCACTCGCTGCTCGGCAGCTACCTTGCCGCCAACCTCGCCAAGGGCGCCAACGACAACAACAGCGCCGCCGCCTTCTATCGCAGCGCGCTCGCGCTCGATCCCGAGCAACGCCGTGCTGCTCGAGCAGGCCTTCCAGACGGAAGCCGCCGAGGCGCACTGGGACCGGGCCGTTCCGCTTGCCCGCGAGCTCGTCGCCAAGAACGCCGAGAACCGCATGGCCTACCTGCTGCTCGGCCTCAACAGCTTCAAGAACGGCGACTACATGAAGGCGGACGATGAGTTCCGCAAGGCTAGCGACGGCCCCATCGGCGAGCTGACGAGCGCGCTGGCCCGCGCCTGGGCCGCGGCTGCCTCCGGCAACGCGCAGCGCGCCATGAAGCTGCTCGATATGCCCAAGCAGGCCGAATGGGCGCAGTTCTATCTCAACTATCACAAGGCGCTGATCGCCGACGTCACGGGCCGCCCGCAGGATGCGCTGGCCGCCTACGAGCATTCCATGCGCCAGGACGCCACGACGCTGCGCATCGCGCTCGCCTACGCCCGGCATGCGGCGCGCAACGGCAACGTCAAGCTCGCCAAGGAAATCCTCGACGGCCAGACCGAGCGCTCGCAGGGCGAGCCGCACGTGCTGGTACGCGAGCTGCGCGAGGAGATCGGCGCGGGCAAGAAAACCGATCTGCTGATACTCGACGCCGGCCGAAGGCATGGCCGAGGTGTTCTACGGCCTCGGCGAGGCGCTGACGAGCGAGGGCGGCCTCAGCATGGGCATCCTCTATCTGCAGCTCGCGCTCTACGCCAAGCCCGATCACGCCTTCGCGCTCGCCGCGCTGGCCAGCGCCTATGAGACCGGCCAGCGCTACCAGGACGCGATCGACGCCTATGACCGCATTCCGCCCGGCACGGCGCTGCAGCCGGCCATCGACATCCGCAAGGCGTTCGATCTCAACTCGCTCGAAAAGGTCGACGAGGCCAAGAAGATCCTCGACCGGCTGGCGAGCGGAAAGCCCGACCGACCTGAAGCCGCTCGACGCGCTGGGCAACATCCTGCGCGCCCGCAAGCGCTACGGCGAGGCGGTCGAAACGTCTACACGGCCGCCTTGAAGCTGATCCCCAAGCCGGACAAGCGGCACTGGAGCATCTTCTATTCGCGCGGCACCTGCTATGAGCGCCTGAAGAACTGGCCGGCCGCCGAAGCCGATCTGCAGAAGGCGCTGGAGCTGTACCCCGACCAGCCGCTGGCGCTCAACTATCTCGGCTACAGCTGGATCGATCAGAACCGCAACCTCAAGCAGGGCATGGCGCTGATCGAGAAGGCCGTCGCGCTGAAGCCGGACGACGGCTACATCGTCGATAGCCTCGGCTGGGCGCACTACAAGCTCGGCAACTACGCGGAAGCCGTGCGCTTCCTGGAGCGCGCCGTCGAGCTGAAGCCGCAGGATCCCGTGCTCAACGACCATCTCGGCGATGCCCTGTGGCGCGTCGGGCGCGAGCGTGAGGCGAAGTTCCAGTGGGATCAGGCGCTCACTCTCGACCCCGAGCCGGAAGAGATGGAGAAGATCAAGAAGAAGCTCGCCGAGGGCATGCCGCCGGCCGCCGAGGCGCGCGCCGGCCCGCGCGAGACCATGCGCCGGGTGCAGGCAGAAGAAGCGCAAAGAGACGAAGCTCAACCCCGCGCTCGTCGAGTAACGCCAACAAGCGAAGGCTCTGAAAGCCTCGATGAGCGGCGGCTGCTAGCCCGCCGTAGCTGGGCTTACGCGCGCTCTGCTGCGTCGCTTTTTCAAGGAACAAGGGCCTTAGATTTGAATTCCTCTGGCAGCTCTCCGTCGAACGGCGAGCCGTCAGGAGTTCACAATGCTCAGAGCAAAACTTCTCGCCGCCCTCGGCGTGCATGGCACTCTCCGGCGCGTTTTCACCGCGGCAACGGCCGCGCCGGCCCCCATCGCCTCGCAGGCCGAAACGGAATCGATGGCGGGGCCGGTCGACTATCGCCGCTGCATATGGGCCGACGGCCATCAGGCTGTGCCGCACTTTCTACAACGATGAGTTGATGGCGAAAATTCAGCCGCTCCCGGACTACGGCTATTACGGCGCGCCTGGCATCTACCTCGGCTTTGGCGGCTTCGGCTCCTGGGGAGGCCGCTCTGGACGACGGCGACGGCCAATGACGCACGGCCCCTGCAATCGACTACTATGCGGCCTCGGAGAGCCCACTCTCCGGGGCCGTTGCATTTGAGCTGAACCGATGTCGGCAATCACCGAGCGCGCGCGCGCCAAGATCAACCTTACGCTGCGCGTGCTCGGGCGCCGCGCCGACGGCTACCATCTGCTCGAAAGCCTGATCGCCTTCGCCGCCGTCGGCGACGACGTCACCTTCGATCCGGGCGCCGAGCGAAGCCGTCGAAATGTCCGGCCCCTACGCCTCCGCCATCGTCGGCAGCAATCTCGTCGACACGGCGCTGCAGAGCCTTGCCGTCGCCGATCCGGTCCTCACGCTCGGCCGCGTCACCGTCGATAAGCAGCTTCCCATCGCCGCCGGAATCGGTGGCGGCTCCGCCGATGCGGCTGCCGTGCTGCGCGCTGTCCGCCGCATCAATCCTGCCAACGGCGTCGACTGGCAAAGTCTGGCCGCCGCGCTCGGCGCCGACGTGTCGGTGTGCCTTGCCGACCGGAGCTCGCTCGTGTGGGGCGTCGGCGAGCACGTCGAGCCCGTTGACGCACTGCCGCGCCTCGATGCCGTGCTCGTCTGCCCGCAAAGCGCGGCGCCGTTCGGCAAGACCAAGTCGGTGTTCGCGCGGCTGTCGGTGCCCAAAGCCCACGCCGAGACGCCGCCCGCTAAGCTCCCGTCGTTCCCCGATACCGCGGCGCTCATCGCTTATATGCGCGGTGTCGGCAACGACCTGCGGGATGCCGCGCATGCGGTGCTGCCCGACAGCGCCGCGGCGGAAGCGGCGCTCAGCGCGGCGCCCGATTGCCTCTATGTCAGCCTTTCCGGCGCCGGTCCGACGAGCTACGGGATTTTTCCCGATGCGGCGCGCGCCGCGGCGGCCGCCGAGCAATTGCGGGCGCACCATCCCGGCTGGTGGATCGTCGCCACCACGCTCGGCGATTGACGGCTGGTGCTAGCGTTTCAGCAGAAGAAGCAGTTGCGGCAGGCGGTGGCCGCCTCGTTGATCTGCCCGCTCATGATCTTCGAATACTCGCCGAGCTTGCTCTTGAAGCGGTCGCACACCGCCTTCTTCGCGTCGGGCTGGCCGTGCAGCGTCTCCCACTGCTTCAGGTAGCCGTCCTTCTTGGTGCGGAAGGTGCCGAACACCTTCTTGAGCGACGTCGGCTCGACGCAGGTCGCCACCGCACGCCAGGCGCGCCGCTGCAGGTTCAGCTTGGTGCCGCAGAACTCCTGCAGCGCGTCGACCGTGGCGTACTCGTCGACGAGCTTCCACAGGTTCGCCTGCTCGGCCTTGCTCATGTCGGCGATGCCGAGCTTGACGAGCACGATGCCGGACTGCGGTCTGGAAGACTGCGCGGGAAGCTGCGCCGCAGCAGCGGCTCCGGCAAGCGCCAAGGCGGCAGCAACGAGCCACCAAGCCTTCCCGGCCATGCGTCCGACGATGTGATGAAACGAACGCACCGGCGCTCTCCGATGTTCTATCTACGACGCGCGAACCTAGGATGCCGGCAGGCGCCGGGCAATACGGTCGGCCGGGGCCGGTGTTTTTTCAGTGCGAGCGGTGCACGCAGAACCCGATCACGTCCAGCATGGCGGCTTTTTCGGGCCGGTCGGGGAATATGGCAAGGGCATCGTGCGCGATAGCGCCGTAGGAGCGCGCCCGCTCCATGGTCGCCTCTAATGCCTTGTGCTGTTTCATCAGCGCCACGGCGCGCTCCAGATCGCCATCCTCGATCTGCCCTTCGGCGATGGTGCGCGTCCAGAACTGGCGCTCCTCCTCGGAGCCGCGGCGGAACGACAGGATCACCGGGAGGGTGATCTTGCCCTCGCGGAAATCGTCGCCGATCGCCTTGCCGAGGTGGGCGCTGTCGCCGGAATAGTCGAGCGCGTCGTCGACCAGCTGGAAGGCGAGGCCGAGATTGCGGCCGTAGGACTTCAGCGCCGCCTGCTCGGCGGCCGGCCGGCTGGCGATCGCCGCCCCCACCTCGGCGGCGGCGGAGAACAGCGCTGCCGTCTTGGCATTGATGATGGCGAGGTACTCGTCCTCGGTCGTCGTCGTGTTATTGGCCGCGGCGAGCTGCATCACCTCGCCCTCGGCGATTACCGCCGCGGCGTTCGACAAGATCTTGAGGACCGGCAGCGAGCCGACGTCGACCAGCATGCGGAAGGCCTGCCCGAGGAGGAAGTCGCCGACCAGCACGCTCGCCTGGTTGCCCCACAGTATGCGCGCCGTCTGCTTGCCGCGCCGCAAGCCACTCTCGTCGACGACATCGTCGTGTAGCAGCGTTGCCGTGTGCATGAACTCGATCGCCGAGGCGACGCGAATGTGGCCGCCGCCGCGATAGTCGCACAGCTTGGAGGACGCCAGCGCCAGCATCGGGCGCAGCCGTTTGCCGCCGGAATCGATGAGGTGATGGGCCAGCTCGGGGATCAGCTCGACATCGGAGACCGCCTTGTCGAGGATAATGCGGTTAATTGCATCCATGTCGCCCGACACGATGTCGAGCAGCGGCTGGAGGCCTTCCGAAGCACTGCGGGCAGCGTCGAACGGTATGACTTGTCCCAATGGTATCTTCCCGAGGCTCATGTTTGTTTTGACTGGTATAGCGTTGTGGCAGCGGCGATTTCCAAGCAAACTTTGCCGCAAGCTCACGTCCCTTGTTCTTTGGCCTCGAAACCTGTCCCCATGCGTGACCTCGTAACCACCAACGACCCTGTGCTGCTCAGCTACCTCATGGTGCTGCTGCAGGACGCCGGCATCGAAGCCGCGGTGTTCGACGGCAACATGAGCGCCGTGCAAGGCACGCTCGGCGCCGTTGCCCAGCGGCTGGCCGTACCCGCCGAGAGCTGGGACGCCGCACGCCGCCTGCTCGTCGAGGCCGACCTTGGTCAGTGGATGGTAAAGTCATGACGGTGGCCTCTGCAACCCAGAATCGGGCCGAGGTGACGGACGACGCCTTCCTCGGCGGGGCGCTCAACATCTTGCAGTTGCGCAGCGGGTATCGGGCGGGGCTCGACGCCGTGATGCTCGCTGCCGCGGTGCCGGCCGACAGCGGCCGCCCGCTGCGCGTGCTCGACGTCGGCGCCGGCGTCGGCACTGCCGGGCTGTGCGTTGCCCGCCGCGCGCCATTCGCCGAGGTGGTGCTGTTTGAAAAGGAGCCGCAGCTCGCCGAGCTCGCCGCCGAGAACGCCCGCCGCAACGAACTGACCGATCGCGTGCGCGTCGTCATCGGCGTTGTCGGCGCCGCGGCGGCGGAGCTGCGTGCGCTTGGCCTCCTCGAGGAGAGCTTCGGGCACGTCATCGCCAATCCGCCGTTTCACGACACCGACGCCGGCACGCTTGCCGCCGATGCTTTGAAGGCCGGTGCCCACGCCATGCCGGACGGCGAGCTGGAGAGCTGGGCGCGCTTCATGGCGCGCATGACGGCGCCCGGTGGCGAAGCCACCGTCGTTCACAAGACCGACGCGCTGCCACGGCTGCTCGCCGCGCTCGCGACGCGCTTTGGTTCGTTGAAAATTCTTCCGCTGCATCCGCGCCAAGGTGCGCCGTCGCATCGCGTGCTCGTACAAGGCGTGAAGGGCAGCCGCGGCCCGTTGCAGATTTTGCCCGGCTTCGTGCTGCACGAAAGTGGCGGCGCCTTCACGCCGGCAGCGCAGGACATCCTGCGCGCCGGCGCGGCGCTACCCATGACGGCCGCGGGCTAGACCACTTCATCTCTCCCAGAGGGAGAGGTGAAGGGCCTCCGATCCGTCGGCCTGCCCTAGCCGGGGCGGTCGCGATGGCCTAAAAGTTCGGCTCCGCCCCGATCATCATGCTTCAGCGAGGTTGGCCCGCATGTGGTTCTTTGGCCAAGGTCCCGTCGTTCCCGTGCTGCGCTTTTCCGGCCCCATCGGCATGGCGACGCCCCTGCGTCCCGGTCTGTCGATCGGCCTTGCCGCCAGCGCCATCGAAAAGGCCTTCGAGCTGTCGAAGATCCCTGCCGTTGCCGTCATCGTCAATTCGCCCGGCGGCTCGCCGGTGCAGTCGAGCCTCATCTTTCGCCGCATCCGGCAGCTGGCCGAGGAGAAGCACAAGACCGTCTACGTGTTCTGCGAGGACGTCGCTGCTTCCGGCGGCTACTACCTGGCGCTCGCCGGCGATGAGATCTACGCTGACCCGTCTTCCATCGTCGGCTCCATCGGCGTCATCTTCGCCGGCTTTGGCCTCGACAAGGCGATTGCCAAGCTCGGCATCGAGCGGCGCGTCTACACGGCCGGCGAGCAGAAGGACGCGCTCGACCCGTTCCGCCCGGAAAAGCCCGAGGACATCGAGCGCATCAAGAGCGTGCAGCGCGACGTGCACGACGTGTTCATCGGCATCGTCAAGGAGCGCCGCGCCGGACGCCTTACAGGCGCCGACGCCGAGCTGTTCTCCGGCGCCTTTTGGTCCGGCCCAAAAGCGCTTGAGCTCGGCCTTATCGATGGCATTTCCGACGTGCGCAGCAAGATGCGCGAGCTGTACGGCGACAAGGTGCGCCTGAAGGTCGTACCCCTTGAAAAGGGGGGGCTCCTGGGCCGGCTGCGGCGGTCGTCTTCAGCCTCGGGTTACGAGGAATTAAGGAGTGGGCGTCTTGCCTTCGGGGACGATCTGATATCCGCTGTCGAGGCCCGGTCGCTATGGTCGCGTTTCGGGCTGTAACCTTAGGGTGTGATTGCCCGCGTTGAGGGAGTGTCGTCGATGCCCCATGTCATCGTCGCGGTTCTCATCGGAGCCGGCATTGGCGCTGGCATGAAATGGCTAGCTCGCGAAATGACGCGTGCGGCCGACGCAGCGCGCATGGCCCACGAGCAGATGACGCGCGCCAATCCGCTCCAGGTGGCCCCCAAGGATCTCGGCGCCCTCGTGTGGGACGCCGACGCCGGCGTATACCGGCCCGGCGATAGGCGGAACGGCTGACGCAAATCTCGTTCTCACCCGCACGCCAATCCAACCAAGAGGGCTTCCATGTCCGCCGACCCTGCAACGCTTGCCGAACTCGACAATCGCATCGCCATCCTGCGCGCCAACCTGCGTGAGCTGGTCGAGCAGGCGGCGGCCTACTCGGGCGCGGCTGACGAGAGCCGCACGGCCGATCGCATTGCCGATCAGCAGGCCAAGCTCGACGCGCTCATCGCCGAGCGCGACAAGCTCGCGAAGTAGCGCGACCGAGCCCCTACCGAGCTATGGCGTATTGAGCTGATAGGTGTGCGCCAGCCAGCGATAGCCGCCGCCATCTCTCCGCTCGACGTAGCCGATCGACGGGAACGGCATGTGATAGCCGCTAACCGGTATGCGCTCGGTCGGCGCCCCGCCGTCGCACGGGCTTTAACGATGCATTGCAGCGAAATCGCTGTTCTGCTCCGACCGTCCATTATTCGATTGCCGCCCGCTTCACCGACTGCTTGGATCGACGGGCGTTCAATTCCGTTGCAGGGAGCGGAGCTATGAGTTTGCGTGGTGTGCGCACGGCAATTGCCGCCGTCATCGTCTTGGTATCTATGCAGCCGGCAACTTCGGCCGAGTGGTGGATGCTGCAGAACACCGACGATGGGCGCCAGTGCGGGCCGCCGCTCGAAGCTGATGGCGTCGTGCTAACGCCCGACGAGATCCTCAACCGCTTCGAGGAATGCAAGCTGATGGACGAGACGCCATCGCTCGACCTTCAGAACGTGATGGTCGCCTGCGAGGGCAACCTCAACCAGGTCTTCATTTTCTCCAAGACCAAAGAGGGCTGCGAGGCGCTCGCCAAGGAATAGCAGCGCCACTTTCCGTATCAGTGTGCATGTGGGCCCTTGAAGTGACCGCGCAGCGGGTGACAGGGGCGCGGATGTGCGTATAGTGCGGCCGAAATTTCCAGGGCCGCACTCGACCATGACCGCCACCGCCGCCAAATCCGCCCACGCGCCAGCAACCGAGCTGGCGCCGCTGCAGCCCAAAAAGTCGTTCCAGGACCTCATCTTCGCCCTGCAGCGCTTCTGGGCCGAGCAGGGCTGCGTCGTCCTGCAGCCGTACGACATGGAGGTCGGCGCCGGCACCTTCCATCCGGCGACGACGCTGCGCGCGCTCGGCCCCAAGCCGTGGAACGCCTGCTACGTACAACCCTCGCGCCGGCCCGAAGGACGGCCGCTACGGCGAGAACCCCAACCGCATGCAGCACTACTATCAGCTGCAGGTGATCATGAAGCCGGCGCCGGCCGACATGCAGGACCTGTATCTCGACAGCCTGCGCTGCATCGGCCTCGATCCGGAGCTGCACGACATCCGCTTCGTCGAGGACGACTGGGAGAGCCCGACGCTCGGCGCCTGGGGCCTCGGCTGGGAGGTGTGGTGCGACGGCATGGAGGTGACGCAGTTCACCTACTTCCAGCAGGTCGGCGGCTTCGACTGCGAGGTCGTCTCGGCCGAGATCACCTACGGTCTCGAACGCCTCGCCATGTACGTGCAGGGCGTCGACCGCGTGTTCGACCTGTCGTTCAACGGCCGTAGCGATGCGCGCAAGCTCTCCTACGGCGACGTGTTCCTGCAGGCCGAGCAGGAGTTCTCGCGCTTCAACTTCGAGCACGCCGACACGGCGCTGTTGCTGGCCCACTTCAACGACGCCGAGAAGGAGTGCAAGGCACTGCTCGACAAGGGCGCCACTCCTGAAGGCCGCCACCTCATGGCGCTGCCGGCCTACGATCAGTGCATCAAGGCTTCGCACATCTTCAATCTGCTCGACGCGCGCGGCGTCATCTCGGTCACCGAACGGCAGAGCTACATTCTGCGCGTGCGCGAGCTGGCCAAGGCCTGCTGCGCGGCGTGGCTCAAGACCGAAGGCGGCAGGTCCTAGCGCGGCGACTACCTCGCGCGCCGGCGGCGGCGCCTTGAGGTATCGATTGAAACATGGCGCCGACCGGCGCTATCCAGAAGGACACCCCTATCTCAATCCGCATGGGGTTTGGGAGCTGACGCTGGCCTAGCCGAATACACAAAACAAGGAGCAAGACATGATCTCGCCGACCGTCATCGGCGCTCTGGTGCTTGGCGTCCCGGCGCTGTTCATCGCCTACGTCTCGTTCTTCTGGCGGCGCCGTCCGATCTTCTGGTTCGTGGTGGCGCTGGTCCTCGTCGGGCTCGGCTACCTCGCCTCGACCGGCGCGCTACGCGAGATCGGCATTCGGTTGATGGGCGAAGCCGAGGGTGCTGGAATCAGGCGCGCTGAGCGATGCAGCTCGTCCCTTACACAGGCAACGAAGCTCCACCGCAGGACAAGCTCCTGCCCATCAAGCCGCGCCTTGTCCTCGTGGACCTCGCGCATCTGGCGCGAGAGCCCCGGGCCGCTCCGTCCCGCTGTTCAAGATCGAGGCGCGCCTGGAAGTGCGCGACGTCGAGAACCGCGCCCTGTCGGAGGCGCTGCGCCCTTACGCGGCGCAGCTGCAGAAGATCGCCATCTATGTGCTGCACCCGGAAGAGTCGCAGCGTCTCGCGTCATGGGCGGTCGGACGCTTCGATGTCGACGCGAAAAGCGCGTACATGTTCTTCCATGATTTCCTCGGCGCGCCCAACGGCATGCTGATGCTCAATCTGATGCAGACGGCGGGCGCGGCGAGCGACATCATCATTTCCGTCGTGCCGATGCTCGTCGAGCCGCAGCGCATGTAGTTCGCCATCACCGACTACGATTTCGGCCTGCACGGCCGCATCGGCTAGATCGGCACTCCATCCGCGGCACTATTGCAGCCGGCATGCCTGGCGCTGACAGGATCGGCCGGCGAGTGATCACGCATGCTCGGGGCGCCCGATCACGTATGTGTTCGCCTCCCTCTGACGCCTGAGACGCCACATGTCTGAGCTGCTGCTCGAGCTGTTTTCCGAAGAGATCCCCGCGCGCCTGCAAACGCGCGCCGCCGACGACCTGCGCCGGCTGATGGTCGACGGCCTGAAAGCGCGCGGGCTCGAGGTGGGCGAAGCGCGCGCCTTCGCGACGCCGCGCCGCCTAGCGCTCGTCATCGAGGACGTGCCGAAGAAGTCGCCGGCCGTGTCGGAGGAGCGCAAGGGCCCGCGCGTCGGCGCGCCCGAGCAGGCGGTGCAGGGCTTCCTCAAGGGCGCGGGCCTGAAGTCGCTCGCCGACGCGCGAAGTCGTCAAGGACGAGAAGAAGGGCGACTTCTACGTCGCGCGCATCGACAAGCCGGGCCGCGCCGCGGCTGAGATCGTCAACGAGGTGCTGCGCGAGACGATCCTCGAATTTCCCGTGGCCGAAGACGATGCGCTTCAACGCCAAGCTCGACAACGGCTCGGAGCTGCGCTGGATCCGCCCGCTGCATTCGATCGTGCTGCTGCTCGACGGCAAGGTCGTGCCGTTCGAGATCGCCGGCATCAAGGCGGGCAACGTCACGCGCGGGCATCGCTTCCTCGGCAACGAGCCGTTCAAGGTGACGGGCTTTGCCGAGTACGAGAAGGGCTTGAAGCAGCACAAGGTCGTCCTCGATTCCGGCGACGCGCGCAGCGAGCATCAACGAAGGCGCGCACGCGCTGGCCAAGGACGCGCACCTTGACGCTGGTCGAGGACGACGCGCTCGCCGCCGAGAACGCCGGCCTCACCGAATGGCCGACCGTGCTCATGGGCGAGTTCGACAAGTCGTTCCTCGAAGTGCCGGCCGAGTGCCTGACGACGGCGATGAAGACGCACCAGAAGTGCTTCTCCCTGCGGCACGGCAAGAAGCTGTCGAACCACTTCCTGCTGGTCACCAACCAGAAGGCGAAGGACGGCGGCAAGACCATCGTCGCCGGCAACGAGAAGGTCATCGCCGCGCGGCTCTCCGACGCCAAGTTCTTCTGGGAGCAGGATCTCAAGAAGAAGCTCGAGATCATGCGCGACGAGCTGAAGGGCATCACCTTCCATGAAAAGCTCGGCACGCAGTTCGAGCGCGCCGAGCGCGTCAAGGAGCTCGCCCGGCAGATCGCAACCTCGCAGGAGCTGTGCGAGGCGGCTCTGGCGCAGCGCGCCGCCGAGCTGGCCAAGGCCGACCTGGTGTCGGGCATGGTCGGCGAGTTCCCCGAGCTGCAGGGTCTCATGGGCCGCTACTACGCCGAAGCCGAGCACATGAACCCGGCGATCGCGCGCGCCATCGAGCTGCACTACAAGCCGAAGGGGCCGACCGATTCAGTGCCACTGGAGAGCGAAGGCGACGGCGCCGCGGTCGCCGTGGCGCTGGCCGACAAGCTCGACATGCTGGTCGGCTTCTGGGCCATCGGCGAGAAGCCGACCGGCTCGGGCGATCCCTACCAGCTACGCCGCGCCGCCCTCGGCGTCATCCGCCTCGTCCTCGAGAACGACCTGCGCATGCCGCTGATCGCGATGCTCGCGACACGACAGTTGGCTCGAGACAGAGCTTGCAGCGAAGCAGTTCAGCGAGCGCAAAGGGCTCAGGAAGTGATCATGATCGCCACGGGTCGACAGGTCCACGATCGGAATCGTGGCCAGATCGTCGACTTGCTCGCTTCTTCGCCGAGCGGCTGAAGGTGCACCTGCGGGACAAGGGTGCGCGCCACGACCTCATCGATGCGATCTTCTCGCTGCCGGGCCAGGACGACCTGGCGCTGATCGTCAAGCGCGTCGAGGCGCTGACCGAGTTCCTCAAGACCGACGACGGCGCCAACCTCCTGGCCGGCGTCAAGCGCGCGCAGAACATCCTCACCATCGAGGAAAAGAAGGACAAGGCGAGCCACGCCGGCGACTACGACGCCGCGCTGCTGCGCGAGCCGGAGGAGCAGGCGCTCGCCGCCGCCATCGACAAGGTGAAGGACGACACCGTCGCCGCGCTCAACGTCGAGAACTTCGCCGGCTCCATGCGGGCCCTGGCCGAGCTGCGCGCGCCGGTCGACGCGTTCTTCGACAAGGTGACGGTCAACGCCGACGATGCGGCGCTGCGCCAGAACCGCCTGCATCTGCTGTCGCAGATCCGCGCCGCCACCCTCAACGTCGCCGACTTCACCAAGATCTCCGGCTGACCGCCGCTTGCGTCCCCCTATCGTCATGCCGGCGCAGGCCGGCATCCACGCCAGTTTCAACGAGCTCTCCGGTTGGCGGGGTCGTAACGCGTCGACAGGGTGCTGCTAGGCCCAGGTTCCAACGCTCGTAGCAATTGTCGAATCTTGCGTGGATCCCGGCCTGCGCCGGGATGACGGAAGAGCGAGCCTCCCTCCGAGTTGTGGAGATGAACGCGCTGCGCGCCTGTGCTACGTCGGGGCGAAACGAGGCCACTATGACCGCACCGACTCCCGCTACCTGTTCGTCTACGGCACGCTGATGAGCGGCGCGCGGGGCGCGCTCGGCACGCAGCAGCGCCTGCGCCTCGCCCGCGAGTCCGACAGCCTCGGCCCCGCCTCGCTGCACTTTGCGCGCCTCTACGATCTCGGCCGCTACCCCGGTGCCGCCAAGAGCGACGGCGAGGACGACATCGTGCACGGCGAAGCCGTGCTGCTCTCCGACCCTGTCGCGGCGCTCGCGCTGGCTCGACGACTACGAGGGCTACGTGCACGGCGGCGGCGACCGCAACGAATACGATCGCGTCGTCTGCGAGGTGCGCCTCGCCGGCGGCGAAACGTTCGACGCGTGGGTCTACCTGTTGCGCCGCGTGCCGGCAGCAGAGCGCCGCATCGACAGCGGCCGCTGGATCCGCGGCTGAGGCGCGAACTTACACTTTTGAGACGTTGAGAGCTGGCCTGCGGACCCCGAACGGCCCTCTACCGCGCAGGCACGGTCCCCGCTTAGACCGAGGCGGCCAGCTCCCACACCTGCGGTCATACACCTGTCGCGGAGCGGCCACTATTGGGGCAGGCAAAAACATATATTCATGTGCATATCGCGCAGAAGTTACTTGCTACGAATTCGTCGCGCGAATTGCGCAGCTTACGCTTCAGCGGCGTCCGACGCGTCGGCATGCGCGGCTTCGTACGCCTCGACTCGCAATGAGCCACGCCTCTTCCGCTTCGCTCAAACGCTTGGCGAGTTGCCCGCGCTCGATGGCGGCGCTCTGCGCTGCGGACGGATCCTTCGCGTAGAGCTGCGGATCGGCGAGCTTGGCGTCGAGACGCGCGATGTCGGCGCCGATCGTCTCGACCTTCTTCTCCGCCGCCTGCATCGCCTTCTTCAGCGGCGCGAGGCTCGCACGCCGGTCGGCTGAGGCGCGCCGCTGATCGGAACGCGCGCTGCGCGCCGCATCCGCCTTGGCGCCTTTGTTCTGCCCGCGCGTGCCGGCGCCGCGCTCGGCCAGCAGGTCGGCGCGATAGCTGTCCATGTCGCCGTCGTACGATTTCACCGTGCCGCCGCGCACGATCCACAGCCGGTCGGCGCACGCCTCGATCAGATGCCGGTCGTGGCTGATGAGGATGACGGCGCCCTCGTACTCGGCCAGCGCATGCACCAGCGCTTCGCGGCTGTCGACGTCGAGATGGTTGGTCGGCTCGTCGAGGATCAGGAGGTGCGGCGCGTGGAACGCGGCCAGCGCCAGCAGCAGCCGCGCCTTCTCGCCGCCCGACAGCTTGGCGCACTTGGTGTCGGCCTTGTCGGCGGAAAAGCCGTAGGTGCCGAGCCGCGTGCGCCGCTGCGCCTCGGTCGCCTCCGGCATCAGCTTCAGCATGTGGTCGTAGGGCGTCGCTTGCGGATTGAGCTCGTCGAGCTGGTGCTGGGCGAAATAGCCGACGTCGACGCGCTTGGCGCCGAACACGCTGCCCGACAGCGGCGCCAGCTTGCCGGCGATCAGCTTGGCGAAGGTCGATTTGCCGTTGCCGTTCTGGCCGAGCAGCGCGATGCGGTCGTCCTGGTCGATGCGCAGGTTCAGCCCGCTGCAGCACCGGCGTGTCCGCCGCGTAGCCGATCGCCACCTCCTCGAAGCGCATCAGCGGGCTGGCGAGCGCCTTCAACGGCTGCGGCAGGTGGAACGGCGCGACGCGCTCGTCGAGCTGCGCCGCGATCGGCTGCATCTTGGCCAGCGCCTTGACGCGGCTCTGCGCCTGCGCCGCCTTCGTCGCCTTGGCCTTGAAGCGGTCGATGAACGCCTGGATGCGGCGGCGCTCCTCGTCCTGCTTCTTCTTCAGCTTCAGTTCCAGCCGCTGCTTCTCGCGCCGCGCCTCCTCGAAGTCGTCGTAGCCGCCGGAGTAGAAGCGTGAGCTTGCCGCGGTCGAGATGCAGGATCGCCGTCACCGCGCGGTTGAGCAGATCGCGGTCGTGGCTGACGATGACGACGGTGTGCGGATAGGTGCGCAGGTAGCTTTCGAGCCACATCGCGCCTTCGAGATCGAGGTAGTTGGTCGGCTCGTCGAGCAGCAGGATCTCCGGCTCGAGGAACAGCACGGCGGCGAGCGCCACGCGCATGCGCCAGCCGCCCGACAGCGCGCCGCACGGCCGCTGCTGCGCCGCCTCGTCGAAGCCGAGGCCGGCGAGGATCTGCGCGGCGCGCGCCGGTGCCGCATGCGCGCCGATGTCGGTCAGCCGCTCGTGGATCTCGGCGATGCGATGCGGGTCGGTCGCGTGCTCGGCCTCCGCCAGCAGGCGCGCGCGCTCGGTGTCGGCGGCGAGCACCCAGTCGATCGAGGCTGTCCGTCGCCGCCCGGCGCCTCCTGCGCCACGTGGCCGATGCGCGCCGAGCGCGGCATGGTGATCGAGCCCATGTCGGGCGCGAGATCGCCGGCGATGATCTTCAGCAGCGTCGTCTTGCCGGCGCCGTTGCGGCCGACGAGGCCCACCTTGTGGCCCGTGGGAATGCCCGCCGTCGCGCCGCTCGAAGATCGGCCGCCCCTCGATGCGGAAGCTGAGGTCGTTGATGTGCAGCATGGGCAGGGCATAGCCGCTCGCGCCGGCCCTGTCACCGTAGAGCTTGTTTCCACTTTGTGGAGGTCGAGCCGGAGACGACGGGCTTTAAGGTCTCGACCAGCAGGCGCTCCTGCGTGCCCTGATCGGCCACCGAGAGGTGCGCGAAGAACCAGTCCTGCACCATCTGGCAGACGCGTTCCGGCGGCTCGCGCGACAGCAGCGTCGGATTGGAGAACACCTGCAGGTCGTTCTCCTTCCAGCCGAGCTTCGTCAGCTCCTGCACCAGCACGTCGTAGTCGGCCTTGGCGGCCTTATCGTGCGTGGTCGGCGATTTGCGGCCATCGGCGATCGCCTCGAAGATGGCTGCCACCTGCTGCTGCACGGCGGCGCCCTGCTCGGGCGACTGCAACACCTCGATCACGGCCGGCGACGTCTCGCCCTGCGAGATGAAGCCATAGCAGGCGCCGACGTTCCGGCTTGCCAGTGTCTTGAGGTTGTTAAGGAACGTCGTCGCCACGTCCTTCAGCCGCTCGGTGCTGGCGGACAGCGCGTCGTTGGCGTGCTGGCGTCGCAGGGCGACGAGCGCCTGAGCGAGCTGCTTGTTGACCACCTGCTCGGGCTGCTTCTCGGCGGAGAGTTTCGCCGCCTGGCGCAGTTGCTCGCCGTACCAATCGGGGAACTCGCGCTTGACGACGCTCCACGCCGCCATCTTCTCGAATTTCGAATCGAGCTCCTGGGCGCCGGCGTCGACCTCGGCAGCCGAAGCCGGGGCCGACGGCGTTTCCGCCGCAGGCACGGTGGCGGTGGAGCCACCAGGCGCCGCGACGGTCGGCACCTGCTCGCCCTCCTTGGAGGAGGAGAGACCATCGATCAGCGAGGCGATGGTGCCGCTCTGCCAGACGTACCAGCCGCCGCCGCCGAGCAGCGCAAGAGCACGACGATACCCAGAGCTCGCCGCCGCGCTCGACGCACGGCTGTCATCAGATCCTTGCGCAACGCGGATACGGTTGGGCTCGAACGAGCGCTCAGGCGTAGCGGCGCCCGCCGCTGGAGCCGACCCGCGCGCCGGCTCCGCGCGCCGTCCCTGCGTCGTCGGACGCGGCGTTGCGGCAGCCGGCTCGGGCTGCTGAAACGGAAACACTGCCGGGGCGGGCCGCCAATCGGCAAACCCCGGACGCCAAATGAGATCGGTCGGCTTTAGATGACCTTGCGCGACAAATGTGCGCATTTCGACATCGGACAGCGGGCCATGCTGTTTGCCCTCGCGCGCGATGTACCACTGAATGTCAGCCTGCTGGCCAGTCATGTATTTCTCGTGTCATTTGCGGGGAGCCGAGGCACCAAGCGCGCAGCACCCTGGCTGACCCTGGCCTTTTTGCATGGCGCCAATGTGGTTCGGCACACCCTGCTTCGTCAATTGGCCGCACCAGCGCGGGGCGGGATAGTCCACGGCAGCCTTTTGGTCGCCTTGCTGCGGGTCGGGCCGTTGGCTATAAGGCGCCGCAATCCAAGAAAAATCTAAAACCCGTAATAGAGGTCGAGGGATGACCATCGAGCGAACGCTTTCCATTATCAAACCGGATGCCACCGGGCGCAACCTGACCGGAGCGATCAATACGCTCGTCGAGAAGGCGGGTCTGCGTATCATCGCCCAAAAGCGGGTGAGATGGACGGCGACCCAGGCGCAGAAGTTTTATGCCGAACACAAAGGACGGCCGTTTTTCGACGAATTGTGCGCCTTCATGACCTCGGGACCCGATCGTCTTGCAGGTGCTGGAAGGCAAGGACGCCATCGCCAAGTACCGCAAGATCATGGGCGCCACCGATCCGGGCGAGGCCAGGCGGGGGACCATCCGCAAGCGTTTCGCCCAGTCGAAGTCCCGCAACTCGGTGCACGGCTCCGACAGTCCCGCTTCGGCCGCACGCGAGATTGCAATGAATTTCAAGACGAACGAGATTGTAGGCTGACGACCGCACTGTCCTAGCGCGGTCACGGGGGTTCTCTCCTAATGGCGCGCGTCAGGTTCTACGTGGCCACCAGCCTCGACGGCTTCATCGCCGACCGCGAAGGAAGCGTCGAATGGTTGGCGCCCTACGATGCGCGCCTCTACGGCTACGACAGGTTCCTCGCCGAAGTCGGTGCGCTCGTCATGGGGCGGCGCACCTACGAGATGATCAGGGCAGTTGGCGAGGAGTGGCCCTACGCGGGTAAGCCCGTGTTCGTCCTCACCTCGCGCTTGCTCGGCGATGTGCCCCCAGGCGTTGTCACGACAACGCGCGGTATCAGAGCCGCGTTGCAGCAGGCGCGTGACACGACGCGTCACGACATCTGGATCGTCGGTGGCGCCGTCAGCATGCAGTCGGCGCTGGAAGAAGGTCTCATCGACATGATCGAGATCTTCCTCGTCCCCGTGTTGCTCGGCGCCGGGCTCAATCTGCTCAACGATCTCAGCCGCCGCCCGACGCTGATTTTCGACGGCATCGAGGCGTTCCCCGACGGCGTCGTCAAGCTGCGCTACCTCGTCCCCCGCAGATAGCGTCAGGGGTGGTCCTGCAACCCGTGACGATCATCAGTGTAGCTTCTCGGTCATAGGCGTGCGCGCCGCGACGACGCTGCCGGTTGCCGGCGTGATGTTGACACCGCACGGCTCGCTCGCTTGGCAATACGCCTTCGGCGACGTCACGCCCGAGGAGGTCTTCGCCTTCGCCTCGACCGGCATCGCCTTCGGCATCGGCGGCGTGCCGATCGCCCAGTCGAGCGCGCTCATCGAGGCGGGGTTGGATTTTGTACTCGGTCCCGACGCAGTGCTCGGGCTCACCTACACGGGCCAGTTCGCCGGCGATTTGCAGGACAACGGCGTGGCCGGACGCCTCACCTGGCGCTTCTGACCGCTGGAGAAGCGCCGTTTGCTGCTAGCTCAGCTCGCGGATCTTGAACTTGAGGCCGCCCTTGGGCGTCAGCGTCACCGTGGCGTTGATGCCGGCCGGCTCGGTGCCGACGTACTCGGGCCGGAAGCGGCGCAGCAGCAGCGACAGCGCCAGCGTGTTCTCCACCTGGCTCATGGCGCCGCCGATGCACGAGCGCTTGCCGCCGCCGAACGGCAGGTAGGAATACTTCACCTGCTTCTTGGCGGCGCCGGCCATCCAGCGCTCGGGACGGAACTCTTCCGGCGCCTCCCAGAAGCGCGGGTTGTGGTGCGCGCCGTAGGCGAACAGCACCACGCGGTCGCCCGGGCGGACTTCCTTGCTCGCCGATCACGTCGTGCTCGTTGGCGACGCGGATGAGACCCCAGATCGGCGGATAGATGCGCATCGTCTCCTGGATCACCGCGCGCGTGTAGGCGAGGGCGGAATAGTCGGCAGCGGTCGGCTCGCGGTCGCCGTAGACCTGCTCGCCTTCGCTTGCGGATGCGCTCGGCGGCTTCCGGGTTGCGCGCCGTCTCGTACAGCGCCCAGGCGAGCGTCAGCGCCGTCGTCTCGGTGCCCGCCCACAGGTACTGCTTCAGCTCGTCGATCGCCTGCTGCTGGTCGAACTCCGGCATGGTCGGGTCGGCGACCGCGGCCTCGATCATCTTCAGCAGAGTGCGCTCGCGCTCCTCGCGCGGATCGGCGCCGAACACGGCCGGCGGGACGCTGGCCCACACCTCCATCGCCTTCGCCGCGTCTTCCTCGGTGATCTCGAACATCTCACCCGCCTGCTTCTTGAGGCGGATCTCCTTGTGGTTCATCACGTCGGTATAGGTCTTCACGCACTTGAACACGAAGTGCGGATTGAACGGCATGTCGCGGTCGAACAGCGCCTTGCAGATCATGTCGGCGGCCAGCGTCCACGTCTGCTCGACCATCTCGATGGTCTCGCCCGACTTCGCCACCTGCGACCAGATCCCCATCTTCGTGCGGATGGCCGCCAGGAAGTAGGGGATGTACTCGGCGAACATGTCGGGGTGGAACGCCGGCTGCTGCGGCATGCGGATCTTCTGCCACAGCGCGCCGTCGTTGGTGATCATCGACTTGCCGAAGATCGGCTTCAGGCCGTCGAAGTATTTGATGTAGGCGTCGGCCTTGGTGACCAGCACGTGCTTGAAGTGCTCGGGCTCGCTCAACAGGATGATGCGCTGGTTGGCAAGGTTAATGGGGATAACCGGGCCGTAGCGCTCCGCCATCTGCATGATGATGCGCAGAGGGTTGTCGAGCCCACCCTTCAAAAGGGGCGTCAGCTTGAACCAGATGCTCGATTCCTCGCCCAGGCCCTGGGCGTGGCTGGGCGCTTCCTCAACAGCGGGTATGGGCTGCTTTGCGGTCGCGGTCATGACGTCTCTCCCGGCTAGAAGGCCGTTCAAACGCACTTCTAAGCCTAATCCAGCCAACGGGTTGTAAACTGGGTCACGGGCGGGCCCGTAAATCACCTTGCACGGCCGAGCCGGCTCCCCCCAAGGCTGCAGAATAAGTACCACCCGGCGGCCGCAAGTGTCCATGCGACCACGCGTTTCCGCTTCATTTTGGCGCTGGGGCGCTGATCTGTGGCAACGCATCATGGTCAGCCGAGCGGTGGCCAAAACAAGAGTTTTGCTTGGTTAACTGTAGCTTGCCTGACGCTAGCTCGTTCGCCCGACACGGTTATTGCACCCGAGGCAAAAAGAGAAAGTGCATGGGGATAGAGCTGGTGCTCGGCCTCCAGCACGCGGGCAGCCAAGCTCTCGGCAGTGTCGCCATCGAGCACCGGTACGGCCGCCTGGGCGATGATCGGTCCGCTGTCGACCTCCGGGCGCACGATGTGCACCGTGCACCCTGACAGCTTGACGCCGGCCGCTAGCGCGCGCGCGTGCGTGTCGAGCCCCTTGAAGGCGGGCAGCAGCGAGGGGTGGATGTTCAGCATACGGTCGCGCCAGCGCTCGACGAAGCCCGGCGTCATCATCCGCATGAAGCCGGCGCAGGCGATGAGATCGACCTCGAACGAGCGCAGCGCCGCGTCGAGCTCGGCCTCGAAGCCCTCGCGTGAGCCGAAGCCCTTGTGATCGATGGCGCACGTCGGCAGGCCCTCGCCGGCCGCCTTGAACAGCCCCTCGGCTTCCGGCCGGTTCGACAGCACGCAGGCGATCTCGGCCGGGTAGTCCGGGGCACGCGCGGCAGCCATCAGCGACATCATGTTGGAGCCGCGCCCCGAGATGAGGATGCCGACTCGCTTTTTCGTCTCGCTCATGCCGGTCCCTTAGCACGCGGCCGGTTGGCAGACGACTGCATTGCTCAACGCATGTCGAGCTGCAGCCACCAGTCGCCGTCGATCTTGCGCTGGAGCAGTACGTCCTTGTCGGTCAGCGCGTCGACGATGGCATCGAGATCGACTTCGACGACCGTGGCGTCAGGATCCGGCGCAGCGCTGTAGACGAAGCTCTTGCCGCTGCCGCTGACGGCGATGCCGCGCGTCGAGACGATGAACTCGATGCTATCACCGTAGTGAGAGAAGCCGTGCGCGACGCCGGCCCGTTCTAGGCGTTGACGGTAGTCGGCGAGGCGCTCGGGCGTGATCGGAGCCGGGTCGGGGCGGGTGAAGTCCGGCGCCAGACGCTGAATGCCAGGGTCCTGCCCGATCATCGCCACCAGTTCCTCGAGCGCCGGCTGCGCCTTCGCGAACTGGGCCAGCATTTCGGCATCGGTCGGGTGCGGCTTGCCGCCGAACGGATCGGCGATCGTCAACCTCACGATGAGCGCGGCGACGGTGAGCGCGCTCGCGGCGACGATGACCAAGATGGCGAGGATAGACCGGATGAAATACTTGTCCGCCGCCATACACCTTCGCCGCCGCGCAACCGTCGCTCTCCGATATACGGATACATGCAGGCAACACGGCGGCAGCGGTGGGCTGGTAGTCCCCACCCCACCACCGTGCTACGCTTTGGTCATTCCTCGAATTGATTTTCTGCTGCGATAGCCCGGGCGGTAGCCATGTTGAAATACGTGGTTCCAATCATGTATGCGGTCAGCCCGTCGCTGGTTTACGGCATCATCCGCAACCGAATGGACCACGTCATTCCGCTCAACCAACTACTGGGCATCGACATCGTGTCGGTCGGAGACGGCGTCGCTGAGGCGAAGGTAGCGCTGCAGCCGCAGTTGAAAAATCACATCGGGACCGCGCACGCCACGCTCATGTTCGGTGTTGCCGAGGCGGCATCCGGTGCGGCGATGGCCGGCGCTCTGGCACCGGCTATGGCGGCCATCCGTCCCGTCGCAGCCCAAGCGCAGATAAAGTTCTTGAGGGTGGCCAAGTCCGATCTCGTCGCCAGAGCCGCCGTGCGCGGAGAAGCATCCGACTTGCGCGCCAAGCTGGAGCAAGCGGGAACCATCGCTTTCGACGTCGACGTCCAAGTGTTCGATGCCATGGGTGCACAGGTCGCCGAAGTCGTCGTCAATTGGCACGTCTCGCAGCGGCAGAGCGCATCTGAGCAGCGCGCAGGCGAGCCGACCTAGGCGCTGTTTACAATGTGGTTGATGCGTAGATCCAGCTCAAGCGCTCTTTGGTCTCTTCTGAGAGCGGCCAGTCTGGGACCGTACTGGCCGAGCTTTAGCTTTCGACGTGTTCAGCGCCACGGCGGCGCGAACGAGCGCCTTGAAGGCTTTTTCGTCAATCTTGTCGCCCTCGCGGATATCGAGGGCGCGCCTGGTGTTACCTTCGAGGCTGGCGTTGAAGAGGCCAGCAGGGTCCTCCAGCGCGGCTCCCTTGGCGAAGGTCAGCTTCACGACAGCTTTGTAGGTCTCGCCGGTGCAGATGATTCCGGCGTGCTCCCACACCGGGACGCCGCGCATTGCGTTCGACGGCTTTCTCCATTTCACCTCTTCGACCACGTCGGGGTCGGCCTGTCTGATGAGCGTGCGCACCCGCGCGAGCATCTTACCCCGCCAATCGCCGAGCTCCTTGATCCTCGCATCGATCAGCTGAGAGGGAAAGTCCCCCGCTTTTGCTTTGCTCGAGTCGCTCTTGCTCGACTTCATGGGCAGCTTTCTTCAAGAGTGTTGTTGTTTCTCGCGATCAGCCCAGAGTGTCGCCATCGCTCGAACATTTGAAGCGGTTAAGCGCTTCCGTGTCCGAACCCCAACGGGAGCTTGGAATTGAAGAAATTTCTCGCGCTTTACATCGGAACAGCATCCCCCGAAGAGAAGGCGACGACAGTCATCAGCGAAGACATACAAAAAGAAGGAATGGCGGCTTGGGGAAACTGGATGGCCAGGCACGCCGCGGCAATTGTCGATGCCGGGTCTCCGCTCGGAAAACCATGAAGGCTTCGCCTGAGGGCGTGTCGAGCACTCGAAACAACGTGCTGGCTATGTCATCGTCCAGGCTGACAGCCATGACGCCGCTGCGAAAATGTTTGAAGGCCATCCCCATTTCACAATTTTCCCAGGCCACTCCGTAGAAATCGTGGAATGCCTGGCTATGCCCGGTGCAGAACCCGCCGAATAAGACGATTGAGCTCGCGGGCGTATGCAACTCCACATACGCCCCTCCTTCCCGCTCACATTCTTTCGCCGGGCAATTGGCTCGCTTGCTTCACCCAAGCGGCGAACTGGGCTTCGTCGAGCTGGTCGTCCTCGTGGATGTCGAGGTAGCGCACGTCCTTTTGCTTGGACTCGCCGGGCGGAACAGGACGCAGCGACGCGCCGCGGAAGAACGCCACCTTGACGTACTTCGTGAAGCAATGAAAGCTGAGGAACCAGACGTGGTCCTCGACGCCGTAGAAGGGCGAGTTCCATTTGACCGCCTTGCGCACGCCGGGGACGGTGCGCACGATGAGCGCGTCGAGCCGGCGCCCGACGTCGCTTTTCCAGCCCGGCATGGCCGCGATGTAGGCCTGCACCGGGGCGTCGCCGTAGCCCTTCGCGATCTGCGGGTTGCCGCCCGAGAGGAGGACCGGCTTTGCGGCGTTGCCGGCCATGATTTGGAGGACTTCGGCGCCGCCTTGCGCGGCTTGGCCGCCTTCGGTGCCGTCTTGCGCGGCTTCGCCGCGACCCGCTTGGCCGCGGCCTTCTTTGCGGCCTTCACCGGCTTCTTGGAGGTCCTTTTGGCCATTGCGTTCGCCTAACCTTGAATTGTGCCGGCAGACTTCAGTCCGCCCGCGCCAAGACCTGCTCCAGTTTTGCAAAGAACTGCGGCCACCCGTATCTCGCCCTTTAAGCGTAGCGCAGCGCGCCCGCGTACTGCACGGCCCAGGCGTCGCCCTTGCCCTTGGCCTCGCTCTGCGCCCCGCCCGGCGGCACGATCTCGCCGATGACGAAGGGCGCTTCGCCCGCCTCCTGCAGCGTGCGCACCACAGCGTCCGCCTCCGCCTTGGCGACGACGAGCACCATGCCGATGCCGCAGTTGAACGTCTTCAGCATCTCCGCATCGCGAAAGCCGCCCGGTCTGCGCCAGCCAGCCGAACACGGCGGCGCCGCGAACGTGGCAAGATCGATGCGCGCCGCCACCGTTTCCGGCAGCACGCGCGGCACGTTCTCCGACAGGCCGCCGCCGGTGATGTGCGCGAGCGCCTTCACCGCGCCGTCGGTGCCGCCGACCGCCTCGATCGCCGCCAGCACGGGCTTCACGTAGATGCGCGTCGGCGCCAGCAGCGCCTCGGCGAGCGCTTGCGCCGGCTTCGAACGGCGCCGGCGCCTCCCAGGCGAGCCCGCTCTCCTTTACGAGGCGGCGCACCAGCGAGTAGCCGTTGGAATGCACGCCCGAGGACGCGAGCCCGATCAGCACGTCGCCGACGTGACATGTCGCCGCGCGGCAGGATCTCGCCGCGCTCCACCGCGCCGACGGCAAAGCCGGCGAGGTCGTAGTCGCCCGCCTGGTACATGCCGGGCATTTCCGCCGTCTCGCCGCCGATCAGCGCGCAGCCGGCCTGCCGGCAGCCGTCGGCGATGCCGGCGACGACCGCCTTGGCGGTCTCCACGTCGAGCTTTCCGCAGGCGAAATAGTCGAGGAAGAACAGCGGCTCGGCGCCCTGCACCACGAGGTCGTTGACGCACATGGCGACGAGATCGATGCCGATGGTGGCGTGCTGGCCCGTATCGATGGCGATCTTGAGCTTGGTGCCGACGCCGTCGGTGGCCGAGACCAGCACCGGATCGCGGAAACCCGGCGCCCTTCAGGTCGAACAGGCCGCCGAAGCCGCCCAGGTCGGCGTCCGCGCCCGGCCGCCGCGTCGAGCGCGCCAGGGGCTTGATGAGCTCGACCAGCCGGTTGCCGGCGTCGATGTCGACGCCGGCGTCGCGGTAGGTGATGGCCGGGTTGCGTTCCCGATCAGGCTCTGTCATGTGACCTTGGAACCCAACTTTTGCCCCCTTTGCCTGCGGGAGATGCGGCGTCCTAGCAGCTTCGGCGGCCGATGGGCAACTCGCGGCGATTCTGGGCTTGAGGCAAGGCTGGAACCGGGGATGGAGAAGGCGCGTGCCGGCCGTTCGACTGAAGTTTCTGTGCGCAATGCTCGCCGGCAGCCGTCCTCATGGGCCGCTGCCGGGCCTCGCCGACGCCGCGCCCAACGATGAGGTGTTCACCGTCGGCAACTATCCGGTCGACGCCGACGCCGCCAATGCCGTCGCCGCCAAGCAGAAGGCGCATGGCCGACGGCCAGCAGGCCGCCTTCCGCTCGCTGCTGAAGCGCGCTCGTGCCCGTCACCGCCTACGACCGCCTGAAGCGGCTCTCGGCGCTCAAGTCGTCGGGCTTCCTCGAGGGCGTCTCCGTGCGCTCGGAGCGCAACTCGTCGACCCGCTACATCGCCAGCCTCGACTTCTCCTTCCGCGCCGACAGCGTGCGCACCGTGCTGCAGCAGGAAGGCATCCCGTTCGTCGAGGAGCAGGCGCGCGAGGTCATCGTCGTGCCGGTCGTGCGCAATGCCGACGGCAACGGTCGACACCGGCTGCCGCCGCCCGCGCGTGGACGGAATGCTGGAAGAGCCTCGACCTCGAGCACACGCTGACGCCGTTCAGCCTGCAGGCGCTCAAGAGCCAGATCCACGCCGACACGCTGAAGATGGCTGGCCGAGGGCCGCGGCGGCGCCGAGCGCATCCTCGCCGGCGAATACGCCTCGCCCTACGTCGTGCTCGCCATCGCCGATCCCGATCCGGCCGCCAAGCGCCTCAACGTGACGCTGTCGGGCATCGACGCCGTCGGCGGCTTCACTCTGCGCCGCACCTACCGCGTGTCCGACGGCGACACCGCCTACTCCATGGAGCTCGCCGCCGTCGTTGGCCTGGGCGTGCTCGAGGGCCGCTGGAAGGCGCACAAGGCGCCGCCCTCGGGCGGCTCGTCGTACGCCCCGGCATATTCGTCGACCTCGACCGGCGGCGGCACGCCGGTCTCCATGCGTGCCCAGTATCAGAGCCTCGCCGAATGGAGCGAGATGCGCCGCCAGCTGCTCGATCTGCCGGGCGTCGAGGACGTGCGCATCGAGGCGGAATCGGCGCGCGGCGCCGATCTGACGCTGCGCTTCCCGGGCGGCGCCAACGAGCTTGCCTCCGCCCTTTACGCGCCGCGGTCTCGCGCTAGAGAATGGCGCCGACCGGCTCATTCTTCGCTCGGCCAACTAGGCTCGAGCAGACAAAACGCAGCGGCGACAAGCGGCGGTACCAGAAGGCGAACTCGCGCGATGGCGCGCGTCGCCGCAGCGGAGACGAGCACGTGGACCGGGCGCTGAACCTTCCAAACCTCATCACCCTCGGGCGGGTGATCCTGGTGCCGGTCGTGTTCTGGCTGCTGATCACCGGACAGACCGAGGTCGCCTTCGTCGCTCTTCATCATCGCCGGCATCTCCGATGCGGTCGACGGCTACCTCGCCAAGACCTTCGGCTGGCAGACCGAGCTCGGCGCCTACCTCGACCCGCTTGCCGACAAGCTGCTGATCGTCAGCATCTTTCTCGCGCTCGGCGTCGACGGCAAGCTGCCGCTGTGGCTGGTCATCGCCGTCGTCTCGCGCGACATCCTCATCGTCATCGCGGTGCTGCTGTCGTGGGTGCTGGGTCACCCGATGCGCATCCGCCCGCTCATCGTCAGCAAGGCCAACACGGTCGCGCAGATCGTCCTCGCCGCGCACCGTGCTCGCCGACGAGGGCTTCGGGCTCGGTCTCGCCTGGCCGCGCTTCATCCTCATCTGGGTCACCGGCGCGCTGACCTTCGCATCGCTCGCTGCCTATTTGCACAGTTGGCTGCTACATATGTCCGGCTATGAATCGCCGGAGGCGCGCGGCTGAGCATGCCGCAGCGCGATGGTGGCCAACTCGGGCCGGGGGCTGGAAGCGATGCGCGTCGAACGTCAGGTGCTGTTCTGGCTGTCTGCGGCGCTGGTCCTCGTCCTGCTCATCGCGCTGCTGCGCGGCATCATGCTGCCGTTTGTCGCCGGCATCGTCATCGCCTACTTCCTCAATCCCGCCGCCGACCGGCTGACGCAATGGGGCGTGCCGCGCGGCGTCGCCGCGGCGCTCATCGTCGCCGCCTTCGCGCTGCCTGATCGTCGTGGCGCTCATCTTCCTGGTGCCGCTGCTGCTCACCCAGGCGCAGCAATTCGCCGTCGCCCTGCCGGACGAGATCTCGCGCCTGCGCGGCGCTGGTCGAGACGTGGGCGCGCGAGCAGCTCGGCACCCACTACCCGGATTTCGAGGCCGGCCTCGACCGCGCCTCGCAGACGCATCGCCGAGAACTGGCCAGCCTTGGCGGGCTTTGTCGCCGGCTCGCTGTGGAGCCAGGGGCCGCGCGCTGTTCGATTTCCTCTCGCTGATGCTCGTCACGCCGCTCGTCGTCTTCTACGTGCTGATCGACTGGCATCCGATGCTGGCCAAGATCGACTCCTGGCTGCCGCGCGCGCACGCGCCGACCATCCGCCGCCTCGCCGCCGAGATGAACGACGCCGTCTCCGCCTTCATCCGCGGACAAGGCACCGTGTGCCTCGTGCTCGCCATCTATTACGCGATGGCGCTGGGCGCGACGGGCCTGCGCTACGGCCTGCTCGTCGGCCTCGCCACCGGCCTCATGAGCTTCGTGCCGTTCGTCGGCTGGGCGCTCGGCCTCATCACCGCGACCACCATCGCCATCGTGCAGTTCTGGCCCGACGCGGTGCCGATCCTCACCGTCGTCGGCATCTTCATCGTGGCGCAGGTGCTCGACGCCGGCTTCCTGAGCCCGAACATCGTCGGCTCCAAGATCGGCCTGCATCCCGTGTGGCTGATCTTCTCGCTGTTCGTGTTCAGCTACCTGTTCGGCTTCGTCGGCGTGCTGGTCGCGGTGCCGATCGCCGCGGCGATCGGCGTGCTCGTCCGCTTCGCGCTGCAGATCTATCTCGGCGAGCCCCGTTTACTCGGGCGATACGCCCATCGCGCCGCCCGCATCCGTGCTGCCCACAGCGGCGGACCCGTGCCGGCGCTGCAGAAGCCAGTTTCGCCGTAATCATCCGCAATCAACGTCGGCAATGACCGCAGCTCCGCGCCAACTCGTCTTCGATCTCGCTCACCGCCAAGCGCTGGGAGCGGAGGACTTCCTCGTCAGCCGCTCCAACGAGGCGGCCGTCGAGACCGATCGACCGCTGGCCCGACTGGCCGCATCCCGCTTCGCTCGTCGCCGGGCCGCAGGGCTCGGGCAAAAGCCATCTCGCCAACGTGTGGCGCCTGCGCTCGGGAGCCGGCATCGTCACGGCGGCAGCGCTCGATGACGCCGCCGTCGCCGCCCTCGCCGACGGCGCCGCGCCTCGTCGTCGAAGACCTCGACCGCGGCATCGCCGACGAGAAGGCGCTTTTCCACCTGCTCAATCGCGCGCGCGAGAGCAAACTTTCCGTGCTGCTCACTTCGCGCGCCGCCGCCGGGCGAGCAGGAGTTCCGCATCCCCGATCTGCGCTCGCGCCTGCGGGCGCTGCCGGTCGTGGAGGTGCAGCCGCCCGACGAGGCCCTGCTGAAGGCGGTGCTGGTCAAGCTCTTCGCCGATCGCCAGCTCAACGTCGAGCCGCCGGTGATCGACTATCTTGAGCCTGCGCATGGAGCGCTCGATGGCGGCGGCCAACCGCGTCGTCGCGGCCGTCGACCGGCTGGCGCTCGCCACGCACCGCAAAGTGACGCGGCCCCTTGCCGCAGAGGCGCTCGCCAGCCTCGGCGAGGGCCGCGAGTAACGAGTTTTCAACGCCGTGCCGACGGCGAGCATGTCATGATTTGTGACTTAGCGTGCCGCTCGTGCTTGACTCATTGCGATCGAGGGACGAGGACTACTCAAATGGCGAGCGCGAGGAACAAAGTGCGCGAGAAGGCAGTCGAACGCTCGGAAGCGCGCCGAAGCGCCGCCGGAGGGTCCGGCGCGCTTCTACAATCGCGAGCTGTCGTGGCTGCAGTTCAACCGCCGCGTCCTCGAGGAGGCGCAGAACGAGCGCCACCCGCTGCTCGAGCGGCTGCGCTTCCTGTCGATCTCGGCCGTCCAACCTCGACGAGTTCTACATGGTGCGCGTCGCCGGCATCTACGGCCAGGTCGCCGCCGGCGTGCAGACGCTGTCGCAGGACGGCCTGACGCCGGCCCAGCAGCTGCGCACCATCAACCGCTTTGCCGCCAGCCTCGTCGCCGACAAGCAGGCGTGCTGGCGCACGCTCAAGGCGGAGATGGCCGCAGGCCGGCATGCACATCCTCGAGCCGGGCGACCTGAAGCCCGGCGAGAACGAGCTGGCTGCAGCGGCTGTTCCTGACGCACATCTTCCCGATCCTGACGCCGATCGCCGTCGATCCGGCGCATCCCTTCCCCTTCATCCTCAACAAGGGGCTGACGCTCGCCGTCGAGATGCAGCGCGAGAGCGACAGCCAAGGCGCATGAACGGCCTCATCCCCATCCCGGGTCAGCTCGAGCGCTTCATCCGGCTCGGCGGCCCCGACGCCGAGCACAAGGATCTGCGCTTCATCCGGCTCGAGACGATGATCGGCCTGTTCATCTCCGAGCTGTTCCCCGGCTTCACGATCAAGAGCCAGGGCGCGTTCCGGGTGCTGCGCGACAGTGACATCGAGATCCAGGAAGAAGCCGAGGATCTGGTGCGCTCGTACGAGACGGCGCTGAAGCGCCGCCGGCGCGGCCACGTGATCCGTCTCGAGCTCGAAGCGGCGATGCCCAACCGGCTGAAGAAGTTCGTCGTCGAGGAGCTCGAGGTCGGCGAGGACTCCGTCTTCATCAAGGACGGCCTGCTGGCGCTCGCCGACACCGCGCAGCTCATCGTCAGCCGACCGGCCGGACCTCCTCTTCAAGCCCTTCAATCCGCCGCTTCCCCGAGCGCATCCGCGAGTTCAACGGCGACTGCTTCGCCGCCATCCGCAAGAAGGACATCATCGTCCACCACCCGTACGAGTAGCTTCGACGTCGTCGTGCAGTACCTGCGCCAGGCGGTCGCCGATCCGAACGTCATGGCCATCAAGTGGACGCTCTACCGCACCTCGCGCGACAGCCCGATCGTGCAGGCGTTGAAGGAGGCGGTCGAGGCCGGCAAGTCGGTCACCGCCGTCGTCGAGCTGAAGGCGCGCTTCGACGAGGCCGCCAACATCCGCTGGGCGCGCGATCTGGAAAACGCCGGCGTGCACGTCGTCTACGGCTTCATCGAGCTCAAGACGCACGCCAAGCTCGGCATCATCGTGCGCCGCGAGGGCACCGAGCTCGTCAGCTACTGCCACATCGGCACCGGCAACTACCACCCGCAGACGGCGCGCGTTTATACCGACCTGTCGCTGTTCACGACCGATCCGGCCATCGCGCGCGACGTGACGCGCATCCTCAACTTCGTCACCGGCTACGGCGAGCCGGCCGAGCTCGAGGCGATGGCGGCCAGCCCGCATGGCATCCGCCAGCGAATCATCGCGCACATCCGCGAGGAGATCGAGCACGCCAAAGCAGGGCCGGCCGGCCGCGATCTGGATGAAGATGAACGCGCTCGTCGACGGCCAGATCATCTCCGCACTTTATGAGGCGAGCCAGGCCGGCGTCGAAATCGACCTCGTCGTGCGCGGCGTCTGCTGCCTGCGCCCGGGTATTCCGGGCCTTTCGGAGAACATTCGCGTCAAGAGCATCATCGGCCGCTTCCTCGAGCATGCGCGCATTTACTGCTTCGGGCGCGGGCAGGGGTTGCCTTCCCCGAAGGCCGCCGTCTACATCAGCTCCGCCGATATGATGCCGCGCAACCTCGATCGCCGCGTCGAGGCCATGGTGCCGATCATGAACCCGACCGTGCACGAGCAGGTGCTCGATCAGATCATGGTCGCCAACCTCAAGGACAACCAGCAGAGCTGGAGCATAAAGTCGGACGGCTCCTCGGAGCGCATCCATCCGGCAAAGGGAGAGGAAGCCTTCAACGCGCACCAGTATTTCCTCACCAACCCGAGCTCTTTCGGGTCGAGGACAGGCGCTGAAGGAGAACTTCCCGCCCCGTTTCAGCCTGCTCGCCAAAGACTGACGCTAAGAGACGATCAGAGGCTGCACTTGACGAGCTTGGAACGGTTGTTCGGCGAGCAGAACCGGGTTCACGAGCTCGAGCCCATCGGCGTCATCGATATCGGCTCGAATTCCGTGCGCCTCGTCGTCTACGAGGGCGCCGTGCGCGCGCCGACGCCGCTGTTCAATGAGAAGGTGCTGTGCGGCCTCGGCCGCTCCATCGCCTCGACCGGCAAGCTCGGCGGCGAGGCGGTCGAGCGCGCGCTCGCGGCGCTGCGCGCGCTTCCGCTCCATCGCCCGCATCCTCGGAGTGAAGAACGTGCGCGCCTTCGCCACCGCCGCCGTGCGCGAGGCCGAGGACGGCGCGCGAGTTCATCGCCCGCGCCGAGAAGGCGTGCGGCATGCGCATCGAGGTCCTGTCGGGCGAGAAGGAAGCCGAGCTCGTCGCCCAGGGCATCATGATGGGCTTCGTCGAGCCCGACGGCATCGCCGGCGATCTCGGCGGCGGCAGCCTCGAGTTGATCGACATCGCCTCCGACCGGCTGAAGCAGGCCGTCGACGCTGCCCCTCGGCGGATTGCGGCTGATCGATGCCGACCGGCAACAAGATCGAGAAGGCGCAGCCGCTGATCGACGAGGCGATCGCGCAGGTGCCGCTGGCTCGGCCAGGGCGCGGGGCCGCCCGTTCTACGCCGTCGGCGGAAGCTGGCGCGCGCATCGCCGCGCCTGCACATGGAGCAGACGAACTACCCGCTGCACGTCACGCACGGCTATGCGATCCCGACGCTCGAGGCGATCGCCTTCTGCGAGTTCCTGCGCAAGACCAAGAAGCTCGTCGGGCCTCGCCGGCATCGAGGAGCTGGCCAAGGCGCGGCGCGAGGTGCTGCCCTACGGCGCGCTCGTGCTGGAGCGCCTGCTGAAGCCGCTCAAGCCGAGCGAGGTCATCTTCTCCGTATTCGGCATCCGCGAGGGGCTGATCTACTCAGCCTGCTGCCGGCGCACGAGCGCCGCAAGGATCCGCTGCTCTGCTTCTGCGCCGAGTACGCCGGCCTGCGCTCGCGCTCCGTCGAGCACGCCTGGGAGCTGTGCAAGTGGACGGACGCGCTGTTCGAGCCGCCCGGCCCCAAGGAGACGCCGGACGAGCGGCGCTTGCGCTACGCCGCCTGCCTCATCTCCGACATCGGCTGGCGCGAGCACCCCGACTACCGCGGCGAGCAGAGCCTCAACCTCCTGGCCCACGCCGGGCTTTCCGGCATCGATCACCCGGGCCGCGTGTTCATGGCGCTGGCCGTCTTCTACCGCCACGCGGGCGCCAGCCAGGAGCACGCCGACGAGCTGTCCGAGCGGCTCAAGAGCGCTCGTCTCCAAGCGCGCGCAGAAGCGGGCCCGTATCGTCGCCGCGGCCGTCCGCACCGCCCACATGCTGTCGATCGGCGTGGCCGGCGTCATCGACGAGACGCCGCTTGAGCTACGACGGCGACAAGCTCGTGCTGACGATCCCCAAGGCCTACGCCGGCCTCGACGGCGAGCGCCTGCGCCGCCGCTTCGATTCGCTGGCCGTGCTGGTCGAGAAGGTGCCGGAAATCCGCATCGGCCGGTGAGCAACCATTGTGCTGCGGCCCGCCGCCGCCATATTTCTTGCTAGACTGAGGCCGGCTGGCCGAGGGGGGCCAGCGTTGGGGCAGGACGTTTCTGCGATGGCCGATGATCCGTATGCCACCCTGGGCGTGCGCAAGAACGCCTCGGAAGAGGACATCCGCCGCGCCTTCCGCAAGCTCGCCAAGGAGCTGCACCCCGACATCGCCAAAGGCACCGAGGAGCGGTTCAAGAAGGTCTCCTCGGCCTACGAGATCCTCGGCGATCCCGACAAGCGCGCGCGCCTACGACCGCGGCGAGATCGACGGCCGCGGCGAGCCGCGCCACCCGGGCTTCCGCCAGTACGCGCGCGGCGGCGCGGTGCCGGAGCCGGCGCCGGCGGCGGCGGGTTCGACGAGTTCGGCTTCGGCGACATCTTCTCCGACATCTTCGGCGCCGCGGGTCAGCGCGCCGGCGCGCGGCCCAACTTCGTCTCCAAGGGCCACGACGTGCGCTACACGCTCGAGGTCGATTTTCTCGAGGCGGTGTCGGGCGCCACCAAGCGCGTGACGCTGCCCGGCGGCGGCACGCTCGATCTCAACGTGCCGGCGGGCGTTGCCGACGCGCAGGTGCTGCGGCTGAAGGGCAAAGGCTCAGCGCGGCGCCGGCGGGGCCGAGGCGGGCGATGCGCTGGTCGAGATCCGCGTGCGCCCGCACGCGCAGTTCAAGCGCGACGACGACGACATCCTGCTCGAGGTGCCGATCACCATCGACGAGGCGGTGCTCGGCGCCAAGATCGAGGTGCCGACCGTCTCGGGCCGCGTGCAGCTCACCGTCCCGAAGGGCACGAGCTCGGGCCGCGTGTTCCGCCTGAAGGGCAAGGGCGTCAAGAGCGCCGGCCGCACGGAGGCCGGGCGATCAGCTCGTCGCCGTGCGCATCGTGCTGCCGGAGACGATCGACGACAACCTCGCCTACTTCTTCTCCGAGTGGCGGCAGAAGCACGGCTACGATCCCGGCCGCAAGTAGGCAGCAGGCTATGCGTCGGCCTGCGAGCATATACGCGATAGCCGTGATGACCATAGGACACGTGATGCCGGGATCCAGTCGACGTCTGGCGGCAGATCGCTGAAGACAAATGCCGAACACCGCGGAGCGAGCCGCCAATGTACGCGCGGCGGAGGAACGGCATCGCCCGCTGCTTACTGAGCGGCTTCGCGGCCGGGCGCGCCGTGGCGATCGGCACGACCTCGCCGCCGTTCAGCGTCAGCGCGATCTCGCCGCGCTTCAACCGCAGCGCATCCTCGCCGAACAGCCGCCGCCGCCAGCCCTTGAGGGCGGGAATGTCGGGCTCGGCTTCGACGGCGATGCGCTCCAGATCCTCCGACCCGGCGATCAGCTTCGGCGCCACGCGGTTGCGCGCCGCGGATGCCTTCAAGCAGCACGCGCAGCAGCTCCACCAGCGCCGACGATTCCGCCGACAGCTGCGCGCCGCGGCTCACCGCCGGCACGGTCTTCATGTCGCGTTCGAGGCCGCGCTTCACCGCATCGACGATGTCGCGCGCCCGCGCCGAGCGCGAGAAGCCTTCGCTCAGCGTGCGCAGCTGGCTCATCTGCTCGGCCGACGTCGGCGCCTGATTGGCGATGTCGTACAGCGCCTCGTCGCGCAGGATGCGCGAGCGCGGCACGTCCTGCGACTGCGCGAGGCGCTCGCGCCACGCCGCGAGCTCCATCAGCACGGCGAGCGCCTTGCGGTTCTTGACGCGCAGCTTCAGCCGCTGCCACGCCTCGTCGGGATGCGACTCGTAGGTCTTCGGATCGGTGAGGACGCCCATCTCCTCGTTCAGCCAGTCGGCGCGGTCGGTCTTCTCGATGTCGGCCTTCAGGTGCCGGTAGACGTCGCGCAGATGCGTCACGTCGCCGAGCGCGTACTCGAGCTGCTTGTCCGACAGCGGCCGGCGGCTCCAGTCGGTGAAGCGCGAGGACTTGTCGATGTCGACGCCGGTCACGTTCTTGACGAGGTTGACGTAGGAGACGCTCTCGCCGAACCCGCACACCATCGCCGCCACCTGCGTGTCGAACACCGGGTGCGGCACGAGGCCGGCGCGTGGCGTAGACGATCTCGATGTCCTGGCGGGCGGCGTGGAACACCTTCACCACCGCCTCGTTGGCCATCAGTTCCCAGAACGGCTTGAGGTCGAGACCCGGCGCCATCGGGTCGATGATCATCGCCTCCTCGGGCGAGGCGATCTGGATCAGGCAGAGCTGCGGCCAGAACGTCTGCTCGCGCAGGAATTCGGTATCGACAGCGACGAATTCGCTGGTCGAAAGGCGCCGGCAGGCTTGGGTGAGGTCGTTCGGAGGAGCTGACAATACGCATGTGGGCCGCGGTATAGCGCATCGAATGCGGTTTGTCGCGGGCCTGCCGCGCTTTGGTTAGCGCTCTATTGACCGCACGGGCGCCGCCGCGGCTTGCCCGCCGGCCGGCGACCTCGGACCGGCCCTCAGGCGGGGACCACCGGCGACTTCTTCTTGCGCAGGGCCCGTACCGTCTTTTCGTCGATGTCGAGGCTCGCCCGCACCAGCTCCGGCGGCGTCAGCGCCAGCCACTGGTTGAGCGACACGTCGGCATAGCGCGCGCTCTTGAACATTTCGAGGAAGCGCAGCGGGCCAGTGCCCGTGTTCTCCACGTAGTGCCCCATGGCGAACGGCACGTAGCCGACGTCGCCGGCGCGATAGTCGAAGGTGCGCGCGTTGCCGGTCGAGCCGAACACGCCCATGCGCGCCTGGCCCTCGATGTAGTACTGCCACTCGTCGGCGTTCGGGTGCCAGTGCAGCTCGCGCATGCCGCCGGGCTCCACCTCGACCAGCGCCGCGGCGATCGCCGTGGCGACGGGGAAGTTCTTTGAATTCGGTGATGCGCACCGCGCCGCTCTTCGTGCGTGATCGGCTTCTGCGCCAGCATGCGGTGCGTGTAGGCGAGCGGCGTCGGCGTGGCGCCCTTGATGCGGTCGCGCTTCAGCGGCGGCGGCACCTTGCCGGCGAAGATGTAGAGCTGGTCCGGGTTGGGCATGTTGGCGAAGCTTGCCGCCGGCACGCCGAAGTTCTTGGCCAGCACCTCGGGCGGCGTATGCACGAACCAGTCGCTGAAGAGGAACGTGTTGTCCTCGCTGAAGGTGCCGTCGTCGAAGACCAGCAGGAACTCGCAGCCGTCGGGACCGAGGCCCTGGATCGAGTGCGGCAGGCCCGGCGGGAAATACCACAGGTCGCCGACGCCGAGGTCGTTCATGAAGCTGCGGCCCTCGGCATCGATGATGGTGATGCGCGCGTTGCCGTAGAGCATGTAGGCCCACTCGGCTTCCTTGTGCCAATGCATCTCGCGGATGGCGCCGGCGTTGAGGCGCATGTCGACGCCGGCCATGTTGGTCGACACCGGCAGCTCGCGCACGGTGATCTCGCGCGTCCAGCCGCCGCGCTCCAGACGCATGTGCGCGTCGGCGAACGAGAAGCGCAGGTTCGGCAGGATGCCGGCGTCGGTCTCCGGCGGAATGAAGAGGTCGGGGTTCTGCGCATCGACGGTGACATTGCGCGGGCCGGGATCGGTGCCGCCGCGGCGCGGACGCTTCGGGCTGAGCGCCGGCTGCTGCAACTTGCTCTTGGCGCCTGCAGGCGCCGACTTGCGCACCGGCTCGTGCGCGCCTTGCCAGCGTCTTGGCGGATTTCTGGCGCGCGGTCTTCTTGGCGCTGCGCGTCAGCGGCGGGGCAATGGTCATGGGCGCGGCTCCCTTAAGCGGGGCGGCCCCGCGGATGCTCGCACCACTCAGCCACAAACGTGGGTAAGGGACGGTAAAGACGAGGATTGAATGCTCAGTCGGCCGCGGCTGACGTCGCCGCGCTTCATGCGCAGCACGCCATACACGGCGTGGCTCGACAGGGACGCTGTCGCCGCCACCTTGGCGCCCGAGGCCTCGCGGACGCGCCGGCGCACGGCGTCGACGGCCTGCATCTTCTCAGGCTCGGCGACGTTGAACCTGAGCACCGGGCTCGGCCCCAGCGGCGTCACCTCGACCACCCATCCGAAGGCCTTCGTCGTCATGGCAGTCGCTCCTTCGCGGCCGGGCGGCCCGCGGCACTTCAGCCCAGCGACCGTAACGAAGCGTAAAGGCGCCCGATCTGCCGCGAGCGCAAGCCCTTCAAATCAATTCGCCTTATGGCCGGTGCAGCAGGAAAGATCATTTTACTGCGCAGCCCTGCCGCAAAGCTCCCTTGTGCAACGCCACGAGGCACTCGCGAGCCTCCCCCATGACCGACAAATTCCCGGCAAGAAAACCCTCACCACCACGGCCGGCGCCCCCGTCGCCGACAACCAGAATTCGATGACCGCCGGCCCGCGCGGGCCGCTGCTGATGCAGGACTACCAGCTGATCGAGAAGCTCGCCCACCAGAACCGCGAGCGCATCCCCGAGCGCACGGTGCACGCCAAGGGCTGGGGCGCCTACGGCACGCTGACCATCACCCACGACATCACGCGCTACACCAAGGCCGACGTCTTCTGCAGCCGTCGGCAAGAAGACCGAGATGCTCGCCCGCTTCTCGACCGTCGCCGGCGAGCTGGGCGCCGCCGACGCCGAGCGCGACGTGCGCGGCTTCGCGCTGAAGTTCTACACCGAGCGAAGGCAACTGGGACCTCGTCGGCAACAACACGCCGGTGTTCTTCGTGCGCGACCCGCTACAAGTTCCCCGACTTCATCCACACCCAGAAGCGGCACCCGACGACCAACATGCGCTCGCCGACGGCGATGTGGGATTTCTGGTCGCTGTCGCCGGAGAGCCTGCACCAGGTGACGATCCTGATGTCCGACCGCGGCCTGCCGCACGCGCCGACGCTACATGCAACGGCTTCGGCTCGCACACCTACTCGTTCATCAACGCGGCCGGCGAGCGCTACTGGGTGAAGTTCCACTTCAAGACGCAGCAGGGCATCAAGCACTACACCAACGCGCGAGGCCGAGGCGCATCGTCGGCAAGCACGCGCGAGTCCTACCAGGAAGATCTGTTACGGCGCGATCGAGCGACGGCGACTTCCCGCAAGTGGACGATGTACGTGCAGGTCATGCCGGAGGCCGACGTCGGCAAGCACTGGTACAACCCGTTCGACCTGACCAAGGTGTGGCCGCACGCCGACTATCCGCTCGATCGAGGTCGGCGTGCTGGAGCTCAACCGCAACCCGGACAACTACTTCGCCGAGATCGAGCAGGCCGCGTTCTCGCCGTCGAACATCGTGCCGGGCATCGGCTTCTCGCCCGACAAGATGCTGCAGGCGCGCATCTTCTCCTATGCCGACGCGCACCGCTACCGGCTCGGCACGCACTACGAGATGCTGCCGGTCAACGCGCCGAGTCTGCCCGGTGCACCACTATCACAAGGACGGGCCGATGCGCTTCTTCCCGCAGCGACACGCGGCAACCGCCGACGCCTACTACGAGCCGAACTCGTTCGGCGGCGCCGGCGAGGACAAGCGCTTCGCCGAGCCGCCGCTGAAGATCTCCGGCGACGCCGACCGCTACAACCATCGCGACGGCAACGACGACTACAGGCAGCCGGGCGATCTGTTCCGTCTGATGACGCCGGATGCGCAGGCGCGGCTGATGGACAACATCGCCGCGGCGATGCAGGGCGTGCCGGCGGAGATCGTCGAGCGGCAGATCGGGCACTTCTACCAAGGCCGATCCGGCCTACGGGCGCGGCGTCGCGCAGCGCACCGGCCTCAACATCGCCAACCTTGCAGCCGAGGCGGCGGAGTAGGCGGCAGGCCTCAGAGACGTGGCGCTGTGCTGCGGAGACCCCGGTCACCGCGTCGCGCCATGCGGATGCATCGGCACGTCGCCGACCTCTGGTGCGCCATGGGAGGAGAATGCGGTCAGATCCCGCTGACGATGGCACGGAGCACAATGCATCGGAGAAGCCGGTGCGCGAGACAGCGAGCGGCGTGGTCGGTCGTTCGTCACCGAGGCGCGGCTCGATGCGCTCAACGGCGCTTGGCGGCGCCGGCGTCGATGCGACCCGCATCATCTCGATTTTCCAGCTGCCCGGTCAGCCGGTCGCCAATTCAGTGCCTGCCCGCTTCCAGGTGCTCTACCGCAAGCCGTGATCACGCAACCCAAACGAAGAGCCGCGCAGCTTCGCCGCGCGGCTCCTGTTTATCCGCGATGTGCCAGCGTCCGCAGGCTCGACTCGCCGAGGCACCTGACGTGAGCGAGCGCTCCGCCCGGGTTGCCGTCATACGTTCCGCCTTGCCGTCACACGTTCGCGCGCCGCGGAAAAAAGTGCGCGAGCGTCCCGTTTTGTGTCACACATTTGCGTGAACTTAGCGCTGCAGCGCACTGAATTTTAAGCTAAATAGCTGCAATTTGTATGGGTCTTTCAAGCGCGTCTTAGCGCTCCGCCCCAGTAGCCGAGGACCCAGTCATGCGTATGCCCCTCATCCCGACTTCTTATTATCAGTCGCCAGCTCTAGCCGCCCTGCCAGCCGCCGCCGGCGAATACAGCTTCTGCCTCGCCGCCGCCGACAGCGTGAACTGCATCATCGAGCAGGCCGAGTTCACGCGCCAGCGCAACGCCGAGATCGATGCTTCGATCGCCACCGTCGCGCGCACGCGCGCCTTCGAGCAGGCGCGCAACGCCGAGATCGCCGCGTCCATCGCCGCCGTCGACGCCGCGCGCACGCGTCAGCTCGAGATCGAGCAGAACGCGCTCGCCACCCGCGTGCTCGCCGCCGCCAACGCCGAGCGCGACCGCCGCTTCGCCGCCTATCAGAACGCCCTTGCCGCCGACTCGATCGCAGCGCGTCGCCGCCGTGCGCAGGTGGGAGCTGGCCATGAGCCTGACGCACTGCAAGTCGCCGCGCTCGCGCACCCCGCGCTGCCACGCCGAGCGGGCGCAGAAGTTCGCCAAGCGTCAGAACGCCCTTGCCACCGCTTCCGTCGCCCGCGTGAAGGCCGAGCGCGAGCGCCAGTTCGCCGCCGCGCGCAACGCCGAGATCGAGGCTTCGATCGCCGCCGTCGCCCGCAACCGCGCCGCGACCATCGCCATCAACACGACGCACTGCAACGGCTTCGAGGTGACGCCGCGCTGCGAGGCCGAGCGCAATCGCGAGCTGACGCTGGCACTGACGCACTGCAAGTCGGACGACCGACACGAGCCCGCGCTGCGTCGTCGAGCGCGACCGCGCCTTCCACATCGCCCGCAACGCCGAGATCGACCACTCGATCGCCGCCGTCGCCGGCGCCCGCGCACTCAGCCGTGCTGCAGCAGCTCGCCGATTAGCACTCACGCATTGCAAATCGGCGAACGACAACAGCCCGCGCTGCATTGCTGAGCGTGATCGCGAATTCCACGTCGCGCGCAATAACGAGATCAACCATTCGATCGCCGCCGTAGCCGGCGCCCGCGCGCCGATGCAGGCGTCGGCACCCTCGCCAACGGACGCAACCCGGCACTCAACTCCGCGCTCTCTGCCTACGGCCCGTCAACTCGCCGCTCGAGACCGGCGCCATCGGCGCCCGAGCTGCCGATGGAACCCGGCCCGACGCCGGCGCAGGACCTCAAGCTGCAGCACAACATCTCCACCGAGCCCTGCCGCGCCGCCGGCACGCCCTTCGGTCCGCTGCACTTCGCCAACGGCCTCGACATCGACGCCGCCATGAAGCCCGAGCTCGACCGCCTCGCCGCCGTCGCCCAGACCTGCCCCGGCGTGCGCATCGAGATCCACGGTTACTCGGACGGCACCGGCTCTGCCTTCACCAACCGCAGCATGGCGCAGGCCCGCGCCCAGGCGATCGCCGACTATCTCATCGCCGCCGGCGTGGCGCCGAACCGCCTCGCCACCATCGGCCGCGGCGCCCTGGCCGCGTGCTGCCCTACAGCAAGGGCGTCAACCGCGCTTACAACCGCCGCGTCGAGTTCGTCATCAAGGATCCCGGCCATGGAGGCCGCCGCCCGCCGCGTGATGTGGGACCTCGCCGAGCTGCTCGACCCGACCTACGTGCCGGCCGTCGCGGGCCTCAGCCCCTGATTGCTGATCAGCGTTAAGCTTCTCGGCCCCGAAGGCTGCCACCGCCGATCGCCGCCGAGCTCTACGAAGGGCCCCCTTGCACGGGGGCCCTTTCGCGTTTCGGGGCCACACCCGCATTTTTGAACGCCGCCTGCGACCTGCTCGTTGTTGAAAATGCCCAGATCGCATGGACAACTGGGGCGGCTGCGGCCACACCTTCGCGGATGGCCGCGAGGGAAAGCAACTCAGGGCGAGCAGGCGATATGCACGCTGATGAGATCGTGCTGGCGGCGGAAGGCACCTCGACGCTCGAGCGAGCATCTCGCGGCGCTGCGCAACGAGCGCCCGCGGGTGTTCTGGCTCGGCCTGACGCTCGCCCTCCTCGCGCACGCCGCCGCTCATCGTCGGCATCGGCAGCGCCTAGCAGCGCACGCTCGGCACGCCCGACGGCGCCGCCGACGCGATCGCCGTCGAGATCGTCGACGGGGCGACCTTGAAAGACAGCATGGCGCCGCCGACGCCGCCCGCGCGCCGCGCCGGGCGCACAGCAGCCGAGCCCGGCGCAGCAGCCGCGCAACCGCAGCAGGCGCAGCCCGAGGTGCCGCCGCCGCCTCCACCGCCCGAGGTCGCCGCGCCGCAGCCGCCGCCCGAAGCGGCGCCAGCGCCGGCGAAAAGGCGCCGGACGCCGAAGGCGGTGCAGAGCCTGCCCGAGGACTTCGCCGACACGCTCGTCCGAGCTCGGACATGCCCGCCGATCAGGAGAAGCCGCAGAAGGCACCGGAGGAGGCGAAGCCGGCGCCGAAGCAGCCCGAGGCGAAGGCGGCCGAGAAGCAGCCGCCCAAGCAGCAGCAGGCCAAGCAGCAGCCGGCGAAAAAGCGCACGCAGACCTCGGCGCTCGATCTTTCCGTGCCGACCGACGACGGTGGCGGCAGCGACGATGCGGCGGCTCCTCCGCCGTGCAGCGCCCGCCCGGCATCACCCGCTCGGGCGAGAACGACGAGTTCGCCCGCAACGTCATCCGCGCCCTGCAGAAGACCATGCCGCGCGAGCGCGCCAACGGCCGCGTCACGGTGCGCATCGTGCTGTCGGAGAACGGCAGCCGCGCCGACGTGAAGCTGTTGAAAAGCGGCGGCGACCCCGACCTCGACTTCAACGTGATGTTCGCCGCGCGGCAGACGGCCTATCCGTTCCCGCCGAACAACTCGACGCTCGTCGACCGCACCTTCACCGTCACCTACATCTACCGCTGACGGTTGCTGCCCCCGCAGACCAAGGTGTCATCCTCGGGCCCATGCCGGAGGCATGCTTCCAGCATGACCCGAGGACCCAACTTCTCTGCTTCGAGTTCACACCCAATCCGTCATCCCGGCGAAGGCCGGGATCCACGCCAACTTCAGCGAACTCTTTTCGTGAAAAAGAAGATCAACTGTGAAGTCGACGTCGCGCATACCTCCGCCGTAGTGCAATTGGAGACTTGCGTGGATCCCGGCCTTCGCCGGGATGACGTCGGTGGCCGGTCGGCGGCGTGGCACTATCGCGCGGCACACGCGCGCGGAGACGGAAATCGATGGAATGGCTCGCCCTCATCCTGGTGCTCGGCGTCCTCGTCGGCGTCATGCCTGCCGTCATCGACCAGTACCGCCGCGACCGCGCCGGCTTCTGGAAAACGCTGCGCCTGTTCGCGCTCTACCTGCTCTACATGGCCGTCGCCATCGTCGTGATGCTGTGGCTGCTGTCCGGGGCGCCGCCGAGCGCCGCGCGCGCCACCGCGGGGGGGTATTCGGCCTCAGCCGCCATCTTCTACGGCGGCTTCTGGCTGGCGCGCATCGTGCCGCGCTATCGGCCGCTGCCGGCGTGGTTCGACCGCTACCCGAGCGGCCTCGACTACACCTTCTGGGCCGTCATGGCCGGGGCGCTTGTCGTCGCTTTCCTCAACTGAAACGCTAACTCGCGGGCCCCACGATGGACCTCAACCTGCACAACGCGCTCGTCGCGCTCGGCCAGTTGCTGCTCGGCGCTCTCTTCGTCTACGGCGGCATCAACCACTTCTTCATCGCCGGCAAGATCGTGCCGGTGATGGCGGCGCGCGGCGTGCCGTTCCCGCATCTGACGCTCTACGCCGGCAGCATCTTCCAGGCCGTCTGCGGCGCCTGCCTGATGCTCGGCGTGCTCATCGCTCCGGCGGCGCTCGGCCTCGTCGTGTTCACCATCGCCGCCTCGGTGATGATGGCGAACTTCTGGGACATGCCAGAAGGCGAGGCGCGCGAGATGCTGAAGGGCGTGTGTCTGTCGAACATGGCCATCGTCGGCGGTTTGCTCATCGCCGCCGCGCAGGCGCTCTGAGCGTTAACCGCGCCGAACGCCCTTATACGCCATTGTGATGCAACTCCGTGCCTTGGCCCGCGTTTCCATTGGTGAAGCGACCAAGGAGAAAAACAATGAATAAAATAATCTCTGCTGCTGCCATCGCCGCTGCACTGGCGCTCGTTGCGCCGCAGGCTATGGCCGAGGATACAAAGAAGATGGAGCCCGCGGGCGAAACCTCCGACCGCACGCCGGAGGCGGCGGCGCCCACGCCCGCTACGCAGGTTGACAAGAGCAAAGAGGGCGAAACCTCCGACCGCACGCCGGAGAAGGCGGCGGATACGACTGCGGGGGAGCCGGCTGGCACCGAAACATCCGACCGCACGCCCGAGAAGGAGACGATGACGCCTGATACGCAGGTCGACAAGACCAAGGAGGGCGAAACCTCCGACCGCACCCCCGAGCAGAAGTAAGTTCGGTCAAATTGCGGCGCTAACGGCTCCCGGCGTTTCGGCCCCGGGAGCCCGTAGGTGTTGGGCGCCCCTCGCCGGCTGAATTCGGCCCGCCAAGCATGCTGCGTTAGGTTGCCGACGCGATCTGTGCTATTGGGATTGATGGAAAAATTCGCCTACGACGCGCCAGCCGAGATTTATTCGAGCGATGGGACCGGGGCCCGCAAGCGGCCGGTGTCCTATCGGCGCTTCGCCAGCAGCGCCGAAGCCATCCGCTTCACCATCGAACAGCTGCCGCAAATCATGCAGCGCGGCGCGGTCATGGAAGTGGGCGACGACCGCTTCGAGTTCCCTCGCATCCGCGCGCTCTACGACAGCGAGCGCTACCCTCTCGCCCGCGATAGCGATGACGGGGATGGGCGTTGAGCATCGTTCGCCCAGTCGTCCTCTTCCGTCTGAGTAAGCGTCATAACTGAACCACAGATCGACGGAGGCCGACATGGCTAAAGGTCAGCAGAGATCCAATCGCGAAATCCGCAAGCCGAAGAAGTCGGCTGCGCAGAAGTCCGCCGCCGCCGGGCCGGCGACCGTCACCTCGACGTTCGCCACTCCCTCGCACAAGGCCGGCAAGAAGCACTGAGACGTTTCCCCTCCAGATTATGAGCATCATGGATCCTATCAAAAGCCCCCCGACGCATCTGCCGAACGACGAGCTCGACATCCCGCTCAGCCAGCGGAAGACGATGACGACGCTGCTGCCCGACGACTGCCGTTGGCCGATCGGCGACCCGCAGACCGCCGGCTTCCACTTCTGCGGCAAGCGCAAGCTGGACGGCCATCCGTACTGCGAGTTCCACGTGCGCCGCGCCAGCCAGCCCGGCCGCACGCGCACGGTGGTCTATCGCCCGCGCGACGCCGCCTGACCATGGGCGGCGGTGGGCAAACCGCCGCTGATGTCTGGGGAGGGTCGATGCGCTTTCACAAGGCTATCTTGATCAGCAAGCCGGAAGCCGATTTCATCATCGAAACCGGCACCGCGGCCGTGGCGCAATCGGATACCGTCGTCGTCTCGCGCGGCGACAGATACTACGACGTGCGCAGCATGAACCACGCCGAGGTCAATGCGTTCGTCGCTGACCTGGCGCGCGCCGAGCATGCCGCGGACGAGGCGCGCCTGGCGCTTCGCTGCTAAGGCGCCCGCAATCAACTTTATCGGCCGCCTTCAGCCGGCGCTAACGCTGCGGGCATCGCGCGGTCTCCTGAACAACGCAAAGAGCGGCCCGTTAACGCGGGCTTGGCGGCGGCGCGCAAGGTCGCCTTGATCCGTACGCGTATCATCGGCAGGCTACTCCATGCGCACCCACGAGATCACTGACGGCGACAAGACGTATCACGTCATCGCCAAGGGCGACGTGATGACCATCTACGACCCGAAGACGCGCAAGTATGCGCAGATGCCGGCGCGCTCGACCCCCAGCCAGGACTACGGCGTGCTGGTCGGTCTCATGTCGGTCGAAACGGAGGTGCTGAACTTCGTGACGCTGATCGAGAACATCGCCGCGCGCGACCCGGGCATCAAGATCGCCGCCGACGGCGCGGGCAACGTGCGCGGCGATCGCTGCGACCGCTTCAACATCATCGAGACGTCCGGCACCGTGACGAAAAAGTGGGATGTCTGGTTAGCCAACACCGAGCCCCGGCTGCCGTGCAAGTTCATCGCCTCGAGCACCGAGGACCTGGCGCAATTCTCGCAGACCAACGAGTTCACCTGGAAGCCGACGCCCGTCGTCGCTGCGGATGCCTTCGTGTTCACGCCCCCCGCCGGCGCCAAAGAAGTTGCCCCGTCCGGCCTCGGCCTCAGGCCGCCCGCCAAGGCGTGGCAGTAGCCGCCCGCGCGCACTATCTCACGCCCAAGGACCATCGCCCCGCATGGGCGATTTGCCTTCGCCGCCGCGCGGTGCTGTAGGATGCGGTGACCTTCAGGGATCCCATGAGCGACGATCACTCCGTTCTTCATCAGAAAAAATTCGATCGCATGCTGGCGCGCCTGCAGGCCAAGCTGCCTGACCGGCTGGCGCGCGCCGTGGGGTGGCTCGTCAGTCCGTCCGCGGTGCTGTTGCGCCTGCCGCTCGGCATACTGTTCATCGTCGGCGGCATCTTCTCGTTCCTGCCCGTGCTCGGCGTGTGGATGCTGCCGCTCGGCATCATGCTGATCGCCGTCGATGTGGCGCTGGTGCGCCGCTGGGTGGTGCACATCTGGCCGAAGATCGAAGCCCGCTGGCGGCTGCGCGGTCGCCGCAAACGCCAGGGCTAGGTATGGCGGAGCCGCGCGAGGAGCAAGTCATGGCGGCGCCGTGCCAGCGAGACGATTGCTACCGTGCGCGCATTTTGCTTCTCTTGCGGCGCTGACGCACAGGGCGAGCGCATGATCCAACGGCCGACCGAAATCGTGATCAGCGGTGAGATCGTCTATTGGGCGGTGGCCGCGCTCCTACTGACACCGCTCATTGCCGCGCTGGTGCACGATGCGGTGGCGCGGCGCTGGGTTTGGCTGTTCCTCGACATCCTGCTGCCGCCGATCGGCATTGTGCGCGGCGTTTGCATCGCCCTGCGGCTCATTTGACGGGTCATGGCGGAGCCGGATTCAGCACCAGCCAGATCGACGACAGCGTACGGGGCCGGTGTCCGTAAAGGATCTGGGTTACGCGGCGTGCTGTCCCCGAGGTAACAACGGCATGCCACTCCACATGCTACCGCCCGCATTCCAGCAGCCTAGCAGGGAGCGATAGGATGCAGCACACAGGCGAGAGCTACGACCGACTGACATGGCTCTATGATGCCGTCGCGCAGCTCTATAGTGGCGGCCAGATTCAAGCTCTCAAGAGCTTCCAGATTGGCGAATTGCAACCCGGTGACAGGGTGCTGTACGCCGGTGTCGGCGGGGGCGAAGATGCCGTGCTCGCCGCCACCCGCCACGTGGCACTGACGGTACTCGATGCATCGCCGGTGATGCTCGAGCGAGCGGCGCTCAAATTCCAGGCTGCGGGAGTTGAGGACGCGATCGAAGTCATCTGCTCCGACGTGCTCAAGCACGAGCGCCCCGCTTACTACGACATCATCGTCGCCAATTTCTTCCTGAACATTTTTTCTGAATCCAACATGCAAGTGGTGCTTGCGCACTTGGCCACAATGCTAAAGCCGGGCGGAAAAATATTGATCGGAGATTTCTCGTATCCCCGTGGATGGTTCACAACGAGAACTTTGCAACGGACGTACTACTACCTGTCCATGTTCACCTTCTGGCTTTTCGGAGGGACGCCTCTGCATCCGATCTACGACTACCCGCAGTTTTTTGCGGCGGTCGATCTGCGAACCTTGAGCGTCAAGCACTTTAGGGTGAATGCACTTTTCCCCGCCTCCTTCGCGACAATCACGGCGCTAAAGACATAAAAAATGTCCGTCGACGGGAATTCGTGAAGGCTCGCCGCTCGGCCGCCGTCCGCACTTCGCGCTTGCGGGTCGCCGCCGCTGCGTCACACTCCCAAGATACAAGTCAACCGAACGCAGCGCGGAAAGAGACATCTCATGCCCGCCACGCCAGAATCCGCCGCACGCACGCGTGCGTTCGCGCGCGTCATCGGGCCTTGGCTTGCCATCGTTCCCGGCATCATCGTGGTGCGCGCGCCGGAGATGGGCGGCACGTTCCTATCTGGGTTCTTCGAGAACGCGGTGCTGGTGTGGTTTGCCGGCGGCCTGCTGCTGTTCGGCGGCCTGCTGATCATCGCCTTCCACCAATACTGGTCGAGCCCGCCGGCGGTTTTGATCTCGCTGTTCGGCTGGTTCCTGGCGCTGCGCGGCCTCGTGCTCATGGCCGCGCCGCAACTGATTGAACGCGCCGGCGCTGCCTCGACGGACGCAATACCGCTCGTGCGAATTGGTTTCGGTGCGCTCGTCGTCGCCGGCTTGTGGCTCACTTACGTCGGCTGGATCGCCAAGCCGGACGCCCGCTCATAGAGCGCAATGAGGTAGGGAGCGTCGCGATGCGCTGGGGGAAGCGCACGGACGCTCACCTCACATGCGGCCCACAAAGGCCGTCATTTCATCTAGGCTGGAAGCCCGTTGATGGCTTGGATCACTTCGCGGATCGTGCAGCCGGGCTGGCCGCGCCAGCGGGCTACCGCGTCGCGCCGCTCGAGCAATTCCACCGCCCAGAAACCGCGTCGCGCGTCTTTGCCGGTTGCGGCAGCGAGGAGCGCCCGTTGCCGCGCCGTCAGATCGGACGGCAATTTCCGAATACCGGGGCGGCGCGCCATTTCTTTGAGCTTCATTGGTGTCCTCCCAAAGTCGGTGTTGGTTATCCCCAACATCCCAACCCCTTTTTATCATAGGCGGCGTCGATGGCAAGATAGATTCTATCGATAAACATATTCGCGCCTAGCAATGCGCGTTCGATGCTCGCCACGGAGCCCGGCCCACGGAACTTGGTGCAGTGCACAAGCGTTCTGAGGGGTGTCCCGTCGGGGCGGTCATGTCGCTAGAAAATGGCACCTACGGCCAAGAACCCCACGCCCGGCGCGTCGCGGACGCCATCATCGCTGGCCGCCGTATTCTTATCGTCGAGGATGAGATGTTCGTGGCGCTGGATATCGAGGCGGCGGTGATCAAGGCCGGCCACAAGGTGGTCGGTTTTGCCGGCACGGCAGAGCGTGCCGTCGCGCTGGCGGATGACATGCGTCCCGACCTCGTCTTGATGGATATCCGGTTGCCGGGCGATCGCGACGGCGTCGATGCGGCCATTGAGATCCGGCAACGGTTTGACATCCCCTCGCTGATTATCAGTGCCTACTCCGATGCGGAGACCCGTCGAGCGCGCCGCGCCGGCGCGGCCCCTGGGCTTCATTGGCAAGCCCTTCGATCACGCGCTCTTGGCGCTGGCGCTGAATGGCGGGATGAAGTCTTGAGCGGCAAATTCTCGAGCCGAGCAATGCGCCGCTTGCGACCCGGCTAACGTTAGGTCGAAACCGGACTAGCAACGCCATTGCGGAGTTGAGTCAAAGTGATAGCTTCGAGGGCATAGGCCGGCTGGTAGGAGCGGCCAAATCCCTCGCGGCTTTTTTGCGCGGGGTGCCCTGGATGCGTTAGGAGCACGCCCACTGGAAAGCCATGTCAGCGTCAGGGACGCTTCGCCTCAACTGCAAGCCTTGCTCGATGAGCGCGTCCTCGACCTTCCCGCTCGCCTGTTAGATCTGCTGCCGGTCGGCGTCTACGTCTGCGACCAAGCCGGCCTCATTGTCCGCTACAACCGCGCCGCCTCCGAACTCTGGGGTTGTTCGCCGCAGCTCGGCGACCCGGCGGTTCGCTATTGCGGCTCCTATCGCCTGTACGGGCTGAATGGGAACCTCATACCGCATGCAAGATGTCCGATGGCCGAAGTCCTCGCCACCGGCGAGGGACTGCGTGACCAGGAGATCGCGATCGAGCGACCCGACGGGTCGCGCATCGTGGCACTGGTGAACATCGAGGCGATTAGAGACGGCGCTGACCGGGTTATCGGCGCCGTGAATGTCTTCCGGGCAAGGCCAGAGCCGCCCGCTCACATGAACGGAAGCGTGCACAGTTCCACCGAACTTCTGCAGGCGTTGCCGGCGGCCGTCTACACCACGGACGCGGCGGGACACATCACATTCTTCAATGAGGCCGCGGCCGAGCTTTGGGGATGCCGCCCGGAACTCGGCAAGAGCGAGTTCTGCGGCTCATGGAAACTCTATTGGCCCGACGGCACGCCGCTGCCGCATGACGAATGCCCGATGGCTCTGGCGCTCAAGGAGAAGCGCCCCGTCAGAGGCATGGAGGCCATCGCCGAGCGGCCGGACGGCACGCGCGTTCCGTTCATTCCCTATCCAACGCCGCTGTTCGATGCCGCCGGGGACTCTCATCGGCGCGGTGAACGCGCTGGTGGACATCACCGAGCGTCACGCAAGCCGATAAGCTAATTCGCGAGAGCGAAGCCCGCTATCGGCGCATTGCCGCAATCGTCGAATCCTCCGACGACGCCATTCTGGCCAAGAATCTCGACGGCATCATCACGAGCTGGAATAGCGGCGCCGAGCGGCTGTTCGGCTACACGGCCGACGAAGTGATCGGCAAGCCGGTCACGGTACTGATCCCGGTCGATCGGCACGACGAGGAGCCGACAATCCTCGCCCGCATTCGCGCGCGGCGAGCGCGTCGACCACTACGAAACCATCCGCCAGCGCAAGGATGGAAGCCTTGTCGATATTTCGCTGACCATCTCACCGGTGCGCGATCCCGATGGCAAGATCATCGGCGCCTCGAAGATCGCCCGCGACATCGGCGAGCGCCGGCGCGCGGAGCAGCAGCAGCACATGCTGCTGCGCGAGATGGATCATCGCGTCAAGAATTTATTCACCCTCGCCAGCGGAGTGGTTGCGCTGAGCGCGCGCTCGGCAAACTCGGCCGCCGAGCTGGCGTCGGCCGTGCGCGAGCGGCTATCGGCATTGGCGCGGGCACACGCGCTCACCCTTCCGGTGATGACCGATGAGGGTCGTCGAACGGAACAGTCGACGACGCTGCACGCTTTGATCCATACGATCCTTGCCCCCTATGATGGTCAGACAGCCGATGGCAAGGCGCGCGTCGCGATCAGCGGGGCCGATATCCCGATCGCCGGCGGCTCTCTGACGAGCCTGGCGCTTCTGCTGCATGAGTTTGCCACCAACGCCGCCAAGTACGGCGCACTGTCCGCGCCGACAGGCCACATCGATATCGAATGCAAGGATGACGGCGCCCAACTCATCCTAACGTGGGTCGAGCGCAACGGGCCACCCGTCGAGCATCAGGCCAATGGCGAGGGCTTTGGCACCAAGATCGCTCGCTCGACGGTGCAGGGCCAATTGGGCGGTGAGATCTCTCGCGATTGGGATCCCGCGGGTTTGAGAATACGCCTCTCGATTGCGCGCGATCGCGTCTCTGCGTAGCGCAAGGGCGCGGCCTCCCTTCCGGAATACGGTTCGCCTATAAATTCCGCATCCGTGTCAGCGCTCAGCCGGTGGCGGGCGTGCGCGGTCATGGCACACCAGGGTTCATTCTCCCGGCCGCGTTATTTCATTTTGGGCACAGGGGCTAGACAACTTATTGACGGGGCTCGCGAACCCCTTGTGAGCGGCTTCGACTTGACCCCACTATGGAGCCGGCGCTTGGCTGGGGGGTCGGCGATGAAACCGTTTCTTGCAACTACTCTAACCGAAACAACCGTTTCGAAGGACCGGCGTCGCTTCGAGCTGACGTTCGTCGATGCCGAGGGCCAGCAGTATGCGATCAGCATTCCGTCCGCCATCGCCGCCGACCTGGTGCCGGTATTGGAATCGGTCGCCGCTTCGCAGCCGCAGGCCGGCGGGGGCGAGCTGACACGCCTGCCGAAGACGTGTGCCGTGGGCCACGCCACCGGTGATCGGATGGTGCTCCTGCGCTTCGACGACGAGGCGCCCTACGCCATCGCGCTGGAAGTCGCTCAGGCCCTGGCGGAGCAGCTGCACGAGCAAAGCGCCGAGCTGAGCGAGACCGCGCGCCCGGCGCTGCACTAGCCTGCAGCGCCTGTTGGAAGGCTCCAAGCGCGCGCCTTGCGCACGCTCAAGTCAATGACCGCTTCGGGGCCCCAGCGGAACTAATCCCCGCCCGCAAAACCTCCCCCATACTTCCTCGCATCCTTGCCCGTCACGAGGGACGCAACAGCTGAGCGTCTGATGCGGGGCAGGGACGGTGCCCGGTTGAGGCGGCGTGGCTTTCCGTTCGCTGCGTCGACGCGAGATTAGCTCTCTCGGATTCCGGGGCTGGAGATCGGGGCTGTGCAGAATGGCAACAGACTGCACGGACGCCCTTCGGCAGCGGCGCTCCCCGCATCCATACTTCGGAGCGCAGACGCTAGAGGTCCTGAACGAAGCATAGTCCGGCTCAGAGGTAGCCAGGATGGGACCGAAGGCCCGCTGACGATGTGATCGCACCCTCGGCACAGCAGCAGCCGCACGCGGGCGCCGAAAGGCTGCCGGATTATTCACTAGGATGGCGGTCGTTTGGCGCCCGCGCTCCCTCGCTCTTTGACATCCCTCGGGGCTACGGCTCGCGAGGCCGCGAACGCGTGCAGCGCACCTCGTTGTCATCCCGGCACTTGTTGCCGGGATCCAGCGTGACGCCGGTGGCGGCGTAAGCGGAGAGATGGATCCCGGGGACAAGCCCCGGGATGACAGTGGGTCATCGGCGGAAGCGTGCCGATCCTTGACAACCCCCGGTGTGCATGCGCTTTTCCCGCGAACTTCATGACAAATCGCGGCACTGGAACGGACAGCATTATGGCTGAGGCGAAGGCTAGAAGTAAGTCGAAGGATAAAGCGGAGGGCGCCGGCAAAGGCGGCGAGCCTGCACCGCTACCGCTCGCACACCTGCGGCGCGCTGCGTGCCTCCGACATCGGCCAAGCCGTGCGCCTGTCGGGCTGGGTGCATCGCGTGCGCGACCACGGCGGCCTGCTGTTCATCGACCTGCGCGACCACTACGGCCTCACGCAGGTCGTCGCCGATCCCGACAGCCCCGCCTTCAAGACGGCCGAGACGGTGCGCTCCGAATGGGTGATCCGCGTCGACGGCGAGGTGCGCGCGCGCCCCGAGGGCACGGTCAACGCCGAGCTGCCGACCGGCGAAGTCGAGCTGTTCGCCTCCGAGATCGAGGTGCTGTCGGCGGCCAAGGAGCTGCCCGTGCCGGTGTTCGGCGAGCCGGACTATCCGGAAGATCTGCGCCTGCAGTACCGCTTCCTCGATCTCAGGCGCGAGACGCTGCACGCGAACATCATGCAGCGCCTGGCGATCACCGCGTCGATCCGCCAGCGCATGACGGAAGCCGGCTTCTTCGAGTTCTCGACGCCGATCCTGACGGCGTCGTCGCCCGAAGGCGCGCGCGACTTCCTCGTGCCCTCGCGCATTCATGCCGGCAAGTTCTACGCGCTGCCGCAGGCGCCGCAGCAGTACAAGCAGCTGCTGATGGTGTCGGGCTTCGACCGCTACTTCCAGATCGCGCCGTGCTTCCGCGACGAGGACCCGCGCGCCGACCGGCTGCCGGGCGAGTTCTATCAGCTCGACGTGGAGATGAGCTTCGTCGAGCAGGACGACATCTTCGCGGCCATGGAGCCGGTGATCACCGGCATGTTCGAGGAGTTCGCTGCGATCGGCGGCTCGGCGAAGTCCGTCACGGAGAACTGGCCGCGCATTCCCTACGACGAGGCGATCGCCAAGTACGGCACCGACAAGCCGGACCTGCGCAACCCGATCGAGATGCAGGACGTGACCGAGCACTTCCGCGGCTCGGGCTTCAAGATCTTCGCCGGCATGATCGAGAAGGATCCGAAGGTGCGCGTGTGGGCGATCCCCGCGCCGGGCGGCGGCAGCCGTGCGTTCTGCGACCGCATGAACTCGCTGGGCGCAGGGCGAGGGCCAGCCGGGGCTCGCCTACATCTTTTGTCGCGAGAACGAGGCGGCCGGTCCGGTCGGCAAGAACCTCGGGCCGGAGCGCTCGAGCGCTATCCAAGCGCAGCTCGGCCTCAAAGACGGCGACGCCGTGTTCTTCACCGCCGGCAACCCGGCGAAGTTCTACAAGTTCGCCGGCGATGCGCGCGCGACGCATCGGCGACGGAATTGAAGCTCATCGATCAGAGAACGTTCGCGCTCGCCTGGATCGTCGACTTCCCGTTCTACGAGTGGAACGAGGAGGACAAGAAGATCGACTTCTCGCACAACCCGTTCTCGATGCCGCAGGGCGGGCTCGAGGCGCTCGAGGCGGCGAAGGGCGACGAGGACTATCTCAAGATCAAGGCCTATCAGTACGACATCGTCTGCAACGGCTTCGAGATCGCGTCCGGCTCGCATGCGTAACCACCTGCCCGAGACGATGGTCAAGGCGTTCGAGATCACCGGGCCTGACGCAGGCGTGACGTCGAGGCGCGCTTCGGCGGCCTTTACCGCGCGTTCCAGTACGGCGCGCCGCCGCACGGCGGCATGGCGGCCGGCATCGACCGCATCGTCATGCTGCTGGTCGGGCGCGAAGAACCTGCGCGAGATCTCGCTGTTCCCGATGAACCAGCAGGCCAACGATCTGTTGATGGGCGCGCCGTGCGAGGTGCAGCCCAAGCAGCTGCGCGAGCTGTCGATCCGCGTCGTTGCGCCGGAGAAGAAAGACTAGCGACGAAGGAACTCCCACGAAGGAACGCCCCGATGGCCCATTCCGTCGAAGTCAACATTTCCAATCACCCGCTCAGCCGCGAGGAGAACGGCATCGTCTTTGTCGTCACCGACGGCGACGGCAAGTTCGGCGAGCTGATCGTCAGCAAAGGCGGCGTGCGCTGGCGGCCGCGCAGCAAGCATCAGCCCCACTTTATGACCTGGGCTGCATTCGACCGTTCCATGCGCGAGGCGCGCAAGGATTAGCGTTGGTGACACCGTTGGTACTCCTAACCCCTCACCCGGCTGTCGCGCTGCGCGCATCCAGCCGACCTCTCCCGCCGGGAGAGGTGAAAGTGGTTGCGGTGTCGTTGACGCTGCGCGACATGCACCTCTCCCAGGGGGAGAGGTCGACGCGAATGCGAAGCAATGAGCGGCGGGTGAGGGGTTAGGACGCCGGGATGGACTGGGGCAAGGTCTACAACTATTGCGAACGCGGCGGCGACCCGGGCTTCTGGGCCGAGCCGCTGAATGCCATCTCCAACGGCGCCTTCGTCATCGCCGGGCTCATCGCCGCTTGGCAGCTGGCGCGCTCGCCGCGCAAGGACTGGGCGCTGTTCGAATGGCTGCTCGTCGCTCTGGTCATCGCCATCGGCATCGGCAGCTTCATGTTCCACACCTACGCGACGGTGTGGGCCATCCCTTTCGACACCATCCCGATCTCGCTGTTCATGCTCGCCTATCTCGGCTACGCGCTGCGCCGCTTCGCCGGCGCGCCGTGGATCGTCGTGATCGCGGCGCTCGTCGGCTTCTATCTCAGCGTCAAGTATGCGCAGGGCATACATTGCTCGAACGAGCTGCTGCCGATGACGCGCGGCGCCGGCAAGCGCTGCTTCAACGGCACGCTCGGCTATACGCCGGCGTTCGCCGCGCTGGTGCTGGTCGGTGGCGTGCTGCTGCTTCAGGGTCATCGCGCGGCTGGGTATCTGTTCGCCGCCGCTTTTCTTTTCCTCGTCGCGATGACGTTCCGTACCATCGATCTCGAGGTCTGCACGTGGACGGTGCGCGGCGGGCGCGGCGTTGGCACGCACTTCTTATGGCACACGCTTAACGGTCTGCTGCTCTACGTGCTGCTGCTGGGTGCCATCCGGCACGGCGGTCGGAAGCCCGCATGATCGGATTGCACAGCGTTCGCGGTCGGCTCATAACGGCGGCGGCGCGGACGTGGTGGAACTGGTAGACACACAGGACTTAAAATCCTGAGGCGGCAACGCCGTGTGGGTTCGACTCCCACCGTCCGCACCAGACGCTGGAATTTCCAACGAGGTACCGATATGGCCGCTAGAAGGCGCGAGCTCATCGAGCCGCACAAGGGCGACAAGCGTTACGTTCGCCGCAACAAGAAGGGTGAGTTCAAGGAAGTCGACGATGTCGGCCGCTCACTTGCAATGGATCGCCGCCGCAAGGCGAAGACCGTTGCCAAGGCGGGGCAAGGCGACAAGGGCGACCGCGCGCCGGCAAAGAGGAAGATCAAGGTGAAGTTGAAAGCCAAGCCGAAGGTCAAGGCCAAGCCGAAGGCGAAGGTCAAAACCAAGGCCAAGCGCAGGTGATATCCGCGCGAGCATCCGGCTCGCGTCCGGCAAAAGGAAAGCCCCGGACCCTTTCGGGCCGGGGCTTGGTTGCCGCGGGAGGGCGCCTGGGGCAACCGTAGATGAAGCCGCGGGGGGTCGGCTTCGTGGCGTCTCAACGTCGGGCCGTGAAGAGCGTTCCACGTCTTCACAAGAATTATCTACTCGGGCGGACGCGGCGTATCTCCCGGCGGAGGCGGCTCGATCGGGGTGGCGGTTGTACCCTTGGCGGGCACTTCGCCCATCAGCGCCTTGAGAGCCGTGTCGTAGTGCCGTCGCGCCTCCGTGAGGTGCTGCTTGGCCTCCTCATTCTTGCGGAAAATCGCGTTCTGCGCGGCCTTGCGTAGCTCGTTCTCGAGGTCCCACAGCGGACGCAGCGAGGGGTGCAATCTGTCCAGCCAATCGGCCATGGCTCGTCCTCCAAATATCTCAAACGAAGAACTAACCAGTGCGGCAGCGGTTCCTCAAATCGCGCTGCTGAGCGGCTGCCCGATTTCTGCGCCGGCGAATCAGCTATCGCTCGGCAATGCTCGAACGGTTGCAAACCTTCGATTTTGGCCGGCTTGAGGCTTTCCTCGGCAATCACGTGCTCGCCCTGTTCGGCGCGGCGATGGCTGGCTTTGCGCTCATTGTGATCATCCTGATCGTCGCGATGCTCGTGCGCGGGCGCAGCCGAGCAGCGCAAATGGAGTTCGCCGAACTCAAGGGGCGGCTGTCGGCGATGTCGGCGCTCGCCACGCAGCAAAGCTCCGAGCAGGCGCGCGCGCTCAACGACCGCATCGACACGCTGGCGCATCACCTTTCGCAGACGCTCGATACCAATGCGGCTCGCCTCGGCGACAACCTGAGCGAGGCGGGACGGCGTACGTCGGAAAGCCTGTCGACGCTGAACGAACGGCTGGCGCTGATCGACGAGGCGAACCGTAGCCTGTCGGAGCTGTCGAACGAGGTAGGTTCCTTGCACGGCGTGCTCGCCAACAAGCAGGCGCGCGGCGCCTTCGGGCAGATGCGCATGGAAACCATCGTGCGCGATGCGCTGCCCGCGGGCGCCTACGATTTTCAGCCGACCCTGTCGAACGGCAAGCGGCCCGATTGCGTGATCCGGCTGCCGAACGCACATGCGGCACTCGTCATCGATTCCAAGTTTCCGCTCGAGGGTTTCGAGGCGCTGCGTGCCGCGCACACGCCCGAGGAGACCAAAGCCGCGTGCGCGGCGATCCGCGAGGCGGTCGGGCGCCACGTGGCGGCGATCGCCGAGAAATACCTCATCCCTGGCGAGACGCAGGACACGGCGCTGATGTTCGTGCCGTCGGAATCGATCTGCGGCGACCTGTTCGAGAAGTTTCCCGATCTCGTGCAGGCGGCGCATCGCGCGCGCGTCATGATCGTCGCGCCGAACACCTTGATGCTGGCCGTGCAGACGGTGCTGGCGCTGCTCAAGGACGCCAAGATGCGCGACCACGCCGACGTCATTCAGCGCGAGGTCACGCTGCTGCTCGGCGATGTCGCGCAGCTCGTCGAGCGCGTCGCCGACCTCGAACGGCACTTTGCGTTATCGGGCAAGTCGCTGGAGAAGGTTTCAGCGTCGACGGGAAAGATCCTCGGTCGGCGCCAGCGGCTGACCTCGCTCGACGTCGACGCGATGCAGAGCATCGAGGGCAACGTAACGACGCTGGCCGATGCTGAGGCCGCTCTAGAGGCAAAGCGAAGCAAAGGGCGCTAGCGCAAGCCGCGCTGCACCGATTTCAGCGCTGTTCTGCGACGTTGCTGCCCACGATGCACACGATGAAAGCCGCAAGTGCGAAGCCGGCAATCACGTCGGTGAGGTAGTGCACACCGAGATAGACGCGCGACAATCCGATGCCGGCGATAATGCTGCAAGCGAGCACCCACACAACAACACGCTGCCAATCCTTAGCAACGTGCGCGGCGATAAGGCCGGCGACGACGCCGAAGTAGCAGGCAGAAAACAGCGCGTGACCGCTGGCGAAGCTGAAGCTGTCGGGCAGGTCACCGAAGAACGCCTCGGGGCGCGCCCGCGCGAAGGCGAGCTTCACGACATGGTTGAGAATGGCCGCCGCCGCCATCACTAGAAGGAGCATCAGCGCGGCGCGCGGGCGCCCGCCGATCCACAGGCCGGCGGCGGTCAGCGCGGCGAGTGTGAAAAGGACGGCATCCGAACCGACGAAGGTCAAGCCTTCGGCGAGCAAGGTCAGGTTGGGAGAGGCCCAGCGGTTGATGCCCGTGCGCGTCGCGGCATCGAAGTCATCCGTGACGCCGAGCACCACGGCGACGGCCATGGCGCCGAACAGCAGCGACGACACGATGAGACAGGCAAAGCGCCATTCGCTCCGCTCTTCCGATTGGTCCACCCGGATCACCCTCCACACCTCTAGGCGCTAAACACGGCGGGCAGCCCACTTGTCCGGATTCGGCTCTAAAGGGCGTGCGTATTCTCCCATATGTTGTCGCTTGTTGGCGCGCAAACCTAGTCCCCTCTCCCCGTCCATGCGAAGCAGGCTCCGCCATGACGGGGAGAGGTGCAGTGGTGGGCGTGCGGTGGCGTCGAGTCAGCCGGAGACCCAATCGGCGCATTTGACGGGCGCAGTGGTCTCGCCCCACGGGCTGATGGGCACGGCGGAGGTCGAGTTCTCCGGGCTGCCCTCGATCAGCTTGTCGGTATAGATGAGGTACACGAGCACGTTGCGCTTGGCGTCGCAGCCGCGCACGATCTGCATGCGCTTGAAGATCAGCGAACGGCGCTGGCTGAAGGCCTCTTCGCCCTGAGCGACCTTGCGTTTGAACTTGATCGGGCCGACTTGGCGGCAGGCGAGCGAGGCATTCGACAGCTCCTCGGCGAGGCCGAGCCAGCCGGTCCAGCCGCCCTTCTCGGGCACGGTGAAGTAGCAGGTGACGCCTTCGACCTCGGGATCGTCGATCGCGTAAGTGCCGAGCTTGTGGTCGGGCGCCAAGAGCTTCCACACAGTCGTCTTCTTGAAGATGAGGTCGGGATCCTCGGCCGCGGCGGGGGCGAGCAGCAGAAGCAGGCCGACGAAGGCGGCGATCAAACGCATGGCGGTCTCCATCCGGTGCGGCTTCGATGCCGCATCTCGATGCGAGCAGATGGCCCCGCGCAGCCTCGAGTGCAAGCTTTGCTGCGGATAGAGCGGGACCGCGGCGCAGCGATATTCTAGCTTGGGCGACTTCGGATCACCGGCTGATGGGGACGCAGCACGTGGCGAGGCGATCGATCAACGAGGCGGCAAAGGTGTTCCTGGCCGCCGTCGTGCTGGGCCCGCCGATTGGAGGCGTTATCATCATGGCATTGTTGCAAGTCGTGCCGTGGCTCGCGACCGGGCTCGCCGACCCGGCTCCGCAATTCGGCGCCAACCTCTTCATGTCGCTGCTGTGGGCCGTGCCGCTGTCCTATCTCGTCGGCGGACCTTCCGCTGCGCTCGCCGGGCTGGCGTTGGCTGCCTATTTCGCATGGGGCGGGCGTATCACGTGGTGGGCGTGTACCGCCGCGTCACTGATCTATCCGGCCGTGCTAACCGCCAATTCCATGGTGGAAGCTTACTCACAATCGGAGTCTGTTACGCGAGCCGTGCCGACGTACGTAATCTTCATCGCGATCCCTTCCGTTTGCTCGGCGCTCGTCTGCTATTTCCTGCTGCGCAATACCGCGCTCGCCCGGAATACGGGCGCTTTGGCCCGGAAGTGACGGCCGCGCCGGATGTGCTACAAGTCGCCGGAATGACCCTCACCGACCAGCAGCCCGCCGCCGACGAGCTTCCGTTCTGGGAGACCAAGCCGCTCACGGCGATGACCCGCGAGGAGTGGGAATTGCTGTGCGATGGTTGCGGGCAGTGCTGCCTGATCAAGGTCGAGGACGAGGACACGGCCGACGTCTACCTGACGCGGCTCGGCTGCCGCCTGCTCGATACGCACTCCTGCCGCTGCCGCGACTACCCGAACCGCAAGAAGCGCGTGCGCGACTGCACCTCGATCACGGTCGACGAGATACCGAACCTGTTCTGGCTGCCGGAGACGTGCGCCTATCGCAGCCTCGCCGAGGGGCGCGGGCTCGCAATGGTGGCATCCGCTGGTTTCGGGCGATCCGGAGACGGTGCACGCGGCCGGCGTCTCGGTGCGCGGTTGGGCGCGCAGCGAGAAGGGCGTCAAGGCCAGCGCCATGGCGCGCTACATCATCGGCGAGGCGGGCTGAGCGCTAAGCTCGTCCGGAACCCGCCATGCCGCCTCCGCTTCTGCAGCTCAGCGATGTCGCGCTCACCTTCGGTGGCCATCCGCTGCTCGACGGCGTCGAGCTGTCGGTGTCGGCGGGCGAGCGCGTGTGCCTCGTCGGCCGCAACGGGTCGGGCAAGTCGACGCTGCTGAAGATCGCTGCCGGGCTCATCGAGCCGGATCGCGGGCGAGCGCTTCGTGCAGCCGGGGGCCAGCGTGCGCTACCTGCCGCAGGAGCCGGATTTCGCCGGGCATGCGACGACGCTGTCGTATGTCGAAGCGGGCCTCGGGGCGAGCGACGACGCGCATCAGGCGCGCTACCTGCTGCAGCAACTCGGCCTCACGGGCGATGAAGATCCGCAGCGGCTGTCGGGCGGGGAAGCGCGCCGCGCCGCGCTCGCCCGGGTGCTGGCGCCGCAGCCGGACATCCTGCTGCTCGACGAGCCGACCAACCACCTCGACATGCCGACCATCGAATGGCTGGAAGCAACCCTCGCGGCGCAGCGCGGGGCGCTCGTGCTCATCAGCCACGACCGGCGCTTTCTCGAGACGCTGTCGCGTTCGACGGTGTGGCTCGATCGCGGGCAGGCGCGCCGCGTCGAGGTCGGCTTCAAGGCAGTTCGAAGGCTGGCGCGACGAGCAGCTGGCCGAGGAAGAGGTTCAGCAGCACAAGCTCGACCGCAAGATCGTGCGCGAGGAGCACTGGGTGCGTTACGGCGTGACGGCGCGGCGCAAGCGCAACGTGCGGCGCATGGCGGAGCTGCGCGCGCTGCGGCAGACGCGGCGCGAGCATCGCCGCGCCACCGGCAAGGCGGTGATCGAGACGGCGCAGGCGGAAAAGTCGGGCACGCTGGTCATCGAGGCGAAGGGCATCTCCAAATCGTTCGGCGAACGCCGCATCGTCGACAATTTCTCGGGCCGCGTCATGCGCGGCGACCGCATCGGCATCGTCGGACCGAACGGCAGCGGCAAGACCACGCTGGTCAGCCTGCTCACCGGCGTGCAGCCGCCCGACAGCGGCGAGGTACGGCTCGGCGCCAACATCGAGATGGCCTCGCTGGAGCAGGACCGCGACAGCCTCAATCCGAACTGGACGCTGGCCGAGGCACTGACCGGCGGGCGCGGCGACATGGTCGCCGTTGGCGGCAAGCACAAGCACGTCGTCGGCTACATGAAGGATTTCCTGTTCGCGCCGGAGCAAGCGCGCACGCCGCTGCGCGTGCTGTCGGGCGGCGAGCGCGGGCGGCTGATGCTGGCGCGCGCGCTGGCCAAGCCTTCGAACGTGCTGGTGCTCGACGAGCCGACCAACGACCTCGACCTCGAAACGCTGGATGTGCTCGAGGAGATGCTGAGCGACTACCCCGGCACGGTCATTCTGATCAGCCACGACCGCGACTTCCTCGATCGCGTCGTGCATGCGGTGATCGTGCCCGAGGGCGAGGCCAAATGGACCGAGTACGTCGGCGGCTATAGCGAGATGCTGGCGCAGCGGGGCACCGACCTCGCCGGTAAGCGGACGGCGAAGCCGAAGGCGGCGCCGGCACGAGGCAAAGACCGCCGAGCCTCGGCCGCGCCGAAGGCCAAGCGCCGCCTGAGCTTCAAGGAGAAGCACGCGCTGGAGACGCTGCCCAAGCAGATGGCGAAGCTGCACGACGAGGCGCGCAAGCTCGGCGAGGCACTGGCCGACCCCGGCCTTTACGCGCGCGACGCCAAGGCCTTCGCGGAAAAGTCGGAGCGTCTGGCGGCGGTGCAGGGCGAGCTCGCTGCTGCCGAAGAGAAATGGCTGGAGCTGGAGATCCTGCGCGAGGAAATCGAGAGCGCCTAGCCTCAATCCTCGCGCTGTAACCCCGCACCCGGAAGCGATCTGTCATGGCGGAGCCATGCTCCGCATGAGACTCGATCGGCCCTGGATCTGGCGCGAAGCGCGACAGCCGGGTGAGGGGTTGAGCGCTCAAACCTTGACAGACTTGTTTCTGGCATTGGCGAGCCATTCCAGGGCGCCGCGGCCGGCCAGCGCGCCCGTCGAGAGGCAGCCCTGCAACAGGTAGCCGCCGGTCGGCGCTTCCCAGTCGAGCATCTCGCCGGCGACGAACACGCCGGGACGGCTCCGCAGCATCAAGTGCTCGTCGACCGCTTCCCACTTGATGCCGCCGGCAGTGGAGATCGCCGCCTCGATGGGCGCCGAGGCGGTGAGACGTAGCGGGACGCTCCTTCACGAGCGCGGCCAGCGCCATCGGCGTCATCTCTGCCAGGCGCGCATGCGCGGCCTCGTGCAGCAGCCCGATCTCGACGGGCGAGAGGCTTGCCGCCTTGCGCAGGAACGTCGACAGCGATTGCTTGCCGCGCGGTTTGGCGAGGCGCGCCGCGAGGTCGGCGAGGGACACGTCGGGGCGCAGGTCGATGTGCAGCAATCCGGAGCCCTCCAGCATGATGGCGTCGCGCAAGGCTGCCGCAAGCGCATAGACGGCACCGCCTTCGATGCCTGCAGCGGTGATCAGCGCTTCGCCGCGCACGGTCGTTTGCGCCGAACGTCAGCGCGATGCGCTTTAGCGGCTGGCCCTCGAAGCGGCGGCGGAACGTATCCGACCAATCGACGACGGAAGCCGCAGTTGGCCGGGCGCCAGCGGCGCGACGGCGACGCCCCGCTCGGCGAGCAACGGAAGCCCAATCGCCGGTCGAGCCGAGGCGCGGCCAGCTTGCCCCGCCGAGCGCCAGCACCGTTGCGTCGGCGGCGACCGCCTCCTCCTTGTCGGGAGCGGCGAACACCAGCCGCCCGGTCATCGTCCCAGCCGAGCCAGCGGCGGCGGGTGCGGAACTCGACACCGGCCGCCGCGAGGCGAGCAAGCCAGGCGCGCAGCAGCGGCGACGCCTTCATGGCGACCGGGAAACACGCGGCCGCTGGAGCCGACGAAGGTCGGCTGGCCGAGCCCTTCGCACCAGGCGCGCACGGCCTCCGGCGGCAAGGCTTCGAGCGCCGGACGCAAACGCTCCTCGCGCCGCGCCGTAGCGGGCGAGAAAGCGCGCGATATCCTCGCTATGGGTGAGGTTGAGCCCGCCGCGGCCGGCGAGCAGCAGCTTGCGCCCGAGCGACGGCATGCGGTCGTAGACGGTGACCGTGGCGCCGCCGGCGGCCAGCACCTCGGCCGCCATCAGGCCGGCGGGGCCGCCCCCGATGACGGCGACGCTGCAACTTGAGCTGTTTGTCACCGTGGCGCGGCCCCTGCCATTCAACGTTGCGCCCCGCCTAGCATCGGGCCGGCGCGTCTACAACGGCTGCGGGTCGCCTCGGGCGGCGTTAACGCACTGGATGGTCCGACCGCACTATGCGGCGGCGTACCACTGTTATAATGTTCCAGTTCGACCCCCTGGGGTATTCGGCGTGTCGCTACGCAATCGCCTGCTTGTCTCGATACTAGCCACGTTGCTGCTGAGCTTGATCGCCGGCGGCACGTTCACCTATTGGCATGCCGTAGCGAAGATCGAGACCGAGATGCAGGCGGCCCTGGCCGTCGGCAGCCGCATCGCGCACAACGCCGTCGACGATTGGGAGGAGTCGACCGATCCGGCACGCCGGCTCGCCCTGCTGGTCGCCGATTTCGAAGGTGACCGGCACTTGCGCGCCACTTTGGTCGGACTCGGACGGCAAAGTCGTGCGCGCCTCGAGTGTCGCCCGCGCGGAAGATCCAGCGCCGGCGTGGTTCGTCAAGTTGCTGGCTGCGCCCCCTAAGAAAGTAGAGGTGGACCTGCCCGCCGTGTTCGACAAATTCGGCACGGTCGTGCTGCAGAGCGATCCCACCAACGAGGTGGCCGAGGTATGGAGCGACGTCTGGCTGACGCTGACCGTGCTGACGATCTTTTGCGCGCTTGTACTCGCCTTCATCTACTGGACGCTGGCCAGCACCGTTCGTCCGCTGCAGAACCTCACCGCCGCCTTCGCGCGCGTCGGCGACGGCGACTATCGCGAGCGTGTGCAAGAGCGGGGGCCGCTGGAGCTGGTGCGGCTCTATCATGGCTTCAACCAGATGGTCGAGCGCCTGGCGCGCTCAGAGGCGCAGAACAAGCGCCTGCAGGAGCAGCTGACGACCGTGCAGGACGAGGAGCGGGCTGACCTGGCGCGCGATCTGCACGACGAGGTCGGCCCCTTGCTGTTTGCCGCGGACGTCGACGCCGCGGCCATCGAGCAGCTCGCCAAAGCGGGCGAATTCGATGCGATCCCGCACCGCGTCGGCATCATTCGCGATGCCATCGGCCGCATGCAGCGCCACGTGCGCGACATTCTCGGACGCCTGCGATCGGCGAATTTGCTCGACGTTGGTCTGGCGCACGCCATCGACAATCTCGTCGCCTTCTGGCGCGCGCACCGGGCAAACCTCAACTTTCGCGTCGATGTGCCCGAGGAGAGTTTCGGCGAGCTGCTCGACGGCGACCATCTATCGCATCGTCCAGGAGAGTCTCAGCAACGCCGTGCGGCACGGCAAACCGACGCTCATCAGCATCGAGGTCAAGGCCAACGCCGACCTGTCGATCGACATTCGCGTTACGGATGACGGCGGCGGGCTCAAGCCAGAAGGACGTGCCGGAGGTTTCGGCATCGTCGGAATGCAAGAACGGGTTGGCACGCTGGGCGGCAGCCTTGACGTCGCCAACCGCCCCGACGGCGCCGGTGTGGTCGTATCGGCGCGTCTACCGGCGCGCGGCGCCTATGCACCCAATCGCACGTACGAAACCCACGAGGCAACGCTGCAATGAAGATACTGCTGGTCGACGATCACATTGTGGTTCGCGAAGGTGTTCGCCGCCTGTTGTCGGGTATGAGCGGCGCGGAGCTGCACGAAGCCTCGACCGGCGAAGAGGCGCTGGCCATGTTCCGCGATATACGGCCGGAGCTGGTGCTGCTCGACCTCAACCTCACGGGCATCGGCGGGCTCGAGCTGCTGCGGCGGCTGCTCAGCGAGGACGAGAAAGTGCGGGTCGTGGTGTTCAGCATGCACGCCGAGCCGATCTATGCCGCCCGCGCGCTGCGCCTCGGTGCCCGCGGCTACGTGAGCAAGAGCGCCGGCGCCGACGAGCTCGTCACGGCGGTCAAGAAGGTGGCCGAGGGCGGCCGCTACGTGGAGCGCGAGATCGCCGGCGAGCTGGCCTTCACGCAGCTTTCCGCCGAGGATCCGCTGCAGCAGCTCACCATGCGCGAGATCGAGATCCTGCGCTTGCTCGGCGAGGGAAATAGCCTCACCGAGATCGCGCAGACGATCGGCGTCGCCTACAAGACGGTCGCCAACACCTGCAGCATCATCAAGAGCAAGCTGGGCGTCGAGCGCACCGCGGACCTGATCCGCGTCTCCATGGAGATGAAGTAGCTCGCCGTCGCAAGCGGCTTGGGCACTTGCGACACGATGACCTTGTCGGGAAATCTTCCCTATATGTGCCGAGAAGCGAGTGGCTAACGTCCACTTGCCGCGCACTTGCGGAAGGACGTCGAGCTGCTCCCGTGGACCGACGTCCTTCCGCGATTTTTTTGCGCGCGCATTGGCCGACGTAATAGCGCGTAGCCCTCACCCGGAAGCTCCCATTGCATAGGTCGGCTGGACGCGCGAAGCGCGCCAGCCGGGTGAGGGGATGGACGGCTGCAAGTCTGATCAGACAGGGCGTAACCCCTCTCCCGGAAGCTCATTGGCTTCGCTTGCGCCTCGCCCTGGATGGCTGGCTGTGCGTGAGCTGGATGCTGCGGCCCGCAGAGTGAAGCTCCGCGCCGCTCAGACGTCGAGCGTGTTGTCGAGCTCCCACTGCGTGAAATGGGACGCGTAGGAATTCCACTCGTTCTGCTTGAGCTTCAGATAGGCGTCGGCGAACTCGTTGCCGAGCGCGGCCTTCAGCTCGGTATCCTTATCGAAATTGCGCAGCGCATCGAGCAGGTTGAGCGGCAGTTTTGGCGCGTCGGTCACCGTGTGCCCGAGCTGGTACATGTCGATGTCGTAGCGGCGACCGGGGTGCGCTTTGTGGGCGATGCCGCTGAGACCCGCGGCGATGACGGCGGCTTGCAGAAGGTACGGGTTCACCGCGCCGTCCGGCAGGCGCAGCTCGAAGCGGCCCTTAGCGGGCACGCGCACCATGTGCGTGCGGTTGTTGCCGGTCCACGTCACCGTGTTCGGCGACCAGGTGGCACCCGACAGCGTGCGCGGCGCGTTGATGCGCTTGTAGGAGTTGACGGTCGGGTTGGTGATGGCGGCGAGCGCCTCGGCGTGGCGCATGATGCCGCCGAGGAAATTGTAGCCCTGCTGCGACAGGCCCATCTCGTCGGTGCCGTCGAGGAACATGTTCGTCGAGCCGGCCTTATCCCACACCGAGATATGCACATGGCAGCCGTTGCCGGTGAGGCCGGGGAAGGGCTTGGGCATGAACGTCGCGCGCAGGCCGTGCTTCTCGGCGACCGACTTGGCCATGAACTTGAAGAACGAGTGGCGGTCGGCGGTGACCAGCGCGTCGTCGAAGTTCCAGTTCATCTCGAACTGGCCGTTGGCGTCCTCGTGGTCGTTCTGGTACGGGCCCCAGCCCAGCTCCAGCATGTAGTCGCAAATCTCGCTGATGACGTCGTAGCGGCGCATCAATGCCTGCTGATCGTAGCAGGGCTTGACCGCATTATCCTTGACGTCGGAGATGGCGGTGCCGTCGCCGTTGGTGAGGAAGTATTCGCATTCGACGCCGGTCTTGACGTAAAGGCCCTGCGCCTGGGCTTTGGCGAGCACGTTCTTGAGAACGACGCGCGGAGCCTGCGCCACGTGCTTGTCGTCCATGACGCAATCGGCGGCGACCCAGGCGACATCCTTCTTCCAGGGGAGCTGGATGAGGGCCGAGGGGTCCGGCATGCCGAACAGGTCCGGATGCGCCGGCGTCATGTCGAGCCACGTGGCGAAGCCGGCAAAGCCCGCGCCGTCCCTCTGCATGTCGGCGATGGCCGCGGCCGGAACCAGCTTGGCGCGCTGGCCACCGAACAAGTCGGTGTACGAAATCATGAAGTAGCGGATGCCGCGCTCTTTCGCGACCTGCGCGAGGTCCTGAGTCGCGTTGTAAGCGATGTCCTGTGCCATAGGTGCTTTCCCAACCGTGGTGGTTACGTTGGCGCTCGTCGCGGGCGTCCGAAACTTCGCAAAAAATCCCAAAAGCTGCCCGCCCTAGTTCTCAAAGGTTGCCCAGTCCAGGTACCCAACTCGTACCGGCGAGGGGCACGCGCGCCATGGCGGCGGCCTCGATGGTGAGCGCGCAGAGATCCTCGGGCTCGAGATTGTGCACGTGATTGTGGCCGCAGGCACGCGCGATGGTCTGCGCCTCGAGCGTCATCACTTTGAGGTAGTTGGCGAGGCGGCGGCCGGCCAGAACCGGATCGAGGCGGCTCGAAAGCTGCGGATCCTGCGTGGTGATGCCGGCGGGGTCGCGGCCCTCGTGCCAGTCGTCGTAGGCGCCGGCGGTGGTGCCTAGCTTCTGGTATTCGACTTCCAGCGCCGGGTCGTTGTCGCCGAGGGCAACGAGCGCCGCCGATCCGACTGACACGGCGTCGGCGCCGAGCGCCAGGGCTTTCGCGACGTCGGCGCCGTTGCGGATGCCGCCGGAGACGATGAGCTGCACCTTGCGGTGCATACCGAGATCCTGCAGCGCCTGCACGGCCGGGCGGATGCAGGCGAGGGTCGGCTGGCCGACGTGCTCGATGAACACTTCCTGCGTCGCCGCGGTGCCGCCCTGCATGCCGTCGACGACGACGACGTCGGCGCCGGCCTTCACGGCAAGGGCGACATCGTAGTAGGGGCGCGCGCCGCCGACCTTGATGTAGATCGGCTTCTCCCAGTCGGTGATCTCGCGCAGCTCGATGATCTTGATCTCGAGGTCGTCGGGGCCCGTCCAATCGGGGTGACGGCAGGCTGAGCGCTGGTCGATGCCCTTCGGCAGGGTGCGCATCTCGGCAACGCGGTCGGAGATCTTCTGACCGAGCAGCATCCCGCCGCCGCCGGGCTTGGCGCCCTGACCGACGACGACCTCGATGGCGTCGGCCTTGCGCAGGTCGTCGGGGTTCATGCCGTAGCGGGAAGGCAGGTACTGGTAGACCAGCGTCTGCGACTGTCCGCGCTCTTCCGGCGTCATGCCGCCGTCGCCCGTCGTCGTCGACGTGCCGGCCAGCGTCGCCCCGCGGCCGAGCGCTTCCTTGGCGTTGGCGGACAGCGAGCCGAAGCTCATTCCGGCAACGGTAATGGGGATCTTCAGCTCGATCGGCTTCTTCGCGTAGCGCGTGCCGAGCACGACGGTGGTCGAGCACTTTTCGCGGTAGCCCTCGAGCGGGTAGCGCGACATGGAGGCGCCGAGGAACAACAGGTCGTCGAAGTGTGGGACCTTGCGCTTGGCGCCGCCGCCGCGGATGTCGTAGATGCCGGTGGTCGCGGCACGGCGGATTTCGGAGAGCGTGTAGTCATCGAAGACGGCGGACTTGCGCGGGGTCGTCGGCGGGTTGTGGTACGTCATCAGTAGGCGTCCGCGTTGTCGATGTTGAAGGTGTAGAGTTTGCGCGCCGAGCCGTAGCGGCGGAACTCCTTCGGCTTGACGCCGTTAAGGCCCGCCTTGTCGAGGAGGCCGGCAACCGCCTCGATGTGTTCCTCGCGCATTTCCTTTTCGATGCAGTCGGCGCCGAGGCTCTTGACGCTGCCGCGCACGAACAGCTTGGCTTCGTAGATGCTGTCGCCGAGCGCATCACCCGCATCGCCGAGCACGACGAGATTGCCGGTCTGCGCCATGAACGCCGACATGTGGCCGATGTTGCCTTTGACGACGATGTCGATGCCCTTCATCGAGATGCCGCAGCGCGAGGAAGCGTTGCCCTCGACGACCAGAATGCCGCCGCGGCCCGTGGCGCCGGCGTACTGGCTGACGTCGCCTTTGACGACGACCTTGCCCGACATCATGTTCTCGGCGGCGCCTGGACCGGCTGAGCCGTGTACGACGATGGTCGCCTGCTTGTTCATGCCGGCGCAGTAGTAGCCGACGGGCCCCTTCACCTCGATGTTGAGCGGGGCGTCGACGCCGACGGCAACGGCGTGCTGGCCCTTGGGGTTGAGGATTTCCCACTGCGTCTCGTTGGTGCCCGCGGTCTGCTTGTGCAGAAGCTGGTTAAGCTCGCGCAGCGAGGTGGTGGCGAGATCGACGGTCCGCATTCCGCTCACCGCTCCCAGAAGTAGACGGTGGCTGGCTCGGGCTCCCAGACGCGCGCGGTATCGACGCCGGGCAAGCCGGCGAGCGCGCGGTATTCGGAGCCGAAGGCGACGTATTGATCGGTCTCGGCCATGACCGCGGGCTTGCAGGCGATCGGATCGCGCAGCACCGCAAAGCCGTTCTTGGTGCCGACGACGAACGTGAAGAAGCCGTCGAGATCATCGAGGCTCTTCTGCAGCGCCTCGCCGAGGTTCATGCCCTGGTTCATGCGCCAGGTGATGTAGGCGGCGGCGACCTCGGTATCGTTTTCGGTCTCGAAGGTCATGCCGTCGTGGATCAGGTCGCGGCGCAGATTGTGGTGGTTCGATAGCGAGCCGTTGTGCACGAGGCACTGGTCGGGACCGGTCGAGAACGGATGCGCGCCCATGGTGGTGACGGCCGACTCGGTCGCCATGCGGGTATGGCCGATGGCGTGCGAGCCCTGCATCTTGGTGAGATCGAAGCGGCTCGCCACCTGCGTGGGGTAGCCGACCTCCTTGTAGATCTCGATAACCTCGCCCGAGCTCATGATGCGCAGCTCCGGGTGCCCCGTGCGCAGCGCGTCGCGCGCGGCAGACGACTTGTCGGCCGGCACGGTGAGCACGCCGTGCGTCGATTTCCGCTCGAGGCTGACCTCGCTGCCGATGGCCTTGGAGATCGCCGCCGTGAGGCCGGCGAAATCGCGGTCGGGCTGCGGCGACTGCAGCGTGATCTTGGCTTTACCCTTGTGGGAGGGGCCATAGACGGCGAAGCCGGCCGAATCCGGCCCGCGCTCGCACATGGTCGAGAGCATGGTTGAAGTGAGCTCACCCAGGCTTGGCTCGAGTTTGGCGTCCTTGATGAACAGGCCGACGATGCCGCACATTGCTGCAGATTCCGTACTCGTTATGTTACCGAAAAACAGTAGCAGGAGCATGGGTGCGATTCAACTATTGCGAATATTTTTTTCCTCCCAGGATATCTGGAGGGTTCGTGACAGGGGCCAGATTTTCGGCGAGCGCGCGAATTCCACGGGACCGATGAAGGCTTGGGCGGCGACCAGCGGCTACGCCTACGTCAAGCGGTTGCCAGCGTGCCCGTGACTGAGATCGCCGCGGGAGACCGTAGAGGCGCTGCATGCTTCTTGTGTCCCGGATCGGCATTCCAACCAAGCACGGCCAGCATGACGAGGAAGCCGATGACGTAGGCAATCGCCACGAACCAGCCGTGCCGCAACCAGCGGACGGCCGACTTGGCCTCGGGAAACATGTTTGCAATGGCGACGCCGGCCGATGATCCGAACCAGATCATCGACCCACCGAAGCCGACTGAGAACGCGAGAACGCCCCAATCGTATCCGCCCTGCTTGAGCGCCAGCGCCGTGAGCGGAATGTTGTCGAATACGGCGGAGACGAAGCCCAACCCAAAGGCAGTTTGCCACGACGCAGGCGGCAGCTTCTCGACTGGCATCATCGAAGCACATGTCACCAGCGCCAGGAGAAAAACCGCGCCGGAGAGCGCTCTCGGCACGATCCCCCAGTCGGGTCTGCGGATGGGACTGGTCAGGAGGATCGCAGCCCAGACGGCGAGCCCGATCACTGGAATCTCCACGAGCAATGCGGGGTAATAGAGATTTGCAACGACATTGGCGGCAATGGCCGTAATCAGGATGGCGAACACGATCACAAGACGCGTCCACTCGATCCGGGTGCCCGGCGCCGGATCGCGCACGATCGGCGAGAAGCGTTGCTGCTTCAACGCCGCGGGAATGCCGAAGATCAAAAGCGCCACCGCACTCGCGACGTAGGCGTGGATGACGGCGAGTGGACTGACACCGGCGATCCACATCATCGTCGTCGTCGTGTCGCCGAGGACGCTGCCGGCTCCGCCGGCGTTGGAGGCGGCGACGATCGCTGCGACGTAGCCGATATGTACGTTGCCTCTAAAAACGTGCTTGGCCATCGTGCCGCCGAGGAGTGCCGCGGCGATGTTGTCGAGGACGCTCGAAAGAACGCAGATGATAGCGAGCAGGGCGAATCCACCCTTCCAGTCGTCGGGCAGTATGGCAGGCATAGCCTCGGGTACGTTGCTCGTCTCGAAATGACGTGAGAGCACCGCAAAGCCCACGAGCAGGAGGAAGAGGTTGGCGAGAAGCACCCACTCGTGCGCCATGTGCGCACCGAGGCCCGCCAAGCCCGTGCCGAACTTGAAGCCCGCGAAAAAGAGCTTGTAGAGCGTGATGGCGGCGAGGCCCAGCAGGGCAACGCGGAGCGCCTTGCCGTTAAAGATCGCCACACCGAGCAGCGTCAGCGCGAACAGTATGAAGTCGACCGGGACGCCTAGGAGATAGTACGGCTCTACGGCTGTCTCGACGGCCAATGCTTCAACTCCCCCCGACGCAAACGATCTACATTTGCGAACGAGACGCGGTTGATGAAGGCATCACAAAGCTAGCCTACGGGGACAAGAGTGGGGCTGCACGTTCGCGCGCAGCCCCTTGCAGACCTGCTGTCAATACCGGTCGATCGCGGTCTTTGCCTTGGCCGGATCGAGGCCCTTGCTCATCTTGCTCAGCTCCCGGCTCTCAAAGCTGATCTGCCAGACGTGCCACACGATCCAAAAGGCGACGGCGGCAATCACCATCGGCACTTCCCATCCCTGGAAGGGGTAGAAGGCGCCGACGGTCTTGAGGTCTACAGCCCAGTTCTCGAGTCCAATGGTCGACATGATGCTCCCTCCCTCAGCGAGCGGGGAGCGCTGCGAGCGCCCCGCGTTCGGCTTCCTGAACCTCGGCGATGGCCGCCTCGTAGGCTTCCTCGCCGGCGAAATCGAGGCCGAGTATCTCCGCTTCACGTGGCACGCGCAGCAGCCCGAGCGCCTTCAAGATCAGCGATACAATCAGGATCGGGAAGAAACCGAAGCCGAAGAAGCAAATGAGCGCGCCAATCGTGTTTCCGATCGGCGAGATGGCTGCGTAGCCCGCGTAAGGCGAACTCGGCGCGCCCGCCAATATGAACCCGGCCACGACCACGCCGAGGAACCCGCAATAGCCGTGCACGGCAACCGCGCCCACGGCATCGTCGATCTTGAAGGTTCTCTCGACCCAGTAGTGCATCTTGTAGGCGACCATCGGAACGAAAGCGCCGACAAACATGGCTTGGATCGGGTGGTAGAGATCGTTGCCGGCGGAGGCCGAGATGACGCCCGCGAGACCGCAAGAGAACGTCCAGAAGGGATCGCCCTTGGAGATGAAGTAGCCGGCCAGCATTCCGCCGGACAACGACATCAAGAAGTTGAACGTGATGGCCGACAGTGTCGTCGGGGCGAGGTAGATGTTCGTCGCCGTCCAAGTGTCACCCGTGATCTGACCGGCGATGGTTGCGGGGCTGATGATCGGGATGTTGCAGGCGGCGTAGAAGCCCCAGAAGCCCGTGTAGATGAGGAACAGCCCGATGGTCACCAGCCATGGATAGTGCGCCGGGATATCCCGCGGCGTTCCATCCGCCCGGAACTTGCCGATTCGCGGCCCGAGCACGATCAGGACGGCGAGCGCGGAGCCGCCGGCGACGGCGTGGACGACCCCTGATGCATAGGCATCGTGATAGCCAAGCAGCTTGACCATCCACCCCGTGGCGCTCCAGCCCCACGACGCGGCGAGGATCCATGTGACCGAGCCGACGATGATGCCGATGATCCAGAACGCCCCCGAGCGCACGCGCTCGATGATGGAGCCGGAAACAATCGACGCAGTGGTGATCGAGAATAGGAGGAAGGCCCCCCAGAACACGCCGTTCAAGTGGCTCCAGATTCCAGCTCCGGAGGCGCCGTCGGCCGTTATTCCGTAGAGCGCGTCGGTCGCATTTGCTCCGACACCGTGGGTCGCCATCAACGGGCTCCACGGCGCGGCGACCTTGTTGGGATCGTAGGCGAGGGGATCGGCGACGAAGTCGTAGAAGCCGAACCCGTTGGTGAAGTAGAAGTAGATCCACCAGCCGAAGAAGTAGAACGTGATGGTGACCAGGGGGATCGCCATGGCGTTCTTCATCAGCGTCTTGGCGTGGTTGCGGCGGCGACTTACGCCCACCTCATAGGTGCAGAAGCCGACGTGGATCAGAAACATGAAGACGATCGTCACCCAGTAGTAGAACTCGGTGAAAATTGTCGTCAGTGCATTGAGATTGCCTTCCATAACCTCACCCCCCAACCCCCGACGGCGGTTGCCTGACAGGCAACTCCCTTTGATCAGCGGAAAAGCTTGCGACTTGTTGCCGCTGGTGTCAAGACGTCACAAGTGCGCAAAAGACAGGCACTGCACGGGCTTTTGCACCAGTCAGCCAACTTGAACGCTCGGAAATATTCTTGCACACTAGGAAGCATGGGGTCATAACGCCTGACCGGCTTTCCTGATACCGCGGCGACCTCCATGCCTTTCGCCCTCCTGAAGTACGCGCTCGCCAAAGAGCACCCGGACGATCCGCACTTCCGCTGGAGCCGCGAGCTCAAGTCCACGTATGACGTGATCGTCATCGGCGCCGGCGGCCATGGCCTCGCCATCGCCTACTATCTCGCCGCGCGACACGGCATCAAGAACGTGTGCGTGCTCGACAAGGGATGGCTCGCCGGCGGCAACACGGCGCGCAACACGACTATCATCCGCGCCAACTACCTGACGCCCGAGGGCGTCGAGTTCTACAAAGAGTCCGTCGAGCTGTTCCGCGGGCTATCGAACGAGCTCGACATCAACGTGATGTATTCGGAGCGCGGCCACTTTACGCTCGCCCACACGGACGCCGCGCTGCGCACGGCGCGCTGGCGCGCCGAGGTCAACAAGCATATGGGCGTCAACTCCGAGGTCATCGACCCCCACGAGGTCAAGCGGCTGTGCCCGACCATCAACATCGCCGACGACGTGCGCTACCCGATCCTCGGCGCGCTCTACCATCCGCCCGGCGCCATCGCGCGCCACGACGCGGTAGCGTGGGGCTACGCCAAGGAAGCCATCAAACGCGGCGTCGAGGTGCACACGCAGACGGGCGTCAACAAGATCCTCGTCGAAAATGGCCGCGCCGTCGGCGTCGAGACCAACCGCGGCGTCATCCGCGCCGGCAAGATCGTGCAGGCGGTGGCCGGCTCATCGAGCCGAAGTGGCGCGCATGGCGGGCTTCCTTTTGCCGATCCGCACCATTCCGCTGCAGGCCTGCGTGTCGGAACCGGTGAAGCCGATCCTCGATCAGATCATCGTGTCGGGCTCGCTGCACGTCTACATCTCGCAGTCAGCGCGCGGCGAGATGGTGATGGGCGGCGCCACCGATCCCTACGGGCTCTACTCCTCGCGCTCGACGCTCGACTTCAAGGAAAGCCTGATGGCGCACATGCTCGAGCTGTTCCCGTTCATGGGCGAGCTGAAAGTGTTGCGCCAGTGGGCCGGCATGGCCGACATGACGCCCGACTTCTCGCCGGTGATGGGGCTGACGCCGGTGCACAACTACTACATCGACGCCGGGTGGGGCACGTGGGGCTTCAAGGCGACGCCGGTGTGCGGCGCCCGCATGGCCGAATGCATCGCCACCGACAAGCAGCCGAACCTGTTGAAGCCGTTCGCGCTCGATCGCTTCCGCACGTTCGATCTCGTCGGCGAAAAGGGCGCAGCGGCCGTCGGTCACTAATCGGGGCAGGCAACGACAATGAAAATTCTGACGTGCCCGATCAACGGGCCGCGCAACATCACGGAGTTCGTGTGGGGCGGCGAGGTGAAGGCGATGCCCGATCCCGCCACGGCGAGCGACGACCAATGGACCGAGTACCTGTTTCTCGAGGCCAACGTCGCCGGCGAGATCTACGAATGGTGGCTGCACGCGCCGACCAACACCTGGTTCATCGCGCGCCGCAACACGCTCACTGACGACGTTCTCGAAACGATGACGGTCGACGCGTACTTTGCGCGCCGGGGCGGGAGCGGAGTATGAGCGCGGGGGCAGGTGCGGGCCGTCTCGAAGGGACGGATTATGGGCTGCTGATCGATCGCAAGCGGCCGCTATCGTTCAGCTTCGACGGTAAGCTGTACAGCGGTTTCGAAGGCGACGTGATCGCGTCGGCGCTGTACGCGGAAGGGCGCACGTTGTTGTCGCGCTCGTTCAAGTATCACCGCCCGCGCGGCGTGCTCACCATGTCCGGCCAGGACGCCAACACCATGGTGCAGGTCGGCGCCGAGCCGAACGTGCGCGCCGATCAGCACGCCATCGCCGACGGCATGGCCGTGCAGTCGATCAATCGGTTCGGATCGCTCGACCACGATCTCTTCGCCGCGATGGGCCTGTTCGGCCGCTTCCTGCCGGTCGGTTTCTACTACAAGACCTTCTACTGGCCGCGCGGGGTGTGGCAGCACGTGTTCGAGCGGCCGATCCGCATCATGGCCGGCCTCGGCACGCTGAAGCCGGGCGCGCCGCACAAGTACTACGACAAGGCCTACCTGTTCGCCGACGTGCTCGTGGTCGGCGGCGGTCCCGCGGGGCTCGAGGCGGCGATCGCGGCGGCGGAGGCCGGCGCCGACACGCTCTTGATCGATGACGGTGCGCAGCTCGGCGGCTCGCTGCTTTACGGGCGCGACGGCGGCGATCGCGCATCCGTTGTGGCGCGGCGCGCCAGCCTGGTGCAGCGCGCGCGAGAAACGCGCAACTTGCGCATCATGACCGACACGACCATCACCGGCATGTTCGCCGACAACTGGGCGTCGGCGGTGCGCGGCAACCGCTTCTACAAGATCCGCAGCAAGGAGACGGTGATCGCCACCGGCGCCTTCGATCAGCCGCTGGTGTTCCGCAACAACGACCGCCCCGGCATCATGTTCGCCGACGCGGCGCAGCGCCTGATGCGGCTTTACGGCGTGAAGCCGGGCTCGCGCGCCGTCATCGCCACGGCCAACCGCTTCGGCTACGAGGCGGCGCTCGATCTGCTCGACGCCGGAATTGCCGTCGCCGCCATCGTCGATCTCAACGCTACGGCCGACAACGTCAGCCGCGGAGGCCGTGCGTGCGCGCGGCGTCAGGATCCTCGCCGGAGCAACGCTGGTCGATAGCAAGGGCCGCAAGCGCGTGTCGTCCGTCGCCGTGGCGCGCGTCACCGGCGAGGGCCAGACGGGCAGTGATCGCGAGTGGATCGACTGCGACCTCGTCCTGATGAGCGTCGGCTTCTCGCCCTCGCTCAACCTTGCCAGTCACGCCGGAGCCAAGGTTGTCTTCGACCCGGCGATCAACATGCATCGCGCAACCGATCTGCCTGCCGGGATTTCGCTCGCCGGTGCCGCCGCCGGCGTGTGGTCGCAGGCGGCAGTCATAGGCGACAGCCGGCACGCCGGAGAGGCCGCCGCGGCGCGCGTGCTTGAGCGCCCGTCCGCGCCGCGGGAGTCGGCGGTGGCCGATCCGTCAGCCGCGCACGTCAATCACCCCTACCCGATCTTCACCGACAAGCGCTCGCACGACTTCATCGACTTCGACGAGGACCTGCAGTCGAAGGACATCGTCAACACGGTGAAGGACGGCTACGACGACATTCAGCTGGTGAAGCGGTATTCGACCGCCGGCCTCGGTCCCAGCCAGGGCCGCCACGCCAACCTCAACACCATCCGTATCGTCGCCCGCGCGACCGGCAAGTCGATCGAATCCATCGGCACGACGACGTTCCGGCCGCCGCTGGTGCCGGAGAAGTTCGCGGCGCTGGCCGGGCGGGGCTTCGAGCCGGTGCGTCTCACCGCCATGCATCACCGGCACGTCGAGAGCGGCGCGCAGATGATGAGCGCCGGTCTGTGGATGCGGCCTGCCTACTACGGCGCCAAGGACGATGCCACGCGCGCCATCGAGCGCGAGGTGCGCGCGGTGCGCGAAGGCGTCGGCATGATCGACGTGTCGACGCTGGGTGGGCTCGACGTGCGCGGGCCTGATGCCGCGGCGTTTATCGAACGCATGTACACGTGGGCCTATGAAAAGCAGCAGATCGGCCGCGCGCGCTACGTGCTGATGACCGATGAGACGGGCGTCGTCATCGACGACGGCGTCGCCGCGCGCCTGCATGAGCGCCACTACTACGTGACGGCGACGACGGGCGCCGTCGATCAGGTCTACCGGCAGATGACCTGGTTCAATTCGCAGTGGAAGATGGACGTCGACGTCGCCAACGTGACGGCGGCATACGCAGGCATCAACCTGGCTGGCCCGCAGGCGCGCGCGGTGATCGAGAAGCTCGCCAGCGACATCGATTTCTCGGCGGCGGCATTCCCCTATATGGCAGCGCGGGTGGGCAAGCTCGCCGGCATTCCGGTGCGCATCCTGCGCGTCGGCTTTGTCGGCGAGCTCGGCTACGAGATCCACTGCCCGTCGGGTCTCGGCGAAGCGCTGTGGGACCGACTGATGGAGGCCGGGCAGCCGTTCGGCATCGTGCCGTTCGGCGTCGAGGCGCAGCGCATTCTGCGACTGGAGAAGGGCCACATCATTGTCGGCCAGGACACCGACGGCATGACGCATCCGGCCGAGGCCAACATGGAATGGGCGCTCGGCAAGAAGAAGTCGTTCTACGTCGGCAAGCGCGCCGATCGACATGCAGATGGCGAAAGGCGTGACGCGAAAGCTCGCCGGCTTCGCGCTCCTCGACGCGGCCGCGCCATCGCCCAAGGAGTGCCATCTCGTCATTCGCAACGGCGATATCGCCGGGCGAGTCACCTCGGTCACGCGCTCGCCGACGCTGGGCAAGGTCGTTGGCCTCGCCTACTTGCCGCTCGACCTCGCCGAGCCCGGCAAGCGGTTCGAGATTCGCGTCGATGGCGGGCGCATGGTTGCGGCCGAGACGGTGGCGGTGCCGTTCTACGATCCTGAAAACAAGCGCCAAGAGATGTGACGAGGAATTGTGAGCATGGCCGATCCCGTCGCTTACCTGCGCCGCTCTCCGCTACGCCGTCGGCTCGAGACCGAGGGCGCCGCGTGGCGCGACCTGGGCGATGCCGCCGTTGCCGAGAGCGTCGGCGACGCCGCTGCGCACCGGCGGCATTGCGCATCGCCGATCTGTCGCCGCTGCCGCGCCTTGGCTTCAAGGGCCGGGGAACAATTGCCGCCGCGCAGAGCCGCGGCATCGTCGTGGAGCCGACACCCAATCGCGCCTTCCGCCAGCCGGACGGCGGGCTATGCCTCGTTCTGGCGCCGGGCGAGATCATCCTGCTCTCCAATCTTGCCGGCGACGGTGAGAGGCTTGCACAACTCGAAACCAGCTGGCGCATCGAGGACGAGGAGCGCACCTATCCGCTGCCGCGCCGCGACAGCCATGCCTGGCTGGCGGTGGCCGGCGAGGCAACGCCGGAGATGTTCGCCAAGCTGTGCGCCATCGATCTGCGCCACGACAAGTTCGCCGATCTCGCCATCGCGCAAACGTCGATTGCCAAGATGTCGGCCATCCTCGTGCGGGCCGATATTGGGGCAAACCCCGTTTTCCACTTGCTTGTGGACAGTGCCGCCGCCTTATACTTCTGCGATTGTCTCCTCGATGCGGCCGACGAGTTCGGCGGGCGCATCGTCGGCTTAAAGGCATTGCAGAAGCTCGAAGGCGGATGAAAAAGACTACGACCCGCGGAAAAAGCCCGGCGAAAGCGCGGGTCATCGAAAGCCCCCTGGATGCGCTCGAGCGAGCCGTTGCGCGGCGCGGACGCGAGCGTAAAGCCGGGTCCGGGGCGCGTTTCCCGACACGTCGACCGCGCAAAAGCCGCCGCTGGCCGGCGAGCAGGATCCGCACGCGCTGCAGGGCGCGCGTGACAACATGCTCGAGGTGGCCATCGGGCGCGAGGTGCGCGGGTTCCGCAACAAGCTGGGCATCACGGCGTCGGATCTGGCGCGCGCCGCCGATCTGTCGCTCGGGATGCTGTCGAAGATCGAGAACGGCGTGACCTCGGCATCGCTGACCACGCTGCAACGACTGTCGAAAGCGCTCGGCGTTCCGGTGACGTCGCTGTTCCGCCGCTTCGAGGAGCGGCGCGATGCCGTTTTCGTGTCGGCCGGCCAAGGCCTCCTCATCGAGCGCCGGGGCACGCGCGCCGGGCATCAGTATCAACTGCTCGGACACACCGGCGGCCTGTCGGGCAGCGTCGTCGTCGAGCCCTACCTGATCACGCTGACGGAAGAGTCCGAGGTGTTCCCGCTGTTCCAGCACGGCGGGCACGAACTGATCTTCATCCTCGAGGGCGAAGTCGTGTACCGCCACGCCGACAAGCTCTATCCGATGAAGCCCGGCGACAGCCTGTTTTTCGACGCCGACGCGCCGCACGGACCCGAGGAGCTGGTGAAGCTGCCGATCCGTTTCCTGTCGGTGATCAGCTACTCGCGCGAACTCCCTGAGTTGTCGTCCGTAAACTGAACGAGCGCTTGCAAACGCAAAAGCGCGGGAATATCTGTTTCCCCGAGGGAAATTACGTTTCCACGGGACCTCGATGCTTCCACGCGTCGTCATCTTCCAGCATGCCGCCAACTGTCATCCCGGAACGCTCGCCGGCCACCTCGCCGCCGACGGCATCACGCCGACGATCATCCAGCTCGACCGCGGCGATGCCATTCCCGATCTCGATCGCTTCGACATCCTCATGGTCATGGGCGGTCCGATGGACGTCTGGCAGGAGGATCAGTTCCCCTGGCTGAAGGATGAAAAGGCGGCGATCCGCGCCTGGGTCGCCGAGCACGACAAGCCGTTCCTCGGCGTCTGTCTCGGGCATCAATTGCTGGCCGACGCGCTTGGGCGGCGAAGTCGGGCCCGCGGCGGTCGGCGAGATCAACCTGCTCGATATTGCGCTGAGCGATGCAGGGCGTGAGCACCTGCTTTTTGCGGGCTTCGGTGAGACGAAGCGCGGCGTGCAATGGCATGGCGCCGAGGTGAAGGCGCTACCGCACGGCGGCGTGGTGCTGGCTTCGACGAGCGACTGCCCGATAGCCGCGTTCGCCGTCGGGTCGTCGGCGTTCGGTCTGCAATATCACGTCGAGGCCACCGACCAGTCGATCGTCGATTGGTCGTCGGGGCCGCCGGGATCGGAGAAGCTGCGGCAGCTGCATCCGCCCGGTTTCAGCACCAAGCTGCGCTCGCGCGTCAGCGATGGTTTTGCCGAGCTGCTCGGCAACTCGCGCCGGCTCTACGACAACTTCATGCGCATCGCTGTCGAGCGTCTCGTCCGCTGAGCGTGCGACGGGCACGCCTCCGTAAGGTGTGGTCGTGTTGCGAGCAAGCGGTTGCCCTCCACCTCTCCCCGCTGGGGAGAGGTCGCTCGCGCATGCTGGCATGCGTGAGCGGGTGAGGGGGGAGGTTCGCTTGCTCGCGTCGTACCCCGCTCACCCTAACCCTCTCCCCCACGGGGAGAGGGGATCAGTGGCTGCGAGTGGCGCTAATCGCAGCGCCAGCCGTAGAGCCAGTCGTAGCGCGCCATCAGGCGCTGCGGCGGCACGTTGCGCAGCACCAAATTGCGCGCCGCCGCCTGCGGTCCCCACAGGTGATAGATGCGGCCGTTGCGGCGCGAGGCACGGGCAACGCGCATGGCGCGCGGCCGCCGCCGCTGCTGATACCACTTGAGCGCAGCCGTAACGTCGGTGAAACGGTGCAGCGCGTCGGCCACCACCACCGCATCCTCCAGCGCCATGACGCCGCCTTGCGCCAGGAACGGCAGCACGGGATGCGCCGCGTCGCCGAGCAGCGCGATCGGCCCGCGCGTCCAGTGGCGCGGAACGGGCAGCGTATGCAGCGCCCACTGCTTCCAGGCGCGCGCCTGCAGAATGAGCGCCTGCAGCGGCTCGGCACACTCGGGCATCTTCTGCTGAACCCACGACGGCGGCACGGGCGCGCTCCAGTCGCCACTGTCGTGCCGGTCATCGAGCACGACGACGACGGCAAGCTCCTCGCCGCCGGACACCGGGTAGTGCACGACGTGCGCATTCCGGAACAGCCAGATGGTCGTCTCCGGCCGGTGGAAATCCTCGGGTAGCTCGTCGAGCGGAACGACACTGCGTGCGGCGCTCTTGCCGCAGAACTTCGGTGCCACGGCGTCGAACAGCAGCTTGCGCAGCGGCGACCAGATGCCGTCGGCGGCAATGAGTGCTTTGCCGGACCATGCCTGGCCGTTCTCGGCGGCGACGGCGACGTGGGCCGCATCGCTGGCGACCTCGGAGGCATCGAAGCCCATCGACAGTGCGATGAGCGGCTCGGCACGCGCGGCCTGCAGCAGCGCGCGCGTGCAGATCCTTGCGATGCGCGACCCAATACGGGGCGCCGTGGCGCATGGCGATCCAGCGGCCGAGCGGCAGCCGCGCCAGCTCCGCGCCGGTACGCCCGTCGCGCACGCGCAGCGCCTCGGGGACGCCGACGTGCGGGCGCAGCGCATCGGCGACGCCGAGCCGGCGCAGGATGCGCGTGCCGTTGGGACCGATCTGGATGCCGGCGCCGTCCTCGTGAAAAGCCGGGCGGCGCTCCAGCACGTGCGAGGCGATGCCGTGGCGCGCCAGCGCCAGCGCCGTGGCGAGGCCGCCGATGCCGCCGCCGGCGATGAGCACCGGTCCGGGAGGGCCTTGGCGTGCACGCGCCAGCGCCGCTTCGGCGTTCTCGTTGGCCTGCGGATCGAGCTGTAGCACGGTCATGGAATACTACGGCGGCTGGGCCGCGACGCGCTCGCCCTGCGAAGAGCGTTAAGCCTAGGCAGCGTCCTCGACGAGGCTGACGAGGCAGGAAGGCGGGTCGCTCTCGTCGGCCGCGAGGCGCGGGTCGAAGATGTAGAGCGTCGAGCAGTAGGGGCAGAGGATCTGACCGTCGTCGCCCATGTCGAGGTAGACGTGCGGATGGTCGAACGGCGGCCGGGCCCCCATGCATTTCAGCTCGCGCACGCCGATGAAGATCTTCTCGACGCCCAGATCGTTGGCGAGGTGGGGAACGGGGCTGGAGGCCATTGAATTGCCCTGCAGTTTATGGCCGAAGTCTCTGGCCAATGCGGCCTCGACCATAGCCGCGCCGGGCCGCAAATGATAGGGGTTCACGCGGCTCAGCCGCGCGCTGCGGAGGCTTGCAGAGTGCACAAATTCAACTCCGACGGCGTCGAGATCGCCTACCTCGACGAGAGCCCCGGCAACAACGCCGATGCCGTGCTGCTCATTCACGGCTTCGCCTCCAACGTGGCCACCAACTGGGTCGACACCGGGTGGGTGAAGACGCTGACCGGCGCCGGCTACCGCGTCATCGCCTACGACAATCGCGGCCACGGACAGAGCGAGAAGCTCTACAACCTCGAGGACTACGGCGCACCGATCATGGCGGAGGACGCGCGCCGGCTGCTCGACCACCTGGGCATCGAGCGCGCGCACGTCATCGGCTACTCGATGGGCGCGCGCATCGCGGCGTTCCTCGCCATTGCAGCATCCAACCCGCGTACGCAGCCTCGTGTTCGGCGGCCTCGGGCTCAACATGGTGCGCGGCGTTGCCGGCACAGGCCCGGTCGCGCGAGCGCTGGAAGCGGCCAGCATCGACGAGGTGACGAATTCGACGGCGCGCACCTTCCGCGCTTTCGCCGAGCAGACGAAGAGCGACCTCAAGGCGCTCGCCGCCTGCATCCGCTCGGCCCGCGCGCCGATCACGCGCCGAGGCGCTCGGCGGCGCTGCGCTGCCCGGTGCTGGTCGTCGTCGGCGAACAGGACGTCATCGGCGGCTCGGCCGCGGAGCTGGCCGCGCTGATACCCGGCGCGCGCGGCATCGAGCTCGCCGGCCGCGATCACATGAAGGCGGTCGGCGACAAGGGCTTCAAGGAGGCGGTGCTGGGCTTTCTCGCCGCGCAGCGCTAAGGCGCTGAAGCGCATGTCAAAATACGAGGCCCCGGCAGTCCGCCGCCAGGATCTCAAAAGACAAACGCGGGGTTGCCAAGAGATCGGCGGCCGACCAATGCCGGGGCCAAGACGCAGTACACTCCCAGGAGATGCAGCGCATACGCATTACGAACTGGCCGCTGCCTGAGGGCCTGGATTACCTCCAGACACCCAACACTTAGCAAGTTAACTGTGACAGGTCTGCACACGGCCTGGCGACCGCGTCATTCCGGCTGTGGATAACTTGCTGCCTGCCGTCGTTCGGCCACCGGATGACTGTTGCGCGCCGCAATCGAATCGCAAATGCGCCGGAATGGGCTGCTCTCTATGCGCCCGGGAAAGATGGCAGATTCATCATCCGTTAGGGTTACCGCGGTTAGCGTCCACCCATGCCATCCGTCCGTTTCTGCGTAGTTCTTGGCATCTTTTGCACCCTGCTGCTGTCTGCATGCGGCGGCAGCGGGCAATACTTCGTGGCCAAGGAAGAGCCCTGGCGGGCGACCGAGGAGCGGGCCTGCCTCGCCTCCGGCGCCGTGCAGGCGAGCCCCTTCATCAAGACCAAGCTGTCGCTGGGCGGCCCGAGCGTGTGCGGTGCCGAGCAGCCGTTCGAGCTGGCCGCCGCCGACGGTGGCCGCGTCAGCCTGCGGCCGGCGGCGCTGCTCCGCTGCCCCATGATCCCGCAGGTCAACCGCTGGGTCGCCACCGTGATCGAGCCGGCCGCACGGCGCGTCTACGGCATCCCGCTGGCCGAGCTGAAGATCGCCGCATCCTATTCCTGCCGGCCCATGAATAACGTGTTCGGCGCCCACCTTTCAGAGCACGGGCACGCCAATGCGCTCGACGTCTCGGCATTCATCCTCGCCGACGGGCGAAGCATCTCAGTGAAGAAGGGGTGGCGCGGGGACTACCGTGATCGCGCATTCTTGCGCGCGGTGCACGACGGTGCCTGCCAACATTTCACGACCGTGCTCAGCCCCGACTACGACGCCAACCACCACGATCACTTCCACGTCGATCTGGCGCGCCGCGGGCCGGACGGCCTGGGCACGGTGTGCAAGTGATGCGACGCCGAGGTCAGTCGCCGTCCTCGTCGCAGGCGATGGGGAACTCCAAGTCGGTTTCCCAGCAGACGACGTCGGGCTGAATTCTCGCAAGGGCCGGCAGCGGGGTCGCTGTGGCGCCCATAACCGCGAGCAGCAGCAAAGCTATGCGCATGCCGAATTCTCCCTCACCACGGGAGGTGGAATCTAGCGCTTTTCAGTTGTCACCACCAGCGCGTGCAAGGGCGGGCTCCCCGTCCTCCGCTGCATTGGATGCCGATTTTCCCTGTTTGTGGGCAAAATAGTTCTGCGCCTGCGCAATGTCCGTTGCGGCCATGTCGTCGACCGACCGCGTCCGCAGGGCCCGCATGCCTTCGACGTCGAGATCGCCGAGCTTGATGTGCTGGGCGTACTGCATGGCAACGAGCCCCTTGCCGTTGGCGGCGCGCGCGTACTTGAAGACGTTGAACTCCATGACGTCGCTCTCGGGCGCCCAGGTGAGGAAGTCGATGATGGCTTCGCCCGTCGTCTCGTTCTCGATGATCGCGAAGTTGGCGTCCTTGTTGGTCTCCTTCACGATCTTGCCGAGCACCTTAACGGCGGCGACCGGATCATCGCCCATCTCCGGATAGGCGTGATAGGCGAAGAGCTTCGACCAGTCCTCCACCGTCTCGCCGGCAAGCGTGAACTCGGCAAGGCCCTCGCCGGGTCGCCCGTCGGGTAGCACTGCCTGGTCTTCGAAATTGAGCGTGTACTGCTCGCCGCCGAACTCGACGGTCGGCGTCTCGGCGCGTGCCAGTGAGACGAAAGCCAGCAGGGCGGCGAGAACGGGCAGCAGGCGCATGCAAGTGCTCCCTGTCAGATGGATGGTCAGGATTGGGCGAGATCGCGCTCGGCGACGACGCGGTCGAACGGCTCGGCGTCGTTGCTGATCTTGTAGAGCGTGGCGCCGTCCCCCAGCTTCAGAAGCTGCTCGATACGATAGGAAGCCTCGGGAGCCGCGTAACCGGTTGCGAACCCGGTGAAATGCACGAACGACCCCACGTCCAGCTCACGACGCGACATGCCCTCACCCTCCATCCACAGCGGGCAGCCATGGCCCCCGAATGGAAAAAGCCTAGGCGGATGAGGCTGAAGGATAGCGTATCCGCAGTTGCAGCAAATGGATCGACATGGCCGGGCGCGACTGTCGCAAGCCCTGGCGACCGGCCATCGGCGTAACTATTTCCGCAGTGCGGCGAACCTAGAGGCTCAACAGATCGTTATCGCCGTGTGGGTTATTTCGGTCCGTACCTAGGGATTTGGCCACCTGTCCGGCGATCAATTCTCGCCCCTCACAGCCAGAGGCTCTCGTGCTCTCAACGCGTCCGGTCGAAGCGACCGCCCATCCCGAAGCCAAGCTGCGCGTTCCCGATCTTCACGACCGCTTGCGATCAAGTCGCCAGCTGTCGCTGACGCTGGCCGCACCGCTGAGCGACGAAGACCAGACCGTGCAGCCGATGGACGATGCCAGCCCGACCAAGTGGCATCTGGCGCATACGACCTGGTTCTACGAGTCCTTCATCCTCAGGCCGAACCTGCCGGACTACCGCCAGTTCTCGGCCGACTTCGAGTACTGCTTCAACTCCTACTACGAGAGCAAAGGCGAGCGGCAGCCGCGCGGCCAGCGCGGGCTGCTGACGCGGCCGTCGGCGGGAGAGGTGCGCGATTATCGCGCGCACGTCGATGCGGCGCTCGCGCGGCTGTTCACGCAGGGCTTCGTCGATGAGGGGCACGATGCCCTCGCCGACCTGATCGCGCTCGGCATCAATCACGAGCAGCAGCATCAGGAGCTGTTGCTGACCGACATCCTCAGCCTGTTCGCCGCCAATCCCCTGCGCCCCGCGTATCGCAAGCCGCTGCCAAAGCCCGAGCCCGTCGAGGCGGCAGCCGAGGCGCAGTTCATCGCCTTTGACGGCGGCATCCACGCCATCGGCTACGACGGCACCGGCTTTTCGTACGACAACGAAGGCCCGCGCCACGAGGTGCTGCTCTACCCCTATCGCCTCGCCAACCGCTGTGTCACCAACGGCGAATGGCTCGCCTTCATTGAGGCCGGCGGCTATCGCGAGCCGCTTCTCTGGCTCGCCGACGGCTGGGCGACGGTGAAGGCGCAGGGCTGGAACGCGCCGGGCTACTGGGAGGAGCGCGACGGCGTCTGGCAGCAGATGACGCTCGAAGGCCTGCTGCCGGTCGATCCGCGCGCACCCGTCACGCACATCAGCTACTACGAGGCAAATGCCTACGCGCACTGGGCCGGCAAGCGGCTTCCCACCGAGTTCGAATGGGAGGCTGCGAGCGTCGGCTATTCGCTCGCCGGCAACGATCTCACCACCAATGCCCTGCGTCCGCGTCCGGCGCCGACCACGAGCGACGGCCGTCTTGCGCAGATGTTCGGCGACGTGTGGGAGTGGACCGCGAGCGCCTATCTGCCTTACCCGGGCTATCGCCCCGCGCCCGGCGCCGTCGGCGAGTACAACGGCAAGTTCATGGTCAGCCAGAACGTGCTGCGCGGCGGCTCGTGCGCCACCCCACCCGGGCACATCCGCGCCACCTACCGCAACTTCTTCTTCCCGCATCAGCGTTGGCAGTTCACCGGCCTGCGCCTCGCCGAGGACAACCCATGAACCTGGAGCTCCGCCTCAGCGCACTCGCCGAGGCCTGCGAAGTCGCGCCGGAGACGCGCGGGGATGTCGCGTCGGAGGCGCGCGGGGAATTCGCCGAGGCGCTGATCGCCGGTCTGTCGGCGCGGCAGAAGTCGATCCCATGCCGCTTCTTCTACGATGCGGCGGGCAGCGCGCTGTTCGAGCGCATCACCGAGCTGCCCGAATATTATCCGACGCGCACCGAGACGGAGATCTTGCGCCTGCGTGCTGCCGACATGGCGGCGCTGGCGGAGGCGGGCACGGTGCTGATCGAGTTCGGCTCGGGCTCGAGCACCAAGACCGAGCTGCTGCTCGCGCAAATGCACGACCTCCACGCCTATGTGCCGATCGACATCAGCGGCGCGGCGCTGCACGAGGCGAAGGCGCGCATCGCGACGCGGTTCCCGAATTTGACGGTGCTGCCGGTGCAGGGCGACTTTTCACGCCCGCTGACGTTGGCGCCCGACATCGCCGCGCGCCCGCGCCTCGGATTTTTCCCCGGCTCGACCATCGGCAACCTCACCGAGGGCGAGGCGGTGGAGCTGCTCGCCAACATGCGTCGCATCCTCGGCGATGGCGGCCGTCTGATCATCGGCGCCGACCTCAGGAAGGACGTGCGCCGGCTGCTCGCCGCCTACGACGATGCGGCCGGGGTCACGGCCGCCTTCAATCTCAACCTGCTGCACCGGGCCAATGGCGAGCTCGGCGCCGACTTCGACGTCGAGCGTTTCGCGCACCTTGCCACCTACGATGTCCGCTACGGTCGCATCGACATGCACCTCGTCAGCCGTGCGGATCAAAGCGTCACCGTGCTCGGCCGCAGATTCCGCTTCAAGGCGGGCGAGCGCATCCACACCGAGCATTCGCACAAGTACGACGTCGAGGGCTTCCAGGCGCTGGCGCAGCGCTCCGGCTGGCAGCCCGCAAGCGTGTGGACCGACGCGGAGCGGCTGTTCAGCGTCCACGTGCTTTCGGCGGTCTGAATCGCCAGCACCTGCCGCAGCCTCGCGAATTGCGCTAAAAGCTCGCCATGACATGGCACAAGGGCGGCCCCGGCGCGCGGCGCGGCTACCATCACGGCAACCTGCGCGAGGCGCTGATCACTGCGGCGCTCGATCTCATCTCCAAGAAGGGGCCGGCCGGCTTCACCTTCGCCGACGCGGCGCGCGCGGCCGGCGTCAGCCCCGCGGCGCCCTATCGGCATTTCCGCGATCGCGATGCGCTGATGGCGGACGTGGCGCGGCGCGGTTTCGAAGCCTTCACCGAGGCGCTGTCGCGCGCCTGGGACGGCGGCAAGCCGGCGCCGCGTGCCGCGTTCGAGCGGGTGGGCCGCGCCTATCTCGCCTTTGCCGCCAAGGAGCCGGCGCTGTTCTCGGCCATGTTCGAATTGGGCGTGCCGATCGGCGACTACCCGGAAGTGCGCGAGGCGGGCGATCGCGCTTTCAGCGTGTTGCGCGATGCTTGCGAGGCGGTGGCGGCGACGCTGCCGAAGGAGAAGCGGCCGCCGTCGCTGATGATGGCGCTGCACATCTGGTCGCTGAGCCACGGCATCGCGTCGCTGTTCGGTCGAGGCGATGCGGCGCGGCGCCCGATCCCGATGGCGCCGGAGGAGCTGCTCGAAGCCGCCGTGCTCATCTACCTCGAAGGCCTCGGCGTCCCGCCGGATAAGTGATTGCCGCGCACGAACCGCACTCAACCGTCATCCCGCTGAAGAGCGGGATCCACGCCAGCTTAAACGGTCACTTTGGCGAAGTCCGGTCTCCTCGGTGGCGGCTCGCGCATGCTTCCATTTTCCGTCATGCTTGCGGAAACTTGCGTGGATGGCCGCCTGCGCGGCCATGACGGTGTGGGCGTGGTGCTCATCTACCTCGAAGGCCTCGGCGTCCCGCCTGATAAGTGAGCCGGCGCGTAATGCCCGCTCCATCCGTCGAAAGCGGAGCGTCGTCGACGCACAAGTGTCATCCTCGGGCCTGTCCCGAGGATCCAACTATCAGCAGGCGCAAGCGGCGAAATGGATCCTCGGACCAAGTCCGAGGATGACAGTCAGGCGACATCTGGTGCAGCCCGCCGACGTCCCCCATGTGTAGGCAACTTTGGTCCTGGATCGGGCGCGTCCGCTCTCCATCCAAGGTGGTGTCCGATTTTCTCAGGCCGTCCACTTGACGGCCGGGCAGGCGGATGCCAACTATGTAAATGTGATAAACATTCACATGGAGTGAACCTGCGATGACTGCGGTTGTGGCTACCCTCGACGACTACGGCAAACCTGCGTGGATCGCCGTGATGGTCCTCGCCTTCATCCTGTTCTGGCCCGTGGGCCTCGCAATTCTCGCCTACCTGCTTTGGAGTGGACGCATGGGATGTGGACGGCACGGAGATATGAGCCGCTGGCAGGGCCGCATGGCCGACCGGTGGGATCGCAACATGGAGCGGTGGAGCCGCGAGATGCGTGGCTTCCCCTCGAGCGGCAACGCCGCCTTCGATGACTACCGCACGGAGACGCTGCGCCGCCTCGAGGAAGAGCAGCGCGAGTTCCGCGAGTTCCTGGATCGCCTGCGCAAGGCGAAGGACAAGGAGGAGTTCGACCAGTTCATGGCCGATCGCCGCTCGCGTCCGCCGACCAGCAACGATCCGCAGGGCGCCAGCGCCTAACTCAGGCGACCTCGGAGACAAACGGAAGCCAGGGCAGCAATGCCCTGGCTTTTTTGTTGTGCGGCTCATCGCCCCTCAACTGTCATCCCGGGGCTTGTCCCCGGGATCCATCTATCCGCACGCTGGGCACCCGCGGCACGCTGGATCCCGGCAACAAGTGCCGGGATGACAAACGTGTGTGCGCTCAAGTCAGCGGATGGTCTTGTCGAAGTTGAGCGCCGTCGCGAGGCCCTTCACCGTGTCGAGGCCTTTGACGCCGAGCAGCGTTGCGCCGTCGAGATCGGCGCCGGTGAAGTCGACGTCCGTCAGGTTGGCGCCGGTGAAATCGGCGCGCGACAGGTCGGTGCCGGTCAGCTTGGCGCCGCGTCAGGTCGGCGCCGGCAAAGCGCGCGAACGTCAGCACGGCGTGGTCGAAGTTCGCCCCGCGCAGGATCGCCTTGGTGAAATCGGTGGACTTCAGCATGTTCTTCGCCAGCGTGGTGATGGTGCCCTGACCGGGGCGCCCCTCGCGCGGCGTGAAGTTGGCGCCAGTCAGATCGGCGCCGTGGAAGTCGGCCCCCGACATGTTGGCCATGACGCGGATGCCGGTGAGGTTGGCGCCGGCAAAGCGCGGCGCATCGGCGATGTTCTCGGTGAGGTCGGTATAGATGGTCGGCCGCAGAATGCTGGCGCCCGACAGGTTGGCGCCGGAGAAGTCGGCGCGGATCAGCGTCGCGCGGTCGAGCCGCGTCCCCGACATGTCGGTGCCGCGCAGGTTGGCATCCTTGAAGTCGGCGCCGTAGAGGTTCGACTTGGCGAGCTTGGCGCCCTTGAAGTTCAGACCCGGACAGATCGAGGTAGGTGAGGTCGTGGTTCGAGTAATCGAGCGGCTCGCCGGGCTTGGCTTTGAACAGCGCCGCGGTGATGTCGCGCACGGTGAAGTCCGCGCCGTTCTGATTGACGGGCTCGGTCTCTTCCGCCAAGGCGCCGACGCTGAACGTCAGCGCCGCTGCAAGGATCAAGCATCGCTTGAGCGATGCGCCTGCCGCGTCAGCTGTTTTCATTTCGTTATCCGTCACCCTGTCGCTGGGCTCTCGACATATGAAGGGGTGGTGCCGCCGTGTGGCAAGGGGTGGCGGGGCCTAATTCCCCGAAAGTCGGGGTGGCAACCGCTTTTGCCACAGGAGAGCGAATGCATCGTAACCGTCAGGAACTACTGCCGAAGCCGCCGCCGGTGGGCGTGACGATGACGATGGCCTCGCCCGGCTCCAGCACGGTCTCGTCGCAGCCTTCGAGCCGCTCGATGCGGCCGTCGGCGCGGCGCACCGAGTTGTCGCCGGCTTCGCCCGGCGCGCCGCCGTCGACGCCGAACGGGCGCACGCGGCGATAGCTCGAAAGGATGGCGCAGTTCATGCGCTCGAGGAAGCGGATGACGCGGCGCGTGCCATCGCCGCTCGTCCACTTGCCCTTGCCGCCCGAGCCGCGGCGGATGGAGAACTCCTCCAGCAGCACCGGGTAGCGCAATTCCAGGATCTCCGGATCGGTCAGGCGCGTGTTGGTCATGTGCACGTGCACGGCGGCGGCGCCGTCAAAGCCGGGGCCGGCGGGCGCGCCCGAGCACAGCGTCTCGTAGTACTGCAGGCGATCGTTGCCGAAGGTGAGGTTGTTCATCGTGCCCTGCGCCGAGCCGAGCGCGCCGAGCGCGGCAAACAGCGCGTTGGTGACGATCTGGCTCGTCTCGACGTTGCCGGCGACGACGGCGGCGGGATAGGTCGGGCGCAGCATCGAGCCTTCGGGGATGACGATGTCGATCGGCTTCAGGCAGCCGGCGTTCATCGGGATCGGCTCGTCGACCATGACGCGGAAGGTGTAGAGCACGGCGGCGCGCGTGACGGGCTCGGGCGCGTTGAAGTTGTTCGGCTGCTGCGGGCTGGTGCCGGTGAAGTCGACCTTCGCCGTGCGCTTGTCGCGATCGACGGTGATGCGCACCTCGACCGCCGTGCCTTGATCCGTCTCGACGCGGAAATGGCCGTCGTCGAGGCGCGACAGCAGGCGGCGCACGGCCTCCTCGGCGTTGTCCTGCACGTGGCGCATGTACGCCTGCACCACGTCGAGGCCGAAGTGCGCCACCATGCGCCTGAGCTCGGCTTCGCCCTTGGCGTTGGCGGCGACCTGCGCCTTGAGGTCGGCGATGTTCTTGTCGGGGCGGCGCGCGGGGTACTTGGCGCCAGTGAGCAGCGCGCGCGTCTCGTCTTCGAGGAAGCGGCCGCGATCGACCAGCTTGACGTTGTCGATGTAGACGCCTTCCTCTTCGATGGTGGTGGCGCGCGGCGTCATCGAGCCGGGCGTGAGGCCGCCGATGTCCTCGTGGTGGCCGCGGCTCGCGACGTAGAACAGGACCTCGCGGCCGGCGTCGTCGAACACCGGCGTGATGACGGTGATGTCGGGCAGATGCGTGCCGCCGTTGTAGGGCGCGTTGAGCATGTACGACGTCGCCCGGGCGCATCTCGGCGCCGCGCTCGCGGATGATCGTCTCCACCGAGCGGTCCATGGAGCCGAGGTGCACCGGCAGGTGCGGCGCGTTGGCGACGAGGGCGCCGGTTGCGATCGAACACGGCGCAGGAGAAATCGAGCCGCTCCTTGATGTTGACCGATTGCGCGGTGTTGCGCAGCGCTTCGCCCATCTGCTCGGCGATGGCCATGAACAGGTTGTTGAACACCTCGAGCAGCACGGGATCGGCGGCGGCGCCGAGGCGCTCGCGCTGGCGCGGCGTCGGCGCGCGTCAGGACGATGTCGTTGTCGCGCGGTCAGCGCCAGCTTCCAGCCGGGCTCGACGACGATGGTCTGGTGCGGCTCGATGACGAGCGCCGGGCCGGCGAGGTTCGCGCCGGGCGCGAGCGTTTCGCGCATGACGACGGGCGCCTCGTGCCAAGCGCCGCGCGAATAAAACCGCGTCGTTGCGGTGTCAGACCCGGAGGGTCTGACACCCTGGAGTTCGGCGGTGGTGCTGACCCTCCGGGTCTCGACACCATCGTCTGTCGCGTCACCCGCCTCGCCGGCGGCGGCGACCTCGATGGCGGCAGCGAGATGTCCTTCTCCGGCGAGATGAAGCCGAAGCGCTGGCGGTGCAGCGCCTCGAAGTCGCGGCGCATGAAGCCGGGCTCCGACAGCGGCACGGGGAGCGCCGTGTCGGTGCCGGCGTAGCGCAGGTGCACGAAGCTCTCGATGGCGATGGCGTCGTGCTCGACGCCCTGGTCGAGCAGCTCCTCGGTCGCCGCGCTGCCGAGCTCGTAGGCGAGGCTTTCCAATTCGCGCATGGTCGCGTCGTCGAGCGGCGCCTCGATCGATCGCTCGCGGCTGGCGCGCTGTTGCGCCAGGCCCATGCCGTAGGCCGACAGAAGTCCCGACAGCGGGTGCACGAGCACCGTCTCGATGCCGAGCGTGTCGGCGATCAGGCAGGCGTGCTGCCCGCCCGCCGAGCCGAAGCAGTTGAGCGCGTATTCGGTGACGTCGTAGCCGCGCTCGACGGAGATCTTCTTGATGGCGTTGGCCATGTTCTCGACGGCGATGCGGATGGCAGCCGTCGGCGATCTCCTCAGGCGTGCGCCCGTCGCCGACGTCGCGGGCGAGATCGGCGAAGGCGGCGCGCACGGCGTCCGCATCGAGCGGCTTGATCGTGTGCGGGGCCGAAGATCTTGGGGAAGAACCGCGCATCGAGCTTGCCGAGCATGACGTTGGCGTCGGTGACGGTCAGCGGGCCGCCGCGGCGATAGGCCTTTGGGCCCGGGTTGGCGCCGGCGCTGTCCGGGCCGACGCGAAAGCGCGTGCCGTCGTAGGCGATGATCGAGCCGCCGCCCGCCGCCACCGTATGCACGCGCAGCATCGGCACGGCGAGGCGTACGCCCGCGATCTGCGTTTCGAAGGAGCGCTCGTACTCGCCGGCGAAGTGCGCGACGTCGGTCGACGTGCCGCCCATGTCGAAGCCGATGACGCGGGTAAAGCCGGCGCGCTTGCCCGTCTCCGCCATGCCGACAACGCCGCCGGCCGGCCCCGAGAGGATGGCGTCGCGGCCGCGGAACGTCTGCGCGGCCTTGAGTCCACCCGACGACGCCATGAACAAGAGGTTCGGGCCCTGCGCGTCGTCTCACTCCCTCCCCCGTCTTGGCGAAGCCAAGCTCCGCTTGGACGGGAGAGGGTTAGGGTGAGGGGGGTGTCCACGACGTCGAAGCTTGCTGCCCACTCACCCACCCGCGTCCCTCCCCCGTCAAGGGGGAGAGGCGAAGGTGGAGCGCACTCGCGACCTTTCGATGTAGCGGCGCAGCACGGGCGACAGGTAGGCGTCGGCGACCGTGGTATCGCCGCGCGGCACGAGCTTGATCAGCGGGGAGACTTCGTGGCTCGCCGACACCTGCGCAAAGCCGAGCGAGCGCGCCAGCTCCGCCGCCTGGCGCTCGTGCTCGGGATGCGCGTAGGCGTGCATGAACACGATGGCTACGGCGTCGATGCCGCTCGGCGCGGGCACGGGCCAGCTCAGCCTCCAGCGCGGCGAGGTCCAGCGCCTGCTCCACCGTGCCGTCGGCGCGCACGCGCTCGTCCGCCTCGACAACGCGGCGGTACAGCATCTCCGGCTTGACGATGTGCTTGGCGAAAATGTCGGGCCGCGCCTGCGTCCCGATCTCCAGCTGGTCCTTGAAGCCGCGCGTGATGACGAGCAGCGTCGGATCGCCCTTGCGCTCGAGCAGCGCGTTGGTGGCGACGGTGGTTCCCATCTTCACCGCGGCGATGCGCTCGGATGGGATGGGCGCCCCGGAGGCAACGCCGAGGAACAGCCGGATGGCTTCCAGCGCCGCGTCGTCGTAGGCGCCGGGGTTCTCCGACAAGAGCTTGCGGGTGAGGATGCGGCCGTCGGGTGCGCGTGCAACAACGTCGGTGAAGGTGCCGCCGCGGTCGATCCAGAAGTGCCATTTGTTGTCGTTGGGCTGCCCGGCCATCCAGATCCGCTCGAACAAGTCCGCCGCTGCGTCAGCTATCGGGCGTTGCCGAAGGCGTCAACCGCGCGGCTACATCGCCGCAGCATGCCGCTAAATTTCCGGCAATTTCGCCAACTTTACCGGAGGATTCCGCAACTCGCCGCCCGAGCCCTTCATGTTGCCCGCGAATGCCGATAAGGGATTGCCATGCCATGGAATGCAATAGCACGGGCGATCGGCATCGACGCGGGCGGCGGCTCGGTCCGCGATGCGCTTGTCGGCGCTCTGGGCGAGGCTGACGCGCGACTGCGCGGCGAGCGCGCACGCCCGGGTACCGCACCGTCGCCTTCACCATTGCCGTGACGACGCTCGCCGCCAAGATGGCCAAGGCGGACGGGGTGGCGCTGCCCGTGGAGGAACGCGCCTTCGCGCGCGTGTTCAACATTCCGGCGGATGAGAAGGCAAACTTCGGCCGCCTGTTCGACCTCGCCGCCCAGGACATCGCCGGGTACGAAATCTACGCCGCGAAAATTGCTCGCCTGCTGGCCGACGAGCCGGAGATGTTGCGCGCGCTGCTCGAATGCTTGTTCCACGTCGCTGCCGCCGACGGCGTGCTGCATCCCGACGAAGATCAGTTCCTTTCCATCGTCGCCGAGAAATTTGGGCTTGAGCCGCGGCGAGTTCCTCAGCGTGCGCGCCGGTTTCGTCAACGACCCGTGCAGCCCGTACCAGATCCTCGGCGTGCATCCGGACATCTCCGACGCCGAGCTGAAGCTGCGCCACCGCGCGCTGGTGCGCGAGCACCACCCGGACCGGCTGGCGGCAACCGGCGTTCCGCCGGAGCTGCGCTGCGCCGCCAACCGCCGGCTTGCTTCCATCAACGTCGCGTATGACGAGATCGTCGAGGATCGCCGGCGCGCTGCGGGCCGGTCCGAGGAGCGGCGATGATCCTCAAGCCGGACAGCGCCCTAGTTCACGCGCTGCATCCCTCTCCCAACACGGAAGATCGGCGCAAGGGCTGCCGCGCCGATATGATCGTGCTGCACTACACGGGCATGTCGTCGGCCCAAATGGCGGTCCGCTGGCTGGCCAATCCGAAAAGCAAAGTCTCCTGCCACTACGTGATCGACGAGGCGGGCGGCATTACGCAGATGGTGGCGGAGACGCAGCGCGCCTGGCACGCCGGTGCCTCGCATTGGGCGGGCGAGACGGATATCAATTCGGTGTCGATCGGCATCGAGGTTCAAAACCCGGGGCACGAGCACGGATATCCGGATTTTCCGGCCGAGCAGATGCAGGCAGTTGCCGCGCTGTGCCACGATATCGCCAAGCGCCGCGGGGTGGCGGCGGAGCGCGTGCTGGCGCATTCGGACGTGGCACCGGGGCGCAAGATCGATCCCGGCGAGAAGTTCGATTGGGCGCACCTGGCAAAGCACGGCGTCGGGCACTGGGTGAAGCCGTCACCGCTCGACGCGGACGCCGCGTGCCTCGACGACGATGCAGCGGCGATCGCCGAGGCGACAGAGCTGCTGCGCCGCTATGGCTTCGGCGTCGAGAACTGCGAGCGCGACGACTGGTTCGCCGTACTGGTGCGCACGTTCCAGCTTCACTTCCGTCCGGCGCGCACCGACGGCCGCCTCGATGCCGGTACACTCGACACGCTGCGCCGCCTCGTCGCCGCGCTTCCTGCCTCGGCAACGAGCTGAGCGGCAGCCTTCGGCCTCTATTCGAAGCGCAGAGATCGAAATTAAAGCGAGGACGTCCCAAGCCCTGTAGCAGACGCCCTCTAGCCCACTGATCGGACGGGGGGTGATTCGATCAGCGGCTTTCAATCTCTACTGGGGGCGAGCGGTATTCGTTTCATGAACGTTCGGCAAGTTTGGACTATGGTTAACCGCCCAGCCGATAACCGGCGCCCCGGGACGCCAGGCGGTGATCAGATCACTTCGTCAACGCTCACCGTCTTGCGGTAGAGGTGCCATGTCGCGTGCCCGAGCACCGGGAAAACGACGGCGAGGCCGAAGAAGAACGGCAGCGAGCCGACGACAAGCGCAGCTAGGACAAAGGCGCCCCACGCAGCCATCGTCAAAGGGCTGGCGATCACGGCGCGCACCGACGTCCGAACCGCCGTCCCGACGCCGACATTTCGATCAACCAACATTGGAAACGATACGACGCTTATCACCAGCACCAGCACAGCGAAGAAAAGGCCAACGGCGTTGCCGACAATGATCAGTTGCTGACCGGCAGGGGTGGTCAGGATCTGGCGGGCAAATTCCCCGAGCGAAGCCGGCACTGCACCGCCCATGATCTGCGCATACATCGTCTGGGCAGTAAACAGCCACGCGAAGAATATGGCCATCAGCACGAGACCCAACCTGGCGATGGCGCCGATCGATGAAGATCGAAAGACCTCCAACAGGTGCCATACCGAGGCATCGAGACCCCGCTCGCGGCGCCGGCTCAGCTCATAGAGAGCGACGGCCGCAAACGGTCCGATCAAAACGAATCCGGCCAATATCGGGTAAACCAATGGCAACACATCATATCCGAACGAGAGCCGGAATTGCAGGAGCCCGAGAACGGCATAGATGATGCCAAGGAAGACCGCGAAGGTTGGCACCGCGTTGAAATCGTCGATGCCCTTGACAACCGCGTCTTTGCAGATCTGCCAATCCGATGCTGTAAACGGCGGGCTCGCCAGGTCTCCATATTGCGGAGGCAGGCCATCGCAAATCCACGCCTGGTTGCGGGATGTGTGCGTCCGTGTAGTCGACTGCTCTTAGGTTCACCATGGCCATACCTCCGGAACGGGTGTCCGAGCGCCACCGCGCCATACGAGAGGCCAAGCGCCAATTCGGCTTGCATTCAGCATGGCGCCGTCCCTGAAGAGATGCGCCGCGGGCCGCGCCAATTCAATAGGGCGGCTGCCACCTTAGTGATGACTGGAAATCGGCGCGCGCTGAACGGCAAAGCGCCCGGAGGCATGGCCATCCGGGCGCTTGCATAAATCGTGGTTGATCGGCGCTACATTGTGAGCCGATAGCTCAGTGCCGGTCGCGCCTGTCGTCGCGCCGGTCACGACGGTCATCACGGCGGTCCTCGCGCCAATCGCGACGATCTTCACGCCGATCATGTCGGCGCTCGAAGCGTTCAGGACGTCTCCAGCCGCATAGCCGGGAGGCGGCCCCATGCCGATGGGCGCCCTATAGCCTTCACGCCACCAGCCGGCTCTACGCGGTCCGGGAGGCGGGGCACGCCAGCCGATGCGCGGGCGTATCGTGTACGCATACCAGCGGGCGCGATCGCGGTACCATGGACGGCCGACGTAGTAGCGGTCCCAATAGTCGCGCGCGACGAAAGTGACGAAGGGGATGCGGAAATAGGCAGGACCGACGTCCGGCAGCGGAACCATTTGGCCGCGATCGTCGAAGGCGAGGTACTCGCTGTAGACCCAGCCGCGACCGCCTTCCCAATGGACGTCGCACCAGGACTTATCGCGCAGGCAGCCTTCGATGCCCAGCGGCTCCCCTTCGGGGATGACGCCGACGCTCGGGAAATCGATGTCCGGGCCGGTGCGGATGTTGACGTTGGCCGTCGCAAACCCCGGCGTAGCGTGCGCGGCCGCGACGCCGAGGGCCACGGTGGCCACGGCGGCGGCGATTAGCGTTCGAATTCTCATTGAGTGCCGCTCCTTGATTTGGGGGATCCCCTTCAAGGCCATGAGGACGAGAACATTGGCAGGTTGATGACGATGCGCCGCGACGCGATGCGGATTGGCGCGCAGGTGACCTGACAACGGCTCAATCGTGCCACACCCTTCATCTCTTGTGGTTTGCCGCAATACCTTCTATTGCAGCGCATCGATTTGGCCGGACAATGTGGCCGCTACGCCCTGGCATCGCCGGGCGCACGTACAGTGCCTCTCCAACATCGAACCATCGGCGTCGAGATCGCGGCTTCGCGATCGCGTGCGCTTATCTTCATCCAACGAAAGGTGTTTCATGGAAAAGGGTACTGTGAAGTTTTACAACGACCAAAAGGGCTTCGGCTTCATCGCGCCGGACAACGGCGGCAAGGACGTCTTCGTCCATGCTACGGCGCTGGAGCGCGCGGGCATGCGCAGCCTCGTCGAAGGCCAGAAGGTCTCCTTCGACACGCAGGAAGATCGTCGCACCGGCAAGCTCGCCGTCGGCACCATTCGAGGCGGCCTAGTCAATTTGATTACTGGAGCGGCGTCCGGATCTGCGGATCGGACGTCGCTCTTTTTTGCAACGCTAAACCGAGCGATTGGAGTGAGATGAAGGCCTTTAAAGACCCAACTTTAAGCGACCGTCTGGGCAGTTCCGCAGCGGCCAAGTCCGCCGCGTTGGCACGCTTCCGCGCAAAGCCGATGATCCGGCCATCGCTCGAGCAGCGGGCCGCGCGCCTCGCCATGGCGGCCGAACGCGAACGGCGCGCCGCCGAACGTGCCGAAGCGCGCCGAGCGGAAAACGAGCGCCAAGCCGCGGAGCTCGCCGCACGCGAATTGGCGGAACGGGTGGAGCGCGAAGCGCAGCAGATACGGGAAGCCGACGAGCAGGCCACCCTCGAGGCGCAGCGCAAGATCGAGCGCGACAAGCGTTACGCTTCCCGCAAAGCCCGCAAGGCGTGAGCGCAGCACTCGCTTAGGCGCGCTGCCCGCCCCTACTTTCGCTCCTGGGCGCGGCGTAGCGCGGCGGCGAGCGCGCTTTCCGCCGCCGGCTGTGACGCCTGGCGTGGCGGCGGCGCGCTCGCTGCGTTGCGTCGTGCGGCGCCCGAGCCCGCGCGCCGGCCTCGCCCGAGCGATCGATGGCGCCCGACTTCATCGTCAGCGCGATGCGCTTCCTCGCAACGTCGACATCCTTGACGCGCACCTTGACCACATCGCCCGCCTTCACCACCTCGCGCGGGTCCTTGACGAACTGGTCGGACAGCTCGGAGATGTGCACCAGCCCATCCTGATGCACGCCGACGTCGACGAAGGCGCCGAACGCCGCGACGTTGGTGACGACGCCTTCGAGCTGCATGCCGGGCTTCAGGTCGGCGATCTTGTCGACGCCCTCCTGGAACGTCGCCGTCTTGAACTCGGGGCGCGGGTCGCGGCCGGGCTTCTCCAGCTCGGCGAGAATGTCGGTCACGGTCGGGATGCCGAACGCGGCGTCGGCGAACTCGCGCGGGCCTCAGCGACTTGAGGAATGCCCGGTCGCCGATGATCGATTTCAGCGGCCGCTTGGTCGTCTCGGCGATCTTCTCGACCACCGCGTAAGCCTCGGGGTGCACGGCGGAGGCATCGAGCGGGTTCTTGCCGTCCATGATGCGCAGGAAGCCCGCCGCCTGCTCGAACGCCTTGGCGCCGAGGCGCGGCACCTTCTTCAGGCCGACGCGCGTCTTGAAGGCGCCGTTCGCGTCGCGGAAGGCGACGATGTTGGAGGCGAGCGTCTGGTTGAGGCCCGACACGTGCGCCAGCAGCGGAACCGACGCCGTGTTGACGTCGACGCCGACCGAGTTGACGCAATCCTCGACCACCGCGTCGAGCGAGCGTGCGAGGCCCGCTCTGGTCGACGTCGTGCTGGTATTGCCCGACGCCGATGGCCTTGGGCTCGATCTTGACCAGCTCGGCCAGCGGATCCTGCAGCCGCCGCGCAATCGACACCGCGCCGCGCAGGCTGACGTCGAGATCGGGGAACTCCTTGGCCGCGAGCTCGGAGGCCGAATAGACCGAGGCGCCGGCTTCCGACACCATCGCCTTCGTCAGCTTCAGATCCGGCATCTTGGCCATCAGCTCGGCGACGAGCTTGTCGGTCTCGCGCCCGCCGGTGCCGTTGCCGACGCTGACGATGTCGACCTTGTGCTTCATGCATAGCGCCGCCAGCGTCGCGAGCGAGCCCTGCCAATCGCGCTTGGGCTCGTGCGGATAGATCGTCGTGGTGGCGACGACCTTGCCGGTCTGATCGACGACGGCGACCTTGACGCCGGTGCGGATGCCGGGGTCGAGGCCCATGGTGGTGCGCGGGCCGGCCGGCGCGGCGAGCAGCAGATCCTTCAGGTTGCGCGAGAACACGCCGATCGCCTCCGCGTCGGCGCGCTCCTTCAGCCGCGTCAGCAGGCCGGTGCTGAGCGACCCGGACAGCTTGTCCTTCCAGGCGCTGACGCACGGTCTCGCCGAGCCAGGCATCCGCCGGGCGCCCGCGATCGGCGATGCCGAAGGCGGACTTGATGCGCGCCTCGGCCGGGTGCGGCTTGCCCGCCTCGTGCGCGATGTCGAGATCGAGGTCGAGAATGCCCTCGTTGGCGCCGCGCAGCATGGCGAGGGCGCGATGCGAGGGCATGTCCTTGATGCGCTGGCCGAACTCGAAATAGTCGGAGAACTTGGCGCCTTCCTCGGTCTTGCCCTTCTTCACGGCGGATGTCAGATCACCGTCGCTCCACAGCCATTCGCGCAAGCTCGCCGACGACCGCGGGCGTTTCGGCGATGCGCTCGATGAGGATGTGGCGCGCGCCTTCGAGCGCCGCCTTGGCGTCGGCGACGCCCTTGCCGGCATCGATGAACTTGGCGGCCTCCGTCTCGGGGTCGAGCGCCGGGTTCTTCAGTAGCGCTTCGCTCAAGCGGCTCGAGCCCGGCTTCGCGCGCGATCTGCGCCTTGGTGCGCCGCTTCGGCTTGAACGGCGCGTAGAGATCTTCCAGCTCGACCTTGGTCGCCGCGCCGTTGATGGCGCGCGCCAGCTCCGGCGTCAGCTTGCCCTGCTCCTCGATGGTCTTGAGGACGGTCGCGCGGCGATCCTCCAGCTCGCGCAGATAGCCGAGCCGCTCCTCGAGCTTGCGCAGCTGCGTGTCGTCGAGGCCGCCCGTCTTCTCCTTGCGATAGCGGGCGATGAAGGGCACCGTCGCGCCCTCGCCCAGCAGCTCCACCGCCGCCGCCACCTGTCCGGGCGCTACGCCCAGCTCCGTTGCGATGCGCTGGTTGATCTTGTCCATGCTGTCCCTGGTGCGTGACGTTTCTTTAAGTCGGGCTGGCGTCATACTTCCGCGCGCCACGTCAGGGAAGCGCCGATCGACGGCAAATGCTAGATATCAAGTGTGGAGATGGGAGGACGACACATGCGTTGCCTGTTCGCCGCAGTTCATTGCGGCCTTGACGATCGCGCCGGGCTCGGCGCAGGCCGGCGATTATGCGCCTTTGAATTGCGCCAAGGCAAAATCGGCCGCCGAGAAGACCGTCTGCGGCAACTATGCGCTGGGACAGCTCGAGGCGCGCATGGCGACGCTCTACGCTGTTGCCACCTCCCTCGTCGCCATGGGGCAGCGCGGCGACATGCAGGGCGCGCAGCGCGATTGGCTGCAGGAGCGCGAGAACTGCGGCGACCGCGTCGCCGTGCCTGACGGAACGCTATGACGCGCGCATCCGCGACCTCAACGGCACCATCGAAGGCATCGCCTCGCGCGGCCCGTACTGATCCGCTCATTCGGCCCGTTGCACCGGCGGCGGATTCCACACGCCGGTGAGCACGTCGCGCTTGGGCGCATAGATGCGCATGGTCAGGTTGAACGGCCCTTTCGGCGCCGGCAGCCAGTTGGCCTCCTTGTCGGCGCCGGGGCTTGCGTTCTGAAAGTAGAGGTCAAGCGAACCGTCGGCGTTCGTCTTGAACGGCATCCAGCTGCTGAGCGCGAAGCGATCGAGCTCGATTCGCGACCTGGAACCCGTCCGCATCATAGAGCGTCACCGACCAGAACGCCCCGGCCGGCGGCAGCTCGACCCTTTTCGAAATGCAGCGTGTAGTTGGCCGTCCATCGAGCGGCTTGCCCGTCGCGTCGCCGAGATTGAGCGGATAGACCGCATCCTCGGGCAGGTTTGCACCGAGGCCGACTACGCCACCATCGCACGCTTCAGGTAGTAGTTGCCGTAGACTCCCATGGTGTCGGTGCTCATCGACCAACCGTTGACGATGCGCGCGATGGTGGGGACCTTCCACTCGCATCAGCTTCCGCGCCGCCTCCGGCGCGCGTTCCAGCGCCTGCCGCACGGCCGGGTCGGCTTGGCCGAGGTCGAAGCTCTTACCGCGCTCGATGCCTATCCGCTTCATGCGCGCGAGGATGGGCTCGTCGGTCATGTGCGGCGGCTGCAGCTTCAGAAGCTTCGGCGGCGTAGGCGAAGTAGCTGGTCGGCCGGCATCGTATCGACCTGGACCTTTGGCGGGGTCTTCATGTCCATGCTCGGATCGATCGTGACACCGCGGGCGTGGCGGCTGGTTTGCCCCACTGCGACAGCGGCGTGATCTTGAATCCCGCCTGGATCTTGTGGACCGCCGCGTAGTCTGGCGGCCCGTCCGTCTTGGTGCGTCCGATGATCCACACGTAAGGCGTCGGCGCGTCGATGCGCTGCGTGTTCTCAGGCAGCTTGAGCTCGGCGGCGAGACCTTCGCGCAGATCCGGGCGCCAGCCGGGCGGCGCGATGAGGAAGTTCCCGGCCTGCGTGCCTGTGGTGCGCCAGCCGGGCGAGGCGAACACGTCCGACCACATGTCGAGCATCGGCAGCAGGTAATAGCGGCCGCCGGTGTCGGGCACCGAGACGACCATCGGCTCCTTGGTGAGGTCGAGCCAGCGCGCTCGAATAGAGCGTGTCGAAGTTCGGCCGCACGACGGCGCGCATGCGGCCGTCGGAAACGCCTTGAGGTTGATGAAGGTGTTCGGCGGTCCGCCGATCTCGGACTGGCCGGGCTCGACGTTGGTGAGCTGTCGGCGCGTCACGTCCATGCTGATCAGGGGGTAGAAATAGAGATAAGCGTCGACTCCGATCTCCTGCGCTTCCGCCTCGCTGATTTGCGCGGCGCGGAGCATGCTCTCAGCAGCGGCGCCTGACAGTATCAGGACCGCGGCAGCGGCGGCACTACGCACGGCGCCGATGACAGCGTGAGTCATGGCTTCCTCCCGATTTCTTGTTGTTGGGCATCCTTTCCGATGTCGACGATCTGCCGGGGCGCTCGTCGCGAGCGTTTGCCGAGAGTTGCTCTGCAACCGCGTTCAATCAAACGTTCGGATGCGGGATGCTTAAGCGAGGGCTCCAGCTCCGACGCCAAAAGCGAAGGCCGCGCAAAGCTCCGCGCGGCCTCCGTTCGACTGCATTTCGTTGGGCGCGGTTGGGCGCCGCGATTGCGCCGCTTACTCGCAGGGCACCGAGAGGGTCATGCCGACCGTCGGGAAGAACTTCTTGCAGCCAACGTTCCTGTCGACTTTGGCCTCTTCAATCGGTGCTTGATCAGCTTTGACCAACGTCGCCGTCGAGATGGGTCGAATTCTCGTTCTCCGTTTGCGTCTTGATCGGCGTTGTCGCGGCGGCCTCGACCTTCTTGGGGGCCGGCGCGCTGGATGTCGCGGTCGAGATGGTCGAATTCTCGTTCTTCGCTTGCGTATTGCTCGGCACGCTCGCGGCGGTGTCGATCTTCTTCGCGGCGGGCTCGCTCTCCACGCTACGCCTCTTGGCTACGCGGGCCCGGCGATCCTCGGCTGCCGTGTAGGAGCGCGACTTCTTGTAGGGCCTCGCCGCATGCGACTTTCCCTCGTAGGACTTCGAGACGCCGCTATTCACGACCGGCGGCACGTACTCGCATGAAATGCAAGCTTCGGCAGAGGAGTTCATAAAGCGTCGTTGCGGCCAGAAGAGCGGCGGCGATGGCGAGAAATGTCCGGGTCATTTGTGCCTCCGGCGATTGAGCATCGTGTCTCACATGGGTGTTTGGCCCGGAGGTTACCATGCGGGGGAGGGGCGAAAAAGTGCTGTTACCTTGGAACGGGGTGTTTGTTCGCAGAACGCCCATAGTTCGCGGGCTCCGGTGCAGGCTGGTCCTAAGTAAGGTTGAGCCTTGACGGCGCGCTGCGCCTTGGCCGCCTGCGTTCACCGGGCGTTTACCGGAATGCGGACGTCGGCCTCAGGCAATCAAGCTCGACGGGGCTGGCGTTGATCACGATGCCGCATCCGAGCGCGCTAGCTTCGCGTTGCGCAAACCGCAGCGCAACTTTCGCCGACCGAAAGACCGCGCCAAGGCGCCCGCGATTGTCCTTCACGATCCATCGCTGCACCGCGTTCTCGCCGACGAGGATGTAGCGCTGAGGCTCGGGTAAGGCGGGATCCGTTTCATCGCGCGGGCGCGACAGTGCGCCGTTCACGGTCATCGAAAGTTTCTCCGAAAGAGCATTCGCAGCCACGGCAAAGGGCCATGCGTCGCATGAGTCTCCTCGGTTGGGGAAGAGCACCGCTCGGCCAGCAGCCGCAGCTCGTGCACGCGCGCCAGGGCAAAGAGATGCAGCGCTGGCGAAGGATAGACTTGCCGCATGACCATCTTCGCGGGCGTCGTAGACTTGGCCTTGTATTCCATCGCCCATCTCCTGCAGGCAATGAGATCGACCCTCGTGCATAAAAATTCCATATGGATTTCGGTCGGCGGCCATATGCACCGCATAAATGCGGGATCGCCGATGAACACAGCCTGACAGCCATGGCCAAAGATCAATAGGGCGGAGCCTTGACGGCGCGCTGCGCCTTGGCCGCCGCCGTCCACCAGGCGAGATCGTCGGCAAAGCGCGGGAACGCCTGCTCGAGCGCCGCGCCCGCTGCGCCGATCGGCTCGCCATCGGCGCCGAGCGTCTCGCTGATCGGGCCGACGGCGATCGTGCTGGAGACGACGACCATGCCCATCTCCGACAGCGTCCCGTGCCACATGGTGCACGCCCGCGCGCCCGATATCCTGCCGGCCGAATAGCTGGCGATCGCGGCGGGACGCCAGAACCATTCCTCGAGGAAATGATCGGTGAGGTTCTTGAGGCCGGGCTGCATGCCCCAATTGTATTCGCCGGTGACGAACACGAAGGCGTCGGCTGTTTTGATCTTGCTCGCCAGCGCTGCCATGGCGGGCGGCGCCGTGCCCGGCGCGTACTCCTTGTACATCCGGTCGAGCATCGGCAGCCCGACGGCCTTGGCGTCGATCAGCTCAACGTCGGCGCCGCGGCCGCGCAGCCGCGCGACGATGAAGTTCGCCAAGCGGATGCCCATGCGATCGGAGCGGTAGGATCCGTAGAGGACGAGAACGCGATCGGCCATGGCGGGATGTGCTCCCTCGCTGCCCAGTGGATTGCGATGCTTCCATGCTTCGCTAATGAGATCGTTCTTCTGCCGGGCGCACAAGCTTCCGGCGTGCAACGTGCAACACACCTCGTCTTCGCGCTCCCGTCGTCCCTGCGAGCCGAGCGCGCGGTTGTGGTCCATCGGGGCGTCTTCGTGGTATGCTGAATAAAATTGACCCAACATGGTCTGGCCGCCAACGAGCGGGCTAGGGGGGCGTTTGACAGCAGCCCAGCACCCTGCCGCGTCGCATCATCTGCCGTGGTTCCTGACGGCGCCCGGTGACTCGGACATCCTTTTCACAATCACGACCATTGTGGTCATTGCCACAGTGCTGGGGCTGGGCAGTCCTGTTTTTCCGGCTGCACTCTCTGCCCGAGCGCCTGGGGCACAAGAAACTCCAATTCGAGATCGTGGCCGTTCTGGGCCTGCTGTCGCTCTTCACGCACAGCACGCCTTCTGGGTCGCGGGCCTGCTGCTGGCGCTCATCGATCTGCCGGACTTCCAGACCCCGCTGAAGCGGCATCGCAACTTCGCTGGAGAAAATGTCCGGCACCGAAAGCCCAGCGCGAGGCCGATCCAGCCGGAACCTGTGCCCAAGCCGGCGCATCCGCCGCCCGAGCCGGGAGTCTAGGTCATGCTGGAAATCGCCCTGTGCTCGCTCGTTCACGATCCTTCCCGACTTTCTCTACCGGCGCTACGTGCAGGGCAAGCGGATCGGCCACGAGATCACGCTCTACTCGGTATGGTTCGAGCTGAGATGGGGCATCACCGCCTGCCTGATGCTGACGGTCCTGCTGATCACGATCATCTTCTACCACCATCCCTCCACGACCAGCGTGACGGCCTTTTTCCGCACCATTCCTATTTTGCCCGAAACGAACGGTCGCGTGAGCGAGATCTACGTCAAGATGCCGACCGACGTGGTCGAGAAAGGCGCGCCCATCTTCAGGCTTGATAGCTCCAAGCAGGAAGCCGATCTCGAGGTGGCCAAGCGGCAGATCGCAGAAATCGATGCGTCGATGGCGATGGCGCAGGCCGACATCGCGGCCGCGGAAGGTCAAGATCCAGCAGGCCAAGGGCGCCTACCAGCAGGCGCTCGACGAGCTGCACACCAAAGAAGAGCTCAAGCAGCGCAATGCCGACGTCGTGGCGGAGCGCGAGATCGAGCGGCTGCAAAATGTCGTCGATGGGCGGAAGGGCGCGGTCGCGGCGGCGGAAGCTGCCAAGCAGGCGGCCGAGATGCGCGTTTCCACGCTCCTTCCGGCCCAAAAGGCCACTGCCGAAGCGACGCTCAAGCAAGCGCAGGTCGAACTCGACAAAAAGGTCGTCTACGCCGGCGTGTCCGGCCGGGTGGAGCAGTTCATTCTCAGGGTCGGCGATATCGTCAATCCGTTCATGCGGCCCGGCGGCATATTGATCCCCGCGGAAGCCGGGCGAAAGGCGCTCTTCGCCGGCTTCGGGCAGATCGAAGCGCAAGTGATGAAGGTCGGCATGGCGGCCGAAGCGACCTGCGTCTCCAAACCGCTGACCATCATTCCGATGGTCGTGACGGCGGTGCAGGACTACATCGCCGCCGGTCAAGTCCGCGCCGGCGAGCAGCTGATCGAAGCCCAGCAGGTGACGAGGCCGGGCACGCTCTTGGTCACATTGGAGCCCCTCTATGAGGGCGGCTTGGACGGCGTGACGCCGGGCAGCAGCTGCATTGCCAACGCCTACACCAACAACCACGAGCGGCTGGAGAAGGAGAGCTTGGGGATTTTCACCCGCATCTATCTCCACGGCGTCGACGCCGTCGGCGTTGTGCACGCCGTCATCTTGCGCGCGCAAGCTCTGCTGCTTCCGGTCAAGACCTTGGTCCTTCCGGCCACTGACGTTTCGCTGTTGAGCACGTAGGCAACGCTGTCCGGTCCTGGATCGGAACGCAGCGCTGCTACAAACCTTGCTGCAGGGAAGATGGGGACCAGCGACACCGAAAAGCTCCGCAGCATCGGAATATCGATCATTGCGATCGGCGTCGTGGTCGCCGGGCTTAGTGCTGGGCAGCTCGTTCCTCATACCGCTGGCCATTGCCGTCCTGCTGTGGAACCTGCTGGAGGCGGTGATCGATGGCTTTGCCCGCATCGGCGTTGGTCGCGTTCGGCTTCCGCGCTGGTTCGCGGTGATCCTTTCGATCGCCACGGTCTGCCTCGTTCTCTACCTCGTCGCCATCATCCTTCTCGCTCAGGGCGACGCGATCGCCAGCGCATGGCCGCGTTACGAAGAGCGCCTGAAATCCATTGTCGCTGACCTCGCCCAGTGGCTCGGACCGGAGTACTCGGCCAAGGTCAGGGAGGTGCTCGGCAAGATTGACGTGACGCGGCAGGCTGCCGGCGTCTTCGTCACCGCTCAGTCGCTAATCCTGAATGCCATCCTTGTCGTTCTCTACGTCGGTTTCCTTCTGGCCGAGCGCGCTTACGTCAGCGAAAAAATCGCCGCCATGTTTCCGGACGGTGCGCAGGCCCGCGAGACGGACAGGATGCTCGGCGGCGATCTCCCACGGCATCCGCCGCTATATCTGGATCAAGACGCTCGTTAGCATCGTCACCGGCGGCTTGAGCTACGTGGTCCTCCGCGGATTGGGGATCGACTTTGCGGAGACGTGGGCGCTGTTGATCTTCATCCTCAACTACATACCAAATGTAGGATCCGTGATTGGCGTGGTCTTTCCCGCGCTTCTCGCGCTCGTGCAGTTCGACACGCTTGGCCCGTTCTTCAGCATCGCCGTCGGACTCACAACCATTCAACTGATCATAGGCAACATCGTCGAGCCCATGCTGATGGGCCGGTCGCTCAATATGAGCTCGTTCGCGATCATCCTCCTCTTGGCGTTCTGGGGTACCATCTGGGGCAGTGGTCGGCATGTTCCTGTGTGTGCCGATCATGATGCTCATGATGATCGTCTGTGCCAACGTGCCGAGCTGGCGGTGGGTGGCAATCCTGCTCTCCAAGGACGGTCGCATCGATACCCAGCCATCCTGACACTTTCTTCAGCGCTGCGCGCGCTCCCTCCAGAGGCGTGCCTTGGAGCGCTTGAAAGCCTAATCCCCAGCGGCACTTAAGCTCGTTCGCGCCACAAATACGCCACGCTCGGGGACGAGGTAGCGACCGAAGAGCGAGTTCTTTCGAGGCGGGGTAGCGCATGCGCTCTTTCACCATCGGCCGGATTGCAGTTGCGACGCTCATTGCCACGACCGCCGCGCTCGGTTGCGCGACCGCTCAGGCCGGCGAGCTTTTCGTGATGCCCTACGCATGCAGGGTTGTCGGCGGCGAGCCCGTGCTTACTCCATCGGCAGACCAGGGCTACGCAATCATCGGGCAACGCGAGCAGCGAGACTTCACGGCGTGCTCCCCCGTTAATCCGGAGATGTGCCGACGCTGGACAGTCTACCGGTTCGATGTCGACTGTGCAGGCAAGCGCGTGCCGTGGACATCCCTGTCGGCTGCCGCTGACGCGCAAAGAGGTGGACGCAGCTGGGTCGAGAACGGGCGCATGCAGCTGGAGATGCCGCCGCGGTGGAACATCGCACCTGACGACCCGTGCGCTCGGCGGTCGCGTTATGCTTGGCGCTCTGGCCCCCTCAGCCGCTATTGCGCCGACCGCCGCGCCATGGCACCGCCTCCGGTCGTCGAGATGCCGGCGGGCTTTGCCCCGATGCTCGAGTTGGACGGCATCTTTGTCGCCGACGGCGCCCGGGTATCCGGACTTGACCCTGCAGCCGCGCCCGCGGTTGCGGAGCAATCGGACTCCGAAAACGACGCGCGTCGAGGCACCAATGCCGACTGGCGCAGCCGACGTACCGGTCAAGAAGGCGCCGGCCGCACCACCGGCCGCCAAGAGCGAGCCTGTCCCGGCGCCGACGGATCCCGCCAAGCCCGAAAGCGCGCCGCCGAGTGCGCCTGTGACGGAGACTGCCACCGGAACCGGCACGCCGCTCGCTCCGACAATCATAAACGGGCCGAGCGCTAAAGCGGAGCCAGACCAGATGGCAAGCGCTGCTCCCGAAACAACATCCGCGCTGGCTGGCGCCAAGGATGCGCCTGTGGAGGTCGCGGAAGCGGGCACCAGCAAAGAGCCCACGCCTCACGCCGAGCCGGCCGCACCAGCGGAGGAAAGCAGCAAGTCCATCGCGGTCACCCTCGTCGATGGGCTCGGCAAGTCGGTAACCCCAACGCTGCTCGGTCTCGGCGGCGTGACTATGCTCGGCTTGCTCGCATTGGCGTTCGCCTATCGGCGCGACCAAGCGCAGCCGAGCTTCGGGCTCTCGCGCGATTTAGCTGCTGTTTCTCTCGATGGCCGAACGGGCGGCAGAGAATTGGTCAGAGCGGGCGGCTCGCTCGTTACCGCGGCGCCTCTGGGTAGACCGCCGCAATCATCTGCGCCGTCACGCACACAGCCACCGTCAAGCTTGGGTTGACTCCATACCGCAAACCCGCGAGGACGCACTGCAGGTGCTGGGTATGGGTGTCGCTCCGGAGATCAACGAAACCGCTATCAAGAAGATCGTTGATGGTCTGCGCCTCAGCTGGCATCCCGACTATGCGAGCAGCCCGCAAGATAGAGAGCTCCGCGAGCTACGCATGAAGCAGATCAACGCCGCGTGGGAAATCATCGTTGGGCGGCGCGCAAACTAGCCAGCTGTCTAATGAGCGCCAGGCCGTCGACGCGAAGGGCTGCGCGGGGAACCGCGCGGCCTCTGTGGTGCCCAGTGAAATGATCGCGGCCTAGCCCAGCCGCTTCTCCAGCGCGGCGAGCTCGGCCGTCAGCTTTCCAAGCCTTCGAGCATGGATGTGAGCACGGCGTCGATCGGCTTTGCGCCGACCTTTTCGGGCAGCAGTTGACCGTCGATCGCAAGCATCGTGAAGCCATGCACGAGCGCCCATGCGGCCGCAGCCTGGCCGCGCACCGGCTGCTTCTTGAACGCGCCGCTGCTGCTGGCCGCGCTCCAGGATGCCGAGCAGCTCGGCGAACGCGGTAGCGCCCGCCTCATCCAGCTTCTGGAAAGCTTTCTTGTCCACGTCGGCACTGAACATCAGCCTGTAGAGGGAGGGATTGGCGGTGCCGAACTGAATGTAGGCCTTGGCCGCCGCCATGAATTCCGCGCGTGCTGAGCGAAGCGGGCGCCCAACGCGCAGCGGCGATCTCATCGCGAAGCTGATTGAAGCCGAGCGTCGCCAGCTCGGCCAGCAGCGCGCTCTTGTCCGGAAAATGCTTGTAGGGCGCGGCATGGCTGACGCCTGCCCGGCGCGCCACCTCCCGCAGCGTGAACTGCCAGCCCTTGTCCTCGCGCAGCATGTCCTGCGCGGTTTCGATGACGACGCGCTTGAGGTCGCCGTGGTGGTAGGGGCGCGCGCTTTTTCCTGCATTTTCCGGCTCCGTATGTTGTACAGTGAAAACATATGTTGACAGTGTCAACACTCAGGGCTATATAGGCTCCACAAGTTGCCACTGTCAACATAGGAGATCAACCATGAATGCCCATGTCACCAACACCCAATCGATCAATGCCCAGTCGCTCCGGCCCGATCGCTGACCGACATCCTTGCCCGCCAGCGCGCCGCGTTCCTGCGCGAGGGCCCGCCGACGCTCGCCGCCCGCAAGGCCGACCTGCTCAAGCTGAAGAATGCGGTGCGGGCGCGCCTGCCTGAATTCGCGAAGACGCTCAATGCCGACTTCGAGGGACGCTCCGCCAAGGAGACCGCGATCCTCGAAGGCATGGCCCTCGTTCAGGGCATCAACTATCTGCGCCGCAATCTCAAAGGCTGGATGCGCCCGCAGAAGCGGCATGTGGAGATGCACTTCCGCCCGGCACGCGCGCGCGTCGTCTACCAGCCGCTCGGCGTCGTCGGCATCATGTCGCCGTGGAACTTCCCCGTCGGGCTCTCGCTCATGCCGCTCGCCACGGCGATCGCGGCCGGCAATCGCGCCATGATCAAGCCGTCCGAGTTCACGCCCGCAACGAGCGATCTCCTGGCCGAGATGCTGGGCGAGATCTTCCCCGAGGAGCAGGTCGCCGTCGTGACGGGCGGCGCCGGATGTCGGCGCCGCGTTCTCGGCACTGCCTTTCGACCACCTCGTCTTCACCGGAAGCACGCCGGTCGGCAAGGCCGTGATGAAGGCCGCCAGCGCCAACCTTGTGCCCGTCACGCTCGAGCTCGGCGGCAAATCGCCCGTCGTCATCGAGAAGGGCTTCTCTCTCGAGCGAGCCGCGGCAAGCATCGCCTTCGGCAAGCTCGCCAACGGCGGACAGATCTGCGTCGCGCCCGACTACGCTCTCGTGCCGGAGAACGACGTCGAAGCGTTCGTCGCGGCCTACGACAAGGCGGTGCGGGCGCGCTATCCCGACGGCCCGGCGAGCGGCGATTTCACGTCCGTCATCAACGAGCGGCACTACGGCCGGTTGCGCGCGCTGCTCGACGAAGCCCGCGCCAAGGGCGCACGCGTCATCGAGGTCGGCGCAAACCCCGAGGCCGCGCGCAGCCGCCCGCATACGCTGGCGCCGACCGTGGTTCTCGGTGCCACCGCCGACATGGGCATCCTCAACGAGGAGATCTTCGGGCCGGTCCTGCCGATCGTGCCCTATCGCGACATCGACGACGCCGATCGCCCACATCAATGCGGGACCGCGGCCGCTGGCACTCTACTATTTCGGCGGCAACGGCGAGGATCGCCGCAAGGTGCTGGAGCGCACGACGTCCGGCAACGTGACGATCAACGACACGTTGCTGCACTACGCTCAGGACGATCTGCCGTTCGGCGGTGTCGGCGCGAGCGGCATGGGTGCCTACCACGGCGTCGAGGGCTTCAAGTCCCTGAGCCACGCCAAGGGCGTCTTCGAGCAAAGCCGGTGGAACATGACGGGCGCCCTTCGACCGCCGTTCGGCCTGCTGACGCGGTTCGTGACGTGGTATCTGCTGCGATAAGGCCAAGAAGAACTCGAAGGCCGCGCGGGGTGAACCGCGCGGCCTCTGTAGTGCCCAGTGAAATGATCGCGGCTTAGCCCAGCCGCTTCTCCAGCGCGGCGAGCTCGTCGGTGCAGCGCCTTCGGCAGCCTGGTCGCCGAAGATGGCGAAGTGCTCGCGGATCAGCGGCAGCTCGGCCTTCCAGCCTTCCTTGTCGACGCTGGTCAGCTCCTTCATGTCGGCCGCATTGACCTTGACGCCCGTGACGTCGATCGCGCCTTCCGCCGGCACCTTGCCGATCGGCGTGTCGACCGCCTCGGCCTTGCCGTCGCAGCGATCGAAGATCCACTTCAGGACGCGGCTGTTCTCGGCGTAGCCGGGCCACATGAACTTGCCGTCCTCATTCTTGCGGAACCAGTTCACGTAGAAGATCTTCGGCATCTTGGCGCCGCCCTTTTCGCCCATCTTCAGCCAATGGGCGAAGTAGTCGCCCATGTGGTAGCCGCAGAACGGCAGCATCGCCATCGGGTCGCGGCGGATGTCGCCTTTGACGCCGGAGGCGGCAGCGGTCTTCTCCGACGCCATCACCGAGCCGAGGAAGGTGCCGTGCACCCAGTTGAGCGCTTCCGTGACGAGCGGCACCGTGGTGGCGCGGCGGCCGCCGAACAGGATGGCGTCGATCGGCACGCCCTTGGGGTCCTCCCACTCCTTGGCGATCACCGGGCACTGGCCGGCGGGCGCCGTGAAGCGCGCGTTGGGGTGCGCGGCGGGGCGCCCCGAGGCCGGCGTCCAGTTGCGGCGCATCCAGTCGATGGTGTGCGCCGGCGTCGTGCCCATCTGCTCCCACCACACGTCGCCGTCGTCGGTCAGCGCGACGTTGGAGTAGATGCAGTTGGCGGTGAGCGTCTTCATGGCGTTGAGGTTCGAATTCGTTCGACGTGCCCGGCGCCACGCCGAAGAAGCCGGTCTCCGGGTTGATGGCGTAGAGCCGCCCGTCGGCGCCGAACTTCATCCAGCAGATGTCATCGCCGATGGTCTCCGCCTTCCAGCCCTGGATGGTCGGCGCCAGCATGGCGAGGTTGGTCTTGCCGCAGGCGGACGGGAACGCCGCCGCCATGAACTTCACCCGCCCTTCGGGATTGGTGAGCTTGAGGATGAGCATGTGCTCGGCCATCCAGCCCTCGTCGCGCGCCTTCACGCGAGCGATGCGCAGGGCGTGGCACTTCTTGCCGAGCAGCGCGTTGCCGCCGTAGCCCGAGCCGTACGACCAGATCTCGCGCGTCTCCGGGAAGTGCGAGATGTACTTGGTCTTGTTGCACGGCCACGGCACGTCGGCGGTCGACGGCGTCGACAGCGGATAGCCGACCGTGTGCATGCCGCGCACGAAGTCTTCCGAGTTGCCGAGCGCCTTCCACACCGCCGAGCCGACGCGCGTCATGATGTGCATGTTGGCGACGGCGTAGGCGCTGTCGGTGACCATGACGCCGATGCCGGCGATGGGCGAGCCGATCGGGCCCATGGAGTAGGGCAGCACGTACATGGTGCGGCCGGCCATGGCGCCGTCGTACGAGCTTCGACAGCGTCACCTTCATCTCGGCCGGGTCGAACCAGTTGTTGGTCGGGCCGGCGTCGTCCTTGTTCTGCGAGCAGATGTAGGTCTGGTCCTCGACGCGGGCGACGTCGAGCGGGTCGGAGCGCACGAGGATCGAGTTCGGCCGCTTCTCGGGGTTCAGCCACAGCGCCGTGCCGCCGTCGACCAGCGCCTTGAGCATGGCCTGGTACTCGGCCTTGGAGCCGTCGCACCAGACGACGCTGTCGGGCTTGAAGAGGGCTTTGGCGTCCTCGACGAACTTGAGGACTTTCGGATTGGTGGTGGGAGGGCTTGTGGCGGGACTGTACTTCGCGGCGGCGGACTGACCGTTATCCCTGGACTTGATGGCTGTCAGAATACTCATATGCGGCGTTTCCTCGAAGCGTTGTCATTGGATGCAAAGCTTTCCATTCGACTGCTATCATTGAAACGGAACGCGTTTCAAGCAATTGCGTCCGGCTGCGTGCAGTCTTGGTTTGCGTCTCACTAGCCGTGCCGGACACGGGCTCCGGCGCCGACGGGCGCTGCAGCCCGCTCGAAAATCGGCAAGCGACGTCGGCGGATAATAGGTGCCGTCGAGGCGGCGCACCCACCACTGCCCGCTGCTCGCTCCGGCGATCTCGCATCGGCGAAGCGATAGTCGTAGAGCAGCGCGCGCACGTACTTCGGCGGCCGAGCGCGCGAACGGGTTCTCCGCGAAGAGCGCAAGCACGTCCGGGCTGCCTTCGAGCAGGCGCTGCAGCAGGCGCTCGATCCAGCGGTGCTGCGCGGCGCTGCCGTAGGCGGCAAACCACAGCTGCCAGTCGAGACGCGGCTGGTAGGGGATGCTCCATGTCGGCGCGCGCGTCACCGGCCCGGGAAGGTACGGCAGCGCGTACTCGCGCCACGTTTGATTGTCGTCCGAGCCCTCGAAGACGATGACCGGGCCGCGTCGTCGTCGTCGTGGCGAACAGGCCGTACGGATTGACGATCAGCAGCGGCGCGAGCGCCTCGGTCATGGTGCCGGCGACGGGCAGGTTGCGGCCGGCGAGCGGCGCGTAGACGAGATTCACTCCGATCGGCACGACGATGAGTGCGGCAAGTGCGGCAGCGATGGTGGCGCTGCGTCCGGGCCGTGGCGCCAGCGCTTCGATCGCGCGCAGGGAAACGCGTCAGGCATCAACCGGCGCAGCGCCTGATCGTCGAACAGGAACAGGCACAGCAGCATGGTCAGCAGGTTGAACCAATTGTAGCTGCCGGTGAGCATGATCCCGATCTGGAAGACGATGACCAGCGCGGCGGCGAGCATGCGCGGGCGGCGCGGCAGGAAGATCAGCGCGACGGCGACGAGCTCGATGACGAGCGCCGCCGCCGGTCGCCGCCGCGAGCAGCCAATGCGGGAGTTGCGCCGCGTACCAGGCGAGCGGCGACGGCAGCGGCTGCGTGAAGAAGTGATAGTCGAGCGCGGTGAGCTGCTGCCACGTCGCATCGCCCGAGGCGAGCTTGACGAGCCCGGCGAGGAACAGGAAGCGGAACAGCAGCAAGCGGTAGAGCCAGACGACGATGCGCGAGCCGCCCGTGAGGAAGATGGCGAGGAAGCCCGCCTCGATCAGCAGCATGTCCCACTGGAAGCTCATGAACAGCTGACCGGCGTAGACGAACGACAGGTAGAGGACGAACAGGCCGACGAGCGCGAGGCGCTGCGCGATGCCGAAGCGCGACGAGCAGGCCGAGCGCGATGCCGGCGAGCGCGCCGGCCATCAGCGCGGCGTCGCTGGCATTCAGCCAGAACAGCGTCGGCAGGCGCCAATAGGCGTCGGTGCCCCAGCCGTCGCGCGCGGCGGCGAGGTATTCGCCGAGCGGCAGGATGCCGCTCGCTGCCGACGAGGCCGCGGATCTGCAGCGCCGAGCGAGACGAACGCGGCGACGTAGATGAGGCCGAGGCCGCGCAGGAACAGCCAGGCGACGAGGTCGTAGCGCTCGGGCTCGAGCGTGCGGCCCCACAGCAGATGCGTTGCGCCGGTCGAGCAGTCCGCGGCGCCGGGAGAGGAACGCGTAGGCGGCCTCGCTCGAGCGCTGCGAAGCCCGGCACATGGCGATAGAGCCACCACCACGCGCCGCGCGATCGGGCGCATAGCTCGAGCAGGCGGAACGTGGCGGCGGCGCCGGCGTAAGGATCCGTCCCGTCCGGCTCGATGAGCTGCACGGCGTGCTTGAAGTCGTCGGCGGGGATAGCGGGGAAGATCCGCCGCCGCCTCCTGGTAGGGCCGATATGCAACCTGGTTCCCGGTCAGCTGCCGCCAGTAGTCGACCCACGTGCGGCAGATCCCGCAGTCGCCGTCGAAGACGAATACGTGGGCGCAATATGGTTCATGCAGGCTGCATATGCGTTCATGCCGGGCTATGATGACCGCTTGACGTGCAGGCGCCCGCGGCCCTTATTCAACACTGTCAGCTGGCCGGACGGCCGCTGCCGGATTGCGGGCGTCTGTGGCCCATCAAGCAACCCCGGTGGAGGAAAGTCCGGGCTCCATGGAGACACGGTGGCGGCTAACGGCCGCCGGGGGCGACCCCAGGGAAAGTGCCACAGAAAGCAAACCGCCTGCGGCTTCAAGCCGGAGGTAAGGGTGAAAGGGTGCGGTAAGAGCGCACCGCGCGGCCGGCGACGGTCGCGGCAGGGCAAACCCCACCGGGAGCAAGACCAAATAGGGGTGGCCGGGTGCGCGCGAAAGCGTGGCGCCAGGTCCGTCTTCAGACCCGCCACCCGGGTTGGTTGCTTGAGGCGCCTAGCAATGGGCGCCCCAGACGAATGGCCGTCGCGGAGGGGGCACTCGTGCAACCCTCCAGACAGAACCCGGCTTACAGGCCAGCTGGCAATTTCCTTACCGGCGTTAGCGATTGCGCGGGCAGTTCGCTGAGCGCCATCGCCCGCCTTCGTAGCGTTTCCGGATCGAGCGCCAACCGCGTCTTAATTCATGGCGCCTTATCGCTTGATTTAACTGCGAAATTTCAATTCGACGGTAAACAATCATGCTTAGCTTTCGCATGACGGCTTATGGAGATCTGCATGCGTAAATTGCTCACTTCATTTGGTTTTCGCCACGGCGGCGGGTTGGCGGCTCTCGGCGCCAGTGCCGACAGCGCTTCGGCGCACGGCTATCGCTGGTACCGCGACTACGCCCCGCTCTATCCGCAGGTCTACTACGGACCTCCGGTCGTGTACGTGGTTCCGCCCGCGTACGCCTACTATCCGCGCCCCGTCTACCGGCGCCTGTTGCGGCTACGTCGTCGGCCCCGCCGGCACGTACTACCCGCAAGCCCAGTACTATCCCCGTCAGCGCTACGTGCGCCCGGACTACGTCGCGCCGCGGCCGCGCGCCGCTGCTGCTACTAAGGGAGCCTCACGCCTTCCCGTTAGCGACGAGCCAGGCCGGATTGAACCATCGATCCGCCTCGCCGTCGTACGGGAGGCGCGTGATGTCCCAGTGGCGGATGTATTTGGCGTAGACGTCCCACACCGGCGGCCCGCCGCCGATGAACACGACGCGCCCGGCGAACCTCGCCAGCGTCTCCTCCGGATCCATGCTTGAGCGCAGCTCGACGACCGTCATGTGCTGGCGCTCGTAGTCCGGCACGGCGCGCGCCGTCGTCGGCCCCGCCAGCAGCACGTGCCCGCGCGTCACCCGGAAGAAGTTCTCGACGTCCTCCTTGTACTCCCGGCCCTTGTTGCCCTCCCAGGGCAGGTGGCCGTTGAGGCCCAATTGGCCGGAAAGGCCGATGGCGCACATGGAGCGCACGTCAGGCATTCGCATCTCCCTCAGAGTCTTTCGGATTGTGTCCCGCGAATGCGCCGTCGCGTGGCCAAACTAGCACAGAGCCTCCGATCCGCCAGCTTTGGCGCGGCGCCGCGCGCCGAAAATCGCCTGTGCACAAGGCCCTGCAACCAAATCCGCCCACCGAAAAACGTTAACAAACCATTGACGTCCATCTAATCCCATGCGATCCCATAGTGGCCCGACCGCACCGGGCAGGGTCCCGTGGCTGGGCGCCGGTTTTGATCGAGGGCTCGAAACCCGAGCGACCGCCACGGCTCCCCGGCCGGTGCATCGGCAGACGAGCGAAGGGATGCCCTTCGGACGTGCGTTGGTTTTTCGAGTGGTGCGCGAGGCTGCGAACGAGGGGATGGACCGCTTTGTCTCGACATTCACAAACAAGATCGACGCCAAAGGCCGGGTCTCAATTCCCGCTCCCTTCCGCGCCGTTCTCGAACGCGACGGCTATGCCACTGGAAGCGCCGGCGGCATCTACTGCTACCCCGCGCTCGAAGCTCCGGCTCTCGATGCTGGCGGCGAGAGACTTGCAAAAAAGATCGATGGGCTTCTCGCGGGCCTGCCGGACTATTCGGACGAGCGCGATGAGCTGTCTGTCGCGCTCTACGGCGACGTCCAGGTTCTCGCCATCGACGGCGACGGGCGCATCAGCCTTCCTGAGGGCCTTCGCACGCACGCCGGCCTCACGACCCAAGTCACTTTTGTCGGCCTGGGCGACAAGTTTCAGATGTGGCAGCCTGAGCGCTTCGCCGAACGGCGCGAGCGTGCGCGGGAAAAAGTCCACCAGACACGTAAGCTCTTCGGCGCGGGGAACCGTTCATCCTCAGACGAGGATGACGGAAGCGAAGGAGCACGGGGATGACGGCGCGCCGCCGGCCAGGAGGCACATTCACTGAGCCCGGCCGTGCGCGCCACATCCCCGTGCTGCTTTCGGAGGTCGTCGCCAGCCTCCGGCCTGTAGACGGTGCCACCTACATCGACGGAACGTTCGGCGCCGGCGGCTATACGCGCGCCATTCTCGAAGCCGCCGATTGCAGCGTGCTGGCGCTCGATCGCGACCCGGGCGCCATCCTCGGCGCCAAGGCGCTCAAGGAAGAGTTCGGCGACCGGCTGACGCTTCTCGAATCACGCTTCTCGGAATTGGATCTCGTCGCGCGCGAGCAGGGCGTGGCGCCGGTCGACGGCGTCGTGCTCGACATCGGCGTCTCGTCGATGCAGCTCGATGAGGCCGAGCGCGGCTTCTCGTTCCAGGCCGACGGACCGCTCGACATGCGCATGTCGTCGTCGGGACCGTCGGCCGCCGACGTCGTCAACGAGACGGACGAGGAAGATCTCGCGCGCATTCTCTACGTGCTGGGCGAGGAGCGCCGCTCGCGCGCCATCGCGCGGCTGATCGTCAAGGCGCGCGCCGAAGATGGCCGATCACCACCACGACGGGCGCTGGCCGAGCTCGTCTCGCGCGCCGTCGGCGGCCGCCGCGGCGATGACCGCGCATCCGGCGACGCAGACGTTCCAGGCGCTGCGCATCTACGTGAACGACGAGCTGGGCGAGCTGGCCCGCGGCCTTGCCGCCGCCGAGCGCTGCCTGAAGCCGGGCGGCCGGCTGGTGGTCGTCACCTTCCACTCGCTCGAGGACCGCATCGTGAAGCGCTTTTTGCAACGAGCGCGCCGGCAAGGAATCGCGCGGCTCGCGGCACTTGCCGGAGCAATCGGTAAAATTTGCAGCGCCCAGTTTCGAGATTGTTAACTCGCGTCCGTTAACACCTTCGAAAGAAGAACTCGAGGTAAACCCGCGCGCCAGATCGGCACGGCTGCGGGCGGCGGTGCGCACCGATGCGCCGTCTTGGCCGCTCGACGAAGACGAGCTCGGGGTGCCCTCGGTGGAGGACTAGAAGCGGACGGCTGGAGGGGCTCGATGCGGCTCATCATTCTCGGGGCGCTGATCCTCACGATCGCCAGCGCGTTCGTTCTCTACAGCAGCAACTACGACACCCGGCAGCTCGAGGCGCGCGTCACCGAGCAGGAGCGCGCCATCGAGAAGGCGCGCGGCGACATCGCCGTCCTCAAGGCGGAGCGCGCGCACCTGGGGCGCCCGGAGCGCATCGAACCCTTAGCGCGCGGTCTCGGCCTCGGGCCGGCGTCCGAGCAGCAGCTTGCGGCAACGCCGGACGAGGCGCTGGCGCGTGCGCTCGGCGCCCGGGACAGCGCACGCTTCGAAGAAGAGGGGGAACTGAGTTGGAGGCGCGGCCAGCCAACGCGGAGACGGACGGCGGCGAGCCGGGTGAGGGCGTGCCCGAACCGCGCGGTGCCAACGGCCCGCTGCGCACGCTGATCGCCACGCTCGTCATGGCGCTCGCTTTCGTGCGCCGTCGGCGCCCAGCTCGTGCGCCTCGCTCTGCAGGGCCAAGGCGAGCTGTCTGCGAGCCTCAACGAGACCGTCGCGCAAAGCTTCGCGCGCCCCGACATCGTCGACCGCAACGGCCGGCTGCTGGCGACGGACGTCGAGGCCTACTCGCTGTTCGCCGATCCGGCGCGCGTGATCGATCGCGACGAGGCGGTCGAGAAGCTCGCCGTCGTGTTCCCCGATCTCGATCGCAACGCGCTGCGGAACGATCTCTCCGACCGCAACCGCCGCTTCGTGTGGGTGCGCCGCGGACTGCCGCCGCGCACGGCGCAGGCGGTGCACGACCTCGGCCTGCCGGGTCTCGATTTCCGCCGCGAGCTGCGCCGCGCCTATCCGGCGGGCATGCTCGCCGGCCACGTGATCGGCTACGTCAATATCGACAACAAGGGCGTCGCCGGCATCGAGCGCTACGTCGACGAGGTGGTGGGCGTCGAATCCGTGCAAGGCGCGACGCTCGCCGAGCGCCCGCCCGTGCGCCTGTCGCTCGACATCGGCGTGCAGCACGCGGTCGAGGCCGAGCTCGCCGACGCCGTCGATCGCTATCAGGCGAAGGGAGCTGCCGGCATCGTGCTCGACGTGACGACGGGCGAGGTGCTGGCTTCCGCCTCGCTGCCCGCTGTCGATCCAGCCAAGCCGAACATGGACAAGGATCGCAACGACAAGATCGCCGGCAGCACGTTCGAGCTCGGCTCGGTATTCAAGACGCTGACCGTCGCCATGGCGATCGACCAGGCGCTGGTGACGCCCGAGACGATCATCGACGTGCGCAAAGAGCTCGCCGCCGGCCGCTTCACCATCAAGGATCTGCATCCGCTGCGCCGCCCGCTCTCCGTGGCGGAGATCTTCCTGCATTCATCGAACGTCGGCGCTGCGATGCTGGCGTTGCAGGCCGGACCGCAGCGCTTCGAGGAATTCCTGCGCCACATGCAGCTGCTCGACGTGATGAAGACGGAGGCCGGAAACGTTGCGCCGCCGCAAGTCCCGCAGCGCTGGGGCGAGATCGAGACGATCACCGGCTCCTACGGCCATGGCATCGCGCTGGCGCCGCTGCAGTTCGCCGCCGCGGCCAGTGCGATCGTCAACGGCGGCCGCAAGGTGATGCCAACGTTCATCAAGCGGCCCGCCGATGCGGGCGTCGCCGACATTCCGCTCATCAGCGCCGCGACGAGCGACAAAATGCGCGTCCTGATGCGGCGCAACGTCGCCGAGCAGGCGGGCACCGGCAAGCGCGCCGAAGTGCGCGGCTATCAGGTCGGCGGCAAGACCGGCACGGCGGAGATGCCGGGCGTCGGCGGCTATCGCGAGAAAGCGGTGATCTCCTCGTTCCTTGCCGCATTCCCGATGGACAAGCCGCGCTATCTTGTTTTCGTGCTGCTGTTCGAGCCGAAGGCGACGCAGGAGACGGGCGGCGAGGTGCTGGCATCGCGCAACGCCGCGCCGACCGCCGGCCGCGTCATCTCGCGCATCGGGCCGCTGCTGGGCATGGTGCCCACGCAGGCAGCAGCGGCGGGCGGAACCGGTATGGCGTTTGACGCTGCGGCGCACGCAAAATATGAAGCTCGGTGACGTTCGCTCGTCGAGCCTAAATCGTCAGGCGTTGAGTTCCACACAGCCCCAGTGTGATGATCGAAAAGTCCGCCACATCATCTGCGGCTGGGTCGAGGAGCGGACTTTTCGATCTGAATCACACTAGGTCATCAAATCGGCCTAGTGTCCTTCAGATCGCGAAATTCGTTCTACATCTGCGGCACGAGGCGACGAATTTCGCGATCAGGACACTAGGAGAACCAATGCTCCTCTCCTCGCTCATCGGGGCCGACGCCGCCGCTCCGGCCGGATCCGGAAACGTCGAGGTCGCCGGCATCACGTCCGACAGCCGCAACGTGCGGCCCGGCTCCGTGTTCGCGGCGATCGCCGGCAGCAAGGCCGATGGCGCACGCTTTATCGCCGACGCCGTCGCCAAGGGCGCCGTCGCCATTCTGACGAGCCAGGACGCGGTGGTTGCCGGCGTCGGCGACATTCCGGTGTTGCGCGCCAAGGAGCCGCGCCGCGTGCTGGCGCTGATGGCGGCGCGCTTTTATGGCCTGCAGCAGCCGCAGACGGTGGTCGCGGTTACCGGCACGAGCGGCAAGACGTCGGTCGCCGACTTTACGCGGCAGATCTACACCGCGCTGGGGCACAAGAGCGCCTCGCTCGGCACCATTGGCCTGGTCAAGGCCGACTCCGCCGTCTACGGCTCGCTGACGACGCCTGACCCCGTCTCACTGCACAAGACGCTGGCCGAGCTCGCCGCCGAGGGCGTCACGCACTTGGCGTTCGAAGCCTCCTCCCACGGCCTCGATCAGCACCGCCTCGACGGCGTGCTGTTGAAGGCGGCGGGCTTCACCAATCTCGGCCGCGATCATCTCGACTATCACCCGACCATCGATGCATATCTGGCCGCCAAGCTGCGGCTGTTCTCGGAGTTGCTGCCGGAGGACGGTACGGCCGTCATCAATGCCGACGCCCCCGAGGCGGCACGCGCTGCGGAGGCGGCGGAGGGCGCCGGCCGCCGCGTATTCACCGTCGGGCGCGCTGGCGAAACCCTGAAGCTCGAGCGGCTGGTGCGCGAAGGCTTCGCGCAACGCATGTCGGTGGCGCACGAGGGGCGCGTGTTCGACATCCGCCTGCCGCTGCTCGGCGAATACCAGGCTTCGAATTCGCTGGTCGCCGCCGGTCTCGCCATTGCGACGGGCGACGTCGCTGGCCGCGTGCTGCCGGCGCTACAAGGTTTGAAAGGCGTCAAAGGCCGGCTGGAGATCATCGGCGAAGCGCGCGGCGGCCTTGCCGTTGTCGACTATGCGCACAAGCCCGAGGCGCTTGCCGCTGTACTCGATGCGTTGCGCCCGTTCGCGACCGGCAAGCTCATTTGTGTCATGGGCTGCGGCGGGGATCGCGACAAAGGCAAGCGGCCGATCATGGGTTCGATCGCGGTGGAAAAGTCGGACGTCGTCATCGTCACCGACGACAACCCGCGTACCGAGAAGCCGGAAGCCATCCGCGCCGAGATTCTCCTTGCCGCTCCGGGTGCACAGGAGATCGGCGACAGGACGGAGGCGATTGCCGCCGGCGTCGCCATGCTGGGCGCAGGCGATGTGCTGGTCGTCGCCGGCAAGGGGCACGAGACCGGGCAGATCGTCGGCGACAAGGTGCTCCCGTTCTCGGACCACGACGAGGTCCGCAAGGCATTGGAGCGCGGTTGAGGCATGACCGGAGCGTTGTGGACGTGGGATAAGCTGGTGCCCGCTGCCGTCGGCGCGGCGGACGGGGCACCGGATGTCCCCATCACAGGGTTTTCCCTCGATACGCGCTCACTGCAGCCGGGCGAGGTGTTCGTGGCGCTGCGCGATGTGCGCGACGGACACGACTTCGTGCTCGAGGCGTTCCGCAAGGGCGCCGCCGCGGCGCTGGTCGAGACGGAGTACAAGCGGGTCGACGGCGACGGCGCCCTGCTGCGCGTCCGCGACACGCTCGAGGGCCTGCGCAGCATTGGGGCCAGCGCACGCCGGCGCAGCGAGGCGCGCATCGTTGCCGTGACCGGCAGCGTCGGCAAGACCGGCACCAAGGAGGCGCTACGCAACTGCCTGTCGCGTGTGGGGCCGACGCACGCGGCGGAGAAATCCTTCAACAATCACTGGGGCGTGCCGCTGACGCTGGCGCGCATGCCGGCCGACGTACGCTACGGCGTGTTCGAGATCGGCATGAATCACGCCGGCGAGATCACGCCGCTGACGACGCTGGTGCGCCCGCACGTCGCCATCGTGACGACGGTCGAGCCGGTGCACCTGGAATTCTTCGGCACGACCGACAAGATCGCCGAGGCGAAGGCGGAGATTTTCGCCGGGCTCGAGCCGGGCGGCGTCGCCATCCTCAATCGCGACAACGCGCATTTCGAGCTGCTAGCGCAGCGCGCCAAGGAGCACGGCGCGCGCGTTGTTTCGTTCGGCGGCCATGAAAACGCCGACGTCCGCCCTGAAGTGTGGTCGCTCGATGCCGATGGGTCGGATATCGCCGTGCGCATTGGCGGGCGGCGCATCGCCTACCGCCTCGGCGCACCGGGGGCGCACATTGCGCAGAACTCGCTCGCCGTTATCGCTGCGCTCGACGCCCTCGGCGCCGATGTCGAGAAGGCTGTGCCCGCGCTCGCCGAGATGCGCGCTGCAAAGGGCCGCGGCGAGCGCCGCGAGATCGGCTTTGCGGGCGGCTCCGTGCTGCTCATCGACGAAAGCTACAACGCCAATCCCGCCTCGATGCGCTCGGCGCTTGCGGCCATGGCGACGGTGCCGCGGGCGCGCTTTCCCCGCCGTATCGCGGTGCTCGGCGATATGCTCGAGCTCGGCGAGAATGCGGGGGCGCTGCACGCGGCGCTCAACGATCCGGTTGACGCAGCCGAGGTCGATCTGGTCTTTGCCTGTGGGCCCAGCATGCAGCGCCTGTTCGAGGCGCTGCCCGCCACGCGCCGCGGGGCGTGGGCGCCGGCATCGCAGGGGATCGCTGAGGCGCTGGCGGCAACCGTGCGGGCGGGCGACGTGGTGATGGTCAAAGGGTCGCTCGGCTCACGCATGGCGCCGCTCGTCGACGCGCTGATAGCTAAGGGCGAATAACAACATGCGCGGAACCCAGGCTGATCACAGCCAAGGCCGCGAACAGCTGGCGGATGCCGTTCGGAGAGTTGGATGCTGTATGAACTTGTGAACTTCAGCGATCAGATCGGGATCCTGAATGTTTTCCGCTACATCACTTTCCGCACCGGCGGCGCCATCTTCACCGCGCTGCTGTTCGTCATGCTGTTCGGCCCGGGCATCATCGATTTATTGCGCGTGAAGCAGGGCAAGGGCCAGCCGATCCGCGACGACGGCCCTAAGTCGCACCTCGCCAAAGTCGGCACGCCGACCATGGGCGGGCTCATGATCATCGCCGGCGTCATTGTCTCGGCGCTGCTATGGGCAAATCTCGGCAACCCGTACATCTGGATCGTGCTGGGCGTCACGGTCGGCTACGGCGCCATCGGCTTCTACGACGATTATCTGAAGGTGACGCGCCGCACCTCGTCGGGCTTTTCCAGCCGCTTGCGCTTGGGGCTGGAGCTGCTCATCGCCGCCATCGCCACCGGCTTCGTCATGTATCTGGGGCCGCCCGAGATCAGTCAGGTTCTGACACTGCCGTTCTTCAAGAACGTGGTGCTGGACCTCGGCGTGTTCTTCGTCTTGGTCGGCGTGTTCGTCATCGCCGGCGCCGGCAACGCCGTGAACCTCACCGACGGCCTCGACGGCCTCGCCATCGTGCCGGTGATGATCGCCGCCGCCACCTTCGGCCTCATCGCTTACCTCATCGGCAACGCCAAGTTCGCCAGCTACCTGCAGATCCACTACGTGGCAGGTACGGGTGAATTGGCTGTGATCTGCGGCGCGTTGATCGGCGCCGGGCTGGGCTTCCTGTGGTTCAACGCCCCGCCCGCCATGATCTTCATGGGCGATACGGGCTCACTGGCCCTCGGCGGCGCGCTCGGCGCCATCGCGGTTGCCACCAAGCATGAGATCGTGCTGGCCATCGTCGGCGGCCTGTTCGTTCTGGAGACGCTGTCGGTGATCATCCAGGTCGCCTCCTACAAGGCAACCGGCAAGCGTGTCTTCCGAATGGCGCCGCTGCATCACCACTACGAGCAGCAGGGCTGGCAGGAATCGACCGTCGTCGTGCGCTTCTGGATCATTTCGGTGATCCTGGCGCTGGTCGGCCTCGCCACTCTGAAGCTGCGCTAGGCTCGCCACACCCATCGTCTCGAGTTGCGTTAGATTCCGGCCATGATTCGCATCACAACGTTTGCGGGCAAGCGGGTCGCGGTGTTCGGGCTGGGCGCGTCCGGCATCGCCACCGCCAGGGCGCTCGTCGCCGGCGGCGCCGACGTCGTGGTGGGCGACGACAGCACTGGGGGACTGCAGGCCGCGGCCGAGGCGGGACTGCCGAGCGCCGATCTCAAGGACACGAACTGGGCGGTGTTCTCGGCGCTGGTGTTGGCACCGGGCGTGCCGCTCACCCACCCACAGCCACACTGGGCTGTGCGGTTGGCGAGGTTCGCCGGTGTCGAGGTCATCGGCGACCTCGAGCTGTTCGTGCGCGAGCGGCGGGTGCAGCCCTTTGATGTGCCGCTCATCGCCATCACGGGCACCAACGGAAAATCGACGACGACGGCGCTCACCGCGCACGTCCTGCGCGAAGCGGGACGTGACACGCAGGTGGGCGGCAACATCGGAACCGCCATGCTGTCGCTCGAGCCTTTCGCGCCGGGGCGGCACTACGTCATCGAGTGCTCGTCGTATCAGATCGATCTATCGCCGAGCCTCGATGCTTCGGTCGGCGTGCTGCTCAACGTGACGCCCGATCATCTCGACCGGCATGGCACCATCGAGAACTACGCGGCGGTGAAGGCGCGATTGCCGCAAGGCGCGCGGAAGGCCGTCGTCGGCATCGACGATGTCTATTGCCGCGCCATCGCCGCAGATCTGCGCAAGGCGAAGGGCGCCGACGCGGTGCTGCGCATCTCGGCGCGCGAGGGCGCCGATTGCGATGTCGGCGTTGCGGGCACGCGCATCGTGCTGCGTAGAGGCGATAGCGCCAGCGAGATTGCCGATCTCGCCGGCATCGGCTCGCTGCGTGGGTCGCACAACGCGGAGAACGCCTGCGCGACGACGGCCGCGCTGCTGTCACTGCCCGAGCCGCTGGCGCCGCCGGAGATCGCCCGCTGCCTCAAGACCTTCCCCGGCCTTGCGCATCGCATGGAGGAGCTCGGCCGTCAGGGGCGCACGCTGTTCGTCAACGATAGCAAAGCGACGAACGCGGATTCGACCGAGAAGGCGCTCGTCTCGTTCCCAGGCGACATTTACTGGATCCTCGGCGGTAAGCCGAAGGCCGGCGGCATTGCGAGCCTTACCGGGCACTTCAAGCGTGTCACCAAAGCCTATCTGATCGGCGAGGCGACGGATGAATTCGCGGCGACGCTCGACGGCCGGGTGATCTTCGAGCGGTGCGGCACGCTCGAGGCGGCAACCGCCGCCGCCGCGCGCGATGCAGCTGCGGCGAGCGCCCGCGAGCCGGTGGTGCTGCTGTCGCCCGCCTGCGCCTCGTTCGACCAGTTCCGCAATTTCGAGGTGCGCGGCGAAGCGTTCCGCACGCTCGTTGCCGCGCTGCCCGGCATGGCCATGAAGCGGGGCGCCGCATGACGACGTCGCCGAGCGTACTCCGCACCCACTTCTCCCTCCCCCTTGATGGGGGAGGGTTGGGGTGGGGGTGGTGCAGCACCTCAGATGTCGTGGACACCCCCCTCCCCGGCCCTCCCCCGCAAGGGGGGAGGGAGAGTCGAACGAAGCATGCAATGGCGAGGTCTGCATGAGGCTATCGCGCGCCGACCGCAGCCGCGTCGCCGATTGGTGGTTCACCGTCGATCACGTGCTCGTCGGCGCCATCCTCGCCCTCGTCGGCGTGGGGCTCATTCTGTCGCTGGCGGCAAGCCCCGCCGTCGCCATCCGCAAGGGGCTGCCGACCTACTACTTCGTCGAGCGGCACCTGTTCTTTTCCGCCGTCGGCGTGCTGATCATGCTGGCGGTGTCGCTGTTCTCGCCGCGCGGCGTGCGCCGGCTGGCGCTGGGGCTGTTCGCCGTCGCCATGCTGGGCATGATCGCCGTGTACTTCGTGGGGCCGGAGATCCACGGCGCGCGCCGTTGGCTGGCCATCGGCGGGCATTCGATCCAGCCGTCGGAGTTTGCCAAGCCCGGGTTCGTCGTGGTGTCGGCGTGGCTGTTGGCCGAGAGCGGCCGGCGCCGCGACATGCCGGCGCTGCCGCTTGCCATCGCCATCGCCGCCTGCTTCACGGGACTGCTCATCTCCGAGCCCGACGTCGGCCAGACGCTGCTGATCAGCGCCGTGTGGGGCACGCTGTTCTATCTATCGGGGCAAGCCCTGCTCGGCGCCGGTATCATCGCCGTTTGCGGCGCCATGGGTTTCGCCTTCGCCTACTCGACGTTCGCGCACGTCCGCTTTCGCATCGACAAGTTCTTTTCGCCGACGCCGGGCGACAACTCGCAGCTCGACCGCGCCATCAAGTCGTTTTCCGAAGGCGGCTTCCTCGGTCGCGGACCCGGCGAGGGCACGATCAAGACGGCGCTGCCCGACGCGCACACCGATTTCATCTTCGCGGTCGTCGCCGAGGAGTACGGCATCATCGCCTGCCTCGTGCTGCTCGGACTGTTCGCCTTCGTCGTCATGCGTGCGCTGATCACGGCGGCGCAGGAGAAGGACGCCGCGACGCGGCTGTCGATTCAGGGGCTGGCGCTCTTGTTCGGGCTGCAAGCGCTGATCAATATGGGCGTCAACGTCGGGCTCTTGCCGGCCAAGGGCATCACGCTGCCCTTCGTTTCATCGGGAGGATCGTCGATGCTCGCCGTGTCGATCACCCTCGGCATGCTGCTGGCGCTGACGCGGCACCGGCCGCACGTCGCTCGCCTAAGAAAGCCGCCGTTGCTGCCGGACGTTGTCGGCCTGCGGGCGACGGGACCGGTGCAGAAGTGACGAAGCAAACGGCATCGGTACTACTGGCGGCAGGCGGCACGGGCGGACATTTGTTTCCGGCGCAGGCGCTGGCCGAGGAGCTGGCGCGGCGGGGCATCGCCGTCGATCTCGCCACCGACATGCGCGGCGACCGCTATGGCACGGGCTTTCCGGCGCGCAGCATCCATCGGCTGCCTTCGGCGACGCTCGGCAGCAAATCGCCCGTCGCCATGGCGCGCACGGCGATGCTGCTGTCGCGCGGCCTCGTCGCCTCGTTCAAGCTGCTCGGACAGTTGAAGCCGCAGGTCGTCATTGGCTTTGGGGGCTATCCGACCTTCCCGCCGCTGAAGGCGGCGAGCCTGCGCGGCATCCCGACCCTGTTACACGAGCAGAACGCCGTGCTCGGCCGCGCCAACAAGATGCTGGCCAAGGGCGTCACGGGCATCGCCACGTCGTTCGCGGCGACGAAGTACCTCTCACCGGAACTCGCCGACAAGGCGCGGCTCACCGGCAACCCGGTGCGCACGGCGGTGATCGAGGCGGCAAAGCGCGCGTTCTGGCGCCCCGGACCAGATGGACGCCTGTCGCTGCTGGTGTTCGGCGGCAGTCAGGGTGCGCGCTTCTTTTCCGAGGCGGTGCCGCCGGCGCTAGCCCTGCTGCCGATGGAGATGCGGCATCGCCTGCAGGTGGTGCAGCAGGCGCGCGCCGAGGATGCCGAGGCGGTCGCGGCGGCCTACCGCGCCAGCGGTATCGAGGCAGAGGTGTCGCACTTTTTCGCCGATCTGCCTGAACGCATGGCCAAATCGCAGCTTGTCGTCGCCCGCTCCGGCGCCTCGACGGTCGCCGAGTTAACGGTGATTGGGCGCCCGGCGATCCTTGTTCCGCTGCCGCATGCGCTCGACAACGACCAGCTGCAGAATGCCTCCAGACTTGCCGAATCAGGTGCGGCTTGGTGTATCGAACAGAAGGATTTGTCGCAGCAGCGCCTTGCGCGGGACGTCGGTAGGCTGTTGGGTGACCCCGATAGTCTTGCAGAGGCGGCGGATGCCGCCAAAAAGCTCGGCAGGCCGGACGCGGTGGGGCGCCTGGCCGATCTCACCGAGGAGCTGATGCGTTCAAAGCGCGTGGGCGGCTGAAGGGGCAAAGACAGCCGTCGCCATAAGCGAGCCACGAAGCTGGCGGCATTGGTCGGCCACGAAGGGTACGAGGGAAGACACACCATGCAGATGCCCCGCGAGCTCGGGACCTTCCACATCATCGGCATTGGCGGCATCGGCATGAGCGCCATCGCCGAGATACTGCTGGCGAAGGGCTATTCGGTTCAGGGCAGCGACCAGAAGGACAGCGCCAACGTGCGGCGTCTGCGCGCCAAGGGCGTGCGCGTGTTCATCGGCCATGATGCGATCAACCTCGTCGGCGCCCGCTCGATCGTCATCTCGACGGCTGTGAAGTCCGGCAACCCCGAGCTCGAGGCGGCGCGTGCCAAAGGACTTCCCGTCATTCGCCGCGCCGAGATCCTCGCCGAGCTGATGCGGCTCTATTCGACCGTTTCTGTCACCGGCACGCACGGCAAGACGACCACGACCTCGCTCATCGCTCACATCTTCGCCGCGGCTGGCGTCGACCCGACGGTGATCTCGGGCGGCATTTTCCAGGACTGGGGCACCAACGCGCGCCTCGGCAAGGGCGAATGGATGATCGTCGAGGCGGACGAGTCCGACGGCACCTTCGTGCGCCTGCCCGACGCAGATCGGCATCGTCACCAACATCGATCCGGAACACCTCGACTACTTCAAGTCGGTCGAGAACATGCACCGCGAGTTCGAGACGTTCTTCCGCAACATTCCGTTCTACGGTTTGGCGATCACCTGCATCGATCATCCGGTGGCGCGCGACATGGTCGAGCGGCTGGATTTGCGCCGCGACGGCCGCCGCCTGCTGACCTACGGGACGACGCGCGGCGCCGATCTTTTGCTTCGCGGGCTGACGCAGGAGCGCGGCGGCATCGTCATCGACGCCGACCTGGGTCCGCGCGTGCGCGGCGGCGAGCGGCAGATCCGCGGGTGGTCAGTTCCCATTCCCGGCCAGCACAACGCGCTCAACGCGCTGGCGGCCATTGCGGCGGCGAGCGAAGCCGGCATAGCCGACAACGCCATCCGCTCGGCACTGGCGAACTTCACCGGCGTCAAGCGCCGCTTCGAGCTGACCGGCGATTGGAACGGCGCCTCGATCTACGACGATTATGCGCATCACCCGGCGGAGATCTCGGCCGTGCTCGCGGCCGCGCGTGCCGGCGCCCGCGGCCGTGTCGTCGCCGTGTTCGAGCCGCACCGCTACTCGCGCGTGCACGATCTCTTCGGCGATTTCTGCGCCTGCTTCCGCGATGCCGACAGTGTCATCGTGGCGCCGCTCTATTCGGCCGGCGAGCAGCCGATCCAGGGCATCGACCAGCACTACGTGGCGGAGGGCATCCGCGCCGCCGGACACCCGGCGGTCATGGCCATCGACAGCGTGCGCGATCTCGCTCCGCTGCTGCGCCGCCACGTGCGCGCAGGTGATATGGTCGTCTGTCTCGGCGCTGGCACCTCGACCGAGTGGGCGCACGCCCTGCCGGATTGGCTCGCCGCCGATGAGCCGCGGCGCGCCAACGCGGTATAGTTCGCACCACCCCAGCCATCTCGGAGCGCGACGTTGACGTTTCCCGATCTCAGCGCCGACCTCCAGGCCAAGCTGCCTGAGCTGCGCGGCCGTCTCGCCGCCGGAACGGCGCTGGCCGACATCACCTGGTTCCGCGTCGGCGGTCCGGCGCAGGCCCTGTTCACGCCCGCCGACGAAGCGGATCTCGCCTACTTCCTTGCCGGCATCCCGGCCGATCTGCCCGTCACCGTCATCGGACTCGGCTCCAATCTCCTGGTGCGCGACGGCGGCGTGCCCGGCATCGTCATTCGGCTGGGCAAGGGCTTCGCCACGATCACGCCCGAGCCCGGCCATCGCATCCGCGCCGGCACGGCCGTTCCCGACGTGAAGGTGGCGCGCGCCGCGGCGGACGCCGGCGTCGCCGGGCTCGCTTTCTATCGCGGCATCCCGGGTTCGATCGGCGGTGCGCTGCGCATGAACGCCGGGGCACACGGCCGCGAAACGAAGGACGTTCTGATCGCAGCGCGCGCCGTAGACCGCTCCGGCAAGATCCACACGCTGTCGCTCGCCGACATGGGCTTCACCTATCGGCACAGCGAGGTGCCGGCCGACTGGATCCTCACCGAGGCGCTGTATCAAGGCACAGCGGGCGACCCCGCGACGATCCTCAAGGAGATGGAAGAGGTCGCCGACTACCGCGAGAAGAACCAGCCGATCCGGGAGCGCACCGGCGGCTCGACCTTCAAGAACCCGCCCGGCTACAGCGCCTGGAAGCTGATCGACGAGGCGGGCTGCCGCGGCTTGCGCGTCGGTGGCGCCAAGGTCTCCGAGATGCACTGCAACTTCCTCATCAACGACGCCGGTGCGAAGGCCGAGGACATCGAGCGCCTCGGCGAGACGGTGCGCGCGCGCGTCAAGGCGCGCTCGGGCATCGCGTTGCAGTGGGAGATCATCCGGATGGGACTGCCGCTGCCCGGCTGCCCGACCGGCGAAGCACTGGCACAAGCAGAGGTCATATGATCGGGAAGGCGCCGGAGCGCACGCATGGCCACGTCGCCGTGCTCATGGGCGGCTGGTCGGTCGAGCGCGAAGTGAGCTTGCGGTCGGGAGCCGCATGCGCCGCGGCGCTGGAGCGCGAGGGTTATCGCGTCACGCCGATCGACGTCGACCGCGATCTCGCAGCGAAGCTGAAGCAAGTGTCGCCCGACGTGTGTTTCAACGCGTTGCACGGCCGCTTCGGCGAGGACGGCTGCGTGCAAGGTCTGCTCGAATGCCTCGGCATCCCCTACACGCATTCGGGCGTGCTGGCGTCGGCGCTTGCCATGCACAAGGAGCGCGCCAAGGACGTGATGGGCCCCGCCGGCGTGCCGGTGGCCGACGCCGAGGTGGTGACGCGGCGCGAGGCGATGAGCCGCCACGTGCTGATGCCGCCCTATGTCGTCAAGCCGGTGGCCGAAGGCTCGAGCGTCGGCGTCGTCATCGTCGAGGTGGGCGCCAATGCACCCCCTCAGAAGATCGGCGACGGCGGCAGCCCCGACGATCTCATCATGGTCGAGCGCTACATCCCGGGGCGCGAGCTGACCTGCGCCGTCATCGGCGACTTCGTCACCGACGTCATCGAGATCAAGCCGCTGAAGGGTCTCGAATTCTACGATTACGAGGCGAAATATGCCCCGGGTGGCTCTCAGCACGTGCTGCCGGCCGAGATTTTACCCGATGTTTACCAATTGGTCCGGAAATACACAGTTGCGGCGTGCCGCGCATTGGGATGCCGGGGCGCCGCCAGGGCGGATTTTCGTTACGACGACACGACCGACGGGGCAGGCGAGCTGATCTGCCTTGAGGTCAATACGCAGCCGGGGATGACCGAGACTTCACTCGTACCCGAGCTGGCACAACATGCGGGCTGGTCGTTCGACGAGCTCGTGCGGTGGTTGGTCGAGGACGCGAGTTGCAACAGGTAGGGGGCGTGACCGAGATCCCGCAGCGGGTGCCGCAGGCACTTTCGCTCGATCCGGACGCGACCGCCCTTCCCGCTTCGCCCACCAACACAGCGGCCTCTGCCGCCAGCTCCTTCTTTCCACGCCGACGGCCCGCATCGCGCCAGGCCAGCCTCGGCCGCAAGCTCGGGCTCGCCCTGTTCATGGGGCTGTCGGGCGCGCTCGTCTTCTCGATCCTGACCGACGGCGGCAAGCAGACGCGCGCGGTGGCGACGTTCCTCCCCGAGACCGACGAGGTCCTGTACTGGACGGGCCTGCGCATCGAGCAAGTGGCGCTCAGCGGTCAGCGCTTCACATCCGATGCCGATGTGTTCGACGCGATCGATATGCCCAATTCGGGTTCGCTCGTGACCTTTAACGCCGCGCAAGCGCGCGAGCGCATCGAGGACCTGCCGTGGGTGTCGACGGCAACCATCAGCCGCATCTTCCCCGGCTCGCTCGAGGTGCGCATCACCGAGCGCCAGCCCGCCGCGCTGTGGCGCAACGAGAAGCGCGAGTATCTCGTCGACGACTCCGGCCGGGTGCTTTCCGCGCTCAAGAAGGGCACCAACGTCCGGCTGCCGCGGCTTTCCGGGGAAGGCGCGCCGGAGCAGGCGCAGTCGCTGCTCGAGCTCATCGTGCGCTTTCCGCGCATCTCGGAGCGCTTCGAGATGGCCGAGCGCGTCGGCGGCCGGCGCTGGACGCTGCACTTGAAGGACCGTGTGGTCGTGCATCTCGGGGCCGATCGCGAGGCCGTCGCCTTTGCCGCGCTGTCATCGCCCGACGAGCTCGGCAAGCTCCTCGATATGCACGACGTCATCATCGATCTGCGTACGCGGGGGCGCGTCACCGTGCGCGTTGCTCCGCAGAGCGCGCCCGCAACCGCCACACAGAGTTAGTCGAGGAAGTCCCATGCTCAGCCGCGACAAGACAGACGGCAGAAACTCGCAGGTCGTCGGCCTGCTCGATATCGGGACGAGCAAGGTCGCCTGCATCATAGCGGCGCTCGATCCGCCGGAGCGGCAGGGTGAAGGCCGGCATGTCCGCGTGCTGGGCGTCGGGCACCTACGCTCGCGCGGTCTCAAGGCCGGCGTCATCACCGATCTCGCCGAGGCCGAGGCGACGGTGCGTGCCGCCATCGCGCAAGCCGAACGCATGGCGCACCTGACGCTGGAAGAGGTGTTCGTGTCGGTGTCGTGCGGGCGCCTGCAGTCGTCGAACTTCTCGGCTTCCGTCGACATCACCGGCGGCGTCGTACGCGCCGACGACATCGACCGCCTGATGGCCGGCGGGCACGCCTTTGCCGAGCGCGAAGGACGGACGCTGATACATCTCAACCGCGTCGGCTTCCGCGTCGACGGCGCTGCCGGCAGCCACGACCCGCGCGGCATGGCGGCGTCGCGCCTTTCGGCGGATTTGCACACCGTGGCCGCCGACGAGGCGCCGGTGCGCAACCTGATGCTGGTGGTCGAGCGCTGCTATCTCAACGTGCGGGCGCTCATCGCCACGCCCTATGCCAGTGCGCTCGCCGCGACGAGCGAGGAGGAGCGCCGCCTCGGCGTCACCTGCATCGACATTGGCGGTGGCACGGCGACGGTCGCCGCCTTCTCCGATGGGCATTTCATCCACGCCGCGACCATCCCGGTCGGCGGGCACCACATCACGTTGGATATCGCCCAGGCCTTGCAGACGCCACTTGCCGAGGCTGAGCGAATCAAGACGCTATACGGCACCATGGTCGTCGCCCAATCCGACGAGTTCGAGGCCTTTTCCTACGCGCTGGCCGGCGAGGAGGAAGGGGCACGCGGGCAGGCGACCAAGGCGCACCTGGCCGGGATCATTCGTCCGCGTGTGGCGGGCATCCTCGGCATGGTGCGTGAACGTTTGGACAAGGCCGGCGTTACTGCGCTCGCCGGTGAGCGTGTGGTGCTGACGGGCGGCGCCAGCGGTCTCGTCGGGCTCGGCGAATTCGCCGCCAACACGCTCGGACGTCCGGCGCGCGTATCGATGCCGCAGCCATCTGCGGGACTGCCGCAGGGGGTTTGCAGTCCGGCGTTTTCGACCGTCGCGGGGCTGTTGTCCGTCGCTGCGTCGGGAAGCGGGGAGGTTTCGGGGGTGCGGGACCGCGAGGCGCTCGGTGGGGGATACTTCGAGCGTGTCGGTGAGTGGCTGAAGACCGGCTTCGCTTAAGACGGTCGCTGAGGGCCGCAAGTTAGATCGAAGCCAGCAGGGCTCGATCGAGAGGCACAAGGGAGCGCGCGGACGCGATGAGCATTAAGCTGCAGCTTCCAAAGCTTACCGACCTCAAGCCGCGCATCAACGTCATCGGCGTCGGCGGCGCCGGCTGCAACGCCATCAACAACATGATCTCCGCCGGTCTCGTCGGCGTCGAGTTCGTGGTCGCCAACACCGACGCGCAGGCGCTTGCCACATCGAGCGCGGAGCACCGCCTGCAGCTCGGCGTCAACTTGACCGAGGGTCTCGGCGCCGGCTCGAAGCCGGAGATCGGCGAAGCCGCCGCCGAGGAGGCGATCGAGGAAATCCGCTCGCAGATCGCCGGCTCGCACATGGTTTTCATCGCCGCCGGCATGGGCGGCGGCACCGGCACCGGCGCTGCCGCGGTGATCGCGCGCGCCGCCAAGGAGCTCGGCATCCTCGTCGTCGGCATCGTGACCAAGCCGTTCCATTTCGAGGGCGCGCGGCGCATGCGCATTGCGGAAGTCGGCATCGCCGAGATCCGCAAGCACGTCGACACGCTGATCGTCATCCCCAACCAGAACCTGTTCCGCGTCGCGAACGAGAAGACGACCTTCGCGGAAGCCTTCGTGCTCGCCGATCAGGTGCTCTACTCGGGTGTTGCCTGCATCGTCGACCTGATCATCAAGGAAGGCCTGATCAACCTCGATTTCGCCGACGTGCGCACCGTGATGAGCGGTATGGGCTCGGCGGTGATGGGCACCGGCGAAGCATCCGGCGACGGCCGCGCCTCGATCGCCGCCGAAGAGGCGATCGCCAATCCGCTGCTCGACGATGTCTCGCTGAAGGGCGCCAAGGGGCTGCTGCTTTCCATCACCGGCGGTCGCGATCTGACGCTCTACGAGGTGGACGAGGCGGCCAGCCGCGTGCGCCAGGAGGTCGATCCGGAAGCCAACATCATCGTCGGCGCGACGTTCGACGAGACGCTCGGCGACCGCGTGCGCGTGTCGATCGTTGCCTCGGGCATGGCGCGACTGGGCGAGCACCTGCAGGCGCCAATGCCGCCGCCAGTCGATCCGCGCCAGCGCACGATGCGCCCGCAAGCAGCGCCGCCCCCGCTGGCGCAAGCGCAGCGTCCGGAAACGCAGCGTGGCTTTCCGCATCCGCAGCAGCACGCAGCTCCCGATGACATGCAGCGCCGCCTGAGCGAAGCGATCGGCGTCAGCGGCGAAGAGGCCCGCGCGAATCGCATGCGCCGCAGCAGCGCGAGACGTGGCGCGCTCCCGGCAACGTCGTCATCGAGGAAGGCTTCGCCCAGATGAGCTGGGCGCCGCCACAGGCTGCGCGCGGCCAGGCGCCCGCCGAGAATGGCAATGCGACTGGCAATTCATCCCGGCGCCGCCGGCCGAACTGCGCCGCGGCGCGCGCCGCATGCCGGACGTCGAAGACTTCCCGCCGGTCGCGCAGCGCGAGTATCGCGCCAAGGCCGGCCACGCTCCGCAAGCGGGCGCCGCCGCAGACTTCCGGCGAAGAGCCGCCCCGCCGCGGTATTCTCCAGCGCATCATGGGTCGCGCGCGCCGCGAGGAGATGGACGATCCGCCGACGAGCAATGCCGCGCCCGATCCGCGTCGCATGTCGAACTCGTCGTCGGATGATTGGTGGGCGGCGGAGCGTGATTCGCAGGACCAAGACAATTCCGATGACGCGAGCGCCGCTGCCGGAGTTCTTCAATCGTCAGCGCAAATAGCTTTGCACCGCGCAAAAAGCGCGTAAATCACGCGGAAACCCGCGTGTACCCTCGCGGTAACACATCGTAAGAAACCGTGATTTGGCGCCGCCGCTAGGCTCAGCGTATCGTTCGATTGTTAACGACAGTGTTCGCTAAGTCCCTGCACTACAATGGGCGCAGCTCGAAACGACGCCCTTACAAGTTAACGCAGATCGCAATTTGGGACGCGAACATTGTTGGGGGTGGGTGGTCGCCGGGGCACACTGGCGACTTACCTGACAGGGCATCGAGGGACGGGCGCATATGTCGAATCGATTTATCGGCGCGCGACAAACTACGATTGCGCGCGAGATCGAGGTGACAGGGACGGGGGTCCACAGCGGAGCGCCAGTTTCGGTTATTCTGCATCCTGCAGCTGCCGACACTGGGCTCCGTTTTCTTGTCACCAAACGCGGCCGCGTGGTCGCGGAAATTCCTGCCAGCGTCGAGAACGTCAAGAACTTGACGCTGTGTACCGTGATCGGCAACGACGCCGGCATCACGGTCAGTACGGTCGAGCATCTTCTCGCCGCCCTGCGCGGCCTCGCCGTCGACAACTGCATCATCGAAATCGACAGCAAGGAAGTGCCGATCATGGACGGCAGCTCGGCTCCCTTCGTCGAACTCATCGACGAGACCGGCATTCGCGAGCTTGCGGCCCCACGCCGGTACATCAAGGTGCTGAAGCCGATCAAGGTCCAGGAAGGCGAGAGCTGGGGCGAGCTTCTTCCCCACGCCGGGTTCCACCTCGACGTCGAGATCGACTTCCCCACGCCGCTGATCGGCAAGCAGCGTCTTTCCTTCGAAATGAGCCCCGGCATCTTCCGCAACGAGATTTCCCGGGCCCGCACCTTCGGCTTCATGAGCGACGTCGAGAGACTGTGGAAAGCCGGTCTCGCGCTCGGAGCCAACCTCAGCAACACCATCGCCATCGGCGAGAACAAGATCATGAACCGCGAAGGCCTGCGCTATCCGCAGGAGTTCGTGCGCCACAAGATCCTCGACGCCGTGGGCGACCTCGCTCTTGCCGGCAAGCCGCTGCTCGCCGCCTACCGCTCGGTGAAGGGCGGCCACCGCCTCAACTCGCTGGTGGTGCAGGCGCTGCTCGCCGATCACGGAGGCCTGGACCATCGCTCAGGCGCCGCGGGTGCGCGAGGCCAAGCCGGTCGACATGGGTTTTGCCATCGCCGCCGGGGAATAATCCGGCCAACGCTCTACGACACGGAATGCGCGCGGCCCTCAGTGGCCGCGTTGCAGTTTTAGGCCCTCCGCGGACTGTCTCCGCGTGGCCGAAAAGCCTCTGGTGTCAGTCCTATAACAACCATAATCATCGCCTAGCCGAAGAGGCAGTGCAGGAGCGAGGAGCCGCGCGTATCGCGGCGCTCGCGTCGACGTGCTAGGGGTGGAGTGGACGCTCGGGCTCGCGGGGCCACGATCGTCCAACGAAAGCAGGCGGATGCCGCACGTGGGGAACGTCAAATCTGGCTTGAGCTTGGGACAGGCCCTGAAGGGCTTGGCGCTGCTCGCCGTCGCCGCCACGCTCGCCGGCTGCGCCGGTGCCGGTGAAGCCGCCCGCGCCCTCAACCCCGATCCGCCCAGCAAGATGTTTGCCGACGCCGATGCTCTGCAGTCGAGGGGCAAGTTCGAGGACGCGGCCAAGAAGTTCGAGGACGTCGATCGCGAGCACCCGTACTCGCCGGAGGCACGCCGCGCCATCGTCATGGCCGCCTACGCCTACTACAAGGCCGGCAAGCTGCCTGAGGCGATCGCTTCGGCCGAGCGCTATACGACCATGCATCCCGGCACCAAGGAAGCGCCGCTGGCGCACCACATCATCGCCGCAGTCCTACTTCGAGCAGATGAAGCTGCCGGACCGCGACCAGGACGCGACGCGCAAGGCCCTGGCCCAGCTGCGCACGCTGAAGACGCGCTACCCGGACAGCACGTACGCGCAGAAGGCCGACAACAAGATCCGCCTGTGCGAGGACACGCTCGCGGCGCAGGAGATGAACGTCGGCCGCTACTACATGGACAAGAGCAACCAGATCGCCGCCATCAACCGCTTCAAGACGGTGGTCACCGACTACCAGACGACGGCGCACGTGGAAGAGGCGCTGTACCGCCTAACCGCCGCCTACCTTTCGCTCGGCATCGCGCCGGAGGCGCAGAACGCTGCCGCCGTGCTGGGGCACAACTTCCCCAACTCGTCCTGGTACAAGGAATCCTACGCGCTGCTGCAGAAGCAGGGCCTGATGCCGCAGGTCAGCCAGGGCTCGTGGATGACGGATGTCCTGAAGGCCCCGGCGAAGGCGCCGGCAGCGCCGCCCGCAGCCAAGCCCACCCCGGCCGTGCCCGATTGGGCGCCGGCGACCACCAAGCAGGTGCCGACAGCGCCTCCTGGCCCGCCGCCGCCGTCGACGCTCGGCGGCCCGAGCACCTGATCTCTTTTGGCCGCCGGATCGGCCGGTCACCCGCCGAAGTCATGTGCGCCCGCTCTGGCGGCCTAGTTTTGCGCCGTCCGCCGCCGCATCCGCGTATTGCTGGCCGCCGAGCTTGCACGCCTTCGCTAGGCGGCAAACGTGGAGCGCCGATGAGCGACAAGGACACGAGCGCTGCCCCCGTCGAGGACCTGAAGCGGGCCGATGCCGAGGCCGAGCTCCGCCGCCTCGCTGCGCTCATCCGCCACCACGACGAGCTCTACTACCGGCAGGACGCGCCGGAGATTTCCGACGCCGAGTACGATGTGCTGCGCCGGCGCAACGCGGCGATCGAAGAGCGCTTCCCCAAGCTCGTACGGCCCGACAGTCCCTCGAAACGCGTCGGCGCGGCCCCGGCCGAGGGCTTCGGCAAGGTGCGCCATCGCGTGCCGATGCTGTCGCTCGGCAATGCGTTCGACGCCGAGGACGTGACGGACTTCGTCGAGCGCGTGCACCGCTTCCTGAAGCTCGACGCCGACACGCCCCTCGCCTTCACCGCCGAGCCGAAGATCGACGGGCTGTCGATCTCGCTGCGCTACAAGGATGGCAAGCTCACCGAGGCGGCGACGCGCGGCGACGGCATGGAAGGCGAGAACGTCACCAAGAACGTGATGACCATCGCCGAGATCCCGCACAAGTTGAAGGGCCGCAACGTCCCCGCGCTGATCGACGTGCGCGGCGAGATCTACATGGCGCATGACGACTTCGCGCGCCTCAACAAGGAGCAGGAGGCGAGCGGGGGCAAGGTGTTCGCCAACCCGCGCAATGCCGCGGCCGGCTCGCTGCGCCAGCTCGATGCCTCGATTACCGCTTCGCGGCCGCTGCGCTTTTTTGCCTATGCCTGGGGCGAAGCTTCGAAGCTGCCGGCCGACACGCAGTCGGGCGTCTACGCCGCGTTCGCCAAGTGGGGCCTGCCGGTCAATCCGCAGACGCGCGTGTGCACCGGCACTGCCGAGCTGCTCGCACTACTACGAGCAGCTTGCCGAGGAGCGCGCCAAGCTCGCCTACGACATCGATGGCGTCGTCTACAAGGTGAACCGCCTCGATCTGCAGGAGCGCTTAGGGTTCGTCTCGCGCTCGCCGCGCTGGGCGATTGCGCACAAGTTCCCGGCGCAGCAGGCGATGACCATCCTCAACGGCATCGACATCCAGGTCGGGCGCACCGGCGCGCTCACGCCTGTTGCCCGGCTCGATCCGGTGAATGTCGGCGGCGTCGTCGTCACCAATGCGACGCTGCACAACGAGGACGAGATCGCGCGCAAAGACGTGCGCGTCGGCGACACGGTCATCGTGCAGCGCGCCGGCGACGTGATCCCGCAAGTCGTCGAAGTCGTGATGGACAAGCGCCCGAAGAGCGCCAAGCCCTATGTATTTCCGCAGGTCTGCCCCTACTGCGGCAGCCACGCCGTGCGCGAGGTGGACGAGAAGACCGGCAAGGTCGACGTCGTGCGCCGCTGCACCGGCGGCCTCATCTGCCCGGCGCAGCGCGTCGAGCGACTGAAACATTTCGTGTCCCGCAACGCCTTCGACATCGAAGGCCTCGGTGAGAAAAACATCCAGGCCTTCTATGACGACGGCCTCATTCAGTCGCCGGAGGACATCTTCACGCTCGCCGTGCGCGACGCCCGCTCCGTCAAGAAGCTCGAGGAGCGCGAGGGCTGGGGCCCGCAATCGGCGACCAAGCTGTTCAACGCCATCGCGGCGCGGCGCGACATCGCGCTCGACCGCTTCATCTTCGCACTCGGCATCCGCCACGTCGGCGAGACGACGGCCAAACTGCTGGCGCGCTTTTACGGCTCCATCGAGCACTTCCGTGCCGCGATGATCGAAGCTTCCAAGGGCAAGGACAGCGAGGCGTTCAAGGAGCTCGACAACATCGAGGGCATCGGCGAGGTGGTGGCCGAAGCGATCGCCGACTTTTTCGGCGAGCCGCACAATGTGCGCGTGGTTGACGATCTCTTGAAGGAAGTGTCTCCGCAGCCACTCGAAGCCGTCGATTCGACGTCGGCTGTCGCGGGAAAAACCGTTGTCTTCACGGGAACGCTCGTTGTGCTCACGCGGGGTGAGGCCAAGGCCCAGGCCGAACGGCTGGGCGCCAAAGTCGCTGGCTCGGTATCCAAAAAGACGGACTATGTGGTCGCCGGCGCTGATGCGGGCTCCAAGCTCAGCAAGGCGCGGGAACTCGGCGTCGCCGTGCTCGACGAGCAGGAATGGCTGCGGTTGACCGGGGCAGCGGATCGCGGCTAGGTGCCTGACTGGACATGCTGCGTCGAACTCCCTACTTACCCGGGGATGTCGCGCCAATAAGACGGAGGGCCAATGCTGAGGAGACGCCACCTATCCTCCGGGGTTCGCCTGGGGCCGCCTCTTCCGCTGCGTCTTCTCAACAAACTGGGCCCGCTCGTCAGGTCGCTCGGCCTGTGGCCGCGCATCGACATCAAGCGCCAGATGCAGGCGACGGAGCGCAAGTATAAGCGCAACAACTGGACGCCGGAGTTCCAGAGAGCGCTGCCGCCGCGCGCACACGCCTTCAACGAGGACGCCGACCTGTCGCTGTTCGGCGCGCTCGTCATTCGTGGGCAGTTCCTCAAGAGCATGGACAACGCGCTGGCGCTCGAGGATCTCATCGCGCGCAATCCGCAAATTCTGCAGGAGCAAATTCGCCGCCCGCTGTTCGTCCTGGGGCTGGCCCGTACGGGCACGACGGTGCTGCAGCGGCTCTTGTCGCTGCATCCCGGCGCCCGCTACCTGCCGTTCTGGGAGGGCTACACGCCCTACCCGCGCGAGCTCGGCAATCACAAGGGCGGCGAGGACGGGCGCTACCGCGAGGCGAAGGGCCGGCTCAAGCTGCTCAATTGGGTAGGACCCGAGTTCAACAAGATCCATCCCATCGAGATCGACGATCCCGAGGAATGCTACCACCTTTTCCGCAACCACTTTCTGGTGCCGCCGGGCTTTGACTTCGCCAATGTGCCGAGCTTCTGGGAATGGTGGGATGCCAGGGCTCACAGCGACTGCTATCGCATGCACAAGCGGCAGCTGCAGGCGCTGCAATGGCTCGAGCCGCGCCAGCATTGGGTGCTGAAGTGTCCCAACCATCTGTCCGGACTGCAGCAGCTGCTGGAAGTCTATCCCGACGCGCGCGTCGTCTACACGCACCGCGACCCCGTGAAGACGGTGCCGTCGCTGTGCAGCCTCGCGGCAGTGACGTGGTGCATGACGTCGGACACGGTCGACTTGCACAACGTCGGCGAGTTCGCGCTCGATCTCGCCGAGCGCTGCGAAGCGGCGGGGCGCGCCGCCATGCAGGTGGTGCCGCGCGATCAGATCGTGCACGTCGAGTATGAGGATCTCGTCGCCGATCCGGCGGCGATGGCGATGTCGATCTACGAGCGCCTCGGGTACTCGACGGATGCGGCGCTCAAGGCGCGCATGACCAAGTGGCTTGTCGAGCATCCGAGCGACAAGCACGGCAAGCACAATTACGCGCTGGAAGACTTCGGTCTGACGCCGGAGATCATCCGCAAGCGGCTCGCCGCGCCGCCGCAGCGCACCGTCGCCGGCGCCTGATTTCCATCAGCTGGCCCTACCGTCATCCCGGGGCTATGCCGGAGGCATGCTTCCAGCATGACTCCCCGGGATCCATCTGCCCGCGAACTCCGCACTTAGTATCGGGCTGGATCCCGGCAACAAGTGCCGGGATGACAGTGGTTTCGCGTGGAACGATGCCGGTCATCAACGCCAACTCACCCTCCCCCCACAACGTCATGGCCGCGCAGGCGGCCATCCACGCCAGCTTCAGCAACGTCTCTTGGCGAAATTGTCCCCTCGTGTGCAACGGGCTCGCATTACACTTGCCGTCGCGCTGGCGGAGACTTGCCTGGATGGCCGCCTGCGCGGCCATGACGTTAAGTGAGCGGTGGCTTGGCAATACCGTCCGTCCCTCCCCCATTTGCCGGTCAAAGCGGGGCGGTGGCTTGCCGGAGCCAGCCCCGCGCGTCCTCGTCGAGCTCGGGGCCGAGCGTCGCGCCGACGCGGGCGTGGTAGTCGTCGAGCCATCGAGTCTCGTCGGCGTCCAGCATTTCTTTGACGATGAGCCGGCGATCGATGGGCGCCAGCGTCAGCGTCTCAAAGCCCATGGTCTCGCGATCGGCGCCGGGCAGCTTCGTCAGCTCGGTGACGAGCACGAGGTTCTCGATGCGGATGCCGTAGGCTCCCTCTTTGTAGTAGCCGGGCTCGTTGGAGCAGATCATGCCGGGCTCCAGCACCGCCATGCCGGCGCGCGAGATCGACTGCGGGCCTTCGTGCACGGACAGATAGCTGCCGATGCCGTGGCCGGTGCCGTGATCGTAGTCGAGGCCGTGCTGCCAGAGTGCGCGGCGTGCGAAGGGGTCGAGGTCGACGCCGCGCGTGCCCTTGGGGAAACGTGCCGAGGCGATGGCGATGTGTCCCTTGAGGACGAGCGTGAAGCGCTCGCGCATTTCGTTCGTCGGCTTGCCGATGGCAACGGTGCGCGTGATGTCGGTCGTGCCGTCGACGTATTGCGCGCCGCTGTCGATGAGAAACAGCTCGCCGCCTCGCAGCTTGCGGTTGGTCGCCTCGCTGACGCGGTAGTGCACGATGGCGCCGTTGGGGCCGCTGCCGGAAATGGTGTCGAAGCTGATCTCGCGCAGCTGGTTGGTGGCGCGGCGGAAGCCTTCCAGCCGGCGCACGGCCTCGATCTCGTCGAGCGCGCCGGTGGCGGCAGCGCCGTCGAGCCAGGCGAGGAAACGCGTGACGGCGAGACCGTCGCGCAGGTGTGCGGCGCGCGAGCCTTTGATCTCGGCCGTGTTCTTGACGGCCTTGAGCGCCAGCGACGGATCGGGGCCGCGGGCGATGCGCTTGGCGCCGCCGAGCGCCCGCGCAAACCAATAGCCGGCGGTATTGGGATCGAGCCGCACGCGCTTGCCGGCCGTGCGCAGGGCCTTCAGCCGCTCGCCGAGCGCTTCAGGTGCGCTGATCTTGGCGAACGTTTCCAGGTGCGCGCGGACGGCCGGCTCGAGCTTCTCAGGGGCGAGGAACAGCTCCGGCTTGCCGGTGACCGAGACAATGGCGAAGGCGAGGGCCACCGGCGTGTGCGGGATGTCGGAGCCGCGAATGTTGAACGTCCAGGCGACAGATGTCGCTGAGGGTGAGAATGACCGCATCCTGGCGATCGGCCTTCAGGCGCTTCTGGATGTCGGCGATCTTGTCCTGCGCCGAGCGGCCGGCAAACTTCTGCGGGTGCAACGAGACGGGGTCCTTGGGCACAGGCGGGCGCGCGCGGCCCCACACGCGGTCGACGAGATTGCGATTGGTCGGGGCGAGCTTGATGTGGTGCGGCTTCAGCGCGGCCTCGAGACGCTCGATCTCGGCGATGGTGTGCAGGCGTGGATCAAAGCCGACGGTTGCTCCACGCGGCAGGTGCTCGGCAAGCCACTCGCCGATGTTCCCGCGCATGACAGAGGACACTTCGATGAGACCTGAATTGACCTCGGCGCGTGCCTGTACGGTGTAGCGCCCGTCGACGAACAACACGGCCGTCTTCTTTGTGACGATGGCCAGGCCGGCCGATCCGGAGAAGCCGGTGAGCCATTTGAGGCGCGCCGCCGATGCCGGCACATATTCGCCCTGGTACTCGTCGGCGCGCGGGACGAGATAGGCGTCGAGCTTGGCCGCAGCCATCAGGCGCCGCAGCTCCTTGATGCGCTCGGTCGCGGCGCCGCGCTCGGATTGGCTTTCGAAGGTCTGGAACATGGGAGCCTGTTTAAGCGGGTTGGGGAGTGGCGGCAATTCGCGGCTTGGAGATTTGCCCGCAACTGGTCGGGCCTGCACAACTCGAACCGGGTCGGTGTCAGCGCCGCTTGCGCAGCGTCAGCGTCGACCAGTCGCCGATCCTGCGGCGGTGGACCAGCATGAACCCATGCGCTGAGTAGGCGGCGATCACCGCCGCCGCTTCCTTGTTGAGGATGCCCGACAGCACCACGTTGCCGCCGCGCCGAAGCGCCTTGGAAACGTCGCCGGCAAGCGTACGCAACGGCCCAGCGAGTATATTGGCAATGATCAGGTCGAACGGTGCCGCGTCACGTATCCACGGATGCTCAAGGCCAACGGCGCACGCGGTCGCGATGCGCCGCGCACCGTTGGCGTCGGCATTGGCGCGTGCGACCTCCACGGCCAGCGGGTCGGAGTCGCTGGCGATGACCTCAGCGCCGCGCATCGCGCGTGCCGCGGCGATGGCCAGCACGCCCGAGCCGCAGCCGAGATCGAGCACGCGCCGATAGCTGCCGGTGCGCGCCAGCTTGTCGATGGCGAGAAGGCAACCGAGCGTCGTGCGTGATGCGCCGTGCCGAAGGCTTCGCCGGCGTCGACCAGGATGGCGCGCGGCCCGTACGGAATGCGCGCGCGGTCGTGGCTGCCATGCACAACGAAGCGGCCGGCAATGACCGGCGGCAATGCAGCCTGCGAGATCGCCACCCAGTTGAGGTCGGGTAGCTCTTCCAGCGCGACGTTGGCGATCGGCCGTCCGATTTCGGTGCGCAGGGCCGCGGCGGCCGCTTCCGCGTCAGCGCGGCATTGCGTGTAGGCCTCGATGCGCCAGGCCCCGGCGCCGTCCTCGAACAGCGTGACAGCGTCGAGCGCCGGCTCGGCTTCCTCGAGCGCGGCCGAGATCGCCTGCGCCACGCCGAGATCGGTCGTGCGCACGGAAAGCTTGATGCTGGCCATGTCTATGGTCGAACCGCGCGGTCGAAGCGCCGCTCGCGCCTCATGCCGGGGTCACGGGATCGCCCTCGAACTCCATGCCCTCGGCGCTCACCGGATCGGGCAGCTCGTCGAGGAAGGCGTCCCATTTGCGATCGATGTGCGCGGCGGCGTCCTTCGGCGGCATCGTCTCCAGCCTGCCATCGGGCTGCTCGACGACGAGGCCATCCGCGATGAGCCGCTCCAGCGCGTCGGAGATGTCGAAATCGACACTGACGCCGAAGCTGGCGGCGAGGTACTGCTCGATCGCCGCATCGATGTCGGGAATGTCCTGCCGCCGCGCGCGCTCCTTGGTGAGCACGCAGTAGAGCAGCATCTCTTCCTTGATGTCTTCCTCGGCGGCCCGGGCGCCCAGCTTCAGCATGACGCCGCGATTGTCGGCCATGGCATGGAAGTAGAGGTTTTGCGCCATCACCACCATGTAGCGCTGCTTCTGGTTCATGAAATTGACGCTCTGGCGGAAGGCGATGCCACCGAGGCCGACGAGGGCGCCGGCGGCGGCGATCGGGTTCGTCGCCAAGAGCGCGATCTTTCCGGCGGCGCCGAAGACGCCGAGACCCAAGCCGCCGCCCGCCGTAGCGCCAAGTCGCAGCTTGTCGAAAAAGCGGAACCGGACGCGTGTGTTGGGAAACACCATCTCGAGATCGCTTCTCGGGATGTTCTTGAACAGCTTCATGTAGATGCAGTTTTCTTTTACCGCGGGCGGCATGCTCTGGCGCTCGCGCTTGATGATCTTCTCGGCTTCGCGGCGGCTGAGCTTCTGCGCCTGCATCACCTCGCGCACGCGCTTGTCGAACGCTTTCAGCTTGAACAGCAGGAACAGGCGCTGAAACAGCGGAATGTCGAATTGCTCGCGCAGATAGAACTTTTGCCAGCGGCGGCGCTGATCGCGCTTGCTCGAGGCGCCGCGATAGTAGAGCAGCACCTCCTCGAAGACATGGAGGTCGACCTGGAGATCGAGGCCGTAGGCAGATTCGCGCGTCAGGATCTGCTCGACGTCGTTGTGGTCGATACGCACGTAGTTGGCCTGAGTGAGGATGCGCGTCATGCCCTCGACCACGCGCCTCTGCATCACCTCGCGCTCGTCCGGCGTAAAGGCGCGCGTCATCAGGAGATCGCTGTCGGGGCTGAACGGCTCGTAGGTCTCCTCGAGCTCGTTCATTTGCGCGTTGTACTGCTGCCGGCGCCAGTGATCGAGATAGCGGAAGAAGCGGCGCGCCTCCACGGCCTGGCCGGCCGGCCAGGAGGTCGGCGCGGTGAGGCGGTCGAGGAGGGCAAATCTGGTGACGGGAATGAACCGCTCGCGACCGCGCGCGCTTTCCGGCATCACGGCGTCGAACGCGGAAACGTTCGCCTGCACTTTCGCAGCGGCAGGTGCGCTTCCCGTTAGTTTGGCAAAGAAGCCGGTCTTGGCCGCCGGCGGTGCTGCCTGCACGTCGGTCGAAGACATGGTCGGGCCCCCTCTTCACGCAACTCGGGTGGATGCCACCCTGCGCGGTGCGGAAAATTGCACCAGCGCGCCCAAGCTTTTCTATGGTGGAAGCGCTTGGATTGTCGAGACTTGCGGCACGCTTCAGGCAATTTTCCGGTCCCCTTGTGGCGGCACGTTCGATGCGCCTCCGGCGCGCCCGCGTAAGCCGCTGATTGGGCGCTACAACCTGCCGTTTCTTTGCGTTGATAACCTGCACGCGCGCCACAGTCGCGCCCTTGTTCACCATAAAAAACGACCTGTGCGTACCAACGTAAGAGGGCATAGCGGTGCGTCGTGTTTCCCGCTTTTTTTTAGTTGTGAGCCTGGGTTTCCTGCCATTGTTTCCGGCCGAAGCCCGCGAGCGGCTGGTAATGCCGTTCGATTGCGCCGTCGAGGGGGGCGAGGTTCGCCTGTCACCGGCTGCCGAGAAGAGCTACCGCATCGTCGGCGGTCGCGACGAGCAGACCGTCACCACGTGCACACCGGCGGCAACGGCCGGCTGCACCACGGTGATGGTGCACAAATTCGCCATTTCCTGTAGCGGCGCCGCCGTAGCGTGGATGCGCATCGCCGGGGCGATCGGCAGTGCCGATGCCAATCGTGCGTGGATCGAGAATGGCCGGCTCAATCTCGTGATGCCGGGGCGCGGCGTGCCGGAAGCAGCCGCCGCCTGCCTCGAGGGACAGACGAACGGCGCTTCGGGTCTTGCGCGTCGCGTCGTGCTCGGCGGGGACTGTCTGCCGTGGCGGCGCAGGGCGGCGCTTGAGCACCTGGTACTACCCCCCGGCTTTGCACCCCTCGGCGAGCTGGGCGCGCGGCTGATGGTCGGCGCCGCAGCCGACGAAGCGGTGATGAAACTGGGCGGTATAGATGCTTTCGCGCTCGAGCCACAGCTGACCCAGGTGTCGATGTCCGATGCCGAGATCGCCATCGCCAAGGCGGATCCGGAGGCGTTACTTGAGCCAAGCGCACGCCGCGAGACGTTCGAGACGGCGCTCGAGCCCGACCTCGCCAATGACGACTGGATCACCGTCGTTCATTCCGGCCCGGACATCGAGACCACGGCCTCCGCTCAACAAACCGCGCGCACGTGGGCGTGGCTGCTCGTCGTCGCCTCGGCGGCGATTGTAGGGCTGCTGCTTGCCATGCGCGCTGCCCCAAAAATTCGCGCCGGCCGCGCGGCGCGCGCAACGAGCCGCGCTCTGGCAAAGAGCGAACTGAGCCTCGCCAATGCATCCGTTGCGGTCTCGGCCCTGTTGCAACAGACGGAAACAGCGGCTCGGGCGCTCAAGGGTGCTGGCCCGTTGCGGGATGTGCTGCAGGGTGAGCTGAAGCAGGTGCGCGCCCGCTTGATCAACCTCGACAGGCTCTCCGCCAATGGCGAGGCGGACGCCGAGAAGTCGGCGCTGCAGTTCCGTGCCCTGGTGCGCGAGCTGGAGCGCACCCGCCGCATCGTCGACAGCGCCGCCGCGAGTTTGCCCGGGTCAAGGAAGACGGCGGCGCTGCCGCGCACGCCGAGCGAGGCGTATGAGGTGCTGGGCGTCAATGCTGAGGTGAGCGCCGGCGTGTTGAAGAAGATCGTCGATGCGCTGCGTATGAGCTGGCATCCCGATCATGCGCGTGATGCCGACGACCGCGCGCTGCGCGAGGATCGCATTAGGCAGATCAACATCGCCTGGGATCTGATCAGCGCGAACCGCGAGGCCGCTTAAGGCGGCTTCGCGTGTTCATTGCCTGGCAGACGCCGACGGACTTCAGCCGTAGGCTCGCGCCTGCGCATCGGCCATTTCGAGCTGTGGCGCGACCTCGGCCGGATCGTTTACCTTGCGCGAGCGGCCGTCGAAGCTGGCCCCCTGCTCGATGGTCAGCGACTGGCTGTGAATGTCGCCCTCGACCTGCGCGCTCTGGTGCAACACGACGTTGGCGCCCAGGATGGCCCCATTGACCTGGCCGAACACGCGAACGGTGTCAGCGGCGATCGAGCCTTTCACCACCGCTTCCTCGCCCACAACCAGCTCCGCGCAGTGCAAATCGGCCTCGATGACGCCGTTTACGCGCAACGAACCTTTGCAGCGGACGGTGATGGTTTGGCCCTCGATGGACATATCCTTGCCGATGACGGATTCACCGGCACGCGAAGTCGAACTGGTGACGGACGGCAACGTTGTGACGTCGGCAGGAACGACGGTAAGTGTCTTCGGATCGTGCTTACGCTGGAACACCATGATTGTCTCCCTCGGCCTATGATCCGTCGCCAGGAAGGCGCGTCGACGTGGTGGAATTATGATGAATGGGCAATTGAATGATCCGCCCCGACCTGCCCCGACGCGAAAAAAGCCGCAGCCGCGGCACAGCCGCGGCATCATGCGCGCGGTATTGGCGCTGGGGCTTCTGGGGCCGGCCGACATGAGTTTCGCGGACAAGTTTCGCGCCAACGAGCGCCACAAGATGGTGGAGGAGGTCGTCGCGCTGGCGCGTGTCGCGGCCGAAACCGGCCGCCCGGTGCTCGGCGAGCGTGTGCTCGCTGCTATGCGCAAGGTTCCGCGCCACGAATTCGTGCCGCGCGACCAGAAGCGTGCCGCCTACCGCAACCGCCCATTGCCGATCGGCGAGGGTCAGACGATCTCGCAGCCCTACATCGTCGCTCTGATGACGGACCTCCTGGGGCTCGAGCCGGATGCAAAGGTGCTCGAGATCGGCACTGGGTGCGGGTATCAGTCGGCGGTGCTGGCAGAGATCGCCGGCAAGGTTCACAGCATCGAGATCATCGACAGCTTAGGCCGGCAAGCCGCAGCAACCCTGGCGCGGCTCGGCTATACCAACGTGGAGACGCGCATCGGCGATGGCTACAAGGGATGGCCGGAGGCCGCGCCGTTCGACGCCATCATCGTCACGGCGGCGCCGGATCACATCCCGCCCGCGCTGATCGAGCAACTGAAGCCGGGAGGACGTCTCGTCATCCCGGTCGGCAGGCTGGCGCAAGAGCTGATGGTGGTGCGCAAGAACGGCGACGGCCTCACGCTGGGCGAGCAGATCGTGCCGGTGCGTTTCGTGCCGCTGACGCGCGAGGAGCAGTGAGCCGCCGCCCTATTGCCACTTCCAGGTGATGTCCGCCTGCCTGATCTCTGTCCCCCGCTCGAAGGACTTTTCATCATTTCTGTCAAGCTCGGTGCCGTTGTCGTCGTAGACATGCACGGTGCCTTCGATGTTGAGCTTGCGCTTGCCAACCTCGCACTCGTAGGGGACGGCGCGAGCGCCGCCGAGATTGCGCCAATGGCCGCTTAAGCGGTAACCGATGCAGCCGACGTCCTCGGCCCGCAGATTCTGGGTTCTGAGCTCCGCAAGGATCTCCGAGATGAGCATCTGGTTGTCTTGGAGCTGCTCGAGCACATCCTCGAGCGTGGCGGTCCCGCCGCCTTGGGCGATCGCCGAGCCGATGCCGAGCAGGGAGCAAGCGAGCGTGGCGAGCAGCGAGCGCATCTAACCCCTCCATCGTATGGGTGAAGCATAGCACCAAAAGCAGACGGCCCCGGCAAGCGGGGCCGTCTGTTAAACTTTACGTCGCCGGGCTTCTAGGCTGCGACGGAGGAGTTGATCCAGTCCTCGAGCTACTTCTTCTGCACCAGCGCCAGTGTGCTGTGCGGTGACCTGGCCGTTCTTGACGTCACTCCCACGTCCACTTGAGGTCCGTCTCTTTGTAGTCGAAGGCCTGCTTGGGCGCGTTTTTGTCCTTCTCGTCGACCTCGGCGCCCTTCGCATCGTAGAGGTGCAGCGTGCCGTCGATTTTGAGCTTGCGGGTGCCGATCTCGCACTCGTAAGGGACCACCCGCACCCCGCCCAGCTCCACCCAGTTGCCGCCGAAGCGATCGCCGCCGCAGATGACGCTCGCGGCTTCGAGCTTCTGGGCCTGCAGCTCGGCGTTGATCTCGGCGATGAGCTTCTCGTTGCCTTTGAGCCGATCCATCAGGTCGACGAGGGAGATGCTGCCGCCTGCCTGAGCCGTGCTGAAGGCGGTGAGGAGAAATAGGGGACTGAGAGCGGCCTTTAGGGTGCGCATCGACGGCCCCGCAATGAACAGCAACATGATTTGACCATAGCAGCTCCACGGGGCGCGCCTGAAAAAGAAAAGGCCCCGCGCCGGCGGGGCCTTACAAACTCAATGCACAACGCGCGTCAGGCGACCGAGGAGTTGATCCAATCCTCGAGCTTCTTCTTCTGCACGAGGGCGCCGGTGTGCTGCGCGGTCACCTGGCCGTTCTTGAACAGGATCAGCGTCGGCATGGCGCGGATGCCGTATTTGCCAGTGACGGCCGGGTTCTGGTCGACGTCGAGCTTCACGATTTTGACCTTGCCCTCCAACTCCTTGGCGACCTGCTCGAGCGCCGGGGCCATGGCCTTGCAGGGGCCGCACCACTCCGCAAAAAAGTCCACGAGAACCGGTTCCGTGGACTTCAAAACCTCCTGCTCGAAGGTGTTGTCGGACACTGCATTTGCCATGTGCTTGTTTCTCCTTTGGATGCGCGATCGCCGCGGCTCCGGCCGGCATCTCTTCGAGCGGAAGTTAGGAATGACCCCCGCCAGCGTCAAGGTGACTTACGTCCAGATCCCATAGGCGCGAGGTGTATTCGTCGAGCACGGTATCAGGGATCGCCATGATTTGCGGTCCGTCGGTCCAAAGGAGTGCAGTCCTGATGGTCCGCCCTGCATAAATTTCGCGCAGTGCCAGCCGGTAGGCGGCGAGCTGGAATAGGTAAGCCGCTGCAACCTGTTCGACCTTGGCGGGCGGCGGCCGGTTGGTCTTGTAGTCGACGACGAGCACTTCGCTGCCGAGGTCGATCAACCGATCGAGCTGGCCGATGAGTTTCAGCGGGGGACCCTTGCGCATCGGGTTGGAGATGAGTGCGACGATAGGCACCTCGGCGCGGCTCTGTGGTCCAAACAAAGGTGCAAACTCGGCAGCTCGCAAAATTGCCAGCGTTTCCGCGGCGATGCCGCGGCGTACGCTTGGTGAGAGCGCGCTCCCGCGCTGCTCGAGAAAGCCGGCGGCCGCCTTGTCCCAACCCGCTTGCGGTAGTGTCGGAAGATGCTGCAGCAGGGCGTGCGTCAGGGTTCCGCGCAGGAAACGATTGTCGCCCATTTGCGCAGCCGGCGGCGGTGCAGGGGGCTCCTCGTTTGCAGGTCGCTGGCGCCTTGGCTGCTCGATGAGCGGCTCGCCGGTCTCGTCCGGCGCATAGGCTTCGAGACGAGAGGGCGCCAGCGGGATGGACAAGGCGGGTTCGCGTGGTGCGGGGCGTGCGACCCAGGGTGGCAAGGTGGCGACCGCGGCGCCTTGCTTCTGCGCGCTATCGCGCGGCTTGGGCGGCACCGTTTGCGGCACGATGCGACGGCGAACCTTTGCCCCGTCCGGGCCCTTCACCTCCTGTAGCGTGTCGGAAAGTGCGCCGGTGATCAGCTCGTACCAGCAGCCGGCCGAGGGTCCGTTCTTGCCCTCGAAGCCGGCGATGTAGAGCCGGTCGCGCGCGCGCGTCATGGCGACGTAGAGCAGCCGGTTGCGCTCCTCGGTTTCGCGCAGCGCGCGCAGCTGTTTGGCGGCGTCGATGACGGCGTGACTGCCGGTACCCTTGACGCTCCATACGAACGGCTTGTCGTCGATGCCGAGCACGCCGAGATCGTCGAATTCGAGGTACGTGTTGATCGGGCCACCGGTCGCCGTCGAGCACGTATCGGGGAGGAAAACGATGGGCGCCTCGAGGCCCTTGGCGCCGTGCACGGTCATGACGCGCACCTCGTTGCGGCCATGCTCCATGTCGCGCTTCACCTCGCGATCGGCCTCGCGCAGATAGGTAAGAAAGCCGGTCAGCGACGGCGGATAGGCGTCGTCGTACCTGAGCGCCATATTGAGGAACTCGTCGATCGGGTCGGCGGCCTCCGGACCGAGGCGCGCCAGCAGCTTGGCGCGTCCGCCCTCGCGATCGAGGATCGAGGCGAAGAACTCGAACGGCGGCACGAAGTCGGCGCGCGAGCGCCAGCGCTTCAGCGTTTCGGTCGCAGCCCTATAGCGTGGGTTGTCGCCGGCATGATCGATGAGCGACTTCCACAACGTGCCCTTGCGCCCGGCGGCCAGCGCCATGAGATCGTTGTCGTCGAAGCCGACGAGCGGGCTCTTGAGCACTTCGGCGAGGGACAGGTCGTCCTCCGGCAACGTGAGGAAATCGCTGAGCGAGAGCAGGTCGGCGACGGCGATCTGATCGCTTAGCCGCAGCCGATCGGCGCCGGCGACGTCGATCCTAAGTGCTTTCAGTGCGGCGACCATCGGCTCGGCGAACGGACGGCGCTTGCGCACCAGGATGAGGATGTCGCCGGCAGTGATGGGCCGCCCTTCCGATGCCAGCATCTCGCCGTTGTCGAGCCAGCTGCGGATGGTCGATGCGATGCGCTCGGCGAGACGCTCCGCCGGTGCGCATGCGCTCGCCTCATCAAGCGGCATCCATGGATCGTTGTCGTCGGAATCCTCCGCGACCTCGGTCGGCCACACCTCGACGAGGCCGCCGTGGCCTAAACGATGCACGCCATGGCGCACGATGGCCGCTTCGCTAGCCAGGCCGGGCGTGCGGCTGTGATCGGCAAAGACGTCGTCCACCGCGGCCAGCACCGGCGAAACCGTGCGGAACGACAGATCGAGCGGGATGCGGCGCCAGGTGAAGCCGGCGCGCTGCGCCATCTCGGCAAACGCCTTTCCCATTGCGTCGAACTGCTGAAGGTCGGCGCCTTGGAAGCTGTAGATCGATTGCTTCTCGTCGCCGACGACGAACAGTGTGCGCACCTCGCTGCGCGCGCCCGCGTCCTCGAAGAACTCGCGCGCCAGCGCATTGACGATGTTCCACTGCTCCGGGACTGGTATCCTGCGCCTCGTCGACGAGGATGTGTTCGATGCCGCGGTCGAGTTTGAACATCACCCACGCTGCCGATTGGCGCTCGTTGAGCAAGCTCACGCTCTTGGCGATTAGGTCCTCGTAGTCGAGCGCGGCGCGGCGGTGCTTGGCGCGCGTGTAGCGTTGCAGGACGGCGCCGGCGAGCCGGTGCAAGGCGATGGTCGCGGTGATGGCGCGAACGCCGCGGCGTTCCTCGGCGTAGCCCATGAAACGCAGTTGCGCGTCAGTCAGCGCGGCATCGATTTCTGGATACTCTGCGGCGACGCCCTTGCTCATCAGGCTCTTGCGGGGCTTGCCGTCGGTGCAGAAGTAGCTTTCCAGCGCGCTGGCGCGTGCCGCACTCGATGGCGCGTTGAGCGCCGCAGCGACCTTCTGCGCGTTCTTCTGGTCGGTGGTACCGCCGCCGCTCAGAGCGTCGGTGGCCCGCTGGAGGTCGCTGTCGCGGATGACGCCCGCCATGTCGCGATCGATGTCGTCGACGGTGACGTCGAGGCGGACGCCAAACTTCGCGCGGTAGGCGGCTTCGAGGGCGGCGAACTCGTCTTCGTGATCGCCGAAGTCGATGCGGGTCGCGCTGTCGAGCCAGCGGCGCTGGCGCAGCGCGGTGCGTAGCACCTCGTCGAACCTATCCTCGGCGGCGTAGGGAATGACGGCTTCCAGCGCCTGCCGCTGCGAGGACGAAGACCCGTCCGTCGCCTCCAACAGCGTCGCGTCGATGGCTTCGCGCAGCAGCGCCTTCGCCGTCTCGTCGTCGAGCACCGTGAACCCCGGGGCGACATTGGCTTCGAGCGGGAAGCGCTGCAGCAGCCGCTCGCAGAACGAGTGAATGGTCTGCACCTTGAGGCCGCCGGGCGTTTCGATCGCCACGGCAAACAGCGTGCGCGCGTGCTCGACTTCGCTATCTAGAGCCGGGCGATCGCACAGGTCGGCGATCTGGCGCGCGAGCTCAGCATTTGGCAGCGTGACCCACAGCGCCAGCGTATCGAAGACGCGTTTGGCCATCTCGGCGGCGGCGGCCTTGGTGTAGGTGAGGCAGAGGATGCGCTCCGGCTTGGTGCCGGCGAGCAGCAGGCGCAGCACGCGCTGCGTCAGCACGTGCGTCTTGCCGGTGCCGGCGTTGGCGCTCACCCACACGGACGCGCGCGGATCGGCGGCGTCGCGCTGAGCACGGCGCGTGCGGGCGATGTCGGTCTCGGCGCGGTGCCCGCTCATGCGATGATCACCTCGTCCTCGCCAGGAACCGACCATTCGGCAACGCGGGCCAGATGCTCGTACGCGTCGTAGCGATAGTCGAAGCGCGCCCGCCGCAGGGCCCGGTAGGGTGTCGCCACGTCGTCGAAGCGGGCGATGAGCTGCGCCAGGCTGGCGAGCGCGGCATTGGCCAGCGCCTCGATGTCGCCCTTGGCGGCGGAAAGCTGATCGCCGGGCGGCTCGCTACCGGTGGCGCTGATGTAGCGCAGCTCCGTCACCGGCAGGTGCGGGACACCGGCGAACCCGGCTTCCCCGAACGCGATGGCGGCTTCGAGCGGCAGCTGCGGCTTGAGGCCCTCGGCGACGTGCTTCGGCTTGGGCGCGCTACCCGTCTTGTAGTCGGTTATGACGATGCCCCGGCCCTTGACATCGATGCGGTCGGCACGCGCCGTCAGCGTGAACGGCCCAGCCGGCGAGTCGATGACGAGACTGCCGCCGACCTCCGGAATGATGCGCTCGACGCCCTCGCGCCGCGCTGGCTCGGTCTCGGCGAACCACTGGGCGAAGCGCTGAAAGCGCGGCAGCCAGAAGGCGGCGACGCGCGGATGGCTGTCGTAATCGGAGAGGACGTCGCGCGCGATGGACATCAGCTCGGCACGGGCATCGGCCGGCAAGCTATCGGGGAAGCGCTGCACGAAGCGACTCGATGATGTCGTGCACGACGCTGCCGCGCAGCGCCGCATCGGGGTCGGCACCGAGCAGCGGCAGCTGGTCGAGCTCCAAGATATGCCGCGCGAAAATCTCGTACGGGTTCTTCAGCCAGGCCTCGATGCGCGTGACGCTCATCTTGCGCGGGCGCAGCTCGAGCGGCGGGCACGGCTCCGGCGCGCGAATGCGATCGCGCGGCGCCGGCATGATCGCGCGCGCGCGCCCAGCCGAGCCACGGCTGATCGGGCTTCAAGGCATCGGTGATGCCGAGGCCGGCGAGCAGCGCCTGCAGCCGCATCAGCCAGCGCGATGGAACGGTCGGCACGCCGTCGATCTTTTCGGCGCGGGTGATGTAGACGCGTTCGGCGCCAAGCAACGAAGTGAAATCGTGCGCCGCGTAGCCGATTTCCTGCTCGGGCGATGGCAGGCCAAGCTCCTTGCGCATCGGGCGGTTGAGCCATGGTCCCGGGTCGGCCGCTTCCGGCCACGTGCCGTCGTTGAGCGAGCCGAGGATGATCACGTCGGTCTGCTGCAGGCGCGCTTCGAACGGACCCCAGATGGAGAGGCGCGGATGCACGGCGACGCGCGGGCGCACGTTCTGGCCGACGATCGAGGCTGCGGTAGAGATCGGCGTAGTCGCTGGCGGCGATCTGCAGGGGCGGCAGTTGCGGATCGATGAGGCCGGAGAAGAACGCGGAGGCCGCGGTGCCGGCTTCTCGCCTGCCACAAGGGCGAGCCGGCTTCGGTTTCATCCGCTTCAGGCAGGCGGCAGAGCGCCTCGGCGGCGGCGACGTGCGCCTCGGCGATCGTCTGCAACGGCTGCTCGCCTCTTTGTGCGAAGGCGGCGAGCAACGGCGCGTAGGCAGCCTGCAGGCGCGCGACGAGGTCTTCGCGCCGCGCGCCAGTCCTCCGGCCACAGGCGGCGCAACGGCGCGTCGCCGGCGGCGTCCCTCGGCGGCATTCGCCTCGGCGCGCGCCAGCGCCTCGGCGACGCCGTCGAGGCCGCGTCCGAGATAGACGTCACGGAAGGCGGCGATCTCGAGCGCGCGCGCGGCGCGGCGCACGGCGAACGCGTCGAGCCCGAGGCGGGTCAGCGGATGCTTCAGCAGCGCCATGACGGCGGGCGGCGCGAAATCCTCGGCGGCGGCCGAGATGACGAGATCGAGGAACGTGCCGGGCGGCGTCTTGGCGAACGGGCGCCCGGCGCTGTCGTCGACGCGGATGCCCCAGGCTTCGAGGCGCACGGCGACGCGGCGGGCGAGCAACCGGTCGGGCGAGACCAGCGCGGCGGTTCGGCCCGGCGTCTCCGCGGCCTCGCGCAGAATGAGGGCGATGGTTTCGGCTTCGTCCTGCGCCGACGGCGCTTCGATCAGGCTGACGCCCTGCAGAGCGTCTTCGACGGCGCGCGGCGTCGGCGGCCGCGATGTACTGCTGCCAGCGACCCGTCATGCCGGATGGGCGCATGGCCTCGGTGATGAGCGCCTCGCGCCCGGCACGTTCGGTGCCGAGCACCGCACCGGGAAGCAACTGCACATCGCGCCGCTCGACGCCGAGTGCGGCGAGCAGCTTGGCAAAGCCGAACTGCGGATGCTCCGGATGCTCGGCGATCGCCGCCCAGCTTTCGGCGTCGAGATGCAAATCGAGGCCCGGCAGCACGATGGCGCCCTGCGGCAGACGCGCGACGGCGGCCATCAGCTCGACCGTCGCCGGCACCGAGCCCGGAGACGCCCGCAACGATGACCGGCCCCGACGGCGGCGTCCGCGCCAGGCGCTCGGCTTCGGCGAGGATGGCGCGATTGCGCCGCGCCGCCGGCGACAGCAGCTTCTTTTCCTCCAGGTACGCCGGCCAGAAGGCCGTGATGATCTCGAGGAACTTGATCGTGTCCTTCCAGTGCTCGGAGTATTCGTCGGGCACGAGACCGGCCAGGCCGTCGAGCGGCACGTTCTCGGTCTCCACCATGTCCATGAGGCGCGCGAGCTCGGCGGCGAGGTGCGCGGCCTGCGCCGGCGTGTTGGCGCCGGCCGCCGCGGCGTGATCGCCAAGATGCGCGGCATCGCTGGTGTCGCGGCGTATGGTCTGCGACCAGCGCTGCACCAGCATGGTCAGCACGAGGCGGCGCTCGATCTCGCTCACGGCCGGCGGAAGATCGAGCGCGTCGGTGCCGAGCGTGCCGGGGCTGGCGAGGCCGGCGAGCAGCGTCAGATCTTCATCGCCCGCCGAGATCGGCCGGATCTGCGGCAGCGTCATCGCACGGCCGCCGGACGCCGCGAGGAAAGCTTCCTGCATGGCGCGCGTGGCGCGCCGCGTCGGCAGCAGCAGCGTGACGTCGGGAAGCTCGAGCGGGTTCGGCGCGGCGCCGCCTGCGGCAGGCAGATCGCCCTTCAGGATCGCGGCGGCGACAGCTTCGCAGGAACGGGCCGCCCCGCCGGCACGGTGAAGACGCGTGCGCTGCTACGAGCCCGGCCGCCACCGGAGCCATCCGCAGCGCTATCAAGCGACGTCCTCACTCTCGATCCACCTTTCCGCCTCGATCAAGGCTTCCGGCGTTCCGACATGCATCCACAGGCCATCGAGGCGGATGCCGAACAGTCGTCCGTTGTCGATCGCCGTGTCCCACAGCTGATTGATCGAGAACGGTCCTTGCGGCGCACCGGCGAACATCCGCGGATGTGCGATCGACACGCCGGTGAATACGAACGGCACCATCTGATGCTCGCCGCGCCGGACGAGGCGGCCATCCTTATCCATGGCGAAATCGCCCGACCCCTCATATCCGAGGCTCGTGGCCCCAGATGCGAGCAGCATCAGGCTGTCCATGGTGTCGGGATCCCAGGTGGCGAACAACCGCTCGAGATTGGAGCCGACACCCTCGATCCACACCGAGTCGGAGTTGTGAATCAAGAACGGCTCCGTGCCGAGCAGCGGCAGGGCCTTGGTAACGCCGCCTCCGGTGTCGAGAAGCTGTTGGCGCTCATCGGAAATCAGGATTTCCGGCTTCTTGCGCTGCTTGAGGTGCGCCTCGAGCTTGTCGGCGCAGTAGTGGACGTTGACCACGGCACGGGCAACGCCGGCGGCGGCGATGCGGTCGAGCACATGATCGATCAGCGTGCGGCCCTTGAGGCGCACCATGGGCTTGGGAATATCGGCTGTGAGCGGCAGCATGCGCTTGCCCATGCCCCCGCCGAGCACCATCGCAGACTGCGGTCGCCATTTTGCCGATGCGGTCATGGACGTGTGCCTCGCTCAGGCGGTAAGGCCGCCGCGTGCGTCGGCGGGAAGATGCCGGTCGTACCAGCGCTTGAGACCTGCAAGCTGCGGATGCGCGAGGTCGCGTTCGAGATAGCGCCATAGCCGCGGGATGTGACGCAGATAGCCGGGCTTGCCGTCGCGCTTGGCAAGCCGCGCGAAGATGCCGACGATCTTGGTGTTGCGCTGGGCGCCGAGCGCGGCATAGGCGAAGGCGAATGCGTCACGATCGAACCCCGTCCCTCGCGCAGCGACGCCGGCACAGTAGTGATCGAACAACTGGGCTTCAAGCTCGGGTGCCACATCGACGCGCGCATCCTGCAGGAGTGAGACGAGGTCATAGGCGGCCGGGCCGCGCATGGCATCCTGAAAGTCGATCACCCCGACGCGCGCAATGCCTTCCCGCTCCGGCAGCCATAGAAGATTGGGCGAGTGGTAGTCGCGCAACACCCACGCGACGGGCATTTTCGCAAGCTGCGCAAAGACATCGGCCCACAGGGAGACGAATTCGGCGCGCTCGGCTTGCGGCACGGCCGCGCCGCGCAAGGCGGGCCAATACCAGTCGACGAGCAGCTCCGTCTCGATGGCCATGGCTCCGCTGTCATAGGCGGAGACGTGGTGCTCGCCGTTGCCGTCGACGGGCAGCGTCTGCGGCGGCGGCGCATCCTGCAGGGCGACGAGCGCTTCGGTGGCGGCGCGCCACAGCGTCGCCTGATCGGCAGCGCCGGTTTCCACCTCGCGGCCGAACACGCGGTCGCCGAGGTCGTCGAGCAGCAGGAAGCCGTTGTCGAGATCCTGCGCGTGGATGCGCGGCACGGTGAGGCCGGCGTCGTGCAATGCGTTGGCGACGGCGACGAATGGGCGCACGTCCTCGGCGAGATGCGCGAGGCGGCTGTAGGGCAAGCCGTTGCGGATGGCGGGGCCGTCCGGCTGGCGCTGCCAGTCCATGAGGATGGCGCCGGGCCGAGAGCCGCGCACGAGGCGACCATAGCGGCGCACGGACGCGTCGCCCTGCAGGTAGAGCAGTTCGGCGTCGTCCGCGTTCGCGATCAGCGCGCGCATGGCGATGAAGCGGTCGAGGCGCGAAGCCCAGTCGCCGTGGGCGGTGAGCGTCACGCGCCGCGTGGCGCCGCCGCCGTTATCGTCAAGCCGCACCAGGAGGTAGTTCGCCGGCAGCCAGTCGCCCGCCTGCTCGGGCCATTCGACGATGGCGATCCCGTCCTTCAGCGCAAGGTCGAGCCCCAGCTCTTCGAGCTCGGACGGCGAGCGAAGGCGATAAAGGTCGAGATGCGCCACCGGCATGCGCGGTGTCGCGTAGCTCTGCACCAGCGTGAAGGTCGGGCTCGGGATCTCCTCGCTCTTGTTGCCGGTGAGCGCATGGATGATGGCGCGGGCGAGGGTCGTCTTGCCGGCGCCGAGCTCACCGCTCAGCGCGAACAAATCCCCGCGCCGGGCAACGAACGCGAGGTGCTCGCCCAGGCGGACAAGCTCGGGCTCGCTGACGCTAGCGATGACGTGAGAAACGGTGACTGGGGAAGCCAGCATGCATGGTTCACTTTAAGCGGCGCTGCCACCGGCCGATAGCGGGCCCTCGGGGCCTTCTTGGGGCAGCGCCTCTGGAGGTGCTTTATCAGGCCGGCCGTGCTCGGGAAGGCGCACAGTGACGCGCGTGCCCTGCCCCGGCTCGGATTCGAGCGAAACGGTGCCGCCATGCAGCTCGACAAGGCTCTTGACGATCGAAAGCCCGAGGCCGGCGCCGCGGTGGCTGGAGCCGTGGCTGCGGCTCTCGAAACGGTCGAACACCTTCCACTGCTGATCCTTGGGGATGCCGACGCCCTGGTCCTCGACGGCGAACACCATCATGCCGCCTTCGCGCCGGCAGGTGATGCCGATGGTGTCGCCGGGCTTGGAGAAGCCGACGGCGTTCGACAGCAGATTGAAGAGGATCTGCCGCACGCGCGCCTCGTCGGCGATGAATTGCGTGGCGTCCTCGGCGACGGCGATGTGCAGCGACAGGCGCGCGCGCTGGGCGGCTTCGCGAATGCCGAGGATCGCGGCGTCGATGACGGCAGGGACATCGACCGAACCGAGCTTCAGCTCCATGGTTCCGGCGTCCATGGTCGCCAGCGTCAGGATGTCGTCGATGATGGCGAGCAGCGTCTTCGATGAGGCGGAGATGTCGCCCAGGTATTCGTGCTGCTTCTCGTTGAGCTGACCGATGTGCGGATTGCCGAGCAGGTCGCTGAAGCCGATGATGTTGGTGAGCGGGGTACGCAGCTCGTACGACACGTGGCTGATGAAGGCGTTCTTCATGCGATCGCCGGCGACGAGCGCGTCGTTGCGCTCTTCCAGGGCGCGCTCGTAGCGCTTCGAATCCGTCACGTCGGCGAAGGTGAACAGCGTGGCGCCGTCGGGCAGCGGCATCGCCGCATAGTCGATGATGGTGCCGTCGGGCCGTACCATCTGCCCGCTGAGCTCCTCGCGCTGCTCGGAGAACGAAGTCGCGGCGCGGCTGAGGCGTGCCCAGGCCTGCGGATCGTCATGGTGCTCGCGAGCCTGCAGGATGAACTCGTCGATATGCGGCTCCTCGGCGAGCGCGCGGCGCGATAGCTGCCAGATTTCGGCGAAAGCGGAGTTGAACAGCTTGAGGCGCCCGTCGGTGCCGAACACGGCGACACCTTCCTTGAGGCTGTCGAGCGTTTCGCGCTGTACGCCGATGAGGACGTTGTAGTCCCGTTCGAGCGCGAGGCGCTCGGTCTCGTCGACGAACAGATAAGTGACGCCGCCGTCCGAGCGCTTCTCGGCGAGCACCTGCAGCGTGCGCCCGTCGGGCAGCAGCCAGGTGTCGTCCTCGGCCGTACCGTCACCGTAGGCGGCGAGGATATTGGTCTTCCATTCCGAGTAGTTGACGACCTGCGGCAGGCGCCCGAGCTCGCGTAGGCGGTCGAGCACGGCCCCTTCGGTGGGACGCGTCTTCAGCCAATTCTCGTCGAGCTGCCACAGCTTGCGGTAGGCCTCGTTGAAGAACACGAGCTGCTGCTGCGCATTGAAGATGGCGACGGCGGTGGCGACGCGGTCGAGCGTGCGGTCGTAGGGTACTGCCTGGCGCTCGAGCTCGCCTTGCGTCTTCTCGATCGCCATCACGTCGACGGCCGCCGCGGCCGTCGCGTCCTCGAAGGGCAATACGGTCACGTCGTGCGGCTTGCGCTCGCCGCCGACGATGAGGGGGATGCGACCGCGGTAGCTTTCACCGCGCGCCAGAACGCGCGCCGCGGCACGGCGCTGGCGCTGCTCCAGAAGCTCGATTTGGCGCTCCTGCACTTCGGCGCGGCTGCGCGCCTCGACCGCTCGCACATAGGCGTTGTTGACCCACGTCAGGCGGCCGTCCTTGCTGCGCAGCCAAACGGGGATGGGAAGAGCATCGAGCAGCGCGCGGCTGGCGCGGACCTCGCGGGCGAGGCGCTGGTGCTGGGCGAGGATGCGGGCGACCTCGTCGCGATGCCCGGCAACGTCGCGGAAGCGCAGCACGGCGCGACCTCCGGCCGTGCGCCCCTCGGCTTCGACATGACCCCCGGCATAGGTGCGCACGATGATGTTGAACGGGTGGCCCGAGGTGAACAGCGCATCGAGAGCCGGCTTGAGCGCAGAGGCGGAGCTCGGCTCCAGCCACTGGCCGAAGCGCAGGAACTTCTCGGGTCTGTCGGGGAGGCCCGGAATGCCCTTCAGCGTATGGGCGACGATGCGCAGCGGCTGGTTCTGCTCCCAGAACAGCAGGATCTGCGGCTCGGCGCGGATGATGGAATCAGCGGCGGCGAGACTGCGCTTGAGGCCTCTCGCCTCGACGATGGCACGGCGTTCATCGCGCTTGGCGCGCACCACCGTCAGCCAGATCAGCGCCGCGGCAAGGAGCACGGTCCCGCCGATGAACGCAGCGGTTGCGGCCGGCTGCGAGCCGAGCAGCGACAGGGGCAGCACGCCACCCGCGGCAATCCCGGCTGCCAGGACGAGCACGCAGGCAAGGCTCGCCGCGACGAGAGCGATGAGCTCACGGGGCTTTCCTGCCGATCGTCCGGTGGGGGCTGATTGCATCGGGATCCGTCAAAATAGGGGGGAACCCGAGGCCAGAGACGCAACGAGCAACGGACAAAGGCCCGGCGGCATCGCCCCCGCGAAGAGGCGAATCACGTCGATTATGCGGAGTGGTGGAGGGCGTGGCCAGCCGCGCGCGCGCCTGGGCAGTCAGCAGCGCGGCGTTTGCCGGTATGGTGCTGCCCGCAAGCCGCACGCGCTGCTTAAGATTGCTCAGTAGCGGTAGTGGTCCGACTTATACGGGCCCTGCGCGGAGACGCCGATATAGGCCGCCTGCTCGGGCGTCAGCTTGGTGAGCTTCACGCCGATCTTGTCGAGATGCAGTCGCGCGACCTTCTCGTCGAGGTGCTTGGGCAACGTATACACCTCCTTCTCGTACTTGCCGGCGTTGGTCCACAGCTCGAGCTGCGCCAGCGTCTGGTTGGTGAACGACGCCGACATGACGAATGACGGATGCCCCATGGCGTTGCCGAGGTTCACCAGCCGGCCCTCCGACAGCAGCAGGATGCGATGGCCGTCCGGGAACTCGATCTCGTCGACCTGCGGCTTGATGTTGTTCCACTTGAGGTTCTTGAGGCCGGAGACGTCGATCTCGTTGTCGAAGTGACCGATGTTGGCGACGATGGCGCGGTCCTTCATGGCGCGCATGTGCTCGATCTTGATGACGTCCTTGTTGCCGGTGGCGGTGACGAAGATGTCGGCGCGCGGCGCCGCTTCCTCCATGGTCACGACCTCGTAGCCTTCCATGGCGGCCTGCAGGGCGCAGATCGGATCGATCTCGGAGACGATGCACGCGGCAGCCGGCGTTGCGCAGCGAGGCGGCCGAGCCTTTGCCGACGTCGCCGAAGCCGGCGACCATCGCCACCTTGCCGGCCATCATCACGTCGGTGCCGCGGCGGATGCCGTCGACGAGGCTTTCACGGCAGCCGTAGAGGTTGTCGAACTTCGACTTGGTCACGCGAGTCGTTGACGTTGATGGCGGGGAACAGCAGGTCGCCCTTCTTCTGCATCTCGTAGAGGCGATGCACGCCGGTGGTCGTCTCCTCGGAAACGCCCTTGATGTTCTTGGCGAGCTCGGCGAACCAGCCGGGCTTCTCCTTCAGGGTGCGCTTGATGAGATCGAACAGAACGGTCTCCTCCTCGGAGCCCGGCTTGTCGAGGAAGGCGGTGTCGCCCTTCTCGGCGCGCAGGCCGAGGTGAACGAGCAGCGTGGCGTCGCCGCCGTCATCGAGGATCAGGTTCGGCGTGCCGCCGTCGCCCCACTCGAGGATGCGGCGGGTGAAGTCCCAGTATTCCTTGAGGCTCTCGCCCTTGAAGGCGAACACCGGAATGCCGGCGGCGGCGATGGCGGCGGCGGCGTGGTCCTGGGTCGAGTAGATGTTGCAGGAGGCCCAGCGGATGTCGGCGCCGAGCGCCGCGAGGGTCTCGATCAGGACGGCGGTCTGAATGGTCATGTGCAGCGAGCCGGCGATGCGGGCGCCCTTCAGGGGCTGCTTGGCGCCGAATTCCTCGCGTGTCGCCATCAGGCCCGGCATCTCCGTCTCGGCGATGGCGATTTCCTTGCGGCCCCAGTCGCTGAGGCTGATGTCCTTCACGACGTAGTCGGTCGGCTTACCCATGGACTTGGCTCCTTGCGGCTAGGGCGATGGTGGCGCCGCCAGCCCGCTTGTTGCGGGTGGGCGCCTCTGGTTGCGCCTCTTCTAGCGGGGCGCCGCCGGGATCGCAACAAGATATAAACAAGTCCTTATATGTTTGCGGGATGGTGCGTGCGGGAGGTCTGCCGCGTACCTCAGCAGGTACAATTGGCGTCACGATAAGCCATTAATAACTTTGTTAGGCAAGGATAATAAATTTTAGCGCTTTTAAGAACTTTAAAGACTGGGGCGACCCATATTGCCGGCAACAAGAAGGATATTTCGCAGGAGAGGCGAAAATGACGGGTTTCCTTGAGCGCATGGCGAGCCTCGCAGGCCGCTTCCGCAAAGATGCGTCCGGCAACGTTGCCGTTGTGTTTGCGCTTATGGGCGTGGTGTTGATGCTGGCGATCGGTGGTGCCGTCGACGTCGGCCGCTGGCTGCACGCGCGCGATCAGACCATCGCCGCGGTCGACGCCGCCGTGCTCGCAGGCGGGCGCGCGCTGCAGACGAGCAGCAGCGACGAGGCCGCCGCCGTTGACGCCGCGAATAAGTATTACAAGGAAAACGTCACGTCGCGCCTGCCCGTCGTCAACGACACGGTGAGCTTCGAAGTGGCGGGTGACGGCAAGGGCATGACCGCCAGCGGCTCGGCCTAGATCAAGACGCCGTTCCTGCGCTTTGCCAACATCGACAAGCTGCCGCTGATCGGCACCTCGCAGACGGAGTTCAGCAAGTCGGAGATCGCCATTGGCGGCAAGAACAGCGGCGACAGCATCGAGATAGCGCTGATGCTCGATGTGACCGGGTCGATGGACGGATCGAAGCTCCGTTCACTCAAGGAAGCCTTGATTGGCCCGAAATCAAGACTGCAGCGGGGATTCAAGCAACGCGCTAATCTGCATCCTATTCACCAGTGCCCAGAACGATAGCGTGAGGGTTTCCGTTGTCCCCTTCTCTGAGGACATCCGCCTGCCCACGAGCGCACTCAACACGGCGCGCGGCAGTGGGCTCGTGGCCTCCAAAACGCTTGGCTCCGGCAACAACAAGGCCACTTACTACCTGACACCCTGCGTGGTCGAGCGTAAGGGGACCAACAAGTACACGGAGCTCGGACCTGCAGCCAACCGCTACGTGATGGCGCATTACAACAACTCGACGAACTGCACGCTACCGTCGACCGGGCAGGTGATGCCGCTTACCAACGACAAGACTACGCTCATCAACAAGGTCAAGAACTTGACCGCCGCGGGCGGCACCGGGGGTCATCTCGGCACCGCCTGGGCCTGGTACACGCTGTCGCCGAACTGGAACGCGCTTTGGCCGGCCACCAATCAGGCGGCCGCACTACGGCACGTCGGATCTGAAGAAGTATGCGATCCTGATGACCGACGGCGAATACAACACCGAGTACGACACTAACGGCGTAAAGGTCGGCAGCAAGGGAGCCGGCAACGCTGTGAACGGTACCTCCACAGTTCAGGCCCGCGCCCTTTGCACAGCCATGAAAAGCGGAATCAGAAATCGTCGTTTACACGGTCGGTTTCGACGTCGGCGAGACCGGCACGGCCGTCGACACGCTGAAGCAGTGCGCGACCGACCCTACCAAATACTACAACGCCTCCAACGGCGAGGAGCTGACAGCAGGCCTACCAGGACATCGCGCTGAAGCTGTCGTCGCTCTATCTGTCGAAGTAAGGCTGCGCAGAGACGAGAAGCAGGGAGCGCGGCGACGCGCTCCCTTTTCATGCATCTTCGATGCACCACCCTCATGCATCTTCGATGCAACTCGCTTCATGCATCTTCGATGCAATCTTCCCCGAAGCCGTCCTCGACGAGTGCGATCAGCGCCTGCAACGCCTCGGGTCCCTGCGGCCCCTGGGCGGTCATATGCAGCGTCGAGCCGGGGCCGGCCGCCAGCATCATCAGGCCCATGATCGACGTGCCGCCGACGGCGTGGCCCTCGCGCGTCACGGTGATGATGGCAGTCGTAGCTCTCGGCGCACTTGACGAATTTCGCCGAGGCGCGGGCGTGCAGGCCTTTGCGGTTGCGTACGGTGACGACCGCCTCGGGGCGTGTGCTGTCCTTGATCTCTGGCATCGCCCTAGTGTCCCGATTCCGAAGTTCGCCGGAGCTCGCTGCTGGGACCGGGAGCGAACTTCGAAATCATAAGGGGCACTAAGAGCACATACTTGCTAGTGTGATTCAGATCGAGAAATTCGCTCGATACCCCGCCGCTGATGATAGCGAATTTCTCGATCATCACACTAAGCCGAACCTTCGCCGGACAGCTCCTGGCTGGCGATCTTGATGTATTTGCGGCCGGCCTCGCGCGCGCTCACCACCGCGTCGGCGATTGGCATCTCGCCCCGTACGCTGGCGAGCTTGACGAGGATCGGCAGGTTGATGCCGGCGATCACTTCGACATTCGCCTCATCCATCACCGAGATGGCGAGATTGGACGGCGTGCCGCCGAACATGTCGGTGAGAACGATGACGCCATCGCCCGTATCGGTGCGATGAATGGCATCGACGATTTGCCCCCGGCGCACGGCGGCATCGTCATCGGGCCCGATTGAAACGGTCTCGAGCTGCGTCTGCGGCCCCACCACGTGCTCCAGCGCCGAGCGGAATTCTAGCGCCAGCCCGCAGTGCGTGACGATGACAAGTCCGATCATGGATTAGAGCCGATCTCGTCTCTTGCCCGTTCCACTACGGAGTGCGGGCCTGACCGTGGGGATCGTTGACTGCGGCTTCGCCGGTGTTTCCCTTAGCAGGGAGCCCATTGGCGGCGCGGCAGAATTTACAAGTGTTCGGCCCGGGCGCAAGAGGATTGTGGTGTCATGATTGTCAGGGTTTGCCCGGCATTTGAGCCGTGCGCGCAAGGGCCAGGAGCAGCTTCACCGGGGCCGCCGCTTCGAACGGGGCCAGGCGGAGCAGGGGCAGGCTGACGCCCAGAAAGTCGCGCCGGGGCGGGGGATCGGGCAGGCGCTCAACGGCCTCCGGAGCCACCAGCTCGGCGATGAGTGCCAGGTCGGCACTCCGTTCGAAGGGAACCTCGAGGATGCCCAACCCGCGCACCTCGAGCTTGCCGAGGATGGTTTCCGGCGCCTCAACCTGCAGACGGTCTCCGGCTAGCGAGATCAACACGCGGTCGTCGGCGATGAGATGAGCCGGAACCGGAATAAGGGGGGTCGGGGCAACCGCGAGGCAGCGCAGGGCGAGGTCGGATTTTCCGGCGCCGGAGGGGCCGATGATCAGCGCCGCGTTGCCGCCAATGGCGATCGCCGTGCCGTGGTGTGTCTCAGCTGCGTCGCCCACCGGGCGCTCCTCCGCGCTGCGCGATGCCGGCGATGGGCAGGCGCACGGTGAAACGCGCGCCGCATGGCTTGGCGTCGGATGCAGCGCCCTCTTCGTAGCGATTCTCGGCGATGATCTGACCGGAGTGCGCCAGAACGATCTCGCGCGAGATGCTCAAGCCGAGGCCAGAGTTCTTGCCGCGGCTGGCATCGGTGGCCGGGCGATCCGAATAGAAGCGATCGAAGATGATCTCCAAGCGATCATCGGGGATGCCTGGCCCGTCGTCTTCGACGAGGATTTCGACGAACGGAGCGGCAACGCGCGCCTGCGCCGTCACCGTGCCACCCTCTGGCGAGAACGAGATGGCGTTGTCGATGAGGTTGGTCAGCACCTGACCGAGACGGCCTTCATCGCCGTCGACGCAGAGGGCACCGGGGAACGGCTCGCTGCCGACGGCCAGCATCAGCGCGCGGCTGTCATCGCCGATGATGTCGCGGAAGATGGAGACGACGTTGCGCAGCATCGCCGGCACATCGATCGTGCGCATCTCCTTGCGGGCCAGCTCGGCATCGAGGCGCGAGGCGTTGGAAACGTCGGTGATCAGCCGGTTGAGCCGCTTCAGCTCGCCCTGAATCTGCTGCACCAAATGGGTGCGCTCTTCCTCAGTCTTGGCATAGCTGAGGGATTCCGCCGTCGACCGGGCGGCGGTGAGCGGGTTTTTCAACTCGTGCGCCACGTCGGCAGCGAATTTCTCGCTTGCTTCGATGCGCCGGCACAGGGCGCCGGTCATGGCTTGGAAAGCGGTGGCCATCTGCGCCACTTCGTCGGTGCGTCCCGCATACTCCGGCAGCTGCGTGCGCGCGTCGATGTTGTGGCTCACGCGCTCGGCGGCGGCGGATAGACGGCGCATGGGCCCCGCGACGGTGCGCGCTAGGAGCAGCGAGGTGACGACCGAGGCCAGCAGCGCGATCGCCGCGAGCACGAGGATGACGATGCGCTCTTCCTTGAGGATCTTGTCGATCTGGCCGGGGCGCGTCGACAGCAGCAGCACGCCCTGCACATCGTTGAAGCGGCGGATCGGCTGCGCGATGGAGACGATCTGCTCGCCCTTGCGGTTGAGCAGCAGCATGCTCTTGTCTTCGCCTGCGAGCGCGGCGCGCACTTCCTTGTAGGCCATGCCGTTGCCGACGCCGATCTCCTGGTAGACGGGCAGCGGCTCGCGGAAGAAATAGCGCGTCAGGCGGGTCCACATGTTCTGCGTTTCCGGCGACTCGCCGTCGTTGCGGTCGTCGGCTCGTTGCGCATCGCCGTCCACCGGGCGAGTGTCTGCGCCGTGTCGACGATCAGCGTTCCATCGCGCGCATAAATGCGCGCGCGCGTGTTGGTCGGCTGGATGAGCTTGCGCAGGATCGGCGTCACTTCCTCGGGGTGGATCGACAGCTCGAGCGAGGTGAGGCCGTCGTCGGGGAAGGTGCTGGGCGCGTCGGGACCCTCGGGAATCGCCTCTGGATCGATGACGATGCGCTCGCGCACCACCTTGGCGTTGGCGGCGATGGCGTCGGCGATGATCCGCCCCTGCGTCTTGAGGGCGTCGAGCTTGGCGTCGATCAGCCAGGTGTGAAACCAGCCGAGGTACAGAATACCGCCGACGAGGATGAAGAACCCCATCAGGTTCGAGATCAGGATGCGGCGGAGAAGGCTGGCCGAGAAGAAGCGCACGATGCGCTGGCGGCCGAACCAAGCCTGCAGTGGGGCCAGAGCTTTCGGCGCGTGGGCGCCCACCGGCTCGACGCGTGCCGCTGCCGATTGCGCGCCTAGCGCGACGGCTCCGGCCGTGCGGCGGGCGACGCTCGCTGTGCGCGAGGCCGCCGAATGCGCCGCGTCAGCGACGCTCCTCGCTGCTGACCCCATTGATTTGGTGGTGCCGTTCGCGGTTGCGGCAGATGCCTGCGCCAGGCGCCGCGTGCCGGCGGAGGTCGCAGCCCAGATGTCGTTCGCAAAGCCCTTGAGCCCGGCGAATCCGTTCGACAGCAGATGCTGCTCGGCTCGCTCGGTCTCGAGCGCCATCGCCCCTCCGCGCCTCAAGCTTCCTTGAAGCGGTATCCTACGCCGTACAACGTTTCGATCACATCGAAGTTGTCGTCGACCTGCTTGAACTTCTTGCGCAGCCTCTTGATGTGGCTGTCGATGGTGCGGTCGTCAACGTAGACCTGGTCGTCGTAGGCGGCGTCCATGAGGGCATCGCGCGTCTTGACGACGCCGGGGCGCGAGGCGAGGGCTTGCAGGATGAGGAATTCCGTTACGGTGAGCGTGACGGGCTTGTTGTCCCAGTGGCAGTTGTGCCGCTCGGGATCGAGCTTGAGCTTGCCGCGCTCGAGCACGCGGGCCGCTTCGATTTCCGGGGTAGCGCCGGGGTCCTTCGGCTGGAAGCGCCGCAGCACCGCCTTCACGCGCTCGACGACCAGCCGCTGCGAGAAGGGCTTGGCGACGTAATCGTCGGCACCCATCTTGAGACCGAACAGCTCGTCGATCTCCTCGTCCTTGGAGGTGAGGAAGATCACCGGCATGTCGGAGCGCTGGCGTACGCGGCGCAGCAGCTCCATGCCGTCCATGCGGGGCATCTTGATGTCGAAGATGCCGAGATCGGCGGGATCCTCCGCCAGTGCTTCCAGGGCGGACACGCCGTCATTGTACGTGCGCACCTTGTAGCCTTCCGCCTCGAGCGCCATGCGCAGCGAGGTGAGAATGTTGCGCTCGTCGTCGACCAGCGCAATCGTGCTTTTTTCTTTCATCATGTCCCGACCCTGCGGCAGAGGAGCCACTGCCGCGCTTTATGGCTCCAAGGTGTATCAATTGTGGCGGAGCCAATTTCGTGTTTTCTGTCTGAACGTTATCTGAATAGGTTGGACACAGGAAGCGCGCGAGGCGGCATGACTGTTGAAGAGCCTGCGAAACAGTCAAGTTTTTCGCATGTTAAGGAAACCGCGGCCGAGGCGCGGGAGATGGTGCGGGCGGCGCTCAAAGGGTCGCTGGCGAGCGCTTCTGGAGCCCTCCGGCCATCCCTACGCCTCGCTGCTGCTGACGGCAACCGAGCCCGATGGGGCGCCGATATTCCTGATTTCGAAGCTCGCGCTGCATACGAAGAACCTTGCCGCGCGATGCGCGCGCGAGCCTGCTCATCGACGGCACGGGCACCGATGCCGATCCGATGGCCGGCGCGCGCATCACGCTCATCGGCGAGGCGCGGCCGACGACGAGTGCGACCGCACGTCGCCGCTTCCTGGCGCGGCATCCTGCCGCCGCCGGCTATGCCGATTTTCCCGATTTCTCTTTTTATGCATTCGATATTGCCAGCGCGCACTTCATCGGCGGCTTCGGCCGCATCGTCGATCTGCAGCGCGAGGAGCTGCTGATCGATGTCGCGGGTGCCGAGGCGCTGATCGAGCGCGAAGCGGACATCACCTCGCACATGAACGAGGACCACGCCGACGCCATCGAGCTCTACGCGACGCGCCTGCTCGGCGGTCCGCACCGGGCGCGTGGCGCATGAGCGGCATCGATCCGCAAGGCTGCGATCTGGTGCTCGGCGCGCGCGCGCTGCGGCTGCCGTTCGCGACGCGCATCACCAACGGCGAGGAAGCGCGCAAGGAACTCGTCCGCCTCGTCGGCGAAGCCCGCGCCAAACCCGCCTAGGATTAAGCGTCACGCAGCGCGTTGGCACATCGTGGCTTGGCGACGTCGGCTACTGACCCGAAGGGGACGTCATCCTATCGAGATCGCGTTGTCTGAGGCGGGCTGCGGCGGCGTGCTGACCTACCCGCGATCGGAGTTGGGAGCATCCGCCGAGGCACTCCACCGGAGCAGCCTGATGAAGCCGTAGAAGTAGCCGAGCCAGAGGAGGACGGAGAAGCCGTAGAAGATGATAGTTCGCACCGACCACAGCGGCCAGGAGCCGGCGGGGCCGATGGCAATGACGTTGGGGTAGAATGAGAAGAGGGTGGAGCGCCACCTGTTCCACATGAGGGTCACTTCCGTGTTGCGAGCCTCGGCGGTCTTGGCGTCGTTGAAGACCCGCTCGCTATTGCGCTTCAACCACCACCAGGAATCCTCGTTGATCAGCTCGAGCCCCCGGTCGGACCGGTTGCGCATGTAGATGTATCGGATGTCGCTCGTGTTGCCACGGGTGTCGGGATTGCTGCGGCGCACTTCCGTTCCGGTCACGAGGCCGGTCGTCCATGTGGGACGCGCGTATTCCCATCCGAACCAAAGCGGAATGCCCACCACCACCGACGCGATGGCGAGAACGGCCCCGCCCCTGCGCCATAGGACATACGCGAGAACTCCAATCGCGAGCAGGACAATGTAGCCGTAAGACATCCAGGCCTGGAGCATGCCTCAAACCTCACCTTGAACAGTTTCGCAGCGGTCGAGCCGCCGCAGCTTGCCGATGACGTCAGCACCGATGTGAGACACCTGCGAGCCGACCCGCGTGCGCTCAAGTCTTGCCGTCATCCCGCCGCGGGTCGTCCCCCCAGGGTGATGCGATTCCGTGACTCAGCCGAGCTCTCGGCCGCATGCGAGCTGGCAAGCAGAGCCTAGGGCAGCTCTCGCACCATGGGCAAGATCGATTCTCGTTGCTGGGGGCAGTCGCGCTTCGGCGCATGCAGCGACCGCTGCTGACCCGGAGCGGGCATCAATCCTCCACGATACCCATTGCTGAATATCGGATGCGCTTCCATCATGCATCCGACGCCGATCTGTATGCGGATGTGGACGCCCACGCCCCCTCGACAGAGCAGTAAGGACGTCCCCATGAAGTACATCGCGCTGATTGCCGTGATCGCCATCCTGCTTCTTCAATTATCTGGCGCGATTCCGCAGTCGAGTGTCGGTGGCCCGATGACCCTCGCGCTGGTTTTTCTCATCGCCGCAGCTGGCCGTTGGGATCCACGAGGCATGGTCGAACAAGCGGGGTGTGCTCGGCTGGATTGTGAGCATCGTCGCCGCGCTCGTCGGCGCCTTCGTGGCCGCCGAGATAGGCGGCATGGTTTTGGGAACGATACAAGGGCTCCTAAATCTGGAAGGGTCGCTCGCGGAGACGCGACATCCCCTGCTTTATGTGTCGCTGGTCGGCATGATGCTCCTCGCGCTGCTGGGGTCGTGGATCGCGCTGCGGATCGTGGACCGGATGCGATGAGTTTCTTTGGTCGTGGGCGTGGGGCAGCGACGACAGTTCGCCGAGCGTCCATCCGCCCCCAAGCGTCGCTTACTACCAAAAACCTGGTTTCCCCGGATTGGGGCCGCGCCGCTGCTTTTTGCTCGGTTGCCGGTTGGGGTTGGGCTGGTCCCAGAAATTGAAGAAGCCGGGTTGCCATGTATTGCCGCTTGCAGGGAACGCACCCCAAGGAGAGACCGGAGGCGTGGGCTTGCGCGTCTTGAAGCCGCCCTGCGGCTGGTTGTTCAGCACCGCAACAAACTCGGTACGATAGTTGGTCTCGCGGCTCAGCGGCTCGTCCGAGACGATGATCGAGGATCGCGGCAGCGCGGTCGGCGCGATGCGATCGAGCACGTCCTTCGGGATGGTGACCCGGTCGAGCGCGTTCTTGGCATCGTCCCCGTTATCGATCGTGACCGCGGCCCAACGAAGGCCCGCGTCGCCCGGCGCCATCGCCGTGAACACATGCGTGCCGATGGGCCTGTCAGGGTCGCGGATGGTGACCGGAACCTCGATGGTCGCATCGAAGACCTCGCCGCCGTCCGGCCACGCCTTACGCGTGTTCCGCCGCACGTAGAGCTTCTGTGTCGCGCGGCTGATGTAGATCGAGACCGGAACGAGCGCGAGCTTTGCTTCGTCCGCCGCTTTGGCCGTCTCGGTCTTCCGGGTTGCGGCCACCTTGGCGGCATCCGCTGCCTTGGCCGCGGCATCGATCTTCGGCGTCGCCTCGGCTTTGATCGTGTCGAGCTTGGCAGCGGCCTCGGTGGCCTTGGCAGCGGCCTTGAGCCGCCGTTCCTCGGCCTTGGCCACGTTCGACTGTGCGGAGGCGAGTGCCTTTTCGGCGGCAGCGAGATCGGCGTCGGCAGAGGATTTCTGCCGTTCCGCTTTGGCGGCATCGGCCGGCTTGGCAGCGGCCTCGACCGTCGCGTCCGTATCGGCCTTGCCAATGTCGAGTTTCGCACCCGCATCTGCGGCCTTGCCAGCGGCCTTGAGCCTTTGTTCCTGCGCCTTGGCCTCGCCCGACCTGGCCTTGTCGAGCGCCTTTTCGGCGGAAGCGAGGTCGGCGTCGGCGGAGGATTTCTGCCGTTCTGCCTTGCGCAGCGTCGCCTTTGGCGGAATCCGCATCGCGCGCCGCCATCTTGGCGAACTTCTTCGTCTCGTCGATCGCTTTGGCGGCCTCGGCTGCTTCGCGCGCGAGCGTCTCGGCACGCGGCGGAGCAGCAGCGACGGCCTCCGCGTTCGGCACCAGCAACGCAGCGTGAGAAAACTCGACGGGCGTTGCGTCGTCCGGGGAAATGATCACCCGCATCCCGATGCGCGTCTTGTCGAACAGCTCCGACGCAAATCCGTACGGCATCCGCACGCAGCCGTGCGAGGCGGCATACCCCGGCAGCGGACCGCCATGCATCGCTATGCCGTTCCACGTAAGGCGCTGCATGTGCGGCATGTGGGCGTCGTCATAGAGATTGGAGCGGTGGTCGATGTTCTTCTGAAGAACGGCAAACACGCCGGCCGGCGTTTCGCGTCCCTTTGACGCCGGTCGACACGGGCGCTTTCAGAATCCAGCCGTCGGCGTCGTAAAACGTGACGTGCTGCGATTTGATCGACACGACCGCCATGATCGGCTCGCCGGCATCTCGCGGCGCCGTCTCCTCTGCGGGACGAGCCGCCCCTCTCGCGCTGACTTCGGCCGTCAGCGCGGTTAGTGCGGCAGCCGCCGCAATCGTCACGATGACCGGAAGGCCCAAACGCCGAACTGCTGATTTTTCCATGGAAAATCGATCTGCCATGCCGTTGCCACGCCCCCTGACGGTTGATGCCAGTCCAGGCTTGCCTCAATCAAGGGCCAAATCGCGCCATCAGGATGGCCGGACGGCCGGGAGCCTCCGATGTGCTCTTGGGGACACGCAACCCCTCGCCTGGGTGCGGTCCGCACTCAGGCCTTGAAGTCCGCGAGCGTGAGGATGGCGGTCAGCGTGAGGCCGGCGGCGGCGAAGGCTTCGTCCGCGCCTTCCTCGCGGTCGATGACGGTGACGACGCCGACCACCTCGGCGCCTTCGGAGCGCACCGCCTCCGCCGCCTTGACCGCCGAGCCACCCGTGGTCGTCACGTCCTCGACGATGACGACGCGCTTGCCCTTGAGGCTGTCGCCGTCCGGCAGGCCTTCGATCAGGCTCTTGGTGCCGTGCTCCTTCGCCTGCTTGCGCACGAAGAAGGCGTTGACCGGCTTCTTGCCCGTGTGACTGACGGCGGCGACGGCCGAGGCGATCGGCACGGCGCCCATCTCCAGCCCGCCGATGAGGTCGGCATCCATGTCGGCGATGGCGGCGAGGATCAGCGTCGCGATGACGTGCGAGCCCTCGGCGTCGAGCATCGTCGGCTTCATGTTGAAGTAGTAGGTGGAGGTGCGCCCCGAGGCGAGCTTCACTTCCTTGCCCGACTGGAAGGAGCGCGTCTTGATGATCTCGATGAGCCGCGCCCTGAGCGCCGCGTCCTTGCCGCCAGCCGACATTTCGCCGCCCTCCGTTTACATCCACTTCGGCTTGCGCATTCGCCCGACTGCGCTATCAGTGTCAAGCCCGCGGGCTGCCCGTGGCTATGGATTTCCTTGGGCTCCAACAGGGCTTACGAGCGCCCGCGCATGAGCTTCTTCCCATTGACGCCGGAACGTCTGGAGCGCGAGAGCACCTGCCTGCTCGATAGGCTGGCGGCACGACCGCGCCTCGCCGCGGCGGCGCTCTTGGCGCTTGCCGTGTTCACCTATCTGCCGGGCGTGTTCCTGCTGCCGCCGGTCGACCGCACCGAGATCGTCTACGCGCAGTCCTCGCGCGGCATGGTGGAACGCGGCACGCTGATCGATTCCAGCTACGAAGGCGAGCGCGTCGCCTTCCGTCCCATCGGCATTTACTGGCTGCAGGCGGCTACGGCCAAGATCCTCGGACGCGACGCGAGGGGCGCGATTCGCCACCTACCGCCTGCCGTCGCTCATCGCCGGCATATTGGCGGTGCTCGCCACGTGGTGGCTGACGCGGCCCGTGCTGGGGGAGCGCCGCGCGATCATCGCGGCGGCGCTGTTCGCCGTGTCGCCCATCGTGGCGTTGCAGGCGACGCTGTCCATTCCCGAAGGCCCGCTGTTGCTGGCGATTGTCGTCGCACAGCTCGCGCTGCTGCGGCTCTACTGCGCACCCGCCAGCGACCGGGACAAGGACGTCTGGCTGGCGCTGGCGTTCTGGGCGGCGCAGGGCGGCGGCATGCTGCTCAATGCGCTGGCGGTGCCGATCCTGTCGCTGACGACGATCATTGCGCTCTACGTGTTCGACCGCCGGCTCGACTGGCTGTGGCGCCTGCGCCCGCTTCTCGGCGTGCCGCTGATGGCCGCCATCGCCGCGCCGTGGCTGCTCATCCGCGCGCATTACGATGGCGGCGTGCCGTTCAGTGGATTGACCTGGGGCGAATTCATCCGCGCGCTCGGCGGCGCGCAGGACATGAAGTGGAAGGCGGCGCCGCTCACTTTCACGCTGGCGTTCGCGCTCGGCTTCCTGCCCGGCGCGCTGCTGCTGGTGCCGGCGCTGCAAGGCTTGTGGCGCAATCGGTCGGCGGCGCTGCAGCGCTTCCTGTTCGCCTGGATCGTCGGCTACTGGCTCTACCTCGAGCTGATTGCTTCGAAGCCGGCGCTCTACACGGTGCAGGCGATGTTCCCCGCGGCTGCCGCGGCGGTGGCGCTGGCCCTCGATGCCCGCCGCAGGCGGCTTGCACGATGCTCGGCTCGCCATTCCGCCCCTGATGCTGCGGCTGCCGTGGTGGATCGTGCTGCCGGGCACCATCGCGCTGTTCGCTGCCATCGTGAACTTTGCCCGCGCGCCGTCGACGTTCCTCATCGTCGCCGGCGCAACCCTCGTCACGGCGCTGTTCACGCTCGCCGCGCGCGCCGCCGGGGAGGGCCGCGCCGCCGCCTGGCTCACCACCAGCGTCGCCGGCTTCGCGCTGTTCATCGCCTACACCTTCGGCGTGCTCATGCCGCACCTGGAGCAGGGCTGGCCGGCAGCACGCATCGCCGAGGCCGTTGCGCCGCTGCGCCGTTGCGTCACCGGGCCGGTCGGCGTCCTCGGCTTCCGCGAGCCGAGTGCCGCGTTCCTCCTCGGACGCCGCAGCGTCACGGACGCTGAGACGATCGCGGCTTGGATGGCCACGGGCGAAGAGGCTATCGCTGTCGTCGAGGACCGCTTTCAGCCCGACGTGGCAAGAGTCCTTGCATTGCGGGGCGCCAAGCCTCCGCCCCGCGCCGGCTGCGTGACGGCATTCAACGTGATGCGAGGTTGTCCGCTGACTTTCTCGATTTACGTCACCGGACCGGATGCGCTCGATGAAAGTTGCCACGTCGCCGAGCGCTTCCGCTGCCCGCCCCAGGCGCCACCGCCTGCGGAGGCGGCCGACCACACCTCGCGCTGCCGTTGATTGCCGGCATTTAACCTAACCAAGCTTGAGAGTGCGGGTGCGCGTGCGCTATGCCGCTCGCAAGCCCAACGCAGCGCTTTGCCCGAAAGGTCGCCCATGGCCGCCACCCAATTCAATCCCGAGACGCCGCCCGAGCTCGTCACCGCGCAGTGGTTCAACGCGCCCGAGCCGCTGTCCTTGAAGAAGCTGAAGGGCAAGGTCGTCGTGCTCGTCGCCTTCCAGATGCTGTGCCCCGGCTCGCTGCGCCACTCGCTGCCGCAGGCCGGCCGCATCGCCCGCGCCTTCTCCAACGAGGAGGTCGAGGTCATCGGCCTGCACATGGTGTTCGAGAACCACAAGGACATGACGCCCTCGCAGCTCGAGCCGTTCCTCAAAGACGAGCACATCGAGATCCCCATCGCCGTCGACAAGGTGAACGGCTCCGGCCTGCCCGAGACGATGGAAGCCTACGGCATGCAGGGCACGCCGACGCTGCTGGTGTTCGATCGCCAGGGCCGCCTGCGCCGCCACTACCTCGGCGCCGTCGACGACGTGCGCCTCGGCGCCGAGATCATGGCGCTGTGCATCGAGGACGCCAAGGCGCCGCGCGAAGCCTCGATCGCCATCGAGAAGAAGCTGCATGCGGCGCTGGTCGATCCGCAGCAGCACGAGCACGCGCACGACGGCAGTTGCTGTGGCGGCCACGGCATGACCACCCCATGATCACGCCCACGGCCATGCGCACGACCACGACCACGCCCACGATCATGAGGGCGGCTGCTGCGGCGGCAAGCACGCGCACGATCATGACCATGAGCACGACGGCCACGATCACGATCACGCCCATGCCCACGGCGAAGGCTGCGGCTGCAAACACTGACAAGCCAACGCTCCCCTGTCATCCCCGCACGCGTTGCCGGGATCCAGCCCTAAGCTGGGACTGGAGCGCGCGGATGGATGGATCCCGGGGACAAGCCCCGGGATGACGGGCTTGCGTTTAGTCGGCTTGCCACAGCCTTCAATCCGCCCCCAAATCGCGCCACTGTAGCCTGTGCAAGTCGAGGCGGAGCCTCGCGCATGCACGTCGAGGCGCGGAGCGGGCCATGGTCGATCGCGTTGCGGATAGGGACGATGCGGACGAGGCGGCGCATGAGAAGCCGCGCGCGCACGCCAAAGCCACCTTCGACAAGAAGACCATCGCGCTCGTCTACGATTTCGACGGCACGCTGTCGCCGCGCCCGATGCAGGACTACGCCTTCCTGCCGCAGATCGGCGTGGACCCCGCCGCCTTCTGGAAGGAATCGAACGACATCGCCCGCCGCGAAGGCGCCGACGGGCTGATCACCTACATGCACCTGCTGTACAAGAAGGCGAAGGCCGCCGGCGTGCGCATCGACCGCGCCGACCTCGTCGCGCAGGGCAAGAACGTCGAGCTGTTCGCCGGCGTCGAGGAATGGTTCGACGAGATCGGCGCCTACGTGAAGGAGCACACGCAGAGCCAAGGCGTGAGCCTGCGCCACTACGTCGTCTCCGCCGGCCTCACCGAGATCATCGAAGGCACGCGCATCTACAAGCGCTTCCACAACGTCTTCGCCTCCGAATACTGGTTCGAAGCCTACGAGACTGCCGTTCCCCAAGCGCGTCATCACCGACACCGGCAAGACGCAATACCTGTTCCGCATCAACAAGGGCATCGAGGATCTAGGCCAGGGCATCAACGAGCACATGGACGAGGCCGCGCGCCCCATCCCCTTCGCCAACATGATCTATTTCGGCGACGGCGACACCGACGTGCCGTCGATGGCGGTGATGCGCAAGAACGGCGGCCATGCCGTCGCCGTGCATACGCCCGGCAAGGCGCGCAAGAAATGCGTCGAGCTGTTCAAGGCCGGCCGCTGCGATTTCTTCGCGCCCGCCGACTACCGCCGCGGCTCGGACCTCTTCAAGCGCACGTGCCTCTTGCTCGACCGCGTCCTCGCCGACATCCGCGTCCGCGAAGAGATGTGGCGCCTCGGACGGGAAGTGAAATAGCGCTCACCGATTGTTGCTTGCGGCGCCTGCTCTCGCCAACGTCATTCCGGCGCGCCGAAGGCGCGCCTGCCGCTAAAGCGGCGAAGCTTGCTTCAGGAATGACGTTGGCGAGAGCAGGGGCTAGTCGGCGCCCCTTCGCAGAACCGGACGATGCTCGATCTGGCGGCCCGCCTACCGCTCGCGGCAGCGCGCACCTACATGCTCTCCAGTCACGTGTCGGTCGAAGGAGAGCAAAGATGCTGGCATCGACCAATTGCGCCAAGGCGATCGCTGCACTGGCGTTTGTCGTACCCTTGTTCGCCGCCGGCGCGGCCGAAGCCCGGCGCGGCGTCAAGCCGTACTACTGGGAAACCTACGAGACACGCGGTCCGGTGCGCGGCTATGAGGGATACGTCGCGCCCGAACTACTACTGCTCCTACAAACGCTACCCCAACCGCGATTGCAGCGTCGATGCGCGGGGGAGAGAGCGGTGCCGCGTTGTGGGCTGGCGGCTGGAGCAGACCTGCCAGTAATCCCGCCCTTCCCGACCTCGCGTATCGTCCGCCCATCCCGCCCCGCGCAAGGGGTCGATCTCGAGGCGTTCCTGTATCGAGGGCGGGCTGCAGTGTCGGGTACACGTGTCGTCACGCGCGGCACGACTATCTGAGGCTCGCCGCACCCACCCGGTGAGAGTCCGGGAGCGGGAAACCGCTGAAACGCTGCGGGTAGGCCCCAAATCCTGCGCGGGGCGGGCAGAGACGCCGCTCAAAAAATATCAAAGCTCGCGGCGCCTCCCGCCCCGCGCCCCTCGCTCTTTGACATGCCTCGGGGCCATGCGGCCCGCGAGACGCGAACGCCATGCGCACGCAAATCGCAGTCCGCTCAGCCCTCTACAACACAACTGTGGATGGAGCGACCCCGAGCCCCCTTGCGGCGCGCCGTTTCGGCTAACCTCACTGCAACGATTCTGCGTGTCACCCAGCAATTTCCGCGGCTGATGCCGCAAGCGCCCCGTGCTGCGTTGAAGGCGCCGTCCACAACGCACTCGGGAGGCAATAATGATCAAACACATTTCTCTCGCGCTCGCGGCGATCATCGCCGTGCCGGCCTACTCCGGCCCTGTCGTCGCTACCGACTACTGGGACTGGAACCTGGGCACCGGCAGTCCGACGACCCGCCAGAAGGCGCGCGCCAAGTACGCCAAGCGCTATCGCAAGAGCAGCAGCCCCGACCAAGGTCATGGCCTACGTGAAGCGCGAGGGCGAGAAGGACGTGGTGACGGCCGACCGCCGCGAGTTCAGCTGCGCCGACAAGGTGCGCGGCCTCGGCACGCAATGGATCGGCACCGAAGGCGCCCTCGACGCCGCCAAGAAGGATTGGATGGAGCGCGTGCGCTACGACTACGGCGAGTCGTTCCTCGACATGAACAACTCCAAGGATTTCGTCTCCCGCTGCGGTCGCGTGTCGATCGGCGAGACGATGGGCCAGGTCATGTACCGCTGCGAGATCGTTGCCCGACCCTGCAAGGGCATCATGAGCGACACCAAGGCGGCGGCGAAGTAGGTATTCAGCTGGTGGACTAAGCGAGTAAGCGGGCGGGCCGGGGTGAAACCCGCGCCCGCCTTCCGCATTTAAGAGGTTGGTGAAACCTTATGGCCAGAGTGAGCGTTTGCTGCCAACGTCGACGCTCAGCGCGCCATTGAAGAGGCTCCCATGATGGACGATCCGCTCAGTAAACCCCTGATGCGCGTGCGCCAGGGCAAGCTCATCGCTGGGGTATGCGGCGGCATCGCCAAGTGGCTCGATTGGGACCCGACGCTGGTGCGCCTCGGCTACGTCGTGCTGTCGGTGATCTCGGCGGGCTTCCCGGGCATCCTGATCTACATCCTGTTGTGGATCTTGATGCCGCTGGAGCCGGCCTAGGCGGCATAGCGGGCGATGAGGATCTGCGTGTCGCCGTAGGTGCGGCGGTCGAGCTCCGTGAACGCCGGCGGCAGCGCGATCTCGGCGCTCGCCGCGCTCCTCCATAACGACGATCGCCCCGGGCACCAGCCACTTGCCGTCCGCCAATGCGCATGAGCGCGCGCTCGCCGAAGCCCTTGTCGTAGGGCGGATCGAGGAAGGCGAGGTGGAACGGCGCGCACGGTGCCGGCGGGCCCGAGGTCGGTCGCGTCGCGGCGGAAGATGCGCGTGACGCCCGTCAGCCCAAACGCCTCGATGTTGCTGCGGATCAGCGCGCGCGCGTCGGCCTCGTTGTCGACGAACAGGCAGAAGGCGGCGCCGCGCGAGATGGCCTCGAGCCCGAGCGCGCCGGTGCCGGCGAACAGGTCGATGACGCGCGCGCCCTCGAGCGAGAAGTCATCGACGCCGTGGGCCAGGATGTTGAACAGGCTCTCGCGCACGCGGTCCGACGTCGGGCGCAGACCCTCGTGCTGCGGGCCGGCGATGGCGCGCCCGCGCAACGTGCCGCCGACGATCCTCATGCGTCGCCGCCGCGCTTGGCGTTGCGCGCCTTGCGCCGCGCGCGCTCCTCTTCCACCGGCTCGTTGAGGTTGAGCTCGGCGGCGAGCCGGGCGCCGAGCTGATCGGACAGCACGTGCCGCTTCACCGGCTCGGCCTCGCCGGGCTTCAAATCGAGCAGCTGGAACGGCCCGTAGGAGATGCGGATCAGGCGGTTCACGTCGACGCCGAGGTGGGCGAGGATGCGCCGCACTTCGCGGTTCTTGCCCTCGCGCAGGCCCATGGTGATCCAGGCGTTGGCGCCCTGCACGCTGTCGAGGCTCGCCTCGATCGGCCCGTAGCGCACGCCTTCGATCTCGATGCCGTCCTTCAGCTTGTCGAGATCGGCCTGCGAGACGCGGCCGTGGGCGCGCACGCGGTAGCGGCGCAGCCAGCCCGTCGCCGGCAGCTCCAGATGGCGGGCGAGCGCGCCGTCGTTGGTGAGCAGCAGCAGGCCCTCGCTGTTGAAGTCGAGCCGGCCGACGGAGATGACGCGCGGCAGCCCCTCGGGGAGGGTTGTCGAACACGGTCGGGCGGCCCTGCGGGTCGGCGTGCGTGGTGACGAGCCCGCGCGGCTTATAATAGCGCCACAGCTGCGGCGGCTCGGCCGTGGGCAGCGGCTTGCCGTCGACCAGCACCTTGTCCTTGCGCCGAAACCTCGAAGGCAGGCGTGGTCAGCAGGCGGCCATTGACGTTGACGCGGCCTTGCTCGATCCATCGCTCGGCCTCGCGGCGCGAGCACAGGCCGGCCCGCGCCATCGCCTTGGCGATGCGCAGGGGCTCGTCGGGACCGGCAGCCGGCTTGGCTGCCTGTCGGGCTTGCCGGCTCCCGCTTGTGCACGGGCTTGCGCGCCGGCTTATGCTCGGACTTGCCGCTGGCGGCATGGGCCCGTTGCGGCTTATGTGACGGCTTGCTCGGCGGCCGCTTTGGATGTTTGTCGGCGGGCATGGATCTTCAGGTTGCGAATTGAATGAGCCCCTTATGACACCGCATGGCGATCAGAGCCACATGCTGCGCGCGCTATCCGAAGCGGAAGCGGCGGGGGCGCGCGGCGAGGTGCCGATCGGCGCCGTTATCGCCGGGCCGGACGGGGCGCTGCTCGCCGCGGCGGGCAACCGCACGCGCGAACTGAACGACCCCACGGCGCACGCCGAGCTGCTGGCCATTCGCGCCGCCTGTGCGCGGCTGGGCGCCGAGCGGCTGACCGGCTGCGATCTCTACGTGACGCTGGAGCCCTGCCCGATGTGCGCCGCCGCCATCTCGTTCGCGCGCATCCGGCGGCTGTACTACGGCGCCTCCGACCCCAAGGGCGGCGGCGTCGAGCACGGCGCGCGCGTGTTCAATCATCCGACCTGCCACCACGCGCCCGAGATCTATCCCGGCATCGACGAGGCGCGGGCCGCGGCGGTGCTGCGCACGTTCTTTCAGGCCAAGCGCTAGGACTTGACGGTGCGGGCGCGCTTCAAGAGCGGGCGGCGCGTCCTAAGGCGCGGCGCGCGATAGCTCGCGCGGCGGCTCGGCGGGCTTCGACCGGGCGCAGCGTCTCCGCCTCCAGCATGCGCGTGAGCTGCGCCTTGACGCGCTCCTTGGCCGGCTCGGCGGCGGCGAGGATCTCGTCGACCTTCAGAAAGTCGAGGATCTGGAAGCGGCTCGTGCCGGCGTCGATGTAGAGATCCGGGTGCCGGTGGCGCAGCTTCTCGCGGATGATGCTGCGCTCGAAGATGAAGTTGCTGGCGAACAGCGTCTCCCACGCTTTCGGCATCTCGCGACCGGGGCGCCGCACCGGCGCACCGCTGGCATCGACGGCGACCGTGAGATCGGCTTCGCCGGCGACGAGGTCGAAGGGCAGCGGATTGACGAGGCCGCCGTCGATCAGCACGCGGCCATCGATCTGCACGGGCTGGAAAATCACGGGCAGCGCCATGCTGGCGGCGATGGCTGGGCGCAGCGGCCCTGACGAGAACACCACCGCTTCCTGCGCGTAGAAGTCGGAGGCGACGATCTTCAGCGGCATCGTCAGATGGTCGAAGTCGCGCGCGATCCGCGGCGGCAGGATGATGTCGAGCAGTCGCTCGGGCGCGAGGAACGCCGGGCGCGGCGCCAGCGCGTTGAAGAAGCTGCCGGGCGTCCGCACGCGCGCCGAATAGAGATCGCGCACCAGATCGAGGCGCTTCCTCAGGACTTCGTACGCATGGGCGCGGATTTGCTTGCCGCTGAGGCCCGAGGCGTAGGCGGCGGCGAAGATGGCGCCGATCGACGTGCCGGCGATGATCTTGGGGCGCAGGCCGAGCTCGTCGAAGGCTTCCAGCACCGGGATGTGGGCGAGGCCGCGGGCGCCGCCGCCGCCGAGCGCCAGTGCGATGCTGGGTGTGCCAGACGTCGGCCGCGCTGCGGGCGCCGGCGAGGGGCTGACGGGAACGGGCTTTCTGCTGCTCATGGGGGCTTTGGCGCGGATCCTTGGATGACGACGCAGCATAGGACAGAAAGATTATCGCCGTTTGATGGGGCAAGACAGCACGGCCGTGGGCAGCTTTAGGCGCGAGCCTTCTCCCGCTCGATAGCGCGCCAGCCGATGTCGCGGCGGTAGAAGCCGCCCGGCCAGTCGATGCGGGCTGCGGCGGCGTAGGCGCGCGCCTGCGCCTCGGCGACGGTGCGGCCGCGCGCGGTGACGTTGAGCACCCGGCCGCCCTGGGCGAGCACACGGTCGCCCTCGCGGCGGGTGCCGGCATGGAAGATCTGCACGCCCTCGACGGCCGCCGCCGCTGCCAGCCCTTTGATCTCGGTGCCGACCTCAGGCGAGCCCGGATAGCCGTTGGCCGCCAGCACCACGGTGAGCGCCGCGTCATCGCGCCAGCGCACATCGAAGTGGTCGAGCACCCCATCGACGGAGGCGAGCAGCGCCGGCAGCAGATCCGACTTCAGGCGCATCATCAGCACCTGCGTCTCGGGATCGCCGAAGCGCGCGTTGTATTCGATGAGCTTGGGCCCGTCGGCGGTGATCATCAGGCCGGCGAACAGCACGCCCTTGAAAGGCATCCCGCGCTTGGCCATGGCGGCTACCGTCGGCTCGATGATCTCGCGCATGGTGCGATCGGTCATCTCGGCCGTCATGATGGCGGCCGGCGAGTAGGCGCCCATGCCGCCGGTGTTGGGGCCGGTGTCGCCGTCGCCGACGCGCTTGTGGTCCTGCGCGGGTACAAGGGCGAGCGCGTGCTTGCCGTCGACGAGCGCAAAGAAGCTCGCCTCCTCGCCCTCGAGGAATTCCTCGATGACGACCTCGCTGCCCGCCTTGCCGAAGGCGCCGGCGAAGCAGGCGTCGATCGCCGCCTCGGCCTCGGCGCGCGTGGTGGCGATGGTCACGCCTTTGCCGGCGGCGAGACCGTCGGCTTTGACGACGATGGGCAGCTTTTCCCCAGCCAAGTACGCTCTAGCGCTCGCTGCGTCCGTGAAGCGGCCATAGGCCGCGGTTGGAATTGCGAACTCAGCGCACAAATCCTTGGTGAAGCCCTTCGAGCCTTCGAGCTGCGCCGCCGCCTGTTTCGGCCCGAAGCATTTGATCCCGGCCGTGGTGAGGTCATCGACGAGGCCGGCCACCAGCGGGGCCTCAGGCCCGATGACGACGAGATCGATGGCGTTATCCTTGCAGAAGCGGATCACCGCGGTGTGGTCCGCGACGGGGATGGGGACACACTCGGCGACCTCCGCAATTCCGCCGTTCCCGGGCGCACAATAGAGCTTCGTTAACAGCGGGCTGGCACTCAGCTTCCAGGCGAGCGCGTGCTCGCGGCCGCCGGAGCCGATGAGGAGTACGTTCATCGCTGCAGATCTCTCGAAGCATTTCCGAAGTTCGCTCCCTACCCAGCCGCAAACTCAGGCGAACGTCGGAATCGGAACACTAGGGGACTTTCGCTACGCCGGACGCCGGCCGGGCGCGGTCTCATGTATCATCGAATCGTAAGGCCACAAACGGGCAAGCGCGCGTGAACCAACCCGCACCCCATCAGGTCCCGTCCGGCGGCAACGTCGCCGAGTACACGGTCTCGGAGCTTTCCGGCGCCATCAAGCGCGCGCTGGAAGAGGGCTTCGGCTACGTGCGGCTGCGCGGGGAGATCTCCGGCTTCCGTGGCGCGCACGCCTCCGGCCACTGCTACTTCGCCCTGAAGGACGACAAGGCGAAGATCGAGGCGGTGATCTGGAAGATGAACTACGGGCGGCTGAAGGTGAAGCCCGAGGAAGGCATGGAGGTCGTCGTCCAGGGACGCGTGACGAGCTATCCCGGCTCGTCGAAATATCAGATCGTCATCGAAAGCCTCGAGCCGGCCGGTCTCGGCGCGCTGATGGCGCTGCTCGAAGAGCGCAAGCGCAAGTTCGCGGCCGAAGGTCTGTTCGCCGAGGAGCGCAAGAAGCCGCGGCCGTTCCTGCCGCAGCTCGTCGGCATCATCACCTCGCCCACCGGTGCCGTCATCCGCGACATGCTGCACGGCTTCATGGAGCGGTTTCCGACGCGCGTCATCGTGTGGCCGGTGCGCGTCCAGGGCGAGACGTGCGCGGCAGAGGTCGCCGCCGCCATCGCAGGGTTCAACGCCATGCAGCCGGGCGGACGCATCGCGCGCCCGGACGTACTGATCGTCGCGCGCGGCGGCGGCAGCCTGGAAGACCTGTGGGGCTTCAACGAGGAGATCGTCGTGCGCGCCGTGGCGGCGAGCCGCATCCCCATCATTTCCGCCGTTGGCCACGAAACCGACTGGACGCTCATCGATCTCGTCGCCGACGCACGCGCGCCGACGCCGACCAAGGCCGCCGAATGGGCCGTGCCGAAGTTCGCCGAGCTCGCCGAGAACACGCAGAAGTGCGGCTCGCGCCTGACGACCGCTGCGCGGCGCATGCTGCAGCAGTTGCGCGCGCATTTGAAGGCCGCTACCCGCGGCCTGCCGCGCCTGGAAGATGTGCTCGCGCTGCCGCGCCAGCGCTTTGACGCCTGCGAGAAGCGCCTTGGCCGCGCCCTGCTTGCCAATGCCCGCGCTCACCACACGCGCTATGCCCGCATCTCGGCGCGGCTGCGCCCGACGCCGATCATGCACCGCATCTCGGTATGCGGAGAACGCGCCGGCGCGTTACAAGCGCGCGCCGCGCAAGCTTTGCGCAATGGTCTTGTCGCGCGCCGGCGGCAGCTCGAAGGTTACGACAAGCTGCTCGGCACACTCAGCTACCAGAGCGTGCTGCAGCGCGGCTTTGCGCTGGTGCGCGATGCCGATGGCCGCACGGTGCGCTCCGCCACCTCGGTGCAGGCGGGCGATCGCCTCGACCTCGAATTCCGTGACGGCCGCGTCGAGGCCGAGGCACTAAGCATCAGCAGCCCAGGCGCCGAGAAGCCCACGCCGCCGAGCTCCTCGCCGCAACCGCCGCCCGGCGTACGCCGCGCTCGCGGGCGCGGCGGCAGCAACCAAGGCTCGTTGTTCTAATCGCTGACCGTATGGGTGCTTGACGTGCCTCGTGCGATTGGCATTGTGGTCTGCTGACATCGGCAAGAGACTTCCATGAATTGGATCGACAGATTCTTCGGCCTGCGGGGCGAGGCGAAGGTGAAGTTCCTTAACGGAGAGTTTCAGGTCCTCTCACCGGGCGACTTCGTCCGCTGCGCGGTGACGGGCGAGCCGATCATGCTGCCCGAGCTGCGCTATTGGAGCGTCGAGCTGCAGGAGGCGTACGCGACGCCCGAGGTCTCGATGCAGCGCTACCTGCAGATGCGCGATGCGCTGCAGCGCGGTGAGTTCTAGTACGGCGGCGGCGGCCGGTGCCGCCGCGATGTGCCCTGCAAGGCCGCTTCGATCAGCGAGCTGAGGCGGCCCAAGTCGCGATCTTCGAACGTTATTTCGATGGGAAGCGTGCGCGCTTGCGCCGCTAGCTCGGCGAGCGCCGCCTCGCCGCCAATGCGGGCGAAGTCCTTGTCTGTAGTGACAAGCTGGGCACCGCTGGACTGCGCGAGCGCGATGAGCCGCTCGGCGTCGGCGCGCCCGAAGGCATGATGATCGGGGAACGACACGCGCTCGACGAGCTTGCCGCCGAGCCGCTCGAGCAATTTGTAGAACCGCTGCGGATTGGCGATGCCGGCGAAGGCGACGAGCGGCTTTCCCGCAATCCATGTCGTATCGCCGGCCGGAGCGATGCGTGCCGCCAGCACCGGACCGGGAAATCCCTGCCTCAAGACCGCATGCACGCTGCGCTCATCTGCGGGGTTGGGTGGATCGCGCACGACGATGGCGTCGACGAGGCCGATCTGGAACTCGAGCGGCGCGCGCAGCGGGCCGGCGGGGATCACCTCGCCGTTGCCGATCCCGCGCTTTCCGTCGACCAGCGCAATCGACAGATCCTTGGCAACCGCTGCATTCTGCAGGCCATCATCCATGATGATGACGCTCGGCTCGCGACCGCGCGTCTCGATGGCGATGATGCCCGCGCGCCGGTCGTGCGCGACGAGCGTCGGCGCGATGCCGGCAAGCAGCAGCGGCTCATCTCCGTAAAGCCGCGCGGCGCCGGGCGCGATCTCAACCCATGCCGGCCCGGACGTGCGCCCACCGTAGCCGCGTGTCAGGAAGACGGGCCGCTCGCCGCGCGCGAGCAGCAGCCCGGCGACGTAAATGGAAAGCGGCGTCTTGCCCGTGCCGCCGGCCGTGAAATTGCCGATGCAAATGACCGGCAGGCGTGAGCGATAGGGGTGGTGCCGGCGATAGCGCCACTCGGCGACCCAACCATAGAGCCGGCCAAGCGGCGCGAGCGCGCGCTGGCGGAAATCATCCGCGCCGCCATACCACCAGGACGGTTCGTCAAGACGCACGCTTCAATCTCTCGTCCGGGAGGTAGCGAAGGAGCGCCTCGACCGTCTTTGCGAGGGCGCCCGACAGCGTGGTCAGTGCTTGGGTGGCGCCGCTGCGCATGCGCTGTAGCTCGGCCGGGCTATCGAGCAGCTTGGAGACAGTGGCGGCGATGTCCGCCGCGGAGTTCACCTCGATGGCGCCCTCGTGGCGCAGCAGCGTGCGGTATGCATCGCGGAAGTTCTGCCAATGCGGACCGGTGAGGACGGCCACGCCGTGGCGCACGGCCTCGATCGGGTTCTGGCCGCCGCGGTCGATCAGCGAGCCGCCGATAAAGGCGACGGGCGCCAGCGCATAGAGCGTACCCAGCTCGCCGATGGTGTCGGCGATGTAGATGTCGGTGCGCGGGCCCGGCACGGCACCCAGCGAGCGCTGCGCAACCGAGAAGCCGAGGTCCTTGAGCATTTCCGCCAGCGCCGTACCGCGCTCGGGGTGGCGCGGCGCGATGATGGTGCACAGACCTTCGAGATTGCGGGTCAGGGCGCGATGCGCGGCGGCGATCGCTTCCTCTTCGCCCTCGTGGGTGCTGGCGGCGGCGAAGACCGGCCGGTCGCCGAGCGCCGCCTTGAGCCGCTCCAGCTCGTTGAGATCGACGGGCGGCGGCGGCGCATCGATCTTCAAGTTGCCGACCGACAGCACATTGCGGGCGCCGAGCGTGGAGAAGCCGAGCGCCAGGCGGTCGTTTTGTGCAAGCACGATACTGAAGCGGCTGAACAGCGGGACGGCTGTCTTCTTGTTGCGCTGCCAGCGGCGGCGGCTGCGGTGTGACAGCCGGCCGTTGACGAGCGCGATGGGGATGTTGCGCGCAGCCGTTTCGAGAATGAGCGAGGGCCAGATCTCCGACTCGGTGAACACGGCAAGATCTGGCTGCCAATGTTTCAAGAAGCGCGCCGCATACTCCGGCGCATCGAGCGGGACGTACTGGTGCACGGCGCGCGGCCCCAGGCGCCGCTCGGCGAGGCCCGCCGAGGTGACGGTGCCGGTGGTGAGCAGGAAATTGAGGTCGGGGCGGACGGAACCGAGCGCTTCGATCACCGGCAGCACGGCGTTCGTCTCACCGACGCTCGCCGCATGGAACCAGCAGAGCACGCCATGGGGCCGCGCGATGTTGGCCTGGCCGAGGCGCTCGCCGCGCCGGCGGGCGTCCTCCTTACCGCTGCGCTCGCGGATCTTGAGGATCAGCGGCGCAATGGGACGCAAGAGGCTCATGCCGGTGCGATAGGCCTTGAGGCGGAAATCGGGATCGGCAGGCGGCGACGTCGGATCTTCGAGGTTGGGCGGCGTTACACGCTTCACGTCGGCGCCGACGATCTCGTAGGCACGCGCCGTTGCCGCGTTGAGCCCACGCTCGACCTGCAGGCGTGCGAACTCGAGCTCGGCTTCGCCGGCGTCGTGCGGCACCCAGATCGGATCGCCGGCCACATAGGCGAGCTTCGAGCCGGGCAGGTTGATCGTCATCCGGCTCCAGGTATTGAGCGCGCGAAAACGCGAGGTCGCCGCGGCGCACGGCACGATCGGCCGGCCCGAGAGTCGCGCGATCATGACAATGCCGATGCCGGCGCGGCGGGCGGGCCCCGGCGGCACGTCGGCGGTCATGACGAGAGAGTAGCCGTCCTTCAGCGCGCGCACGCCCTGGCGCAACGCGTAAGCGCCGCCGCGGTTCTTTTTCCTGCCTCCGGCACCGGCCCCGCGGATCAGCTCGACGCCGAAGCGGGCCATCGCCGCGCCGATCAGCTCGGCATCGCCATGGCGCGCGACCATGGCCGCGACCTTGGTCTCGGGCGAGGGCCTGAAGCCCGACGTCATCATGAACTGGCCGTGCCAGGTGGCGACGATGAGGGGGTGGTCGGAGGCGAGCCGGGAGAGGGCATCCGCGGGCTCGTAGACGACGCGCGAGGTCCGCCTCACTAGCGAAATCATGCCGGCGAGCGCGCTTCCGGCGAGGCGATTCAGCGTGCGTGTGGTGTCAGGCGAACGTGCCATCCACTAGTGTCCCGATTCCAAAGCTCGCCGGAACTCGCGGCTGGGGTCTGGAGCGAGCTTTGGAATCATAAGGGACACTAGAATCCTAAGCTTGCTAGTGTGATTCAGATCGAGAAATTCGCTCGCCACGATACCTCTTATGATGGCGAATTTCTCGATCATCACACTAGGTGCCCCGGGCCAGATCGCCTCTCGAGCAAGCGGTTTTGCGCGAACCACTTGCAGCTGGTTCCTATAGCGAATATTTAGCGATAGCAAACTGGGACGTTCGGGCACACACCGTCAAATTCGCCCGGCCTGCGGCCCGCGCCCGAAACCCTAAAAATCAGCGGACTTTGATGGCCGGATTGGTGAAGCGGGCGAAACGCTCCTGGCGGCGCGTTGGGCGGCGCCTCCGCGAGGGCGCCGTGCGTTCCTCGCCGGCTTGGCTGCGTCGCGCCGTGGGGCCCCCTGCCTCCTACCTCGACATGCTGTTTGTCGATCACGGCATCTTTCGCTTCATGTATGCCAACAGCCATCGGCTCTCCGACAAAGCTTGGCGTTCGGCACAACCGGCCCCGCACCAACTCCGGCGATTTGCCAAGGCCGGCGTCCGCACCATCGTCAATCTGCGTGGCGAGCGCGAGTGCGGCAGCTTCTATTTGGAGCGCCAGGCCTGCCAGCGGCTTGGCATGAAGCTCGTCAACTTCCAGGTCCGCTCGCGCGCTGCACCGACGCGCGAGGAGCTGCAGGGCGCCAAGCGCCTGTTCGATGAAGTCGAATATCCGATGTTGATGCATTGCAAGTCGGGCGCCGACCGCGCCGGGCTGATGAGCGTGCTCTACCGCTTCCTGCACGAGGGGGTGCCGATGGAGGAAGCGAAGAAGGAGTTGTCGCTGAAGTACGGGCACATCCGCCAGGCGCACACCGGCATCCTCGACTACTTCTTCGAGCGCTATCTCGCCGACACCGCGGTGCGGCCGATGCCGTTCTTCGAGTGGGTGGATAAGGTCTACGACCCCGACGAGTTGAAGCGCACGTTCCGCTCGAAAGGCTGGGCCAACCGCATCGTCGATAGCGTTCTGCGCCGCGAGTAGCGCTTCGCCCTTTAGGTAGTTTGCGGAACGGGCGCGCCGGCCAGCGCCTGCGAGCGCACGAGCCGCGCATAGTGGCCTTCGGCCGTGAGCAGCTGCAGGTGGGTGCCGGTTTCGACGATGGTGCCGTCGTCCATGACGCAGATGAGGTCGGCGTTCTGCACGGTCGACAGCCGGTGGGCGATGACCAGCGTGGTGCGGTTCTTGGTAAAGCGCGCCAGGGCCTCCTGCACGAGCCGCTCCGATTCGGTATCCAGCGCGCTCGTTGCCTCGTCCAGCAGCAGGATGGGCGCGTCCTTGAGGATGGCGCGGGCGAGCGCCAGGCGCTGGCGCTGGCCGCCCGACAGCCGCAGGCCGCGATCACCGATCTCCGTGGCGTAGCCCTGCGGCTGCGCCATGATGAAATCGTGAGCGGCCGCCGCCTCGGCTGCGGCCGTGATTGCCGACTGTGGCGCACCTAGCCGGCCGAGGGCGATGTTGGCGCCGATCGTATCGTCGAACAGCGTGACGTCCTGCGAGACGATGGAGATGGCGTCACGCAGCGAGGCGAGCGTGACATCGCGGATATCCTGCCCGTCGATGCTGATGCGGCCCTTGTCGACGTCGAACAGGCGCGGCACCAGATTGAGCACGGTCGACTTGCCGGCGCCGGAACGCCCGACGAGGGCCACCGTATGGCCGCCCGGCACAATGAGCGAGAAGCCGGAGATGGCCTGCACGCCGCTGCGGTCGTACGCAAAGCCGACGTCCTCGAAGCGGATCGTCGAGTTGGCGATGGCCAGCGGCTGGGCGCCCGGCCGGTCGACGATCAGCGGCTTCTCGTCGACGAGCTCGTAAAAGCTCTCGGCCGCGGCGAGGCCTTCGTTGATGCGGCCCGACAGCGAGCCCAATGCGCGGATGGGCTGCGAGGCCATCAGCAGCGCGGTGATGAAGCCCATGAAATCACCGACGGTGGAGATGCCGCTGGCGATGCGCCAGTAGGCCAGCGCGATGACGCCGGCGATGGCGATGCCGCCGAGCGCCTCGAGCAGCGGATCGATGCGCGCGCGGTTCGCCACCGCCTTCATGCGCAGCTTGTAGACGTGCTCGAAGCTCTTGTTGAGCCGGTCCGCGGCGTAGCCTTCCAGCCGGAACGATTTGATCAGCCGCGCGCCCGACAGCTTCTCAGTCAACAGCGACGTCATGCCGCCGAGCTCTTCCTGGGTCTGCTTGGCGACGCGGCGCAGCTTCTTGCTGAGCGCGGCGACGGGCAGTGCCGCGATCGGGTAGACGCACAGCACGATCACCGACATGACCCAATCGAGATAGATCATCGAGGCGACGAGGGCGACGATCAAAAGCGTGTCGCGGACGGCTGTGTTGAGCGCGGCCTGGGCCGCCACTTGCACGAAACCGATGTCGTTGGTCAGCTTGGAGACGAGGCGCCCCGGCGTTTCGCGCGACAAGCGGGCGAAATCCGACGTGATGAGATGCTCGAAACCGACCCGCTGCATGTCCGTCGTCAGGCGCATGACGATGCGGTTGGTCTCGACCGTCTGCGCATAGAGCAGGATGCTGCGCAGCATGGTGGCGCCGACGATGGCCACCAGCACGTAGGGCAGCGTCCCCGTCTGGTCCTGCATCAGCATGTCGAACGACGCCTTGATGATCATCGGGTAGGCGCCGGTGACGGCAGCCAACAGGCCGGTGAGGATCATGGCGATAATCAGCTCGCGCCACCGCGGGTAGACCCAATCGCGCAGGAAGCGCTTGAGCAGCCCGCGCTGATGCTCGTCGAGGGTGAGCGCGGCGTGAGAGGGCTTGCGCGGCGCGGGCGGCGCCAAGTTCACGACGGCGCCTTAGAACTCTGCTCGTCCGGCTCCAGCAAGCGGTGCATGTGGACGACGAAGTAGCGCATCAAGGCGTTGTCGACGGTGCGTTGCGCGGCCGATTTCCATGCGGCGTGCGCTTCGGCGTAGTTCGGATAGATGCCGATGATGTCGAGTTCCTTCAGGTCGCGGAACTCGATCCCGTCGAGTGAGGTCAGCTCGCCGCCGAACACGAGGTGCAACAGCTGTTTCGGCGGTGTCGACTTGTCGCTCATGCAGTTGGTCCCCTGAAGCGAGTTTGGCCAGAAAGTAGATGCGTGCGACCGGAACGGGCCGGACGGTTACGGCGAATTTACGCTATCTCTTAAGCCGGCAGGAAGCCGGATGTGTCATTCTGCCTGTATGGTCGCACCAGACGGCTGCTCTGAAGACGACGGCGAGGCTCGCAAATTTCGGCTTGGAACCGCGGCACGGTTCCAAGCCGAAATTGCTTAACGCGTGTGTCACCGACTAGCTGAGGCCCGCCATGCGGGACAGCACCATGTCGGCGACCAGCCCCAGGAAGATCACCAGACCCACATCGCGGTTGGAGCGGAAGCGGCGCAGGCAGTTGCGCGCATCGCTCATGTCGAGCGTCGTCACCTGCCAGGCCATCTGCAGCGAAGCCAGCACCACCGCCATGAAATAGATGAGGTGCGTGCCGGCCAGATACCCGGCGAGCAGCCACAGGACGATGGCGCCGGCGTAGAAGCTGCCGACCCAGGTCATGGTGTTGTCGCCGAAGCGGATGGCGGTCGAGTGCAGGCCGAGCAGCAGGTCGTCCTCGCGGTCCTGGTGGGCATAGATGGTGTCGTAGCCGATCGTCCACAGCACGGAGCCGGCGTAGAGCAGCAGCGCCGGTATGCCGACGTTGCCCATCACCGCGGCCCAGCCGACGAGGGCCCCCCAGTTGAAGGCGAGGCCCAGCACGATCTGCGGCCAATGGGTGAAACGTTTCAGAAACGGGTAGATGGCGACGAGGATAAGCGAGACGGCGCCAAGCTTGATGGTGAAGGCGTTGAACTGGACGAGCACCAGGAAGCCGACGAGCGCGCAGATGGCGGCAAAGGCCAGCGCTTCGGCCGGCGTCACCTGGCCGGAGGGGATGGGGCGGCTCGCCGTGCGCGCGGAGCGCGCGTCGTAATCGCGGTCGATGTAGTCGTTGTAGGCACAGCCCGCGGCGCGCATGGCGAGCGCGCCGATCGCGAACAGGGTCAGCAGCCAGGGGTTGGGGTAGGGCTGGTGCAGGGCCACCTCGGCGAGGCCCACCGACCACCAGCAGGGCAGCAGCAGCAGCCAGAAGCCGATGGGGCGGTCTAGGCGGGCGAGCCGCAGGTAGGGGCGCACGGATTCTGGCGCATAGCGGTCGGCCCAGTTGTCCGGCGGCGCATCTGCAACGCGAGGTGTGTGCTGGGTGGTCGAGGGGTTGGCTTGCATTCCACTTTCGCCTTGCACTTTGGGCCGACCCTAGCGGGCGGCTCCCGGTGGGGCAAATGTGGCTCGTTTTCGTCGCCGCACGCATAGCGGGGAATTTTAAGCGGCGCCGCGGCCTCCCCAATTCGTCATGGCCGCGCAGGCGGCCATCCACGCCATTCTCAGCGGGTGCTCTTAGTCAACGTGAAGGACGACGTTGCAGGCGGAGCACCCTATGTCGCCGTAACACGGCTGGATACTTGCGTGGATGGCCGCCTGCGCGGCCATGACGGTAGTATGCCAGTGTTACCCGGTGTGGCGGGCGAGGATTTTGCGCACTTCGGCGACGAGATCGGCCTCTTTGACGGAGACTTGCGCCGGCCGCGCTTCCTTCCACTCCTTGTTGTCCTTGATGGCGGCGGCGGCCTTGGCGCCTTCGACGAGGTCTTTCAGCGTCACCTCGCCCTTGGCGCGCTCGTCCGAGCCCTGGATGACGACGCACGGCGAGCCGCGCTTGTCGGCATACTTCAGCTGCTTGCCGAACTTCTTGCGGATTGCCGAGATACAGCTCGGCGCGGATGCCGCCGGTGCGCAGCGCCTGCACCAGCTTCTGATAGTCGGCGATGCGGTCCTTTTCCATGACGGTGCACGATGACGGGACCGTCGGCACGCGCGGCCTTTTCCTTATTGAGCGCGGCAAGCGCGGCCTGCAGGCGCGACACGCCGATGGAGAAGCCGGTCGCCGGCACTTGCTGGCCGGTGAAGCGGGCGACGAGATCGTCGTAGCGCCCGCCGCCGCCGACCGAGCCGAAGCGCACCGGGCGCCCCTTTCGTCCTTCACCTCGAAGGTCAGCTCGGCCTCGAACACCGGGCCGGTGTAGTACTCGAGCCCGCGGACGACTGAGGGATCGATTCGATATGCGGCCGTCATCGTATCCTGCACGCTCTGATCAGCTGAGCTATTCCGACTAGGTCCTTCAGTGCGGCGTGCCAATCCGTCCTGACCGAACCAATGTCGATCGTCTTGAGAAGCACAAAGTTTCCCGCAGTTTTATTGGGACGGCGCGAACTTCTGGTGATGTCGTAGACGACTCAGACTCCTGCGGTCGCTCTAGCCGCCTCCGCCAGTCGAAAAGGCTGCAAATCATAGTCGATCTGGTTAGGCTGAAAGCCGGCGCCGGCAGTGAAATCTCCGCTCTCGTCGTTGCGCCCCTGACCGAGAAGCGCCTCGACCCCCTCCCGACCCAGTCGATCGAACTTGTCGATGCGCCCGCAGTACAATGAGCCATTTGCCTGCATTCCCCGTCGCCGGAAATCCCGATGGCTTCAAGCGAGCCGTCCAAGATCTTTCGACTGTTGACCTTGATGACGTACGTCGCCGCGCTTCATGCCGAGCGCTTCCAGCGTGTCGGCGGCGAGCATGCACATCTCGGCGTCGGCGGCGACGCTCTCGGCGCCTACCGTATCAGCGTCGAACTGCATGAACTGGCGGAAGCGGCCCGGCCCCGGCTTCTCGTTGCGCCACACCGGTCCCACGGCATAGCGGCGGAACGGCTTGGGCATGTCCTGGTAGTTCTGCGCCACGTAGCGGGCCAGCGGCGCCGTCAGGTCGTAGCGCAGGCTGACCCACTCCCCGGAATCTTTCTCGCCGCGCGTCTCCGACGCGACATCCTGGAACGAGAACACGCCTTCGTTGGGCCGGTCCTGGTCGGGCAGGAACTTGCCGAGCGCGTCGGTGTATTCGAACGCCGGCGTCTCCAGCGGCTCGAAGCCGTAGCGCTCGTAGACGGCGCGGATCTTGGCCAGCATGTCCTGCTGCTGGCGTAGCTCGGCCGCCTCGATGTCGCGAAGGCCCTTCGGCAGGCGCGGGGTGGGCCGTGCGTCTTTTTCGGTCTTCGCCATGGGATGTGCTTGGCTGTGCGCGGGTGAGCGCGTGATTTCAAAGGTGCCGCGTTATAGCGGATCGATGTGCGGGCGCAAATCGCCCGCTCAGGGAGCACACCCGTCATCCCGGCGTCTTGGCGAAGCCATGCTCCGCATGGACGGCCGGGACCCACGCCAGCTTCAACGAACGCTACGGGTTGAATGGGAACGACTTCATAACGAGTAGGCGCGATACCGGTCGCAGCGCCGAAGAAATGCTCGTGCGTAGCGGCTGTGGAAACTTGCGTGGATCCCGCTCTGCAGCGGGATGACGTTGAGAGGAGGACTCGGTCTGGCATTCCCGAACCACGTCATTCCGTCCGCTCCGTCACCGCGGGCGCGTCGGCGGCAGGCCGAACCCGCGGCGCAGGACCGCGTACGCCTCGCGTGCCGGCACCGAGACCAACTCGCGCTCCGGCCAGCGCAGCGCCGTCAGCTTGCCGCCGAACACGCAGCCGGTGTCGATGCACATCGTATTGTTGAGCCATTCCGGCTCGGCAACCGGCGTGTGACCGTAGATGATGGCGGTCTTGCCGCCATAGTCGGCTGCCCAGTTGAAGCGCTCCGGCAAGCCGGCTGCATCGGTGCCGCCCGAGGTGTCGCCGTAGAGGCCGAAGTCGTGCGCCCGCGGCGAATCCCGCCCCAGCATGTTCTCGCGCACCCCGGCGTGGGCGACGGCGAGCGTGCCGTCATCGAGCCAGGCGTGGCTCGGCAGGTTGTCGAGGAAGGCGAGCGCCCGCGTCTTGATCGCCTCTCCCTGATCCTCGATCTGCGCGATGGTGCGTTCGAGGCCGTTGGCGATTTTGACTTTGCGTCCTTTCAGCCAGCGCCGGAACTTGTCGTCGTGATTGCCGATGACCGAGAACGCCTGCCCGCGCTCGACCATGTCCATGACGATACGCAGCACGTCCGGCGCGTTGGGCCCGCGGTCGACGAGATCGCCGACGAAGAAGGCGCGGCGTCCTTTGGGCGCCGTCGATTATGGTATGGCGTGCATCGCCGGTGCCTTCGAGCTGCACCCCATAGCCAAGCGTTGCGAGCAGCTCGATCAGCTCGTCGGCGCAGCCGTGCACGTCGCCGATGATGTCGAATGGCCCGTGCACATCGCGCCAGTCGGTGCTCGCCGCTGTCATGACAACCGAATGGCTACGCGTGGATGTAGTCGGCGACGCGCCGCGGCTCGGGCACGTTCGATACGAAGCGCGCGAGCGGCTCCAGCCCCGGCGGGACGGGTCCGCCGTATGCCCAATCGAGCAGCTCCGCCGTGTGCACCACGGGCACGTCCAGATTGCCGGCGAGCTGCGTGATGCAGCCGATGTTGCCGGTGGCGACGACGTCGGGCTTCATGCGCCTGATGTTCTTCGTCTTGCGATCGCGCAGTGCGCCGGCGAGCTCCGGCTGCAGGATGTTGTAGGTTCCGGCCGAGCCGCAGCAAATGTGCGATTCCGGAATGTCGACGACAGTGTATCCGGCCTTGATGAGCAGATCGCGCGGCTCGTCCTTGATGCCCTGGCCGTGCTGCAACGAGCACGCCGGATGATAGGCAACGCGCAGCGACGACCAGCGTTTCGGCGCGCCGAGCTCGTACTTGCTGACGAATTCGGAGATGTCGTGCGCCAGATCGGCGATGCGCGCCGCGCGTGCCGCATACTCCGGCTCGCGCTTCAGAAGATGGCCGTAGTCCTTCACCATCGTTCCGCAGCCCGAGGCGTTGACGATGATGGCGTCGACCGGACCCTTGGCCAGCTCCTTCGACCAGGCATCGACGTTGCGCTTGGCGAACCCGATCGCACCCGTCTCATCGCCGAGGTGATAGGTGAGCGCACCGCAGCAGCCGGCACCGGCCGCGACGACGACGTCGACGCCGCGCCGCGCCAAAAGGCGGATGGTCGAATCGTTGATGCCGGGCCGCAGCACCTGCTGCGCGCAGCCGGCGAGCATGATGACGCGGGCGCGGCGGTCTTCCTCGGTGGCGGCGGTACCGGGCCCCTCGTATTTCGGCGACGGCGGCAGCACGGCGGGCGCCAGCTCGATCATCGCGGCGATCTCGTTGAAGCCGAAGCGGCGCAACGCGTTGAGCCACGGGCGGCCGAGCGGGGCGAGCTTCAGGGCCAGCCGGAAGCGCTCGGGATAGGGCAGCACGCGCGCTAAGAGACGGCGCACGAAGCGCTCTTTCAGCGGCCGCGGCGCCGTCTGCTCGACGTAGCTGCGCGCCATATCGATCAAATGCATGTAGTCGACGCCGCTCGGACAGGTCGACATGCAGGACAGGCACGACAGGCAGCGGTCGAGGTGCGTCTGCACCTCGAAGCTCGCCGGCGCGTTCTCCTCGAGCATGTCCTTGATGAGGTAGATGCGGCCGCGCGGGCTGTCGCGCTCATCGCCGAGCAGCACGTAGGTCGGGCACGTCGCCGTGCACAGCCCGCAATGCACGCAACGGCGCAGGATGTCGTCGGCTTCGGCGACGCGCGGGTTACGCAGCTGCTCGGGCGTGAAGTTGGTCTGCATGCGCTAGGCTATGACCTCACAAGTTGGCGTACATCCGGCCGGGATTGAGAATTCCCGCCGGGTCGAAGGCGGCTTTGAGGCCGCGGGTCAGGCGCTCCACGGGTGGGCTCAGGGGCTGGAACACCTCGACGGCGGCGCGCACGTTCGGCTCGGCGCGGATCAGCATGGCGTGGCCGCCGTGAATTGCCGTGACGCGGCGGATCTCCGCGGTGCCGGCGTCGGCCGTCGCCGGAACCTCGAGCCAGATGAGGCCGCCAGCCCAATCATAGAACGCTTCGGCCGGCATGTACCGCTTGATGGCGGCGACGAGCTTGGGTGCTGTCGTCGGCTTGGCCGAGATGCGCCACAGAAGCGTCTGCCGATGCGGCATGACGGAGAGTCGGCGCAACTCGCTCCAGAATTCCAATGTCTCGCGATGGTCGAGCTCGAGCGCCTTGCCATAGACCTTGAGCGCCTCCTTGAGGCGCTGCTTGCGGCCCGCAACGGCGCTGGAAAAGTTTTCCAACCGCAGGGCGGTCACCGCCTTGTTCATCGACTTGAGGCCGGGATGGTTGAGCCGCGCCGCGACGGATGCCTGCAGGTGCACGGCGCCCGATACCTCGACCGGCTGCGCCATCGCGGCCGAGAGCAGCTCGATAGCCAGATTGTCCGGCAGGCCGAGGTAGATGACCGTCGCCGCCGTCTCCGGCCACGGAATGACCTTGAACGTCACCTCGGTCAACACCGCGAGCGTGCCCCAGCTGCCCGCGAGGCCGCGTGCGACGTCATAGCCGGTGACGTTCTTCATCACGCGGCCGCCGGCCTGGAACAGCTCGGCGCGGCCGTTGACGCCTTTAACGCCCAGCAAGTGGTCGCGCGCCGCGCCGCATTGCACGCGCCGTGCGCCCGACATGTTGGTGGCGAACACCGCGCCAATGGTTTGCGTGCCCTGTGGACCACCGGTCGCCGGTGCCAGATCGATCGGCTCGAAGGGCAGCATCTGACCGCGTGCGGCGAGCTCGGCCTCGATCTGCGATAGGGGCGTGCCGGTGCGGGCCGACATGACGAGCTCGTTCGGCTCATAGAGGGAGATGCCGCGCAGCGAGGCGGTGGTGATGGTCACCGTGCCGTCGACGGGACGGCCGATGGCGCGCTTGGAGCCCGAGCCGACGACCTCGATTGGCAGGCGCCTCTCGGCGCAGCCGGCGATGACGAACTGAAGCTCCCAGTCGGCGCCGGGGCGCTGCAAATCGCTCAATTGAGTCTCCTTAGGCCGCCTGGTCCGCGGCCGAGCGCTCGTTCGATTCGAGCGCTGTCAGCGGGAAGACCTTACCCGGATTCAAAAGCCAAAGGGGGTCGAACACGCTCTTTATCCGCATCTGCACGGCGAGGTCGGACGGCGAGAACTGCACCTCCATCAAGTCGCGCTTCTCGATGCCGACGCCGTGCTCACCGGTGAGGCAGCCGCCCACCGCAACGCACAGCTTCAGGATCTCAGCGCCGGCGATCTCGGCGCGCCGCGCCTCGTCCGCGTCATTGGCGTTGAAGAGGATCAGGGGGTGCAGGTTGCCGTCGCCGGCGTGGAACACGTTCGCCACCTTGAGGCGGTGCGCGGCGCAGATCTGCGCGATCTGGCTCAGCACCTCGGGCAGGCGTGCCAGAGGAATAACGCCGTCCATGCAGTAGTAGTCCGAGATGCGGCCCATGGCGCCGAATGCCGCCTTGCGCCCCTTCCAGATGCGCGCACTTTGCTCGGCCGAAGTGCTCGCCTCGATGACCTTTGGGTCGTACGCACGCGCGATCTCGACGATGTCGCGTAAGAGGCGGCCGATCTCGTCCTCGAAGCCTTCCACCTCGACGATGAGCAGTGCTTCGACGTCGAGCGGGTAGCCGGCGTGAGCGAAGGCCTCGCAAACGGCGATGGCCGGCTTATCCATGTACTCAATGGCGACGGGGATGATGCCCGAGCCGATGATGGCGGCGACGCACTGGCCGGCCGCTTCGCACGAGTTGAAGCCCAGCAGAACGGGACGCGCCGTTTCGGCCTTGGGCAGGATCTTCAAGGTCGCTTCGGTGACAATGCCGAACTGGCCCTCGGAGCCGACGATGAGGGCGAGGAAATCGTAGCCCTCGGAATCGAGGTACGGCCCGCCGATCTCGACGATCTCGCCGTCCATCAGCACGATGCGAAGCCCGAGAACGTTGTTGGTCGTCACGCCGTACTTGAGGCAGTGCGCACCGCCCGAGTTCATGGCGAGGTTGCCGCCCACGGTGCAGGCGAGCTGGCTCGAAGGATCGGGCGCGTAGAAGTAACCCTCGGCCGAGACGGCGTCGGTGATGGCGAGATTGGTGATGCCGCACTCGACGGTGATTGTGCGGTTGACGAAGTCGGTTTCCAGAACGCGGTTCATGCGCGAAGTGCCGATGACGATCGAGTTCGGCCGACGGCAGCGCGCCGCCGCACAGCGACGTTCCTGCACCACGCGGCACGACCTTCAAATGGTTCTGGTAGCAATACTTGAGAACCTTCGAGACTTCCTCGGTCGAGCGCGGCAGCACAACGACGAGCGGCGCCTGCCGGTAGGAGGTGAGCGCATCGGCCTCGAACGCGCGCCGGCCTTCCTCCTCGGATATGACTCCGGCGATGCCGATCAGGGCCTCGAGATCCTTGATGATGGCGCCGCTCCGGTCGAGCACAGCCCGGTCGGGTTCCGGCATCCTCGACAGCGTCATGAAGCTCTCCGGCTTGGCAGTTCCAGCGCGCGGCAGCAAGGTCCAGATTTGAGTATGGCGTTACGGCCGTTTGCTGGCATACTGAAACGCTTGTACGACAGTACAGCTTTTTGGTTTTTCAGCCGATACCTATTATCGCCGTCCGGCATAATTTCGTTCGTTGGCCACGCGCCGGCTGCATTTCCAGCCGGGGCCACATTGCCCACGGGGGACACGTGACTGCTATCAGTGACCTAGACATATTCGCACGCGTTGCCCGCACCGGCAACATGTCGGCGGCCGGCCGCGAGATGGGGCTTTCCCCCGCCGTTGTGTCCAAGCGCATCAGCCAGCTTGAGGATCGGCTTGGCGCGCGCCTGTTCCAGCGCACCACCCGCCATCTGACGCTGACCGAGACGGGCGCGGGGTATTTCAAGCGTGTCGTCGACATCTTGAGCCTGTGCGAGGAAGCCGAGGACTTTGTCAGCCGGCGAAACACCAAACCGCGCGGGCTGTTGAAGATCACCATGCCGACCGCGTTCAGCCGGCTGCACATCGCGCCCTTCATCGACGACTTCCTAGCCCGCTATCCTGAGATCGAGCTCGACGTGCACATCGTCGATGCTTTCGTCGACATCATTCGCGAGGGCTTCGATCTCGCCATCCGTATCGGTGAGCTCGAAGATTCCTCGCTCGTCGCGCGCCGCATCGCGCCGGACACGCGCGTCGTCTGCGCCGCGCCCGCCTATCTCGACAAGCACGGCGCTCCGACGGAACTCGCCGATCTCGAAGCGCACAACTGCCTAGCCGCTGACTCGGTCGACGTGTGGCGGCTAGAGGGTCCGCACGGCGACACGCAGATCCATCCACACGGCAACGTGCGCTCCGATTCGGGCGAGTTCATTCGCGAGCTGGTGTTGGCGGGTGTCGGTGTCGGTCTGTTGTCGACCTGGGATATTGGACCGGCGCTGCGTAGCGGTGCGCTGCGCGTCGTGCTGCCGGAGTACCGCGGTGCCTCGAACGCTGCCGTGCATGCGGTCTACCCGAGCCGCGAGTTCATGCCGGCAAAGGTCAATGTTCTGATCGAGTTCTTAGCCGAGCTTTATGGCGCGCACCCCTATTGGGACAAGGACTTGGACCTCAACAAGATGTCCGCGACCCGTCAACCTGCAAGGGCCGTTTCGCGCCGCCACAGTAAAGGCTCGAGCCCCGCCGTGGCGACGCGCTGAGCTTTGCGCCACGCCCATTCGCAAATGCGACAGGCGGGGCCGCTCCGGCGATCATCCTCCCTTGATCGCCGCCGCGGCATTTGCTGAGGTGGCTGGCAAAACAGGAGGGAGAGCATGATGCGCAGGGAAATTCTCGCGATCGCGGCCATGCTTCTCGCCGGCGCCGCGCCCGCCGCTGCCCAGGACGCCGCCAAGGGCGAAGGTGTGTTCAAGCGCTGCCGCGCCTGTCACGCCATTGGCCCTGGGGCGAAGAACAAGGCCGGCCCCGTGCTCACCGGCATCGTCGGCAAGAAGGCGGCCAGCGTTCCGGGGTTCAACTATTCCGACGCGATGAAGGAGGAGGCCGGCCGCGGCCTCGTGTGGACGGAGCCGCAGCTGGCGAAGTTCCTCGAGTCGCCGGACGCCTTTCTGCCGAACAACGTCATGGCGTTTCCGGGCATCAAGAATCCGGCCGACCGCAACGATCTCATCGCCTTCCTGAAGCTGCACAAGTAGCTGCGCTGCCTTAAGCAAGCGGACCACCGATGACCGAAGGCTATGCAAGGCGCCCGCGCGTCGGGCTCTTCGTCACCTGCCTCGTCGACTTGATGCGGCCGTCGGTCGGCTTTGCCGCCGTGCGCCTGCTGGAGGCCTCGGGGTGCGAAGTGTTCGTGCCACGCGCGCAGACGTGCTGCGGCCAGCCGGCTTACAACAGCGGCGATAAGCGCAGCGCCAAATCGCTGGCTTTGCAGACGATGACCGCACTCGAAGGCTTCGACTACGTCGTGGCACCGTCCGGCTCGTGTGCGGCGATGCTCAAGCTGCACTACCCGCGCCTGATGTCCGGCGACGAGGGTGCCGAACGTCGCGCGCGCGCCTTCGCCGAGCGCGTTTACGAGCTTGTCTCGTTCCTCGTGGACGTGCGCGGCATGTCGTCGGTGCCTGGCGCGTTCGCCGGCCGCGTCACCTATCACGACGGCTGCTCGGGCCTGCGCGAGCTGAAGATCAAGCAACAGCCGCGCCGCCTGCTTGCCGCGGTGCAGGGCCTCGAGCTGATCGAGATGCCGGGCACCGAAACCTGCTGCGGCTTCGGCGGGTTGTTCTCGGTCAAATTTCCCGACATTTCCAACGTCATGGTGTCGGCAAAGACCGCCAACATCGATGGCGTCGCGCCGGAGTTGGTGCTGTCCGGCGAGCTCGGCTGTCTGATGAACGTCGCCGGCAAGCTGTCGCGGCAAGGCTCGCCCGTCGCTTGCCGGCATATCGCCGAGGTGCTTGCGGGCGAAATGGGCGAGCCGCCGATTGCCCACGCGGCGTCGCGAGGCGCGCCGTGAAGCGGGCGAGTGCATTCGAAGCGGGCGTCACCGCCGCGCTCGCCAATCAGTCCCTACAGGCTGCGTTGGCCGACGTTCCGGCCGGCTTCGTCGCCGCTCGCGCGCGGGCCAAGGCGGCGCTCCCTGAATTCGAGGCGCTGCGCCGTACCGCGCGCGACATCCGCGATCATACGCTCGCACATCTCGACCTCTACCTCGAGGCGTTCGAGAGCAACGCGACGCGCGCCGGCACCAGCGTGCATTGGGCGGTGAGCGGCGCGGACGCTTGCGACGTCATTTTGCGGATATGCCGCGAGGCGGGCGCGCACGTCGTCACCAAGAGCAAGTCGATGGTTTCCGAGGAGGTCGGGCTGCGCGCGCGGCTGGAGGCGGCGGCGCTCGATGTCGTCGAGACCGACCTCGGCGAATACATCATCCAGCTCCGCGGCGAGACGCCCAGCCACATCATCGCACCGGCGATCCACCTGCGCGCCGGCGACGTTGCGGACGAGTTTCGGCGCCGCCACGGCGACCTGCAGCCGGGCCGCGATCTCTCGTCGCCGGAAGCGCTCGTCGGCGAAGCGCGCGGCGTGCTGCGCGAGAAGTTCCTTACCGCCGAGGTCGGCATCACCGGCGCTAACTTCCTCATCGCCGAGACCGGCTCGGCCATCGTCGTCACCAACGAGGGCAACGCCGACCTGACGATGTCGCTGCCGAAGGTGCACATCGTTCTGGCGTCGATCGACAAGGTCGTGCCGACGCTGGCCGACGCCTGGCCGCTGCTGCGCCTTCTGGCGCGCTCGGCGACGGGGCAGGAATTCACCGCCTATACGACGCTGGTCACCGGGCCGCGACGCGCGGGCGACGTCGACGGACCCGAGGCGTGCCACGTCGTCATCCTCGACAACGGCCGCTCGGAACTTCTGCGCAGCAAACTGCGCGCCGTTCTGCGCTGCATCCGCTGCGGCGCCTGCATGAACCATTGCCCCGTCTACTGTTCCATCGGCGGCCATGCCTACGGCTCGGTCTATCCGGGGCCGATCGGCGCGGTGCTGACGCCGGCGCTGGCCGAGATGCCGGAGGCGGGACACTTGGCGCAGGCCTCGACCTTCTGCGGCCGCTGTGAGGAGGTTTGCCCGGTCGAGATCCCACTGGTTTCGTTGATGCGCCACTGGCGCGAGGTGGCGATTGAAGAGCCCCAATCGTGGCGCAGCCGCACGCTGTTGCGCGCTTGGGCATTTCTCGCCATGCGGCCGCGCGCCTACCGATTGGTCGCCAGCTTCACTGCTGCCGCGCTCGCAGCGATGGCGCGCGCCCGCGGGAGACTGCGCACGCTGCCATTCGGCGAGCGCTGGACGCGGCACCGCGACTTTCCAGCGCCGCAGGGGCGCACCTTTCAAGACCTCTACGTGCAGCGGCAACGCGGAGCGGCGCCATGAGCCGCGATCGCATCCTCGGCGGCATCCGCATGACGCTCGATGCGGACACGCGCGAAGCCACGCGGCGTCAGAGCGCCGCCGGCCGCCTCGCGCATCCGGTCGTGCATCCGCGCCCAGACCGTGCTCGCCGGGCGGGGGGTGAGCTGATGCAGCAGTTCAAGGACTTCCAGCGCACGCTCGGTGTCGACGTCATCGAGGTCGACGCGGCATCCGAGATCCCGGCTGCCATCGCCGGCTATCTGCACGCGCTGAGGCTACCGCTGCGCTTGCGCCGCGGCGCCGACCCTCTGCTTTCCGGACTGCCCTGGGAGAGCGCACCAGCGCTCCAGATCGATACTGGCGGCGCCCAAGATGGCGACACCGCCGGCCTGTCGCGTGCCGTGGCCGGCGTTGCCGAGACGGGCACGCTGGCGCTCGGCTCCGGCTCCGACAATCCGGTCACGCTCGGCTTTGTGCCCGACACGCACCTCGTCGTGCTGCGCGCCGATACCGTCGTCGGTAGCTATGAGGAGGCTTGCGCAATGGTGCTCGCCGAGAACGGCGGTCGCATGCCGCGCACGCTCAATCTGGTCACTGGCGCCTCGCGCACCGGCGACATCGGCGGCAAGATTGTTATGGGTGCGCACGGACCGCGGCGGTTGGCGGTCTTCCTTCTCGGGAACGGCTGACGGGGTGGCTATCGGTTGCGGCAGCTCTGCAGGCAGCTCGAGTACTGCTTCTCACAAGACGCCGAGCCCTTGGTCTGGATGCGGCACTGATTGTAGGCGTGGGCACAGCTTCCTCCGCAACCGCCCTCCGCCTCAGCAGGTCCGAAACACGTGACTGCAGCGAGCAAGGCGGCGGCAACTGCGCCGGCCGCTAAAGCCAAAAGATTCGCGCGATCGACCAATTCGTTCTCCCGCCGGCTAGCGGCGCGCTTGCGGACCGTCGAAACGATACCCTGAGAATACCCCTTGCGCCCAGGGTCCGAGTTAACGTTGCCTAGGATGAACACAAGCTGAACCGCCGCGCCAGTGCCTTTAGAACGCATATTCTTCAAAGACATGGTCGATGTCGCGCGACCACGGGCCCTCGAAGCGCTCGATCAGCCGGTCGGCGAGTGTGCAGCCCGAGATGGCGACCTCATCGAGAATGTCGAGGTAGACCGCCTCGTCTTGGCTGGCGGCGTTGATGCGCCGGCGGGCGCGCAGCCCCCGCCGGGAAATCCGCAGCGCTTCGCGGGCGATGTGCTGCACCGTCGTCGAACGGAACGGTGTTGCCAGCGCGCTCTTGGGCACAGCGTTGCGCAGCGCCTCGCGCTCCTCCGCGGTCCAGTCCTTGACCAGCTCCCAGGCGGCATCGAGCGCCTGGGCGTCGTAGAGTAGCCCGGTCCAAAAGGCGGGGAGCGCGCAGATACGCTGCCAGGGGCCGCTGTCGGCACCGCGCGTCTCCAGAAACCTCTTGAGGCGCACCTCGGGGAACAGCGTCGTCAGGTGATCCGACCAGTCATCGAGCGTCGGCCGTTCACCGGGAAGCTGCGGCAGCTTGCCGTCGAGAAAAGTTTGGAACGAGGCGCCGGAGGCATCGATGTAGTGCCCGTTGCGGTAGACGAAGTACATCGGCACGGCGAGCGCATAGTCGACGTAGCGCTCGTAGCCCATGCCCTCCTCGAAGGCGAACGGCAGCATACCGGTGCGGCGACGGTCGGTGTCGCGCCATACCTCGCTGCGCATCGACTTGAAGCCGTTGAGACGGCCTTCCGTGAACGGCGAGGACGCAAATAGCGCGGTGGCGATCGGCTGCAGCGCGAGCGACACCCGCAGCTTCTTGACCATGTCGGCTTCGTCGGCAAAGTCGAGGTTCACCTGGATGGTGGCCGTGCGATACATCATGTCGAGGCCGCGCGAGCCGACGGTCGGCATGTAGCGCGTCATGATGGAGTAGCGCTCCTTCGGCATGTGGGGCGTTTCGGCCAACGTCCACTTGGGCGAAAATCCCAATCCGAGGAAGCCAATGCCGAGCGGCTCGCCGACGCTCAGCACTTGGCGCAGATGTTCGCGCGTCTCGGCCGCGGTCTCGTGCAGCGTCTCGACCGCGCCGCCGGAAAGCTCGAATTGTCCTCCGGGTTCGAGGCTTATGTTGCCGCAGATATCGCAACCCTCGCGCTTCAGGGCGATGATCTTGTCGCCCTCGAGGATCGGCTCCCAGCCGAAGCGTGCGATCAGCGCTTTCATCAGCGCGGAGATGCTGCGCTCGCCTTCGTAGGGGACGGGCGTCAGCGTATCGGTATGAAAGACGAACTTCTCGTGCTCGGTGCCGATCCGCCACTCCGTCTTCGGCTTCTCGCCCGCGGCGATCCAGGCGACGAGGTCATCGCGCGATCGCACGAGGCCGCTTGGCGCGCTATCTTGACGTGTCGACATTCAGCGGGCCTCGGGTTCTGTGCGGCGAAGTCGTTGCAGATCCAGGGGTTGGCAGCGCCGCGCCAGCGCAAGCAAGCGCCAAGTGTAACCGCCACCCATTGAGCGTTTCGAAACGCCAGCCTCTAAGGCCTCGACGTGGGGGGTGCAACCCGATGCCGCCGTTGCAGCGCGGCACATGCAGCTACCATAAAAAAACACTATTGCACGCGACGAATTGCCGGCTGGATCGTTTTGTCGTCTCGACGGGATTGGCCGCTCGCCGCCGTTAGAAGTTGGGTATATGCACTGCCGTGTCCAAGTCCGTGGCATGCCAGTCGCCGCATCGCTTTCACCTTTGCTCACAACTCTATGGGAGATCACAATGAAAAAGTTCCTGGCCGCTTGTGCCCTCTGCGGCCTTTTCGCAACGCCGGTTCTCGCCGCCAACGCGGCGGTCGACTCGGCGGTGAAGACCTTCGAGACCGTCGGCAACGATGCGGCGAAGCTCAAGACCTACTGTGAGATGAGCAAGGTGATGTCGTCGGCCGACGCCGAGGACGACAGCAAGGCCGAAGCCCTCGATAAGCAGATGGACGGTTTCATGAAGGACCTCGGCCCCGAATTCCAGACCGCCTTCGAAGCGGGCGCCGACCTCGATCCGGAATCGGCGGACGGCAAGGTCTACGATGCCGCGATGGATAAGCTCGACGACAAGTGCAGCAAGTAAGCGAGTTCGGATCATCGGTTGTGATGCTGCGAGGCTGCCTGCGAAGGCGGCCTCGATTGCTGTCGGCGATCTAGCGCCAATCGCCAAGTGCTGCATTGACCAGCGCCAACGCGGCCACGGCCGCCGTATCGGCCCGCATGATGCGGGGGCCGAGCGAGATCGCAAGCGCGTACGGTTGCTCGCGCAGCAGCGCGCGCTCCGAGGTGTCAAATCCACCCTCGGGCCCAATGAGCACTGCCAACGGCTTTGACTCGATGGCGGCGAGCGCCGCCAGCGGGCTCGCCCTGTCCGCGGCCTCGTCGCAGAAAATCAGCTTTCGCTTCGGGTCCCACGCCGCCAGCAAGGCCTCGAGCTTCAACGGCTCGCCTACGGTCGGCACGCGCAGAACGCCGCACTGCTCGGCGGCCTCGATGACATTCGCGCGCATGCGCTCGAGGTTCACGCGCGCGGCTACTGTGCGCCGCGTGAGCACCGGCTGCAGGTGGGCGACGCCCATCTCGGTGGCCTTCTGAACCATATAGTCTAGGCGCGTGTGCTTCAGCGGCGCAAAGACATAGTGCACGTCGGGGCCGGCCTGCTGCGGGCGTGTCTGCGCTACGCATTCGAGCGTGCAGCGCCGCTTGCCGACTTCCGCCAACCGTGCGCGCCATTCGCCATCGCGTCCATTGAAGACGAGGATCTCCGCGCCGGTTCCGAGCCGCAGCACGTTGAGCAGATAATTCGCCTGCTCCGCCGTGCAGGCGATCGGAGCCGCGACCGCAAGCGGCGGCTCGACGAACAGTCTCACGTCATGGAAATCGCCGCTTCGCATGCCGCTATTAGCCAGCTGGGGCGGCCTTGCGCAATCGCCAGCTAGCGGGCGCACGAGCTCGCGATGGTGTTGCGCAGGTTGTCGGGAATCGGGGGAGCCGGCCTGTAGCCTTTGCAAAGAGCGCCGATGGAGCCGCCGTCCTTGTCGGCGCCCGCCAGGCAATAGAGCCCGGTGCCGTCCGGCTGCGGCGTGAAGGCCACCCCGCGCGCCCCGCTCGCGTCGTCGCCGAGGTTCGCATCGAGATAGTTCAGCGCGTGGATGCGTGTGGCCCCGGCCTCGCCGGTGAGCCGGCGCGGGCGGAAATGCGTGTCGGCGACGGGAATTGCCTCGACAGCGCGCAGCTTGAACTTGCCGTCCGCCGCCTTCTTAAGATGCACACGTGCCATCAGCCCATAGTCGCGGCACACCCCCTTGCCGTTCATGTCGGCCGTGCCTTGATGCAGGAAGTTGCCGAGCCCGTAGAAGATCAGCGACTGTCCGGCGATCTCCACGCCGCGCACCACATGCGCATGGTGGCCGACGATGAGATCGATACCGTCCTTCTGCGCCGCGAGCCCGCGGAAGTCCGCGAACTGCTTGGCATCGGCGCGCACCCTGCCTTCCTCGCCGTAGTGGATCGACAGGATGCGGTACTGGGCCGGCGCGTCAACGAGGCGCCGCCGCACCTCGGCGTAGTCGTCGTCGGAGCGGTAGGAGTTCTGCCCCGGCTTGTTGGGGCCGGCGCGGTGACGCTCGAGATTGTTGGTGACGATGCCGGTTGCCGCGAAGGCAATGTCCGAACCTTTGACGCTAACCCGCTGCGGACGGCTCGCCTGCTCGCTGTTCATGCCGACGCCGGCGGCGACCGCAAGGCGCTCCGTCTGCAATTTGCCGACGTGCTTCAGCGACTCCTTCAAACCATCGACGCCGTAGTCCATCGAGTGATTGTTGGCGAGCGACAGCAAATTGAAGCCGCGCGACACGAGATGGCGGATGCCGTTCGGGTGCGTGCGGAAGTTGAACGGCGCGCTCTGTTCCTTGCGATCGGCGGTCAGATCGTTGCGATCGGTCACCACAGTCTCGACGTTCATGAAGTTGAGGTCGCCATTGATGTCGTTGTCGATAAGCGACGTCGTCTCCGCCCAGGTTTGGAAGGCGCCGCGGCGGACGCCCTCGGGTTCGACGGGTTGATTGGAGCGATTGAGCCCGACGTCGCCGACGAGCGTGATCGTCACTTCATCGGCGGAACTCGCCCAGCCGGGCGCGGCCGGCGGAGCCGGCAGGCAAAGGGCGGCCAGCAGGACAGCGAGGGTGCAGCGGCGCAGGCGGGTTTTCATGGCGGGATAAGGTACTTCGGAGTTTGGCGGGGCCAGGGCAATCGCTCGAATTGCTTAAAGCTCAACGGCGCCTTTTCGCTTAGCCTTGTAATCCGGCTCGACGTGGATGACGACGTCCGTGTTCACCAACTCATTCTCGATCGCGAGCTCGAGACGGTCGCAGATGTCGTGCGCTGCCTCGACGGTCATATCACCGGGTACGACGAGATGGAATTCGATGAACGTCAGCGGTCCGGCGGTGCGCGTGCGGATGTCGTGCGCCTGCAAGGCGCCCTCGCCGTTCGCGCGGATCACCTCCTTGATGCGCAACTCGATCTGCGGCGAAGCGGCCTGATCCATCAGCGCGCTCATGGATTCGGCGGCCAGCCTGTAGCCGATGCGCAGGATGTTGAAGGCGACGGCTCCGGCGATGAGCGGGTCGAGGATGGCCCAACCGGTCATCGTTGCCAGCACGAGGCCGAGCAGAACGCCAACCGAGGTGATGACGTCGCTGACGAGGTGGTGGCCATCGCCCTCCAATGCGGGCGAGCTCCACGCCTTGCCGCGGCTGATCAACACCCAGGCCCATGCGGCGTTGATCGCCGTCGCGAGCCCGTTCACGAGCAAGCCCGCGGCCGGGTCGACGAGCATGCGCGGGTGGAGAAACGCCAGATATGCTTCGCGGAAAATGAGCAGCGCGGCGACGATAATCAGCGCGCCTGCGAGCACGGCGGAAAAGTACTCGGCCTTGTGGTGCCCGAAAGGGTGACCGCGGTCGGGCGGCTGCGAGCCGATGCGAATGGCGATGAGCGCGGCGACCGCCGTCAGCACGTTCACGATGCTTTCCAGAGCGTCCGAGAACAACGCCACGCTGCCGGTCATGAGGAACGCGATGTACTTGATGCCCATCACGGCAAGCGCAATGCCGATGCTGACGGCTGCGATCACATGATGCTTGTTGTGGGCGGGATCTAAGGGGGTCTTCATGCGGGCCATTAAGCGGCTATGCCGCCGTGCGGCAAGAACCTTTGCCTCGCACGACGCTTTGACGCGGCGGCGTTTTCCACATGCCAGAGGCGCTACTCACTGCCGCAGTGCCCGCGAATCTGATGGGGAGTGGGGATTGGGCTGTCCCCGCGCCGCACGTGCGCCAGGCAGCCGAGGCGGAGGGCAAAACCCATGGCTAATTTCCCCACCCATATCGTTGTCGGCACCGTCGTGGCGGGTTCGCTTGCGACCCTAACGCTGGCGGCGGATGTGATCGCTCCCGAGAATCTCGTTGCCGTCACTATGGCCGGGTCGCTCGGCTCGGTCCTGCCGGACATCGACTTGAAGGATTCCCGTCCCAGCCGCGCGCTGTTCGCCGGGCTAGCGGTGTTCTTCTCGTTCGCGCTCCTGTTCCACTTCGCGCCGCAGTTGTCGATTGCGGAAATGTGGATCCTGTGGATCGGTACGCTGCTGTTCGTGCGCTACGGGGTGCACACGATGTTCCATCGCTTCACCTCGCACCGCGGCATATGGCATTCGCTCATTGCCGGGCTCGTCTGTGCGTTGGCGACTGTGATCATCTTCTACTACGTGTTCGATCGGCCGGACGGCGTTGCCTGGCTCGGCGGCGGCTTCCTGCTCATCGGCTTCTTGACGCACCTGATCCTCGACGAAATGTACTCCGTCGACGTTCTCGGCAACCATATCAAGAAGTCGTTCGGGACGGCTTTCAAGCCTATCGATATGCGCAACCCGGCGGGTTCGGTGGCGATGGCTGTGGCCGCCGTGGCGTTGCTGTTCCTCACGCCGTCGATCACTGTGTTCTACGACGGCATCACGTCGCGGCCGATGTGGACGTCCCTGCATCAGCGCCTGCTACCGCAAGACAATTGGTTCGGGGTGGTGATCAATCGCCAGGTGGCGGCCACACCGGCGCCCGCTGCGGCAGCGCCGCAGACCACCGGCTCGCTGCCAACGGCTCCGGCAGCCTCAGAGACGGCGAGCCCGTGACGCCGTAGTTCGGCCCACAGCCGGCGGCGGCGCCCTTACCGGCGCGTCGCCGGCGCCTTGCAGCTCTTCTGAAGACCGGCGAGATAGGTCGAGATCAGATCATCGACCAGCGAGCGTCCCGCGTGCGCAGTAACGTGGGAGAGCTTGTCCGCCGTCGACAGGGCTGTCATTCCGTGCACGCTCGCCCACAGCGTACGCGCGTGACGCTTCTGGCAACATGCGTCGGAATCGGGAAGCAGCGGCACCAGCGCCTGCTCGAGCGGCGTCAGCAGGTTCTCGACCTTGGCCTGATACCACTCGGGAACCTCGCGGCCGGCGGGCATGCGGTGCTCGTTGAGCAGGTTCCAGAGCTTGGGCCGTTCTTGGGTAAATACGAAATAGGTGCCGACGAGGCGCCGCAACCGTTCCGCGGGGGGCCCGGAGGCATCGGTGCCGGCGAGCCGGACGGCGAGCTCATCGAGCAGGCGCGCCTCGATGATGAGGAGCAGATCGTCGAGATTTTCGAAGACGTTGTAGAGCGTGCCCGGCGAATAGCCGACGCGTTTGGCGATCTCGCGCGCGGACAGGCCTTCGAGCCCATCCTGTTCAACGATCGCGGTTGTCGCCCCGATGATCAGCTCGCGCAGCTCATCGGGGGTGTGTATGGAGCGCCGGCCCATGTTTTTATCCGCACGCTGGTCGTTTGAAGACGGACTATCGGCTACAATATGCCGAGCGTGGGCGTGGGCAAGCTGATTTAGGTTGTTAGCCGACCGAATTCTCCGGCTTTTAACCGGGCTTTGGCTGTAGCGCCCGGCCACCCGGCGATAATCGGCGCACAGGAGCGCCGGCGTTCAGCAGCTTTTGGTGCAGTTGTCGCCCTCTACGTAGTCGACGCAACTATTGCGGGGGCTGTGATAGGTCTTCTCGGTCCAGGTCATGGCGCCGGAAATGCCAGGAACAAAGTCGCCGAAAAGCGGCTTGAAGACGTAGGTCGCGTCGACGACGATTACGCTGCCGCCTTTGCCTACGATGTCGGCCGGAAGGCTGTATGCAGAGCAGTCCGCAGGCACGCTCTTTCCGTTATACGAATACGTCCACATCACCTTCGTGTCGGCGGCGTTGGTCGACGACGCGCGGACCGAATACACGCCGAGCTTCAGCGACGTAGAGTCGTAGGGCTGCATCAGATGCTTGATCGACAGCATCATGCTGTCGAGATTCGTTTTTGCCCCGGACGTGCTCTTTCCGAGGTACTCCTCGCGCGCTACCAAATCGCCGGCGGTCGATACCGCCGCCGTAAAGTGTCGATCGGTGCTGACGGCGCGAGCCGTCTCGATCGTCGCGAGCAGCATCAGGAGCAGGAGCGGGGCAAGGAAGGCGAATTCGACGGCAGCGGTGCCCTGCGTGTCGCGCCAGAATAGAACTCGACGTTTGCTCGCACGAGATTGGGCGACCTTACTGGTGCAGCGCATGGCAACTTTACCCTGAAACATCACTCGAAGGGTTCACTCTTGAAGGCCGTGGAAGCTTGAATAATCGCCGGCCCAGAGCCATTCGCCCCTGTGCCCAGCTGCAGAAACTGGAAGCTGTTTGCGAGATCCCACTTGTAGCAAAGCGTCACCAGAGCGACCTCGCTGGCGCCTCCGGCGTACTTCGTGATCATTTCGCCGTCCGAACCGGTAGAACTCACCATGTTGCCGTTGGCATCCGTGCAGCTCTGCGGCGAGATCCCACTCCAGGTTGCAGCATGCTGAATGACGACTGCGAGCTTGTTGCAATTGATGTAGCTGCCGGCGCTATCACAGACGAGTTGCTTGAACTCGCTGACCGACATGTCGCTTTTGTCCGCTTCGCCCGTACGGACTTTCCGTGCCGCTGCCTCGACTCCGTACTCCAGCGAGGTCGACGCCAGGAAGTACAATCCCATGCCGATGATGCCGAATACGAATAGGAGGAAGGGCAAGGCAACGATGGCGAATTCGACGGCCGCGAGGCCATCTTCATTGCGCAGCCAGCTCCGCCGAGAGGGGCGCGGCTTAGAGAATCCCGGGCGATTGGTCGGAAGCATACGCATCTACAAGTCTCAAGCGAAAATCCGCCGAGACGTTATCTTTGCGTCCATGAATTATGTATTACTTCGTTAGTAATTGAGTTGCTTCGGTAAGCAAAACGTAAACCAAAAGGGACTGCATCCCTCCGCCGCAGTCTATTCCTGCGCGGCTGGCGCAGCGCCGCCGCCGTCGGGCAGCGACGACGACAATCTAGATTGCGCAGCCTTGGCGACACCGTTGAAGAACTCCGGATTGTCGCCGACGACGATGGTCGGCATGCATGTCGGCGAGCAGGTGTAAGTCTCGCGCAGCGAGCCTTTGTGCACGACGAGAGTCCGCCGGTCTTCCGCTTCGACCACCACGCGCTGGTCCTGAATGACATTGCGTTGGGCGTCGAGCGCAATGATGTTCGTGATGCCGAATGTCTTGCCGGTCACGACCAGGAGATTGCCGCCTTGCACCGTCACGTCGGCGATCGAGGGATTGCCGATGATGACGTCGGATACGGGCCGCGGCAGGCGTATGAGCTGAGACTGATCGTAGCGCACGACGAGGTCGGCGGCCCCGGCATCGACGGTACTTGCCAGGATGCTGGAGCAGGACATCGCGGCGGCGATGGCCGTACGGCGCAATGACTGGACTGACGACCGCTTCATAGTGAGCATGCTCGAACGCTTCCTCGGTGCTTATTGCGCATTACTTCAGGAATTGGTGAAGAAAGCGGAAAACTGTCGGCTCCTATGATCAACGCGGGCTGCGCAGAAATCCTTTCATAGCGAATTCGACCCGGCCAAACGGACATTGCTGAGCGCCCGCGAAGGATTTTCCGAGAGTTACTCGTCAGCCGTAAGTATTCGTGATGCCGACCTGATAGAATCCGGGCGCCAGGATCCCACGGCCTGGGTGCGTTTGGCCTAAGTAATACTTGCGCAGGGGATGGCACTCAATATCAGTGTCTTGCCATGACTGTTCGCAAAAAAATTAGATCGATTATTGCGGGCAATAATAACCGAATGTTAGGAGACATTTACGAGCAAATTAGTCCGTTTTACCCCAGTTTAATACCTCAGCGCTCAAATGATCCCAGTCACGCGGCGCAAGGCTGCTGGGCTTCAAATACGCGACCTAAAAAACTGGGAGTGCTGTCATGAAGACTTTCCTCGCTCGTTTCGCTCAGGATGATTCCGGCGCGACCGCCATTGAGTACGGCCTGATCGCCGCCTTCATCGGCGTTGGCATTATCACCGGCCTCACGCAGCTCAGGGGCGGCCTGAACGGCCTGTTCGGCGACATCAACACGGAGCTGGGCAACGCGGTCCCATAAGCGCGTAGAGCTACTTGATGAGGCCGCCCGGCGCAGACCGCGCCGGGCGGCCTTGTCGTGTCAGCTGTTCCGACGGCTGCCGGCAGCTCTTCCCGGCAACGTTGCATGAGCGCCGCTTGGGGCTTGTTTAACGGTTGTGGCTCAATTTTGTGGGCGTCCTTTCGTCGTCGAGATCCGGAGATCGGAGTGGCGGGCTATTCCTTACTGTTGGTGTTTCCGGCCGCCATGGCCTATGCGGCGGCGTCAGACCTGCTGACGATGCGCATTGCCAACAGCGTGTCACTCGGCCTCCTCGGGGCCTTCCTCGTCATCGCGCTAATCGCCGGCATGCCGGCGCAGGAAATGCTGCTACACCTCGCGATCGGCGCGGCGCTCCTCGTAGTAGGGATGCTGCTCTTCAGTTTGAACCTGGTTGGCGGCGGCGACGCAAAGCTGCTAGCGGCCGCTGGTCTATGGATCGGTTACGATCAGCTGGTTCCCTTCCTTCTTTACGTGTCGATTTTCGGAGGCGCGCTGGCGCTCCTCCTGCTGGCATATCGGCGCTTTCCGGCCACTGCTTTGCCGCTGCCAAAGTGGGCGGTACGCCTGCACGCCGAAGGGGAAGGCATGCCGTACGGTATCGCCATCGCCGCCGGAGCGCTTGCCGTCTACCCGCTGACAAATTGGCCAACGCTACTTGGCGCCTAGCGCACTGGCATCAAGGCGGCGCGCCAAGGGTCAATCTGCTACGGCGGTTAACGTTGCGTTGACATTTGTCGTTCAGTGTCGGCTGACGAACCAAATCGACGCACCGGGTGGCACCGGGCAATAGGATTTATCGGCTGTGAAGCGGGCGCAACTGATCGGCATCACGATTGCGGGCGGAGCTGGTCTCCTCGCCTTCATTCTCATGCGCTCGATCGTCAGCGGCCCCTCGGCTCCCACCCAAATTGCTGTCCCGGTCAACGCAACCGAGGTCCTCGTTGCGCGCCGTGACATCCCGCTGGGCGACGTTACTAAGGACACCGATTTTCGCTGGCAGACGTGGCCAGCCGACGCCGTGACGCCATCCTTCATCACTCAGGCCGATGGCGATGAAGGTATGAAGATGGTCACCGGCGCGATCGCGCGTTCGCCCCTGCTCGAGGGCGAACCGGTAACCCGCCAGAAGCTGATCAAGGCAGGGCAGGGCGGCGTCCTTGCCGCAATTCTGCCGAGCGGCATGCGCGCCATCTCCACGCGCATCAAGGAAGAAACGTCGGCCGGCCGGCTGATCCTTCCGAACGATCGCGTCGACGTCATTCTCACTAGTCGCATACACGGACAAACCGGTCAGGACGACTACGTCAGCGAGACGCTGTTCTTCAACGTCCGTGTCCTCGCCATTGGGCAGGAGATCGGCACCAAGGAAGGCTCTAAATCCTCAGAGGGCGCCGCCAACACGGCGACGCTCGAACTGACCCCCGGGCAGGCAGAGCTGCTGGCGCGCGCCAACTCGAAGGGCGAGATCAGTCTGTCGCTGCGCAGCATCGCGGACGGCGACCAGAAGGGGAATGGCCCCACTGCTGCGGCCAAGAACGATGAGCGCGGCAGCGTCGTGCGTGTATTTCGCTACGGCGTGCCAAAGCGCGAGTACGGCGTGAACTGAGTTGCGTTTGATTCAGTTTCGGCTGTCGAAAAGGTAATTCGATCATGCGAACGACCCTAAAATGGGCTCGCGCCAGTATGGCTGCAGTGTTTTTTGTCGCGACCTGTGTGGGCGACATCCACGCGGCTGACATGAAGGGCCAACCTGGAGGGCAGGTTGGCAATGATTCCGTGCTGCGCATCCCGGGCAATGCGGCATTCCCGCTGTCTAAGCGGATTGATCTGGGCGTCGGTCGTTCGATCGTGGTGCAGTTTCCAATTCCGCTGAAGGACGTCCTGGTCTCCGATCCGGCCATGCTCGATGCCGTTGTGCAGTCGTCGGACCGCGTGTTCCTCATCGCCAAAAAGACGGGTCAGACCAACGCCTTTTTCTTCGACGAGTACGGGCAGCAGATCCTCACCCTCGAGGTTGCCGTTGGCGCCGACCTGTCGGCGCTCGATACGCTTTTGACGCGCCTCATCCCCGGCTCGAACGTGCACAGCGAGATCGCCGGCAAGGCAATCGTACTCACCGGCACGGTGCGCACGCCGATCGATTTCGAGCCGCGCCGCGCAGATCGCAGCGCAGTTCGCACAAACAATCGTGGATGCCAACAGCATCGTCACGGGACCCAGCCTCACATCGAACACGAACAGCACGACCACCACGAATATCGGCCGCGGTTCGAACTATCAGGCAAACAGCGATTCCAACACCGGCCCAGGCTCCGGCGATCCGGCCGAAGTCTACGGCGCGAAGCCAGTGATCAACCTGCTCGTCGTCGAGGGCGAAGAGCAGGTGATGCTGCGCGTCAGCGTCGCCGAGGTGCAGCGCACCATACTCAAGCAGTTCGGTATCAACGTCGGCGCGCTGGTCAATTCCGGCAACTTCACCACCGCGGTGCTATCGGACAACGCTTTGCCGCTGACCGCCGCCGCACTGGGAACGCTCCCGACACCAGCCATTGCCACAACGGGTGCGGCGGCCGGCTTGCTGCAGATGTTCAACGAGGGTCCGATCGGCCCCGGCGATCCGTTCGGAAACTCCGGCGTCGTGACCGCATGGCAATCGGGCAATCAGGCCGTTGCCGGTGCGCTGCGCGCCATGGAGCGCGACGGTCTGCTCAAAACGTTGGCCGAGCCGAACCTGACCGCCGTCTCCGGTGAGCCAGCGAAGTTCCTGGCCGGCGGCGAGTACCCGATCCCCGTCGTAGACAGCCTCGGGCAGGTGAGCGTCGTCTACAAGGAATACGGTATCGGCCTCGCCTTCACGCCGGTTGTCCTTTCCGAAGGGCGCATCAGCCTGAAGATCGAGAGCGAGGTAAGCGAGCTCACCAACGAAGGCGCGGTCATTCTCTCGGGAATTCAGATCCCGGCGTTGAAGAAGCGCCAGGCCAACTCGACGGTCGAGCTGCCGTCCGGCGGATCGCTCGCCATCGCCGGCCTGCTGTCGGAGGACACCCGGCAGAACATCGATGGTTTCCCGGGTCTCAAAGATGTGCCGATCCTCGGCACCCTGTTCCGCAGCCGCGACTACCAGAAGCACGAAACCGAGCTCGTCGTGATCGTCACACCGTACATGGTGCGCCCGGTGGCTCGCCAGGAGCTTGCTCGGCCGCTCGATGGCCTCGGCGACCCGACCGATCGCAAGGCGAATTTCCTTGGCCACATCAACCGCATCTACGGCGCCGGACGGCCGGCTCCGGTGGGCGATCTCAAGGGCGACTACGGATTCATCGTGGAATAGGCGGATGGGCTGGAGACGTATCATGACTGCCTCAAATGCGACGCGGCCTGCGCGCAAAAGCAGCGCCCGCTCGCTCGGAGTGAAGCTGCTCGCCGCTTCGGCCGTCACCCTGGCGATGGCCGGCTGCAAGACCACGGATGATCCGACACGCGTCGCCGGTTGGACGCTGATCGATGCCTCGCAGCGTCACCCGATCCTGGTATCGCAGGAACCGACGACGCATCTCATCCGCATCGGCGCGCGGCGCGCATGGGCTATCGTCTTCGCAGCGCGCCCAACTCGTGAACTTCGTCAATCACTTCCGGGCGATCGATGCCGGCAATAGCCGTCTCGTCGTGGCGGTGCCGAGCGGTGGCGCCAACGAGGTTCCGGCGATGCACGCCGTTGGCGAGATCCGTGCGATGCTGACGGATCAAGGCTTCGGCGAAGCTTCGATCTCGGTCGAGGCCTACAGCGCCGAAGGCGCCGGCGATCCGCCGATCCGCGTTTCGTATATGCGCTACGTGGCTGAGCCACCGCAGTGCGGCGACTGGTCGACCAATCTCGCCTACGACCCCATGAACCTGCCGTATCCGAACCTCGGCTGCGCTCAGCAGCGCAACCTCGGCGTCATGATCGCCAATCCGGCCGATCTACTTGGCCCGCGCAGCGAGACTGCACGTTCCAGCGAGCGTCGCGATCAGGTGTGGGGCAAGTACGTCAAGGGCGACCCGACGGGCGCGCGCAAGAGCGTGGACGAGCGCGTGAACCGCGACAACAGCAGCAATTGATGACGTAGCATAGCCAAGGTCGCCGAGATCATGTCGAACCAAGTCAAGCCCATCGTGAGCCCCGAAGAACTGGTCGGCGTGGGCGCACCGCTGGCCGAGCTCGACGATGGCGTAATCGATCCGGCAGGGATACGCGCGCGGCCCATCCCGCGCGTCTCGATCCAGGCTTTCTGCGAGAACGGCGCGACGGCTGAAATCATTCAGATCGCTTCTGAGGATCGCCGGCTGGCGAAGACGCATGTCAGCGTGCACATGGGCGGCATCGAGGCGGCCGTCGCTCACTATCAGCAGAATCCGACGCCGAACCTCATCATCATCGAGAGCGGCCTTCCGCGCGATCACATCCTTGCTGAGCTGGACAGGCTGGCAGAGAACTGCGACCCGGGCACGAAGGTGCTTGTCATCGGTCACGCCAACGACGTGATGCTCTATCGCGAATTGTTGAAACGCGGGGTGAGCGAGTATCTCGTCGAACCGATCGATCCGTTGCAGTTGATGGAGGCGATCTCCAATCTCTACAACAATCCCGAAACCGAGCCGGTCGGTCACGTCTATGCGTTCATCGGCGCCAAGGGTGGGGTCGGTTCCTCGACCGTCTGCCACAACGCCGCATGGTCGACTCTCTGAGGTCGTTAAAGTCGACGTCGTCATTGCCGACCTCGATCTCGCCTTCGGGACGACCGGCCTCGATTTCAATCAAGATCCGATGCAGGGCATTGCCGATGCCCTGTCGAGCCCGGACCGCCTCGACGAAGTGCTGCTTGATCGCCTGCTGACCAAATGCTCCGAACATCTGTCGATCTTTGCCGCTCCCGTCGTGCTCGATCGCGACTATGACATTTCGGTCGCGGGCTGCGAGCAGGTCATCGACGTCGTCCGACAGAACGTGCCTTACGTCGCGGTAGATCTGCCGCATACGTGGACGGCGTGGTGCAAGAGCGTCCTGCTACAGTCGGATGAGGTGATCATTACCGCGGCGCCCGATCTCGCCAATCTGCGCAACGCCAAGAATATCGTCGACCTGCTTCAGCAGTCGCGGCGCAACGACTGCTAAGCCGCGCCTCGTCATGAATATGGTCAACATGCCCAAGCGGCCGGAGATCAGCGTCAAGGAATTCGAATCCGCGATCGGCCTCAAGGCCATCAGCATCATCGATTTCGATAGCGAGACGTTCGGACAGGCGGCAAACAACGGCCAGATGATCGAAGAGCTGAGCGCCAAGGCTCGCTCGGCCGCGGCCTTCCGCGAGATCGCGATGGCGATAAGCAACCGGCGCGATGCTCAGGCGGCGAAGAAGTCTTCTGGTTTTGCCCCGTTCCTCGAGAAATTGAAGCTCAAGCGTTAGGGAAAGTAGATGTTTGGTAAGCGTACCGACGATGCAGCCGCCCCGCGCCGCGCCATACAGCAGCCGCTAGCGCCGGCGCACCGGCGACTGTGGTCGCCGAGCCGAAGGCTCCCTCGGCCAAGACGCCGGCCGCGCCCACAATGCCGGCCGAACCACAGCGTCGCCATTCCGAAGAATATTACGACGTGAAGACGACGGTCTTCAACGCGCTCATCGACACCATCGATCTGACGCAGCTCGCCAAGCTCGACGTCGCCTCAGCGCGCGAAGAGATCCGCGACATCGTCAGCGAAATCATCCAGATCAAGAACGTCGTCATGTCGATCGCGGAGCAGGAAGAGCTCCTTGAAGACATCTGCAACGACGTGCTCGGCTACGGCCCGCTCGAACCATTGCTGGCGCGGGATGACATCGCCGACATCATGGTCAATGGCGCCGAGCACCACCTTTATCGAGGTCGCCGGCAAGGTGCATAAAACGGGCGTGCGCTTTGCCGACAACCTGCAGCTCATGAACATCTGCCAGCGCATCGTCAGTCAGGTTGGCCGACGCGTCGATGAATTCGAGCCCGATCTGCGACGCACGTCTTCCTGACGGCTCGCGCGTCAACGTTATCGCGCCCCCGCTGGCAATCGACGGCCCCGCCCTCACCATTCGTAAGTTCAAGCGCGATAGGCTCAACCTCGACCAGCTCGCCAAGCTCGGTACCATATCGAGTGACGGGAAGCAGATTCTCGACGTCATCGGCCGCGTGCGTTGCAACGTATTGATTTCCGGGGGTACCGGCTCGGGAAAGACGACGCTGCTCAATTGCCTTACCGGCTCGATCGAGGATGATGAGCGCATCATCACATGCGAAGACTTCGGCCGAGCTTCAGCTGCAGCAGCCGCACGTGGTTCGCCTCGAGACGCGGCCGCCCAATCTTGAGGGTGAAGGCGAAGTCAAGATGCGCGATCTCGTCAGGAACTGCCTGCGTATGCGTCCCGAGCGCATCATCGTCGGCGAGGTCCGCGGACCGGAAGCGTTCGACCTCTTGCAGGCGATGAATACGGGCCACGACGGCTCGATGGGAACGCTTCACTCCAACAGCCCGCGCGAGGCCATCAGCCGTCTTGAGTCGATGATCATGATGGGCGGCTACCAGCTCCCGGTGAAGACGATACGCGAGATGATCACCGGTTCTGTCGACGTCATCGTGCAGGTTGCGCGTCTGCGCGACGGCTCGCGCAAGATCACTCACGTCACCGAGGTGCTCGGTATGGAAGGCGATGTGGTGACGCTGCAGAACCTCATCGTGTTCGACATCACCGGCGAGGACGCCAACGGTCGTATTCTCGGGCGGCACCGTTCCACCGGTATCGCAAGACCGCGGTTCTGGGATCGCGCCGTATACTACGGCCAGGAGGTGAGGCTCGCCGAGGCACTGGCGGCGTCGGAGGTCCTCGACGCCAACGGCACCCCACTCGGAGACAAGAATGTCTGAATCGGAGCTGTTCTCTTTCGGTTCGGCAATGCTCGCCGCGCTCGCCGTCGGTGCTTTGGCCTACGCCTTTCTCCATCCGTACTTCTCCGGAGAGCGCGAGAAGGAAACGCGCCTAAAAGGCGTGATCGAGTCGAAGGGTCGCGAACCGGTGAGCGCGCTGGAACAGGCGGCGTCGCGGCGCAAATCGGTCGCCGACACCTTGAAGGAGATGGAGAGCCGGCAAAAGGCGGCGGAGAAGGTCTCCCTGCGGCTGCGCCTGGAGCGTGCAGGGCTTAGCATAACGCCGAGGGTCTACTGGCTGGCTAGCTTGGTTTGCGGCGTCGTCTTCGCCTTGATCGTGACGATGACACTGCAGTCGAGCGCGACGCGGACGTTCCTGTCCATCATCGTTGGTCTCGTCGGCGTATTCGGTATTCCGCGCTGGTTTGTGAACAAGCTCACCGCCAGGCGGCAGACGAAGTTCACCCGCGAGCTGCCCAATGCCATCGATATCGTGGTGCGCGGCATGAAATCGGGTCTGCCGTTGAACGAATGCTTGGCAATCATCGCGCGCGAAAGCGAGGAGCCCCTTGCAGGAGAGTTCCGCGAGGTCATCGAGCAGCAGCGGGTCGGCGTGTCGCTGGGAGAAGCGCTCGAACGCCTGGCGATGCGCATGCCGCTACCCGAGGTGAAATTCCTGGCAATCGTCGTCGCCATCCAGCAGCAAGCGGGCGGCAACCTCTCGGAGGCTCTCGGCAACCTTTCGACCGTGCTGCGCGATCGCTTTCAGCTGAAGATGAAAGTCAAGGCACTGAGCGCGGAGGCCAAAGCCTCGGCATGGGTCCTCGCTTCGTTGCCGCCGATCGTAACGTTTCTCGTTTATGGGACGGCGCCCGAGTACATCTCCATCCTATTTAATACGCGCACCGGCAACTTTGCGCTGCTGTTCTGCGGCCTATGGATGCTGACGGGCATCCTGGTGATGCGCAAGATGATCAACTTCAAGTTCTGAGCTCGTCGATGCGGGCGCATCTGCGCTCATCCGAGAGGCAACGGGTCCGGCAATGCAACTGATCGACACGTTCATCAATCCGACCTTCATCGTCACCATACTGACGGCGATCTGCGCGTTCGCCACGGTGCTGACGATCACCATGCCGATGCTGGCCCGCGACCGCATGAACCACCGCATGCGCACTATGGCGGTTGAGCGCGACAAGATGCGCGCCGAGCGTCTAGCCGAGATGAATTCGCGCGACCGTCAGGGAAGTCTGCGGAAGGCGCCAAAAGGCTTCATGCAGCAGATCGTCAATCGGCTCAATCTGCGCAAGATGTTCGATACGGAGGAGTTGCGCGATCGCCTGAAGCGAGCCGGCTTGCGCGGACAGGCGCCGCTCGTCGCTTTCATGTTCTTCCGCGTCGCAGCGCCCGCTCTCTTCTTCTTGGGCGCCGTCTTCTACCTATTTGTCCTCGGCGGCTTGGCCTATCCGCCGCTCGTCAAACTGATGATGGCGCTCGCTGCCGCCTTCCTGGGTTCCTATGCGCCGAGCATTTTTATCGAGAACCTTATTCAGAAGCGCCAGACGTCGATCAAAATGGCGTTCCCGGACGCACTCGACATGCTGCTCATCTGCGTGCAGTCGGGCATGTCGGTGGAGGCCGCCTTTGGCAAAGTATCCAAGGAGGTCGCCGCCCAGTCGCTCGAGCTCGCCGAAGAGATGAGCTTGACGACCGCCGAGCTGTCCTACCTGCAGGATCGTCGTCAGGCGTTCGACAACCTTGGAAAGCGCACCGGCATCCCTGGCGTCAAAGCAGTGACGACGGCGCTGATCCAGGCCGAGCGCTATGGCACTCCCGTCGGTCAGGCATTGCGCGTCATGGCCAAGGAGAACCGCGACATTCGCCAATCGGAGGCCGAGAAGAAGGCGGCCTCGTTGCCGCCCAAGCTCACCGTGCCGATGATCATATTCTTTCTGCCGGTGCTGTTCGTCGTGATTCTCGGGCCGGCCGCGATCAGCTACTGGGAATGGGGCTGAGGCCTGAGGCCTGAAGCCTGACGCGTCGGGCCTGATACCGGTGCCGTTTCAGATTTGAGGGTTCGCTGAGCGTCCGGCTCAACGCTTGGCCTGGGCCACCATCGGTGACCAGGAACTGGACTTGGCGGCGGCCGAGCTCGGAGCGGCCTTCGGGGCAGCCGCCGCCTTCTTCGGCTTGGCCGCCGACGCGCTGGCCTCACCCGCATCGAGCCGGGCTGCCAGCTCGGCGACCGACATCACCTTCGAGGCGGGAGCCGTTGCGGCTTTCACTGGGGCCGGCACGACCGGTTCATCCGTCGTGACAATCCAGGCCGTATCCTGCACCGCCTTGGCGTCGATTGGCGGCAAGGCCTTCACATCGGCGACCTTCTGCACCGGCACGGCGGCGGCGACCGGCGCTTCGGCGACGCTGGCTTCGGTATTCCATTCGGCCGGCTGAGGATCAGAGTTCGGCACCGACTTGGGGTCGAGCTTCACGACCTGGCGCAGGTAATCGGCGTTCTCGGAGGCGTTGTTGATCGGGATATCGCGTGCCGCAACCAGCTTCGCCTCGTCGTATTTGCCCTGCAATCCGAGCACCAGCGCCAAGTTCTGACGGATGCGCGGCGAGTTGCTGTCCGATGCCGCAGCCTGGCGCAGCATCGATTCCGCCTTAGTCGACTCGCCGTTCATGGCGTAGGCGAGGGCGAGGTTGCTCAGCACGGAGGGCTGATTGTGAGCGAGTGATAGTGCGCGCTCGAACAACGGAATGGCGTCGTTGTAGTTGCCTTCCTTGGCGAGTGCGGCGCCGCGCGCAGAGATGACGCGCCAGTCGGGCTTAACGGGGTCATCAGCCACCGCAAGCAGCTTCTTCGCCACATTCACCTGGTCGAGATCGAGGGCGAGACGGCCGTATTCGCTGGCCAGCTCGCGGTTCTGACCGTGGAAAAGCGACGCTTGCTGCAATACTGCAAGCGCCCTGCGTTTCTCGCCCATGGCCTTGAGATTGCGCGCATAGCTGAGCGCCGTCGTTAGATCGCGGGAGTTCTCCCCATATTGCTTGCCCCAGTAGTCGGTCGCCTTCTGCAGGTCATCCTGGGTGGCGGGCTGCGCGGGCGCCTGCGCCTGCGGCGCAGAAGCGGAGGAACCATTGATCGACAGGAGATCGCTTGCGCCCGGAGTTAGCGATTGGCCGCACGCACCCAGCATGAGCGAGGCCGTGAGCGCGGCGATCGTACTGCCGTGCCGAAGCCTGGAAAACGCCGGGTGCCGGTGAGAAGCGAACGCCATCGTAGTCCCCCTGATCGGTTGGGATCAGAGGGGGGCTTGAACCCCCAAATCTCTGTCCCTTGACCATCAGGTTGTGAGACACTTCTCAATAAACGATTAACCCTCGCTAACCGGCCGTTAAAGCAGGCCGCGCCTATGACACCGCGGCCACTTCGGCGCGCGCGCCCTCGGCCCAGACGGCCATTTCCGGCATCGCGAAGATGGTGGTGACGTAGGCGGCAGCGGTGCCGTCGTCCCCGTAGCGAGTGAGGTCGGGTACATAGGTGCGAAAGCGCGAGGCGACGGGCGCATACATCGCGTCGGCCGCCGAGAATGCGCCAAACAGGAATGGCCCGGCGCCGCCGAAGTTCGCCCGGCACTCGCCCCATATGGCGATGATGCGGCGGATGTCGGCCTCGACCTCCTCGGGAACGGGGTCGAGCGGGTTCGTCGCCAGCAACTCCATCGGGCAGGTACGGCGCAAGGGTGCAAAGCCGGAGTGGATCTCAGCCGAGACGCAGCGCGCCACCGCGCGCGCCCTCCGGTCCGCGGGCCAGAAGCGCTTTTCGGGGTGCTCCTCCGCCAGATACTCGAGGATGGCGAGGCTGTCCCAAATCGCCAAATCCTCGTCGAGCAACAGCGGCACGAGCCCCGAGGGGCTGTATTTGGCAGATCTCCGCCTTCGATTCCGCCAGGCGCAGTCGAACGTTAATCTCCTCGAACGGCAGCCCGAGGCGCCGCATGGCAAGCCAGGGCCGCAGGCTCCAGCTCGACCAGTTTTTATTGCCGATGACCAGTCGGTAGCGATTCGCGGCCATGCTCTTGCCTTGCCCTCCGTGATCCTGTCTTGTGCGCCGCGCTGGTGTCCTGATCGCGAAAAGTCCGCTCCACCACCTGGCCCAACGCGATATGGCGGACTTCTCGATCATCACACTAGTCGGCCAGACAACTATGACAATTGATGCCCCATTAGGTCACGGCTTGCCAGCAGCGAGCACCCGCATATGACCGACGATCCCATGAAGTGCGATAAGCTTACGGTCGACGACATCTTTGTTGCCGACGGGACCGCAGGGCAGCAGATCCCGATCTGGACGGTGGGCAAGGACGCTTCGCTGGAGGCGTTGCCGCTGTCGCCGGAGCAGCGCGCATGGATCGAAGGCGTCGGCTTCAAGGGCACGGCCAAGCAGCAGACACTGGTCCCGGGATCGGACGGCCGCATTGCCGGCGTCCTCTTCGGCTTGGGCGATGAAGCGGCCGGTGAACCGTCGGGTCCGTCCGAGCTGTTGATCGGCCAGCTTGCGCAATCGCTGCCGGCCGGCAGCTATCGGCTGGCAAATGACGCCCGCAACCCGAACCTCGCCGCCATCGCCTGGGGTCTCGGGAGCTACCGCTACACGCGCTACAAGAGCAACAGCACACCGCGCGCGGTGAGCCTTCGCCTTCCACAGGGCGCTGACCGTGATCTCGTGCTGAACACCATCGACGCGGTGAGGCTCGGTCGCGACCTGATCAATACGCCGGCCTCAGATCTCGGGCCGGTCGAGATCGAGACGGCGGCGCGCGATCTCGGCGCACGGTACGGCGCGCGCATCGACGTCACCGTCGGCGATGAGCTCCTCGCCAAGAATTTTCCAATGATCCACGCCGTCGGCCGCGCCAGCCCGCGCGCGCCCCGTCTCATCGATCTCACGTGGGGCCGCGAAGGCGCGCGCACCGTGACGCTCGTCGGCAAGGGCATCACCTTCGACACCGGCGGCCTCGACATCAAGCCATCGAGCGCCATGCTGCTGATGAAGAAGGACATGGGCGGCGCCGCAGCAGCCCTGACGCTCGGCCACCTGATCATGGCGCAGAAGCTCGACGTGCGCCTGCGTATCCTCATTCCGACGGCCGAGAACAGCATCTCGGGGGACGCCTTCCGCCCCGGCGACGTGCTCAAATCGCGCGCCGGCACGACGGTGGAGATAGGCAACACCGACGCCGAAGGACGCCTGGTCCTCGCCGACGCCATGGCGCTGGCCGACGAAGAATCGCCGCAGAGCCTGTTCGTGTTCGCGACGCTGACAGGTGCGGCGCGCGTCGCCCTCGGCCCCGACCTGCCGGCGATGTTCACCAACGACGATGCGTTCGCCGCCGAGATGGTCGCCACATCGGCGAGCGTCGGCGATCCGGTGTGGCGTCTGCCGCTGTGGCCCGGCTACGATGCCAAGCTCGAGAGCCCGGTCGCTGACATGAACAACGTGTGGGAGGCGCCGTTCGCCGGGTCGATCACCGCCGCGCTGTTCTTGAAGCGCTTCGCCAAACGGGCGCAGCGTTTCGCGCACTTCGACCTGTTCGGCTGGCGGCCGCTGGCCAATGCGCTGGGGCCGCGCGGCGGTGAGCCGCAAACGGCGCGCGCCCTGTTCACCGTTCTCGCCAAGGAGCTTTGCCGATGAGCGATACGGATGAGGTAGCAAAGACGGAGGCGGTGGCACCGGCCGCAGCGCGGCTTGACGCGCGCCGCAACGTCTTCCGGCCCGATCTCGCCGCCGAAAGCCTCTATGGCAAGGTGAGCGCACCGCGCTACGTGCAGGGCTATCCGGCGCAGGTCGTGCGTGCGTCCGTGCCGCTGCGCAGCCGCCCCTCGCCGACGTTGGGCTTCGAGACGGAAGCGCTGTTCGGCGAGACGGTCACCGTCTACGACGAGCGCGATGGATGGGCCTGGGTGCAGCTCAACCGCGACCGCTACGTCGGCTACGTACCATCCGAGGCGCTGTCGCCGGACATCGACAAACCGACACATCGCGTGCGCGCGCTCGGCACGTTCGTCTACCCGGTGCCCGACATCAAATCCCCGCCGCTGATGTATCTCAGCATGAACGCCGAGCTGTGCATTGCCGGCGGCGACGAGCGCTTCCTCATGCTCAAGGGCGGCGGTTTCGTCGTCACGCGCCATGTCGCCGAGCGTAGCCGCCGCGCGCCCGATTTCGTCGAGCTCGCCGAGCGCTTTATCGGCACGCCGTACCTGTGGGGCGGCCGCACGCGGCTCGGCATCGACTGCTCCGGCCTCGTGCAGCTGACGCTCGAAGCATCCGGCTTCACGGCGCCGCGCGACACGGACATGCAGCAGGCGGAGCTCGGCACCGAGGTTGCAATTCCCGACGTGCTCGACGGTATGCAGCGCGGCGACCTCATTTACTGGAAGGGCCACGTCGGCATCATGGCTGACAGCATCACACTGGTGCACGCCAACGCGCACCACATGCAAGTTGCGGCCGAAACGTTGCCGGAAGCCATCGAACGCATTGCCAAGCTCGGCGCCGAGATCGCCGCCGTGAAGCGCCTGCCGGGGCTATCGGGCAAGGATCTGGTGTAACACTTCGAAGCGTCAGATCCGGTTAGATACAGAATGCATTTTCTGTATCTAACGCCGCTTGGAAGTTCGGGTGTTGGACGTCTGAGGGGTTAGCGGCGATACGGCAGGAAACGGCGCTCGCGTAGCTCCGTCCCGTCATCCTCCAGGGTCGGCATTCTCGGCGCCGCGCCCCGTCCCTCGCGCCAGATGCTGCCGCCCGCCATGGTGACCAGCGTTTCCACCGAGCGCTCAAGGCCCGTCAATCGGCTGATCCAATGGCGCTGCACCACCCTGCCCTCGGCGATGGCGTCGGCGAATGGCACGAACCAGTCGAACGATTCGATCGGCCGGCTCTCGTACGTCTCATCGGCGATGGCGAGATCATAGCGCTGCTCGGCGTGCAGGATCAGCTCGAAAGGGCACGCGCTCGCCACCGTCGGCGTGACCATGATCTTCCAGTAGTCGCTCGTTTCGGTTTGTTCCAGCCGCGCTGCATCGGCGATCGACGGCGCCCAATAGCGCAGCGCGGTGATCGTCGACTGAAGCCGAGAGCGGAAAACGTCGTCGGGCAGCATCGCTGTCGAATGCCGAATGGTTGCTGCCGACTACGATGCCGCAAAGCGGCGCTCGTTCAAGCGGAATATCTTTCAGCTGCTCGTCTGCCGGGCAAACACCTTATCTTGCGCGATTTGCCGCTGCAACGCTGGGCGCTTCGCGAGGTGCTGCGTGTAGGCGACGAACTCGGGCAGATCGGGCAGCAGCTTGAACTGCATTCCCCAGCGAAGGCTCGAGCCGATCACCACGTCGGCGGCGCTGAAGCGCTCGCCGAGCAGATACGGGGACGCCTTGCCGGCAGCTTCGCGCAGCACGGCGATCACGGTGTCATAGTCGGCCCAGCCGGCGGTCGACCGGGGCGCAGGCGGCCGGTTCATCGCCTTGTCGATCATCGCCGGCTCGATGCAGCTCGGCGCATAGAACAGCCATTTGAGATACGGCCCGCGCAGCTTGTCGGTCACAGCCGGCGCCAATCCTGCCTTCGGGTACGCGTCGGCGAGATAGCAACAGATGGCCGAGACCTCGCTGACGATAGTCCCCCCGTCGTCGATGGTCGGCACTTTGCCCATGGGATTGACCGCCAGGTACTCTGGCTTGTGCTGGTCGCCGTTCTTGAGGCTGAGCAGCTCGATCTCGTATGGCTCGCCTACTTCCTCGAGCATCCACATGGTCACCGAAGAGCGTGACGGCGTGGCATGATAGAGCTTCAGCCGCGGCTTGGTTTCCTCGGGCATATCGGGCTCCTTGGTCTCGCGGGGCAGGTCAGCCGGCGACCGCGCTCTTGTGCAGCACGCTCATGTTGAACGCCGCGGCGAGCAGCGCCTTGGTGTACTCCTCCTGCGGATTGGAGAACACATCGGCCGCGTGCCCTTCCTCCACCACCTTGCCGTTGCGCATCACGATCACGTAGTTGCACAACGCGCGGATGACCTTGAGGTCGTGGCTGATGAAGAGGTAGGCGAGGTCGCGCTTCTTTTGTAGGTCGCGCAACAAGTCGACGATCTGCGCCTGCACCGACATATCGAGCGCGCTGGTCGGCTCGTCGAGCATGATGAACTTCGGCTGCAGCACCATGGCGCGGGCGACGGCGATGCGCTGGCGCTGGCCGCCGGAGAACTCGTGCGGATAGCGGTCCTGCGCCGACGGGTCGAGCCCCACTTCCTTCAGCGCGGCGGTGATGCGCACGCGCCGCTGCGCGTAGTCGAGCTCGGGGGCCTGGATGGTGAGGCCTTCCCCGATGATCTGGCTGACCGACATGCGCGGGGATAGCGACCCGTATGGATCCTGGAAGACGATCTGCATTTCCTTGCGCAGCGGCCGCATCTCGCGTGTCGTCAACCCGTCGATGCGCTTGCCCATGTAGACGACGGGCCCCTGCTGAGGAGATGAGGCGCAGGATGGCGAGGCCCAGCGTGGTCTTGCCTGAGCCCGACTCGCCGACGACGCCCAGCGTCTGTCCTTTGCGCAGCTTGAGCGACAGCCCGTCGACGGCTTTCACATAGTCGACCGTACGGCGGAGCATGCCCCGCTTGATCGGGAACCACACCTTGAGGTCGTCTGTCTCCACGACGACGGGCGCCTTGTCGTTGGCGGCCGGCGGCTGTCCCTTCGGTTCGGCCGCCAGCAGCATTTTCGTATAGGCGTGCTGCGGCTTGGTGAAGATATCCTCGGTGGCGCCTTCCTCGACGATCTTGCCGCCCTGCATGATGTAGACGCGCTCGGCCATCTTGCGCACGATGCCGAGGTCGTGGGTGATGAGCAGCATGGCCATGCCCATCTCGCGTTGCAGCTGCTTCAACAGCTCGAGGATTTGCGCCTGGATGGTGACGTCGAGGGCCGTCGTCGGCTCGTCGGCTATCAGCAGGTCCGGCTCGTTGGCGAGTGCCATGGCGATCATGACGCGCTGCCGCTGGCCGCCCGACAACTGATGCGGAAACGCGTCGAGGCGCTTTTCGGGATCGCGGATGCCGACCTTTTGCAACAGCTCGAGCACGCGCGTGCGCACCGACTTCTCGTCCATGCGCCGGTGCACGCGTAGCACTTCGCCGACCTGCCGCTCGATGGTGTGCAGCGGGTTGAGCGAAGTCATCGGCTCCTGGAAGATCATCGAGATGCGGTCGCCGCGTACCGATTGGAGCTGCGACGGTTTCAGTCTTAGTAGATCCTTCCCTTCAAACCACACCTCGCCGGAAGGATGCGAGGCCGCTGGATACGGCAGCAGCTTCAGGATCGACAGCGCCGAGACGGTCTTGCCGGAGCCGAACTCGCCGACCAGCGCCACCGTCTCGCCCTTGCCGATGCGGAACGACACGCGATCGGCGGCGATCATCGTGCCGCGTCCGAAGGCGACCGAAAGGTCCCTGACGTCGAGAAGCGCACGATTTGCACTGGCCATCGCTGCTCCTACCGAAACGTTTTGCGGGGGTCGAGTGCGTCACGCACCGCCTCGCCGATGAAGATCAGCAGCGACAGCATCATCGCCACGGTGAAGAAGCCGGTGAGGCCGAGCCACGGCGCTTCCAGATGCCGCTTACCCTGCAGCAGCAATTCGCCGAGCGAGGGCGAGCCGGGCGGCAACCCGAGCCCTAGGAAATCGAGCGCCGTCAATGCCGCGATGCTGCCCGACAGCTGGAACGGCAGGAAGGTGAGCGTCGCCACCATTGCGTTGGGCAGCATGTGCTTCCACATGATCTTGCGATGCGATAGCCCGAGCGCACGAGCGGCGTTGATGTATTCGAAGTTGCGAGCGCGCAGGAACTCGGCGCGCACGACGCCGACGAGGTTCACCCATTCGAACAGCAAGAGCGTGCCGAGCAGCGTCCAGAAGCCTGGCACCAGCACCGACGAGATGATGATCAGCACGAACAGCGACGGTACCGATGACCAGATTTCCAGGAAGCGCTGAAAGATGAGATCGGTGCGCCCGCCGAAATAGCCCTGCAGAGCGCCGGCCGTGACGCCCACCGACGCCGACAGCATGGCGAGCAGCAAGCCGAATAGCACCGAGATGCGGAAGCCGTAGATGACGCGCGCGACGACGTCGCGTCCCTGGTTATCGAGCCCCAGCCAATTGCGATTGCCGATCGCGTTGAAGCGCGCCAGCTGATCGGGTGGCGCATCGCACAACGGCGCGCTCGAAGCCCACGGCGGCGGTGCCGGATAGCCAAGGCACAGTTTGTCGCCGCCTTTGCGCCCCGGGTAGTCCTTGTTGATGGTGTCGTACGAGTAGCTGATCGGCGGCCAGATGGCCCAGCCGTTGGCCTTGATCTCGTCGAGGATCACCGGATCCTTGTAGTCGGTGATGGCGAGGAAGCCGCCGAACTTCGATTCGGGATAGTCGGTGAGCACGGGCGATAGCAGCTCGCCCTTGTAGCTCATCAGCAGCGGGCGATCGTTGGCGAGGAACTCGGCGAACAGCGTGACGAAGAACAACGCGAGGAAGATGCGCAGGCTCCAGTAGCCGCGCCGGTTCGCCTTGAAATTTTCAAGGCGCCGCTGGTTGATCGGACTTAGCTTGTCGCCGCTCGGCATCCGGCGCGTCAACCAACCCGGCACGGGCTCGCGATGCTCCTCGGCCGGTGGCGGCTGCGACTGCGGCAGCGGCGTCTCGAGGGCGCGCAGATCGACCAACGGCTCAGACCTCCCGGCTCTCGAAGTCGATACGCGGATCGACGAGGGTGTAGGCGAAGTCGGAGATGATGTTGAGCACGAGCCCCATGAGCGAGAAAATCCACAGCGTGGCGAACACCACGGGATAGTCGCGCTTCTCGATCGATTCGAACGACAACAGACCGAGGCCGTCGAGCGAGAAAATGGTCTCGATCAGCAGGGCGCCGGCGAAGAAGGCCGAGATGAACGCGCCCGGGAAGCCGGCGATGATCAGCAGCATGGCGTTGCGGAACACGTGTCCGTAGAGCACCTGGTTCTGATTGAGCCCCTTCGCCCGCGCCGTCGTCACGTACTGCTTGCGGATCTCGTCGATGAACGAGTTCTTGGTGAGGAACGTCATGGTCGTGAACGCCGTCAGCGACATGGCGATCAGCGGCAGCGTCAGGTGCCAGAAGTAGTCGACGAGCTTCCCGACGAGAGAGAGCTGATCCCAATTGTCCGACGTCAGGCCGCGCGATGGGAACCACTGGACGAACGATGAGCCGGCGAACAGGATCAGCAGCAGCACGGCGAACAGGAAGCCCGGCACGGCATAGGCGATGACGAGCACGCTGCTCGTCCAGTTATCGAACGGCTCTCCCTCGTGCATCGCCTTGCGGATGCCGAGCGGGATGGAGATCAGATACGAGATCAGCACCATCCACAGCCCGAGCGAGACCGAGACGGGCAGCTTCTCCTTGATGAGCTGCAGCACCGAGGTGTCGCGGAAGTAGCTCTTGCCGAAGTCGAAGGTGAGATAGCTCTTCATCATGATGAAGAAGCGCTCATAGGCCGGCTTGTCGAAGCCGAACTGCTTCTCGAGGCTCTTGATGAACTCCGGATCGAGGCCCTGCGCGCCGCGATATTTCGAGGTGACGACGTCGGCGGCACCCTGGCCGAGCTGCGCCTGACTGCCGCTCGACAGCGCATCGTTGCCGCCGCCGCCGATACGCGAGACGATCGATGAATCGCGCCCCGTGAGCTGCGCGATGATGCGATCGACCGGGCCGCCGGGGGCAAACTGGATGATGATGAAGCTGATCAGCATGATGCCGAACAGCGTCGGGATGATCAGCAGGAGACGCTTGAGGAGATAGGCGGCCATCGGGGGCTGGGCTCAGTTCTTTTTCAACTTCGCAGCTTTATCGGCGTCGTACCACCACGTATCGATTACGCCCTCGTCGTACTTCGGCTTCACTGCCGGGCGTGAGAATTCGTCCCAGAAGGCGACGTTGTGCTCCGCCTTATACCATTGCGGCACCCAATAGTGTCCGGCGCGCAGCACGCGGTCGAGTGCGCGCGCTGCCGTCACCAGCTCGGCGCGCGATTGCGCTTCTACCATCTTGGCTATGAGCGCGTCGACAACGGGGTCCTTGATACCGGCGAGATTGAAGCTGCCGTCCATGGCGGCGGCATCCGATCCCCAGTAGCTCTTCACCTCGACGCCCGGCGTCAAGCGCAGTGCATAGCGCTGGATCGACATGTCGAAGTCGAACGACTTCATGCGCCGCTCGTATTGCGCCGGATCGACGCGGCGCAGTGAGGCGTCGACGCCGATGCGCTTCAGGTTGTTGATGTAGGGAATGATGATGCGGTCGAAGCCTTCCTCGAAGGAGAGGATTTCGACCTTCAGCGGCTTGCCGCCGTCGCCATAGCCGGCGGCGGTGAGCAGATCGCGCGCACGTTTCAGAAACTGCCGATCGCGCCCGCTGGCGTCCGTAACCGGCGGCGAGAACGGTTCGCCGAACACCTCCGGGGCCAGCTTGTCCTTGAACGGCTCGAGCAGCGCTAATTCCTCCGCGCTCGGCAGGCCGGTGGCCTTCATGTCCGAATTCTCGAAGAAGCTCTGCGTGCGCTTGTAGAGCTCGAAGAACAGATTCTTGTTCGACCACTCGAAGTCGAAGGCCAGCCCGAGCGCCTCGCGCACGCGCTTATCCTTGAAGGGCTCGCGCCGCGTGTTGATGAAGAAGCCCTGCGCACCGGACGGACGCTGGTCGGGCATGACGAGACGAATGAGCCGCCCTTCCTTGACCGCCGGGATATCGTAGCCAGTCGCCCAATCCATGGAGGTGAACTCCTCGCGGAAGTCGAAGGCGGCGGCTTTCAGGCCTTCGAGCTCCAGCGTGCGGTCGCGGTAGTACTCGTAGCGCAGCTCGTCGAAATTGAAGCGACCGCGATTGACGGGAAGATCCTTGGCCCAATAGTCGGGACGGCGCTTATAGCTCACGTACGTGCCAGGCTTGTGGTCGCCGATCTGATACGGGCCGGAGCCGAGCGGCTTTTCCAGCGACGACTGATCGAAGGGATGCTTCGTGTAGAAAGTCTTCGACAAAATGGGTAGCTCGGCGACGACGAGCGGCAGATCGCGGATGAGGTCGCCCTTGAACTCATAGCGGACGGTGAGCGGGTCTAGCGCTTCCGCCTTCACCACATCGCGCAGCGACAGCATGAAGTTGGGGTGGCCCTTCTCCTTCAGTGCGTTGAAGCTGAAAACGACGTCGTCAGCCGTAACAGGAGAGCCGTCGGCAAATTTAGCTTCGGGGCGCATCTTGAAGACCACCGACATCTTGTCGGGTGCCACTTCGGCGCTGCTGGCGACGAGACTGTAGACCGCATCTGGTTCATCGACGGCGCGCGCCATCAGGCTGTCGAACAAGTATTCGAGGCCTTGCGCCGAGTCGCCCTTGAGGATGAAGTTGTTGAAGCTGTCGAAGGTGGTGCGCCCGGCGGTGCCGATCATCGCCAGGCGGCCGCCCTTCGGCGCGTCCGGATTGACGTACTCGAAGTTCTTAAAGTCGGCGGGATACTTCAGTTCGCCAAATGCCGAGAGACCGTGGCGCGGCTCGGCGAAGGCGGGCGCCGCGATCAGCGCCGCGGCGATGGTGAGAGTGGCGAGGCGGGTGAGCATCGGGGCGCGGGGTGCCGGTGCCACTGGCGCTACGTGCATTGCCACCATCACTGTCCGCGCGCGCCGGCCAGCGCCTTCTGCTTGTCGGCATCGAACCACCACGTCTGCGACAGCGCCGATGTTTGCGACGGCAGCTTCGCGGGGCGCCCAAACACGTCCCAGTAGGCGACGCGCTCGAACGGATAATGCCACTGCGGCACCATGTAGAAGTTCCACAGCAGCACGCGGTCGAGTGCATGCGTTGCCGCCAGAAGCTCCTCGCGATCTTTGGCGAAGACCACCTTGTCGATCAGCTTGTCGACCGCCGGATTCTTGATGCCGGCCGTATTGCGCGTTCCATCGCGGTCGGCGGCAATCGAGCCCCAGAAGTCGCGCTGCTCGTTGCCGGGCGATTCTGACTGGGCGAAGTTATCGATGATGATGTCGTAGTCGTGCGCGTCCTCGCGGCGCTTGTATTGCGCGCTGTCGACCATGCGAACGCTGGCCTTGATGCCCAGCTTCTGCAGATCCTGCACGTAGGGCAGCACGATCCTCTCGAAATTCGGGTTGCGAAACCAGGAACTCGGCGTTCAGCGTCTCGCCTTGCGCGTTGCGCAGCACGTTGGCCTTCGGCGGCGACGACAGCCCGACGCTGCGCATGATGGAGCAGAACGTGCCGCAGCTGCCGTCCTCGATGGGAACTTCCTGCACCGTCCAGCCGGCTTCGGCCAAAAGCTTCGATGCTTCGCGCATGTGGTTGCGGAAGTCTTCGGGCGCGGCGTTGACCGGGTTCTTCCACTCGGTGGTGAACACCTCCGGCGGCACCTCGCTCTTCACCTCGTTGAGGATCTCCAGCTCGCGGCCTTGCGGCAGGCCCTTGGCGGCGAGCTCGGAATTGTCGAAGTAGCTGCCGACGCGCACGTAGAGGTCATAGAACAGCTTCTTGTTGGCCTCCTCGAAGTTGAAGGCCAGGCGAAGGCACGGCGCACGCGCGGATCTTCGAACTGCTTGCGGCGCTGGTTGAAGACGAACGCCTGCATCGGCGCCACGCGCTTTACCGGAATCGCTTCCTTCTTCACCCAGCCCTTCTGGATGGCGGGGAAGTCGTAGCCCGTCGCCCACTGACTGGCCGTGCTCTCGATCCAATAGTCGAGCTTGCCAGACTTGAATTCTTCAAACGCCGGTGTGCGGTCGAGGAAGTAGGTCAGCTTGAACTCGTCGAAATTCCACTGCCCTTTGGAAACCGGAAGATCCTTTGCCCAGTAGTCCTTGACGCGCTCGTAGGTGATGGTGCGCCCGGCGTCGAAGCTCTTGATGCGATAGGGGCCGGAGCCGAGAGGGATTTCCAGGGTCGACTTCGTAAGGTCGCGCGGCTGGCCGTCTGGTCCCGGGCCTTGCCAGAACTTCTTCGAGAGCACGTCGAGCTGGCCGACGATCTGCGGCAGCTCGCGGTTGCCCTTGACGTCGAAGGTGAAGGTCACCTCGTTGTCGCCGGTCTTCTCCGCCTTGACGACGTTCTTGTAATAGAACGCGGAGCGCGGATGTGCCTTCTTCTGCTCTTCGAACGAGAAGATGACGTCCTCAGGCGTGATCGGCGAGCCGTCGTGGAAACGCGCCTTGGGGTTGATGCCGAAGGTCACCGACGAATAGTCCGGCGGATAGGAAACCCACTCGGCAATGAGGCCGTACTCGGACGATGGCTCATCGGGGCTCGCGGCCAGGAGTGAGCCGTTGATGAGGCCGAGACCGCCGGCCGGGTCGCCCTTCACCGTGTATGGGTTGAGGCTGTCGAACGAACCCTCGGCGAAGCCGCGCAGCGTGCCACCCTTCGGCGCGTCGGGATTGACCCAATCGAAATGCGTGAAACCCGCCGGGAGCTTTGGCTCGCCGATGAGCGACAGGGCGTGGCGGCGCTTGTTCGCCGCTGCCGCGTCTGTAGGTGCCGTCTGATCCGCGGGAGCGGCAGGCGCTGCCTGCGCCGCGGGGTCCGCTGGCGCCGTTGGCGGCGTCGATTGGGGATCGGTGGCGGGGGGTGACGGCGGCTCCTGGGCTGCGGCCGGGAAGGCGGCGGCGGAGAAGCAAAGCAGTGCTGCGAGAAAGGCGGCGGGGACGTCGAGACGCGAAAGCACCAGGCGATTTCCCTTACTTGTCACGGACCGGAGGAGGCGGGCAGCGCTGGCTCGACCGACAAACCGCGTGGCTTCGCGCGCACCGTGTGAGACCTACAAGACATGCAACACGGGAAGCGTCGCAAAATCCGGGCCGCGGCGCGAGTTAACTTGCTGTCATTTTGGCGGCGAAGCGGCACCGCCGGCCCTTATTTGAGCGTGTTCAGGTAGGCGAGCAGGTCGCCGAGATCGCCCGGATCGGCGATGCCAGGGAAAAGCATTTTCGTGCCGGGAACGAACGCCTTAGGACTGTGAATGAACGACGCAAGATCCTCGAGCGTCCAGTTGCCGCCCTTCGCCTTCATGGCATCCGAATAGTTAAAGCCTGCGTGGCTCGCTTTCGGGCGCCCGACGACGCCGGCGAGGTTGGGGCCAACCTTATTGGGACCGCCGCTCTCGGCCGAGTGACAAGCCGCGCACTTCTTGAATATGCCGGCGCCGGCCTGGGCGTTACCGGAGGCTGCCGCCTGCGCCACGGCTGCTGCATCGAACGCCGGCGCTGCCGGGGCTGTACCGCCGCCCTCCGCGGCCGGCGCCGCCCCACCTGCATCATGCCCAGCGGCCGGTGCCACTTCCGGCATCGGCAGCACATAGCCGGGTTTCTCCGGCGCCTTTCCGTGCTCGGCGATTTCCAGCGCCACGCGGAAGCCGATGATGACGAGAAGCGCGCACAGAAACCCGCCGGCGATCTTCGTCAGCTCAAAGGAATCCAGTCGCATCCCAAGCTCCGCAGCCTCATGGTCCGGCCCGCCGCCGAACGATCGGGCGACTATAGAAACTCCGCATCGGCTTGCAACTGAGCCGGGCTCCGTTCTATGTGCACCCGCCCGGGACCAATTGCCTCGGCTCAACGCTGACTAAGGTGCGTAACGTGCCGAATACCCTCGTCGTCATCCCCGCGCGCATGCAGGCAACGCGTCTGCCCGGCAAGCCGATGGTCGACATCGCCGGTGCGCCGATGATCGTCCAGGTGTGGCGCCGCGCGGTTGCCGCGAACGCGGGGCGCGTTGTGGTGGCGACGGATGCAGCCGAGGTCGTGGCCGCCATTAAGGCTGCCGGCGGCGAAGCGGTGATGACCAGGGCCGATCACGTGTCCGGCTCCGACCGCATCTTCGAAGCCGTCACGCTTATCGATCCCGACGCCCGCGCCGATATCGTCGTCAACCTGCAGGGCGACCTGCCGACGCTCGAGCCGCATCTCGTCGCCGCCTGCGTGGGCCCGCTCAGTGAAGCCGGCACGGATATCGCGACGCTCGCCGCCGAGATCGTCGAAGCCGGGGAGCGCACCAACCCCAACGTGGTGAAGGTCGTCGGCTCGCCGTTGCCAACACCGCGCCGCTTGCGCGCGCTCTACTTCACGCGCGCCACCGCCCCTTCCGGCGACGGCCCGCTCTACCACCACATCGGCATCTATGCGTACCGGCGCGCCGCGCTGGAGCGCTTCGTGTCGCTGCAACCTTCGCCGCTCGAGGTGCGCGAGAAGCTCGAACAATTGCGCGCATTGGAAGCCGGCATGCGCATCGACGTGACCGTCGTTGACACTGTTCCGCTCGGTGTCGATACTCCGGCCGACCTCGAGCGGGCCCGCCGCCTTCTGGGGGCCACCTGAACCCTCCGCGAGCCGACCGCGCATTTCAAATTGCGAGCGCCGGCCTCTGTCATCCGCTTGCGATCATGTCCAATTCTCCACGCCAGACGCGCGCGGCCGCCGACACTTCGGGCGGCAAGCCTGCCGCCGAGCGCATCGTCTACCAGGGCGAGCCGGGCGCCAATTCGCACCTTGCCTGCCGCGAGGCGTTCCCCGCTCTCGAAGCCGTCGCTTGTCCAACCTTTGAGGATGCGCTGCAGGCGGTGAAGTCAGGCGAAGCGCGCCTCGCCATGATCCCCATCGAGAACTCGGTCGCCGGGCGCGTCGCCGACATCCACCATCTGCTGCCCGACGCCGACCTCTACATCGTGGGCGAGCACTTCCTGCGCGTGCGCCATCAGCTGATGGCGGCGCCGGGCGCCACGCTGAAAACCATCAAGCGGGTCCTCAGCCACACGCAGGCGCTCGGCCAGTGCCGGCGGAAACTCATCGAGCTTGGCCTGAAGCCGGTGCCGGAAGCCGATACCGCCGGCTCGGCGCGCATGGTGAGCGAAGCCAACGACCCGACGCTCGCGGCCATCGCCTCGGCGCTCGCCGCCGAGATCTACGGCCTCGAGATCCTCGCCAACGACGTCGAGGACGAGATGCACAATACGACGCGCTTCGTCGTGCTCTCGGCCGAGGCCGACGACGCCGAGCCCGACGAGGCGCCCGTCATTACCACTTTCATCTTCCGTGTGCGCAACGTGCCGGCGGCGCTCTACAAGGCGCTGGGCGGTTTCGCCACCAACGGCGTCAACATGACGAAGCTCGAAAGCTATCAGCTCGAAGGCACGTTCAACGCCACGATGTTCTTCGCCGACATCGAGGGGCACCCGTCGGATCGCATGGTGCGGCTGGCGCTGGAGGAGCTGTCGTTCTTCTCCAGCGAGAAGAAGGTGCTGGGAACCTATCGCGCCAGCCCCTATCGGGCGGAAGCGGCGCGTCTCGCCGCCGAAGGCAAGATCCCCGTGCGGCGCCGCCGCTGAAGTGAGGTCCACATGAAGCTCGCAGGCAAGGTAGCCATCGTCACCGGCGCGGCCTCCGGGTTCGGGCGCGCCATCGCCGAACGGTTCGCGCTCGAAGGCGCCAGTGTCGTCGCTGCCGATATCAATGGCCAGGGCGTGAGCGAGTTCGCGGGCGGCTTTGGCGACAAGATCATTCCCGTACAGGGCGACGTGTCGCAAAAGGACGACATCGAGGCCATGGTGCGTACCGCCACCGAGGCCTTCGGCGCTGTCGACATCGTCGTCAACAACGCCGGCATCACGCACCGCAACCGGCCGATGCTCGAGGTCAGCGAAGTCGAGTTCGATCGCATCTTCGCCGTGAACGTCAAATCGATCTACCTGTCGCCATCGCCGCGGTGCCAAAGATGGAAAAGCGCGGCGGCGGCAGCATCATCAACATCGCCTCCACCGCCGGCATTCGTCCGCGTCCCGGGCTTACCTGGTACAACGGGTCGAAGGGCGCGGTGATCACGCTGACCAAGTCGATGGCGGTGGAGTTGGCACCGAAGAACATCCGCGTCAACGCCATCAATCCGGTGATGGGCGAGACCGGCATGCTGACGCAGTTCATGGGCGCAGCCCGACACGCCGGAGAACCGTGCCAAGTTCCTCGCGGGAATTCCCTTGGGGCGCCTGTCGCGCCCCCACGACATCGCCAACGCGGCGATCTTCCTCGCCGATCCGGCATCCGCGTTCATCACCGGCGTCGCGCTTGAGGTCGACGGCGGCCGCTGCATCTAGCGTTTTTTCGACCCAAATTGATATGCGCTTGAAAGCGCCCCCTCACCCGGCGCTCATGCTGCGCATTTCGCGCCGACCTCTCCCCAGCGGGAGGGGTGATGAGGAGTTGCGATTGCGGCATTGAGTGCTGCGATGACAATCGGGAGGCAACAATACCGACCAAATTCCGTCATGGCCGCGCAGGCGGCCATCCACGCAGCATCAGAAAACGCTTCTGCGAAAACCAAACGAAGATGCGGCCGCTCACATCCTGCGTGGTAGCGCTCGCGGTAACTTGCGTGGATGGCCGCCTGCGCGGCCATGACGATTTAATCACCGGTTCAATCAAGGTCGGAAGGTACTAGCGCGTCGTGCCGGTCGATCCCGTCGCCGGTTGAGGTGCCGGCTGTTGGGCCGTCGGCGTCGAGTTGCTTGGCGGCGCAGCAGGCGCGGGCGCCGCCGCAGGCGCCTTCAGCTTGAGACCTTCCTTCACGGCTTCCTTCGCTTCCGCCATCGGACCCTCGGGCAGCGTCGCCCAGTAGGTTTTGCCGGCCATGCCCTTGTAAGGCATCGCCTTGAATACCTTGCCTTCGGGGTCGCGCTTGCTCGGGTCGCCCGCCGGCGTGCCGGTGATCACCGTCTGGATGTCGTTGAGGATCACGTTGTCGTCGACGTAGTCGGCGTGTGTGTACTTGAAGAATTTCCAGTAGTCGTATTCAGGCGGCGTCTTGTCGATGACATAGACGTTGCTGGCGCTAACGGACAGTGGCTCGCCCCACGGCGTGTGGCCGCCGGCGCGATCGTTGAGGCCGCGCAGGAACGACGACAGCCACAGCACCCAGTCGCCGCCGGAAGTGTAGATGGTCACCCGCTGAGCGAGCTTCGCCCAGGTGAGGATCTTGGTGTTGAAGACGGCTGCCGACACGTCCGGCGCTGCGAACACGACTTGGCCGAGGCGGAGCATGCCTTCCTCGTGCCGCCGCCCGTCGAGGATGCTGCGGATCGAGCCCATGACGCGCATCAACTGCTGCGAGCCCATGGAGTGGGCGACGATGTCGAGGGTACGGATGTTGTTGTCGCGCAAGATTGCGGCCAGGAACGCCTGCAGCGAGCCTTCCGCCTCCTCGGCGTTGTCGACGTCTTGCAGGTAGCGCATGGATTTACTCACGCTCGGCCACGAGAACATGTAGACGCGGCCCTTGTAATCGGCGCCACCGGCGATGCGCGCCGCCGCCTGTATCGCCTCGTTGAACGAGTTGTTATAGCCGTGGATGACCAGTAGGGCGTGGGTTGCATCCTCGGCTGCTGCCGTGTCGACGATGCGCACGTAATTCTCGGCGCTGCGGTCGATCGGATCGGCGAGCAGCTTGATGCGCGAGTTTGCTGCGCGTGCGCCGCCCTTCCAAGCGCCACGATAGGACGTATCGCCGCGCGTGCGTGAAAAGCGCGGGTTCACCTGCAGGCATCCGAAGGAGATCTTGTCGCTCGCCGAATTGCCGAACATGGTGCTCATGTCGCCGTCTTTGTTGGCAACGGTTCGCGTCGTCGCGAACACGATGCGCACGCCGCCGCGCCGCGCTCGCCGCTGCGAGCCGAACACGCAATTCTTCGTAGTCAGCTCCTGCCAGCCGTTCTGATCGTAAAAGTCGGAAGCGACGATGTTGAACACGGCGCGTGCAATGAGCGACCACGCGACCTCGGCTTCAGTGGGAGCCGGCGCACCGGTGACGCCGGCGGTATAGAGCTTGGCGATTTGCTTCTTGATCTTTTCCAGCCGCGCGGCGGGAAGGATCTCCGGCGGCGGCACGAAGCCCTCGGGCGGCTTCATGTCGAAGCGGATGTAGATGCCGCGCTGGCCACCCTGATATTCGAACGTCATGTTGTGGAAGTAGTAGCGCGAGCCCCAGCGGCTACCGGAGCCTTCGGCGATGGTCTCCGAGCCCGAGTTGTGAATGTAGGTGAGCGTCAGACCGTTGTAGGACGTGTATCCGCGTGTGAACGAGCTGGTCGAAGACTCGCGCCCCGAAACGCGAAACACGTCGATGCCGACGCGGCTCACGGCCGGATTCTCGTATTCCTGCCAGCTTTCGGTCGATGGTTTCGCCTCGGGAGGAAGCAGCCCCGCCGGGAACGTCATCTTCAGCTGGTTGACCGGGTTGATGACCTGCTTGAAGCCGATGAACGCGTAAACCGCGTTGTTGTTGTGCTTGAGCATGTCGCACTCGGCTTCGGTCAGCACATCCTGTTCGGTGCCGGGAAGATTGTTGGCGGCGCGGAAGTCCATGATGGAAGCGCGCAGCATGCGCTCGTTGGAGCGCCCGATCTCGGCGGCGAGGAAACCCGAGAGAATGAGCTGACGCTGCACTTCCTTGTCGCGCAGCTGGATGTCGAGATCATCGCTGGCCGGGCAGGCGGCGCGCGCCGATGATGTGGCTGCAAGGCACGCAACTGCGCAAACGAACGCCAACACCCCCGCAATATGCCTCATGTGCAATCGTCCCCCCGAAGGAATGCGCTCGCAGCCTATTGGGCGCCTGAGCGTGCTGTCAAATATGCGTTCCAAATGCGCCAAAGGGCGCGCCGAACCCTTTGTGCGCCGATCCTAGAGCGGAAAAATGACAGAGCGCAGAAGGTGTTCGTGCGTGGCTTTGGGAGGGTTGTAACGCGCGGCCGCACCCCCCATAATCGGCCCGGGAGGTTGGCGTCGGACGCATCCCTCGCCAACCGGGTCAGGTCCGGAAGGAAGCAGCCCTAACGATCAGGACGCGGGTCGTTCGTCAGCCTCCTCTTTATTTCGCTCACGGACCGTTTCGCTCGCCAGCCCCGCGGCGAGCTGGTCCTCCGCGAGGGCGCGACTCGTCGCGGGTCCACTTGCGGCCCGAGGCCCTGCGGGCCTAAGGCAGGGTCATGGCAAAAAAGAAATCCGATAGTGCGAAGTCCACGACCGACGGCGGCGCGCCAAAGCCGTATGTCGTCCTCGCCCGCAAATACCGGCCGCAGACGTTCGACGACCTCATTGGCCAGGAGGCCATGGTCAAGACGCTGCGCAACGCGTTCGCCTCGGGCCGCGTTGCGCAAGCCTACATGCTCACCGGCGTGCGCGGCGTCGGCAAGACGACGACGGCGCGCATCATCGCCCGCGCCCTCAACTACGAGACCGAGACAGTCAAGGCGCCGACGTTCGATTTGCCCGAGCTCGGCCAGCACTGTGCCGAGATCATGGAAAGCCGCCATCCCGACGTCATCGAGATGGACGCCGCCTCCAACACCGGCGTCGACAACATCCGCGAGCTGATCGAGAGCGCGCGCTACAAGCCGATCATCGCGCGCACCAAGGTCTTCATCATCGACGAAGTCCACATGCTGTCGAAGGGCGCGTTCAACGCGCTCCTGAAGACGCTCGAGGAACCGCCCGAGCACCTGAAGTTCATTTTCGCGACGACCGAGATCCGCAAGGTGCCGGTGACGGTGCTGTCGCGCACGCAGCGGTTCGATCTGCGCCGCGTCGACGTGCCGGAGCTTGTCCGCGCATTTCTCCAAGATCGTCGCCAGCGAAGGGGCCACAGCGCAGGACGACGCGCTGGCGCTCATCGCGCGCGCCGCCGAAGGCTCGGTGCGCGACGGGCTTTCGCTGCTCGATCAGGCGATCGCCATGGGCGAGGGGCAGGTGCGTGCCGAAACGGTGCGCGACATGCTCGGCCTCGCCGACCGCGGCCGCGTCTTCGATTTGCTGGAGCATGTGTTCCGCGGCGACGCCAAGGCGGCGCTCGCCTCGCTCGACGAATTGCATCGCGACGGCGCCGAGCCCGTGCAACTGCTCGGCGACCTTGCCGAGGCGGTGCATGCGGCGGCGCGCGTCAAAGCCGTCGGCGGCGACGCCGGCAGCGAGGGCCTCAGCGCCGAAGAGAAGCGCCGCGCCTCCGCCATTGCCGGGAAGCTGTCGACGCCGCTGTTGTCGCGCGCCTGGCAGATGCTGCTCAAGGGCGGCGAGGAGACGGCCAAGGCGGCGAACCCGCGCGCCGCGGCCGAGATGGTGTTGATCCGCCTCGCCTACACCGCCGACCTGCCGGCGCCGGACGAGGTTATCCGTCTGCTCGGCGGCGAAGGCTCGCTGGCGCGTAGCGGCAAGCCTGCGCCGGCCGACAACGGCGGCGCTCGCGATGCGCCACTCAACCGGATCTCACCGACGCAACCGGACGCCGCTGCCGCTGCGCCACCGGCCGCGGCAGCGCCCGCTTCGGCTTCACCGCCCCCAATTGACGACGAAGATCTGGGCTTCGATGCGGACTATGATGCTTCCTTCGGCGACGTCGTGCCCGACGACGATGCCCCGGCGCCCACTCTGTTTGCCGATCCGCGCTCGTTCGACGAAGTCCTCGCACTCGCCGGCGAGCGCCGCGATATGATGTTGAAGGTGCATCTGGAAGATCGCGTCAGCCTCGTGAAATTCGATCACACCGCCGGCTCGATCGATCTCTTCCTTCTGCCGGGCGCGCCGCCGCATATCGCCAACGAGCTGCGCGAGAAGCTCAATGTCTGGACGTCGCGCAAGTGGGTGGTCGTACTGTCGAAGGCAGCGGGCGAGCGCCCGCGTGGCGAGGCACGGCGCGAACGGGAGGCGGCCGAGCTCGAGCAGCTCAAGTCGCATCCCGCGGTAAAGGCGGTGCTCGATCAATTCCCTGACGCCAAGATCGCTGAAATACGCGAGCTGATCGCGCCGCCACGCGACGAGACCGGCACCGGCTGACGAAGCAACTGGAGAGCTGAGCGCATGAAGGACCTGATGGGCATGATGAAGCAGGTGGGCGAGATGCAGGCCCGCGTGCAGCAGATGCAGGACGAGCTCGCCGGCATGGAGATTGACGGCCAGTCCGGCGGCGGCCTCGTCAAAGTGACGCTCACGGGGAAGGGCGACATGAAGAAAGTGCGTATCGACCCGAGCCTGGTGAAGCCCGAGGAGGCAGAGATCCTAGAGGATCTGATCGTCGCCGCCGCGGCGGACGCCAAGGGCAAGGTCGACGTTCAGCTGCAGGCGAAGATGCAGGAGATGGCGGGCGGGCTGCCGCTGCCGCCGGGGCTCAAGCTGTTCTGAGGCAACCGATGGCCCTGAAGATCACGTCGTCCGCGTTCGCCGACAATGATGAGATTCCGCAGAAGTACACCTGCGAGGGCGAGGATCTGTCGCCGCCGCTTAATTTCTCGGGCGTGCCGCAAGGCGCCAGGAGCCTCGTGCTCATCGTCGACGACCCGGACGCGCCCGACCCCAAGGCTCCGAGGATGACCTATGTGCACTGGGTGTTGTTCGATTTGCCGCCCGATACGGCCGAGATCGTCGAGGGCATGGTGGCGCTGCCGGCCGGCACCAAGAGTGGCCTCAACGACTGGAAGCGTACCGGCTACGGCGGCCCGTGTCCGCCCATCGGGCGGCACCGCTACTTCTTCAAGCTGTATGCGCTCGATGCCAAGCTCGAAGGTCTGTCGGCGGCGACCAAGGCCGACGTCGTGGCAGCCATGCAGGGTCACGTGCTGGCGGAAGCGCAAATCATCGGCACCTATCAGAAGGCCGGATAGGCTCATTGCAAATGCGAAGCGCACTGGCTGCCGCTGTCGTCCTGCTCGCGGCTCCGTCGGTGCATGCAGGTGACCCGCCGCGCGGATTCGTAGACGCCAGGGCCCTCATCCCCGATCTCGTCGTCGAGATGCGTTACACGACGGCGCACAATTTCGTCGGCCGACCGATCCCCGGCTACAAGGCCGCGCGCTGCCTGCTGACGCGCCCGGCCGCGAAGGCGCTGCAGTGCGCGGCCGACAAGCTGCGCGCGCGAAGCTACGTGCTGAAGGTCTACGACTGCTATCGCCCGCAAAGGGCGGTCAACGCGTTCGTCGCCTGGGGCCGCGACCTGCGCGACCAGAAGAAGAAGACCGAGTTCTACCCCGACGTCGACAAGCGCTCACTGTTCCGCGACAACTACATCGCCGTCCGTTCCGGCCACAGCCGCGGGAGCACCGTCGACGTCACGCTCGTGCCGCTGTCGGCGCCGCAGACACCGTTCGATCCGGGCGCGTCCGCGATCCGCGCCTGCGACTCAAGGTCAGGCACGCGGACCGACGACGGCAGTGCCGACATGGGCACCGGGTTCGACTGCTTCTCGACCCTGTCGCACACGGCCTCGCCCAAGGTGAATGAAGCGCAACGCGCCAACAGGAACCTGCTGCGTGCGTTCATGCGGGAGTGCGGTTTCATCAATAACCGCAGCGAATGGTGGCACTACACCCTCAGGGGAGAGCCCTACCCGGGCACCTATTTCGATTTTCCGGTGGAGTAGTGGGTAACCGCGCTCCATATATCCTCCGGGACAGCCCGCAACTTGAGAAGCGAGGAACGGCACATGGCATTCGAGGAAGTCAAAGCGGAGCTCGGTCTGTTGATGACGCGTATGCAGAATGAGCCGCAGGACCGCCATGAGCTGTACCTTCAGCTGATGGAAAAGCTGAACGAGCTCAAGGCGTACGGCATGCCGCTGCCGCAGGATCTCGTGGCGCTCGAGAAGGCGCTGGAGGCCGAGTTCGCCGCTGATAAGGCCGCCGAGGAATAAGCCCCGGAACGCCTAAGCTGCAGCCGACGTTTCACGTGCATCAACGACCGCCAAGGCATGTCGGCATGAAGCGCAAGCAGCTCAATTTCAGACAAGGTTTTCGCGTCGCCATCGACGACAAGCGAGCGCAGGCGGCGCAGATGACCATCGCGCCGGGCGGCAAGGAAGGCGGCCCGGATAACCGTCACCGTGGCGCCGATCAGTGGATGTTCGTCGTGTCGGGCCGCGGCGAGGCGAGCATCGGCGGCAAGAAGCTACAGCTCGGCCCTGGCGCATTGGTGCTCATCGAGCGCGGCGAGAAACACGAGATCCGCAACACCGGCCGCGGCCACTTGAAGACGCTGAATTTCTACGTGCCGCCGGCCTACACCAAAGCCGGCAACGAGCGCCCAGCCGGAAAATCGTAAAATCAGACGCGCGCCTGCGGCGGCCGCGAGGTCTTGGCCAGCGGCAGTTTGCGCGCGACCTGCGCGCGTGCGCGATCGTTGAGGCAGGCGCCGGTGATGTTGGCGAGGAACAGCCGCGCCGCGTTCTCCCAGCTGTATTCCGCTGCCTTGGCGCGCACGCGCGTGCGGTCGAGCGAGAGGGCCGCCAGCGCGGCTCCACGCAAGTCATGCGACAGCACCCCGGTGATGCCTGCCGTCACCACGTCCTGCGGCCCGCACACGGGAAGCGCCGCGACCGGCAATCCCGACGCCATGGCTTCGAGCAGCACCATGCCGAACGTGTCGGTGCGGCTCGGGAAAACGAACACGTCGGCCGAAGCGTAGCACTCGGCCAGCGCCTCGCCCGTCTGCTTGCCGGTGAACAGCACGCCAGGATACTTCGCCGCCAGCTCCTCGAGCTGCGGGCCGCCGCCGACCACCACTTTGCGGCCGGGCAGATCGAGGTCGAGGAACGCTGCAATGCTCTTCTCGGCCGCGATGCGACCGACGTAGAGGAACACCGGGCCTTCGCCGAACAGCCGCACCGGGCGCGGCCGGAACAGCCCGGTATCGACGCCGCGCGTCCACGGCAGCACGCGCTCGAACCCTTGCGCTTCGAGCTCGCGGCCGAGCGAGGGCGTCGCCACCATCAGCCCCGCGCCGGCGTTGTGGAAACGGCGCAGAACCGCCGACGTCCACCCAGTGGGAATGGCGAAGCGCTGGCTCAGATATTCAGGAAAACGCGTGTGAAAGCTGGTGGTGAAGCGGATGCGGTGCGCGCGGCAATACCGCCGCGCCATCCAGCCGATGGGGCCCTCCGTGGCAATGTGCACGGCATCCGGCTGCACGGCGCGGAACCGCTGCGCCATGCGGCGCAATCCAGGGAGCGCCAGCCGTATCTCGGGGTAGGTCGGGCAGGGCAGCGTGTGGAATTCGTGCGGCGCCAGCACCGTCATCTCGACGCCGAGTGCCGCCAGCTCGACGGCGAGCCGCTCATATGTGCGTACGACGCCGTTCACCTGGGGGTGCCAAGCGTCCGTCGCAACGAGAATGCGCATCAGGCGACCTGAAGGGCTTCAGCCAGTTGCTCGGTCGTCTCGCGCTCGCGCGCCTTTACGACATCGTGCCAGCGGATGAGCTCGAACGTGCCATCCGCATTCTCGCCGATGGCCGTGCAGCTTTCCACCCAATCGCCGGTGTTGAGATAGTGCACGCCGTCGATGTGGCGCGAGGCGGCGTGGTGGATGTGACCGCAGATCACGCCGTCGACGCGGTTGCGCCGCGCTTCGTCCGACAGCGATTTCTCGAACTCGCCGATGAAGTTCACCGCCGTCTTCACGCGCAGCTTCAGGTGCGCCGACAGCGACCAGTAGCCGAGGCCGAAGCGGCGGCGGATGAAGTTCAGCGGATGGTTCATCCACAGCGCCAGCTCGTAGCCGCGATCGCCGAGGAAGGCGAGCCACTTGGCATAGCGCACGACGACGTCGAACTCGTCGCCGTGGATGACGAGGTAGCGCTTGCCGTCGGCCGTCGTGTGCACCGTCTGGTGCTCGATCTCGATGCCGCCGAAGTGCTGGCCGCAGTACTGGCGCACGCCCTCGTCGTGATTGCCGGGAATGAATACGACGCGCGTGCCCTTGCGCACCTTGCGCAGCAGCTTCTGCAACACGTCGTTGTGCGATTGCGGCCAGATGGCGCCGCGGCGGATGCGCCAGAAGTCGACGATGTCGCCGACGAGGTAGATCGTGTCGGCCTCGGTCTCCTTCAGGAAGTCCAGAAGGAGGTTGGCCTGAGCTGCCCGCGTCCCGAGGTGGACGTCGGATATGAACAGCGTGCGGTAGTGGACCATGCCCATCCCTTTGAGAAGCAAGGGCTCCTTTGCATTCGATGGGCTCCAATGACCGGATTCAGTTTGCAGTATTGTGACAGTCGCCCTGCTGACCACGGCATTCGTGGTTAATTGGTTGCCGGGCGGTGACGGTCAGCGGCCCTGCACGGCCGCATTCAATAGACTTTGACGGGGAAATAGCGCTCGACGAGCTCGTCGAGGCGGCCATTGGAGCGCAGCTGAGCGAGCGCGCCGTTGATCAGGGTCTTGATCTGCGAGTTCGTCTTGGGGACGGCGATGGCGATGCCGTCGCCGAAGAACTTCGGCTCGAGGTACGGGCCGCCCTTAAGTTCGCAGCAGCGCTTCGAGGCGGTGCCGTGCAGCCAGAAGACGAGCCCGATGCCGTCGTCGAAGATGTAGTCGACCTGCCCCTGGATGAGCGCGTCGCGGGCGAGGTCGGCATTCTCGTAGGCCTGAATGGCGCTCGAACGGAAGAAGGCAAGTAGGAACGCTTCGTGCGCCGTGTTCTTGGCGACGCCGATGCGCTTGCTCTCCAGCGCCTCGGGGGTGATCTCTATCTGCTCGCCGCCGCGCCGTGCGGCGAAGCGCCCGGGCGTCTGGAAATAGCGGTCGGTGAAATCGACCTCCGCCAGCGACTGGGGCGTCACCGCGTGCGCCGCGATCACCGCGTCGGCCTCGCCGCGGCGCAGCGCCAGCAGCAGCTCGCCCCAAGGGCGTACCTTGATATCGCAGGCGGTATTGAGCTCCATGCAGATGGCGCGCGCCAGATCGACATTGAAACCGACGAGAGTGCCGTCCTCGTCGTAGAAGTTGAAGGGCGGGAAGTCGCCTTCGGTCAGGAAGCGCACCACGACGCGTTTCGTCGGCTCGTCGGCATCAGCCTGCGTCGCGGTCGGAACCTCCTCGGTGGGCGCCGCCTCCTGGGCGATCGAGACCACCGGCGCCAGGGCCAGCACAGCGAGCAGGCGCGAAGACCGCAGCCGCTAGCTGGCGCAGGACGGATGAAAATGTCGGGGCCGGAGATCTGTTTGGAGGCATTGCCGGTCGAATCCGCGAAGCGGGCAGGCTGAATCGCGCCCACTATGGTGAAACCCAACACTATGGCAAGATGATCGTCGGCCCACCGGGGGGAGGGCCAGCGTGCCGAGTATCTCAACTGCGCAACAGCGCGGCATATCTGCTGGCGTGAGCGGCGACATTGCGTCCGCCATAGAAACGGCTGCCGAGAACGCGCGGCGGCTGGACGAAGCCGTTTTCGGGCTGCGATCGCGAAGCCCCGAACTTTCTGCCGCGACGGGCCTATGGGCTTGGCAACGGCGTGTGCTGGCGGCGGCGCTGATGTTCCTGTGCCTCGGCGTGGCGCTGGCGCCGGAAACCACGTTGATCGCGCTTCTCGCCATCATGGCGGTGCCGTTCCTGTGCGTCGTCGTGCTGCGCATGGTGGCGCTGTGGCAACTTGCGCATCCTTTGCCGGAGGCCTGCGCAGCCGGTCGTTTGGACCGAACCGCAATTGCCCGTCTACACGGTGCTCGTTCCGCTATTGCGCGAGGCGAGCGTCGTCCCGCAGCTCCTGGCTTCGCTGCGCGCGCTCGACTATCCGGCCGAGCGGCTGGAAGTGATGCTCGTCGTCGAGTGCGCCGACGACGAGACCCAGGCGGCCCTGAGCTGCGCTGCTCTTGACCCGCACATGCAGGTCCTCGTCGTCCCCGATGGCGAGCCGCGCACCAAGCCGCGCGCCATCCAGTACGCGCTGCAGTTCGCGCAAGGCGACTATGTCGTCGTCTACGATGCCGAGGACGCAACCCGAGCCCGACCAGCTTCGCCGCGCGCTGGCAGCGCTCAATTCCGGTGCCGAGCGCATCGGCTGTCTGCAGGCGCAGCTCAACATCTACAACTCGGATGCGACTTGGTTCACGCGCCAGTTCACCGTCGAATACACCGCGCTGTTCGACTGCATCCTGCCGGCGCTCGAGCGGCTGCGCTTGCCGGTGCCGCTCGGCGGCACGTCGAACCATTTCCCGCGCGCTGTGCTCGACGCGGTTGGCGGCTGGGATCCTTACAACGTCACCGAGGACGCGGACCTCGGCATCCGCTTAGCGCGTAACGGCTGGCACGTCGGTGTGCTGCCGTCGACGACGTGGGAGGAGGCGCCGCCGACGTTTCGCGTCTGGAAGGGCCAACGCATACGCTGGCTCAAGGGCTGGATGCAACCACATAGACCTAAGGGTGAATGAAATTTCACCAATGAAGTCATGCTCTTGGAGAGCAAGTGAATTTTCTAATTTGACCCAACCGCTGCCATTTTTGACCCAAGCAGTTGTCCCAAAAATTCATACAGCGGCAGAGGGATGCCACAGTGTGCAGTTGCGTGCCGTCTGCTTGTTGGGAATCCAGCTAAAGTGCGGCATCGGCCTTGATGACGTCCGCTGCTGGCCAAAGCAGACGTGCAGCGCGCTGAGCGACGACGTCCGCTTATGACCCCAAAGCGGACATCTGTCAGTCAACCGGTTTCGCTTCAGGAACGTCGAGGATCTCGGCGCGCGGCGATACATGGTAATTGGTGGCGGTCGATGCCAAGGGCCGAGCCGTGGCCGCCGTCATCCCGGTGAGCGCAATCAGGACCGGCTGCTTGCCGTCGCGCTCGAAACGGAAAATCCGTGACGCGCAGCACACTCAAAGACCGTCACCGGCGATCTGCACCCCAGTGGTCGCTCAGCGGTTCGTCAACAGCATGACCGCTCGCTGATGTATCGCGCGCGGGTCGCGTTCGCCAGCATTAGCCAATCTCATCACGGTGGCCGCGACTTCTTCGCGTCGCCAGTCGTCGTCGACGAGGATCTCTAGCTCGGCGCACACAGTTTGGTACACAGTTGAAGATCTAACAACTCGCTGCTGTTGAGCACCGCGTTCGGTCGCTCACGCATGGCAGGCGACTCCGGCTCCCCGTTTACCAGCCTCAAATACTAAAACTGATCATTTCCTCCTTCAAATTGGGAGTTTGTCCGAAATAGTACGTTTGCGGCGACACGGCTTCACAAGGGCTCCGTTAACGTTGGCGTCAGCTAAGACTTGAAGGTCGCAGCAATCGGGCGCCATGTCGGCCGACCGCTCTCATATTGTTTCCCCTGCCTGGCCCCGGTAATCCGGGGCCTTTTGTCATTCACATGCTCAACGCAGAACCTCAGCCGCGATCCGAACATCCTCTTTCTTTTCGCGATCACCCAGGCTTCTCACCCAACCGCTTAAGCTCGCGCTCGATCATCTCGATCCACCTCGTTACCAACATACGCCGCCGCTGCGAGAGCGGCAGGCTTTGCTCGCTGCCCGCCCGCAGCCGAGCGACGAGTAGCTGATGTTCTATGTAACGGGCGCTATCAGGGAATAATCGGCCGTTCTTGCCGTCCGTCATGGCGCTTGCCAAAAGTGGGGAGCGCCGACCCGGGAGCCGAGGGATGGTCGGCGCTCTGACAAGACGGGGACGTCTCCTCCCGTTGGGGGTCAACGGAACCAAAATTCTGCCGGCGAAAAAAAACGCTCGTGAGTGAATAGTTGGTGCCATTACGTACAGGTGGCACAAATGAGCCCCAGCCGGGCGGGTGCGCGCTGAACCAGTCACAGCCAGGTGCACCATCCAACCCACCCGACAGCTTGCATTAGAGAAGTGCGAACCGCGTGAGATAGCCGAGTGCGTAGGCACATCCTGCTGCGGCTACCGCGTGCCCCGCGCTGACCACAAACGTCGTCGCCACTAGGGGCGCCATAGCCGCGCGCTGTACGCATGGCTCACCGATGACCGCTACTTCGATCGAGGGGCGGAGGTCTTGATCTGTGCTCTATGCGTGAAGACGATGTGGAGAAGCTGCCGATGGCCGTTGCTGTCGACTGAATACAAGTCACCACGTTTATGGCCGCTAATGGACGAGTTCGGAATTGCGTTCGCCCTGGTCGAAAGCCTGAGCGGCGATCGCGACTTCGGTCCGATTGCGTACATTAAGTTTCTGCATCATTACGGTCAAATAGTGCTTGACCGTCCTTTCAGAAATCCTCAGACAATAAGCAATCTCTTTGTTGGTTTTTCCAGCCATCAACAATCGCGCAATCTGGTTCTCGCGAATACTCAATTTGATCGCCAGAGCAGCTTTCTTTCGAGCAGCTTCATCTTGTAACGCACTTACCAGCGCATTTGAAAACCCGTGCGTTATGAACTTCTCGCCCCGCGAGATCGATTGAATAGCGAGGGTGAGCTCTTCGGCCGAACTTTGTTTTAGGATATATCCAAACGCGCCTGCATCGAGCGTTTGAATGGCAAGAGATATGCTACGCGCTCCTGTGAGCGCCACAAGTTTCACCGTCGGGAAGGTTTTTGAGATCGAACTGATTTGATTAATCGAAACGCTAGGATTAGCTACATCCATGAACAAGATGTTCGGGACACAACCTGCAACAATGGCGTGCAAGTTGTTTATCTCTCCGACTGCCGCCGCAAGGTAAAAATCAGCGTTGCGGTCACAAAGAAGTCGGAACCCTTCGACGAAAATTGGCTGATCGTCGACAAGGACAATGGATATTCGTTCCATGGAATCCTGTTAAAAATTGGTGACTGTTTGTATAGTAGATAAAACGCAGGGGCGGGCCTAATAGAAATTTAATGTTTCGTTAATCAGTGATGGAGCTAAGGGCAGGTTACTCCTCCCGGAACGCGCGACCGAATGAGTTTGTGAGCGGCTTAATGAGGTAGGACATCGCGGTGCGCTGTTCGGTGGTGATAAATACGTCCACCATCATTCCGGGCTTCAGCTTGCGGTCTCCGAGCTTTTCCAAACCATCCGTAATCTCAAGCTCGGCAGTATAGTAATTTTGATTGGTGGCAGGATCCCGTGAAGTCGCCGGCGACACATATGACACGCGGGCATGAAATTCTGGCGTGATGCTGCGGTTGAAGGTCGAAAACTTCAAACGCGCCGGCTGCCCCACGGATACCTGGTCGATGTCGGCCGGCGAAATTTTTGCTTCAATTTTCAAAGTGGCGCCGTCAGGTACCAGGGTCGCTAGGTGCTCGGCAGGGGTGATGACGCCTCCGAGGGTGTGCACAGACAGCTCGTTGACTGTTCCATCGATCGGGGCACGAATATCAGTGCGCGCCAGACGATCTTCGATGGCGACGCGCCGCTCACTCGCCTCCGATAACTTTGCATCCACCTCGCTAAGCTCGCGCTGCGCTTCTGTGCGCGCATTTTGCTCAATCGCGATGACCTGTACCCGGATCTCGCTTGTACGCGCCTTAGCCCGCGCTATAGAAGCCTCGATACCACCCCGCTCGCCGATCATCCTCGCCAACTCTCGCTCCGTCGAATAAATGCGTGTGCTTTCGATCAAACCTTTGCTGAACAACGGCTTCAGCTTGGCCAGCTCCGCTTCGACAAGAACGAGCTCGCTCACCTTGCCCTTGAGCTGTGCTTCGAGCCCTCTAAGCTCCTCGCCAAGCTGCGTGACTTGGAACTCTAGCTGCTCTGTCTGGCTCCGCCTGTTTGTGCGGTTACCTTCGAACAGTCGCGTTTCACCGTTGATGAGCGCCGCCAAAATGGGCCCCGCATCGGCAAAATCCTGCGGGAACGGGATACGCTCAAGAGTATCGCGCTCCGCCAGCAGCCGTGCGCGCCGGGCAGTCAATTCGGAAACCTGGGAGCGCACGATCGATAGCTCGGCCCGCGTTTGCACATCCTCCAACGCAATGAGCACCTGGCCCTTCCGGACGGTGTCGCCTTCACGGATGCTGATCGCTTTGACGATGCCCCCGTCGCGATGCTGGATGGCCTTTAGGTTGCGGTCGACCTTGACGGACCCATTGGCGATGACCGCCCCGTCGAGGTGCGCCATGGCTGCCCATCCGCCACAACCGATAAGAAGCGCCGCTGCCAGGCCGGCGCCGGCGATCATACGGGTTCGCATCCCGAACCCGCTCTGGGCATCGTTGAGCCGCGGCGTTCCAATGCTCGTGGCGGGCGGGAGTCCATCTGGTTGTCTTGCGGACATGAGATTTTTTATCCTTGGGTCGCGCTGACGCTTCGGTCTTGTTGTGACCTATGCGGTTATCTCGTGCACGGACATCGAGTGATGCCCGAGCAGACTGATGGAGATTTCGTAGGCGTCGTCCCGGTCGAGATCTGCCTCGATGATCGTCCGGTCGACGTCTGCCAATTTGTCGTGCCGCACGCGGATGAGGCCTTCCGTTTCGCGGCCCTCCCCATAGAGCTGCTCGAATAGGTTCTCAGCGGATTCTTCTTTAAAGAGCTCGAAGCGTTCGATATTGATGCGGTCGCCGACCATGAAATCGAGAATTTCATGCACGACCTCCGAGATGTCTGAATTAGCTACAATGGCTTGGAAGACGAAGGTGTCGGCGCCACCGCCACCGTTCAAGATGGTGTGCGTATCACCGATAATGAAAAAGTCATCACCCTGCCCGCCGAGTACCTTCTCGAGATTGCGGATGGTGTCGGAGCCGATCTCATCGCCGCTGGCTTTGCCCGAAGTGAAATCCACTTCGATCCGCATGGTTGCCAGCGAGAAATCCAAAGTGTCGTCGTCAGCGCCACCGTCATAAACGTCGTTGGCATCATCGAGCGACACCACAAGAAGGTCACAGCCCTCGCCACCTTCGAGCACGTCAGCACCAGCTTCGCCGCAGAGGGTATCGTCGCCGGCGCCGCCGGCAAGCGCCTCATCGCCTGCACTCCCTGTGATCTGATCGCTGCCGGCACCGCCGATGATGCGCTCAATGCCAGCGACACTATCGCTACCAATTTCGGCGCCCTCTGCCACGCCGCGCATCAAATCGATCGAAACACTTTGTGAAGCCTCGGAGATGTCGAGCGTGTCGTTGCCATCTCCTCCATCGAAAGTGTCGTCGGCGGCATCGAGGCTGACGAGGATCAGATCATCGCCGGCCCCACCCCGCGCATCGTCCTTTCCCTCGCCATCCGACAGGACATCGTCGCCATCGCCACCGTCGGCCACATCGTCGCCGGATTCTCCGAAAACGACGTCATTGCCCGCGCCCCCGTCCATGGTGTCATGGCCGGCGCCCCCATGAAGGGCATCACGGCCCTCATCGCCTTTGACGATATCGTGGCCATCGCCTCCCAGCAGAGCGTCGTTGCCCTCGCCGCCCTCTATAATGTCATTGCCGGCGTCGCCGAATAGTACATCGTCGCCCAGCCCCCCAAATAGGCGGTCGTCGCCATCGCCTCCAAAAATGTTATCGTCGCCACTACCGCCGAACACAATGTCAGCTCCAGCAGCGGCGAAAACCGTATCATGCCCTTCTCCGCCAAATACATGGTCGTTTCCAGCCCCCGCACCAATGTTATCGTTGCCGTCACGCCCGTCGACATTGTCATCGCCGTCGCCGGCATCCATGTGGTCCCCGCATAGGGTGCCAAGCAGATTGTCATCTCCTGCCGTTCCGATGATCGGCGGCGCGCGAACGATGGCAAAATGAGCGGTTTGCGCGATTGAGACTGCACCGTCACTGATTTCGTACGTGACAGTCACGTCGCCAAGGTCTCCAGCGTTATGGGCAAACAGCCACCCGCCGTCGGATTGTGTAAGCGTCCCCGCGGAAACCTGCAGATTGCGTATGGTGAGCGGATCTCCATCAGGGTCGGAGGTGTTGCGCAGCAGATCGCTGACCGCGATCAAAATAGCCGCGCACCCGGATACGTCGCTCAGGTAAACAGGTCCTGTAGACCGCGGGGCTCTGTTCTTATCGCTTTGCGGCGGTCTCGCATCAGGATCGTCGTCGACGGAATCTTCGTCACCACCGGGAGCAGTTGAACCCGGATTGGGGCTGGCGCTGCCAGACGCGTTCCCTGCGCTATTCGGCATCTTGCTAATGGGGAATTGGAGAACGGCGGCGGACGCCGTGCTGATACTTGGCTGGCTGAGGCTGCCCTTTTCGGCCGGCGGCCGGAATGCAAGCACCTCACCAAGCGAAATTGGTGTCGATGAGCCTTTTACGTCGGAGTAGTCGAACGCTGTAGAATCAGCCAACTCAAATGGAGTTGCTTCAGGTCGCTCATCGTGCACGTCAACAAAGATGTCGTTGAGCGCCAGCGGCAGCTCTTCGGGCTGAACCTGCGCTGGCTCCTTAACATCGTCTGACGCCTGCTCGTTTCCGTTTGAGAGCGCGGATTTCAGGTAAGCTGTCACCCCGACCAGAAATAAGCCCAATACAACTGGGAGTCTGGCGCGTCGCCCGGCATCTTGGAGAACATAACGGTCTCGCGCTTCCGTTGGACTAACCGTTTCCTCGCGCGTTCCCTTGGCTTCGATCATGCGGGCATACTCAATCTCATGGGCGGCCGACCAACACTGGCTGCTACGCCCTCTGGCTGATTCATTTGAGCCAAGATGTCCTGCTTCGCACCGAACGCTGTCATCCGGCCCCCCTGCACGACGGCGAGGAGATCCACGGCTGCCAGCGCACTCGGCCGGTGGGCTATCACGATGGCAATGCCGTCACGTTGGCGGATTTGCTTGATCGCGCGCGTCAAAGCAGTTTCTCCTTCGGCGTCGAGGTTCGAGTTTGGCTCGTCCATAACGACCATGAAGGGATCGCCGTATAAAGCGCGGGCTAGGCCAATGCGCTGGCGTTGCCCCGCCGAGAGGGCAGCTCCCTGCGGCCCGAGCTGGGTCTGATAGCCCTCCGGCAGGCGCACAATCATCTCATGGACGCCTGCGGCATTGGCGGCCTGTATGACTTTCCCCGCATCACGCTTTTCTGCCAGGCGCGAGATGTTCTCTTCAATCGAAGCGTCGAGCAGGGCCACTTCCTGGGGCAAATAGCCGATGTAGCCGCCGAGAGCTTCCTCGTCCCACTGAGTGAGCTCCGCATCGTCGAGCCGTATATGGCCGCGCAGGACCGGCCATATCCCTGTCAGCGCGCGCACCAGCGTGGTTTTGCCGCCACCGCTCGGGCCGATGATGCCGAGGCCGTCGCCCGCCGTTAGCTCGAAGCCGACCTCGCTTAAAAGGACACGGCCGGAACTCGGGGCGGCGACGGTGATCTTTTCGACCTTAAAACTCGCTCTGGGAGGCGGCAACTCAATCGGCTGTTCTGCCTCTGCCAGCGCAACGACCGTCTCGCGCAGCCGGTGGAGCGCAGTTCGTGCCGCCACGACGCCTTTCCAGTTGCCGATGGCGAGATCGATCGGCGCCAAAGCGCGGGATGCTGCGATCGTTGCGGCGATGATGGCGCCGGCGGTGAGTTCTCCGGCGATGGTCAGATAGGCGCCCAACCCGAGCACCGCCGATTGCAGGATCATGCGCAGAACGCGTGAAATCGCGCCGAAGGTGCCGCTGATATCGTTGGTGCGGGTTTGCAGCACCAGATGTTCGCCATTGGCTTGGTTAAAGCGCGCCACAGCGCGACCGGACATTCCCATCGCTTTGAGAATCTCGGCATTGCGCGCGTTGGAATCAGCGACGGAGTTGCGAGCGATGACCGCCTGGTGCGTGGCGCTGCTCAGCCGCCGCGTCCTAAGCTCGGTGGCTATCGTCAGCATGGTGAGCACAAAGGCGCCGCCGAAAGTGAGAGCGCCCAGCATTGGGTGCAGGCTGTAAGCGAAAATGAGGAAGATGGGCATCCAGGGAAGATCAAACAGCGCCACTGGACCCTGGCTCCCGAGGAAGCTGCGCACCGTATCAACATCGCGCCCTCGTTCCAGGGCCTCGGCGTTTGAAAAGCCGAAACGGGGCATGTCGATTGCCACGCGGTGCGCCAGCGGCGCCAGCTTGGCGTCAAGGCGCGCGCCCATGCGCACCAGCACTTGCGAGCGGATCACGTCGAACATGCCTTGAAAAAAGTAGAGGCCGAGGGCCAATGCCGAGAGTGCCAAGAGTGTCGGAATGCTGCCACCGGTCAGCGCGCGGTCATAGACCTGCAGCATGTACAGCGAGCCAGTCAGCGCCAGGACATTGATAATGCCCGACATGGAAAATAGGAAAATGAAGATGCCGCGAAAGCCCTTGGAGATCTCCTCCAGCTTTGCCCGCCGAGCACGAATGGTAGCGGCCGAGTTGCGCTTACTCATGAGCAATGTCCTGTGAGCGGAACCGAGGAAGGTGGGCCGGAGATTGTCCGGCCCACCCGTCCCGCCTGCGTCATCTGCTTACAGGTTGAAGTCCGTACTCGTCAGGTTGTGAGTGCCAGCAATGTTAATGCGGAACTCGGCATCGGCGTCGCCGTCGACGCTGCCGTGCACCACGGTGTAATCGCCGTCAGCACGCGTTTCGTGGGTAACCATCAACTGCCCTGGGCCGCTAAGGGTCGAGCCAGTGACGAGTGCGAATGCCTGATTACCCGCACTGCCGCCGTTGGCGTCGATACCAGAGACATCGATGCGATCGCCGGTCTGGAAGCCGACGATGGTATCGCCGTTCGCGGCCGCGGCGGACGCGAACTTGAACGTGTCGTTGCCGGCACCGCCATCGATGACATTCGTCGCGTTGTTTGCCGTAATCGTGTCGGCCCCGGAGCCCGTGACGACGTTCTCAAAGCCCCAGAGCGTGTCGGCTCCTGAACTGGCGCTCGAGGCATAGCCGGCATTGATCCCGCCGTTTCCAAGGTCGACGGTGATTGCCGACGAGATCGCTGACATGTTCAGAGTGTCGACTCCGCTGCCACCGCCCGCCTCATCACCGAAGTAGACGTCGTTGCCGTCGCCGGTCTCTGCAACGATCACGTCGTTGCCGGCACCACCGAAGATCGTGTCATCGCCAGCTCCGCCGCTGATCATGTCATCACCGGCATCACCGAAGACCCGGTCGCTGCCGGCTTCGCCGTAAATCAAGTCCGCGTCTGCACCACCGAACGTCGTGTCGTCGCCCGTTCCCGAGAAGACGATGTCACGCCCGTCGCCGGCGTTAATGAAGTCCGCGCCTTCGCCGCCCAAGATCGTGTCGGCTTCTCCGGCACCTATGACCACGTCATCACCTGCAAGGGCCACCATGTCGTCCTTGCCCGCGGTTCCGAGCAAGACGTCCGCCTGGGCCGTACCGACCTTTGGTGTAGAAGCGCTCTCCGCCGGAGGTGCAGGTGGCGGGGGCGGTGGCGGATTAACTTCGCCAGGCCCCGGCTCTTCACCAGGACCGACCTGCGGCCCCTCACCCGCAGCGGTGTAGGTGATGCTGTGATCACCGTTGGTCATGGTAGTGACGCCATTCGCGGTCGAGGTCGTGTAGTCCGCTGCAGTCGCCCCGGCCGGCAGTTCAATCACGTCCTGGGGACGGAGGGTCCCGATGATCGTATCGTTGCCACCGTTGGACTTGAAGACGATACGGTGGGCCGAGCTGAGAGCCGAGATGTCGATGGTGTCGTCACCGGCCTGACCATCGATGGTGATGGTGTTGAGGCGCAGGCTGGTACCCGAGAAGTCACCGAAGACTGCGAAGGTGTCGCCGGCTCCCGCGCCCCCACCGGTTCCCGAAGGATCGACACCGTTGATGCGGATTTCCTCGATCTCACTCAGTTCCGCAATGACATTGGCGAAAGCGGTGCCGCCGCGGGTAATGACAATCTCCGGCGTACGTCCGCCGAAGCTGCTGAGGTCGTTGCCGGCAACCGCATCCCAGGCCGCCAGCGTGTAGATGTTGTAGACCTCGCTGGTCGCATTGCCGGTGATCACGAAGGTGTCGCCGACGGCGCCTTCGGTGCCGCCGTTGACGATGTCGCGGCCGTCGGTCGGAGCCGCCGCATTGGCGTTCCAGTTGATCGTGTCGTCCCCGGCATCGCCATTGACGGTGTCCGCGCCAGCGTTGAGGCCGGGCACCGTTGCGTTAATCGCGAGATTCTCGATGTAGAAGTTCTCGCCGCCCTCGAAGGTGCCCACGGCACGGAAGCGGATGGCCGTATGGGCGGCATTGAGCGGCGCTGAGAAGTTGGCCGTGGCATCACCGCCCAGGGTCCCCAGTGTCTGCCAGATGCTCCCATTGAACGCTTCGACAACGACGCTTTCGCCGGCGTCGAGGTCGTCGCCTTGGTAGGTGAACGTCAGTGTCGCGGCGGTGGCGCCAGCCAGGCTGATGGAGCGCTGGATGATTTCGTTGCCGTCGATACCTTCGAAGAACCTGAGACGGCCGCCATCGATGCCGATGTCGCCCCCGCCAGTCGGGGAGGCGTTGTCGTTGGTCTCAGTCCAGCTTCCGGCGAAAAGAACCGTGCCGGTGCTGTTGGAGTAGGAGGCTGTGTCGAAGTTGTCGGCGTAGGTGCCGCTGTCGCTACCGGCACCGCCATTCAGCGTGTCGTTGCCGTCGCCACCGTTCAGCGTGTCGGTGCCCTCACCGCCGTTGACCACGTCGTTGCCGCCATTGGCATTGACGGTGTCGTTGCCTCCAAGCGCGTTGATTGTCTCGGAGGTGGCGCCCACCCCGTTGAGGGTGTTGGCAGCGTTGGTTCCGGTGATGGTGGCTGGCCGGCGCCGCTGCTGCCAGCGTGAAGTCGGCTATCGTGACGCCGTTGACGCCGGTGGCCTCGAGTTCCTCGAGCCGGATGGTTCCGATCACGGTGCTGGCACCATCGACAACGGTGATCAGGGTGTCGTCGACTGCGCCATCCTCGACGTCCGCGATGTTCACTCGCGTCGCGAAATTGGCGGCGGTGACGCCCAGGGCGCTCAGGTCAATCTTGTCCTGGGTTGCCGCGGTGTCTCCTATCGAGTCAAAGCTGGTGACCGTGTCGTTTCCGAAGTTGGTGGTGTTGTAGACGAGGGTGTTGAAGCCAGTGCCCACATCGATCGTGTCGTCGCCAGCGTTGCCGATGATGGTGTCGTTGTCATCACCACCAGTGATGATGTCGTTGCCGAGGCCACCGTCGATCAGGTCGTTGCCGTCGTTGCCGTTGAGGGTGTCGTTGCCGGCACCACCGAACAGCTGATTGTTGTCGTCATTGCCGTTGATAACGTTGGCAAGCTCGTTGCCGGTGCCGTTGATTGGGTCGCCGCCGTTGAGGTCGAGATTTTCGACCCCGATCCCCAGCGTATAGGAGATGGTCGATTCGACCCGGTCGACGCCGGTCGAGTTGGCGGCGTTTTCGTTCACCACATCGCCGACATCGTCGACGAAGTAGACATCGTTGTCGGCGCCGCCGGCCATATTGTCGGCACCTTCGTCGCCTTCGAGGTTGTCGGCGCCGGCACCGCCAATGAGCGTGTCGTTGCCAAGGCCGCCTTCCAGCGTGTCGTTGCCGGCAAGACCGCTCAGCGTGTCGTTCAGATCGCCGCCGCTGATGACGTTGTTGAGGCTGTTGCCTGTGCCGACGAAGGGATCGGCATCGACCCCGGTATAGGTCAGGTTCTCGACGTTGGCCATGAGCTCGATCGAGAGCGCGGCCATTTCGGTCAGAACCTGTCGGTCCCGGCTCCGGCGGCTTCCACGACGACATCGAGGAGGTCGTCCACAACATAGTCGTCATTGCCCGCCAGGCCGATCATCGTGTCGGCCCCGAGGCCGCCGTCGAGGAGGTCGTCGTCACCGGCGCCGGAGCCGCCAACAAGCAAGTCATCGCCGTCGCCGCCGATGAGTTCGTTGTCGCCGGTGCCGCCGAAGATCAGGTCGTTGGCGCTGCCGCCGGTGATGATGTCGGCAACCCCATCCTCGCCCGCGATGAAGTTGTTCGCGGTCGAAAGGGAGAGGTTCACGCCGCCGCTATCGCGGTTGATGTCGAGCCGGCTGACGAGGTAGTCGTCCGGCCCGAGCAAGTAGCCGGCGTAGGTGGCGCCGTTGAAGTTGATGCGCTCGACGCCGGTGCCCGCAACTGCGCCGTCATAGTGCCCGGCCACGGTGATGGTCTGGGCCGTGCCGGTGGGCAGTGTGTAGTTGATCACCAGATCGCCGTCAGCGTTGTCGCCATCGTTGTCGAAGGCGTTGAGCGAGTTGATCGTCAGTATCGGCAGGCCGGTCTCGGGATCGGTCCCCGTGCTCGGCGCGAGGATCGAGATGCGATCAGCCGATCCGCCGCTGGTAGCGTTGACGGCTTCGTTGATGACGTCGTTGCCGTCGCCGAGGCCGAATGAGTAGGTGTCGTCGCCGAGGCCGCCGTTGAGGGTGTCGACGCCGGTGTTGAGGCTCGGGTTCATGAAATTGATTGCGAGGTTGTCGATGGTGACGATATCAGCGGCCGAATTGCATTGCCTGGCAGACCTACGAAGCGGATCGCAGCATTAGCCGTGAACGGCCCGGTGAGCTGGGCGATCGTCGCCATTGGCGTGTTGCGCTGGTGATCGTCTGAACCGTCGAAGGTCGTCCCGTTTGGTGAGAACAGCACGGTGACGGTCTTCGCCGGCATCGAATCCGGCTTGGGCGAGTGTAGCTGATAGTGGCCGGCGCGCGCCGGCGAGGTCCATTGTGCGCGTGATCTGTGCGCCGTTGAAGCTCGGCCGCCGTCGCTGCCGACGAAGACGAGCAGCGTTGTTGCCGCCGTCGATCCGGATCTGCCCTTGGTCGCTGCCGCCGTTGTCGCCGGTCTCGACCCAGTCGAGGTCCCAGTTGCGTGCCGTGTTGTATTGTCCGCTGGCGCAGTGTTGAAGTCCGTCGTCGTTGATCGCGGTGTCTTGCGCCGGGGCCGCCGACGAGGATGTCGTTGCCGGCCAGGCCATTGAGCGTGTCGGCGCCGGCAAGACCGAGGATCAGGTCGTCGTCCACCGTGCCATTGAGCGGGACGTCATTGCCAGGGGTGCCGACGATGATGTTGAGCGCGTTGCCCTCGGAGAACTGAATCTTCTCGATGTTGCGCAGGCGATCGGTGCCGTCCAGCGCATCTTCCACAGCGTGGGTGACGATGACCTGCCCGTCAGCGGTGGCAGAGAAGGCGTACTCGCCACGACCGCCCTGGAACTTGGCCGTGTCGATGTCGGCTACCGCATCCGCGCCATCCGTCGTTATTCTACGGACGATGCCGAGTTGGGCGGGGTTGATGATGCCGTTGAACATGTCGCTGGAGAGCGTCGTCATGCTCTTGTGCAGGGCAATCGGCGTGCCGGTGTGGTTGACATCGCCAACCGCGTACACGCCGATCTGCACGTCGAGCCATTTGTCGCCGTCGATGATGTCGTCGCCGCCCTTACCCATGAGGACATCGCTGCCATCGCCGCCAAGTATGATATCGCCGGCGGAGAAGCTGGTGACCCCGGCGCCAGCACTGCCTGGAGTCCGCTTATCAGGGCGATGCCTTCGGCATTGAGTGCGCTGCCTTTGAAGCCGTTCCCGCCGCCCTGGGCGAGGGGGAGACGCGAGGCCGCGTCGTCGTCCGCACCGGCCAGGGTGTCGTTGTACTTCGTGCCCGACAACCCTTCGATTGATTCAAACTCATCGAGAGCCGCGTTCTGCGGCAGCGTGGGGATCTCGTCGAAGATGATCGGGATGGACAGGTCGGCATTTACGCCAGCATTGTTGTCCTTGTAGGTCGCCCAGTCGAAGCCGGACATGCCCGCCATCTTGCCGCGGCCGGGGCTGCCGACCATGATGTCGTCGCCACCTTCGCCGATGAACTCGTCGAAGCCGCCGTCGCCCAGGAACACGTCATGACCATCGATCGCGTCCTTGGCGAAGATTTCGTCAAAGTTGTCGCCGGGGGCACCGTCGAACGTGCCGGTCTCGATCCAGTCATTGCCTTCGTTGCCGAGGACGCGCTCGGCGTTCTTGTTGCCGAAAATGAAGTCGTTGCCTTCGCCGGCGAACACTTCGGAGCCCATATCGGTGCCAAGGAAGATGAAGTCCTGGCCCTCTCCGCCCATGACCAGGTCGAGGCCGGGGCCGGCATGAACCACGTCATTGCCGCTGCCGGCCTTGATGTTGTCGTCGCCGCCGAGTCCTTGATGATGTCGTCGCCGTCGCCACCGTTTAGGATGTCGTTGCCGAAGCCACCTTCGAGACGGTCGTTGCCGGCATCACCGAACAGGGTGTCGTCGCCGATGCTGGCGATGAGCGTATCGTTGCCATCGGTGCCGCCCAGTAGGACATGGTCGTCGCCGGTATAGCGCAGATAGTTGAGCTCCGCGCCGACGGTCGCCGGGTTGTCGCGAAGAACAAGCGGGGTCAGCAGGCTGGTGCCGGTCGGATCGGTGTTCTCGAGAGTGCCATCGCCGTCGAGGTCGTTGAACTGGCGGTTTATGCGGTCGACCTCGAGGATGAGGCCGGGGGTCGAGAACACGTCCGAGGGCAGGTGGGTCGCGTCGGTATTGCGCATGATCAGCGCGGCGAAGGAGTTGTTCTCCATTTCGCCGAACAGATGCAGGCCGTCGAGGCGCTGCAGGTAGTAGAACCGATCGCCGTTCTGCAGCTTTTCCATCTGCACTTCGAAGACGAAGTTGAAGGTCGAGCCAAGCATGCCGCCGAAGGGCATGATCTCTTCGGCCAGGCCGCCGATCCAGAGATCGACGGTTTCGAGGCCACCGAGCGCACCGCCGGCGTAGACCCCGGTCGCATTGAGAAACGCCAGTCGGTCAGCGTGGAAGCGGCCAGGTCACAGGATCTGTGGGAAGCCGAAGCTCCGAATGCCGCCCCGTGATGAGTGTCAGGGCGGCGTCGCGTTTTCCCTGAGGGTAACGGCGCTCGTTATCAGTGCATGCGTGCCGTAGGCGGCGATGAAATTGATAATCGAGGCTTCGTGCTTGAGGTGGCCGGCGAAGTCAACCCAGCTATCGTAGGGCTTGAGGATGACATCCTCGTTGGTCGCCTCGTAGAAGGAGCGGCGGGCCTCGTTGAGCGAGGGGACGCCAGTGTCCCGTCCGCGAGCGAGGTTGATGGTCGCCAGGTCAAGCGGCAGACCGAGCAGGTTGTTGCGCAGCGCCGTCGTCACGAACTCGTCGATCTGGTTGCCGACTTGCCGGGTCATGCCGCGGATGATGGCGCCGGCGGCTACGTCGTCGGTGATGGTGTGAGCAACCTGGGTACCGTCGGCGTCATACGCCAGCGGATTGAGGAAGCCCTCGATCAGCCCGATATGATCCTCAGCAAAGTCACATCGAAACGGTCGATGGATTCGGTCAGCATCGAATGGCCGAAGCGATAGACGACGTGGGCGAACTCAGCGACGATCGACGGATCGATTGTGGTGTCGAACCCGTCGGGAACCAGGAAGACGTTGATGTTGGGCTGAATCTTGCGGGCGAATTCCTCGAACACGAGGTGCTGATACTGCATCTCGGTGCCGAACTTCGCCGCCTGGAACAGGCGTTCGCCATCCCAGCGCGCGATGTCGGCCTTCAGGGCATCGCGTTCGGCCTGTGTATCGATGGCCGTCAGATCTGTGATGTCGGTGCCGAGCCATTCGTTGATGAAGGCCAGGTCGTTGCTCGCCAGCACGGTATCCTTGGTGTGTTCGACCAGCCGATTGTGCTCGGCATGGAACACATGGTGGACAGCGGTCAGGCCGATGTTCTCGTTGACGCGACCGTCGCCGGCGATGAAATGCGCGTCGAGCAGCTCGTTGTCGTATTCCGTATCGCCGTTGCCTGGATTGGCCAGGCCGATGGTGATGTCACCGTCGGCGATCTTGCCGACCGGCACGGCCTCGTGGGCAATATCGGCCAGGAACGCGCTGTTGGTGCGGATGGCGCCAGTCGTGGCGATCGGAGCTGCAAGATTACCCACGACGACGATATCGTCTGCCGTGTTTGGAATGCCGTCGGCCCCAACGCCGGTGATCAACTGCGGCATGCCATTGGCGCCGGGAATGAAGTTGCCATACGCATCCGTCCGAAGCAGCGGGACACTTCCCACGTCGCTGTCGGTGAGCAGGATTCCGAGCTTGGCCGCGGCCTGCGCCTTGACTTCGCCCCAGGTCGCCATGCCGCCGTTGGCGCCCTCGATCAGCTTGCCGGTTGCAACCGGCAGGCCATTCGCGTCCAGCACGTACTGGCGCAGAAACACCTGATGGGAGGAGTGCGAGGTGTAGGTCTGGTTCTGATCGACATAGGCCGTCGTGGTGTTGACCGGACGAATATCGTCTGCGGTGCCGAACACGCCATCCTGGCCGGGAGCAACAGTGGCCCGGGTCAGCACCATGAAGTTGGTATTGCTGCCCTCGACATAGAGCGGGTCGTCAGGCTGCAGCGGAACAAAGACCGTGCCGCTGCCGCCCTTGTTGACGAGGTCGAGGCCGTGATCGAAGAACTGGCCGAACAGGGTAAACCACGAATTGAACGGGGCGGAGAGCCCTTCGTCCGGCGCGATGTTGGGCAAATAGACGTTGTCGCCTTGCATTTCGATGCCGAACGGCTCGAGGGCCGCATCGCGCACGCCGCGCGCAGCATCAAGAGCAGCTACGGTCACCGCGTGGGCTGCGTACCGCGCATCACGGGCTTCGATCACCGCCGGGTTCAGGGGTCGTCGTCGTTGAAGCGTCCGCCACGGCTGCCCCTGCATAACGACCCTGGCCTGGTATTCGGCGTCAGATGCCGGCTTGAATACCGCATAGATTGCCGTCACGGCAGGCAGGTCGAGCATCGGATCGGCGGCCCCGGCGCGCTCCAGCGCAGTCAGAATCGCCGCCGGATTGCCCAGGGTCTGATCGACCAGCAGGTTGGAGATAGTGCGGGGCATCGAATTAAAACCATCGAACCAGGATTGTTCGAAGGATTGTATGAGGTCGGCATTGGTGGGCCGGGAGGGGCCAAAGGCCGGAGGGATGTTCTGGGCAGGATCGAAGGTGGCATCGACCAGTTCCGGGAACTGATTGCCGGCCGCTCCCCACTTTTCCTGGCCCGGAAGCAGGTGATTGTATGAGCCATCGACCGTCCGCAGGCCCCAGGCGAGGTTGTATGTCGGGATCAGGCCGCCGGGTCCATAGAGCGGCTGACCTGCGGCATGCGCCTCGGCGATCTTGATCTGCGCGAGGATGAATTCGAGATCGCTTTTGATGTACTGGACCATCTGCCTCTTCCTTTGCGAATGCACCGGTGAGGGTCCGGTGCGCACTCCTCGACATTCCGTCGGGACATGATCGGTGCGCAGAAGGTAGCCCGGGCTTTGCCGCCCGCGTCAGGTCTGAAGGTCTGAGGAATTGTTGCCCATTGGTGCAACGAAATATCAGACCTTTGGCCACGGCCAGTCAGACCTCTGGACAGTCAGCGACTGTATTTTTCGGTCTGAAGTGAGTCGTTCTTCCAACTGATTGCCGCTTAGAGGTCTTCGGCGTAGGCTCGCGACGGGCGTCGCCAAAGCGCATTACGTGCTGGGTGAGCGAGTTCAGCGGTGCGGGAATTCTCGTCTTCGACTCGCAGTCACAATCCAGAAGCCCTGGCACTCGGGCAGGGCTCAGCAGAAGAATGGCGGACGCGCTCAAGGATTTCGGCAGGCAAGGGCGCCAGCGTGTGGCCCATGCACATCATCTGCACCGAAGGGAGACGGCCGAACGTGAAGTCGAAAAGGCCGGTTTATTCCGCGGGGCCCCAGGCCGACGAGCGGCCCTACAGCAAGACCTCGCTCCCCAACTTAACTCGCAGCTCCGAGGGGCGGGTGATCTTCGCCGGATCGTGCGTCCGCGCGGCAATAGCCGGAAGACCGTTTCGCCCAAGTGGACGATGACCAGCGCCGCAAGCGGGGTCCGGTTGATCGTGTCGAACAGGAACACCCCGCCCGGCTTCAAGACGCGCTGAACTTCATCGAGCACCCGGTCCAAATCGGCGACGTGCTCCAGGACGTCCACACAGACAACGCAGTCGACGCAATGGTCGGCAAGAGGGATGCTTTCGCCGCTGCCGGCCATGTAATCGATCTCGAGCGCCTGCTTCTCAGCATGATCTTGCGCGGCGCGGATTGCTGCCTCCGAGGGATCGACGCCGATGACCGTGGCGCCCTTTCTGGCCAGCGCTTCAGACATGAAGCCTCCCCCGCAACCGAGATCGAGCACGATCTTGCCGCACCAAGTGCCAACGACGGCGTCGAAATGCTTGAGCCGCGCCGGGACCAGGTTGTGCAACAGACGCAGAAACCGTTGGGACCCATCCCACCAACTCGGCGCGTAGGTGCGGTAGATCGACAGATCATTTCGCATCTCGCGTCTCCAGATCACGCGGCGCCGAGACGCGGGGTGTGCGCGGCCAGGGGAGCCAGTAGGGGACGCGCCGCGCGTAGGCATCGAATGCCGTCCCATAAATACGTCGGAAGCGGGTTTCCTTGAAGAGCGGTCCAACGAAGCAGTAAAGGGTGAGGGCTGTGGGCAACGACAAGCTGGTCCGGCGTCCACGTCGGCACGGTCCAGACCGTCAGCGTGAACGTGACGTAGATGGGCTGGCGCGAAAGTCGAAAGAGCCCGCGCTTGGGCATCTTCGGATAGACCGGACTTCTTGTTTCTCAGCAAGGCCGACCATCCCAGCCTCCCGGTCTGTAGCGAAAGCCCCGCGTCGGCCATCGCTTTACCCAGTAAAAGCCAAGCTGTCCCGTAGAGGGCCGTCAGGAGAGCAAGGCTCGAGCCCTCCGCCTGCCACCAAATCTCTCCGCTGGGCGACCATAACGCAAAGAGCGCGAGGATCTGCAGGGACGCGAGGGTGACGTAGGTCGTCGTCGAGAGGGCGGCACCCGTGCCGGCCGGAGCCAGCCGGGCAAGCACGGCTCTACCTCGGTCGGTGAGCAAAAACGAATGCATGACGGGGAACTGAGCGAGCAACGCCGCGTTGGCGATCCAGCTCCAGGGCGCGCTAACGCGCCAGCGACCTGCTCATGCCGAAGAACATCATCACCACCATCGTCCCCACGCCGAGCGCGAAACACGCATGGCACAGACGCCGTAGAAGAGCGCAATGGCTGGTCGCAGCAGAGGCGAGTTGAACGCGGTCATGCTCTATCGTCACGGGCCTGGTAGTTCCTCAAGGTCAACCGACAAGCAGTGGAGTACGCCCGATGTTGGTCTCATCGGTAATTTGCCGAATCAAGAAGTCGGCGACGTCCCGGCGGGAGATGAAGCCGCCCCGCCAGGACCTGGCTTCCCTCAGAACGTGATAGCGTTCGGTCGCCGGGCCATCGGTCAGAATTCCCGGCCGCACGACGGTCCAATCGAGGCCGCTCGAGCGGATGATTTCTTCCTGTGCACTCTTGTCGTCGTAGATACGTTGCAGGATGAACGGAAATAGGACGCGCGCGTGAAGGAATCCGGCGGTGCCGCGGCTGTCCCCCGCCTCGATGCCGGTGACGGCGATGAGCCGTCGGGCGCGGGCGATCTGCATCGCTTCTACGACTATTGTACTGACCGAAGCCAACAGCCAGCAACCCGCCAGCACGGCCACCGAAACAGAAACGCCCCAACGCCATCAACCCGTTCCTCGCTCGAGCCCGACCTCAACCCGAATACTTCGCGTTGAAACCGCCCGCTAACTGGGGCCCCCCAGACCCCTGTACCGCAGCTTTTCCTCCTCCGGATGCTGACCCCCGAGGAGTTCTTGTCTTGGCCCGGCCTTCTGATAGAGAGGACGGAACGTTGCGAACAAGAACGCCCGAATTTTCCGCTGAAAATCCGCGGCAAGTATTTGGGAACCCAAGGACTTGCCTAAGGAAGCAGCGGGACATCGGGACCGCGCGGCTTTAGCAGTGTCGAACAACCGGGTTAATGAGGTCTGAACGGCGGAGTCTCCGGCGACCCGTTGCCTCATGAGAGCAGGACATGTCGGTTAAGAAAAACCTCTCGTCGTCGTCACCCGCAAGCTCCCGGACTTGATCGAGACCCGGATGCGCGAACTGTTCGATGCAAGGCCGAACCTCGACGACACGCCGATGACGCCGGAACAGATTGCGGACGCGGTCCGCACCGCCGACGTGCTGGTGCCGACTGTTACCGACATGATCAACGAGGAAATGCTGGGGCATCCTGACTGCAAGCTGCGCATGATCGCCAATTTCGGCATCGGCGTCGACAATATCGACGTGACAGCGGCGCATGCGCGCGGCATCACGGTGACCAACACGCCGAAAGTTCTGACCGAAGACACCGCCGACATGACCATGGCGCTGATTCTCGCGGTACCGCGCCGGCTGATCGAGGGCACCTCGATCCTGACCGAGGGCAAGAACTGGCCGGGCTGGTCGCCGACCTGGATGCTCGGCCACCGCATCGGCGGCAAGCGCCTCGGCATCATCGGCATGGGCCGCATCGGCCAGGCCGTGGCCCGCCGGGCCCGCGCCTTCGGCCTGCAGATCCACTATCACAACCGCCGCCCCGTGGCGCCCGCATCGCCGAGGAACTCGGCGCGACCTATTGGGAAAGCCTCGACCAGATGCTGGCACGGATGGATATCATCTCGGTGAATTGTCCGCATACGCCGGCGACGTTCCATCTGCTCTCGGCGCGGCGGCTGAAGCTGATCCGGAAGGACGCCTATGTGGTCAACACCGCGCGCGGCGAGGTCGTCGACGAGGACACGCTGATCAAACTGATCGAAAGCGGCGACATTGCCGGTTGCGGCCTCGACGTCTACGAGCATGAGCCCGCGGTCAATCCGAAACTGGTGCGGCTCGCCAAGGCCGGCAAGGCGGCGCTGCTGCCGCATATGGGTTCGGCCACCATCGAGGGCCGCGTCGAGATGGGCGAGAAGGTGATCATCAACATCCGAACCTTCCTCGACAACCACAAGCCGCCGGACCGCGTGCTGCCCAGCATGCTGTGAGGCGGGTGAGGGTGTGAGCGAAGCTTACACATCCTTGCTGGACGGCCTCGCCGCCGCCATCGCCGGTTTGCACCCGAATCGCATGATCGCATCGCCATCGACGGCGTCGATGGCGCGGGAAAAACGACATTGGCGGATGCGCTCGCGCCCCTCGTGACGGCAAGGCCGGCCCAGATTCGTGCTTCCGTCGATGATTTCCATCATCCGCGAGCTGTGCGCTACGCCCGAGGCCGCTATTCGCCGGACGGCTTCTATCTCGATTCTATGACTACGATGTGTTTCGGGGTTGTTGCTTGATCCCCTGAGTTCCGGCGGTTCCGGCCAATATGCCGCGAGGCGTTTTGACCTTGAGAACGACGAGCCTTCGAGCTGGATCCGCAACGCGCCGAGACGACGGCAGCACTCATCGTGGACGGCATCTTCCTCCACCGTCCGGAGCTGCGATCCTGCTGGGACCTTTCGATATTTCTGAAGGTCAATTTCGAGGTCTCACTGCCACGCGGTGCCGCGCGCGGTCAAAGCTTCGATGCGATCGATCCAAATTCGCCGCCGCATCAGCGCTATGTCGGCGGACAAAAGCGATACCTCGTCGAATGTGACCCCGAACAGCAGGCCGATATTGTGATCGACTACAACGACATGCAATCGCCGGAAATATAGAAGTGGAGTTTGTAGATGGTCGTCCCGGCGAACGCCCATAGGCGCTAAAATAGCGGCGCCATCGTTTGATAGCGACGTTTTCTTGGCGGTTGTGGAGGTGGCGGCTGGAGGGCCAATCTTGATCGGCGCAAGCATATGATGGTGGGCTCGGGGATCACTGCCTGGAGGAGTGCGGCGATGAGGCGCTGGAGTAATCGCCAAGCGCCGGGGGGCGTCAGGCGGCTTCGGCGAAGCGGGAGGTACCTCGAGTTCGTCGATGAACGGCTCGAAGCAGAAGAATGGCTGATAGATCAGCCAGCACGTGAGGTCTGGCGGAGCGTTCGTCGGTTCCGGGTGGCCCCTTCAGGCCGATCAGGCTCTTCAGCCGCTTGAAGGCGAGTTCAATCCGCCATCGCAGGCGATAGAGAGCCAGAACATCAGCGGTGGCAAAGTCTTTCGGCTTGAGCGAGGTTATCAGGATCACCCAATCGGCGGCGTCGAGCGTCTGCTGCGAGAAGCGCGGCCTCCCTGCTGTGCGCCTCGGCGCGCCTTGCGCCGCGCAACGGCGGCAGCCTCCGCGGGCTTCTTGATCGACCATGATATGCAAGGCGAGAGGCGCGCCGCGCTTGCGTTTTATCCAAATCGGCCGGTCGATCAGACCGCGGACTGACGCCTTCAACTCGGCGACAAGATCGACCACATTGCCTTCGCCATCGAGCCAGCAGGCGCTCTTCCAACCGGCCCGGATCACGATATCCGCGCCGGCTTCAATCAATCTCGCCATACGATCCGGTTGTACATAGGCCCGATCGGCAAGGCGGATCTCCCCGGCAACCACCGGGATCCGGTCGAGCGTCTCGCCGGCTTTCTGATCGGTCAGTTCGAAGTGGCCAAAGCGCTCTTGCGGGAGATCAAACGCGCTGTGAATGCGCCACAACTGGTTCCTCTTCCTGGCGCCCGGCCCTTTCTTCGGCACCGTGGTGGCGTCAATGATACGGATGAGCCGGCCGCGGGTCGCTTTCGGAGCGGCGGCGGCAAGCGCGTGCCCCACCAACATCGCGAGCCAGTCCCCGCACTGACGCAGGCGATACAGTAGCGCCACGTTGGAAACATCGACGAGGCCCACCGATGCCGCCCATGCTGAGGTCGAGCGCAATCCCCTCGTCGCCAGACAATAGGCCAGGATCAGCCGCAGCAAATCCACCGCATTGGTGATTTCTCCTGCAACTGAGAATGCTTTCGTCTCCCGCGCCGTAACATGGAGCGCCTCACGCTCCGCCGAGTTGCGCGACGACGTTCACCAGTCTTCATTCAAAAGCGATTCGTGTCTCATGACACCGCTGGAATCACAGACAATTCCGTTCCGCAACATCTATTTTAGCGCCTCATGTGCGAACGCCGGGACGACCACGGATGTCGCGGCGCTCATCCGGCTACGTGATCTACTTGTTCCTCCGCCGTTCCCGCTTCCGCCATTCCGCGACAAAGGCCACGAACGCGGCGAGCGCCGGCGGCGGCTGGCGGCGGCTCGGGTAATACAGAAACGGGCCCGGAAACGGCGCGCACCAGTCGTCGAGCACGCTGACCAGCGCGCCTGACTTGATGCCATATCGAACGTAACCCTCGAAGGTCAGCCAGAAGCCGACGCCGTCATGGACGGCACGCAGCGCGAGGCCGAGATAGGTCGCGACCAGTTTTGCCGGCGGCGAAACCTTCACGACACGGCCCGCCTTCTCGAACTCCCAGTCCAGCATCGCGCCGCTGCCGAAGCGGGTGCGGATGCAGGCGTGATCCAGCAGGTCTTTCGGATGTTTCGGCCGGCCATGCTGCGCGACATATTCGCGCGAGGCCACCACCGCGTAGCGCTGCTGCTCGCCGAGCGAGACCGCGATCATGTCCTGCGCCAGATGCTCGCCATAGCGCACGCCGGCGTCAAAACCTTGAGCCACGATATCAATGAACGAAGTCTCGCCGACGATCTCCAGATCGATTTTGGGATAGCCGGCAGAAACGGCGCGACCATCGGCGCCAGCGCCAGGTCGATCGCCGGCGGCGGCGCATTGATGCGCAGGCGTCCCGACGGCACGGCCCTCAAGCCGCGCACCTGATCCAGCGCCTCGCCGACATCCGATATCGCCGGGCCGACACGGGCCAGCAACAATTCGCCAGCTTCGGTGAGCGCAACGCTGCGCGTGGTGCGGTTCATCAGGCGGACGCCGAGCCGCTCCTCCATGTCGCGCAGCCGCTGGCTAAGGCTCGAAACGGAGACGCCCTGCTCGACCGCGGCACGGCGGAAATTCCGGGTGCGCGCCACGGCGACGAACGCATCGAGGTCACGGAGGTCAAAATTCTTCATTGTTCGATATACTGAACAAGCTATTTATGATTGTCCAGCTTATCGCTTCAACGCGAAGGTCCATATCGGCCTCGTCATCACGGCGCGAATTATTCGCTACCGATTACGAGGAGAGCCATCTTGGAAAAACGCAAACTCGGCACCACCGGCCCCACCGTCTCCGCCATCGGCCTCGGCTGCATGGGCATGTCGGACTTTTACGGCCCCGCCGATCGCAGCGAGAGTATCGCCACCATCCACGCCGCGCTCGATGCCGGCATCACCCTGCTCGACACCGGCGATTTCTACGGCATGGGCCACAATGAGATGCTGATCCGCGAAGCGCTCGCCGGCCGCAATCGCGACAATGTCCAGATCAGCGTCAAGTTCGGCGCGCTGCGCGATCCCGCGATGGGCTTCTCGGCTTGGACTGCCGCCCGGCCGCGGTGAAGAACTTTTCGCCTATTCGCTGCAGCGGCTCGGCGTCGACACATCGACATCTATCGGCCCGCGCGGCTCGATCCGGCAGTGCCGATCGAGGAGACCGTCGGCGCCATCGCCGACATGGTGAAGGCCGGCTATGTCAGGCATATCGGGCTTTCCGAGGTCGGCTCCGAGACCATTCGCCGGGCGCACGCCGTGCATCCGATCGTCGACCTGCAGATCGAATACTCGCTGATCGCGCGCGGGATCGAGAACGACATTCTGAAAACCTGCCGCGAGCTCGGCATCGGCATCACCGCCTATGGCGTGCTGGCGCGCGGCCTGATCAGCGGACACTGGTCGAAAGAACGTTGCCGCCGTGCAGGATTTTCGCCTGATGAGCCCGCGCTTTCAGGGCGGCAATCTCGACGCCAATCTGGCGCTGGTGGATCCGCTGCGCGCCATTGCGCCGAAGTCGGCGCATCGCCGGCACAGGTCGCGATCGCCTGGGTCGCCGCGCAGGGCAACGACATCGTGCCGCTGGTCGGCGCACGCCGCCGCGACCGCCTTTCCGAGGCGCTTGGCGCGCTCGATGTGAAACTACGGATGCGCATCTCGCCGCGTGGCCAAGGCCTTTCCGCCCGACGTCGCCGCAGGCGCGCGCTATCCCGAGGCGCAGCTCGCGCACATGGATAGCGAGAAGCCGGCCAAGGCATCCTGACCAAGGATTAACCGGCAGGCCCGCTCAAATCGACGACGCCCCGAGAGCGTCACGGTTGAGCGGGTTAGCCGCGGCCGATCGTCGTCACCGCGGTCAGGAGATCGCCGTCGCGGGAGCAGGTAACGCGGACCTCTCTCGCCGTGGCCCAATCCGGCTGCGTGGGAGAAAGGGTGATGACGGTCGTCCCGGCCTGCCGCTTCACGGCTGCCGATCCCGATACGATCGTCTCGCCTTCCATCGCGAGGCTGAAATGTCCCGGCTTCATCGAATGCGAGATCGAGCCCGCCCTGAGGCCCCCCTCCGCGAGGCTGCCGATCCGGATGACCCGCAACCCGTCGCCGGTCGCGAAGGCTTCAATTGATTCGCCGGGGGTATCCGTTCTTGCGATGCGCAGCTTTCCATCGCGGGCCGCTGTTCTCGATGCGATAGACGATGAGCCCGGTCATCGCTCTCGAAAATCCATTGCTCCCCGACCGCCATTCGGGCGGGCCTTGTCTTCACGCGATAGCTGATCGTTCCTGCGCGGATCGGCCCCGAAGATGTGCCCTTCGGTAAAATAACCTTCATGCGCGACGAAGGGCCCGGAGCTGATCTTGACGGGGACCTCGAATCGCTTGCCGCCGACGAACACCGCGGTCTGCGGTCCTGCGAGCGCACTTGCGCGCCGCCGCATCAGCGGCAGGCTCTGTTGGGCGAGTGGCTGCCGGGATCGGAGATGCCGCCGCGCTTGGGATCCGGCTCGCCGATGTCGCGATGTCGAGCACGACCGGCTCGTCCGCATGCGAGTGGAATTCCAGCCGCGCATGCCGCCTTCCCGGCATCGCTTCGACGGCGAGCGCGATGTCGCGGCGGCAGGTCTGCAGGGTAACGCCGTGTCCCTCGGCCGACAGATCGTCGTCATTGACGTGATCGATCTGGCGCTGGTCGTGGCGGGTCAGGATCGCACGGATCGCAGGGCGTGCCGTCGCCGCGATAACGGATCATGGCTTCCACCGCCTCGTAATCGGGATGGCCGCTGAAGAACGCCATGATGTGCAGGTCTTCGCGCCGAAACCGCAGCAGGAAGGGCTGCAGCAGGCCGGGAGGCAGAACGATGCCCGCGCTTCCGGCGCTGGTCGCTGGACATCAACTCACCCATCTGCGAGCATCGCAGCGAATCGTTTTGAGTACCCATGGGTACTCGCTATACGAGTACCCATGGGTACTCAGTCAAGACAGACAAGAGATGAAGCGTTCGGATCCGGCGGCGACCTAGCCGCAGGCGGACTCCGCGCGCGAGGAGGAGATCCTGCAGGCCGCCTTCGACGTCTTCACCGAAAAGGGCTTTCACGGCGCGACGATGCTCGACGTCGCGAGCCGGGCGCGCGCGTCCAAGGCAACGTTCTATGCGCGCTACCCGAGCAAGGAGGCGCTGTTCGAAGCGCTGATGGCCTGGTCGACCCGGCAGGGCACCGATGCGCTGGATGCCATTGCCGCGGACGAGACGCTCGATCCCTTGACCGCGCTGCATCGTCTTGCCGCGCAGTTGCTCGCGCTGATGCTGCAGCCGAAGAAGCTGGCGCTGTTCCGGATCGCGGTCGCGGAGGGCGACCGGCTGTCCGCCGGTCGGCCGCACCTACAGCGCCTTCACCAGGGATCACGGCATGGAGCGCGTTCGCGCGATCGTGGCGCGGCTGTTGAAGCAGGGACTGATCGAGATCGACGATCGCGCCGAATTCGGACACAGCTTTATCGGACTGTTGCAGGGCGAACTCTTCACGCGCGCACTGCTGGGCACGATCCCCACCCCGGGCCGCGAGGAGATCGATCGGCACGCCAGGCGAGCCGTGACGCGCCTGATGCGTGCCTATGCTCCGTCAGGCCGGCACAGGGCCTGACGATGAGGCTCAGGCCGCGTAGCCGCTCAAATCAGTGATCGTGGGCGTGTCGCCGTTGAGCGGGTTGGCCGGGTCGCGCGCGTAGCGCAAGGTTTCGAAGCGCATGGCGCGCGCGTCCACCATCACCAGCCGCCCGACCAGGCTCTCGCCAAAACCGACGATTTCGCGGATCGCCTCCAGCGCCATCATCGAGCCCATCATGCCCGCCAGCGCGCCCATCACGCCGGCCTCGGCGCAGGCCGGCACGGTGCCCGGCGGCGGCGGTTCGGGAAACAGGCAGCGATAGGTCGGATTGAACTCGCCATCCGCGCCGCGCTCATGCGCGCGGATCGTGGTCAGCGATCCTCGAACTGGCCCAGCGCCGCCGTGATCAACGGCTTGCCGGAGGAAACAGGCATCGGACACCAGATAGCGGGTTTCGAAATTGTCGGAGCCGTCGAGCACGAGATCGTAGCCGCCGATCAGCGACATCACATTCTTTGCATCGAGACGCACCGCATGCGCCTCGAAATGAACATGCGGATTGAGCGCATTGATCACCTCCGCGGCGCTGTCGACCTTGCGCCGTCCGATGTCGGGCGTGGTGTGGATGATCTGGCGCTGCAGATTGGACAGCGAGACGATGTCGTCATCGACCGCGCCCAGCGTGCCTACGCCTGCGGCCGCCAGATACATCAGCGACAGGCGCGCCGAGGCCGCCGGCGCCGATCACCAGCACGGACGCCTCCTTCAGCGCGGTTTGCCCCGGGCCGCCGACTTCGCGCAGCACGATATGGCGGGCGTAGCGTTCGAGTTCGTTGGCCGTCAGCATGGTCGCGTCAAACCCTCA
>CAWHOZ010000021.1:0-268499 GCA_963831175.1 uncultured Alphaproteobacteria bacterium | reverse complement strand
CTCCTACAATCGAATGCCCTAGCGCTGCCCTGCTCGCTTGCAGTCGCCGACGGCGACTGACGCTGCTGCTGGTCGGCGGCGTGCTCTATACGGTCGGCTCCCCCCCCTGCAGAGCGGCTGCCGTACCACAACGCTATCTAGCATCAGCTTCGTGCTGGTGGCGTCGGCCTGTCACTTCGTCGCCGTGCTGGACGCAGTGGTGCTCAGTTGAGGCAGCGGCGAGATCCCGCCCAGCAGAGCCAGCTTTTAGCTTACGCATTTACAACGACACCGGCCGACGGCACGACGCAAAAAAAGCAGCACCACCTCAACCTACGCTTGCAGAATTACTAGCCACTCTGCCGCCGCTAAGAGTTGGTCTGCAGACGGGGTGGTCATGGGAGAGGGGCATAATCACCGCCAGTTGAAGACAGAAATCCTAAAGCTCAGCAAAGCTGGTGAATGGGAGACCGCTAGGAAAAGAGCGGTCTTGTTACGTCGATCCACGACGGAGCAGCAAGTTTGGGACATGCTGACGCCTTTACTATCCGATCATTATCGAGATTTGCGAGATCAGAAACAGGCTACTTACCAAGACTACGCAGGTTGGAATTCGTCGCGTGCGGGAGTCTCTTGGGAATTCGAACGGATCGCGCGTTCGCGGCAATCAAACGCATCCGCAAGGATAGTAAGAGCTTGAACGCAGATGCGATAACCTTCTTTCACGATTTAGGAAATCCTGACAGAGTGGGAATATGCATTTCTTCAGAGCACCTTTCGAAAGCGCTTCTTGTTTATAATGAGCAGTGCTGAAAGGGCTCGTATCAGTCCAAAAGATACTAGCTGCTGTCGTAGGCGCGCGTCGCGCAACCTAGCTCCAACGCGACAGAAAACTCTTCAACTCTCTATCGTAGTAGGTAAGGAGATCCTCTTTTATAGCATTAGGTTTTGTCCAGGTCCTTTTCCGCCCGCGCGAGCCGACGCCTCCACTCGGATGATGAAGAGAAAGTTGATCAATACTGTGCGCGGGAACGTCCTCGCGGGCCGGTCGGAGTGTTTGCGTGAATACTCCGGTCAAGACCCAGCCGTCCGCGAACTGACCTACCATAGATCGACGCTGAGCCGACCAGAGCGCAACTGCTATCGGCTCACCCAATTGTCTAATCAATAGATTCTACAACCACGTCATGCGCTTCGGTTGTCGTGACCTGGAAGAACGCTCCCATATAAATCCGAGCGTTGCAAAAAGTGAATGTCTTGGCAAGCCTGTGCCAAGAACCGCATGCGTTATTGATTACGACTAGGCGTTCCCTCGTTCGCCAGCGAGCGCGGGATCGCACTGTAGTTGTGATCGAACATCTTCAAAGCTGCCGACCACATCACCCGAGGAATTTCCTCCTTAGTGACAGGGTCGAGATCGCGGCGCTCGCCAACCCGATTTGCATAATCGATTATCGCAGTCCCTACATATAATTTCTCTCGTTCATCTGGGTTGGCCGAATCCACGCCATCTTAGTGAGTGGAAGCGCTCAAACTGCGTGACGTTCAACAAGTCATCAGAATCAGTTCTGGGCGACCCCAACTGCCAGATCAATGATGTACGGTTTGATCTATCCCCTCAGAATCTGTAAACTTGTAGGTCCAGCCAGGCGTTGATGCGTCGCCACAATGGGGAGCGATTATAAGGAGGTCGTACGGGAACTGCTCGATCATTTTTACCCATGGACCTGAATGTCAGCACCCGCACCCGTGTACCCGCGTACAAATATTCTCCGGTTCGAAAGCAGCTCGGTTGCGGCCTCATCCCCGGCGCGTCAGTGGTCTCGGGGTCAACTAAGATCGCCACACGAATGCCGCGCGTATCTGGCTGTTCTGCGGCAAACCCATTTATTACCGACAGGCCCAAAACTGGAGATCAAGCAAGTTTGGTGTACGCCGCTTCGCAGAACGCAAAGCCATACGGTATCCGCCGGATGAAAGCAATCAAGCTTCTCTTCTCTACGGGCAGTGGCTGCACAGTTCACCTGCCCGTTAGTCGCTCAGTAGTAAAGACGAAGTGACGGAGCAGGTTCTATTTTCATAGACGCTATAGAATTCTTCCAGCAACTGCTGGTTCAGTCGATCGGGGACATCCGGTACCAGACACAGGCCGGCGCCGAGCGAGAATGCGTAGTTTGCTCTAATCACTTCGGATAGGTCGTTCCCTTGTTCGCAAACTGCAACATGATCATTTGGATGAGACCTATGCCGCCGTTGCGTATTTGAAGCTATTGAAGCGGATCGTCGTTCGGCGACGCAGGGCGGTTAGTAGCCCGACACCAATCCGGTCGCGGCCCCACTCTAATGGCTCGCGGCGAAGTGTACGGCCGGGTGAAAGCGCCGCAACGTGATCACGAGTACGTAAGTCCCCCCTCTCTCTCTCTCACGGGAAAGTTTGGCCGGAGCGGCTAGCAAACGCATCTCGGGCAACGATCCGAGACGCCCGCAAAGACGACCCCCCGCGCGCGCGCTTGGGCGGTGACGTCGCTGTGGCGCAGCACCTTCCGCGTCGTGATCTCTTGCCCGCTCAGGCGCGGACCATCGATAATGGGCAGGTAGAACCCGGGCTTCGCTAAAGTGCATGAAATGTCCGCAGCGAGGAAGGCGTCGTCAGCGATCACCAGGCCAGTCGAAGCCTGGAGACGCCGACCGCAGTTGTCGTCGCCTCTTGGTAGGACGCATCTTCATCAATCAATCGACCAGATGAGAGACGACGTGCAATTCGCGTTTCTGTTGGGACCGAATTCGGAGATTGAAGATTCTTCATCCCCGCCCCCATTCCTCCCCCATACTGCCTCGCATCCTTGCCCGTCACGAGGGACGCAACAGCTGAGCGTCTGACGCGGGGCAAGGAACGGTGCCCGGTTGAGGCGGTGTTGCTTTCCGTTCGCAGCATCGTCGCGAGGCTAAGCTCGCCTCAGATGCCGGGGCTGGAGATCGAGGCTGTGCAGCGCTGGCAACGGCATGCACGGACGCCCTTCTGCAGCGGCGCTTCCCGCATCCCTAGGAGCGCAGCCGCTCAAGGTCCTGAGCGATGAAAGCCCGGCCGCTAGATACCCGCCGGGTGGGACCTAAGGCCCGCTGACGATGACGTTGCACCCTCGGCACAGCAGCACCGCACGCGGGCGCCGAGAGGACTGCCGGCGTTACCATTTGGATGGCGGTCGTTTGGCGCCCGCGCTCCCTCTTCCCATCAACCCTCGGGGCTTCGCCCGCGAGTTAATGAGACTTGCGCGAAGCTCCATAGATGTCATCCTCGGCCCATGCTGGCATGGGCCGAGGAACCACGGGTTAACAGGCTCTGAGCAAGAACTTTGATGCCGCCGAGTGCCACATACGAAGCTCGTTGCAGCAAGTCGGAAAACTGGGTCCTCGGGACAAGCCCGAGGATGACAAAGCGAGAAAGCATGGCGGCGCAGAACAACGGCAAGGCGGCAGGCTCAGGCATCTTTGAGAGCAACGACCCGGAGGCATTCGAGGCCGAGTACTTCAACCGCATGCTCGCCTCGGCGGCGGGACTGCCGCGCGTGTGTGCCCTCAAGAAGTGCCGGCGGCGCAAGCGCTGCTTCGGCCGCTTCGACGGCGATCTGCCATGCAAGCGCCAGCACGAGGGCTCGCGAGAGCGCGCTTTCAAAGCGCGCTGAAGGTGCTCGGCTGGAAGATGGAGTAGAAAATGGCAGTAGGCAGTGAGGCAGTGGGCAGTAAACAGTGGGCAACGGTTCAGCTCATTCACGACTGCCTACTGCCTATTGCCTACTGCCGGTCAGCGCTTGCCGAGGCTGAGGCTCTGCACGCCGTGCGCGGCGAGCTTCGGGCGCACGCTGGAGATGGTGCCGGTGTTGACGCCGGCCCAGCCGATCTCGCCCGACAAGCGCCCGTACTCGATTTTCGGGCAGCGGTTCATGATCACCTTGAGGCCGGCGGCTTCGGCTTCGCGCGCGGCCTCGTCGTTGCGCACGCCGAGCTGCATCCACAGCACCTTGAGGCCGAGCTTGTCCTTCAGCGCGATCGCTTCGCGCGTCACCTCGAGCGCGGCGTCGGAGGCGCGGAAGATGTCGATGACGTCGACCGGCGCCGGCACGTCGGCGAGCGAAGCGTAGACGTGCTGGCCGAGGATCTTCTGGCCGGCGGCGCCGGGATTGACCGGGTGGATGGTGTAGCCCTTGCCGAGCAGATACTTCATGGCGAAGTAGCTCGGGCGCGAGGTGTTGGCGGAGGCGCCGACGAAGGCGAAGACGCGCGCATCGCCGCAGGATGTCGGCGATGGTGTCGTCGCTGTAGCTGTCGTGGTTGGCGGGGCTGGTCTGGGCGCGGGCTTCTTGGGCTCATGCTGGGCTCAGCTCACATGTCGAGGGCGACGCGGCCGTCGGCGTCGCAGCGTGAAATAGGGGTTGTGGGCCACCTCCCACAAGTGGCCGTCGGGATCGGCGAAGTAGCCGGAGTAGCCGCCCCAGAACGTTTTGTCCGCCGCTTTGATCAGCTTGGCGCCGGCGGCGACGGCCTCGGCGAGCGCTTTATCCACGTCGGCTTCGCTGCGGGCATTATGGGCGAGCGCGATGCCGAGAAGCTCGGGGTGAGATCGGGCGTGCTGTCGGCGACGCCGGCATCCTCGGCGAGGGAGGCGCGGCCGAACAGGGCGAGCACGACGCCGCCGGCGTCGAGGAAGGTGACGCTGTCCTGCGAGGCGCTGCCCGCCTTGAAGCCCAGCGCCTCGTAGAACTTGCGCGCGCGGGCGACATCGGCGACGCCGAGCGTGATGAGCGACAGGCGCGGCTGCATCGGGCCTCCTCAAGGCAGCTCAGGTGTCGGCTGCAGTGCTAGTGCCAGGTCGTGGTATGGGCGCTAGCTGCCCTTCCACTCCGGCTTGCGCTTGTCGAGGAAGGCGCTGATCCCCTCCTCCGCGTCGCGTGCCATCATGTTGTCGACCATCACCTTCGCCGCATAGGCGTAGGCCTCCTTCAGCGGCATCTCGGCCTGCGCGTAGAAGGCGGCCTTGCCCATGGCGACGGTGAGCGGCGACTTGGCGGCGATCTTGGCGGCGAGGCTCAGCGCCTCGGGCAGGACTTGGTCCGCGGCGACGACGCGGTTGATGAGGCCGTAGTCGGCGGCATCTGCGGCCGACAGCATGTCGCCGAGTGAGCAGCATCTCCATGGCGCGCTTGCGCGGCGACGTTGCGCGACAGGGCGACCATCGGCGTCGAGCAGAAGAGGCCGATGTTGACGCCGGGGGTGCAGAACTTGGCTTCGGTCGCGGCGACGGCGAGATCGCAGGTGGCGACGAGCTGGCAGCCGGCGGCGGTGGCGGTGCCCTGCACGGCGGCGATCACCGGCTTGGGGCAGGCGACGATCGCCTGCATCATGGCGGAGCAGCGGGTCATCGCCTCGGTGTAGAAGGCGAGGCCTTTGTCGGCGTCGGCGCGGTGGGCGGTGAGCTCTTTCAGGTCGTGGCCGGCGCAGAACACCGGCCCGTTGGCGGCGAGCACGATGGCCGAGACGCGTGCTGTCGGAGGCGAGCCGCGTGAAGCGCGCGTGCAGCCGGTCGATCATGTCGAGCGACAGGGAGTTGCGCGTATCGGGGCGGTTCATGGTGACGAGCGCAATGCCCGCCCGCGACCGATCGACGAGAAGCAGCGGGTCAGAGCCGATCTTGGCACGGGCGGCCACTATCGTGCGGTCCTGCATCAGTTGTCCTCGTCTCCTCTGCGTCGGCCTACAGATACTACTGCAAAGCCTTTTCGATTTCTGCTCGGTGCGACTTTGACGAGCTCCACGTTCTCCAGATGCTCGAGGCGGCGGCGTCGAGTTGATCGCCTCGTTCAGCTCCTTGATCAGCTCCTTCTTGTCGCCGTCGGGGATGGAAGCGTCGGCCGTCACGTCGGCCAGCTCCTTCTTCAGGGCTTCGACCGGCTCGGTGAACTCGCCCGATTTGGAGTCGAGCCCGGCCATGACGATCGAGATGTTGGCGGCAACGTCATCCAGCTCCGTAAAGCTCGCGAACCCGTGCTTCTTGGCGATACCGTCGAGCTCGGTCTGCAGCGCCGGCTCGATGTTGTCGCCCGCCTCCTGCAGCTTCGGCGCCACCGTGGCGAGGTCGGGCTGCGCGGCGATGAAGCTCTTCACCTGCGCCTCGCTCAGCTTGATCTGCTTGATCGGCTCCTCCTTCGGCTCCTGCGCGAGCGCCGCGGAGCAAAGCGCGCCAGCGCCCAGCATCATCGAAAGGACCAAACGTTGCAGAGCCTGCCGCATCGAAGCTTCTCCCTAGTTATTTATGGTCCGCACCTGCGGATTTGAACGGCGATTGCCACCACCATTTTGCGACCATTTCGCGCCCGGGGACGCCATTGCCGGTGAGTTTCACTCAATTTGGCCAATTGCCCCAAGTCGCCCCGCGCCGCAAGCGCCGCCGCGCGCCTAACTTGCCCGCAGCTGCCCCAGCGCACGCCGTCCCGACGGTATCCCGATACCACATTGACTAAGTAATTGTTTTTGCTGACTATTTCAAAATAGCACGAGAGATCGCGATTGACAGCGGCGAATCCAATCTGTTTTCAAGGCGCCTCTCGCGCCGGATGTGCAGCGCGTTTTCCCGCGCCATCCCGGCGATCCAGCATTGGAGCCCGACTATGCCGACCTTCGTCGCCAAGCCCGGCGAGGTGGAGAAGAAGTGGATCCTGATCGACGCCGAAGGTCTCGTCGTCGGTCGGCTCGCCGCTCTCATCGCCACGCGCCTCAAGGGCAAGCACAAGCCGATCTATACCCCGCACGTCGACTGCGGCGACAACATCATCGTCGTCAACGCCGACAAGGTGGTCTTCACCGGCGATAAGCACAACGACAAGGTCTACTACCGGCACACCGGCCATCCGGGCGGCATCAAGGAGCAGACCCCGCGCATGATCCTCGAGGGCAAGTTCCCCGAGCGCGTCGTCGAGAAGGCGGTCGAGCGCATGCTGAAGCGCGGCCCGCTGCAGCGCCAGCTGATGCGCAATCTGAAGGTCTACAAGGGCGCCGAGCACCCGCACGCGGCGCAGAGCCCCGAGAAGCTCGACGTGGCGAAGCTCAACCGCAAGAATGCGAGGGTCTGAGGCGATGGCGCAGGAAACCAAGTCTTTCGGAGACCTCGAGCAGATCAAGGGCGCAGCCGCGCCAGCGCCGCTCCCGTGCACGTGCAGAAGCTCGACAGCCTCGGCCGCGCCTACGCGACCGGCAAGCGCAAGAACGCGGTCGCCCGCGTGTGGATCAAGCCCGGCCGCGGCGCGATCATCATCAACGACAAGGACTACACGAAGTACTTCGCGCGTCCGGTGCTGCAGATGCTGCTGCAGCAGCCGCTGTCGGCGGTCAGCCGCAACACGCAGTACGACATCATGGCGACGGTCGTCGGCGGCGGGTTGTCCGGTCAGGCCGGCGCCGTGCGTCACGGCATCTCCAAGGCGCTGACCTACTTCGAGCCGGACCTGCGCGCCGTCCTCAAGAAGGGCGGGTTCCTCACGCGCGACAGCCGCGTCGTCGAGCGCAAGAAGTACGGCCGCATGAAAGCCCGCCGCAGCTTCCAGTTCTCCAAGCGCTAATAAGCGCCTGGAACTGCACGGGATCGTTAAGGCGGGCCGCCTCCGGGGCGGCCTGTCGCTTTTTGGCCCGGGAAGGCTTGCCCAGCCATCGCGGGAATGCCACATACGGCCGCGGGTGGGAGACACGACGTTGCGGCGCTCGCCGGCAGCGTTCCGACAGGACGGGTGAGATGGACTGGCTGCTGCAAGACCTCGGCATGATGCTCGGGGCCGTCGTTGAAGAAGCGGGCCATCTCCTGTCGCTCGACTGGTACCGGCAGAACTTCGTCGCCCTCATCAACATCATCATGATCGACCTGGTGCTGGCGGGCGACAACGCCATCATCGTCGGTCTGGCGGCCTCGCGCGTTCCCAAGGAAATCCGCAGCAGGGTCATCTTCTGGGGCATCGCCGCGGCGGTCGTGCTGCGCATCTTCTTTGCCGCGATCACCGTGCAGCTGCTCGCCATCATCGGCCTGACGCTCGCCGGCGGCATCCTGCTGCTATGGGTCTGCTGGAAAATGTACCGGCAGATCATCACCGGCGAGCATCACGCGCACGACATCGGCTCGCCGCAGCCGCAGGGCGAGCTCAGCTTCTGGTCCGCCGTCGGCCTCATCACCGTCGCCGACGTGTCGATGTCGCTCGACAACGTGCTCGCCGTCGCCGGCGCCGCCAAGGGCAACACCCTCGTCCTCGTCATCGGCCTTGCCGTGGCGATCGTGCTGATGGCCGTCGCCTCGCACTTCATCGCCAACCTGCTGGTCAAGTATCCGTGGATCACCTGGATCGGCCTGCTGATCATCCTCTGGGTGGCGCTCGGCATGATCTACGAGGGCTCGCACGAAGTGATGTGCAAGACGTTCAACTTCGGCTGCTCGGAGACGCTGTGGCAGGGGATCGTGCACCGATTGGGGCTCACGTAGCCGCTACCCAGCACCGGGCGCCGCGCCCATATTGACGGCACGACATTGACATCGGGGCGCGGCGACCTAAAGCCCGCGCCAATCGCCGCAGCTTGCTCCCACGGAAGCAGACCGCCATGGGCACGTCACAACAGCCGAAAATCTTCATCGACGGCGAGGCCGGAACGACCGGGCTTGAGATCCGCGAGCGGCTGGCGCGCGTTGCCGGGCGTCGAGGTGAAGAGCATCGATCCCGCCCTGCGCAAGGATCGGGCCGCGCGCAAGGCGATGCTGCGCGAGGTCGATCTCGTCGTGCTGTGCCTGCCGGACGATGCCGCGAAGCAAACGGTGGCCATGGCCGACGAGCTCGGCGACGACGCGCCGCGCATCCTCGATGCCTCGACCGCGCATCGCGTCGCGCCCGGCTGGGTATACGGCTTTGCCGAGCTCGATGCGGCGCAGGCGGGAAAGGTGCGCGCCGCCGCCCGCGTCGCCAATCCCGGCTGCTATCCGACCGGCGCCATCGCGCTCATCCGGCCGCTGGTCGACGCCGGGATCATCCCCGCCGACTATCCGCTCACCGTCAATGCCGTCAGCGGCTATTCGGGCGGCGGGCGGACGATGATCGAAGCCTACGAGGCCGGCACCGCGCCGCCGTTCGAGCTCTACGGGCTCGGCCTCGAGCACAAGCACGTGCCCGAGCTGATGCAGTATGCGGGCCTGACGCGGCGGCCGATCTTCGTGCCGTCGGTGGGCAACTTCCGGCAGGGCATGATCGTCTCGGTCCCGCTGCACCTCGATACGCTGCCGGGCAAGCCGTGCCTGCGCGATCTCGAGCTGGCGCTCGATAAGCACTATCGCGGCGCGGAGCTGGTCAGTGTCGTGCGCGAGCCGACGGCGAAAGCGTCGCGGCTCAGCGCCGAGGATCTCAACGGCAGCGACAAGCTGGAGCTGTTCGTGTTCGGCAAGACGGACCTGAAGCAGGCGGTGCTCGTCGCGCGTCTCGACAATCTCGGCAAGGGCGCGGCCGGCGCGGCCGTGCAGAACATCCGCCTGATGCTCGGGCTCGGCGATGCGACGGCGCAGCCGACGGTCAGCGCGGCGCGGCAGCCCGCGTAATCGCGTGCAGGTGCAGCGTGGCGGCGGCGATGACGATCGCCGCGCCGGCCTGATGCGCCAGGCCGAGCCCCAGCGGCACGCCCGAAACAAGCGTCCATATCCCGATCAGCATTTGCGCGAGCACGCACGCCGCGAGCAGGCCTGCCGAGCCGACGATGCGCTCATCGTCCGCCGAGCGGATCAGCGCCACGAGGTGCACGAGCGCGAGAACGACGACGGCGTAGGCCGTGACGCGGTGGTCGAACTGCACCGTCGTCACGTTCTCGAAGAAGTTGAGATACCAGGGCGTCTGCGAGGCGAGCCCGTCGGGCACGAGCTTGCCGTCCATCAGCGGCCAGGTGTTGTAGGTCAGCCCCGCCTTTAGGCCGGCGACCAGCGCGCCGAGACCCGACTGCACGAAGATGAGCAGGAACAGCGCGATCGCCGTGCGCCGCTGGCCAAGCGTGACGGTGCGCAGGCGCACGCGCTCCGATTGCCGGACCGCTATCCAGCGCCAGCCACACGAGCAGCGAGAGCAGCGCGAACGCGGTGAGAAGGTGCAGCGCCAGGCGGTACTGGCTGACGTCGATGCGGTCGACGAGGCCGGACTTCACCATGTACCAGCCGATGGCGCCCTGCAGGCCGCCCAGCGCGAAGACGCCGAGACACTTCAACGCGAAGCGGCCGCGCAGCTTGCCCATGAACCAGAACGCGACGAACGGCAGCGCGAAGGCGATGCCGATGAAGCGGCCGAGGAAGCGGTGCGCCCATTCCCACCAGTAGATGGCCTTGAAGGCTTCGAGCGACATGCCGGCGTTGACGATGCGTACTCGGGGATCGCCTTGTACTTCTCGAACGCCGCCAGCCAGTCGGCGTCGTTGAGCGGCGGGATGGCGCCGAGCAGCGGCTGCCATTCGGTGATCGACAGGCCGCTGTCGGTCAGACGCACGGCGCCGCCGACGACGATCATGCAGAAGACCAGCGCGGCGACGAGCAGCAGCCAGATGCGTACGGCACCGCTGTAGGCCGTCGCGGCGCTCGCATCATCGTTGTTACGGAAACGGCCAAGACCCGCGTGTCCCCTACTCGACTTTAGCGCGGGTGATACTGGCCGCGGCCGGGCGGATCAAGGTGCCGAACGCCGCGGGCGATGCTGCGCTGCGGGCTTCAGGCCGGCAGGCGGGCGCCGGCATAGCGCTTCAGCGTGTTCATCAGGGCGAACGGCACGCCCGACAGCAGCGCCTTCACGTAGCGGATGTCCTGGAAGTCCCCGTTGAGCGACAGGCGCGGCAGCGCCGTGAGCTCGTGCGCATGCTCGGGGTAGAGCAGCCCCTTTTGCGTGGTGACGGCGGTCTCCAGCCCCAGCTCCTCGGCGATGCGGAACTCGCGCTCGCCGGCGCTCTGCGCGCAGCCGTAAGGATAGCTGAAGTGACGGCAGGGACGGCCCAGCTCCTTCTCGATGCGGGCGATGCTTTCGGCCATCTCGGCGCGTGCTTCGCCGTCGCTCAGCTTGGCGAGCGCGTAGTGGCCGCGCGTGTGCGCGCCGATCGTCACCAGCGGATCCTTGGCGAGCTCACGCAGCTCGTCCCACGACATGACGAGATCCGCGTGCTCGGCGGCGGGGTCGATGTTGTGGGCGCTGGCGAGCTCGGCGACGACCGCGCGCGCCTGCGCCTCCGGAAGCGATCGCAGCCACCAATAGATCTCGTGGTGCGCGGCATCCTTCTCGGCGGGGGTCGACAGGCGGAAGTGGCGCGTCTCGCCGTGCATGGCGAGGGTGATGTGCGGCGCGGCGCGCAGAACCTTCTCGAACGTCAGCCACCAGAAGTCGCCGCGGCCATCGGCGAAGTCGCTCGGCACGTAGATGGTGAACGGCGCGCCGTAGCGGCGGAAGATCGGATAGGCGTAGTCGCGGTTGTCGCGATAGCCGTCATCGAGCGTGAAGCAGGCGAACGGCTTCTCAGCGTCGGCGTTCTCGAGACGCTCGCGCACCTGATCGAGCGGGATGATGTCGAATCCGGCGTCGATCACTTCGCGCACGACGTCTTCGAGAAAACTCGGCGTGACCTTGAGGATGCGGTTGGGCTCGAACGCCTGCGGCGGCGTGGGGTCGACTTGGTGCAGCATGAAAATGACGCCGGCGCCGCGCGTATAGGGGGCGAGCAGATTGCCGGCGCCCGTGTAGTGCACGGCGGCAAGTGCGGTCTTGAGGAGCGTCGTCGATCGCCTGCTCATGCTGTCCTCTCGCGTCGGGAGCGCGCCGCGAACGCGCGCGTTGCCGACTGTCGAGCAATATTCGTGCAGACGCATGCCTCGATGCGCCTAACAGCAGTGGCCAAAGCAGCGGCTTGGCTAACGGCCCATTAAACGGGACGCGCCCGCGTCGTGCATCAACCGACGCGCGCCTCGGCGCCGCCCCTTGACGTCAGACGCGCAAGCCGCTCGCGCGCCAACTGGTTCGATTTGGGACGCTCGAGGCGGAACAGCTCGATGTCGGCGACCTCGAAGCCGAGGAAGGTGCCGGGCACGTCCGGCAGTGGCGCGGCGCTTGGGCTCGCTGACGATGATGCCGGCGTCGAAGCGGCCGAGGATGGCCTCGAACAGCGCGCGCGCGACGTCGCTGCGCGCCACGACGACGATGTGATCGTAAGCGGTGTCGAGCGCATCGAGCGTCAGATTGAGCTGGTCCGGATCGAGCAGCATGTCGCGGTCGAGCACGGCGGTGCCGGCCGGAATGAAGTGGGCGCCGCTGGCGGGAATGCGCGTGACGACATCCTCGAACTTCGCCTGGCCCTGCAGCAGCTCGTTGAGGCCGGCGCGCGGGTCGGCGCCGATCCGCTCGGCGATGCCGTGCCCTTCGGGGCTCCAGTCGACCAGGATGACGTCGGCGCCGGCATCGGCCATCGCCTTGACGAGATCGATGGCTTCGCCGCCGGCATCGATCTGGTCGGTCGAGCCGGTCATCAGTGCGCGGAAGCCGCCGATGTCCTGCGGATGCGACACGAGCTGGTGCGCGAGATCGGCAACCGACTGCACGACGTGCACGCCGGTCGGGACCCGGCGCGAAGGCGGGCGCGGTAAGCCCGCGCGGCGCGGCTGCATTCTCGTTGCCGGCCATCTCGGCATGCGCCGGAGCGCGCGCGGCGGTGAACAGCGCCCTGGTGATGACGATGGCGATGCCGAACAGCAGCGTCGCCATGGCGACGAGCATCGAATACGGCAGCGGCTTGGGGAAGCTCGGCACGCTCGTCGGCCGCGCCAGCGAGACGATCTGCGCCTCGATCGGCACGGCGCGGCGGTCGGCGGTGACGCGGTTGGCCTCGAAGCGCGCCTGCAGGCGGTCGAGCTCGGCGCGCTTCGATTTGGCGACGGCCTCGAGCTGGCGCAGCTGCACTTCGTCATCGCCGGTGCCGACGACCTGCTTCTTCATCGCTTCGAGGCTCTGGCGCACCGACGCCTCGCGCGAGGCGGCGATGGAGGCGCTCTTTTCGATGCCTTCGACGATCTTGCCGACTTCGCTCTTGATCTGGCGCTGCAGACCGTCGAGGTCGGCGCGCAGCTGGCGCATGCGCGGATGCGCCGGCAGCAGCGTCGCCGACAGCTCGGAGAGCTGCCGCTCGACGCGCACGCGCTGCTGCACGAGGTTCTGGATGAGCGGCGAGCGCTGCACGTCGGGCAGCGACTTCGGCGTTGCCGGCCCGGACCATCTCGCGCACCGATTGGGCGCGTGCGTCGGCTTCGCTGCGGGCGCCCTGCGCCTTGCGTCAGCTCGGCGGTGATGTCGCCGAGCTGCTGCTGGTTGAGGCCGGTATTGTTGGGGCCGCCCTTGAAGATGTTGGCTTGGGCGCGGAAGTGCTCGACCGCGGCTTCGGCTTCGGCAACCTCCTTCACGAGCTTGTCGATCTTCGGCTGCAGCGCCTGCTGCACGTCGTCGGTCTCGGCGAGGGTGCGGGTGGCGAGCATCGTGCGATAGGTCTCGGCGATGCGGTTGGCGACCGCGGCGGCGAGCTTGGGGTCATCCGAGGTGAAGCGGATGCCGATGACGCGGCTTTCCTTCGGCGAATAGACCTCGAGGCGCTTGAAGAACGCCTTGAGGACGCGATCCTGCTCGCTCTCCTCGTTGCGGTCGCCGACGTCGAGCGCCTTCAAGAGGCGGTCGAGCTTGCTTGGCGGCTGCAGCGCGCTGTTGAACTCGGGATTGGAGGCGAGCTTCTCCTCGGCGATGATCTGCAGCGCGAGGTCGGGCGACATGCAGCGACCGCAGGTGCGTGTTGATCGCTTCCTTGTCGAGGCGCGAGGCGACCGAATCGAAGCGAGCGGTCGCTACCGTCCTTGGGTACCACCACCTGGATCTGCGCTTCCGACGTGTAGCGCGGCGGGAACGTCGACAGGGCGGCATAGGCAATGCCGCCGGTCACGAGGCTCAGCAATATGAGCTTCGGCAGCGCCCGGCGCAGCGAGCGCCACACGGCGGAGATGTCGATGTCGTCGGGGGAGGCGGTAGTCATGGACAGCGAGCCGCTCAAAGGAGACCTAATGGTTGCTCCAAATTAGAGCGCTGTCGGGTTGCGATTTCATTAAGCGTCCAGAAGATCGGACACCCGGTTAGCATTTGTTAACCGGTGGAACCGCACAGTGAGCCTGCGACAAACCCTATTCGCTCCGGCTCCTCATCCATGTCCTTGCGCCTCGCAACACTCTTCGCCGCCGCGACCGTCCTGCTGGGCGGCTGCGCAGGGGGCGATTTGGCCGGGTTCGACGACCTCAGCGTCTTGAGCAACGTGCTGCCGGTCGACGTCATCTACGATAAGCGCACCGCGCCGTCCCGACAGCCGCCGAAGCCGCCGCTGGGGCGAGACCCGTACAGCGCCGGCCAAGACCGGCATGGGGCGAGACGACCGTCAATCCGCCGCCCGTCACCAAGGTCGCCGACTGGGGCGCAGACTGTCGGTCTATCCGGGCGAGCGCCATGGTCTCCCCGGTTCCGGTAGGGCCGCCCATGGTTGCCGCGCCGCCGCCAGGCCCCGTTGCCTGGGGTCCGGCCGTCGTCGTCACCGCCGGGCCGTCGGGCGGACCGACCGGGTTATGAGCCCTACATTCTCGACACCGGCGACAGGCTGCGCGTGTTCATCTACGGCCAGCCGAACCTGTCGCGCCTCTACACCGTCGACCAGATCGGCAACATCGCCATTCCGCTGATCGGATCGGTGCGCGCGCGCGGCCGCACGACCGTCGATCTCGAGCGCAGCATCGCATCAAAGCTCGGGCGCGAGTTCGTCAAGGATCCGCAGGTGACGGTGGATGTGGCGCAGAACCGCCCGTTCTTCATCCTCGGCGAGGTGCGCCTGCCGGGCCAGTACCCGTTCGTCTCCGGCATGACGATCGAGCAGGCCGTCGCCATCGGCGGCGGCTACACCGAGCGCGCCAGCCAAGCGCTCGTACCGCATCACCCGCAAACTCGGCGCCCTCGTTGACCAAATCGAAGCTCCTTCCGACTACACGTTGTGCCCGGGCGACACCGTTTTCGTCTACGAACGGTTCTTCTAGTTGCAGGTGAACATCGGGAGCGGGCGTGACCGAGCGCTTGCGCATCATCCATTGCTTTCGCGCGCCGGTCGGCGGCCTGTTCCGCCACGTGCTCGACCTGAGCGGCGAGCAAGCGGCCCGCGGGCATGACGTCGGCTACATCATCGATTCAACGGTCGCCGACGCCCTCACCGAGGAGCGGCTCGCCAAAGCCGCAGGCCATCTGAAGCTCGGCATCACGCGCATCCCCATGGGGCGCCTCCCGGGCCCGCGCGATCTGGCGACGAGCCGCGCCGTGCGCGATGCCGCGCGCGAATTGCGCGCCGACGTGTTGCATGGCCACGGGCCAAAGGCGGCGCCTATGCGCGGCTCGCCGCGCGCGATCTACGCCTCGACGGCCGCAACGTCGCGACGTTCTACACCCCGCACGGCGGCAGCCTGCATTACCCCCTCGCCTCGCCGCAGGGCCTCATCTACACGGCGGTCGAGAAGTTCCTCGCCCGCTACACCGACGGGCTGATCTTCGAGAGCGACTTCATCCGCCGCGTTTACGACAAGCGCGTCGGCGCCGGGAGCGTGCCCGAGCGGGTCGTCCCCAACGCGCTGCAGCCGGACGATTTCACCCCGCACCAGCCCAATGCAGACGCCGCCGATTTCCTGTTCATCGGCGAGCTGCGCCAGCTCAAGGGCGTCGATGTTCTGCTGCAAGCGCTTGCCCGGATCGCAGCGGTGCGGCCGGTAAAGGCCGTCATCGTCGGCGCCGGGCCCGACGCAGCGACGCTCAAGGCGATGGCCCAGGAGCTCAAGTCTGGACGGCCTCGTCGACTTCCCGGGCGCCATGCCGGCGCGGGCAGCGTTCCCTCTGGGCCGCAGCCTCGTTGTCCCATCCCGCGCCGAGAGCATGCCCTACATTGTGCTGGAAGCGGCCGCCGCCGCGATGCCGCTGCTGGCGACCAACGTGGGCGGCATCCCCGAAATCGTTAATGGCACCGACACGCCGTTGCTGCCTCCCGGGGACGTCAGACGTCCTGGCGCGGGCCATGCAGGCGTTCCTCGACGCGCCGGACGAAGCGATGGCGCGCGCACGCCGCCTGAAAACGGCAGTTGCCGATCGCTTCACGATCGAGCGGGCCGCCGGCGAAGTCTTGGCGTTCTACGCCGAGCGGCTCGGCCGCTAACCTTAACTGCAAAGCTTACCCGCCGCATTGGGCCGGGGCCGTCCGCGTGGCACGAAGCCTGCTTTCTATTGGGCAGTCTTACGCGTCACAGTCACGGGTTCCCTTCGAATGCTCAACATTGGCCGAGTTTCCGTCCCGCAATCGGTACAGGCGGACGTCGCGCCGCAAAGTCCGCGCCTCGCCGACTTCCGCATCGAGGACAAGACGCGCCTCATGTCGATGGTGGTCATCCGCGGCGCCGTGCGCGCCTGCGACATCGCCATCATCTGCCTCCTCGGCCTCGCCGTCGCCCTCTTCTACGTCGACGAGCCGGTGATCGTCGGCAATACCTACTACATGGCCGCGATCGCCATGACGGCAGTCGTCACCGTCGCCGGCTTCGACCTGCTGGGCCTTTACTCGCAGGCGGCGTTCAACTCGTTCATCCGCCAGATGCCGCGCGTGCTCGTCGCCTGGACGGCGGCGCTTCGCGCTGTTGCTCGCGGGCGTGTTCTTCCTCAAGGTCGGTCACGACTTCTCGCGCGTCTGGTTCGCCGCCTGGTACGTCACCGGCGTCATCGTGCTGCTGGGCGAGCGCCTCGTGGTCGCCGGCATCGTGCGCCACTGGACGCAGCAGGGCCGCCTCTACCGCCGCGCCGCCATCTACGGCGGCGGCGCCATCTCCGAGAAGCTGATCGGCGAGCTCGAGATCGACGTCGACAGCGACATCCGCATCACCGGCGTGTTCGACGACCGCGGCGACGACCGCGTCGATCGCGTCATCGCCGGCTATCCGCGCCTTGGCGGCCTCAACCAGCTCGTCTCCTTCGCCCGCAGCTCGCGCCTCGACCTCGTCATCGTCGCCCTGCCGATCACCGCCGAGAAGCGCGTGATCGAGGTGACGCGCTCGCTCGCCGTCCTTCCGGCCGAGGTCAAGCTGCCGGCGCGCGCCACCGAGCTGCGCTTCACGCCGGGCACCTACTCGCGCGTCGGCAACGTCGCCATGATCGACCTGCTTGAGAAGCCGATCGCCGACTGGGGCTCGGTCTCCAAGTGGGCGTTCGACAAGATCGTCGGCGCGCTGGCGCTGATCCTGCTCGCCCCGCTGATGCTCGCCGTCGCCGCCGCGATCAAGCTCGACAGCCGCGGTCCGGCGCTGTTCCGCCAGAAGCGCTACGGCTTCAACAACGAGCTGATCGAGGTGTTCAAGTTCCGCTCGATGTACACCGACCGCTGCGACGCGAATGCGACGAAGCTCGTCACCAAGGACGACCCGCGCGTCACGCGCGTCGGCCGCTTCATCCGCAAGACCAGCATCGACGAGCTGCCGCAGCTCTTCAACGTGATCCTCGGCAACCTGTCGCTCGTCGGCCCGCGCCCGCACGCACTCGAAGCGAAGGCCGCCGGCGACCTCTACGACGAGGTCGTCGACGGATACTTCGCGCGTCACAAAGTGAAACCCGGAATTACCGGCTGGGCACAAATCAACGGCTGGCGCGGAGAAACCGACACTCCCGAGAAAATTCAGAAGCGCGTTGAATGCGACATTTACTATATCGAGAACTGGTCGCTGCTGCTCGACACCTACATCCTGCTAAAGACGCCGTTCGCGCTGCTGAAGTCCGAGAACGCCTACTGAGCGGCGAGCGCGGGAGCGCGTCGTATGACTGCCATCGCCGCAGGATCTGAAAGCTTTAGCGCCGCTCGCCAACAGCGCCGGCCAGGCAAGCGCAGCCTCGTCACCTGGCTGGCGCTCGCCGCCGTCGCGCTGACCATCGCGACGAGCGGCATCGTGTTCTCCGAGCCGGCTCCGGTCGATGCGCTGTCCATCGGCCTCATCGTGCTGCTTCCCGTGATCGGCCTCGTCGCCTTCAACCGGACGCTGCTGGCGTTCGGCGCGATGTGGCTCGTGGCCGGCGCCTGCGCGGTGCTCGCCGCAACGCTCTCCCTCGATCCCAAAGCGACGATGATCCACGTCGCCGTCACGCTCTATCTCTATGCCGCAGCGTTCGTGCTGGCGGCGTTCGTGGCGAAGTCCCCGCGCGCCCACACCGAGCTGATCCTCAAGGCCTGGACGGTCGCTGCACTGATCGCCGGCGGCGCTGCCGTGATCGGCTACTTCGATATCTTGCCCGGCAGCAGCAAGTTGTTCACGGTGTACGATCGGGCGAGCGGCACCTTCAAGGACCCGAACGTGCTCGGCCCGTTCGTCATCGTGCCCGTGCTCTACATGCTCAACCTGGCGCTGGAGAGCCGCTTGCGCGGCATGATCCTCCCGCTCGCCATCGCTGCGTTCCTGACGCTCGCCGTGTTCCTCAGCTTCTCGCGCGGCGCCTGGATCAATCTCGTCGTCTCACTGGCGATCTACGGCTATCTGGCGCTGGCGACGACACGCAAGTCGATCGTGCGGCTGAAGATCGTCGGGCTGCTGGCGGCGGGCAGCATCATCGCGGCGGGCGTCGTCGTCGCGGCGCTCAGCTCCGATCAGGTCGCCAACCTTTTGAGCGAGCGCGCCAGCTTCGAGCAGTCCTACGACACCGGCGCAGAGGGCCGCTTCGGCGGCCAGGAGAAGGCGGTCGACCTCATCGTCGAGAACCCGCTGGGCATCGGCGCGCAGGAGTTCACCTCACGCCATCACCCCGAGGAAGTGCACAACGTCTACCTGACGGTGTTGCTCAGCGCCGGCTGGCTCGGCGGCGGCATGTACTGGATCCTGGTCGCCCTGACGCTGGTTCTCGGTCTTCGCCACGCGCTGAAGGCGACGGAGACGCGCACGCTGTTCCTCGTCGTCTTCGCGACGTTCGCTGCCACGGCATTCGAAGGCGTCATCGTCGACACCGACCACTGGCGCCACTTCTACCTGCTGATGGCGATCATCTGGGGCCTGATGGCGGCGCTCATCCAATACGGCGCCGGCCATCGAGCGTCGCGCGCCGCGCCTTGTGCGGCCGCAACCGCGCGCAGCCGTCAGTCACCGCCGCCCCAGCCTCATCGGGCCGGCGCCGCATCCGGCGTGATCGCGCCGCTCAGCTAATGATGCGCAGGTGATTGTCGAACGAGCGGCCGGGGAAAGTCGCCGTCGTCAGATGCGTGTGATCCGGCTGATCGGTCTGCAGCACGCCCAGGCCGGAGCTCATCGCAAACCCTGACTGCGACAGCGCCGGTGACGCCGCAGCTGTCCATCAGTTGCGTCTCGCCGACGATCGCGAACGCGTTCGGTGTCGACGTAGACGATGCGGCCCGCACGCGGCGCCGAAGCGGCGAGCATGCGACCATCGCCGCTCATGGCCACCGCGCCGATGTAGCCCGGCGAGCGAAGCACCCATGGGCTTTGCCGGCTCGATGATGCGCAGCGGCTGATCGAGGCCGGCGCAGCCGACGAGCTCGGGCGTCTCGGCGTCGGCGCCTTCCCACTGGCAGCCGAACCAAACGGCGCCGCGCGCATCCTGCGCGAGATGGCGGATCGACAGCTTGTGCAAGCTCGGCGCTCTGCTTGTGCTGGCTGATGAGCCGGCCATTGGTGCTGTCGATGAAGGCGAGCGAGGGCTGCATGGAGGAGAGGTTGAGCTTCTCGCGGCCCGTCTCGATGTGCGTTTCGATGCCGCCGTTGGCGACGGCGAGCGTCTTGCCGTCCGACAGCAGGATCACCTCGTGCGGGCCGATGCCGTAGGTCGGCATCTCGCCGATGCGCTTGTAGCCGCCGGTGGCGTTGTAGACGCCGATGAGGCCGGCGCGCGTCTCGTTGTCGTGCTCGGTGGCATAGAGCAGCCGGCCGTCGCGCGAGAACACGCCGTGGCCGTAGAAGTGGCGGTTGGCGGGCGTCGTGAACAGCACGGGCTCGCGGCGATCGTGGATGTCGAAGGCGAGCGCGAACGATCCGGGCCGGCGCGCGAAGACGACGGCCTGGCCGCTCGGCGCGATCGAGGGCGATGTCGTGGCCGCGGCCTTCGAGCGGCAGCTCGCGCAGCACAGTGCCGTCGAGCGTCAGCACGACGACCGAGTAGTTCCCGTCCGGACGGCGGCAGGCGGCAATGAGATCGCCGGCGGCAATGCCCGATCCCATCGCCGTCGTCGAGCATGCCGGCAAACGCGCGCGTGGCGCTCGCCGCCGCGAAGGTGAGCGCCGTGCCGATCAGGAAGTGCCGCCGATCAATCGCCATCGAGCTCATTGAACCCTATCGTCAGTCCGGCCGCCGGAGCGATCTCGCGCCCGACCAGCTTGCGGATGCCTTCGACGTGGAAGCGCACCATGCGCAGATCGCGCGCTCGGTCCGGATTGTCCTTGGCGCGCGGAATGCTTTCTACCGCGGCCGGCGCGTCGCGGGCTAGCCTCTCGAACGCCGCGGTGATCCAGCGCGGCATCCAGGCCTTGTCGCTGGGGACGCTGCGCGGCCAGGCCCATCGTCTCGTACAGCGCCTTGGCGGAGGCGATGCCCGAGGCAATGTAGCGCGCGCTGAGGCCCGAGCGCGCGAACGGCAGGCGCGGCGGCTTGTCGGGGGTCGCCACCGCGGCGATCATCGGCGACCACCTCGCGGTCCTGGATCATCTGCAGGCCGGTGATGAGGGCGCGCGCGAAGTCGCCGGCCGGCTCCTCGGGCGACTTGTAGCGCGCGTCGCTGCGGCCCGGGCTCGACCATGCGCCGGCGCCAGCCAGCATCGCCCTCCCACTCCGCCAGAATCTCGCGCGCCAGCGCGTGGTCGACTGCGCCATGGCGAGGGCGAGCTTGCAGCGGTAACGCGCCTCCTCGTCATCGCCGGTGATCGGCCGGGCGTCGTCGTAAAGCAGAACCTCGAGCGCCGATAGTCCCTGCACCGCGGCGCTCTTCTTGGCCAGCGTTGCCGGATCGAGCGCCGACGCATCGCGCTTGGCGACCAGCGCGCCCACCTGCCGCTGCGTGACGCCGCGCGGATCGGGCGAGAAATCGAAGCGCTCGGGGCGGCCGATCTGCGACATCGGCCCGAAGCGCAGAAATTCGACCGCCGCCCAGGCGAGCACCGTGTCGGCAAAGTCCTTCTTGACCGCGGCCGCCGCTTTCTTGTTGCCGTCGCAGGCGCGCGCGAGATCCTCCGCGAGCTTGCCGCTGTGATCGGCCAGCCGCTTGAAGCGCGGCAGCACGTAGTGTCGATGACGCGCGCATTGAGCTTGGGGAACGATGGCGTCGCCGGCGCCGCGCGCCCCGCGTGCGGCAGCGCAACTGCGGCGAGCAGACAGATGGCGGCGAGACCCCGCATCATTGCCCGGTTCATCGTCATTCGATCCAGCGCCGGCCGCACAATTCGCCGCATATCCCCGCGAATATTTCCGCCACCAATGGGCGCCAGCGTGGCGCGGCGCAATGGCGTTCCTTGGGCCGACCTTCATAAAGGCTTGGCAGGGAAAAATATTCTTGACTTCAGCAGTCGGAAATCATTCAGATCGGCGCCGCGACCACCGGCCGGAAGAAGGTTGCAACGAACATGCTCAGAGCTCTCGCTACCGCGGTAGTGACCCTTGGCCGTCCTCGCGCTGCCGGCCGCCGCCGATGCGCCCGACGCTGCCGCGGTGGCCAAGACCTACGCCGACATCGCCGAAGCCGGCTACACGGATTCGCTCGACGGGGCGCGCAAGCTCAAGGCCGCCATCGACACGCTGATCAAGACGCCGACGCAAGAGAACCTCGTCGCCGCGCGCAAAGCCTGGCTCGACGCGCGCGTACCGTACATGCAGACGGAGGCGTTCCGCTTCGGCAACAAGATCGTCGACGACTGGGAAGGCCGCGTGAACTCCTGGCCGCTCGATGAGGGTCTCATCGACTACGTCTCGCAGGAGTACGTCGACCAGTCGCCCGCCAACGATCTCTACGTCGCCAACGTCATCGCCAATCCCTCGATCAAGATCGCCGGCGAGCCGGTCGACACCTCGAAGATCACCAAGGAGCTGCTGTCGCGACAAGCTGCAGGAGGCGGGCGGCGTCGAGAGCAACGTCGCGACCGGCTATCACGCCATCGAGTTCCTGCTGTGGGGTCAGGACCTCAACGGCACCGGTCCCGGCGCCGGCAATCGCCCGGCGACCGACTACGACGTGAAGAACTGCACCGGCGGCACATTGCGAGCGCCGCGCGCAGTATCTCGAAGTCGTCACCGATCTGCTGATCGACGATCTCGCCTGGATGGTGGCGCAGTGGGGTCCCGACGGCGCCGCGCGCAAGGCGGTGATGGCCGACGATGGCCGCGCCGGTCTCGTCGCCATCTTCAAGGGTCTGGGCAGCCTGTCCTACGGCGAGATGGCCGGCGAGCGCATGAAGCTCGGCCTGTTGATCCACGATCCGGAGGAGGAGCACGACTGCTTCTCCGACAACACGCACAACGCGCACTATTACGACGCGCTCGGCATCCGCAACGTCTACCTCGGCAGCTACAAGCGCCCCGACGGCACGGTCGTATCCGGCCCCAGCCCGTCCGACCTCGTGCGCGCCAAGTCGGCCGAGGCGGACACGCGCACGCGCACGGCGCTCGACGAGACCATGAAGCGCATGGAGGCGATCGTGAAGCGCGCCGAGGGCGGCGAGGCCTACGACCAGATGATCGGCGAAGGCAACGAAGCCGGGAACGCCATGGTCGATCAGGCGATCCAGGCGCTGATTGCCCAGTCGAAGGAATTCGAGCGCGATATCGCGGCGCTGGAGCTCAAATCGATCGAGTTCGAGGGGTCCGACAGCCTCGATAATCCGACGAACGTCAGGTGAGATAACCTTGCCGATGCCGCGCCGCAGAGCCGTGCGGCATAATTGAGCATCCGGCTCCGCAGCCGCCCGCCGTTGGCCTATAAGCGCGCATGCCCACCCGCCATCGACAAAGGTCACCGAAGCCACGCCTGCCACTGCTCCTCCTGCCGGGGCTGGCGGCGGTTTGCTTCGCGGCAATTGCGGCGGCGTCAGCCGGCGAGCCGGCGATGATTCCCAACGAGCCGGGCGAAGAAAACCCCGGCGGCAGCGCCACGACGCGCGACAGCATCGACACGCGCGAAGCCTTCTCGCACTTCTCGCACGGCATCGGCCTCGAGGGCGAAGCCAAGTTCAAGGTCGGCAACGCCATCTTCCGCAAGCTATGGATCTCGGCGCCGTCGTCGACGACCAGCTCCGACGGCCTCGGCCCGCTGTACAATTCGCGCTCCTGCCAGAGCTGCCACCTGAAGGACGGCCGCGGCCACCCGCCGGCGGCGAACTTCCCCGCCGACACGGCGGAATCGATGTTCCTGCGCCTTTCCATTCCGCCGCAGAACGACGAGCAGCGGCGCCTCCTCGCCGAGCACCGCGCCAACACCATCAACGAGCCGACCTACGGCGAGCAGCTGCAGAACATCGCCATCCAGGGCCTCGACAACGAAGGCCACATGCACATCGACTACAAGGAGCAGCCGGTGACGCTCGGCGACGGCACGGTCGTCAACTTGCGGCATCCGACCTACAGCATCGATGGCCTGAAGTACGGCCCGCTGCACCCTGATACGATGCTATCGCCGCGCGTCGCGCCGCCGATGATCGGCGTCGGCCTGCTGGAAGCCATCCCCGAGGATCAGATCCGCGCCCACGCCGATCCCGACGACAAGGACAAGGACGGCATCTCCGGTCGCGCCAACGAGGTGTGGTCGGCGAAGAACGGCAAAGTCGCCCTCGGCCGCTTCGGCTGGAAGGCCGGCAAGCCCAGCGTAGCTGAGCAGGCGGCGAGCGCCTTCGCCGGCGACATGGGGCTGTCGAGCCCGCTTGCACCCGACGCTTCGGGCGATTGCACGCAAGCGCAGCCGGCCTGCCGCAACGCGCCCAACGGCAACACCGAGCGCGACGGCGGCTTCGAGGTGAGCCCGAAGCTGTTCGACCACGTCGCGTTCTATTCGCAGAACCTCGCCGTGCCGCCGCGGCGCAATTTCAACGATCCCGAGGTCAATCGCGGGCAAGGCGCTGTTCTACGCGCTTGGTTGCCAGAGCTGCCATACGCCGTCGTTCACCACCGGCACGGTGAAAGACCAGCCGCACCTCAGCAATCAGAAGATCTGGCCGTACACCGACCTGCTGCTGCACGACATGGGCGAAGGTCTCGCCGACAACCGACCTGAGGGCGTCGCCGATGGGCGCGAATGGCGCACGCCGCCGCTGTGGGGCATCGGACTGACCAAGCTCGTCAGCGGGCACACCCTGTTCCTGCACGACGGCCGGGCGCGCAATATCGAGGAAGCCATCCTGTGGCACGGGGGCGAGGCGCAGGCCGCGCGCGACGGCTATGCGGCGCTGTCGAAGGCGGATCGCGAGGCGTTGATCAAATTCGTGGAGTCGCTGTGAGGGATTTAGGTGGGCGCGGCGCACGGGGGTGCGCGCTACTGGTCGTATGGCTCGCTCTGGCGCTGGCGCCGGAGCCGGCCGCCGCATTCGACGATGCGGCGCTCGCGCGCCAGGCCTACGACGGGATCATTCTGCCGGGCTATGCCCGCTTCGATGCGGCAGCACGCGCGTTCGCCGTCCAGGCCGGCGCGCTGTGCCAGGCGCCGTCGGTGGCAGCGCTCGATGCAAACGCGCGCCGCGGCGCGCGCGGCATTGCTGGCTTGGGGGCGCATCGAGCCGCTGCGCTTCGGGCCCGTCACCACTAAGCAGCGTCTCGACCGGCTGCTGTTCTATCCGGACGCGCACGGCATCGTCGCAAAGCAAACGAGCAAGTTGCTGTCGAAGCGCGACGAGGCCGACATCGAGCCCGAGAAGCTGGCAGGCGCCAGCGTCGCCGTGCAGGGCTTCGGGGCGGTCGATGCGGTCCTCTACGGCAACGGTTCGGAAGCGCTGGCGACTACGGCGCCGGAGGCCTCGTTCCGCTGCCGCTACGTGCACGCGCTCGCCGTCGACATCGCGCAGATCGCGGCCGAAACGCATGCCGAGTGGGCGGGCGACTACAAGCGCACGTGGCTCGCGCCGGGCGCCGGCAACAAGGCCTACTTGACGGCGAAGGAGACGACGCAGGCGCTGTATCGCGCCTACGTGACGGAGATCGAGGTGATCCGCCTGCAGCGCCTCGCGCCGCTCATGGGCGGCGAAGCCAAGGCGTCGGGACCCACAACGCCGCTGCTGCCGCACAGCGGGTTGGGCCTGCCGTTCATTCTCGCTACCATCGAAGGCGAGCGCGACATCCTCGGAAATAGCGGATTCCTCGCCGACGACCTCGCGAGCAACGACAAGGAACGCTCGGCGATCGCCATGCTCGGCAGCGTCGCCACAGACCTCGGCTTCGCATTGCGCGCCGGCGAAGCCGCCGTTGCGATTGCGCCCAACGCGCTTGCCAATGAGAAAGCGCGCGAGCGCCTAGCGCCCATGCTGCTGTCGCTGAAGAACGCAGAGGAGACGGGGCGCGCGGCGCTCGGCGACCTCACCGGGCAGACGCTCGGCTTCAACTCGCTCGACGGCGATTGAGGCGTAGCGCATTAGTCCGCGTTCGCCGCCGTCTTCTTAGCGAGGAACTTGCCCGACATATCGACCACCGGCTGCGTATCCGACGCGGTCGGCATGCGCATGACCTCCTTGGCGTCGAGATCGAAGCGATTGAGATCGACCATGCGGATCGTCTGATCGTCGAAGCTCTTGTAGTACATGCGCAGGTTCTGCGGGTCGCGCATCACCGTGAACAGCGTCTGGTCGGCGTGCACGCCGCCATTCTGATCGGTGACGCGTGAGATACCGTAGGGGATGTCGAAGTTGTTGAGCAGATGGAAGCCGCTGAACACACCGGCCTTGGCGTCAGCGACGGGGAAAGCGGTGGCGCTGAACACGGCGGCGCGCACGAAGCGCGAGGGCGGCGTGAAATCGCCCGGCAGGCCAAGCATTCCCGAGCCCATGCCGAAGCTCTGCAGCGTCTTGCCGTCCAACTTCACCGGCGGGACGTCGCGCGGGTTGAGCGCGATGTAGTTGCGCAGGTTGGTCATGTGCCAGTCGAAGGCGGCGAGTTGGTGAACACCCCGAGCGGGTTGTCGCTGACGACAAGCTTGCCGGCGATCGGCTCGATGACGAGGCTCTTGCCGCTCTTGTCGTAGACGATCCAGTGGAACGGCTGCACGGTTGGCGGCCAACCCGGCAGCAGGGTCGGCGCCACGACTGCCTCGCCGCCTTCCACCGCCGCGCGAACCTCATCGACATTGGCAAACGACGTCAGGATCCAGTTGGAGAAATCGATCGACGACATCGACTTCGCCTGGTTGTCGGCGGTCGTCGGCGTGTACTGCGCCATGGTCGGGAAATAGAAGGCGCCGACGGCGAGGCCCTTCTCGTTGACGCCGTCCATGATGCCGAGGTTGCCGAAAACGATGGCGCCCAGCGCGCCGTACTTCGACGTCCACTTCTTGCCGTCGCCCATCGGCGTCAGGCCGGTGAAGCTGTAGCCGCGCGGCACGACGGCGAAATCGATGGCCAGCGGGATGCCGAACTCGACGGTGCGGCCGTGCACGATCGAGCCGTCGGCGTTGCGCAGCATGATGCCGGTGCAGGCGCTGGCGGTCTGCGCGGCGGCGAAGGTCGTCATCGCGGCGGCGGCGAGGCCGCGGAAAAGCATCGAATGGCGGTTCATGAGTTTGGCTCCCTGAGCCCGACGACAGCGGCGTCGGCAAGGAGGCAAGCCTTACGCAAGTCTGCTTGATATCGGCTGAGGAAGATCGATCGACTTGCGTCTTCTGCCAAAGGTCGTTCGGAACACGCCCCTTTTTACGCCGCGACCTGCCTCGTTTACGGGCATAAACCTCGGCGTGTTGCGAATATGCCACGCCACTCCAGGTTACGATGCTCCTTGCCGGGAGAACCCGCAGAGCAAATCGACGGCCCCGGCAGGGCAAGACCTAGGGGAGAGTCAAATGGATATCGTCACTGCACTGGCACTCAGCATCGGCCTTCTCGGAGGCGTCGCGACGTATCTCTATCTTTCGGATCCGCTCGTGCTCGGGCTGCAGATTTGGGCAGCGTTCATCGCTTGGGCGAGCTTCTATCACTGCGGCGGCAAGATCCAAGGCTTCATCTCGAGCATCCTCGCCAACCTGTGGGGCGTGCGTGATGGCGGCGCTCACGCTGCTGGCGGTCTCGCGTCTCGGTTTCGCCGAGCAGTTGGGGCTGCCCGTCTGGGCCGGCATCTGCGTCGCCATCGGCGTCGCCGTCATGATCCTCGGCGCCAAGATCCCGATCTTCTCGGCGATCCCGGCAACAGTCTACGGCTACGCCGCGACCGTCGCGCTGACGTTGCTGTCGGCAGACGGACTGGCCAACCTCAGCCAGCCGACGCTGCTGAACCCCGCTGTGATCATCGCGCTATCGATGATCGGCGGCGCCATCTTCGGTTTGATCTCCGAAGCGCTGGCGGGTCTGCTGGCACGTTCGGCGTAAGCGCGGACGTAGCTCGAGTTATGACGCACGCCGTTGGGCCTCTCGGCCCGACGGCGTTGCGCTGCTTGTGCGGGTGATGACCGCGCCAGATCACGAGCGCGGACGGTTGCGATAGCGCCGGATCAGCGCGTTGGTCGAGCTGTCATGCGCCAGCTTCGGCGCTTTGTCGTCGCGCAATTCGCCGATGATTTTCTTCGCCAGCACCTTGCCGAGCTCGACGCCCCACTGGTCGAACGGGCCGATGCCCCAGATGGCGGCTTGCACGAACACGCTGTGCTCGTAGAGCGCAACAAGCGCGCCGAGCGTGCGCGGATCCAGGCGGTCGGCGAGGATCATGTTGCTCGGCCGATTGCCTTCCATGACGCGGAAGGGAACGTCGGCCGGCGCCACGCCGTCGGCAGCGACCTCCTCGGCGGTTTTGCCGAATGCCAGGCCCTCCGCCTGCGCAAAAAGGTTCGCCATAAGCAGATCGTGCGTGGCGGCGAGCGGGCTCATCGGTTCGAGGACGCCGATGAAGTCGGCGGGCACCGTGCGGGTGCCCTGGTGCAGAAGCTGATAGAACGAGTGCTGCCCGTCGGTGCCGGGCTCGCCCCACAGGATCGGCCCGGTCTGATAGTCGACGCGGCGTCGTGTGAGGTCGACGCTCTTGCCGCAGCTCTCCATCTGCAATTGCTGCAGGTAAGCCGGAAAGCGCGCGAGGTTCTGCGCGTAGGGGAGAATGGCCAGCGTCTCGGCACCGAAGAAATCGGCGTACCACACGGTGAGCAGCCCCAGCAGCACGGGCAGGTTCTTGTCGGCTGGCGTGACGCGAAAGTGCACGTCCATGTCGAGAAAGCCGGCAAGCATGGCGCGGAAGTTCTGCGGCCCGACGGCGAGCATGGTCGATAGCCCGATGGCGGAGTCCATCGAGTAGCGGCCGCCGACCCAGTCCCAGAACTCGAACATGTTGGCGGTGTCGATGCCGAAGGCGCGCACACCGGCCGCGTTGGTCGAAACGGCGACGAAGTGCTTGGCGATCGCGCTCTCGTCGCCGAGCTCTGCCGACGAGCCAGGCGCGCGCCACGTCGGCATTGCTCATCGTCTCGAGCGTGGTGAAGGTCTTGGAGGAGACGACGAATAGCGTCTCGGCGGCGTCGAGGTCCTGCGTCGCCTCGGTGAAGGCGGCACCGTCGACGTTCGACACGAAGCGGAAGCGCAGGCCGCGGTCGCTGTAGGGGCGCAGCGCCAGATACGCCATCTCAGGGCCGAGGAAGGAGCCGCCGATACCGAGGTTGACGATGTTGCGGATGCGCTTGCCCGTATGCCCTCTCCAGGCCCCGGTGCGCACGCGCTCGGCAAAGTCGGCCATGCGGTCGAGCACGGCGTGCACGTCGGGGACGACGTTGCGGCCGTCGACCTCGATCACCGCGTCGCGCGGGGCACGCAGTGCCGTGTGCAGCGCTGCACGGTGCTCGGTGGCGTTGATCTTGTCGCCGCGAAACATCGCATCGCGTTTGGCGCTGAGCCCGCGCTCCTCGGCGAGCTTGACGAGTAGCTGCATCGTCTCGCCGGTGATGCGGTTCTTCGAATAGTCGAGGACGATGCCGGCGCCTTCCGCGGTGAAGCGCTCGGCACGCTGCGCGTCATCGGCAAACAGCGTGCGCAGGGTCACGTCCTTGATCGACGCGTGGTGCGCGGCAAGCGCCTGCCATGTGGCGCTGGTGGTGAGCGGCGCCTCGGGCGTATCGCGGCTCATGTGCGTCCCCTATGCCAGCGCCTTGCTCTTGGTACCGATGGACTTGAGCAAGTCCTGCCAGGAGTCGACGAAAGCCTTAGCGCCATCGGACTGCAGCTGCTGCGCCAGTGCGCTGACGTCAACGCCGGCCTGAGCGTACGCGGCAAGCACCGCATCGCAATCGCCGCCGCCGGGGCTGAGCACGCCGTCCACCACGCCATGGTCGGCGAAGGCGCGTAGCGTTTCCTCCGGCATGGTGTTGACGGTGTTGGGCGCCGCCAGCGCGGTGATGTACAGCGTGTCTGTGGCACGCTTATCCTTGCTCGAGGTGCTGGCGAACAAAAGCCGCTGCGGCCGCGCGCCGAGGGATTCCAACCGCTGCCAGCGATCCGACGCGATGAGATCGCGATAGGCGCGATAGGCATGCTGGCCAACGGCGATGCCGAGCTTGTTCTTCAATTCGTCCGGCACCTTCTCGACGATGGCGCGGTCCCAGCGGCTGATGAATACCGAGGCGACCGAACGCACGTCGAGGGCGAGCCCGGCTTCGACGCGCTTCTCGAGGCCGCGCATGTGGGCTTCGGCGGCGGCGACATAGTGAGCGGTCGAGAACAGCAGCGTGACGTTGACCGGCACGCCGGCGAACGTTGCGGCCTCGATCGCGGGCAGACCTTCAGGCGTGCCTGGGATCTTGATGAAGAGGTTCGGCTTGCCGGCCTTGGCCGAGAGGCGCTTTGCTTCCGCGATGGTCGCCTGCGTGTCGTAGGCAAGCAGCGGCGAGACTTCGAGCGACACCCAGCCGTCAACGCCGGTGGTCTTCTTGTGCACGGGGAGGAAAAGGTCGGCGGCGCGCTTCAGATCAGCCAGCGCCAGCTCGAAGAACAGCGCCTCGTCGGATAGTCCCTGGCGCACCAATTCCTCAATCGCCGTGTCGTAGTGGGCGCCCTTGCCGATGGCCTTCTCGAAAATGGTCGGGTTGGATGTGAGCCCGGTGACCGACAGATCGGCGATCATCCTCTGCAGCCGACCGCTGTCCAGCATGTCGCGCGTGATGTCGTCGATCCACAGGCTCTGGCCGGCGTCGTGCAATTGTTGTGTCGCCTTCACGGCGTTCTCTCCAATCATCGTCTGAAACGCGGGCGGCGCTCGAGCGGCGCCGCGCAAACCTAACCTTACGCCTGGGGAGATTTTCTAGCGAATGCGGGCGACAAATCGTAGCGCAATCACCATGGTTCACAGCATCTCATGGCCTGAAGGCGCCGGTAGCGGGGATTGCGCCACGTGGGCCTTGACGACCTCCCACACGAACAGGCTGTACTTGTAGACCAGGCTCGCATCGTGGAGCCGGCATTCAAAGTTGGCGTAGCACTCCGAAATGAGCGGCGCCATGACTTTTGCGCCCTTCTGTGGCGTGAGCTCGAACTTGGCAAATCTGTCGGTGTCGCGGCCCGAGCAGTTGCCGATGCCTACCGCCTTCGCCGCCGTATCGGCTTAAAGGGCCCCTTCACCGCTGGCGCTTGCCGCCGCTGTCGCGCCGCCTATCTAAGGCCCAGTACACCTAGTCCGCATCCAACCCCACCCAGACACAGGAAAACGAGCCATGGAATACCGGCGTCTCGGCCGATCTGGTCTAAATGTGCCCGTGTTGAGCTTCGGCACCGGCACCTTCGGCGGCAAGGGCGAGCTGTTCGGCGCCTGGGGCTCGACCGACGTTGCCGAGGCGCGTCGCCTCATCGACATCTGCCTCGACGCCGGCGTCAGCATGTTCGACACGGCCGACATTTATTCCGCGGGCGAATCCGAGCGCATCCTTGGCGAAGCCATGAAGGGCAAGCGCGACCGCTGCCTCGTCTCCACCAAGGCAACGTTCCGCTTCGATGATGGGCCCAACAACGTCGGCTCCTCGCGCCAGCACCTGCTGGCGACGATCGATGCAGTCACTGAAGCGGCTGCAGACCGACCACATCGATCTTTTCCAGCTGCACGGCTACGATGCCATGACGCCTCCCGAGGAGGTGCTGTCGACGCTCGATACGCTCGTGCGCGCCGGCAAGATCCGCTACGTCGGCGTGTCCAACTTCTCCGGCTGGCACATCATGAAGGCGCTCGGCGTCGCCGACAAATACGGCTACCCGCGCTACGTCGCCAACCAGACGTACTATTCGCTGATCGGCCGCGAGTACGAGTGGGAGCTGATGCCGCTGGGCCTCGAAGAAGGCCTGGGTGCCGTCGTCTGGAGCCCGCTCGGCTGGGGACGCCTCACCGGCAAGCTGCGACGCGGCGCCGGCATTCCCAAGGAGAGCCGGCTGCACGGCTCGGCCGAGTATGGGCCGCAGGTTGAGGACGAATACCTGTTCAAGGTCGTCGATGCGCTGGACGCGGTGGCCAAGGAGACCGGCAAGACCATCCCGCAGATCGCGCTCAACTGGCTCTTGCAGCGGCCGACGGTGTCGACCGTCGTTATCGGCGCGCGCAACGAGGAGCAGCTGAAGCAGAACCTCGGCGCAGTGGGCTGGAACCTGACCAAGGAGCAGGTCGCCAAGCTCGATGCGGCGAGCGAGCAGCCGCTCATCTATCCGTATTGGCACCAGCGTGGCTTCACCGAGCGCAATCCGGCGCCGGTGTGAGAACGGCAGCGAACCGCCCCTCGACCCAGGCTTCATTCCGCTCTTCAGACCGGCAGTTCGTTGAACTTCCGGAGGCTCTTATCGACCATGGATTTGGGGAGGAAACGGCGCAGGAAACGGACTTGGCCCGCCTGTTTTCCAGCTGTATAGCGCCTCCTCGGCACCGCCTCAGAGGCAGCTTTCACAACCGTCTCTGCAACAATGTCGGGGGCATCGCCAGCTTCTACCAATCTACGCATTAGCGCCTCCATGCGAGGGCGCTCCAAATCATAGATGGGAAGCTGCCGATCAGGCCTCGTGATATTTTCTTCGAACGACGTGCGAGTAACACCGGGCTCGACCAGCACAACCCGAATTCCGAATGCGCGCAATTCGTGGTCGAGCGATTCAGAATAGCCCTCAATAGCGTGCTTGGTCGATGCATACAGAGCATTATAGGGAGCCGGGATCAAACCCAGGATGGAACTCATATTGATGATCCGACCCTTCCCTTGACGGCGCATTGCGGGCAACACGGCGTTCGTCACGCGGATGACGCCGAAGACGTTCACGTCGAACAGTGAATGAGCTTGGGCGATCGAGGATTCTTCTGCGCCGCCGAGCAAACCAATGCCGGCATTGTTGACAAGCAGGTCGATGCGCCCGGCCTTGGAGAGCACCTCGTCGACCATTCTCGCCACGGACGCGTCATCGGTCACGTCGCAGGTCAGCATGGTAACGCCGTCGGGGCTTGCGGCGACGGCGCGACGGCTGGTTCCGAACACCCGAAAGCCCGCGTCCTTGAGCGCCTTGGCCGTTGCCCGTCCAATTCCCGTGGATGCCCCCGTGACGAGGGCAATGGCTTCGGTGTTGGCCGTCATTAGGAGATCTCCTTCGCAGCATCCATAATATATGATTGCTCATAATATATCACCGCACACTTCGGAACTCAGCTGAGACATTGCGTCGCTAGACTTTAGGCGGGCAGCATCGACTTACGCGCGACGAGCAGCACCTCATCGGACATGGTGTGTCCCAAGGGTGTTGCCGCCGCGCGCTTTTGCCGCCCGGCTCGGAGCTCAGTTTCTGGCCGCGAAAGCACGCGAGGCCCCAACGGCGCGCCAAGCCTTCAGCATAGCGACCACAGTGGCGAGCCTCGCCATGCCGATGTCGATGAGGTGCCGCTGCCACCGCTGATCTTCGAGGTAACCGCCCACGTGTCTTGCGGTCAGCAGGGCCAGTCCGGCCATCGCCAGGGAAAGCGCCCAGCGGTAATCGTGTACGAAGGTGGCAGACCAGTTGAACAACAGGAAGAAAGCGAACAGCAGCACGGGGAAGTGCAGGATATAGAGCGTGTAGGAGTACGACCCGAGCTGTCTCAGCCGGGCGAGCGGACGCAGCCGCTCGATAAGCGGCAGGGCCAGCGAAAATGCCAGGCCGAACAGCATCTCGGCGAGCAGCAGCTGTGCGTCGCTGTAAATGGCAAGGTAGGACGTACGGCCGGCGAAGTAGTCCTTCATAAATGGCAAAGCCAGCAGCAACGGGACAGGCCACAAGCGCCAAACGGAATTATCTATGCGGGGCTTCAACAGCGATGCGGCAAACCCGAATGCAAAGCAGACGTAGAAGACCTTGCGCATGTTGAGCGGCGAGCCGGCCTCGAGCAGCAGCACGCCTTTGAACAGCACGACGGCAACGATGAGCGCGCCGAGGCGATAGGCAAGCGGTGACTTGGAGAAGGCGACGTAAGCACCAATACCGGCAAGCACGTAGAGCTGGATTTCATACGCGAGCGTCCACAACGGCCCGATGACGCCGCCGGTCAGGTCACCCTTGAAGCAAGCGGTCGCTAAGCACGTAAGCTGCGCGGTCCAATCGAGAGCGTAGTTCGAGCGTGCGGCACGAAGGCTAGGCGGTACCTCGTTCGCCGACAGCAACGATAGAACCTGGCCCAACGCCCAGGTGATGACGATAACCCCGACGAGTGCCGGCAGGACGCGCAGCACCCGCGCGGCGCCGTATTCGCCGATCGCGAAGCCGCCGTTGCGCCTGCAGTTCTGCTGAATGCTGAGGGCGATGACGTAGCCGCTGAGGCAAAAGAAGCAGATAACCGCAAGCAGCCCCATCCACCCGAAGACTTGCGTCGGCAGGTCGTGCTGATCCGCCTGAAACGGCATGAGGAAGATCTGCTGCACGTGTCCGAAGAACACGACGGCGGCGAGCAGCCCGCGCAAGCCATCGAGGGAGGCAAGCTTACCCGCAACACTCTTTTCGGCCATGCCGTACGCGCCCGACGCTACACTTTCAGGCGTTCAATTTACCGCACCGGGCGCCTAGTGAGTGTTGCAGCGGGGCCGCTGTCGCTTTGAATTGCAAAGGAAAATCAGTAGTCCGCCTAAGCCGGGAGCAACGCCTTGCGCGTGGCCAGCAGCACCTCGTCGGAGACGGCGTGGCCCTTAGTCGCCCGAGCCAGCACCAAGGCACCGACCAGCATCGCGATGTCGGCAAGCGCTTGTTCGCGCGGCGCCGTCTTGCCGCGGCTCCCGAGCAGAGGCCGCAGGCGATCGATCATGCGTTCGAGCCCGGCGGCGAAGGCCTTGCGCACCGGCCCCTTGAACTCTTCGCGCGAGGCGTCGTCGGCGAGGGCGGCCACTGGACATCCCAGACCCGGCTGATCGCGGTGCAACCTCGATGCGTAGCGCTTGACGAACTCGGTGAGTGCCGCGCCCTGATCGCCGCCATGCCGCTCAAGAAGCCCATCGTAGATGGCGCCTGACTGCTCGATGGCGTGCGCGCAAGCGGCAGCGGCCAGCTCCTCCTTGGAGCCGAAGTGGCCGTAGAAAGCGCCGTGCGTGAGCCCGGCTTCGGCCATCAGCGCCGGCACGCTGACACCGTTGATGCCCTTGGCGCGGAACAGCTTCGAGGCGGCGGCAATGACCTCCGCGTGGTTCTGCTCGGCCTGTTTCTTCGATACCCGCGGCATTTCCGTTTCTCCTTATTGCGCGCGCGGAGCACGCGTGATGAGGCAGGTCTCGCTGCCATGCGCGACGAGGTTGCCCGCCGCATCGTAGACCTTGCCCTCGGCGCTGGCGACACGTCCGCCGGAATGCAGCAGCACGCCCTCGCAGCGCAACGTGCCTGTCGACGCCTGCACGGGGCGCACGTACGTGAGGTTCATCTCGACCGTGGTGAAGATCTCACCGGGCTTCAGCGAGGAATGCACCGCGCAAGCCATGGCCGTATCGATCAGCGTGGCGATCCAGCCGCCGTGCACGGTTCCCATCGGGTTGTAGAAGTCACCGTGCGGCTCGCCCTCGAACACGACGCGCCCCTCCTCGGCCGACACCGGCTTGATGCGGCTTGTGGCACTGAACGCCGGCGGCGGCAACGTGCCATCCATGAGGGCGCGCAGGAACTCGAGCCCCGACAAGGCGCGCATCGAGGTACGCGCGGCGCCGCCGGCGATGAGCTGAGACGTCTCGGTCATGCGGTCTCCATACCTCACGCTGTGGTGCGGCGCCGAGTGCGCGCCGCCGATCTTGCATTACGCCCATCATATATTATGTTGGGCATCATGAATATAGGGGCTTCTGTCTGCCCCGTGGTCGCAGGGCGGTAGATATGGGCACTTCTGATCCCGTCGTCATTGCTTCGGCCGTGCGCACGCCGCTCGGCCGCTTTCAGGGCGAGCTCGGCGCGCTGCCGGCGCACGCTCTCGGCGCGCACGCCATCAGGGCAGCCGTAGAGCGTGCGGGCGTCACGGCCGATCGCGTCGATGAAGTCATCATGGGCAACGTGCTGTCGGCCGGCCAGGGACAGGCGCCCGCCCGCCAGGCCATGCGCAGCGCCGGACTGCCCGATGCAAGCGGTGCGACGACCATCAACAAGGTCTGCGGCTCAGGTATGAAGGCGACGATGCTGGCGCACGACCTCATCGCCGCCGGCAGCGCCGACATCATTGTCGCCGGCGGCATGGAGTCCATGACCAACGCTCCGTATCTGCTCGCCAAGGCACGCGGCGGCTATCGCGTCGGGCACGACCGCATCCTCGACCACATGCTGCTCGACGGTCTCGAGGACGCCTACGAGACGGGCCGCAGCATGGGCGACTTCGGCGAGGCGACGGCGGAGCGCTATCAGTTCACGCGCGCCGAGCAGGACGCCTTCGCCATCGAGACCCTGACGCGCGCGCGTTCCGCCGTCAGCGAAGGCCGCTTCAAGGCGGAGATCGCGCCGGTCACCGTCGCGGCGAAGGGCGGCGACAAGCTTGTCGCCGACGACGAGAACCCGCTGAAGGTCTCGCCCGAAAAGATCCCGCTGCTGAAACCGGCCTTCCGGCGCGACGGCACCATCACGCCGGCGAGCTCATCGGCCAATGCCGACGGCGCCGCCGCACTCGTGCTCACCCGCCGCTCGATCGCCGAGCGCCAAGGCCTGCCAATGCGTGCGGTCATCCGCGCGCACGCGACACACAGTCAGGAGCCGCAGTGGTTCACCACGGCGCCTATTCCGGCCATCCGCAAGCTGTTGGACAAGGCCGGGTGGGAAATGCGCGATGTCGATCTTTATGAGATCAACGAGGCGTTCGCGGTCGTCGCCATGGCGGCGCAGAAGGAGCTGGGCTTCGCGCGCGAGCAGCTCAACGTCAACGGCGGGGCGTGCGCGCTCGGGCATCCGATTGGAGCCACCGGTGCGCGCCTCATCGTGACGCTGTTGCATGCGCTCGAGCATCAGGGGCTAAAGCGCGGCGTTGCTTCGGCGTGCATCGGCGGCGGCGAAGCGACCGCCGTCGCCATCGAGCGTATTTAGCGGCGTGGAGCGGCGCCTACGGTGTTGATTGGTCGGAGCGGGGAGATTTGAACTCCCGACCCCCAGTCCCCCAGACTGGTGCGCTAACCAGGCTGCGCTACGCTCCGAAGCGCCCCTTTTGCCCCGCGCGATCCTGCCGGTCAACGGCAAAGCCGCCGCCGCGTCAGCCGGTCAGCTTTTCCAGGCCTTCGACGCTGGTCGGCAACCAGGCGACGTCGAAGGTCGGCTCAGCGTCGGCAAATACCGCAGCGGCGTAAACGCCCTCACCAAGTTGCAGGTCGCGGACCGCCGGCGACGGGCTGGAGGCGAGCAACGCGTCGGCGAGTTCGCGCGCGCTTGGCTGCGCGGCACGCCCTGCTGCACTCGTGCCGAGGATGCCGAGGCGCGTCAGCAGCCGGCCGATGCCGCAGCCCTCGGCCTTGGCGAAGGCTTCTAGCCGCACCCACGCTTGCAGGAAGCGCGCTTCCTCTGCGTCAGGCAGCGGCGTTGCATTCAATGCGCCGCCCGCCTCCTCGATGCGCGCACGCCGCGCTTCGCCGAGGCGCACGCGCCGCGTGCGCTCGACGTCGACGCCGATGCTGCCTCGAGGCGCGAGCCCGATCAGCGCCAGCCCAGGCGCGTGCGACAGGCTGAACGCGAGCGGCGCAGTCATCGAGATGCGGCTTGCCGCGATCCGATCGGGTGAACGTGGCGCACGCGCCACTGTGCACCCGCGGCACGCTCGATCAGAAGTCGCAGCGCGATGTGCGTCGCCAGCCATTCGTCGCGCACGGTCGGATCGGAGAGGCCCGAGGCGCGCGCGCGATCGGCGGGGCAGAGCCGCGGCGTACGCTGCTCGATTGTCTGCAGCGCCGCAGCGGCGGCGGCGAGGTCGACGCCCCAGAGCTCGGAGGTTTGAAGGCCGCTCACGCGCGCGCGGATCGCCGCGCCTTCTGCGCAGAACGGCGCGCGGCGGTCTCGGGGGGCTTGCCGAGCAGAATGCCGCGGCAGGCTTCGAGCTCGGCAATGGCGGCAAGCAGGCGCTCGCGCACCTCGGCCTTTGTCGGCGCACCGCGCGCGGCAGGCGCCGATTTCTTGTCGGCACGCCCAGCGCGCTTGCCGGCCGGCGCCGATGGAGTGGCGGCGACAGGCGCCGCGAGCTCGGCAGGATCCGAGCCGAAGCGCTTGACCGTATCGACGCCCTGCTCGCGCAAGATCTTCTGCACGCCCTTGATGGTGTAGCCTTCGGCATGCAGCAGATGGCAGATGCCGCGCAACAGCGACATGTCCTCGGGCCGGTAGTAGCGGCGGCCGCCGCCACGCTTCATCGGCCGGATTTGCGGAAACCGGCCCTCCCAGAAGCGCAGCACGTGCTTAGGGACCTCGAGCTCGTCGGCGACTTCGCTGATGGTGCGAAAGGCCTCTGCGGTCTTGGTCAATTACGCCTCCGCCGGCTGCGGCCCATACCGCCGCCGGGCGGCGCCTACTCGGCGGCCTTGCGGCGGATCAAGCCCTGGTTGATGCGTTCCTTCATAATGTTGCTCGGGCGAAAGACCAAGACCCGACGCGGCGTGATCGGCACTTCGTCCCCGGTTTTGGGATTGCGGCCCATGCGCTCGCCCTTCTGCCGGATGCCGAACGAACCGAACGAAGAAAGCTTCACCGACTCCCCTCGCGCCAGACTTGCCGAGATCTCCCCGAGCACGAGTTCGACCAAATCCTGGCTCTCATTGCGCGGCAATCCGACCTTCCGAACCACCGCTTCGGCAAGGTCTGCACGCGTTAACGTCTTGCCTCCCATGGCATTTTGCCTCCCGCTCTTCTCACCTTTTTCGGGATGCTACTGGGGGCAGAGGCGATCGTCAATCGAGACCACATTTCAACTAGCTGAAATCAAAGAAAGAAACATGCCGCGTTGCAGAAAATGCACCGTACACGTCACCAGCGCACGAGCACCGCACCCCAGGTGAAGCCACCTCCCATCGCCTCCATGAGCACGAGCGAACCTTCCTTAACGCGGTGCTGCTCGAAGGCGTGGTTAAGCGCCAGCGGGATGGAAGCGGCCGACGTATTGCCGTGCTTGTCGAGCGTGACGACGATCTTCTCGGCCGGCACGCCGAGCTTCTTCAACACGCCGTCGAGAATGCGCTGGTTGGCCTGATGCGGCACGTAGAGGTCGATCTCGTCGGGTGCGTAGCCGGTCATCACCAGCGTCTCCTCGATGACGCCGGTGATCTTCTGCACGGCGTGACGGAAAACTTCGCGCCCGTTCATGCGCAGATGGCCGACGGTCTTCGTCGAGCCGGGGCCGCCGTCGACGTAGAGCAGATCCTCAAAGCGCCCGTCGGAGCGGATGCGCGTTGCCAGGATGCCGCGATCTTCGCGCGTGCCGTGCTGCGGCTGCGCCTCGAGCACCACGGCGCCGGCGCCGTCGCCGAACAGCACGCAGGTGGAGCGATCCTTCCAGTCGAGGATGCGCGAGAAGGTTTCGGCGCCGATGACGACGGCGCGCTTGAACTGACCGGCCTTGATGAAGTTGTCGGCGATGGTGAGGGCGTAGACGAAGCCCGAGCATACGGCCTGCACGTCGAAGGCCGCGCCCTTGGTGACGCCGAGGCCCTGCTGGATCTTCACCGCCGTCGCCGGGAACGTGCGGTCGGGCGTCGCCGTGGCGCAGATGACGAGATCGATGTCGACGGGATCGATGCCGGCGCGCACCAGCGCCTGCTTGGCGGCGGCGATGCCGAGGTCGGAGGTGAGCTCGTCGTCGCCGGCGATGTGCCGCTGACGGATGCCGGTGCGCTCGACGATCCACTCGTCGCTGGTGTCGACGATCTTCGCCAAGTCGGCATTGGTCATGACGCGCTTGGGCAGATGCGCGCCGACACCGCGGATCACTGAACGAATAACTGCCACTGAGCTGCCTTGCTTCTTATGGTTGACCCAGCTTCAACGGGGATCGGGCTTCGAGGATCCGCCCAATGGCGGCTGCCCGTGCTTGGCGTGCCGACCCTCAACCTCAGCCCTCGGCGATCGCCTCGAGCTTGTGGTGGAACGCCGTCAGGTCGGCGGCAAGCCGCGGAATGAGCCGGCTCTGGGCCATCTCGTACGCGAGATCGACGGCGCTGGCAAAGCCCAGGGCATCCGTGCCCCCGTGACTCTTGACCGCGATGCCGTTGAGGCCAAGAAACGTGCCGCCGTTGGCCCGCCGCGGGTCCATTTTTTCCTTGAGCACGCGGAAGCCGCCGGAGGCCAGCAGTGCGCCGAGCTTCGACACCCAGGAGCGCTGCATGGCGGCACGCAGAGTACTCGCTGATCTGCTTGGCGGTGCCTTCCGCCGTCTTCAGAGCGATATTGCCGGCAAAGCCTTCGACGACCACCACATCGACGACGCCCTGGCCGATCTGGTCGCCCTCGATGAAGCCGCGATAGTCGAGCGGCAGTTCGGTGCTCTTCAACCAGGCGTGCGCCTGGCGCACTTCCTCGACGCCCTTGATCTCCTCGACGCCGACGTTGAGCAGGCCGACGGTCGGGCGCTCGATGTGGAACAGCGCGCGCGCCATGGCGGCGCCCATCAGCGCGAAATCGCCGAGCTCGCGCGCCGACGCGCCGATGTTGGCGCCGACGTCGAGCACGATGCATTCGGCTTTGACGGTCGGCCACAGAGCGGCGATGGCGGGGCGCTCGATGCCGGCCATGGGGCGCAGGATCAGCTTCGACATGGCCATGAAGGCGCCGGTGTTGCCGGCCGAGACGGCGACGTCGGCCTCGCCCTTGTGCACGGCCTCGATGGCGAGCCACAGGCTGGTGCCCTTGCCGCGGCGCAGCGCCTGGCTCGGCTTGTCGCTCATGTTGACGACCATGTCGGTGTGAACGATGCGCGACTTGGCGGCGAGCGCAGGGAGCTTGTCGAGCTCGGCTCTTATGCGCGGCTCATCGCCATAGAAAATGAAGCTGAGCGTCGGATATCGCTCCAGCGAGAGAGCGGCGCCGGGAACCACGACGGAAGGGCCGTGGTCGCCGCCCATGGCGTCGAGCGCTATGGTCCGCGGCTGAGACATGTCGCGGGTTGGCCTCGCAAATTATCCCCAGAATGGAGGCAGCGAACGATGGCGCCTGCCCACCCCTAAACGAGCGGACCATACTCTTTTGCAAGTGCGAAACAACTGGATTTTCGGCGCGTTTGGCTGCGGCGTGATGTGACAGTGGCCGCGGCGCGTCTCAGCTGCGATCCTTGAGCTTCTTCAAGGCCGCGAACGGTCCCGTTTCCGTCGCAGCGGCGATATCGTCCGGCTCTACAGACTTGAACTCCGCGCCCGGCTTGCGCGGGTAGGGATCGACCGACGCCGACAACGTTTCGAAGACGATTCTGCCGGCGTCGATCAGACCGTGCTCAATGGGCTCGATCTCGGCTGGCGCTCAGCGCCTCGACCTCTGCCTCGCCGCTCTCGGGCAGCTTGCCGGTCGGCCAGAACTCGCACGTCGAACGACCCCTCGACGCTCTGCGCGATCGGATCGAGGGTGACGACGCAGTCTTGCGTAAGCTGCGCCGTGACTTTGCCGGAGAGGCGATAGCTGCCGTGACCGATGGCTCGAATGGCAAAGTCGGACACCAGACGCTCGCAGGAGACGATCTCGAGCTCGGCTGCCACCTTGGCGCGCTCGGCCTCAGTGGCAGTGCGATGCTTCGCGCAGGCCCGCCTCGGGAATTTCGGTCGTACGATAGGACCAGTTCAGCGGCTCGCTCATCGTGCCTCCGCGGCCCAACCGGCACGGCCGGGAAATCCAATCTGCCCTCGAGAATCTGATCCGTGTCAGCCGTAGCGAGCGCAGCGGCTGTCGTCCGCATGTACTCCGCAAGGGCGCGAGCCCGGTCGACCTCGGCCGAAAGGTAAACGTGCTCGGCGAGTGCACGCGCCAGAGCCGTGTCGTCGGCGGCGTCCAGGGCAGTCCTTGTAGGCCATGCTGCGCTCGTAGAGCCCGGTCGCGGCGCGGCGCACCTTCTTGGGCACCGCAAGATCGCCGGTGCCGATTTCGCGCAGCGAATCGTCCATGTCGGCGATGAAGGCTTCGACCAGCAGGCGGGGCAGCGGCGAGGCCGCATCGGCGCCCTCGCGCAGCCGCTCGAGAACGAGAAAAAGGTGAACGACCACCATCTCATAGCGCCCCGATGGAGTGTCGGGGACACCCAGCTCGGCGTAAAAGACCGGCCGGCGCGCCTGCGTCACGATCGCGCCATAAATCTCGCCTGCTTTACGGCGCATGTCGGTGCGGGCGTTGAGGAAATCCAGCATTCGGCGCCGGGCTCTTGGTGTTGCGGGCGGGAACAAATCGGGGGAGACGCCACCTGAGTTGCGACGACGCCCGTTGCATTCGGCAGGACCTCGGGGTAAGCGCGACTTCGGCCCTCCTTCGATCCAGTCTCGGAAAGACATAACATAATGCGCCGAGAGACGAATGCCCGCCTACGCCGCACGCGCGTGATCGACGAACAACGCGACCGCGCACCGCCTCGAGCACGCGAAGTTGGAGCCTCATAGCCGCGCTTGCCGCTTCGCTCGCCGTCGGCGCCTGCGATTCAAACATCATCAAGCACGGTGTCCAGTTCCACGAAGGCGACCTGCAGCAGATCCAGCCGGGCATGAGCCAGGAGCAGGTGCGCATGAACCTCGGCACCCCGTCGACCACCGCCGTCGTCGGCACCAATCAGGCCTACTACTACATCTCCAGCACGGCGACGCAGACCGCCTTCATGCTACCGACCGAGCAGGACCGCCAGGTCGTCGCCGTCTACTTCACGCCGGGCGGTACGGTGGAGCGCGTCGCCAACTACGGCATGAAGGACGGCCGCGTGTTCGACTACGTCTCGCGCACGACACCGGCGCCGGGCGGCAAGGATGTCGGCATCGTGCAGCAGCTGTTCCGCAACCTCGGCACCAAGCAGATCTTCGGCGACTAGCCCGCAACGAAAACGGGAGCGCGATGCATGCGCTCCCGTTCGATTGCTGCTGCGTGCTGCTTAGTGCGCGGCGAGAACCGCCAGCAACAACAGCGCGACGATGTTGGTGATCTTGATCGCCGGGTTCACAGCCGGACCAGCCGTATCCTTGTAGGGATCGCCGACCGTATCACCGGTGACGGCCGCCTTGTGCGCGTCCGAACCCTTGACGTGCTTGACGCCGTTCTTGTCGATGAAGCCGTCCTCGATCGCCTTCTTGGCATTGTCCCAGGCGCCGCCGCCGGAGGTCATGGAGATGGCGACGAACAGGCCGTTGACGATGACGCCGAGCAGCATGGCACCGACCGCGGAGAACGCCGCGCTCTTGCCGGCTTCGCCGCCGCCCGCGATCAGGTAGATGGCGAAGTAGAGCACGATCGGTGACAGCACTGGCAGCAGCGACGGGATGATCATCTCCTTGATCGCCGCGCGGGTGAGCAGGTCGACGGCAGCCGCATAGTCGGGCCGGTCCTTGCCCTGCATGATGCCGGGCTTGGCTTTGAACTGGCGGCGAACCTCCTCAACGATGGCGCCGCCGGCGCGGCCGACGGCCGTCATGGCGATGCCGCCGAAGAGGTAGGGGATGAGGCCGCCGAGCAAGAGGCCGGCGACGACGTAAGGGTTCGACAGCGAGAAGTCGGGACTGACCCCCTTGAAGTAGGAATAGGCCGTCGAGCCTGCCTTGTTGGCTTCGTCGATGAAGTGCTGCAGGTCGTAGCTGTATGCCGCGAACAGAACCAGCGCGCCGAGACCGGCCGAGCCGATGGCGTAGCCCTTGGTGACGGCCTTGGTGGTGTTGCCGACGGCATCGAGCGCGTCGGTGGAGCGGCGAACCTCCTTGGGTAGCCCGGCCATTTCGGCGATGCCGCCCGCGTTGTCGGTCACCGGGCCGAAAGCGTCGAGGGCGACGACGACACCGGCGAGACCGAGCATCGTGGTGGTGGCAATCGCCGTGCCGAACAGGCCGGCGAGCGAATAGGTGCTAAGGATGCCGCCGACGATGACCAGCGCCGGAAGCGCGGTCGCTTCCAGCGACACGGCGAGGCCCTGGATCACGTTGGTGCCGTGGCCGGTGACGGAGGCCTGGGAGATCGAGCGCACCGGTTTGTAGCCGATGCCGGTGTAGTACTCGGTGATCCAGATGATCAGTCCGGTCACCGCGAGGCCGACGAGGCCGCACAGGAACAGGTTGAGTCCGGTGATCGACGTCCCGACGGCGGTGCCGACTTCGCCGAAGCCGCCCAGCACGTAGTGCGTCGCGAACCACAGGCCGCCAACCGACAGGACGGCGCTGGCGAGAAAGCCCCGATAGAGGGCGCCCATGATCGAGTTGTTGGTGCCGAGCTTGACGAAGAAGGTGCCGATGATCGAGGTGATGATGCACGCACCGCAGATGGCAAGCGGATAAACCATCAGTGCCACGAGATTGGGCTGACCGGCAAAGAAGATGGAGCCAAGCACCATGGTCGCGACGACCGTCACGGCGTAGGTTTCGAACAGGTCGGCGGCCATGCCGGCGCAATCGCCGACGTTGTCGCCGACGTTGTCGGCGATCGTCGCCGGGTTGCGAGGATCGTCCTCGGGGATGCCGGCTTCGATCTTGCCGACGAGATCGCCGCCGACGTCGGCGCCCTTCGTGAAGATGCCGCCGCCGAGACGCGCGAAGATGGAGATGAGCGAGGCGCCGAAGCCCAGCGCGATGAGCGCATCGGTCACCGTGCGATCATTGACGGCGAAGCCGAGGCCGGCGGTGAGGAAGAGGAAATACCCGGAGACGCCGAGCAGCGCCATGCCGGCGACCAGCATGCCCGTCACCGCGCCCGACTTGAAGGCGATGTCGAGGCCGCGCGCCAGCGAGTGCGTTGCCGCCTGAGCCGTGCGCACGTTGGCGCGCACCGATACGTTCATGCCGACGTAGCCGGCAAGACCCGACAGCACGGCGCCGATGGCAAAGCCGATCGCGACGAGGTAGCCGAGCAGGATCCATGCGAGGACGAAGATGACGGCACCGACCATGGCGATCGTCGTGTACTGGCGGTTGAGATAGGCCTGGGCGCCTTCGCGAATGGCGCCGGCGATCTCCTGCATGCGCGCCGTGCCGGCGTCGGCGGCCATCACCGATCGGATCGTGTACGCCGAATAGGCGAGCGCCAACACGCCGCAAGCGACGATCCCCCACAGTACTTCCGTCATTTTGTGATCCCCCTTGGCGCCCTAGAAACCTTGAACGCAACTCAAGACCGGCGACACGGGCGTGGCGCAGGCGGCTCGCTCTAACGGCGATTTGCGGGCGGACCATGCCAAAAGTGTGCGCCACTTGCAACACAGCCGCCAAAGCCGCGCCGGTTGGACGCAACGGCGGAAAAAGCCATGAAAAGGGCGCCTAACGCCCCATGCCCGCTCCGATTAAATTCACCCGCCACACGCCGCGGCGATGGTGACGGCGCCAGCCCCAGCGGGGTCCGCGATAGTAGCGATGGCGATACCCGCGGCGATGCCGCCAACCGATCTTCTCGACCGCAGCATTCGCTTGACCGTAGGACGGCTTTCGCACCAGCGCGTGACCAGCGGTTGCTGCAGAAGCAGGCACCTGAGCCGCAATCAGCAATAACGTCGCGGCGATGCTTGCAAGAACGATTCTCATGAGCGTCTCCGGAGTATCGGTGCTAGGGACTTCGTTGACGTTGGGCACGTCCGGTCTGTAACCGGGCGCATTACCTCACACGGGGGTCAACGCCATGTCGTTCGTTCTGGTTCAACTCGAAGTTCTTGCAACATGATGGGTGCCGATCCTCGGTGGCGCGGCCCGCTCTGGGGCGAATTCACGCGCGCGCAGGGCGGCCAGGCCATCAACCATCTGGCGCGCGCCTTTCACGTGCCGCGGCCGAAGGCCAAGGCAGCGATATTGAGCATGCTCAGCGCCCTCACGCAGCACTTCGACGAGCAGACGGTGTCACGAGGGACGCTCGCGCGCCTCATCGAGCTGCTGGGCAAAAACGACTACGAGCAGATTCTGGAAACGCCGGCGCTGATGGGCGCGACGTCGACGCAGGTGATCGGCAACGACGCTCTTACAGCGCTTGCCGGACGCGACGAAAGCAGCCGCATCGCCAGCCGCGCCGCCACCGCCTCGGGCATCAGCGAGATGATCGCCGAGTATCTTCTGCCGGTCGTCGCGGCGATGTTCATGGGCGCCTTGGCGGCGAAGACCCGCGCCGGCCTTGCGGTGCTGATGAGCAATGGCGATGCACCGGATGCCCCGCCGGCAGAACCCAGCGCTCCAGCTCCGCAATTTCCGATCGGGCGCGGCAGCAGCGGCTTCTTCGCTGGGACGGCCGTCGGGACGGCCGTCGGAGCCAACCCGGCGAGAGAGGCGATGTATCTCGAATTCGCCGAACGCATTCGCCGTGGCGAAGAGAAGTCGGGCAAGCCCGATCCGCTCGGCGCGACGCGCCGGGTCATGGCCGAGGGGCTCGGCGTGCGCGCCCGCCATGCGCCGTGGTTCGCACGTATGCAGAAGTGGGGAACCGACGCGCTAAGGACCGCGGGCCTGCAAACGCAAGAACGGCTGCGCGCGTTGCGCAGCCGCCGTCGCGATAACGATTGAGCAGCTTAGTTTAGCGGCAGGGCCTGGCCTCTGCGTCGCAGCTCCAGCCGGCCGCGTTGCGCGAGCAGCCCATCTTGCGGGAGGCCGCACGACTGAATCGCGCCCAGGCGCGACCGTATTCGAGATCGGTGAAGTCCTGCCACGAGGCAATGGCCGCCCGCTGCGCAGCCGCTCTGGTCGACTGCGCTCCGCTGCTGCCGTAGTGCCAATGGTCGGACATGCAAAGCCTGCCGCCCTCGCGGCGCATGGCGTGCATTGCGGCCATGCCGGTCTCGGCGCCGCTGGCCGGGATGGCGACCGACGTCACCGCAACCGCGCCAAGCACCAGCGCCAACATAGTTTTGGGCAACATCTCCCACCCCCGTTTTTGAAAACTTGCCACGCCGTTGGTGCGGACACTGCCAGATTCCGCTTGCACCCTCGATAGCAGCGTTGGTGGCGCGCAGAAAAATCGCCACCCGGAGCGGCAAACGGGTCACAGAGCATGGCATTGGGCCGCCGCTACAGCCGCCTGATGCGCGACTTCGATCAGAGCAGCGGCTCTTCGTAGACGCGCTTGCCTTCCGACAGCAGCCCCTTGATAGCAGGCTTGCCGTCGTCGCCGACGGCGATGAGCGCCGACAGCTTGCGATCACCCACCATCTTCTCCAGCTCGCGCCCGGTGCCCTCGGGCACGAAGAAGCTTTCGATGCCGTAGTGAACGTCGACCGTTGCCGGCGCCGTCGCGGTGGCCCGGGACGAGTACTCGACGCGGCCCTTGATCACGGCCTGGTCCGGCTTCACGTCCTGCGGCGGCTTGCTGCTGCCGCCGACGACCTGCCAGTTCGGGCTCTGCCCAACCTGCTCCGGCGCCTTCTGCACGATGGCATAGTAGTCGGTGCCGCGCTTGGGCAGGTCGGCGCCAGGTGGCAGCTCGAGACGCGACAACTGATAGCCCAGGATCACGTAGTCGCCGCGGAACAGACTGCGCGGGTCGACCGGAATAACCTCGAGCACGACCTCGCGCCCGTTGGCGAGCAGCGATGCACGATCCCAGATCATGTAGCTCAACACCGCCGCCTGGCCGAGGGCGACGGCGGCGACAGCGATCCACAGGTTGCGGTGTTCGATGCTCATGGCGTGGCCTCGACGCTAGGATGCGTGCGCGCGTGCAGCCGGTAGGCGATCACCGCGAGCAGAGTGACGAGTACGCCGGCCGACAGGAAGAACAGGGACGAGCCAAGCAGCGTGCCGACGGTCTTGAAGTAGATCCCGAGCACCTCGATGGAGAAACCGGCGTAGCCGAGCCACAGGAGCGAGGCGCTCCCCGTCTTGAGCCCAATGCCGATGCCGCCGACGACCAGCGCCAGAGCCAGGATCGCCAACAGGATGAAAGAATCGAGCGGCATGTTCTCGAAGAACTGCAGCGCAAACAGGCCGGCGAATGCGATGGTCATGCCGTAAGCGATGGCGGGCGTGGACCATGCCTCTAGTTTCCTATCGAAGATCGGCGCGGCGACACCCGCAGCCGCGATAAGCAACCCGATGCCGACAACGATGCCATGCGCGTGGCCGTCGAACAGGTTGTAGCCGAGGCTGACGATCCAAAGGGACAGCGCGACCGCGGCGAGATGCAGGCCCGGCACCCAGCGCTGCCAGGCAATCGCCGCCGTCACCGCACCCCAACCGAGAAGGAACGCCCAATGCACCTGCCCGTAGCTGTCGCTCGTTTCCCACCCGCTCCACACGCACATGAGCACCATGGCGAGCGCCAGCGCAGGATTGGACTTCAGCAATACGCCGGCGGCGAGCGCGCCTAGCGCCCACATCAAGTACGGCGCCGGGCGGATGGCCCTCGATGTGGAACATCTGGGCGATCAGCATGATCCCGGCCCCGAAGATAGCGACGCCGGCAAGGATCGCAGCGTGGGCGAAAACCGGATGATTGCGCTGAAACAGGGTGCCGGCGATGCCGTAGGACGCAAACAGCCCGGCGAAGATCAGCGCGATGCGGAACAGGCGGGGCATTTCGGCCCAGTGCGCGGCGACGAAGCTCATGGCGCCGAAGCCGATCAACACGGCACCGAGGATGCCGAGTACGGCGGCGAGGTCGAGCTTGCTGGAGTGCCCGGCGACATCGCGGCGAATGGCGGATTCGCCGTCGGCGTTGATCCAGCCGGCCTCACGCCAGCGTACGAGGTCGCGGTCGAGACGCTTGGCGTAGCGTGACATGCATCAATCCCGGCGGCTTAGGGCGGAGCGGACGATATCCGGGCCCGGGGGTCAAAACAATGTCGGGAATGCGGCTTCCGCAACGCCCACCGCCATTAAGGTTGCCCGCGTTGAGCAGGGCCGCGCTTTCCTCTAGCGTTCCCAACCATGAAGGAAACGAAGCCTATTCACGTTATCGGCGGCGGGCTCGCCGGCTCCGAGGCCGCCTGGCAGATCGCCGACGCCGGCGTGCCCGTCGTGATGCACGAGATGCGCCCCGTTCGAATGACCGACGCCCACAAGGGTGACCGGCTAGCTGAGCTCGTGTGCTCCAACTCGTTCCGCTCCGATGATTGGGAGACGAACGCCGTCGGGCTTCTGCACGAGGAGATGCGGCGGGCGGGCTCGCTCATTCTGGCGGCCGGCGACCGGCACAAGCTTCCCGCCGGCGGCGCCCTGGCGGTCGACCGCGATAACTTTTCACAGGACGTGACGGAGCGGCTCGAAGCGCATCCGCTCGTCACCATCGAGCGCGCCGAAGTGGATGGCCTGCCGCCGGCGGAGTGGGACAGCGTCATCGTCGCCACCGGCCCCCTCACCTCGCCGCAGCTGAGCGAGGCCATTCGCGCGATCACCGGCGAGCACGATCTCGCCTTCTTCGATGCCATCGCGCCGGTGATCCATCGCGACACGATCGACACGTCCGTCGCCTGGTTCCAGTCGCGCTACGACAAGGCGGGTCCCGCCGGAACGGGCGCCGACTATCTCAACTGCCCGATGACGCGCGATGAGTACGGCGCCTTCATCGACGCGCTGCTCGCCGGCGAGAAGACGAGCTTCAAGGAGTGGGAAGCCTCGACGCCCTACTTCGACGGCTGCTTGCCCATCGAGGTGATGGCCGAGCGCGGGCGTGACACGCTGCGCTTCGGCCCGATGAAACCGGTCGGTCTCGCCGACCCGCACCGCGGTGGCGCGCGCCCCTACGCGGTGGTGCAGCTGCGCCAGGACAATGCGCTCGGCTCGTTGTGGAACATGGTGGGCTTCCAGACCAAGCTGAAGCACGCCGAGCAAGTGCGCATATTCCGCATGATCCCGGGGCTCGGCGAAGCGGACTTCGCACGGCTCGGCGGTCTGCATCGCAACACCTTCCTCAATAGCCCGAAGCTGCTCGATCGATCGCTGCGGCTGAAGGCGATGCCGCGCCTGCGCTTTGCGGGACAGATCACCGGCGTCGAAGGCTACGTCGAGAGCGCCGCCATCGGCTTGCTGGCGGGACGCTTCGCCGCCGCCGAGCGGCTCGGCCGCGCCGTTACCGCGCCGCCGGCGACGACGGCGCTCGGCGCACTCATCGGGCACATCACCGGCGGGCATCTTTCCGCCGACGATGAGGCAAGCGAGGGTGCCCGCGCGCCCTCGTTCCAGCCGATGAACATCAACTACGGGCTGTTGCCGGAGATCGAGGCGCCGGCGCAGGACGCCGAGGGGCGACGTCTCAAGGGCAAGGACAGGGGTCGCGCGAAAAAGCGGGTGATGTCTGTGCGCGCACTCGCCGATATCGACCGCTGGCTCGCGGCCAGCAGCGCGCAAGCAGCGGCGGAGTAAGCTGGCGCTTACTGCAATCCGATGGAGCCTGTCGGCGCCGCGATGCCGGCGGCCGGTTGTGCCTGCTGAGGCCCCTGCCCATACTTCGCCAGCACGCCACGCGCCTTGTGCACGACCGCGTCGGCAATGGCCGCCTGACCCTCGGCCGTGGGATGGAAGGCGCCGGAGTACGTGGCCGCAAGAACGAGCTGGAACCACGAGAAGGCGTCGAGCTTCAAAACCTTCTGCAGCAGCGAGGCGGCAACGTGGAAGTTGCCGGTCATGAATGCGTCGTTGGGCGTGCGGAACCAGCGTTGGCGCGAGGCATAGGCTTTGAAGTCGGCCGGGTTGTAGGGGCGCCAGCCGTCGGCGCCTTTGCGCGGCAGACGCAGGTCGTCGGCAATGGTGGCGCCGTCGTACGTCGTTCCCGCGCACAGTCCGCGACCGACAAAGTCGCGCCGGTGACTTTCGACATACGTCCACTCATAGTGGGCCGCGGCTTCGCTCATGGCGGTGTTCAGCTTGTCGGCGATCCACGTGCCGACACGTGCCTTCTGCTCGCTCAAGGCGAAGTCGGGCAGCACGTCCATGCCGGCGCGCCCGTCGGGACAAATGCTCGTGCCGTCGCCCTGCAGGGCAAGCCCCGGATAGGCCGTGAGCAGCACGCGGTCGGACTGCTCCCAGGGAACGTGCAGCAGATAATGGATGGCGCGATTGAGGGACTTGTAGCGCAGGATCAGCGCTTCGAGACCGATGTTGGCGTCGTCGAGATTGTGCACCTGGCCGAACCAGCCGCCGAGCTTGCGCAGCGTCAATTCATCGGACAGCACCGAGTTGGCGAGCAGGCGCGAGAAGCCGACGTCGTTGCCGCCGACCGAAACGAGCATCAGGTCGATCGTGCGCGCGTTGATCGCGTCGCACTTGCGTAAGACGAGGCCGCCCTTCAGCTCCGGGATCGTGCCGTCCATGTGATAGGCCTCGGGCAGATCCTGCATCGGAGCGTCGTGATCGTCGCACTGTGCCGACGCGATGGCGGAAATCTGCGACATGTCGGTGGGATTCGGCACCCACTCGTTTCCGGCGTAGCTCAGGAAGAGGCCGAACGTCACTTCCGAGCCCGAGCAGGCGACGCCGACATAGGTCACGGCGCGATGGTCATCCTCGAGGCCGAGTTGCAGCGCCGCGCGCAGCTGATGCGAATAGAGCGAGCGGTGGCAGCCCTGGTCGGTCCAACGCGCGTTCTCCTGGATGAAGGCTTTGTCGCCGATCTGCTTCCACGGTCCGATGCGCGCCGGGTAGCCGGTGAGATCGACGTCGCTGGAGCGCTTGCCGTAGTCGGCCGTGCGGTCGCGCGAGAAGCGCACCGGCACGTCGGGGTTGCCTTCGCCGGACGCGAAGCTGTCGCCCATGCCGACGACAAGGAGATCGCGCACGAGGACCTTCTCGCTCGCCACCTCGCGCCCGCCGATCTCGACGTTCACCGTGGCGCCGGACGGATAGGGGATGTCGAAGTGCGCGTCCTCGTTGCACGGCTGGGTCACGACCTCGCCGCGCAGCGCGCCGCCGAGCGGCGCTGTCAGCCACGTGCAGCTCAGGCCGGCCGCTTCGTCGATGTTGTTGATCTTGAGGACGACGCGGTGCGATTTCGGATTGATGTAGTTGCTGCCGTCCTTGCAGGCGAAGCGATTGTTGCGCGCGTCCCAGCACGTGTCGCGGAACATGGTCTCCGCCCAGCCGTCCTCGTGGCGGGCGCTGAGCGCCTGCTCGGCGGCGAGGATCGGATGCTGCAGCTGATCTTCGGGAGGCAGCGCGAGGAAAGTCGCGCGGTGCACCTCGGTGTCGGCGGCGTCGCTGAAGAAGCGGAACGAGTTGTCGACGCGCCAGGTGATCTTCGGCACGGGCAACGGCGCGACCTGCGCGAGGCTAGACGAGCCCAGCGCACCGGACACTACGAGCAGCGCCATAAGTAGGGCTGCCGTTCGCGACATTTGCCAACCTCCGCTCGTCACCCAATCTCGCGGGACTAGACCCGCCCGAGCGCGCTCGCCTTCAACAGCCGCCAAACGCGAGTGAGGGGCGAAATGTCCGCCCGCTGTTCGGCGACGTGAGAGCCAATCCCCTCCAAAGCCGCCAAATAGGGCTCAACGAGGGCGAGAGGGATGATTGCAGGTAGGATGGCTGCCGGCGCGGCTGTGGCGAGTTGGCGCGCCTTGGCGAGTTCGGCTTTGGCTTGTCTCAGCAACGGCTGCACGGATGCGGCCACGTCGGTATCGCCGAATGGATTGCGCCCCTTGCTAACCAAGAGCGGCAACGCGCGCAGCAATTGCACGCGGCCATAGGATTGCGCGGCGGCGGCGAGCAAAGCTGCTACGGGCGCAGTGGCGGCGCTGCCCAAAATCTGCGCGGCGGCGCGAAACGCGGTGCCTTGCGTCGCCGCGACGTGCGCCTCGATTGCCGCTGTAGTCGTCATAGTGCCGGTTTCGAGCATGTGCGCGTAGGCATCTACCATCTCGATGAGCATTTCGCCGGAGAGCGTGTGCTCGCGCATCGTACGCAGCATGGCGTCGGCGACGGGATTGCCGGTCGCCGTGCCGGCCGGCGTTAGAAGCGCATCGCGCCACCATTGTAGACGGATGTCGCCGATCGCCGGCTCGCGCACGCGTGAGCGGGACGCGCGCGATCTCGCCGTGGAAAGCGGCGAGCGCCATGAGGCCGTCGCGCGCGCGTTGCGGAGCCAGCAGTGCGGCGAGATAGCGGTCGTGATCGAGTTGGCGCGCCGCCGCGCGCACCGTTGCGTTCTCCTCTCTCCGCTCCGCTATCAGCCCAGCCATTGGCATCCTCTCACGGTAGACTAACAGGCGCTCATCCAAGCATTGCATTCAAGGTCGTCATGGCCGCGCAGGCGGCCATCCACGCAAGTCTCCGCATGCGCTACAGCGGAGGGACGCGAGCGAACCGCGCTTCTGGCCCTGATTTGCAACAAACGCGTTTTCTGAAGCTGGCGTGGATGGCCGCCTGCGCGGCCATGACGATTAGAGGATAGGCAGCGGCGCCACCTCACCCTTCGTGTGATACGCGAGCGCGCGCTTCACGCAGACAACGGGACGATGGGACACTTTATTCGACGGCGATCAGCCCGGCGCCGAAATCGCGGCCCTCCGCCAGCAGCACATTATACGTGCGCGCGGCGGCACCCGTGCTCATCGGCTCGAGCCCGATGCCGGCGTCGGCGAACAGTTTGCGGATCGGCGCGGGGGGCAGGCGGTGCTCCGGCCCCGTGCCCAGCAGCACGAACGCCGGCGGCTTGAGCTCGGCCAAGAACGACGGCACAGCGCTCGGGCGTGAGGTCGGCAAAATCAGCGACGTCCCAGGCGTAGATGCCGCTCGGCACGATGAGCAGCGATCCGCGGTGGCTCATGTCGGCGAAGCGGAAGCCGCCATTGCCGTAGGCGTCGATCGGCGCGCGTCCGGGATAGTAGCCGGAATAGGAAGCGGGAGCAGAAGGCATGGCGCGTGCTCCTCGCCGAACACGCCCCCGGCTACCTGCGCCGCGCGGCAGCCTTGGCGCGATCGGCTCCGGCGGTGGTGGCGGGAGCGATAACCGGCCCCTCCTCCTTCGGCTTGGGTGCAGCGCCGACCGTGTCACGCTTGATGCCGAGATAGTCGAGCAGCGGCGCGGCAATGAAGATCGAGGAATACGTTCCGATGAGAATGCCGAACAGCATGGCGAAGGAGAAGTAGCGGATCACCTCGCCGCCGAATATGAGCAGCGCCAGAATGCCGGCGATCGCCGTCATACCGGTGAGGATGGTGCGCGACAGCGTCTCGTTGATCGAGACGTTGAGCAGCTCGTTCAATTCCATGCGCTTGAACTTGCGCAAGTTCTCGCGGATGCGGTCGGACACGACGACGCTATCGTTCACCGAGTAGCCGAGAATGGTCAGCAGCGCGGCGACGATCGACAGATCGAACTCGAGCTGCAGCAGCGAGAACAATCCGACCGTCACCAGCACGTCGTGCAGCAACGCCACCACGGTGCCGAGCGCGAACTGCCATTCGAAGCGGAACCAGACGTAGATGATGATGGCGATCATCGAGGCGAACACGGCGATGAGACCGGTGCGCCGCAGTTCGCTGGACACGGCAGGGCCCACCACCTCGATGCGCCGCTGCGTGTACTCGGGGCCGAGCGCATCGACCACCTTCTTCATTGCCACCTGCTGCTCGGCCTCGCCGCCCGGCTGTTGCTCGACGCGGATCAGCACGTCGGTTTCGGCGCCGAAGCTCTGGATCTGTACGTTGCCGAGGCCCAGCGCGTTGAGCTTTCCGCGCATGTCGGCGAGGTCGGCCGGGCCGCCCTTGTGCTGCACCTCGATCAGCGACCCGCCGACGAAGTCGACACCGTAGTTGAGCCCCCTCGTGAAGTAGAGACCGAGCGAGGCCGCCATGAAGGCAAGCGATAGGGCGAAGCAGATGCCCTTGTAGCGCATGAAGGGCAGCCGCGTGTTGTGCGGGAAGAAGTCGAAGCCCTTGAAGTCGGGAACCGGGAAGAACATCGCTTGTCTCTCTAAACGGGGACTTCGAGGACGCGGCCCTTGCTCTTGGCGCTCTTCAGCCACAGCGAGACCAACAGACGCGTCACGGTCACGGCGGCGAACACCGACGTCAGAATGCCGATGGTGAGCGTCACGGCGAAGCCGCGGATCGGACCGGAGCCGAGCCAGAACATGATGACCGCGGCAGCCAGCGTCGTGAGCTGGCTGTCGAGGATGGTTACGAACGCACGCTGGAAGCCCTGGTCGATGGCCGCGATCGGCGACTTGCCGCCGCGCAGCTCCTCGCGGATGCGCTCGTAGATGAGCACGTTGGCGTCGACCGCCATGCCGATCGTCAGCACGAAGCCGGCGATGCCGGGCAGCGTCAGAGTCGTGCCGATGATGGTCATCAGCGCGATGATGAGGAAGCCGTGCACCAAGAGGCCGATCACGGCGAAGACGCCGAACGTGCCGTAGGCGACGATGGTCAGGATGGCAGTGGCGAGACAGCCGACGAGACCGGCGAGCTTACCGGCTTCGATCGAGTCGGCGCCGAGCGAGGGACCGACGGTGCGCTCCTCGACGATGGTCAGCTTGGTGGGCAGCGAGCCGGAGCGGAGCTGCACGGCGAGCGTGTTGGCCGTCTCCACGGTGAAGCTGCCGGAGATCTGTCCCGAGCCGCCGAGGATGGGCTCGCGGATGGCCGGTGCCGACAGCACCTTGTTGTCGAGCACGATGGCGAACGGCGAGCCGACGTTGTCCTTCGTGTAGCTGCCGAACTTGCGGGCGCCAGACTGATTGAAGCGGAAGGAGATGATGGGCTCGTTGGTGCGCGAGTCAAAGCCCGGCTGCGCGTCGACGAGATCCTCGCCCGACACGATGGGAGATTCCTGCAGCACGTAGCTGCGCTCGCCCTCGCCCTCGGCGGACGGATAGACCTTGTAGCCGACGGGAACGCGCGTCTGCTTGGCCTCTTCCGCAGAGATGTCCGGGTGCACGGCGTGGAAGGTCAGCTTGGCCGTCTGGCCGATCAGATCCTTGAGCTGCTTGGTGTCCTGCAGGCCAGGGAACTGCACGAGGATGCGATCGGCGCCTTGGCGGATAACGGTCGCTTCCGAGGTGCCCATGTCATCCACGCGCCGGCGCACAGTCTCGATTGCGGCGCTTGCGGCGCCGGACACGCGATGCTGCATGCCCTGCACGGTCGGCGCGAGCGTGATCGTGTCGGGGCTGGATGCGGTGACCGTGATGTCGTTGCCGCCGCTGCCGAGGATGGCATTCCCGATCGGCTGGATCAGCTTCTTGAGCGCGGTCGTCGCCTTGTCCATATCCTCGGGCTTGGTGATCTTCACCTGCACCGAGTTGCCGACGACGCCGAGGCCGGTGAAGCCGACCTTGACTTCACGCAGCGACTTGCGCGTGTCATCGCGCAGGGTGTTGAGCCAGTCCTTCTCCAGCTCCTTGGTATCCATGGCGAGCAGCAGATGCGCGCCGCCACGCAGGTCGAGGCCGAGCGGCAGCTGCCTGTGCGGCAACCAGCCGGGCCAGCTGTCGACCGTCTCCTTGGAGAAGAAGTTCGGCAACGTGAAGAGCACGCCCGCCAGACAGGTCAAGACAATGGCGATGATCTTCCAACGTTCGAAGTGCAGCATCTGTCGACCGATCTCGTTTGCGGTTTCGCCGAGGGGCGCTCAGCAGCGTCTCACGTCGTCTCTTTCGCCGCGTCCTTGCCGCGCACATCGATCAGCGTCGACTTCAACACGCGAACACGCAAGGCGTCGGACAACTCAACCTCGACCTCGTCGGAGGTGTCGGAGGCCTTCGTCACCTTGCCGACGAATCCGCCCGAAGTAATGACCGTGTCGCCGCGGCGCACTTGATTGACGAGCTCGCGGTGCGCCTTGGAGCGCTGCTGCTGCGGACGGATGACGAGGAAATAGAAGATGAGGATCATCGCCAGCATCGGGATCAGCAGCCCCGTGAACGGGTCGCTGCCGCCCGGCATCTGGGCATATGCTGGAGTGATGAACATGCTTCCGTCCCCTTGCGGATATTGGGCAACAGCGGGCCAGGTCTGCGCGAGCGCAGGCTTCCGCTTCTGCTCTGCTTGAAAGTGCCGCGACTATAGTGTCCGGCGGCGCCTTTGCAACAGACCAAGCCAATTGTGCGGCGCCACACAATTAGTGTGACTTCGCGCTTGGCGGCGCTATAGAAGCAGCCGCCCTGCCACCGCAAGTAAAAAGCGCTCGGGCGCCCGAAAATACGAGACATGATGATGAACGACGAGGCCGTCCTCATGCAGCGCCTGGAGCGCCTTGCCGCCGCCCTCGAAAGGCTGGCGCGACCGGCGCCGGTGCTGCCTGACTTCGAGGCGGCCGAGGCGTTCGTGTGGCACGCCGACGAGGAGCGCTTCGAGCCGGTCGCGCAGGTCAACCGGGTGCCGCTGAAGCTCCTGAAGGGCATCGAGCACGTTGCCCCGCAGCTCGCCGAGAACACGCAGCGCTTCGCCCGCCGCCTGCCCGCCAATAACGCCCTTTTATGGGGCGCGCGCGGCATGGGTAAGTCGTCGCTGGTCAAGGCGGTGCACGCCGATGTGCGCGGCCGGCTCGCCAAGGAGCTGCGTGCTGCCGGTGCCGACTTGAAACTCGTCGAAATCCATCGCGAGGACATCGCCTCGCTGCCCCGCTGTCTTGCGGCAATGCGCACCAGTCCGCACCGCTTCATCGTCTTTTGCGACGACCTCTCCTTCGACAAGGACGACACGAGCTACAAGTCGCTGAAGGCCGTTCTTGAAGGCGGCATCGAGGGACGGCCCGAGAACGTCATCTTTTATGCCACGTCCAACCGGCGCCACCTGATGCCGCGGGAAATGGTGGAGAACGAGCGCTCGACCGCCATCAACCCATCCGAGGCGGTGGAGGAGAAGGTCTCCCTGTCCGACCGCTTCGGGCTCTGGCTCGGCTTCCACAACTGCAGCCAGGACCAGTACCTCGACATGGTGCGGGGCTATGCGACCCACCACAAGCTGAAGCTCGCCGACGACGAGCTCGTACGCGAGGCGCTGGAGTGGAGCGTCACACGCGGGGCGCGCTCCGGCCGCGTCGCCTGGCAGTTCACGCAACATCTCGCCGGCAGTCTGGGCAAGCGGCTCGAGCCGTAAGGCCCTGCGCTTGACACCTCCTTCGGGAACCGCTTGCGTGAGCTGTTCAACAAACGGGGACGTCAACCCATGCGCACACTGCTCGCAAGCGCCGCGGCTCTCTTCATCGCCGCGCTTCTCGGCGCCGGGGCCGCGCGCGCCGATGACCCGCCTTTCGTCGGCAAGTGGTCGCTCGATCCGAACTACTGCAGCGCCGGACAAGAAGACCAGAACGCGCCGCTCGTCATCGCCAAGGACCGCTACGACCAGCATGAGAGTCACTGCACCTTCAAGTCTGTCGAAGGCAAGGACAGCGACTGGAAGATTGCGTCCGACTGCACAGTCGAAGGCAGTGCCACGCCATACGACTTCACGCTGACGGTGTCGGGCGACACCTTGACCTTCACCGACAGCGGCGGCGCGCGCGATTTCCTGCGCTGCAAGTAGCGGGGCGGAGAGTTAGCCGGCGGCGAGGCTGCGCCGCCGCACCCACGCGATCAGCTCGACGATGATCCAAATGGCGATGATGGCCACGACGCCCGGCATGGTGGCGAACAGGAAGTAGCCCATCATACCGAGGGTCAGCAGGTCCTGGCCGATGTCCCTTCCGCCGACGATACACGGATGCACCGAGGCGAGATCGAGCTTGCAGCCGTAGAGCTGGGCAATGAACTCGGCCACCGCCATGCTCATGAGCGGCAGCAGGCAGAGAAACAGCAGCACGGCCATCAAGGCGCGAAATGCTCGCATGCGCGGCTCTCCATCCGGATTTGAAGGCAATTCCCCGGCAGCTATCCTAGCGCATGCCGCATTTGCGCTAAATGCGCATAAGCCGACTTACGGGCCTTTTTCTTTCCCGTGCTTGGTTGAGCGGGCGCCAGTAGCCGAGGGTTCGCCATGCCGCAGAAGTCAGAGAAGTGGTCGAAAGAAGTCACGGAGCACGACCATCCGTTTGCCCTCCCGCCGGGCATCTTCAAGTCGGCGGACCCGGACGTGATCGCGGCTGCCCTGCAGCATTCGGCGGAGGATCCAAAGCGCGGCTCGGACGACGCCTACCGAACGGCGATGTCGATGCTGGACTTTTATATCAACCGCGCCGGCAAGAACCTCTCCGACGGCGATCGCTCGGCACTCGAGCAAGCCAAGACGGCGCTGCGCAAGCGCTTCGGCAGAAGCGCCAGCTAGGGGCTCAGCAGCTACACTGAGTTTCACCCCTCCCTGAGAAGAGGCCGGTCTTCCTCGTTCGTGAACAGCACACGGCCACCTCTCCCAGGGGGAGAGGTGAAGTTTGGTGCGTGCATGCGGCGAGGCGCCTTTAGGCTAGCGGACGGCGACGTTGACCGTTTGCGCGGCGCCTGACGTCGCGCCCGCACGATCGGCGACGACGACGGCGAAGCTCGCGCGCGGCCCGTCCGTGCCGTCATGCCGGAAGAGCACGGTACCTCTCTCGAGGTCCGCCTGCGTGAACGCATCGACGGGGCGCGCCGGATCGGTCGCCAGCGTGACAAAGCCGTTCCTCACCCCCGAGACGGTGAAGGTGAGCTGCTCTGCGGTATCGTCTGGATCAAGCGCGGAGAGATCCTGCAGCGTAATGCGTACGGCCTTGCCCTTGTCGACCGATAGATCGAGGTCGCCGGAGATTGACGGCGGAATGTTGCGCATCTCGGCGGTGAGGGTACCGCCCATCTCCATGGCGAGGCGGCCGTACTTGACGTTGCCGGTGACCTCGCCCGTGCCACGGATGCTGATCAACTGGCGAACGAGGATCTCGCCCTGCAGCTGGCCGTGCACATCGGCGCTATCGACCTTCACCTTGCCGAAGCAGCGGCCGCCCGGCTGCACCACGAGCAAGTCGCCGAAGATGTCGCCCTCAACGTAGCCGAAAACCTCGATGCGCCCGCCGTTGCGGATTTCGCCCTTGAGGAAGGTGTCTTCTCTGATGATGAGGACGCGAGACTTATCTTCCACTGACTGACCTACGCTCAAGGGATGCCGCCAAATACTGGTGGGCCAGGATTAAGCCAGCTTGGTGACAGAGCCGAGCGCGAAAGGCCCACGAGGTAAATGCGGCAAAGACGGCCGTTTCCGGAGGGCGACTGTGCGGACACACTGGTCCGACAATCCACAAGCCCCGGACCCCGGCGCCTTGAGAATGGCGTGCAGGAGGGGCAGCTTAGCCCCGCTTTAGACCTGTGGCTCAGGAGGGGTACAATGTCCAAGTTGAGATCATGCGCCATGGCGGTCGCCGCCGTCGGCCTTTTCGTCCTGGCGCCGACTGCCGCCTCTGCAGCGACCAAGGACTGCAGAGCTTTCGCAGCCGTCGGAAGCGGCCTCAGCACAGACATCGCCACGCTGATGGCGAAGCAGGGTGCGGTGAACGTCGCTGAAGGCCGCGGCTACTCGGTGCAGGGTGAGGCAAAGCTCGTTTCATGCACGTCGGCGGGAATCTTCGGCACCGAATGCACGGCGAAGTCTTACGCCTGCAAGATGCCTCACTAAGGCTATTTCTCCGGCCGTGGAGGCTGCGGCTGCGGCTTGACCTGCGTCTGCCATCCACCGTCGGCCCGCTGTTCGGCAGCGGCCTTGTCCAGCGAGCCGACGGGGAGTTTCCTGGCGGCCGCTGACAATCGACCGAGCGTACTTGTGTCCGTAGTGGCCGCTCGGTTTTCTTTCAGCCAGGTGCGCCCCGTCTTCTGATCGACCTCTATGTCGTATGCCGACTGCGGCTCCGGGCACGGATCGAACGTGTGCTCGGAGCACGCTGCCGCGCACGCCGGTGCAAACGATGCAATGGCACAGAGTACGGCGGCGACGCGCCTTGCTTGGCGAAACATGTGCTGACCCTTTCGTCACCCACTGCGGTTGCGGGTGACGGCGCAAACGCACCGTCGACAAGGGACGTTCCGACGTTGCAGCGCCACCGGCCCCGCGAATCGCGCAATAGCTCCGTGTCCAGCGCAAATTCACGTTGCCAACAAAAAACCTCTTGATTGTTGCAATGTGGCCACATATCGTGAAGCATTGCATAACAGAGCACCGCCGCCGCCATGCTCAGTCTTTTAGACCCCCCGAATTTAGAGTCAGCGCGTACCCTCTCCGCCGACGCGAACACTATTGCGGACAACGGATATCGCACGCTCGCCGCCGGTGAGATCCTGTTTCGCGAGGGCGAGGCGCGCAGCCACGTCTATCGCGTCGAGAAAGGCTCCATCTGCCTCTTCAAAGAGCGCGCCGACGGCTCGCATGACGTAATCGAGTTTGCGTTTCCGGGCGATCTCGTCGGCCTCGGCTATCTCGACAACCACGTATCTGGCGCTCAGGCGACGATGGAAACGTCTCTGAGCTGCCTGCCACGTTCGGCGCTCGAGCCGATGCTGGAGAAAAATACCCCCAGCAAGTCGCGGCTTACCGCGGCGATCGAGCGCGAAGTTGCCTTCCTCAAGGAAGCGCACGAACGCTCCGGGCACCCCAAGCCGCTCGGGCGCATCGCAGCCCTGTTCGTGACGCTTGCCCGCTGCAACGCCTACGAGGGCCGCGACCCGAGCATCCTCACGGATTCGCTGAGCTGCGGTGTCGTCGCCGGCTACCTCAACATGAGCCTTGACGATCTCGCATACTGGCTGACGGAGCTGGAAGCGCGGGATCTCGTTGAAGCCTCGGCGAGGGGCCTGCGGCTGAAGAATCTCGACGAGCTGGAGCGGCTCGCGGACGCCGGCGACTGAGCTGCACGCACGCGCTATAGTCGACGCCATCGGCATCGACGGACTGCGCCCTTTTCCATGACCACATCAATGAACGATGACCGCGGCGGTCTGCAGCCGGGGCGCATCGGCAGCGTCACGCTGATCGTCGCCGAGGAGCATACCGCGCCGCGGCTCGGCAGCGGGCGTGCGCCCGTGTTCGGCACCCCGGCCATGATCGCGCTCATCGAGGCGGCGGCCGTCGCTTGCGTCGAGGACCAACTCGCCGACGGTCAGGAGACGCTCGGCATTCATCTCGATGTCGAGCATATCGCGGCAACGCCGGTCGGACTTTCGGTGACGGCGACGGCGCAGCTGATCGAAGCCTCGGGGCGCAAACTGGTGTTCAAGGTCGAGGCGCACGATGCGCGCGAACTCATCGGCCGTGGGCGTCATACGCGCATCGTCGTCGACAGCGCGCGCTTCCGCGCGAAAGTGGCGGCCAAGCTGCAGGACTGAGCAATACGCTCGTCCCACCACACTTGCCGCGAAATCAGCTCTATTGCGGGCAAACCCCTTGCACGGGGCCGGCAAATCTCCACACAATGACGGGGAATCAAGCAATAAGCCTGCGATGTAGCCTCGGGGAGGTAACGATGCGCGCAAATCTCAAGGTGACCCTCATCGCCGGTGCCGCTCTGTGCGGCTCGTTGGCGTTCAACGCCATGGCGATCGCACAAGAACAGAAGTCGATGGGGCCGGCTTCGCCAGCCGCTAAGCTGACCGAGTGTCCCGGCAATCCCAATCCGCTCGGAGTGTCGCGCGTCGTCGAGATCGACACCACGGGCGGCCCCGGCTTCGGCTTCCAGCACTACAAGTCGTATGATTTTCTCAATCCGAAGGAAGTCGTGCTGACGTTCGACGACGGGCCGCTGCCCAATCGCACGCCGGAGGTCCTTGCCGCACTCAACGCCGAGTGCACGCGGGCGATCTTCTTCTCCGTGGGCAAAGTTGCCGCCGGCTATCCGGAAATCCTGCGCGAAGTGGCAAAGGCCGGCAACACCATCGGCGCACACACGATGCTGCACAAAGATCTCTCCAAGATGCCGTTCGAAGAGGCGAAGAGCGAAATCGAGAAGTCGATCAGCGTCGTTCACCGCGCCGTCGGCGGCCCGACCGCGCCGTTCTTCCGCTTCCCGTTCCTGCGCCACTCGCCCGAGACCTTGAAGTATCTCGCCGATCGCAACATCGCCGTCTTCTCGACCGACATCGACAGCTTCGACTTCAAGGGGGGCAAACCGGATGCGCTCGTGAAGCGCATCATGGCCGGGCTCGAGAAGCGCGGCAAAGGCATCATACTGATGCACGACATCCAGCCGCACACGGCAAAGGCCATGCCAGACCTATTGAAGCAGCTTAAGGCTGGCGGCTACAAAGTCGTGCAGATGACGGCGAAAGCGCCTGTTCAGACGCTGCCCGAGTACGACGAGATCATCAACAAGGATATGCAGGGCATGCCGACGGCATTGTCCGACCGTCCGTTGAACTCCGTCGTCAAAACGATAAGCGGTCAATAATTCGCCGCATCGCTTTGATCCTTCGCGCTCGGGCTTCCAGGAATTGGATGCGTAACCCGCGATGGGGCTAAAGCGTTCTCATGCGTCGATCGATTTCATCAGGTCTATTGGCCATATCGGCCCTCCTCCTCGTGCAGTGCGCCGCGCAAGCCGCGACCTGCACGGCGGATGACTTCGCCGCTGCCGTCGATAAGTCGGGGGCGGCGCTGCGCGCTCTCAACTCCGAAGCGCTGCCGAAGCTGCAGGACAAGCTGAAGCAGGTAAAGGACAAGACGGGCTGGGACGAGGAGAAGGCGCTCGGCAACGTGCGCGACGATCGCACCACCAAGCTCGACGCCGAAGCCGAAGACCTGATCATCAAGATCGACACGCTGGGGCGTCCGCCGGAAAAGGGCCCGCCCGACTGCAGCAAACTCGCCGAGCTCGAGGCAGCCGGGCTCGAGCTGTTGGCGGTGATGAAGGCGAAGTCGAACCTACACGTTGTCGAAGCTCGACGCGGAAATCGCCGGCGGCGGCAAGGAGGTCGCGAGCAGCGGCGCCAAGCCGGCCGCGAAAGAAGCAAAGCCTGCGGCTGCGCCGGCTGCATCGGCTGAGGCGACGCCGCCCAAACCGGTGGCCAAGTCGACCGCACAAAAATGGTCGACGGAGACGAAGCCGCAGCCGGGCGCGCGCGATGAGGTGACGACGCTGGAGCCCGGACCACACGTCGCCATACTCGAGCCGCTTCCGCCCGACGAGGCCGGCTACACCATCGACGAGATCCGCGAGATCTCGCGCGGCTTCTTTGGCACCATCTCGACGGAACTCGGCAGCGTCATCGAATATGCCTTCTCGAGCGCCGGCCGTCCGGACGGCTACGTGCTCGGCACCGAAGGCGGTGGCGCCTTCCTCGCCGGCGTGCGCTACGGTAGCGGCACGCTCTACCTGCGCTCCGGCGGCAGCGGCAAGGTCTATTGGCACGGGCCGTCGGTCAGGCCTCGACTTCGGCGCCTCCGGTTCGCGCACCATGTTCCTCATCTATCGCCTGCAAGAGCCGGAGCAGTTGTTGCGCACGTTCACCGGCGTCGACGGCTCGGCCTACTTCATCGGCGGGGTGGGCATCACCTTCCTGAAGGGCGGCCCGGTCATGATGGCGCCGATCCGCACCGGACTCGGCTTACGCCTCGGCGCCAACATCGGCTACATCCGCTTCACGCCGCATGCGACGTGGAACCCATTCTGACCTAGCCCGTCGCGCTGGTGGCGCTACCAGGTGTCGTGCCGAAGGCGCGCTACCAAGTATTATAGCCGCCGCCGTACTGCTTCTTCTTGGCCTTCTTCATCTTCGGCTGATACGCGGGCTGGTTATAGCCGAAGAACCCGCCCCATGGCTGAGAGGCCGCCTGCACGTAACGGCGACGGCGCCCCTCAGCGACGACGGGCGAGTACGGCGGCTTGCCGCGCACGGTGACGCGGGTGAGCTGCATGCCGTGCTTATGCACCAGGTTGTAGAAGATCTTCGCGTTCTTTGGATGGGCGCGGACGCAGCCGTGCGACGCGGGGCGCCCGAGATTGCGCAGGTCATTCGTCCCGTGCACCGCCACGCCCTCGTTGAAGAACACCGAGTAGGGCATCGGCGACCAATGGTACTGCTTGGAATAGTGCATGCGCGACGTGTAGTGCGGCGTGTACGTGCCAGCCGGCGTCCTATACCCGCCGCGGGCCGATGAGATGGACCATCGCCCAAGCTCGCCGTTCTTGTCGGAGACGGTCATCGTCTGCGTGCTGAGATCGATGACCGCAAAAAGCGTCGGCTCGGGCGGCTCGATCGGCGCAACCTGCTCGGCTTCGGCCGGGGCTGCAACCGCCGCCGGCGGCAGAGCGGCGTCGGACGCCTGCGGGCCGGACAGCAACGGAGCCTCCGCGGCCGGGTCGGCGGCGGCGAGTACCGTTGGCGTCTCCGCGGAAGCTGACGAGACAAAAACCAGTGCGGCGACGGCCGCGCACAACACCCCAACCGAACGCATCGCTGCTAACTCTCCCCCTGACCGACGCGGGTATAAGCCACCACATTAGTTGGTGAACAATGCGGAAAGCTTAACGGCAGTGCTATTTTAGCTGGGCGCGTGAGAGCGCCGTGGCAAGTCGCGGAAGCTTCCCATCGCACCGCCGCGGCGCGCAACTCCGAACATAGCCATGCCGGCGCCGGGGCTCGTTTCTCGCCCGGCGTGTAGCTCCAGGGCAGCACCCGCCCAGTTAGTTAAAGAGCAGCTGGAAGATCGTCTTGGGCTTGCGCCGGCGCGAGCGCCGATCGTCCTGGGACGAGGAATCGAGCTGACCCCAGGGCATCCAGCCACCGGACTCGGTGCTCGAATAGCGGGGTTGGCCCGCATCCCGCGACCGGCCGGCGCGAAGGATGAACTCGTCGGTCGCCCCGTCGACGCTTGCCACCACCACGCGGTCGTCCTGCCAGGTCCAGGTAGCGACCTTCTTGCCTTCCCGATGCGGTTCAATCCCGATCACCGCGTTGTTGTCGAGGTCGAGGATGGCGACCTGCTCGACCTCCTCCGGGCCCATGGCGCCCGGCGCGACACCGCCGGTGAAGCGCAAGGTTGCGATGCCGGCGAGCGGGGGCTTCTTCACTTCCCACTCGACCAGCCGCGGTTGGCCCTCGCCGGCCATCTCCAGGGGGATGCGCAGGCGGCGATACTGATCGCTGACAGCGTAAAAATTGCCGCCCTGCTGCACGACGCGCCAGGTATCGATACCGGCTCCCGCAATCTCGCGATCCTCGGCGTTGGCGGTATCGGCGGCGAGCCGTCGCAGGCCGTCGGCCGCGAGCTTCAGGCGCGGCTGCAAAGCGACGGCTTTCTTGTAGTCGGCGATTGCCGGCTCGGTGCGCCCCTGCGCCTCCTCGATCTCGCCCTTGGCCCAAAGTACCTCGGGACCGTCGGGATCGAGCTTCTCGGCCGTCTCGGCGTCCTTGACGCCGACATCGGTCTGTCCGCTCAACTTGTAGACGACGGCGCGGTAGGCGAAGGCGACGCCGGAGCGCGGATCGAGTTCGATCGCCCGGTTGAGATCGGCGAATGCCTCCTCGTAGGCCTGCGCGATGCCGTTGGCGAGACCACGTGCCGCGAAGCCGCGCGCCGAGCGCGGATCGAGCGTCGTCACGTGGGTGAAATCCTTCATCGCCGCCGCGACGTTGTCGGAGGCAAGGTAAGCCTGCCCGCGCAACAGATAGAGCTCAGGATTGTCGGCATCGAAGGCGATGGCGCGCGACAGATCCTCGATGGCGTCCGGAAGGCGGATGATGTCGAACTTGGCCTCGGCGCGATTGCGGTAGGCCGCAGCAAAGCGCGGATCGGCGGTGACGGCGCGGGTGAAATCGCGGATAGCAGCGTGCGGGCGGCCGGCGGCGAGGTGCACGCGTCCGCGCCCGGCAAGCGGGGCCGCCGATTGCGGCATCAGACGCACGGCGGCGGTGTAGTCGCGGATCGCCTGATCGTTGTGCCCGACCTTGGCGTAGGCGCCGGCGCGGTTCGATAGCGCGGCGGCATAGCCTGGCGCCAGCGCGACGGCGCGGTTGAAGTCCTTGATCGCTTCCTCGGGGTAGCCGAGGGCGAGCAGCAGGTTGCCGCGATTGTTGTAGATCGCCGCGTACTCGGGGAAGAGCTGCGCAGCGCGATTGAAGTCGTCGATGGCGAGTTTGGTCTGACCGAGGCGCGCGTAGGCGACGGCGCGGTCGTTGAGGATGGTGGCGCGACGGTCGTTGGGCAGCGCCGGGTCCTTCAGCGCGTCGGTGTAGCCGGTAACGGCTGGCTCGCGTCGCCGCGCACCAGCGCGGTGGCGGCGTCCTGCGCCTTCAGGGCCGCATCCGCCGCAGCCGCATAGGCGCCGGCGGTGGGCAGCGAAATCAAGGCGATGGCTAGGGCAGCCCGTCGAAGCATTCACGTCTCGCGCATGGCGTTGACAGCGGCGGGGCCAGCGCGGCGCCGCCTCGAATCCAGCATAGGCCATTAGCCGCCAAATGTGGCGCCCAATCGTTATGGGCCCGCTCCTGCAACGAGGCCGCTCAGAACGGCGGGAAGCTGCTCGGGGAGATCCTCTGCAATCAGCCCGGGGCCGAATGCTGCCGCCGCCGCACCGTGCATCCAGACGCCGGCGCAGGCGGCCTCGAAGGCGGGCATACCTTGCGCCAGCAGACCGGCAATGAACCCGCCAAGCACGTCGCCGGCGCCGGCTGTCGCCAGCCAGGGCGGCGCGTTGTCGTTGATCGCCGCGCGCCCGTCGGGAGCGGCGATCACCGTATCGGGGCCCTTCAACACGATGATCGCGCCGGAGCGCTGCGCCGCCGCGCGGGCGCGCTCGAGCTTCGATCCCTCGCCCAGGCCGGGAAACAGACGCTGAAACTCGCCGTCATGGGGCGTGAGCACCACGGGGCGACCAGGCACGTCGGCGACGGCCTTAAAAAGTTCATCGGCGCCGTCGGCGAACGAGGTGATCGCGTCCGCGTCGAGCACCGTCGCTGCGCCGGAAGCGAGCGCGGTGTGCACGAGGCGCCGTGTCGGCTCGCCGACGCCGAGGGCCGGGACCGAGCAGCACGGCGTTCTTGCGCCGGTCGGAAAGAATGCGCGCAAGGCCGCCCGGCCCGTCGAACGGCAAGAGCATGATGGCGGTGAGGTGCGCGGCATTGACGGCGACGGCGTCCTCGGGCGCTGGCGACGGTCACAAGGCCGGCGCCGATGCGCAGCGCCCCGCGCGCACCCATGCGGGCGGCGCCGGTGTGCGCCGCCGGCCCCGACACCGCGACGGCGTGTCCACGCTCGTACTTGTGGCCGTCGAGTTTCGGCCAGGGAAAGTGTGCGCGCCACAGGTCCGGGGCGTTGGCCCACGTTCTCGAGCCGATGTCGGTGAGCACGCTCGGCGGAATTCCGATGTCGGCCACAGTGACCTCCCCGCACAGCGACGCGTCCGGGCATGAGTAGGTGCCCGGGCTTGCGCCGAAAGAACGTGACGGTACGCGCAGCGTCGATCACCGGACCTTGCGCCTGCCCGGTCGTGCCGTCGAGCCCGCTCGGCACATCGATGGCGAGCACCGGCACCTCTGAGGCGTTGAGCGCGGCGATGACCTCGGCTGCTACGCCCGAGATCGGCCGCGCAATGCCGGCGCCGAACAGGGCGTCGATGACGAGCTGCGCGCCATCGATGGACCCACGCGTCAAGGGGGCGATCGGTTGTCCCCAGCGCTCCGCCATGGCGGCGGCATCGCCCTTGAGACGATCGGTGGCGCCCAGCAGTGCCAGCTGCGCATCAAGCCCGGCGTCGCGCAGATGGCGCGCGGCGACGAAGCCGTCGCCGCCGTTGTTGCCAGGCCCACATAGGACGGCAACGCGCGCGCCCGCTCCGACCATCCGCAGCGCCGCCTGCGCCACCGCGCGACCGGCACTCTCCATGAGAGCAAGGCTGGGGACCCCTGCGGCTTCGGCCAGGCGGTCGGCGCGTCCCATTTCATCCGTTGTCAGCAGCTCCAAGTCGCCGCCTGGCGTGCCAAAAGAATTAGCGGTCCGGTTGACCATCGAAACGCCTGCCGATTGCGCCTGGTGTGTTTCTGTGCAAATTGCCCAACTCTTAGGCATTAGGTGAGCCGAAACCAGCCGGGAGGCGCGCGAGCCTGCAAATAACGCACTGTATTTGCAGGAGCTTATTTGGGCCCAGAAGTTGGCATGGGCCATGCTAACTTCTGGCCGTCCACGCAAGCCACCCTTGTAGAAACCAGATAAACGCGGAGGGGCCAGGGGTCATGAAGAAAATCGAAGCCATCATCAAGCCATTCAAGCTCGACGAAGTGAAAGAAGCCCTGCAGGAAATCGGCCTGCAAGGCATTACGGTGCTCGAGGCGAAGGGCTTCGGACGTCAGAAGGGCCACACCGAGCTCTACCGGGGCGCCGAGTACGTCGTGGATTTCCTCCCGAAGGTGAAGATCGAAGTGGTGCTCGCCGACGAGATGCTCGACAAAGCCGTCGATGCGATCCAAAAGGCCGCCAAGACCGGGCGCATCGGCGACGGCAAGATATTCATTTCTGCCATCGATGACGCGATCCGCATTCGCACCGGCGAGACCGGCGCAGACGCGATCTAAGAAGAAGGAACTGAGAGGGCTGCGACGGCCCTTTTTCAGGGGAAACGCCGCGTAGGCTATAACAGTCAATGGGGAGTGCACATGAAGAGCGCCAGCGATGTCCTGAAGTTGGTCAAGGACAAGGACGTCAAGTTCGTCGATTTCCGCTTCACCGACACCAAGGGCAAGATGCAGCACGTGACCGCGCATGCGAGCACGGTCGGCGAAGACACGTTCCAGGAAGGATACGCCTTCGACGGTTCCTCGATCGCCGGCTGGAAGGGCATCGAGTCCTCCGACATGCTGCTGATGCCGGATGCCGACGTCGGCCCACCTCGATCCGTTCTTCGCCCAGTCGACCGTCGCCCTCTTCTGCGACGTCCTGGAGCCGACCACCGGCCAGTTCTACGAGCGCGACCCGCGCGGCATCGCCAAGAAGGCCGAGGCCTACATGAAGTCGACGGGCATCGGCGACATGATCTTTTTCGGCCCGGAAGCCGAGTTCTTCATCTTCGACGACGTGAGCTTCTCCGCCGACATGTACAACACCGGTTTCAAGGTCGACTCCATCGAGCTGCCGACGAACACGGGCACCGACTACGAGATGGGCAACCTCGGCCACCGCCCGCGCATCAAGGGCGGCTACTTCCCGGTTCCGCCGATCGACAGCTGCCAGGACATCCGCTCCGAGATGATCTCGGTGATGACCGAGATGGGCGTCGCCGTCGAAAAGCACCACCACGAGGTGGCCGCCGCTCAGCACGAGCTCGGCGTCAAGTTCGGCCCGATGATCAACATGGCCGACCATCTGCAGATCTATAAGTACGTCGTTCACATGGTCGCCCAGGCCTACGGCAAGACGGCGACCTTCATGCCGAAGCCGATCTTCGGCGACAACGGCTCGGGCATGCACGTGCACCAGTCGATCTGGAAGGGCGGCAACGCCGGTCTTCGCCGGCAACAAGTACGCCGACCTTTCGGAGACGTGCCTGAGCTACATCGGCGGCGTCCTCAAGCACGCCAAGGCGATCAACGCCTTCACCAACCCGACGACCAACTCCTACAAGCGTCTGGTTCCGGGCTACGAGGCTCCCGTGCTGCTCGCCTACTCGGCGCGCAACCGCTCCGCCTCCTGCCGCATCCCGCACGTGTCGAGCCCGAAGGCGAAGCGCTTCGAGGTCCGCTTCCCGGATCCCGCCGCCAACCCCTACCTCGGCTTCACGGCCATGCTGATGGCCGGCCTCGACGGCATCGCCAACAAGATCCATCCGGGCGACCCGATGGACAAGAACCTGTACGACCTGCCGCCGGCGGAACTCGCCAGCATCCCGACGGTCTGCGGCAGCCTGCGCGAGGCGCTCGACAGCCTCGACAAGGACCGCGACTTCCTCAAGATGGGCGGCGTCATGAACGACGACATGATCGACGCCTACATCGAGCTGAGGATGGCGGAGAACATGCGCTACGAGATGGCCCCGCATCCGATCGAGTACGACATGTACTACTCGGTCTGAGCGGCCGGCACGGACGATACGGCGAGGCCCGGGAGCGATCCCGGGCCTTTGCATTTCCAAAGCGGGCTCAGAAGTAGAAGAGCACGGCGACGAACACCGCCGCCCAGCCGACGAGCCACAGGCGGCGTGCCTGGCTGCCGACCCACACGCCTGAGCGCCGCGCAACGTTCGACCACGAGATCTGCCCGATCACCGCGATGACGAGGCCGATGCCGAGGCCGGCGACGACCGAACGATAGTCGAGCGCCGGGGCGCCAATTTCGAAGCCGCCGATGTTGGTGATGGTGCCGGTGCCGGATGGCGCCACCATGAACACGGCGGCGATCATCAGTCCCAAGGCGAGCATCGAGAAGAAGCTGAGAACGGACCGCATGACCGCACCAGAAGAGGCAATGGTCCGCGCAAACTACATGCGCGATTTCAATAAGCCCTTAACCAGCGCACGCGCCCTCGCGGACGTCGCCGTCGGTTGACAGGGGCACCATACGGGCGCAGGGTTGCACCACCACCTTACGGCAAAGGAGGTCTAAGAAAATGTGGCCGCCCGGTCTATCGAAGCCACTGCGCTCAACGCCTTGATGGACGTTGCGCCAAGTGGCCGATCTGAAAACATGATGACATTGGCGGAATGTTCAGCGGGCTGTCGCCGGCAGACGTTCGGGATAGGCGACCTCCCGTTGCAATATCCGCATCTAGCCCACGCGATGGGCAGGGCTTTGAACCGGAGCAGGGATTGCAGCCATAGGCGCACCGCTCACGAAATCATATGAGCCCAAACGGAGCCCGGACGGCCTTGCCGCTCCGGGTTCCTCACTTTCGGGAGGCATATACAGCCGTAGCAGCACACATCTTCATCCCCCGAGAATATTTGTAGAAAATTTACCATATGCGTGGCACGTTCGATGGTGAGCGGTGAGGATTTGGCCAACCTTTCAAAGCCCTGCGCCCGCTCCTTCAGTCGGCGAGGCAACGGCAGAACATCACCGCGTGAAGGCCGACATGAACACACATGGCCGGACATGTCGCGATCGCAGGACACGAGTGGAGCAGCGCTATGCGGGCCGTGACGTCCGATAAGCACACCGGGAACCCCGCGGAAAACTTCCTGCGGGTGCTCGATCAATTCGCCTCGCTGCACAACTTTAGCGATGACGCTTCTGCTGTCGGCGGCTATCGCGTGCTCACACCGAAGCGCAAGACACGCTTGGCTGTTGCACGGGGGCCCGGGCGCATCCGCTGGACTGGATCTCTCTCCGTGCTGTTCATTGGCGGTCTTGGGCTTGCCGTGCTCGCCGGTCCGGCCAATTGCCCGTGCTCGACCGCATTCGCCGTTGCCGAGCAATCGTCGATGGCGCGTCTCGGCTATGTGCAGAACGCCGCCTTCGTGACCGCGCGCGAGTTTGCCTCGGACGACGCCGGGCTGCCGACGCTTACCACCGCCGCGCTCATCGAGCCGCAAGAGAGTGCGGTCGGCGTGTCGCCGATCACGACGTCGGCGCTGGAGCCGTCGCGCGACGTGCCGACAGTGAACAGCGATGATCTGCCCGCTGCGAGCGCCGGCCGCTTGCCGGAAAAGATCGAGCAGGTGGCCGATGCTGTGCCGGCGACCATCAAGCTTGCCGCCGCCGAGATCGTGGGTAGCGATGTTCCGCCGTCTCTCCCGGTCATCGAGGTCGAGACGCCGCCGGTGAACGCCGGCGCCGCCAGGGAGGCAGAACACGAGCCGGCGGCCAAGCGGCGATCTACGCGCAAGAGCACGGCTACGCGCGCGTACCGGGCGCCGAACCAGGCGGGACGCGCCAACGGCAAGTATGTGGGGATACCGCAAGTGGCGCGGGCGCCGAAGTGGGCGCAGCAAATGTACGTGACACCCTGGCAGTCCCGGGCCTTCACCTACACGCAGTGAGGTCGGCGCCGCTATCCGCGCCATGGCCGCGACACACGGGCTCGGCAGGTTCGCCGCATGAGACGCGAACTTGTTGCATTTCTCGCCGCGCTGTTTCTTGTCGCCGCGCCGGCCATCGCAATGGCGGCCCCCGGCTATGCCTGGCAGTTCTCGCCGGGTGAGCAAACACTCGCGCAGCGCATCCCCCCTCCGCCGGGCTTCACACGCACCGCCGTTCCGCCCGACAGCTGGGCAGCCTGGCTGCGCGGTCTACCGGTGAAGCCGGCGAACGCGCCGGTGCTGATCTACACCGGAGCGCAGAAGTGGCGGCAGGACGTGCACGTCGCCGTCATCGACATCGACGTGGGCAAGCGCGATCTGCAGCAGTGCGCCGACGCCATCATGCGCCTACGCGCCGAGTGGCTGTTCGCTGCGGACCGCAAGCGCGACATCCGCTTCAACAACACCGAGGGCAAGCGGCTGAGTTTCTCGGCGCGCCGCGACAGCGGCTATGCCTCGTTCCGCAAGTATATGGACTACGTGTTCGCCTACGCCGGCACCTACTCGCTGGAACGCGAGCTGAAACCGGCGCCGCTCGCGTCCCTGCAGGCCGGCGACGTGTTCATCAAGGGCGGCTTTCCCGGGCCACGCCGTGCTCGTCGCCGACGTGGCCGAGAACGCGCAGACGGGCGAGAAGCGCTTCCTGCTCGTGCAGAGCTACATGCCCGCGCAGGAGATGCACGTCCTCAAGAACCCGGCGGCCAGCGACGGCTCTCCGTGGTACCCGGCAGCGTTTGATGGGCCGCTCGTCACGCCCGAGTGGACCTTCCCCGCAGGCGCATTGCACCGCTGGCCCTGATCGGCGCGCCGCCGCTAGTAGCGGATCATCACTACGCACAGCAGGCTCACGATGATGAACGTGCCGAGCCCGGCCAGCGTCTTCATCGCCGCGTTCGGGTCGGTTTGCGTCATCATTTGATCGAGGGCGACGCCGAGCCCCGCCAAGCCGATGGCGAACAGCACGAGGCCGACGAGCACTCCGAAAAATCCACGCATCCTTGTCTCTCCCTGTGACGCCGGCGGTAGCGCCGGTCTGTTCATGGCTTCTCACTAGGCGCGCGGATGCCGCCCGGCGTTTCCCCTTTTGAGGCACGCCGCGGGCGGCACGGTCAACACTTTTTGCTCGTGTGCGCTGCGACTACGGCTGCGCGGGCGGGGACTGTGGCGGCGGCGGCTCGGTGCTCTGCAGGGCAGATCCGTCCGGCGCGTCATCGAGCGGGCGCACCGCGATGTAAAAAGCGGTCGAGGCAAGCAGCAGGACGATCACCGACACGATGACGATGGTGCTCCGCTTGCGTCGCCCTCACCCATGCCGGGTTGATGAGGCCCAGTATCAGATACAGCACCGCCAGCAGGGTGATGAGCTGAAACGACCAGGACGAATAATCCAAGAGCGCGTCTGACATGGGTCTTGCCTCGAGATGGCGTGAATCGCCGGCGCATCTTGGCGGCGCCGACTTAATGGATTGCCAATTGTAGGCTGCCCCGAGTTGCCGCAACACCCACTGCTCAGGCGGCGGAGGCGAGCGCCAGCGGCAGCGCGTCGGCGAAGACGGCGAGGTCCTCGTCGCGCCCGCAGCTGACGCGAATGCAGCGGTTGAGCGGCGCGACACCCGGCATGCGCGCGAACACGTCGTGCGCCAGCAGCCCTTCGAGCACGCGCTTGGCGAAGGCGCCATCGTGGCGGCAATCGATGGTGACGAAGTTGGCGGCCGACGGCAGGGGCTCGAGGCCGTTGGCGCGCGCGATGGCGCCGATGATGCCGCGCGCCCGCACGATACGCGCCACGGCATCGGCGAGGTATTCCTGGTCCTCGAGCGCGGCGAGGGCGCCGATCTGCCCGACGCGGTTGATGCCGTAGTGATTGCGGATCTTCTCGAAGGCGCCGATGACGCCAGCTTCGCCGAGGCAATAGCCGATGCGTGCGCCGGCGAGGCCGTACGCCTTGGAGAAGGTGCGAAAGCGCAGCACCTGCGGATTGCCGACGTCGACAGGCAGCAGCTCGTCCGCGGGCGCGGTGTCGCAATAGGCCTCGTCGAGGCAGAGCAGCACGCCGCCCGGCAAGCGTGCGATGAGCTCGCGCAGCGCACCGGCGCCCCAGAACGATCCCATGGGGTTGTCGGGATTGCAGACGTAGAGGATGCGCGCCTCCTCGCGCAGCGCAGCAGCGAGCAGTGCGTCGAGGTCCTGGCGATCGTCGAGATAGGGAACGCGCACCAGACGTCCGCCGCCGCCGGCGGCGTGGAAGTTGAACGTCGGATAAGTCCCGTCGGACGTGACAACGGCGGAATCGGGCTCGACGACGAGCTTCACGGCAAGGCCGAGCAGTCCGTCGATGCCCTCGCCGATGACCACATTGTCGAGGTCGACGCCGTGAAAGTCCGCTAGCGCGGCTCGCAGGTCGTGGCTCTCGGGGTCGGAGTACATCCAGTTGCCGTCGACCGCCGCACGCATGGCGGCGAGCGCTTTCGGCGACGGCCCGAACAGGCTCTCGTTGGCGCCGAGGCGGGCGCGGAACGGACGGCCGCGGGCACGCTCCTGCGCCTCCGGGCCGACGAAGGGCACGAGGGCGGGCAGGCTATCGACGAGGGCGGTGAAGCGCGGACGAGACATGGGATGGGTCTGACACTGCGGCACGCGCCGCGTCAACAACATGCGGTGGCTTCGCCGCACATATGCTGGGTCCCGGCCGTGCGGTCGCGCCATGCGAAGCATGGCTCTGCCATGACGCTCCCTTCGCCGGGATGACACGGTATTGAAATCCAGCACCGACTGTCATCCCGGAAGCCGAAGCACAGCAAGGCTATCCGGGATCCAGCGTAAGAAGCGTCGCAGACTCCCTAGATCAGGCCGAGCGCGGCGAGCTCGCTGCGCATCTTGGGTGGCAACTCGGCAAGTCGCTTGTCGCCACGGCCGAGATCAGGCGGGGCATCCGCCGCGCTGAGATAGCGCCAGCCCTGGAAAGCGCGACGCGGCACCGGGCGCACCGGCACAAGGGCGGCATCGAGCAGGATGAGGCAGGCGGGCGAGCCATCGGACTTCTTGCCTTGCTCGAAACCGATGAGCTTCTGGCGCACCTGCACGACGCCTTTGATCACCCAATAGAGCGAGCCGCCGTCGAGCAGCTCGGCATCGCGCTTCGGCGTCTGGAAGGTCGTGTGGAAGATGCGCGGGCCCTGGCCGGCCTTCTTGCGCTCGGCGGCGCGCGCCTTCTGCCAGTCGGCCAGCTCCTCGATGGATGAGGCGCCGACGCAAAGCTTGATGAGGTGCAGCGTCATGGGGCTTCTCCCGCAACGAGGCATGGGCACCAAAGTGCACCGCCGGCGATGCCCGCGGCGAGCGCAAACGGCGCGGCATCCACAGCTTAGCGACCGCTACTTCGCCGTGCACGAGCCAGCATACTGCGCGACGACCGGCTGGCCGAACACGCCGAAGTGGCGCGAATGCACGGCTGGATAGGTGCCGCTCGTTGCGTCCTTGTCGTAGACGGTCGTCAGATTGAGGAAGCCCTCGTTGACGACCTCGAGGAAATGGTTGGCGTTGATCGCCCGTACGATCTTCAGCGACGCCGGCTTCGGGCTGCCTTCGGTAACGAGCTGCGCCGTCTGCCGATCGAGGTCGATGTCGGCGATGGCAAAGGCAATGGGCTCGGACGCCTTGCTCTTGAAGGCGCCGTCCTCGAAGGTCCACGCGGTGCCCGTCGTGAACGTGCAGGCGTAGGCCTTCGGGTCGTCGTCGGCGCGCACGATGCCGGGGGCGACCGCGGCAAGCGCCAAGCCGAGAACGGCAAACATTCTAATGTGCATATACCCTACCCCCAGGCCGCTTATGCCGCGCCTCGCGCTTAGAGCCATTGAACCGCGTGCGACCGGCCCGCGCAACCGTGTGCAGAGGCCGCCTTCCGCGGCCCCGCGCCGCGCGGGGTGCCTTCAATCCGCCCCTATTGCGGGCTCGTTAGCCGTAGCGGTTGAGTGGGGAGACATGGTCCGATTCCGGGCTCAAATTCTTGCGGCTTTGGCGAGCGCCGTGGTGTGCGGCTGCGCGGGAAAGCAGGTCGATACGCCGCCCAATCTCGTTAGCGACATGCCGGCCCCGCAAGAAGCGGCGTCACCACCGGAGCCTTGCAGACCTCCGGCTATCAGCTCAGCGAAGAAGAACTGAAGTTCGACTGCAAGAAGCTCACCGGCCTCATGCAGATCCGCATCCTGCAAGTGCGCGGCTATGACTCGAACAAGAAGGCCTCGCTCGCCGCGCGCGGAATTCAGACGCTGACGACGCCGATCTTCGGCGGCACCAAGGAGGGCGTCGACCCCGACGGGCAGTACCGCAAGGACCTCGCCATGCTGCAGGCCTACAACCGGCAGCTCGGCGTCAAGCAATGCAAGACCTTCGACCTCGACGCCGAGCTGGCGTCGACGGCGACCGACGTGACGCCGGCGCCGCGCGACAAGCCGAAGACGAACTAGCCGCGCCGGCCGGTTAGCGGCGTGACGCGCTTCTGGTGTAAACGTCGAGTTTAGACGATCATCGGAATCGCAATGCCGGCAGAACCATCCGAGACGACCGATCGACCGAGCCACGTTCCGTGGCCGCCCATCCTTTTGGCCGGCGGCGTCATCGCCGCCATCGCGCTCGGCTACCTGGTGCCGCTAGGCTGGCCGGGGATCGACGATTTCGCGGCGCGCACCATCGGCCTGACGCATCGGCGCTGCCGGCGTCGCGCTGCTCGTCTGGGCCATCATGACGCTGCGCCGGCACGGCACGACGGTGCTGCCCGACGTCGGCGCCACGACGCTGGTCACCGACGGTCCCTATTGGCGCTACCGCAATCCGATCTACCTCGCCGACGCGATGATCCTCCTCGGGGTCGCCGAGCTGACGAAGAACGTATGGCTCGTCGTCGCCGCGGCGGCGTTCGCCGCGCTCGTCACCTGGCTCGCCATCCTGCCGGAGGAGCGCCATCTCGAGCGGCGCTTCGGCAAGGCCTATCTCGACTACAAAGCGAAATCGCGCCGCTGGATTTGAGGAAGCGCGATGGCCACCGACTTCGGCGAAAAAGAGCGCGCCTTCATCGACGGGCTGAAGGAGAACACCGGGCGCGATCTTGGCGAGTGGATGCAGGCGATCACGGCGGCGGGCTTGCCGCATCGCAACGACATCATCGACTGGCTGCGCCACAAGGGCTTCATGTTCTCGAAGGCGTCGTGGCTGGAGCGCATCCACCACAACGGCGGCAAGCCGATCTACGCCGATGTGCCCAAGGAAGCCGCGCCGCGGCGGCCTCCGCGGCGGCGTGAAGCCGTACGCGCGGCCCCGCCGCTGCTGCTCGCAGCAGCCGCGCCCACGCCTGCAGCCGCGTCCGCCCCGCCGATTCGCCGTCCCTCCCGCGAGCGATCTCGATACGGTGCTCGCCAAGGCCAAGGCGTATCGTCCGCTCGCCCAGCTCGTGCTGGCGAAGATCAAGTCCGTTCGCCCCGGCGCCAATTTCACGGCGCGTGAAAGCTCCGTCGCCATCGGCGACCCCGACGTGTTCGCCGCGCTCGGCATCTCGGGCAAGGAGCTACGCCTGCACCTGGCGCTTGGTGACCATCCCTTTGACGACGTCGTCAAAAAAGGACAGGCGGGCGGCGGCCTTGGCAAAGGCGAAGCGCTCTCCCACATGCTGGTGCTGACGGACGCACGCCAGGTCGACCAGCGCTTCGTGGACCTCGTCGCTCTCGCCAAGGCGAACGGCTGAGCCCGAACCATCGAATAGCCCGAATTCTGCGCCCTTGTGCGACCCGAATTTGGAGGCTTTTGTCATGACCGCCGACGTTAGTTGGCCCACCGCCGCGCTGGCGTTTGCCGCGCTGTTCGGTACATCGATTTCAGTGAATGCACAGAGCGCGCAACGCGACGGCATCGCCGAGCTGATCTCCAAATCGGCGCGCGAGGCGAAGGCCGAGAAGGTGGCCGAGACGACGCCGCCTAGCGCCAAGCCGGCGGTCGTCGGCCCGCCCGCACCCGCTGCCGCACCGCAGGCAGCCGCGACCGTCGTTCCGAAGGATCCGCGCGAGGGCGAAGAAGCCTACGAGCAGGCGCGCCAGTTGATGCTCGCCGTCGACGCCATCCTGCGCGACACCGCCGAGCAGCGCAGCGAAGCGCAGAAGCTGCCCGGACGCGATGAGTTCATCTTGACGCCGCTGTGGACGGAAACGCGCGAGGACCGCGAGTCGCGTATCCGCGCGCTGCTCGATTCAGCCCTCGGCATCGTCACCGACGTGCCCATCGTCGAGATGCAGAAGAAGGTCGAGGGGCTGCGCCAGAACATCCGCGAGATCGAAGCCAACATCGCAACGCTGAAGGAAAAGCAGATCACGGCGCCGAAGGACGCCATGCTGCCGGGCGTGCTCAACGACACGGTGTCGAGCCTCGACGGCAACATCAAGGATGCCGAGCAGCGCATCACCAAGAACCAGGACGAGATCGCCAAGACGAAGACGGAGATCGCCGGCGCGCTGGCGAAGTCGGGCGTCGAGCTGACGCCGGATCAGGTCGACCTCTTGCTCGACAGCGTGCTGTCGGGCGATCTCGTGCGCCTCGTTGCCGTGTTCAATGCGGCGAAGATCATCGACACGCAGCTCGGCAAGCTGTTGACCGCCGCCGGCGACAACATGAACTCGGCGCGCAAGTATTTCGCCATGCACGCGGCGCTATTCGCCATGCTGGTGCACGCGCAGGGCTCGGCCATCGAGAAGATCGACACCAACTACATGCCGAAGCTTGACGCCATCCTGAAGGACATCACCTCGGCGCAGGCCAAGACGGCGAGGCTGCTGCAGGGCGAGAACCGCCCCGACCAGAAGCGCGCGCTGGAAGCCAACCGCGACGCGCAGAAGGTGGCGGCCGACGCCGCCAAGGGCTATCGCCGCTACCTGCAGCAGCAGCGCGAGCAGATCGCCAAGGCGCGCACCCGCGCCGTGCACGACCTGCGCATCGCCGACAACACCTACGAGACGGTCGAGGCGAGCTTCCAGCTCAAGAACCTGATGCGCGACAGCGCCGCCTCGTTCGAGGCGATCCAGAAGCTCGAGGCGCCGACCTTCGATCAGATTTTCAAGAACGAGGAGCTGCGCCAGGAATTCGAGAACCTGACCCGCCGCCTCGACGCGCCGTCGAGCTGAGGCGCGAGCCTCAGCAGCGTCGACTATTGACCCGAAGCAGACATGCTGCATCGCGCAGAGCTGCCGAGCAGCGAGCAAGTTCGGTACGTGTCAGCCCGCCACCACCTGGCCAAGTAAACCGGCGACAGCTGCGATGATCAGCAAGCCGGCAAAGAACCAAGTGATGGCGTTTTCGGAATGACCGTTGATCATAGGACTCTTGCGGCGCGACATGACGTTCCCCCGTAGTCGCTTCTACGCAGACGAGACCTCGCTGATGCCCTCTTGAAGAGTGGCAACCTTACATCACCCTCAGCCGAAATCAAATATTCTCGCGCATCGGCATGCTTCTGCCGTTCTCACACCGCAGCTTCTTCTCAACGCCAGTCCCAGAGAACTCAAACATGTGAGGCATACATGTTTGTTCGCAGCGTCATCGGTGCCGTTTTGGCGGGCTTGTGCGTCGCGCTTCTCGCGATGACCGGGGATGGAGATCCTTTTGCTGCACTTAGCGAGATCGCTGCGTACTTCATGATCGGCGCCGCGATTCTCGGCGGCCTTTTCCTCACGTTGATCTTAATAGCGGGTTCTGAAGGAGCGATACCTCGACTGCCAAAATGGCGGTCCAGACGCTGATCGCTCAATTCGGATTGTTCGGCTCACGGCTCGCAACCAACGCGTCTTTGGGTCCATCTACGATGGTGGGTCGTTGCTTCGAGGTCCGACAGCGCTACCCCACGTCAACTTCCACGCCACCGCCCGACACGCGCACGGGATAGCTGACGACATCGTCATACGCCGGCGGACCAAGGACCTCCCCAGACCTGACGTCGAACTTCGCGCCGTGCAGGGGGCACGTCACCTCGTACCCAGAGACCTCCCCCTCGGCCAAGGAGGCTTCCTCATGCGTGCACATGTTGTCGATCGCGAAGTACTCGCCACCGACGTTGAAGAGAGCGATCTGCTTGCCCTTCACATCGACAATCTTGGCTTGGCCGGGTTCGACTTCGTCCGTCCTCGCGACTTTCACAAAGTCTGCCATGGACTTTTCCTCTCGCACTATCACGCACGTGGAAAGCCGCGGTGGCTAACGCTTCATCGCAAAGATTAAGCCCCGCGGTGCTTCGCGCTCCAACGGGGCTCTTGTCATCAATGACCTACCCAGCGGAGCCGGGCTTCTGAGGCGAGGCTCTGTGATCCTGGCCTGGATCCCGCCCTCGCATGAAGTCTGTCAGATTTTGATGTGCTCGGCTCGGAAGGCGCGGCCAATGTGCTGCAGCTCGCTACCCAAGCCGCGACCCCGCATCAGCGCGAGGTCGAACATGACTTCCCGGTGGCGTCATTCTCCCTCCTTTTGCCGTTGATCCTCGCGATAGCCATCCTCGCAACCAACGGTACTGCCGGGTTGAGCGACTCGGATTTCTGTTCTCGATCCGCGCTCGGCCGGAAGCGACGGCCATCACATTATCAACCTTGGATCAGCGAGGCGGAGTGTCAAGTACCCTAGGGGCCCGCTCCCATACATGGCCCCTGTTCAGTTTCAGCCAACGAGCCATTCGTGCCCGCGAGTTCTGCTTGTGCCCGAAACCGGCCTGCCGCGTGTTGAGCGTCATCGGCCGCTGATTGCGCTCTTGGAAAGGCGCTAGGACGCGCTCGGTCCTCGGCCGACGATTGACGCCGCTATCGCGAAGTTATCCCCACCCTCAGCACCTCACCTATCATCCCCCCATCCCGCCCCGCTCAAGGGGTCGATCTCGAGGCGTTCCTGTATCGAGGGCGGGCTGCAGGTCGGGTACTTCAGCCGTCACGCGCGGCGAACTACCTGAGGCTCGCCGCGCCCACCCGGTGAGAGTCCGGGAGGGGGAAACCCCTGAAACGCCGCGGGTATGCCCATAATCCTGCGCGGGGCGGCTTGAGTGTCGCTCAAACTAAAAAAGCTTCGCGGCACTCCCCGCCCCGCAGCCCCTTGCTCTTTGACATGCCTCGGGGCTACGGCTCGCGAGATCGAGATCGTTTGTCGCTCGCTCAGGTGTCATCCTCGGGCTTGTCCCGAGGACCCAGCCAACAACGAGTTCCGGCAAGAGAAGGAAGGACTGCGCCGCTGCAACAAGCGCTTCTGCGTCCTCAACACCGAGAGATGGATCCTCGGACCAAGTCCGAGGATGACAACTTCAACGCACAAATACTACCGCCGGTACTGGACGAACGGGCTCAGGGTGCCCAGCCGATCATAGAGGCGCCGCGCCTGCCGGTTGTCCGCTTTCGTCGCCCAGTAGGTGCGCGTCGCGCCGCGTCTGTCCGCCTCGTGATACACGGCTTCGATGAGCGCCCGCCCCGTCCCATGATGACGGGCGTTGCGATCCACATAGAGGTCTTCCAGATAGCAGTACGTCGTCGGCGACCACGTCGAGCGGTGGAACAGCGCGTGCGCAAGGCCGATCGGTCGGTCGCTCGCGTCGACGGCGACGAGGCCGAGAAGACCGTCCTGCTGCGCCAGCAAACGTTGCCAGGCGACCTCGATGACGTCGTCCGACACCTTCGCCTCGTAGAAGTTGATGTAGCCCCTGAACAGGGCTTCCCACGCCGCGCGGTCGGAGGCCTTCAGCGCCCGGACGTGAATGCTGCTTTCGGACATCCGCCTCTCCTCACCTGAGCCACAGAGTGGCGAGCCCGAGGAACGAGAAAAATCCTACCACGTCCGTCACCGTCGTCACGAACACCGTCGAGGCGACGGCGGGATCAAAGCCCATGCGATCGAGTGCCAGCGGAATGAAGATGCCGGCCAGCGCCGCGGCGAGCAGATTGACGATCATCGCCGCGCCGATGACGAGGCCGAGCTGCTCGGTCCCGAACCAGGCGAACACGACAGCCGACATGATGACCGCAAAGGCGAACCCGTTGATCAACCCGACCGCGGTCTCGCGCAAGACGACGCGTACGATGTTCGCCGGATTGAGCTCTTTTGTGGCGAGCGCGCGCACGGCGACCGTCATCGTCTGCGTGCCGGCATTGCCGCCCATCGAGGCGACGATAGGCATCAGCACGGCGAGCGCCACCATGCTTTCGATCGTCGCATCGAACAGGCTGATGACCGCGGAGGCGAGAACGGCGGTGAACAGATTGACGAACAGCCACGAGAAGCGCGGCGGCGCAATCTCGCGCACGCTGTCGCTGAGGCGCTCGTCGCCGACGCCGGCGAGCAGCTTGGCATCCTCTTCGACCTCCTGCTCGATCACCTCCACGACGTCGTCGACGGTGACGACACCGACGAGGCGCTCGTCCTTGTCGACGACGGGCGCTGCCTTGAGGCCGTAGCGCTCGAACTGGCGGGCGACCGCCTCCTGGTCGGCCGTGGCCAGCACGATGTGCCGGTCCGCGTCCATGATCTGGTCGATCTTGATGTCACGCTTGGCACGCAGCAGCCGGCTAATGTCGACGCTGCCCAAAAGATGAAAGCTGGGATCGATCACGAAGATCTCGGAGAACGTCTCGGGCAGATCCTTCGGCGTCGCGCGCAAAGTCGATGACCTGCCCTACCGTCCAGAACGGCGGCACAGCCACGAACTCGGACTGCATCAACCGGCCGGCGGTCTCCTCCGGATAAAGGAGGTTGCGCTCTACGGCCGCCCGATCGCCTTTCGGGAGTTGGTCGAGAATTTCCTTCTGGTCGCTCTCTTCGAGGCCGCCGATCAGATAGGCAGCATCGTCGCTGTCGAGGTCGGTGACGCCTCTCGCCAGCACATCGTTCGGCAGCGCCTCCGAGATCTGGTCGCGAACCTTCTCGTCGACCTCGGTCAGCACCTCGAAGTCGAAGTCGGCGCCCAGCGCCTGGATGAGGCCGACGCGCTGCTCGGGATCGAGAAGCTCGAGGAGATCGGCAAGGTCCGGGCCCTCGACGTCCGCTACCAGCGAACGCACCTTGGCGGGATCGTTGTTCTCCAAGGCCTCGGCGACCGCGCGCACGCGCTCGGCGGTCGGCGCCTCTCCGCGTCCGTGCGCAGCGATCTCCTCAGTCTCGGTCATCTACGGGCGCACTCCGGGCAGCGGCGGGCAGCGCTGAACGCGGCCCGGGATGAAGATTTTCGTATCACGCGAGTGATGCACGGGGCTTAGCACGTCGCGGTGCGTCTGTGCAGTCTGGTGCGCGGATGCAACAACACGGCGGAAGATGTCCCGAGAGGGAAAAGATTTACAGAGAATTTTAGCTCTTCCACCCTACTTAGTCAGAGCGTTGCGGGGTGGTTCGCCGCGCGCGTTGCAGTTAGTCCAGGCGGACGGATTGGCGGATGCGGCGTATTGGGGCGTTATCGGCTGTGTGCGCGTGCCTGCTGCTTGGCGGCGGCCTGCCTGCGCGTGCGGCGCAGAGCGCGCCGCCGGTTGCAGCCTGCGCCACGCATGCCAACGTCCTCGGCCTGTCGCGCATGGTCGAGGTCGACGCCGCCGGCGGCCCGCAGTTCGGCCGCGTCGCCAGCGGCGGCTATGACTTTCTGCAAGACGGCGAGGTCGTGCTGACCTTCGATGACGGGCCGCTGCGCCCCTATACGCGCGCCGTCCTAAAGGCGCTCGACCGGCACTGCACCAAGGCGACGTTCTTCATGGTCGGCCGCATGGCCGTCGCCGATCCGGAGATGGTGCGCGAGGTGGCGAGCCACGGCCATACGGTCGCCGCGCATACCTGGTCGCACGCCAAGCTGCAGGGACTCGCGCCCGACAAGGCCAAGGACGAGATCGAGCTGGGGTTCAGCGCCGTCGCGCAGGCGCTGCAGGCGCCGATCGCGCCGTTCTTCCGCTTCCCCTATCTGCGGCCGACCCCGGCGACGATGGACTATCTCAAGACCCGCAACATCGCGAGCGTGACGATCGACGTCGATTCCCGCGATTTTCGCACCCGCGACGGCGACGCCGTCAAGCGGACGGTGCTGGCGCAGCTTGCCGGCGCTCGCAAAGGCATATTGCTGTTCCACGATATCCAGCCTTCGACGGCGCAGGCGCTGGAAAGCATCCTCGGAGAGCTCAAGCAGCGCGGCTTCAAGGTCGTCCACCTCGTGCCGAAAGCGACGGCGACGACCCTTCCCGAGTACGATGCGCAGGCCGACCGGCTGATCGCACACCGCAGCCTTGCCGCCGCCAAGGAGCCGCTTGCCTCGCGCGCTCTTACCTGGTCGCAGACGGACGCCGGCTCTGACGGCGAGGCGTTGCCGTGGGCTCACCCCACCACAGCCACACCCAGCGCCCAATTCTCAGCCGACGGGCGCTACCAAAGCTTCAAACAAAAAGCCGACCGTGCCATGGTACAAATGGCTGATGCCATGAGCGGTCGCGAAAGTTTCAGATTGCGTTACGGGCACCGAACCAGCCGAGGTGTATTGTGATCCGCCGTTTTTCAGTTGTCCTTTCATTAGCCCTCGTTGGTACCGCGTCCCTCACGCCTGCGCTGGCGGATGAGCCCTGCGCCAATCCGCAAGGCGCGCTCGGCGTCTCGCGCATCGTCGAGATCGACGCCAAGACGGGTCCGCTCTTCGGCGGCTTCACCAAGTACGAGAAGGAGCCGCGCTTCCTCGGGCCGAAGGAGGTCGTGCTGACCTTCGACGACGGCCCGATGCCGAAGTTCACCAAGCCCATTCTCGAGGCGCTCGACAAATTCTGCACCAAGGCGACGTTCTTCTACGTCGGCCAGATGGCCCTGGCCTATCCCGACATGGTCAAAGAGGTCATGGGCCGCGGCCACACCATGGGCACGCACACCTGGTCGCATCCGCTCAACCTGCGGGGTCTTTCTCGGGAGCGGGCCGAGGATCAGATCGAGCGCGGCTTTGCCGCCGTGGCACTCGCCGCCGGCCAGCCGATCGCGCCGTTCTTCCGCTTCCCGGGCCTCAGCGATTCAGGTCCGCTGCTCGCCCACCTGCAGCAGCGCGGCATCGCCGCCTTCACCGTCGACGTCGTGTCGAACGACAGCTACATCGGCAGCCCGACGCGGCTTGCGGCACGCACCATCGATCAGGTCGAACGCCAGAACGGCGGCATCGTGCTGTTCCACGACATCAAGGCGTCGACGGCGCACGCGCTGCCGACCATCCTCACCGAGCTGAAGAAGCGCGGCTACAAGGTCGTGCATCTGCGCTCCAAGTCGGTATTCGAGCCCCTGCCGGCACTGACGGCCGAGCTGGAGGCCAAGCGCGCCCTCGCCGAGGCCAAGAAGTCCGGCGCCAAGCAGGGTGACACGGTCGCCGCCGAGAAGCCCAAGCTGGTGCCGTTCTACGCCGCCATCGCGACGACGACGCTGGAAGCCACGAGCGATCCCGCCGTTACCGAGCTGGCGCCGGAAGCGCGCGAGCGCGTGCACGCCGGCGGCACGCACGCGACCGCGAGCACGCCTGTCGTAACGCCCGAAGAGGCGGCAGGCTCGGTAACCCAGGGAGCGGCCGAGGCGCCGGTTACCCCGCAGCAGGCAACGAAGCGTGCAGCCGGCAAGAAGCACGCGCGCGGCAAGAAGCAAAAGCCGAACACGAGCGACCCGCTCAGCCTCACCAACGCCGTCGGCGGACGCTGGTAGGCACTTACGCACGGACGCTGACGGTGTTCGACACTGTCGGGGTGCATCGACGTGGCAGAACGGCACACACCGAGCAGGGCGCACCGCGAGGGCGCGGAAGCGCCGACGCGCATGAAGGCGATGGCGTTCGACCACGCCGGCGCGCCGCTGCAGCACGTGGAGCGCGCCATCGGGGCGCCCAGGCGCGGGCAAATCGCGGTACGCGTTGCCGCCTGCGGCATCTGCCGGACCGACCTGCATGTCATCGACGGCGACCTGCCCGACCCCAAGCCGCACGTCATCCCCGGGCACGAGATCGTCGGCCGCGTCACCGCCGTCGGCGCCGGCGTCGACGGCTTCAAGGTCGGCGACCGGGTCGGCATCCCATGGCTCGGCGCATACCTGCGGGCGCTGCCGCTTCTGCCGCTCCGGACGCGAGAACCTGTGCGAGCGGCCCGGCTTTACCGGCTACACCATCGACGGCGGCTACGCCCAGTTTGCCGTTGCCGACGCCGACTACGCTTTCAAGATACCCAAGCTCTATTCCGACGCGGAGGCCGCGCCGCTGATGTGCGCCGGCCTCATCGGCTATCGCGCCTGGAAGCTGGTGCGCGAGGCGCGCCGCCTCGGCATCTACGGGTTCGGCGCCGCGGCACATATCGTTGCCCAGCTCGCGGTGTTTCACGGCCAAGAAGTCTACGCCTTCACACGCCCGGGCGATGCGCCGGCGCAAAAGCTCGCGCGCGAGCTCGGGGCGAAGTGGGCGGGCGCCTCCGAGGAAAAGCCGCCGCAGCTCCTCGACGCCGCCATCATCTTTGCGCCCGTCGGCCCCCTCGTACCGCTGGCGCTGGCGGCGCTGGACAAGGGCGGCTCGCTGGTGCTCGGCGGCATCCATATGACGGACATCCCGGCGATGCCTTACGCGCTGCTGTGGGGTGAGCGCGTCATCCGCTCGGTGGCGAACCTGACGCGCCAGGACGCCGTCGAGTTCCTGAAGCTCGCGCCACGAGTGCCGATCCGCCCGCACGTGACCACGTTCGACCTTGCCGATGCCAACGAGGCGATCGCGCGCCTGCGCGCTGGCAAGCTGACGGGCGCAGCGGTGCTTATCCCGTCGTCGTGACGCCCGCAGCGGCGAGCGCGCGACGTGCTTCGGCAAGACTGTGCTCGGGTGTGCCGGACGCATCGACCTGCTCCCAGCCGATATCGCCGAGGTCATAACCCAGCTGCTCCCTGACGACGCGGCGGTCGGCATCGGAAGCATCGCCGCGCCGGTGCTCGACGCGCGCAATCAGCGTCTCGCGCGGCGCCGCCAACCAGAGCCCGACGAACGCGCATCCCGCCTCACGCGCGATGACTTCAACCGCTACACGCTCTTCCTGCTTGGCAAACACGGCATCGACGATGATGGCCTGCCCAGCCGCCAGCCCGCGACGCGCCTTGTCTTCGACGATGCTGTAGACGCGCTGCGCCGTGCCGATGCGGTAGTGCTGGCGCTCGAGACGCTGCGTCTCCGGCACACCGAACAAACGCTTGCGCTCCACGTCGCTGCGCACGAGCAGCGCGCCCGGAGCGGGGCCGACGAGCGCGGCGAGCAACGCGGCGAGTGTCGATTTACCCGTGCCTGAGAGGCCGCCGATGGCGATCAGGATAGGTACGGGCGGCGCGAGATAAGCAGCGGCGAGAGCGGCATTGCGGCGAATCTCGGCGCGCAGCCCAGTCTGCTCCTCCTCGGCGAGCTGCTCGGTGCGCGCCATCGCCACCACCGCGCGCACTCCGGCGCGGCAGGCAAGGAACAGCGGCAGGCAGGCCAGGCCCTCGATCTCGCCGCCGATGGGCTCGAAGGCGACGTAGGCGTTGAGCACGGCGTTCGCCGCCTGGCGGTCGCCGCGCGCATCGAGGTCCATAAGCAGGAAGGCGAGGTCGTAGAGCACGTCGATGGTAGCGAGCGCCTCGCTGAACTCGAGCGCGTCGAATGGCACGGGAACATTGTCGATAAGCACGATGTTGCCGAGGTGGAGATCGCCATGGCAACGGCGGACGCAGCCGGCATTGCCGCGCTCGGTGAGCAACGGCGTGGCGCGCACCAAGGCGGCGACGAGACGCTCGGCGACCTCGGCGTGACCATAAGCCAGCGCGGCCGACAACTGGTCGACGACCGGTGCGATGATACGGGCGCCGTCGCACGCCTCGGCAGATGGGGCTGTCCTGGTGGTAGCGCGCGATCATATCGGCGAGTGCCTTGGCGAGATCCTCCGTCAGCGGCCCCTGCTCCTCACGGTGACTGAGCACGGCCTCCTGCGGAAAGCGGCGCATGTGCACGGCCCACTCGACGATTTCGCCGCGACCGCCGAGTTGCAGCCGCCCTTCGTTGCGCATGACGGGGACGAGGCCAAGATAGATGTTGGGCGCGTGCGGGCGGTTGATTTCCATCTCACGGACGGCGGCGGCGTGGCGGGCGTGCAGCGTCGAGAAGTTGACGAAGCGCAGGTGCACCCGCTTGCGCAGCTTGTAGGCGTCCTCACCCACGAGGAACACCCGCGCGATGTGCGTCTCGATGACGTCGACTCGCTGATCGCCACCGCCATACGCGGCGGGGTCACTGAGGAAGGCGCAGATCTCGCGCTCTTCCTCGTCGGCGAATTTGAACACCGAATTGACCGGCATGCGGCTCCCTGAAGGCTGCTGCGGTTTGCAGCGCACGCGCCGTGCTTCGTGAATAAGCGCACGAGCGCCTATCTCGCAACCGCGGGGACCTACGCCTCGTTGCGTCTCGAGAACTCGGTCTGCCCGCCGGTCGCCAGGATGCGCGCCTGCTCGATCCAGTTCTCGCGCTCGATGCGCCCCTTGAAGTCGAGGATGTTGCTGATGCGCTCGATGTCGGCGCCGGTCCAGTTGGCGACTTGCTCGTAGTGGGTCACGCCCAGCGAGTTGAGCTTCTTCTCGATCAATACGCCGATGCCGCGGATGCGTTTGAGGTCGTCGGCCTCGGTCCACGCGCGTGGCGAGCGCGCGGCCTCCGCGCCGAGCAGAGCCTCGGAGCGCACCGAGCGCAGCGCGCCCATGTCGGCGGAGGCTGCCGGGGCGGGTGCCGGTGCGGCCGCTGGTGCAGCGACTATGCCCGGCGCGGCCGACGTCGGCTCGGCCGCCGCGGGCACCGGCGTGCCGCGATCGAGGCGGCGCGAATAGTACGTCTCGCCGCCCGTCGCCAGGATCTGCGCCTGACCGAGCCAGTTCTCCTGCTCGATGCGGTCCTTGGCGCCGAGCCGCTCGCCGAGGCTCTTGATGTCGGCAGCGTTGAGCGTCGCCAACTCCTGGAAGTGGCGGATGCCGAGCTCGTTGAGCTGCTTTTGCACGCCGCCATCGATGCCGCGGATACGGGTGAGGTCATCGCTCGGTCCCTTTGCCGTCGAGGCGCGCGGTAGCGTGCTCGGCTCGGCGGGCTTAGGTGCGGGCGCCGCAGCCGCCGGGGCAAGCGAAGCAGGCTCGGTGAACTCCGGAACCGGCATGCCGCGGTCGACGCGGCGCGAATAGTACGTCTCGCCGCCAGTCGCCAGAATTTGCGCTTGGCCGAGCCAGTTCTCCTGCTCGATGCGGCCCTTGACGCCGAGCGCTTCGTTGAGCCCCTTGACGTCGGCGGCAGTCAAGCCGGCGAGATCCTGGAAGCGGCGGATGCCGCTATCCTTGAGCTGCTTCTGCATGCTGCTGTCGATGCCGCGAATGCGCGTCAGGTCGTCGCTCGGACCGGCGCCGCCGGCATCGGGTTTGACCGGCGCGCCGGAGCCCGTCGATACGGAGATCTTCGAGATGGGCGGTGCTGGGGGCGGAGCGGCAGCGGCCGGCGCCGACGCGGCCGGAGCAGGCGCGGGTTTGGGTGCCGGAGCGGCGCGGCAGCGGCCGGCTTCGGAGCAGCGGTGACGGGCATGGGCGCCGCCACCGGGGCAGATTGGCCGCTGATTGCCCGATTGAAACGCTCCCCCTCGGGGGCTGCGCGGTGGGCCACCTCGATCTTCGGCTCGCTCGGCGCTGCCGCATGCGAGACGCCGGACCCCGCGACGGTGGCCGTCTTGGCCGACCTCCCGTAGTAGTAGCGCCGCTTCAGGCCGCAGCTGAGAACCGCACCGAAAAAGAACGCCAGCGCCAACAGTAGCGTCGACTGCCAAAGCAGCTCCGTCATAACCACCAACTCCCCTACGAACTTGAGCTGCGCGCTTCAGTTACGCGTCAGCCTTCCACCCTGGCACACGCGATCCACGCCACGACGAAGCCGGCAGCGAATGCCCCGGCCATATACCAGGCGAGATTAGCGACGAGATAATCCATTGTCGGTCCCCTGCTTACGTACCGGCAGCGGCGGCAGCGGTGCCGCGCGCGCGGTGATCGCAACTTCGATGCGACGGTTTTTGGCCCGGTTCTCCTGCGTGTCGTTAGGCGCCACGGGCTTCGTGTCGCCATAGCCAATGGCGACGAGGCGCCCGGCGTCAATGCCCTTATGGATCATATAGCCGGCGACCGCGCGCGCGCGGCGTTTCGACAGCGCGAGGTTGCGGCGCGCGTCTCCGGAGGCATCCGAGTGTCCGGCGACATGGAGCCCGGTCCCAGGACACATGTTGAGCGTGCCAATGAGCCCGTCAATCAGTGATTTACCGGCCGTGTCGAGCTTGGCGCGCGCCATGCGCAAAGTGCACTTCGACCCGCTGTGCGGCTCTGGCGAACCCGTCCGAGGCAATCAGCCTCTGGACCAATGTTGCCCTGAGGTAACGCCGCTGTCTCAAAGCGTGGCGCCCGCTGCGGAAGCGGCGGCGCGGGCGTCGCAACCGGCGTCTCCGGCGCAGCCTGAAGAAGGCGTTTGCGCAGCCTGCGCGGGTTTCCGGACGGGGATTGGAGCGGCTGGTTCGGCCGCCGGCTGTGCCGTCTCGGCATGTGGAGGCGCATTGACGGCCACGACGGCCTTCTGCTCGGGGGCCGGGGGTGGTGACGCTTCGGCGAGCGAGGGCGCCTTGACGGCGCCAACGGGCTTCTGCTCGGGGATCGGGGCCGCCGGTGCGGCCGCCGGCTGTCCCGTCTCGGCATGCGGAGGCACATTGACGGTCACAGCGGCCTTCTGGTCGGGGGCCGGGGGTGGTGACGCTTCGGCGTGTGAAGGCACATTGGCGGCCACGGCGGCCTTCTGCTCGGGGATCGGGGCTGCCGGCCCGGTCGCGGGCTGTACCGGTTCCGCGTGGTCGCGCGCACGCACTGTCATGGCGGGCGCTCGATCGGAAGCCAAATCGTCGATGTCGGCGCGCCCCAGCGCCAAGTCGGCGGCGGCCGCAACGCCAAGCGGACTAGGAGCGACGTCTCCTATGTTCCGCGGCGCGACATCTGCGGCTACGGAAGCGATGGGCAAGCCGGCGGCGGCGGGCGACATCGCAACGCGCGTCTCGACCGTGCGCACGCCCCAAATATTGCCAACCAGGGCAGCCGCGTCATCGCGCTCACGGGCACTGACGGGCCGGCCGACGAGCAAGCCGTCGCGTCCGGAGAAGGCGACCGATGCCCAATCGAAGCCGGCTACCGCGAGCGCCGCGCTGCTGCGCTGCTCGAGATCGCGTTCAATACGGTCGGATTCGACGTGAACGGCCAGCCAGCTCAGCATCGCAATTGGAATGAGCCCCCAAAGCCACCGTGTCGGATGGCATCTCATGCGAACCGTGCCTCCGCATTCGGCGTAGGTAACGCAGCGCTGCCCGAGATCCCGTGTCCCACCTTCGATGCGCCGCCCGCGGCGCGTACCGGCCTTGCATTGACGCGGGGCCGGCCGGTCCCCCGACCGGGGCGGACTATAGACAAAGGCCGCCCCCTTTCCAAGCGCGGGCGTACGCCAAGTCAGCCGGGCTTAAACTAGAAAAAGTACAATCAGAGCCGCTGCTTGCGCAACTGGACCGGCTCGGCTGCAGCCGGCTTCGGCGCGCTCGCTGCCGCCTCGCGCAGGCGCAGTATCTGCGTGCGTTCGGCGATGTAGTCGCGGGTCATCGGCACGGCGCCGATGCTGCGTGCGCACTGCACCTGGAACACGGCGACGTCCTGGTAGCGGAAGGCCGCCTCGCAGCAGGCGAGGTAGTACTCCCACATGCGGCAGAAGCGCTCGTCGTACAGCGCCAGCGCCTCCTCGCGCCGCGCCATGAAGCGCCGGCGCCATTCGGCAAGCGTCTCGGCGTAGTGCATGCGCAGGCACTCGACGTCGGTCACGATCAGCCCGGCGCGCTCGATGGCGGGGACGATCTCCGACAGCGCCGGGAGCTGGCCGCCGGGGAAGATATACTTGTCGAGCCACGGGTTCGGGTACCAGGGGCCGTCCATGAGCCCGATGGTGTGCAGCATCATGACGCCGTCGGGCTTGAGGAGCTGCCGGCACTTGTCGAAGTAGGTTTGGTAGAAACGCGGGCCGACGTGCTCGAACATGCCGACCGAGACGATGCGGTCGAAGCTGCCTTCGACCTCGCGATAGTCCTTGAGGACGAAGCGCACGCTATCCTCGAGCCCCGCCTTCTCGCGCTCTCCCGGTCGCCACCTGCAGCTGCTCGCGCGACAGCGTGATGCCTTGCACCTGGCGGGCGCCGCCCATCTGCTTGATGTAGAGCGCAAGGCCGCCCCAGCCGCAGCCGATGTCGAGCACGCGGCTGTCCGGCTCGACGAGCAGCTTGGCCGTGATCAGCCGCTTCTTGGCGAGCTGCGCCTCCTCGAGCGTGCAGTCGGGCCGCTCGAAGTAAGCGCAGCTGTATTGCTCGTCGGCGTCGAGGAACAGCTCGTAGAGCCGATGGTCGAGATCGTAGTGATGGGCGACGTTGCGGCGCGCGCGCCAGGGGTTGTTGCGGCTGACGGCGCGGCGGGTGAGGAAGCGGAGCCTGCCGAGGAAGCGCGCCGGCAGTGTGCGCTGCGCCGACTCGGCGTCGCGCAGCACGAGCGCGAGGAAGTCGTAGATGGTGCCGCGCTCGACGACGAGGCGGCCGTCCATGAACAGCTCGCCGAGACGCAGCTCGGGGTTGAGAACGGTGGCGCGCTCGGCGCCGGCATCCATGAAGCGGACGCGAACTCTCTTCGCCGGTACCGTCGCCGAAAGTGTACTCGCGACCGCGCGCCGTCACGATCGTCAGCGCGCCCCGCTGGACCAGCCCCGCCAAGACTGACGTCAGCACTCTTTCCATGACTTGACTACCGGCAAGCGCAGCCAGCGTAACGCCGCGCCGGCGGCAGGCGCAAGCCGCGGGTATCACGTCAGAGTAGATAGTAGGTCTTAGTAGAAATTAAACGGGGGGTGAGCGTCTGGCGCCGTCGCAGTTGCACGCGCTGCCTGCCTAGTTTTTGATCGGCGGCGGCGCAGTCACTTCGAGATGACGTCGTGCGCGGCGCCGGCAATCCGCCGTTCGGCCTCGCCAACCATGCGCTCGATGATGACGGCCGCCGGCTCGATGGCATGAATGAGCCCGGCGGCTTCGCCGATGAAGGTGTTGCTGCCTTCGGGGTCGCCCTCGGACCAGGCCTTTCGGTACTTGGCGGCTTCCTCGTCCGCCACTGCCATGAGTTCTAGCTCACGCCCGTGCCAGCGCTCGATGTACGCGTTGCGCAGCACGCGCGCGGTGTAGCGCGTGGGCCAGGCGAGCTTGCGGGCAAGATCCATCACCTGCGAGCGGATGGTGTCATCGCCGGTGGCGGCGAGCGCGGCGGCGTGCATGCGCGGCGAGACGTTGGCTTCGTTCGACGCCCAAAGCCGCGATCCGACGAGGACGCCGTCGGCACCGAGCATCAGCGCGGCAGCGAGTCCGCGGCCATCGGCGATGCCGCCCGCGGCACAAAGGAGCGTCGACGGAGACGTGGCGGCGATGAGATCGGCAACTTCCGGCACCAGTGTCAGCGTGGCGCGCTGTTCGCCGTGACCGCCGGCTTCAGAGCCTTGCGCAACGACGATATCCGCGCCGCAAGTGATAGCGCGCTCGGCGTCGCGGCGCGTCTGCACCTGGCAGATGAGCTTGGCGCCGGAGCCTTTGACACGCGCGGCGAACGGCTCGGGATCACCGAACGACAGGAAGACGGCGCGCGGGTTGTGTGCCAGCACGAGGTCGAGGAGCTGCGGCTGCTTCTTCAGCGACCAGGTGATGAAGCCGCATCCGATCGGTGCGTTGCCCGCAGCGCGAAACTCGGCATCGAGCCAGCCCGCATCGCCGTAGCCGCCGCCGATGAGACCGAGCCCTCCGGCAGCAGAAACTGCGGCCGCGAGCCTTCCACCCGCCGCGAAAGCCATGGGCGCGGAGATGATCGGATGGGCGATGCCGAGTTGCTGCGTCAGCCGCGTGTTCAATGCCACGTCTTCGGCTCCCGTGTTGCTTCCTCTAGGGATGCAACATCGCGCGCGCACAGACAACAACCGACGAACAGAAACTAGGCGGCGAGTTTGCGTGCCGTGCGCAAGTCAGCGACGAAGGCGTGGTATGCGGCTTCCTTCGCAGCTTTGTCGGGTATGCGCAGGAGGTAAGACGGGTGCACGGTGATGAAGCCGCGAAATTCGCCGAGTTCATGCGGACCACGCGCCTTGCTCACCGACACCGGCTTGCCTGTGAGCGCCAGGGCGGCGGTGCCGCCCAGCGCGACGACCAGCTTCGGCCGCACGATCTCGAGCTCCCTCAGCAGCCACCAGCGGTAGTGCTTCACCTCGCCCGTGGTCGGCTTCTGGTGAATACGGCGCTTGCCGCGCTGCTCGTATTTGAAGTGCTTGACCGCGTTGGTGAGGTACGACTTGGCGCGGTCGATGCCGGCATCATCCATGGCCTGCGTCAGCAGTTGTCCGGCGCGGCCGACGAACGGATGACCTTCGATGTCTTCCTGATCACCCGGCTGCTCGCCGACGAAGGCGATGGCCGCATTCAAAGGACCCTCGCCGAGAACGGCATGCTTCGCGCCGGCGACAATTGGATCAGCAGCGGCGATGATGGAATTGAGCTCGTCGATGGTCGTGACGTCGGCGGCGTGCGTAGCCGGCGTTACCTTTTGCGAGTGACGCTGCGTCAGAAAGACTTCGCCTTTGTCGATCATGTCATTCGCGCGGGAAGGCGCAATGTCGGCAGAAGCGTCAGTGGATCTGCCGCATGCTGTTGTCGAACACGACTGCGTCAGCGAGCTTGTCGGGATCGCGCTCGCCCATGAAATAAGCCTCGAAGAGGCGCACCGTAATGTCGGTCAGCGTCAGGTTCATGCCCCGGTCGGCGGCCTCGTCCAATGCAATCTCAATGGCGCTTTGCAGCGCTTCGAGATCTTCGTTGGAGAGAATGGACACATACATGGCCGGTTCTCGCTGATGCGACACTCTAGGCAGCAACTCGCATATCGTGCGCCGGTTCCCACTTAATGCATAGGTGGTACGCGCCCAGCGCCTTTTCCTAAAGTTGTCGCTCTACCCTAGAAGCCTCAACTGAAACGGTTCTTTAGCCGTGGCGGTTCAACTGTCGCCTGCAATTGCGGCAACCTGACATGAGCGAACAGTGGGCAAACACGAGGTTCCTGGCGTTGGCGCATATGGCGGCCCAGCTGGTGGCTGGGGGGCGCTGCAGGCGGTGGCGCGAGCGTTGCGCGCGCAAATGGCGCTCAACCGCGAGACGCGGGCACTCCGCCGGGTGAACCAGCCGCAAGGCTTCGACTGCCCGGGGTGCGCGTGGCCCGATCCGCGCCACGCCTCGTCGTTTGAGTTCTGCGAAAACGGCGCCAAGGCGGTGGCGTGGGAAGCAACGCGCCGGCGCGCCGACCTCGACTTCTTCGCCGCGCATACCGTCGGCGAGCTGTGGAACTGGACCGACTTCGCGCTCGAAGACGCCGGCCGGCTCACGCACCCGATGGTCTACGACGCGGCAACCGATCGCTACGTACCGATCTCGTGGGAAGACGCTTTCACCCGCATCGGCGCGGAGCTGCGCAAGCTGCCCGATCCGAACATGGCGGAGTTCTATACCTCAGGGCGCACCTCGAACGAGGCGGCGTTCCTCTATCAGGTGTTCGTGCGCGAGTTCGGCACCAACAACTTCCCCGACTGCTCCAACATGTGTCACGAGGCAACGAGCGTCGGACTGCCGGATTCCATCGGCGTCGGCAAAGGCACAGTGACGCTGGAAGACTTCGACCACGCCGATGTTGTCTTCTGCATGGGGCACAACCCGGGCACCAATCATCCACGCATGCTGTCGACGCTACGCGATGCTTTCGTCGCCGACTACAATGTCATCCGCGACGCCATCGAGAAGGTCTTCCCCGCGTTCGCCGATTTCAACGAGCGCGTGCGTGAGCCGGGCGGCTTTCGCCTCTACATCGCCGCGTCCGAGCGGAAATGGCTGACGCCGAACGGCAAGGCCAACTTCATCGTGTTCGCCGGTCTCGACTGCGACGGCCGCGCCAGCGAAGCTGACGCGTTGATGCTCGCCACCATCCGCAGCCACGATCAGTACAATACGACGATCTACGGCTTCAACGATCGCTATCGCGGCATCACCGGGCGCCGCGACGTCATCTTCATGCACAAGGACGACCTCACGGCGCGCGGGCTGAGTCACGGCGATCTTGTCGACGTCGAGGCTATCGCACCGGCCGGCGACAGCGGCAAGACGCGCGTGCTGCACAACCTCACCGCGGTCGAGTTCGAAATCGCGCGGAATTCGGCGGCAGCCTACTATCCGGAAGCCAATTCGCTCGTTGCGCTGCAGAACTTCGACATGCGCAGTCGCACCCCGGCGTACAAGTCGATACCGGTGCGCGTGCGCAAGGCGGTGAGCCGCCACAAGCGGAAAGCGAGCGGCGCGAGCTGCGGAAGCCGTACCTGCCTGAAGCGAACTCGTCCGTCTGCTTTGAAGAACAAAAAACCCCGCCTCGAAGGAGGCGGGGTTTTTTCTGAGTTAGCGACTGGTGCCTCAGCGTGCGTAGCGCCGCGAAGCCCGATAGTAGCGGCGCGGCACTGGCTAGCCGGCCTGCCGCTCACAGAAGGCGCTGCGCGTGCCGCTCAGGCAGCCATACCGATCCAGTAGCTCCGCGTCGCGGGCGTTGGTCGGGCCGCCGGCTCTCGCATTGGCGCGGGCCGCCTCGACCTCCCAGTAGGAATCCGCCGAAACCGCCGTGGGGGCCGCCACAGCCAATGCGGCAAATCCCAGCGCCGCCAATCTCGCCATGTTCATGGAATTACTCCTTTTACTGCCCAACGCGCCCCGACACGAAGGTTGTGGCGCACGGCGTGGACCTCGCCCGCAACCATATATGGATCGCCGGACACGAGGTCCAAGGCGTGCGCCGTCAATCGATCGTGAAGAAGGGGGTGCGTGCGTGGGCGTGGGCCCACGCGACGTTCGGCCGGCCGTTACGGACTTTAGTGAAGGGTTTGCCCGTAGTTCGCTGCGGCCGGGAGCGCTGCCAGAGGACGACCCCTCTTTTGCGAACCGCGTGCTCGCCGCTTTGTAAGGCGCGCCCGCGCGCCCAATCTCGCATCATGCTTTGGTTCGACAGCGCTGACAGCGGCGCCTTCGACTGCATAAGCCGTCTCGAACCAGCCTCGCCGACCGGCAATCATTTTCTCGGCGACAGTCACGACGACGGCAAGTAGGAACCCCAGCACGCCGCCAGGAACTCCGCCCAGCGCCGCCCCCAGGATGACCCCCGCAATTAAGTTGACGATCGGAACCAGCATCATCCCGGTGAGGATGACGCACGCGATAGCATCAAGCAGCAGCATCATTTCCCCCGATGCAGCGACCCGCCTACCAGCGATACAAGCTGATTCATAAGCCGATAGCTGGGCCGGCGTGTGACCATCGCGTGGCGTACGCACCGGGCACATGTTGGGCGCCAGGTCGGCGATGGTTCCCTATGGAACAGCGGTGGGTGCCGCCGGTGCGTACGAAGGGGGCAGCACCAGCACACAATGACAGGAGAGAAACCCATGCTTGAAGCCCTCACCGCCCTGTTGGCAAACCCCGAAGCGCACCAGTTTTCCTGGCAGAATGGAGAACTCTACATCGCAACTGATGAGTGAAATCGCTCGGCCCCTGCTACCCCGGCCGCAACTTCCACCAGGCCCCTAATCGCTTAGTCGCCCATTGAGTGCGGACATTCGGGCTCGCCGGTGCCAACGCCTGCTTCTGGCCCGCCCCGCACCCCTTGCGGATGGCTTCTTTGGCCCGTTGTCCCTGCACAACTGTGGTAGGCTGAAGCGAGTTAGGAGTGCCCCATTGCAATTCGCTGTCGGACTGAAGCTGAAAAGCAAAGCCGAACATGTGATCATTGACGCCGAAGACGCGCTCATTGCCGCGCTTAAAGTCAAGGCGGAGCGCCCGGAAGCGTTGATCATGTACGTGCGAAGGCAAAATCGACGCGGCGACGCTCGTAACCCGCCGCGGAGGCGGGACTCTTAGCCTCGTCACATATCGCCGGGAAGGCTCACCGTCGCGATCGACACAAGAAGTGTCTGCCACCGCTCCTCCAAGTGGAGTGGACCATGACCTACGTCGTCGATGAGAAGTGCATCAAGTGCAAGACCACTGATTGCGTCGCGGTGTGCCCGGTGAACTGCTTCTACGAGGGCGAGAATATGCTCGTCATCCACCCGGACGAGTGCATCGACTGCGGGGTCTGCGAGCCCGAGTGCCCGGTCGACGCCATCAAGCCAGACAGCGACCCGGGCCTCGAGAAGTGGCTCGAACTCAACCGAGAGTACGCGCTGAAGTGGCCGAACATCACGGGCAAGAAGGAAATGCCGAAGGACGCTCGCACCTACTGGGACGAGACGGGGAAATTCGACAAATACTTTTCACCCAAGCCGGGTGAGGGCGACTGAGCAGGTCATCGTGCAAACAACCCAAGCGAATGGGCCATGACCGGTGCACACGAAAAGAGCGTTCACCGCCTAGCGGAACGCAAGGGCTTCCGGCTCGACAAAGTCGGCAAGGGCCACGCGCGCTTCTCCATCATGGATCTTGCGTCGGGCGGAAGAATGCGGTCCGGCGTTCCCGACCACGAATATTCGTTCTCACTCGACGAGGCCGAGGTGTGGCTCGCTTCGCGCGATGACACTAAGGGCAAGTGACCCTCGCTTATGAGGCGCACTCTAACTGCCGATGCTTGATTTCACGGGGGGTGGCGGAGACGGAGGGATTCGAACCCTCGATACGCCTTTACAAGCGTATAACGGTTTAGCAAACCGCCGCCTTCAGCCTCTCGGCCACAGCTCCTCCGGAGGAGCCCTAATAGAGGCGGGGTGGCCGGATTGCAAGCCGCGCGAGCTCGGCCATCCGCTGCGCTTCGCGCCGGCGCACTTGACGCCCGTCGCCCAGCGCCGCATCGTTTGCGCAGCCAGTGGGAAACACAGGCCGAAAAGCGGCCGGACCCGTAGGGTGGGCTTGCATGCACACGCGGATTGTCCGCTCGCGGCCAGCCGATGCTGCTCTGCGCCCCTCGCCACGGGCGCGACGGCACAGGAATACTGTGTGACCTGCAAAGGCCCCGACGCGAACTATCGCTGCGTCATCGGCGGCGACGCAACGCCGACGGCGCGCAGCTCGCGCGGACAGTTCCTTTGCATCACCGAGCTTGCCAAAGCCGGCGGCCATTCGAGTTGCAGCGCCGCGCGCGGGCAAGCCACCCCGTGCCCCGGCGAAACGCGTACGGTGATGTTCACGCTCGGCGATCCCGGTGCCTCCCCGCTGGAACCGCCGACCACGACCGGCGCGCCGCGCCGAGGCCAGCTGGCGCCCGTGGCGACGCTGCCGGCGACTGCGCTCTGCACCCTGCCGGCCGCCCGCGCCGATCAACAGGCGCAACCGCCCGTGCCGTCAGCGAAAGCCGCCGAGCGCCTGTGGAGGATCTCGCCAACAAGACGGGCAAGGCCGTCACCGATACCGGCGACGCGGTGGGCAACGCCATGAAGAAGACGTGGGACTGCGTCGCCTCGCTGTTCGGCGACTGCTGAGCGACGGGCACGCGATCCTAGCGAGCGCTCAGTGCGCGGCGATCCACTCGCGGGCGAGGCGCTGCGCGCGCGAGATCTGCGGCTTCGACATCTCGCGCGAAATCTCGAACCGATAGCGCTTGGCGTCGTCGTTGCCGCGCATCGCCGCGAGATTGAACCACTTGTGCGCCTCGACGAGATCGAGTTCCACATCCCGGCCTACGCAATACATAAGGCCGAGTTGGAAAAGAGCATCCGGCGTCGAGCCGTAGTCGGTGCTCTCCTCAATGCCGTGAGATCTGATAGTTGCTAGCCGTGCCATGTACCGTCCCGCCCGTACCCCATACATGCCGGCGGTATGCCCGCTCGAGCGCTGGACTGCAAGGATGTCAGCGAGCTTATGAAAACTGGTAAACGGCGAGCGCGGCCGAGGTGTGAACGGCGCGCGCAAAACTCGCATCAAATCGGCGCAAACGGGTCGCTTCTGCGCACGCTGCAATCAGACTCTTCACGGTCATGGTTACCGCCGGCTAACCATACGCGCAGAAGGTCGCGAGTTAGCGAAGCATCAAGGGATGAGAACGATCGATCCCGTCGTCTTGCGCGCCTTCAAGTCGCGGTGCGCCTGCGCGGCCTCGCGCAGCGGATAGGTGCGGCTCGGCGCGATCTCCACCGCGCCCTTAGCGACGACGTCGAACAGCTCGCGCGGCGTTGGCGAGCAGATCCTCGCGCTGCGCCGTGTAGGTCATGACGGTCGGCCGCGTCGCGTACAGCGAGCCCTTGGCCGAAAGGATCTGCATGTCGAACGGCGGCACCGGGCCGGAGGCATTGCCGAAGCTGACCCACAGGCCCCTCGGCTTCAGGCAGTCGAGCGATGAGGGAAAGGTATCCTTGCCGACGCCGTCGTAGACGACGTCGCAGCCGCGCGCCGCCGGTCAGCTCGCGCACGCGCGCGACGTAGTCCTCGGTGCGGTAGTTGATGACGTGCGTGCAGCCGGCCGCCAGGGCGAGCTGCGCCTTCTCGTCCGACCCGACCGTGCCGATCATCGTCGCGCCGATCGCCTTCGCCCACTGGCAGACGATGAGCCCGACGCCGCCCGCCGCGGCGTGGAACAGCAGCACCGTCTCGCGGCGTGCAGCGATACGTCTCGCGCAACAGATAGCGCGCCGTCATCCCCTGCAGCATCATGGCGGCGGCAGTCGACGTCGTCGATGCAGTCGGGCAGCTTGACCAGGCGGTCGGCCGCGATCAGCCGCTCGTCGGCATAGGCGCCGAGGACGCCGGCGTAGGCGACCCGGTCGCCGACCTTGATGTCGGTCACGCCCGGACCCGACCGCCTCGACCGTCCCGGCGCCCTCCATGCCGATGATGGCCGGGAGGCTCGCCAGCTTGTAGAGCCCGGTGCGGTGGTAGACGTCGATGTAGTTGAGCCCCACGGCGGTCTGCCGCAGCCGCACCTCGCCCGGGCCCCGGCTCGCCGACCGCGACCGCCTCCCATTTCAGCACTTCCGGGCCGCCGGTGGCGTGAATGCGGATTGCGTGCGCCATGCTGGAACCTTTCCGTCGCGGCGGCCGCCCATTTCGCCTTGACGCGGCCATGGGAGCCTTCTACGGGCTGTAACGGCGCGCCGACAAGGGAGCGAGAATGATTCTCTACCGCCGCCGGAACCTGCCGGTCCTGCTTTTGCTTTTCGCCCCCGTCGCGCCTGTGGGTTGTTCCGGTCCTAACGTCACCACGGGATCGAGCTCGGGCCTTAGCTGCGTCGATGATTCGAGCGACTGCGTCGCCAAGCGGCAGCGCACGCTGCGCTATCTCGTCGACGACCATGACCGCGCCTGGGTGAAGGCCCACGCGCCGCCCGAGGCTTATGCTTCCGGCGTCCGCCTGTTCGCCTTGAAGAGCAAGAAGAAAGACCTCACCTGCGATGAGCTGGCGCACGGCAAGAACGAGGCCGACCGCGCGCCGGGCGTGCTGCGCTCGGCCGGCAATCTGACGCCGGCGCAGGTCTCGCGCGGCATCATGCTGGCGAGCGAAGTTTCGCGCGAGCTTGGCGCCGAGATGAAGCGCCGGTGCCGCAAGGCATGAGCGCGCTTCTCGACTTTCGCGATTGTAAGAAAGACGCGTAGCCGTATGCAGCCCTACATCGATGCGATCGTTGCCTTCGTGCAGGCGAACCAGGCGTGGGCCGCGCCGGTCGCCTTCCTGCTGGCGTTCGGCGAAAGCCTCGCCTTCGTGTCGCTGTTCCTGCCCTCGACGGTGATCCTCGTCGCCATCGGCGGGCTGCTCGGGGCCAGCGGCATCGACGTGTGGACCGTCGTTATCGCCGCATGGCTCGGCGGATGTCTCGGCTACGCCTTCTCCTACTGGATAGGCTTCTACTTCAAGGACGAGATCCGCAGCATGTGGCCGTTCCGCGATTATCCGCAGATGATGGAGCGCGGCGAGCGGTTCTTCGAGAACTACGGGATCTTCGGCGTCTTCCTCGGCCACTTCTTCGGCCCCGTGCGCGCCGTCGTCCCCGTCATCGCCGGCATGGCGGGCATGCCGCAGCTGCAGTTTCAGATCGCCAACGTCGCCTCGGCGTTCCTCTGGGCTGCCGGCGTCATCGCGCCGAGCTTCTACGGCCTCAAATGGCTGACGCACCACTGAGCGCACTCAGCTCTTCGAAATCACCGCATAGACCGCATAGCCGCGGTAGAGCTGCGCGTGACGCACGCTGAAGCCGGGCATCGCCGCAATGCGCGCCAGCTCGACGGCGAGCGCATCGCGCGGCTCGACCGAGAACTGCGCCAGCCAGCCGCGCAAGGCGCGCTTGAACCAGCGCGGCAGCCGCGCCTGCGTTCCGAAGTCGACGATCAGCAGCCGCCCGCCGGGCGCGAGCGCGGCCAGCGCCTGCTGCAGCGCGGGGCGCCACGGCGGGATCATCGACAGGGCATAGGAGATGAAGACGCGATCGAAGGCCGGCGACGCCGAACACGCGCTCGGCGCGAAAAGTCGGTCGCATCGCCCGCGGCGAGGCGAATGCGACTGGTCGAGGCCGGCCCTGCGCGATCTGGCCGCGCGCCGTGTCGAGCATCGCCGCCGAGATGTCGAAGCCGTAGAAGCGCGCCTTCGGGATAGCGGCGCGCGGCGCCGATCAGATTGCGCCCGGTGCCGCAGGCGATCTCCAGCACGCGGCCGGCGGGCGGCGGCGCCAGCTCGTCGATGAGCCGATCGCGGCCGAGCAGGTAGAACTTGCGCGTCGCATCGTAGATGTACCGCTGGTAGCGGTAGATCGCGTCCATGTGCTGGGCGGCCGATACGCCGGTATTGGCCACGCGCTTCAGTCCCTCAGCCTGGCGAGCGTGTAGAGGTGGAAGCCGCCGTAGATCGACGAGCGGTCCTTCGGCGGTCAGCGCGCGGCAGCGCTCGCGGTCATAGGCGAAGCGCTGCAGGATCGCGTCGGGCACGCGCCCGGGAAGGATCGTATCCTCGCCGGCGGTACGGAAGATGACGCGGGCGCCGGGCTTGGCCGTGCGCACGATCTCGCTCCACAGCGCGCCGAGCTGCTCGTCCGTCATCCAGTCCTGCGCATCGAGCAGCACGTAGGCATCGAGCGAGGCCGCCGGCTGCGCGGCAAGGTGCTCGGTGAACGAGGCGTGCACGACGGTCATGTCGGCGGCGCGCTTGCGCAGACGCGCGAAAGCTCTCGCGCTGCAGATAGGGCGGCAGCGGCGCGCGCTCGTTCGTGGCGTAGCGGCGGCCGAAGGCCTGCCAGGCGAAGTAGTTGTCCTTCAGGTCGAAGTCGCAGGCGAGGCGCTGCAGGCGCGCGAGCAGCACGTCGGCCATGCTCGGCTCGATCGCCCTTCAGCGCGGTGAACTGCGAGGGCGGAATGCCGAGACCGAACAGCGCCGACGGCTTGTCGAGCAGCCAGCGGATGTGGCGCTTGCGGAACAGCGGCGCGAGCTCGCTCTCGAAGATGCGGCGCTGCTCGCTCGCGCGTCCTGGCCGCCAGCAGGCGGCGCGGGTTCGTTGCCGTGCGCGCGCGCCAGGAGATGCCCGGCGCCGATGAAGTTGCCGAGCAGGCCGTGGCGATAGACGTTGGTGCCGAAGTAGCCGATGCGCCGGCGGCCGATGCGGTCGCGCGATTCCCAGTACTTGCGCGTGGCCGCATCGAGATGCGGGCGCAGGTAGTGCGAAGTAGGCGTCGATGTTCTGCTGCCGGTTGGCGTCGGCGAAGAAGGTGCGGAAGGCGTCGTAGTCCGGCAGGTGCGCGAGCGCCGCGAGCTTCAGCTTGTTGAGCGCGACGTGCGCCGGATTGAGGTCGATGGCGGTGACGTGAGATCGGCGCTGCGGCGAGGTAGCTCAGCACGTTGCAGCCGCCCGACGCGATGGCGACCAGACGCTCGCCCTCCTTGAGGCGCAGCGCCTCGAGATCGACGACCGGGTCTTCCCAGATCTGCGGATAGACGAGGCCGCTGAAGGCGAGCGTGAACAGCCGCTCCTGGATGCCCTGCCGCGTCACCGCCTTGTGGCGATGCACCGCCTGGCGCAGCCGCTTGTTGCGTTGCCGCCGCAGCGGAGCTTCCTCGGCAGCGATGGCGTCCTGGGTTGAGGCCATGCGTCCTCGTCCGTCGTTTTCGCCGGTGTTTCCGTGCGCCTGGCGATCCGACCGGTTCGGCTAAGGGAGTCTTGTTACGGTTTTATGTCAGCGGCGGGGCGCGGCCCTTGCGCGCCGCGCCAAGATGACCTAGAGGAGCCGCTTCGCGCTTCGAAGGCCGTCGCGGCTGCAAGCGCCAACCCCATTTCAGGTGAAGGCCATGAGCAGCAGCACGCAGCCTCCGCAACGTCGAGACCCGCAAGAAGAAAGCCCGCCGCGCCATCCCGCGCACGACGAAGACCCGCATCCAGGGCAACACCGCCGCTGCCCGCAAGCGCTTGAAGAAGCTTGCCGGCCTGAAGCGCGGCGCCAAGACGGCCGCCAAGGGCTGACGGCGGCGCAGCCGGCCCTTCAATCCGCTTGCGCTCCCTCGCGCGGATCCGGTCCGGGTCCGCGCACGTTATACCGTGCATGCCGGCAACAGCCGCACCGGGAGCGAAACTCATGGTCAACGTCTATCTCTTCATTGAATTGCTGCGGGCGGCCAATGCCGCCGACACGATCGACAAGCTGAAAGCGCTGGAGCTCGGCGGCTGCAAGTTCGCCAACGTCGTCGTCCTGGCCGAAGACAAGCTCGTCGCCCAGCTCGACTGCAAGACCAGCGCCGAGGCGAACACGGCCATCCTGGAGAAGATCTCTCCGGTCGAGGGCATCGTGCAGACGAACATTATCGCCGCCGTCCGCCCCGTGCATAAGTAGTGCGCTGCACGTCGGCACGTACCGGCAATTTGCCTCTAATTTGAAGCGCGCATACTAAGCCGATGTAAATCTGTTCCGGATAAAGATCATCGACGCGCGCCGTGCCTGCACCCATAGGCCAGCAGCCGCGTTCTTCTAATGATCAGTAGAACGGGCCGGCATAGTAACCAAGACATGACCGGAACGTTTTCGCTCGAGCTCGTCGGGCTCTCGCTCATCGTCGCCGTCGCGGCCTCCTATGTCGCTTTTGCGTTGGCGGCACACATTTCGCGACGAGCAAGGGCTGGGCCGCCGCCTACTGGCTTGCCGGCGGCGCCATCGCCATGGGCACCGGCATCTGGTCGATGCACTTCGTCGGCATGCTGGCGTTCAAACTGCCGATCGCGATGTCCTACGACATCGAGACGACGGTCGCCTCGCTGGTCATCGCCATCCTCGTTTCGGGTTTTGCGCTCTACATCGTCAGCAGTCGCGTCCTCGGGCCATGGACGCTCGGCATCGGCGCCATCACCATGGGTGCTCGGCATCGCCGTGATGCACTACACCGGCATGGCGGCGATGGAGATCGCCCCGCCGCCTCACTTACGACACCTGGCTGGTCATCGCCTCGATCGCCATCGCCGTCGCGGCGTCGGCGCTCGCCCTGGCGCTCGCCTTCCTGCTGCGCAGCGACGCCATGGCCAACGTGATGTGGAAGCGGCTGCTCGGCGCCCTCGCCATGGGCTTCGGCATCTGCGCCATGCATTACGTCGGCATGGCCGCGGCGCAGTTCGCCCCCGGCACGATCTGCACGGCGCCCGGCATGCAGGTCGACCAGCAATGGCTGGCCATCGCCGTGGCCGCCTCGACCTTCCTATTTCTCGGCGCGACGATGCTGATCCTGACCATCGATGTGCGCCTTGCGCATCAGCTCGACGCCGCCAACGCGCGCATCGCCGCGCTGGCGCGCGAGGACCCGCTGACGGGGCTCGCCAACCGCCGCACGTTCCTCGATCACCTCGAGGCGCGCTTCCGCGCGCGCGATCGCGACAAGTCGGAGCTCGCGGTGCTGTTCCTCGACCTCGACGGCTTCAAGGACATCAACGATACGCTTGGCCATGCGGCCGGCGACGCGCTGCTCGTCGAGGTCGCTGCAGCGGCTGAGGAACGGCCGTGCGCCAGGACGATCTCGTCGCCCGTTTCGGCGGCGACGAGTTCGCCGTTCTGCAGAAGCAACATCAAGGGCGCCACGGATGCCGGCACGCTGGCCGAGAAGATCGGCGAGGCGATCGCCGAGCCCTACGTCATCGGCCACGACGATGTCGCCGTCACCGCCAGCATCGGCATCGCGCTGACGACGGGGCCGACGGGCACACCGACCGACCTCATGGTGCAGGCGGATCTGGCGCTCTATCGCGCCAAAGACGACGGCCGCAACTGCTACCGGTTCCACAATTCCGATCTCGACCAGCAGGTGCACACGCGCGTGCTGCTGGCGCGCGAGCTGCAGATGGCCATCGCGCGCGGCGAGCTGGAGCTGCTCTATCAGCCGCAAGTGCAAATCGCGTCGGGACGCTCGTCGGCCTCGAGACGCACGTGTTCTGGAACCATCCCGCGCGCGGCATCATCAAGCCGTCCGTATTCATTCCCATCGCCGAGCGCACCGGGACGATCGTTGCCGTCGGCGAATGGATGCTGGACGAAGCGTGCCGCCAGATGCGGCAATGGAAGGACCATGGGCTTGGCGCCGCCGGTGTTCGCCGTCGACTTGTCCGGCGGCCAATTGAAGGCGGCGAACATCGCTGCCGATCTCAAGAGTTGCCTCGACAAGCATGGCGTCGATGCCCGGCCGCATCGAGCTGGAGTTGAGCGAGCCGGTGCTGATGCAGGCCGCTCAGCGCCATGCCTCGACGCTGGAAGCCCTGCGCGACCTCGGCTTCCGCATCTGCCATCAACGACTTCGGCGACGGCTATTCGTCGCTTGGATATCTGGCCAACGCGCCGGTGCAGCGCTTGAAGTTCCCGCGCTCGCTGGTCGCCGGCGCGCTGCGCAGCGAAGCGTGCGCGCGGGCGATACGCGCCAGTGTGCAGCTCGGTCGCGAGCTTGGCGCCGAGGTCATCGCCGACGGCGTCGAGACGCAGGCGCAGGCGATGTTCCTGCTGGCCGCCGGCTGCGAGCAGGCGCAGGGTCCGTTCTTTGCGCCGCTGCTGACGGCGGCCGAGGCGACGGTGCTGCTGGGGCACGCGGCCACCGAAGTCGACGACGAAACAGAAGCCCGCGCCTCGGGCTCGTCGGCCGCCTGAGACGGGCGGCTCGATGCCATTGCCCTGCGTCGCGCTGCGCCTTACCTAACGGCGCAGCTTCGTACTCGATGGCTCGCCCGCATGGCACTCATTGCGCCCTACGATCCCAACCGCTTCACCTCGGCAATCCCGCACTACATCAACGGCCGCCCGGCGTACGCCGAGCGCCTCATCGCCAAGCTCGCCGGCGAGACGCGCCTCGACGCAAGTTCGCGCGTGCTCGACCTCGGCTGCGGACCCGGGCTCGCTCACGCTGCCGCTATCGCGATACTGCGGCACCACGATCGGCATCGACGCCGATCCGGCCATGATCGCCGCGGCGGCGCAGGCGGCGGAGATCGCCGGGCTGCCGATCGAATGGCGCGTCGGCTCCTCATTCGATCTCGATGATCGGGCTGGCGCCGCTCAACCTCGTCACCATCGCCCGCGCCTTCCACTGGATGGATCGCGAGGCGACGCTGAAGCGCCTCGACGAGCTGATCGCGCCGGATGGCGCCGTCGCCCTCGTCAACACCGAGCTGCACCCGTGCGGGCGCGACGCAGTGGCACAAGCCGTTCGAGGAGCTGCGCAACTGCGCACGGCCGCTTCGACGATTTCTATCGCTGGCGCAAGAGCGAAGCCTGGGAGGAGCATCACGAGCGTGCTTCTGCGCAGCGCCTTCAGCGAGGTCGAGCGCATCTCGGTGTTCGAGGCGCGCACGGCGAACATCGAAGAGATCGTCGCGCGGGCGCTGTCGTTCTCGGCCAACTCGCCGGCGGCGCTCGGCGAGGACGGACAGCGCCGCCTACGAGGCGGAGGTGCGCGAGCGCATGCTCGCCATCGCGCCCGACGGACATATTCCCGGAGATCGTCGAGAGCGTCGCCATCATTGCGCGCCGGCCAGCCGCGTGACGAACCGCACATAACAAAATGCCGCCGGGAGACCCGGCGGCATCTGTCGTCAAGAACGTCGGGGGGACGTTCAGGCCAGCTCGATCTGGGCTGCCTGCTTGCCGCGACCGCGGCGATCATCCTCAACCACGAAGGTGATCTTGTCGCCTTCGTTGAGGCCGTTGATGCCAGCGCGCTCGAGCGCGCTCACGTGAAGGAACACGTCCTTCGAGCCATCGGCCGGCTGCACGAAGCCAAAGCCCTTGGAGAAGTTGAAGAACTTCACGGTGCCAGTAATACGATCCATAAGTTGTAGTTTTCCAACCGGCGCGCTTTCAAAGCCAATCGCCGCGCGGCACGCCATCGCGCAGAGTCTCAGTCATTTGGGTAAGGCAAACGGCCGGTGGCGCGCTCAATCTCAATCCAAAACGTGAGGGCGCGGTCCACCTCGGATCGCACCGGCACGCGGCTATATGGCGGGTGTCTGTGAAAAAAGCAAGGCAGCTCAAGGCCGATAGAGGAACAGCCGGAACAGGTCGGTCGGCGACCTGTACAGCTCGCGCGAGGAGGAGAATCCGGCCTCGCGCCCGAGCCGTTCCCAATCGGAAACCGTCTCCGGCAGGTCGCACGTACGCACGTGCTTCATGCCCTCGGCGAACTCGGTTGCCGTGAGCTCGGTCCACTCGCGCCGGCCGATCGTCCTCGAGGCGATCGAGGTACGCGGGGCGACCTTCTCCGTCGCGGCGCGTCGGCTCGTAGATGAGGAACGCGCCCTTAGGCATCGATGCCCTGCGCGCACCTCGCGCATGAAGGCGAGCTTGGCGGCGGTGTCGAGGTGATGCAGCGACAGGCTGATCCAGACGATGTCCGCCGGCGCCTGCAGCACCGCGCATCGCGGCGCTGAAATCGGCTTCGTCGAGCTTCACCGTGCAGGGCAGCGCCGCAGAGGTTGCCTTGCGCGAGCGCCAAGGCGGGCGCCGAGAGATCGACGCCGCGATAGTGCTCGATGGGCGTTGCTTTGAGCGCGGTGACGATACCGCTGGCGTCGCCGCAGGCCAGATCGAGAAAGCGATAGGGGCGCGAAACCTCGCCGGTGAGAAAGCGGCGCAGCGCGGCGCAGGCCTCGGCGTTCGACAGGTAGTCGTACTTCAGGAACTTGCGATAGACCTCCCACTGGTTCTGGAAGATCTCCAGCGCCGTCGCATCGGCCGCGTCGGCGGGCGCTCGTTGGGTCAATTCGGCCATCGTGGCCTCTCTATCGGCGCACGCAGGCTAGGGCCGGCGGGTAAATATTGCCTTCGGCCCCCGTGTCGCATTTTTCGAGCCAGGCGTCACGGGTTGAAGATAAGCACGAGGTAGGTGAAAAACAGCAATAGATGCACCGCCCCGTGCAGCACGTTGGTGCGGGCGCCGCTGAACGTGCACGCGTGGTGACACTCTGCCGATGCCCTATCGCCATTGATGGGTCTTGTTCCGCGCCGGCGCGCTCGTCTTTCGCCGATGGAAGCGCCTGAAAGAAGCCGCGGTGCCGCATGGTCTGCAGTGCGAGGAAGATCGCGTAGAGCACGATGGTGGCTGCCGAGAACAGCATTGCCTGCCAGAAGTTCAGCGTGCCCTCAAGCGCTGTTGAAAGCGTGCGGTTGGGCAGGATGAGCGCAATGGCCGAAAGCGGGAGGAGCACCGCGAGATAGGCGCGTGTTGTACTCCTGCTGCACGTGAACGGCGTCTCGCTGCGGATACGCCGCTCCCAGCGCTGTTGGCTTGCCTGTTGGTGCATGCGGCACTCTCCTGCCGGCTCAGAGCTTGCCCGAGGCACTGCGGCAACAAACGGAGCGCGCGAGCAGGTCGCTTTTGCCGCACCGGCGGCAATTGGATCAACTGCCGATAGATCAAGTGCTGAGCATCCTTCCGATCTTTCCTTAATCGCCGCCGCCGTAGCTAGCCGAGGTGGTTGTCGGAGTATGTCGCATGAGTCGCTCACGCCTGATTGCGCTGCTGTTGATGCCTCTCGTGGCCGGCCCGGCGACGGCTGCTACGACGATGGAACTCGCCGTCCCCACGCAGCAGCCGGATGGCACGCCGCAACGGCCGGTCGGCGAGCCGGATACGCCCCCGCCGATGGGCCTCGACTTTTTCGATGCCGGGCTCGACGGCGTCAGCGGCCACGAAGAGGCCTGGCCCTGGCCCCTCAATCCCAGCGATAATTGACGATGTGCCTCAGTACGCGTGGCGCGAGGCGCCCTGCGGCTTGCGCTTGCGACCGGCGAGCAGCGCCGGAATCTGATCGGCGGGCATCGGCATCCCGACATAGAAGCCCTGCGCCTCCGTGCAGCCCTCCTCAAGCACGCGCTCCAGCTGCTCCTTCGTCTCGATGCCTTCCGCAACCGTAGTGATGCCGAGGCTCCTGGCGAGCGCCACGACCGAGCGCAGCACCGCCAGCGAACTGTTGGGATCGTCGCGCAGCTCGTGAATGAAGTGCTTGTCGATCTTGATCTTGTCGAAGCGGATCCGCGTCAGGTAGCTGAGCGAGGAAAACCCGGTGCCGAAATCGTCGAGCGCAAGACCGACGCCGATGTCCTGCAGCTTGCCCAGCACCTCGGCGACGTGCTGATCCTCCTGCATCAGTACGGACTCGGTGATCTCGAGCTCGAGGCGGCTCGGCGATATCGCCGAGGCACCTAGCGCGGCAATTACCGATTGGCGCACCTGTCCGGAGCGGAACTGCGCCACCGACAGATTGACGGCGACGCGCATGCGCTTCGGCCACCCGGAGGCCTCCTCGCAAGCCTCCCGCAGGACCCATTCGCCGAGCGGCACGATGAAGCCTGTCTCCTCGGCAAGCGGCATGAACTCGGTGGGAAGGATGACGCCGCGCTCGGGATGGTTCCAGCGCAGCAGCGCCTCGAAGCCGGCGATCTCGCCGCGCTCCAGATTCAACTGAGGCTGGTAGTAGAGCTCGAACTGGCCCTCGCGCAGCGCAACGCGCATGTCGTGCTCGAGCTTGTGGCGGGCGCGCATGCGCTCGTCCATCTCGCGCTCGAAGAAGCGTGAGTTGCCTGACGCCGTCGACCTTGGCGCGGCCGAGCGCGAGGTCGGCGTTCTTCAACAGCTCGTCCGGCTCGCTGCCGTCCGCCGGACCGATGGCGACGCCGACGCTGATGGTGATCGACACGGATTGATCGTCGAGATCGAAGGAGGTGCCGAGCACGGCGTGCACGCGCTTGACGAGCGCGTCCGCCGCCGTCGCCGGCTCGTCGGCAACCTGCAGAACGACGAACTCGTCGCCGCCGATGCGGGCGACCATGTCGGCGCCGTCCAGGCGGCGGCGCAGACGCTGCGCGACACCCTGCAGCAGCGCATCGCCGATGGACGGCCCGAGCTATCGTTGACCTCTTTGAAGCGGTCGATCTCGAACACGAGCACGACGAGGAAGCGGCCTTCCAGCGCGTCGCCGGCGAGCACCTGCTCCATGCGCTCGCGCAGCTGCACCCGGTTCGGCAGATCGGTCAGCGCGTCGTGGCGCGCCATGTGCGACAGCTTCGCCTCGATGCGGCGCAGACGCGTGACGTCATCGTGCGTCGCCACCCAGCCGCCGCCCTCCATAGGCTCGTGCGTGATGGCGATGATGCGACCGTCGCTCAGCTCGTGCAGCTTGGTGTTGCGCACCGCCTCGCGCGCCGACGCCAGCCGCTCATCGAGATACGCTTCGGAGTTCTCGCCGACGTAGAGCCCATTGGCGATGCGGCTCTCGATGATCTTGCGGAACGGCGTGCCGGGTTCGGCCAGAGTCCTGCGACAGCCCGTACATTTCGATGTAGCGGTCGTTGCAGACCAGCAGCTTCTGGTCCTGGTCGAACATGCACAGGCCCTGGGACATCTTGGCCAGCGCCGCATTGAACAGGCGGTTCTGCTCGCTCAGCTCGGCATCGCGCCCGTCGAGCGCCGCCAGCGCGCTCTCGACCTGCTCGCGGGCGCGCACCGATTCTTCGAGATGCTTTCGCGCCGCTTCCAACGCTTCGCCGTAGTCCGAGGCGTGGGCGGCGCGTCCCAGCATGCTTGCGGGCCGTGTAGGTGCCGCTGGCCAGGACGATGACCAGGCCGGCGAGCGCGACTAGGCGCTCGACTTCGGCGACCGGGCAGGATACGGAACGAGGACAGATAACTCCGGTAGTCGCTCGTCACCGCGGCGACGCCGTCGGTAAAAACGGCACAGCAGATCATCAAGCTCCAGCCGGCCACGGCGGCGATGCCGGTGACCACGACGGGTCGCGGGTGGAACCGCAGCGCGCGCACCCCGACGAGCAGCAGCAGGAGGACGAAGGCCGGCGGCTTGAGGACGCCGCCAGCCGGATGATGGAAGGCGAACTGGTAGCTCCAGATCAGCGACAGCGACGATGCCGACGTCGACGACGCTCAAGGCATCGAGCCAATGCTCGGGCAACGGTTCGTCGGCTTGCCAGCGCCCAGCGCACGCCGGAGCTCGCGACGAGCGCGAGCAGCGCGGGCACCACCCAATTGTCCAGCGTCAGGTATGTCGTGGCGAAAACCGAAGGCGTGCAGCAGCCAGCACGAAGAGCGCGATGCCGCCCTGCGCCACGCGCGATCGACTTGCTCGCCTTTGACGTCGTGTTCGCGGATGGTCTGCGCCAGCCGGCGCGACGGCGTGCTGCGGACCCGATGCTGATCGGGGGCGCCGGGGCGTCTCGGATGTCGGCGGAGGCGCGGCGGACAACGAAGGCTCCTCGGGCAGAGCCCGTCGGAGAATGTGCGCTCGCCGGCAGCCGCTCCGACGTCGGCCCTATCTCGACGCGCCACCGGCACCCGCACGGCCCGCGACCTTGGCATAGACCGAGTTACTTATCCCTTTGTCGCAAAGGGTTCTTTAGGGATGCTCGGCGCCCACTGAATGATTACCTCGGTTAACTCCGAATGACGTTCTGGCGCCGGCTGTCCTATTGCCGGACGCCCTCGATATCGAGCGTCAGCTCCACCGTCTCTGGACGGCGGCCCCAGGTTGTAAGTGATGCCGAAATCCTTCAGCGGCAGGCGTCGTCGTCCCGGTGAATCCTTCGCGATAGCCACCCCACGGATCGGTGCCGCCGCCGACGCGCTTGGCATCGATGGCGATCTCCTTCGTCACGCCGTGCAGGGTGAGATTGCCGGTGATCGTCGCCTTGTCGCCGTCGAGCTTGACGGCGGTGCTTTCGAACGTCGCCGTCGGGAAGCTGCGCCGTGTCGAGGAAGTCCTTGCTGCGCAGGTGCTTGTCGCGCTCGGCGTGATTGGAGTTGATGCTGTTGGTGTCGATCTCGACCTTGACCTTCGAGGCCTCGGGCTTTGCCTCGTCGAACGAGAACGTGCCGGTGAAGGTATCGAAGCGGCCGTTGAGCCAGCTGAAACCCAGATGCTTGATCTTCCAGTTGATGAAGGCGTGCGCCTTTGCCGTGTCGATGACGTAGTCGGCGGCGCCGGCGGGGCCTGCCGAAAGCAGCGCGGCGATGAGGGCGAGCGAGGCGGGGGTAAGCTTCATTCGGCGAACTCCTGAGATTTGCGTGCTATTGGTCGTTGGAGGGCCCGACCACATGCGCGCAAGCACGCGGCTGCGGTCGATGAAGTGATGCTTGAGCGAGGCCGCGGCGTGCAGCAGCACGAGGATCATGGTGATGTCGGCGAGCAGCTCGTGCATTTCGCCGGCCGTCTTCTCCATGCCCTTGTCGTGCACGAGCGCCGGAACGCTGAACCAGTCGAACACCTCGATCGGCCGGCCATCGGCGGTCGACATGAGGTAGCCGCTGACCATCAGCGCAAAGAGCAGCGGGTAGAACCCCCAATGCACGATCTGCGAGGTGAAGCGCTCGAAGCGGCGACAGCTCCTCGTCGCTCGGCTTGTCGTTGAACAGGCGCCAGACAAAGCGGACGACGAGCACGGCGAGCAGCAGCATGCCGACGCTGCGATGCAGATCGGGGGCGGAGCGGTAGTAGGGGCTGTAGTAGTTGAGGTCGACCATCCACAGGCCGAGCACGTACATGCCGACGATCGCCACCGCCATCAGCCAGTGAACGATGCGCGTCGGCAGCCCGTAGCCGGCCTTGGTATCGCGGATATGCATGCGCGGCTAACCCCTCGTCCTCCCCTTGCGCCTGGGGTGATGTAGTCAGCCTCAAGGCGAGGTCAACCCGGGGTTCGAGGTAATTCATTGCCGCAGGCGCGGCTGCGGCAACCACAAGGCGAAGATAAGTCCGCCCGGGTGTTGCGGCCGGCACAAGCGTCAAGCGCTAAGCGCCGCGGGCGCATCGAGCTGTCGCTCATAGCTTGCGTAGAGCTGCGCCAGCGATGCTCCGCCGAGCGCTCCGCATTCGGCGAGCGCCGACCGCGCCGCCGCCGTATCGCCGGTCGCAAGCGCGGCGAGCAGCCGCGGCATGCGCCCCGCTTCAGCGCCGCGAAATCGTTCGACCGCTCGACCGTCTCGTCGCCGATGAGAGCGAAGATGCGCTCAGGCCGCTCCTTGCCGCGCACCTTCACCGAGGCGATCTCCAGGAAGGCGAGCGATGGCGCGGCAAGCGCCGTCTTCTCGCCGACGATGATCGGCACGCCGTAGGTCTTGGTCACGCTCTTCGAGACGCGAGGCAACGTTCACGACGTCGCCGAGGATGGAATAGTCGAAGCGCTGCGGCGAGCCGACGTTGCCGACGCAGCAGTCGCCGGTGTTGAGGCCGATGCCGAGTTGCACGGGTGTAACGGCTTGGCCGCGGGCCGCGGACTCGGCGGCCCGAAGTCGCGTTCAGCTGCTAGACCTTCTCCTGCATGCGCAGCGCCGCACGGCAGGCGTTGTCCCGCATGCGCGTCATCGAGCAAGCGGCGCGTTCCAGAACGCCATGACCGCATCGCCCATGAACTTGTCGATGGTGCCGCGCTCGGCGAGGATGATGTCGGACAGCGGCGTGAACAGCCGGTTGAGGAAGGCGATGAGCTCTTCCGCCGTCAGCCCCTCGGCGATGTTGGTGAAGCCGCGCACGTCGGCGAACAGCACCGTCACCTCGCGCGTCTCGCCGCCGAGCTTCAGCTTGTCGTGGTTGCGCGCCAGCTCCTCGACCAGCGGCGCGGCGACGTAATGTCCGAAGGCCGAGCGCACGCGGCTGCGCTCGCGCTCGGTGGCGATGTAGCCGCTGAGCGAAGTCGCCAGATAGACGAGCAGCACGGCGATCGAGGGGTAGACCGGATCGAGCAGGTAACCGGCGTTGGCATAGGCGCAGCCAGGACGCCGCGAAGACGACGACGATGGCGGCCGCGCCGATGGCGGCGGTACCCGTGGCACCAAGGCGGCTGATCAGCCAGGCAAGCGCCGCGCCGCCGACGACGAGGTAGACGAGCTCCAGGCCGGTGGCGAACGGCGGGCGGCTCAGATGCTCGCCGCTCAACATCTGCTCGAGCGCCTGGGCGTGCACCTCGACGCCGGGGACGGCGGAATCGAGCGGCGTAGCGCGCAGATCGAGCAGGCCGACCGCGCTGGTGCCGATAATGATGTCGCGTCCGGCGATCTCCTTGGCATCGGCTGTGCCGTCGAGCACGCGGTAGGCGGAGATGTAGCGGCGCGCATCGGGGGGCGTGAAGCGCAGCCACAGCTCGCCGTCGCCGTCGGTCGGCAACACCGTAGTGCCGACGCGCACATGCTCGATGCCGGTGCGCTGACCGAACGCCGTGACGCTGCTGCCTCCCGAGGAGCGCACGAATACCGTGGTCTCGTTTTTGGCGACGCGCAGCGTCTCGAGCGGCAACGATGGATAGAGAACTCCGGCGATCGACAACAGCAGCGGCACGCGGCGCACGACCTGGTCGCGCTCGGGCAGCCAGTTGACGGCGCCGAGCCCCCGCGCGGCGTTGGTCAGCACCGGCAGGCTTTCCACCGTACCGCTGAAGCGCGGCACGAACTGCAGCGGATCGTCGCCGGCAATCACGAAGCTGGCGTGCGGCTTGGGCGGCGGCTTGTCGCCCGCCGTCTCGCCGGCAAGGCCGATGATGACGGGCGCCGCGGCGATGGCGGCGGCAAGGCGCTCGTCGTTCGAGGGCAGCTGCGAGGCCTGGCCGACGAGCGGGGCAAGCTCGGGCTGTTCGGCAAACAGCTTGGCGAATTCGCCGGGCGATAGACGGTCCGGCTCGGCGAGGATGAGATCGAGCGTGATGGTGCGCGCGCCGTCCGCCTTCAGCCGGTCGACGATCTCGGCGAGGCGCGTGCGCGGCCACGGCCACTGGCCGACGCGGGCGAGCGAAGCGTTGTCGATATCGACGATGCGCACGGGAAGCGCCGGATCGACCGCGCGCGGCGGCAAGGTTGAGGTAGGTGTCGAACACGGCAAGCCGCAGCCGCGCCACCGGCTCCGGGTCGGCGATGCGTAACGCAACCGCCACGAGGAGCAGCACCGCCGCGAGCAGGATGTGGACGGGAAGAGAGCGCAGAGCCGTACACCTCATGGCGCGGCACCCTTTGCGCCGCGCACCGATCATAGCCCCGGAGCCTCACCCTGCACCACCGGCGTCGTTAGCGCTTTGTCACTTTGGCCATCCAGTCGGCGCAGCGTTCGGCGAGTTGCGCTGCCCCCTCCTCCATGATGAGGAAATGGCCGCGGCCGGCGTCCTCCTCGAACGTTCCATTGCGATAGAGCTGCGCGACCTTGCGGCCGGTGACGGGGGAGATGACCTTGTCCTGCGACCCGGATACGACGAGCACCGGGCAGGTGACCTTGTCGGTCTCGACCGAAGTCGTGCGTTGCTTGTCGAACATCCAGAAGAACAGCTCGAACAGCGCAAGCCCCGAACTCGGGGCTGAACATTTCGAAGATGCGGCGTTGCGCTGCCGGATCGAGACTGGCGAGCGAGTCCCCCTTCGCCACCTCGAACGACGGATTGAGCGCCTTGTCCCAGAACGGAGAGGCCATCATCAGGCCCTTGGCCAGCGCCATCTCGTCCTCGGTGGAGGGCAGCACTCCCCACGGTGCACCTGGCGCAAGCAGCACGAGGGCGCGCGCCAGCCCCTTCGCCGCGAGCTGCTGGGCAATGAGCGCGCCCATGGAATGGCCGACGATGATCGGGCGGCTCGGGAAAGCGCGCGACAAACGCCGCCATGTCGCGCGTGTAGTCGGCGATGCTCTGCTTTGCCAGCTGCGGATCGGGCGTACGCGCCGGACCCGAGACGTGGAAGGGCAGGTCGGGCGCCTGGCAATTCCAGCCGCGCGCCGCGAGGACCGGCATGATGTCCGCGAAGCACCAGCCGCCGCAGAAGGCGCCGTGAATGAGGACGACGGACTTGGTCATGTGCTCCCTTCCTAATCGAGGTGTTGAGCATGCCAGCACACTGTTACGATTTCACGCGGCAGCGCAGCGCGACGGCAAGCGTTGACGATCTCGCGGCGGGAGCCCGAGGCATGGAAGAGAGCAAGGGGCTGCGGGGCGGGGAGCGCCGCGAAGCTTTTGTAGTTATGAGCGGCGCTGCAGCCGCCCCGCGCAGGATTATGGGCATACCCGCGGCGTTTCAGGGGTTTCCCCCTCCCGGACTCTCACCGGGTGGGCGCGGCGAGCCTCAGGTAGTTCGCCGCGCGTGACGGACTGAAGTACCCGACCTGCAGCCCGCCCTCGATACAGGAACGCCTCGAGATCGACCCCTTGAGCGGGGCGGGATGGGGAAGGATATGCGCGGGGCGAAGGGGCGGGGATTAGTTTTGGCTGGCCGCACCTTGTCCGCTTGGGCCACAAGCTGACCTTCGGCTGGAATTGAGCGACAGCGCAATGCCAACGAGGGCAAGTCGTCTCAATCAAGTGGCAGGCCCTGCTTCTTGAGAAACGACAGCCTGTCCCAGTAACCGCGCTGGAAGACGATGCGATCGCTCTTCACTGTGAAAAAACCGCAGCCTCTGAGCCCCAACGGGTCTATCCATTCAAGGATAGCTACGTCGCCCGCTTCATGAATGACCTCAGGAATGCAGGTCATTTCCACTGCCGCGAACTCGCGCCGGAACATCTCGCAGATGGCGACCCTGCCCGCAATCGGCTCTTGAACGACCTGATGGTTTACTGCGTCCTCGTGGTACAGTTCGGCCAGCCTATCAGCGTCACCGGAGTTAAACCGGCGCACCCATTCTTCTACGACTTGGCGCGGCGTCATCGGCTAAGACCTCCCATCACTAGTCGTGTGTTGACTCAGCCTGGATCAGATTCCAGCGCTTGCCACAGAGAGATCCTCGAAAGCCGCCACCACGCCATAGGCCTCATGCCGTGGCCCCTCAACGAACCGCACACGACCACCCAGCGCTTGCTGCCGCTGAGCGGTGGGTGAAGAGGCGTTTGAAGTTGAAGTTTGAAGTCGCCGCCGCGCGACGCCTCTGCCATCGCTGTGCGTCCGCACTCAGAGACGGTACGGCATGAGCGCGCGCAGGCGATCGTCCCTCAAGTAGAGGCCGCCCCAAAGCATGACGCCGAGATAGACGCCGAACAGCATGTGGCTGAGGATGGGACTACCGATGCGGGCATGTGTGGCGACAGCTCCGCCAAGATAGGCCGTGAGCAGCACGGCGCCGAGCATCGCCGTTCCCGGATAGATGTAGAGAAGCGTGCAGATGAGCAGCGTGACGCCCAGTGGGCGCGCCGTGTCGCGAGCCCAACCCAGCTGCTCACCGGTATCGACAACGACCGGCAGTACGGCGAGCTTCATGCCGGCGTCCATAAGCAGGAAAAGAACTACGAGTGTGCTCAGGGCCCGGCCGACCCAAACTTGCATGCCCGCTTTACCTGCTTGGTGCGTTGTGGCAGTCATTTGCCTCTCCTCAATTCTCGCAACGGCGCCAGCGGCTGTCTCGGCCCGGGTGAACTCTCCTGATCAATAAGAGATGTTCAAGATCATCTTTTCCGCTCGGCGGGACGTTCACGTTGGCCGATTTCAATGTCGGTGTAAGCGCGAGAGTTGGATGAGAGTTCAGGGGTATGCCAAAGCGCTGCTCTTGGTCATGGGAGGTGGCGGCGATGTCGCTCGGCACTGGAGTGCTGCCGGGCCTTGGCGAAAACCGCGTCGCCTTCGTGTCACGGGACGATTTGGCGGCCGCGGCTGCCGGGATCCTGGGTGAAGGTGACGCCGGCGCCATTTACAACGCCACCGGCCCGGCGCAGCTTCGCGGCGGCCTCTCGCACCGGCATACCCCAGGAATACATCGACGCCCCTGTTGATATCGAAAAGTGCTTCGTGGCCGGCAGCTTCGATATCGTCACAGGGGACATCGAGCGCCTTGGCGGCCGTCCGCCGCCCCCGCTTCGCGCCGTACTTGTCCCAGCCCTGAGGTAACGTGAAACGATCGCGGTGGATGATCCTCTTCGGGAACTCTTTCCGTGTTTCGCCGCATGTGGGGTGTTGTTCCTCGCTAAAGCGAGGGGCTGCGGGGCGGGAGATGTCGGCGATGGACCAGAAGCAGATGTAGTCTTCGCAATGCATTGCAGAAAACCCCAGCGACTTTGCAGCTCAATCACCATTTGGCAAGTCGAGGAGCCCCGTGCCTAGGTCGGGCGATTTGCCCGGCCCACGTCAGGTGAAACGCCCTTGGCCTGCCTGTTTGAGGACGCCAACAATACCCCCGAGCGCGCACGAGAAACGTCGCCACCGGAGGGAAAAGGCCAATGGCACAATATACGTTCGACGACAGAATTCTGACCTGGAGCAGGCTCGACTGGCTCGAGCATGTTTGGTTCTACGTCTACGACATCGACAAGAAGAACGGCATCGTCGACGTGGTCTTCAAGTTCGCCGCCAATTCCAAGGCGATGCTGCACCAGCACAAGACGCCGTACGTCACCCTGGTGCTGCAGGGCGAGCTGCGCTTCTACCGGCCGAACGGGGAGCTGAAGGAGATCCGGCCGACAGGAAGCTACGTGAAGGGTGTGCCGGATGGCGAGCCGCATCTCGAGGGCGGCGGCGACCAGGAAACCATCGTGTTCTTCAGCAACCGCAATGTCGAAGACGCGCTGTACATGTTTCTCGACGACAAGATGCAGCCGACGGTGACGCTGCGTCTCGCCGATGTCGAGGCGGCGCTCGAGGCGCAGGGCAGAGCCAGATGGTTGCCCGCGGCCTGATCGCGGGTGCGGGCGCCGGCGTTCGAGGACGCCGGCTTTTCCTGCAGCGACCATCGAGGACCACACCCATGAAGAACGTACGGCGCACGCTCCTGGCGATCGGCATTCTCTTGTCGCTGCCGGTGGCGGGGCAATGCGGAGACAGCCCGACCCCAGCCGAAAAGCCGGCCGCGGCTCCGCCGGTAAAATGCCTGGAGGCGGCGGTGAACCCTGTGACCGGCCACGCGGTCTGCGTAAACCCGCGCGGCGCACCGGTGGATCCGCCGCCGGTGTCGGCGCTGAAGCCCTGCAAGCCGCGCGCGCACGACAAGGACGGCTGGACGACCTACGAGCATTGGTCCGGATGCTGAGCAGTGCCGCGCCGCATGTTGGGCCGATGTTTTAGCGGCCCCTCATGTCGGCAGCGGCTGGCCGGCCTGCTCGGCGACAATGTACTCGGCGTACCAATCCGGCCAGTTCGCGTCGTAGCCGCCGGTGCGCTTCTCGTGCTCGCCGTGCGCGGACGCCGCACGCCGCAGCGTCGCCGCCAGATCGCTCGCCGACGCGAAGGTCGTCGCCGCGGGGTCGACGCGCCCGGGCGCCCGCGCCGTGACCTCCTGGAACACCCAGCCGTTGCCGTCCGGATCGCGGAACGAGGCGTACGAGTGATAGCTGCGACGCTCGGGATCGGGACCGCTGACGCGGAGCCGCCCGAACAGGTAGGGCTCGTCCGTGCCGGAATGCACGTCTCCGGCGTCGTGAAACGCCTCGCCGACCGCGACGCCGCGACGGAGCAACTCGTCGCGGGCGGCCTCGATGTCGGAGACGATCAGGTATAGGCCCTGGGCGGAGCCGGGTGCCGCCGCGGTGACGTTCTTGCCGAAGATGACCGAGCACCCGGAGCCAGGCGGCGTGAACTGGATCACGCGGAAGTCGTCACCGGCGGCGAAGTCGGCGTCGAGCCTCCACCCAAGTCTCCCGTAGAACTCTTTCGCGCGATCGACGTCCGAAACAGGGATGACGACGACCTCGAGCTTCATGTCGACCGTCCGCGCTCTCGGGGTCTCGATTGCAGTTTCGCTGCGCACCTGAGTACTGCTCATGTCGACCTCCTTAGGTTTGGGTGCCTTTTCCTCATGTTTACGCAACTGCTGCGCAGCATTCAAACCAATCACTTTCGTCTATCATCAAAAGACCCATGACGCGCGCGCGTGCCTACGGAAGGGAGTGAGAGATGGTGCCAACTAGAATACTGGGAATCGTGATTGTCGCGGTCGGCTCCGTCGGCAGCATGGCGGCGTCCGCAACAGCGCTCAAGCCGTTCGACCCGGTCGCACTCAAAGACACCGTGGAAGCGACGGCCAAGGAGCTCATGGTGCCGGGCGCCATGGTTCTTTTGCACACTCCGCAGGGCGATTTCGTTTTTGGCTACGGCACAACGGAGCTGGGCGTCACGATCGCGCCGAGAGCCAACACACACTTCAGGGCTGCCTCGAATACAAAGACGATGACAGCCGCGGTGATTGTGCAGCTGGCCCAGGAAGGAAAATTGCGTCTCGACGATCCAGTCTCGAAGTATGTTGCCGGCGTTCCCAATGGCGACAACATCACCATTGCTGAACTGCTTAGAATGCGTAGCGGCTTGTATAACGTCACCGAGGCGCCGGAGCTTGCGGCAAGCCTTGATCATGACCCTACCAAGGTTTGGACCCCGGAGGAGCTGCTCGCCCTCGCGTTCAAACGTCCACCGCTCTTCGCTCCAGGCAAGCAATATGACTACTGCAACACCAACTATGTTTTGCTCGGTCTCATCGCCGAGAAAATTGCCGGCGAGCCGTTGGCCAGAGTTTTTCAGAACCGTTTGTTCGGGCCGCTCGGCATGACGCACACATTGCTCCCTCCCAGCACGTCGAACACGATCCCCGAACCGTACTCGCATGGCTACCTGTACGGCAGTTCCTCATACGCCTTGTCGGATGCGCCTTATCCCGCCGATCTTCAGGTTGCGGCCAAGTCGGGAACGCTCAAGCCCAATGACGACACGGAGCAAAATCCTTCCTACGCCACGGCGGCCGGTGGCGTCATCTCTACCGCGGATGATCTGGCCACCTGGATGCGTGCGCTGGTCGGCGGCAAAGTTCTCGACGCCGACTATCAGCGCCAATGGGTCGACAGCCTCGAACTGCAAGATCCACGTGATCCTGGCGGCCAAAAGTATGGGTACGGTATCTCTCTGATTACCTTTGGGCCGAACCGCATCTATTTCCACGGCGGCGAAATGCCGGGCTACAACTCGTTCATGGGCCACGATCCCGACAACGATGTAACGCTGATCGTGTGGACCAACCTCACTCTGTCACTTGATGGCCAGCCAACGGCCAACACCATGATGCTAAGAATGCTCGACCGGATTTACACCTTTTCACCGCTTCAGCCGAGGCAGTGAGACTTGCAACAGGCCATAGCGCGGCGCGTGATAGCGGCTGCTGCTAGACCATGTGACGAAGGGCCGAGAGCAATGGAGATCAAGAGAATTGGAACGCGGCCGTCTAACCGGGGACCGGCCGAGTGGTTCACGGGGACGGTGCGCATCGATCCCCTCTTTCAGGCAAGTGATCCGGCACGCGCGGTTGGCGCCAGCGTGACGTTCGAGCCGGGCGCGCGCACGGCGTGGCACACGCATCCCCTGGGTCAGACACTGATCGTCACAGCCGGTTGTGGCCGGGCACAGCGCGAGGGCGGTCCGGTGGAGGAAATCCATCCCGGCGATGTGATCTGGTTTCCGCCAGGCGAGAAGCACTGGCACGGCGCCGGCCCAACCACGGCGATGTCGCACATCGCGATCCAGGAGCAGCTCGATGGCAAGACCGTCGACTGGATGGAAAAAGTCAGCGACGAACAATACCGGGCCTGATCGACAAGCTCACGCGCTGCGGCGGAAGAGGACGGAGAGGTTGTTGGCGGGCATCTCTGCGATGACCGGCGCGCCGAACCCGGCGGAGGCAGTAAGCGCCGCAACGGCCTCGACGTCGCGCACGCCCCATTCCGGGTTGCGCCGCCGCAAGTCCGCATCGAAGGCTTCGTTGCTCGGTGCCGTATGCCGTCCCTCGCGCCGGTAGGGTCCATAGAGGAACAGCAGCCCGCCCGGCGGCAAAACGCGCGCGGCGCCGCGTATAAGGCCGACGGCCGCCGCCCACGGCGAGATGTGGATCATGTTGATGCACACGACGACGTCGGCGCGCGCGATGGGCCAGACGTCGGACGCCGCATCGAGCGCCAGCGCGGGCCGCACATTTGGCAGGCCGGCAGCGGCGCCCCAGGCGTCGATGCTGGCGCGCGCTTGCGCATCGGGATCGCTCGGCTGAAAGACGAGCTGCGGCCCGCACGCGCGCGCAAAGTGCACGGTGTGCTCGCCCGATCCGCTCGCCACCTCGAGCACGAGGCCGCGCTCCGGCAGCTGCGGCTGCAGCACGCTCCAGATCGGCTCGCGATTGCGTGCCGCCGACGGCGCGTACTGGCGAGCATCATCATGCATGGCTTACTGTCTCGTACGGATTTGCTGGGCGCAACTGCGTCGACTTAGAAGTCGGTATTGATCTCGAGCGTGCCGAAAGTGCCGGCGCCGCCAGCAGGTCCGGCATCGCCGTCGCCGCTGACGAACTGGTGGCCGGTGACGATGGTCAGCTCGAGCGGCACCCCCTCCGCCAAGTCGAAAAGGTGCTTGGCATAGCCGCCGAGACGCTGCGCGTTGTAGCCGGTGTCGCCATCGACCGAGGCGGCGGGACCGATGACGAGCTTGTTGTAGACACGGGCGCCGATGCGCAGCTCGGCGTAGTACGTGTCGAACGCCGTTGAGTGTTCGCCGACGAGGCTCGCCTCAATGGGCTGCTTCTCGTCCTCGAAGTAATAGTGCCCTTCAACCTTGAGGCCGGTGGCGGTGCCGCGAACTGCATTCGTCGGGTCAGGCGGCGACAGCTGCGATTGCTGATAATCGAAGCCGACGAAGCCGCCGAAGGTCGCAGGCCCGCGCACCCATTGGTAGCCGGGCATGAGATCGAGCTGCCAAAGCGTGCCATCGATGGTTTCGTCAACGAGCGTGCCGGCGTACTGATAGACCGCCAGGCTGCCGAAAACGCGCAACAGGAAGCCGTCCTTTGCCATGTCGCGATTGAGGGCCGTGATCCCCTCGCCGTACCAGTAGAGCGACTGCGGCGCGACGTCGAAGCCGGCGTCGACCTCGTAGGCTTGCGGCTCGTCGGCGGCGCCGGCGCCACAGGCAAGGAGCATCGCGCCGCACGCGGCGGCGATGCGCAGATGGGCATGACTCCGGCAAACGGCGTGCATGGTGTGCCGCTTCCTGTGAGAGGCGCTTGGCACCGCCAGCGATCAGTAGCCGATTCGCCGCCCCCGCCTAGTCGGGCCCGCTCCGCTGCGCAGCTTTGCGGCCGCTCAGATACCGAGCTTCTTTTTGAGGATGTCGTTGACGGCCGCCGGGTTGGCCTTGCCGCCCGTGCCCTTCATCACCTGGCCGACGAACCAGCCGAGCATGGTCGGCTTCGCCTTCACCTGCTCCACCTTGTCGGGATTGGCGGCGATGATGTCGTCGACCGCCTTCTCGATGGCGCCGGTGTCGGTGACCTGCTTCAGGCCGCGCTTCTCGACGATGTCGGCCGGGTCGCCACCCTCCGACCAGACGATCTCGAACAGGTCCTTGGCGATCTTGCCGGAGATGGTGCCGGAGGAAATCAGATCGACGATCGAGCCGAGCTGCGCCGCCGAGACGGGCGAAGTGGCAATCGACTTGCCTTCCTTGTTGAGGCGGCCGAACAGCTCGTTGACCACCCAGTTGGCGGCAACTTTTCCATCGCGCGGCTCCGCCACGACCTTGCCGTTGCGCAGGCCGGCGACGGCCTCGAAGTAGTCGGCCGACTCGCGGTCGGCGACGAGCACGTTGGCGTCATAGTCGGACAGCCCGAAGTCAGCCATGAAGCGGTGCTTCTTGGCGTCCGGCAGCTCGGGAAGGTTTTTCTCCAGCTCGCCGACGTACTCCATCGTCAGCTCGAGCGGCAGCAAGTCGGGATCGGGGAAGTAGCGGTAGTCGTGCGCTTCTTCCTTGGAGCGCATCGACCGCGTCTCGCCCTTGCCGGGGTCGAACAGCCGCGTCTCCTGGTTGATCTTGCCGCCACCTTCGAGAATGTCGATCTGGCGGCGCGCCTCGGTCTCGATGGCCTGGCCGATGAAGCGGATGGAGTTGACGTTCTTGATCTCGCAACGCGTGCCGAGCTTGGCACCGGGCTTCCTCACCGAGACGTTGACGTCGGCGCGCAGGTTGCCCTTCTCCATGTCGGCGTCCGAGGTGCCGAGGTAGCGCAAGATGGTGCGCAGCTTCGAAACGTACGCCTGCGCCTGCTTGGATGAGCGCATGTCGGGCCGCGACACGATCTCCATCAGCGCGACGCCCGAGCGGTTGAGGTCGACATAGGAATAGTCGGGGTGCTGGTCGTGGATCGACTTGCCGGCGTCCTGCTCCAGATGCAGGCGCTCGATGCCGACGCTCATCGTCTCGCCGTCGACGTCGATCTCGACCTCGCCCTCGCCGACGATCGGCTGCTTGTACTGGCTGATCTGATAGCCCTGCGGTAGATCGGGATAGAAGTAGTTCTTGCGGTCGAACACGCTCTTCAAGTTGATCTTGGCGTTGAGCCCGAGCCCCGTGCGCACCGCCTGCGCGATGCATTCGGCGTTGATCACCGGCAGCATGCCGGGCATCGCCGCATCGACGAGGGAGACGTGGCTGTTGGGCTCGGCGCCGAACTCGGTCGCCGCACCGGAGAACAGCTTCGAGCGTGAAGCCACCTGCGCGTGCACCTCGAGGCCGACGATGACCTCCCACTCGCCCGTGGCGCCCTCGATCAAGTTCTTGCTCTTGGTGGCCTTGGCTGTGTCCTGCATGGGGGTGCTCCTTCGCGCGCCCTCGTTATCGCAGGGCGCCCTCCGGAGCAAGCCGCGGCCTAGGCGAACGAGGGCTCCGCCGCCTCGGCCTCGAATGGCAAAGGCGCGATTTTCAAGGGGTCGCCATGGCGGCGGGACTGCCCCTCGAAATAGCAGCCTTCCTCAAGCACAAGCTTGTGATGGTAGATCTGGCCTTCAACGTTGCAGCCGGCCCCGAGAATGAGCTCGCGGGCATAGATGGCGCCGCTGAACTCGCCGAGCACCACGACGCTGTCGGCGACGATGAGGCCTTCGACCTCGCCGCGTTCGGTAATCTGCAACTTCGAGCAGCGAACTTCCCCGTCGATCGTCCCCTCGATCAACACCGGCCCATCCAACGAAAGCGCGCCGATGATCGTCACACCGCGATTGATCACGAGCGCGCCCTTGGCGGGCCGCGCCTGCGTCACGTTCAACTCCGTCATTACGCAAAACCCCCGGACGACGTCATGAACCTCGTCCCCGCGGGAGATGGGATGGCGCACAGAAGTGGCCCTTTTCGGGCAGCGACGCTCCGGTCAGTTCTCGAAGATGACGGCAATGGCGCGAAAACCGCTCTTCGTCAGCACCGGGGGAGGCTCCGTGTCGGTGATGCTTGTCGCCGACGCCTGCATCAGGCCGAGATCGGCGACCAGCGCCTCGGCGGGATGCGTGCTGCCGTCGCGCGTATAGCCGGCGCGCTTTTGTCCCTGCTCCGACGTCCAGAACCGCGGCACGTCACCCCAGCGCATCTCCTGCGGCAGCACACGGTCGCGGCCGGTGATCCGGTCGAAAAGCGACGCCGCATTCTTCTGCTTCATGCGGATGCAGCCGTGCGAGTTGATCGAGCCGAGCCGCCGGTAGCGGCCCGGTATCGTGCCGTGGAAGGCAACGCCCGAGCGGCGGCCGTTGTCGTAATGAAAGTCGATATACATGGTGTGGATCATGCCCGGCGCCGTGTAGCCGCGGCCGTAGCGCCACTTGCGCTCATCGAGCGCGAATACGCCGGTCGGCGTCGGTCCCGAGAAAGGATCACCGCGATAGTAGCGCCCGGTGGACACCGGCCAGCTGTATGACGGTGCCTCGCCCGCGGCCAAATCCGCCTTGCGCCAGTGCTCCTCGTCCCACATGGCGAGCCTCCACGACCCGCCGATGGCGTCGCGATGCAGCACCCACATGCGCTGACGCCAGGGACCGGAGTTGGCCGTATTGACGTAGAGGGCGACCGTGTAGCGCCCGTCGAGCTCGCTCGGCGCCTTGTAGCGCTCGTTGCTGCCCTTGAGGCTTTCGAGATAGGTCAGCGCCGGGTCGCCGCGTGCCGCTTGCGAGGCAAGTCCCACAGCGAGCACGGCGATGAGCACCGATACGTGTGCGCGCCCGAGCATCGTTCCCCCCAGCGGTCCTCCGCGATCAGAGGAATTCTTGCGGGAGTTCGACAGGCGGCACAAGCGGGAGACGCCAACTTGCCAGCCGCGTTGCCGGTTCGCATCAGATCGCACCGGAGAGCGGTCAGCGGCGCCGCGGGGCGAGCCAGTAGCCGAGCGCGGCCCAGACGAGGCCGAAGAGGAACTGCAGCAGCACGATCGCGGCTTCGCCGCCCAAAGCGTGCACCGGCATCAGGCCGACCGCGGCGACGAGCCAATAGAGCGCATAGCCGGCCAGAGCCGCGGCAAACGCGGCCACGATGAGCTTCTGCCATTGATCGGCGCGGCGCCCCATGAGGAACGCCACGACAATGACGACGGGATTGAAGAGCGCGATCTTTAGCAGCGTGGCGGGATCGAAGGGAACGATTTCCACCTCAAGCTCCCCGGCCGCCGTTGCCCTCGAGCTGACGGCGTAGCTTTTCTTCCTCGTACTGCACAAACCAGCCGATCATCTGCCGCCACAGCGCTTCGGTGAGCTCGGGCGGCAGGCCCTTCTCCTTGGCCCGCTCTTTCACCTTGTCGATGACCTGCTGGATGCGCCAGGGCACGTGCGCTTCGCCGGGATTCGTCTTCAGCTGCCAGGCGCGGTCGACGTAGCTGAAGCGCTCGGCGATGAGGTCGACCAGGCATACATCGATGCGGTCGATCTCGGCGCGCACCTCGGCCATGTCACTGCACTCTTGCGGTTTACGCCCGCTCATTTCGCTTTGCTCCCGGCTTTACTCTTGCCGTCCGACTTCTTGGCTGCAGCCGACTTCGCTGGTGGCGCTGCGGACTTCGGCTTGTCGCCAGCCTCCCACCAGCGCTCCGGCACGACGAAGCGCCCGGCCGCATCCTCGATCGCCTGCGCGGCGCGGAACAGCGTTCCCTCGTCGAACGGCTTACCGATGAGCTGCAGGCCGAGCGGCGTGCCTTCGCCCGACAGACCGGCCGGCACCGAGATGCCCGGCAGCCCCGCCATGTTCACCGTCACGGTGAAGATGTCTTCCAGGTACATGGCGATCGGATCGCCGCTCTTCTCGCCGAACCCGAAGGCGGGCGACGGCGTCGTCGGCGTCAGCACGACGTCGACCGACTTCCACGCCTCGTCGAAGTCGCGCTTGATGAGCGTGCGCACCTTCTGCGCCTTGAGGTAGTAGGCGTCGTAGTAGCCGGCGGAGAGCACGTAGGTGCCGATGAGAATGCGCCGGCGCACTTCCTTGCCGAAACCGGCCGCACGCGTGTTCTCGTAGGTGTCGATGAGGTCTTTGCCCGGCACGCGCAGGCCGTAGCGCACGCCGTCATAGCGCGCGAGGTTGGACGAAGCCTCGGCGGGCGCGACGATGTAGTAGGCCGGCAGCGCGTATTTGGTGTGCGGCAGGCTGATGTCATGGATGGTGGCGCCGGCCGCTTTGAGCCACGCGATGCCCTCCTGCCAGAGCTTGTCGATCTCCTTCGACATGCCCTCGACGCGGTATTCCTTCGGCACGCCGACGCGCAGCCCTTTGACGCCCTGGCTCAGCGCCGCCTCGTAGTCCGGCACCGGCGTTTCGACGGAAGTCGAATCCTTCGGGTCGTGGCTGGCCATGGCGCGCAGCATGATGGCGGCGTCGCGCACCGTCTTGGCCAGCGGGCCGGCCTGATCGAGCGACGAGGCGAACGCGACGATGCCCCAGCGCGAGCAGCGCCCGTACGTCGGCTTGATGCCGACGGTGCCGGTGAGCGCCGCGGGCTGGCGGATCGAGCCGCCGGTGTCGGTCGCCGTCGCGCCAAGGCAGAGGCCGGCGGCGACGGCTGCGGAGGAGCCGCCCGATGAGCCGCCCGGGACGAGCCGGTCGGTCTTGCCCTTGCGGCGCCACGGCGAGACGACGGGGCCAAACGCGCTCGTCTCGTTGGAGGAGCCCATGGCGAACTCGTCGCAATTGAGCTTGCCGAGCATCACCGCGCCGGCGTTCCACAAATTGGCGCCGACGGTCGATTCATAGGTCGGCGTGAAGTCGTCGAGGATCTTCGAGCACGCGGTCGTGCGCACCCCGGCCGTGCAGAACAAATCCTTGTTGCCGAGCGGCAGCCCCTCGAGCGGGCGCGCCTCGCCCGACTTCAGACGCTTGTCGCTCTCCTTCGCCTGGCTGAGCGCCAGCTCCGGCGTCGGCAGCACGTAGGCGTTGAGGGCGGGATTGCCGCCCTCGATCGCCTTCAGGAACGCCTGGGTGAGCTCAGTGGCGGTGAACTGCTTCTTGCGCAGTCCCTCGCGCGCTTCGGCGATGGTCAGCTTATTGAGATCAGTCACGAGCTCTCACTTCTGGCATAGCTTGAACACCTGCGGATCAGGGCCCCACACATCTTCATTGGAGACGGAGAGCGATCCATCGGAACCGGCGATGACTTTCAGATCGTAGGGCGCGCCTTCGCCCATCTCCTCGCAATCGGACTTGACGGTCCAGCCGCCGCCCGCCTTCTCGGCGCCTTTGAACTTGCAGTGCACCTCGCGCGGACTGGTTATCCCCTCGCGCGTGAGGACGTCCTGCGACAGTGCTTCCACCAGCCCGTCCGAGAACGGCTTGTGGTCGGCCGCGGCTTTGCAGTCGCCGGCTTCGATCGCGTAGGTGCCGGCGATAAAGCTCCAGTCGTCGGCGGCCGTCGCCGGCAGCGCGGCCATCGACGTGATCAGCAAAACTCCGAAGATGTGAAGGTAGCCACGCATGACCGCAACCTCCCTATTCATTCGACAATTTTGGGCACGACAAAAAAATGGTCTTCGACCATCGGCGCGTTCTTGACGACGTCGTCGGCGATGTCGCCGTCGCTGATGACGTCGGTGCGCTTCTTCAGCTCGATGGGCACGACGCGCGTCATCGGCTCGACGGCTAAGGTGTCGACCGAGTTGAGTTGCTCGACCCAGTTGAGGATGCCGGACAGCTCCGCCTCGAGGCCCTTGGCCTCCTCGCCGGAGATCTTGATGCGCGCCAAGCGCGCGATGCGCCGGACTGTCGTCTCGTCGACCCGCATGGCTCCTCGCCGTGGCTGTTGAACGACGCTTTGAGAAAAGCGCCCGCACTCTTAGCTCCGGCAGGGGGCGGGCGCAACTTGGCCGGAGGCCGCGGCGCCCGGTTCCTACGAGCGGCGCCACTGCGACAGGAAGGGGCCGAGAATATCGGAAGCGTCGTCCGTCCACGGCGACAGGCCCCCGGCGTGGAAGTCCTGCGCCCCGTCGAGGGCGCGGTAGGCGTCGAGCGCCGTAGCGTCCTTGGCGAACACGGCGATGGTCGAGGTGTTCTGCGCGTAAGAGCCGTCCGCCTTGTCGTCGGAGACGATGAGACCCTTGAGCTCCGGCACCAGCGGCAGCGTAGCGCCGAGGACGGAATTGAGGTCGAGGTAACGGTTGGAGATGTGCAGCACGACGACGCCGCCGTCGTTCAGCTTGCTGGCGTAGAGTTGCAGCGCCTCCGCCGTCATCAGGTGCACCGGGACGGCGTCGGAGGTGAAGGCATCGACGATGATCAAATCGAAGCTCTTGTCCGGCTCCTTGGCGAGCGTCAGGCGCGCATCGCCGATGACCGCGTCGAGCTTGGGCTGGCAGTTGGCGAGAAACGTGAAGTGGTTCGACTTCGCCGCGATGTCGACGACGATCGGGTCGATCTCGAAGAAGCGCCAATCTTCGTGCTTGCGCGAATAGCAGCTCAGCGAGCCGGCACCGAGACCGACGACGCCGAAGCGGCCGAGCTCGCCCTCGGCGTCGAGGCGCGCCTGCGCGATCTTCACCGCGGCGGCCATCGGACTGCCCGGATAGTAGTAGGTGCCGGGCGTCACATCGGAGACGATGTGGCCGGTGAGGTCGCGCAAGCGCTGCGCACCGTGCAGCGTCGTCCCGTGCGTCAGGACATTGAAGTCGCCGCCTTCCGACAGACTGACGCGATAGACGCCGTAGTAGCTGCGCTGCGCCTGGCCGCGCTTGACGGACGAGGGCAGCATGACGACGGCGGCGAACATCATCAATGCGGCCGTGAGCTGCCGCGCGCCGTGGTTCCAGAAGGCGACGGCAGCGACGGCGAATAGGAGCGCGATGACCGGCGTCGTGCCCCAATCGCCGAACGTGTATCCGAGCGAGGCGGCGAGCAGCGGCCCTTGCCAGATGACGAGCAGACCGGCCGCGAACGTTCCCAAAATCCAGATGACGTCGTTCTTGGCCGACCCCGGCTGGTCGAACACGCCCGGGCGGCAGGCGAGCGACAGCGCGATGAGCAGCGGGTATTCGAACACCTCGGAGAAGATGCGTGGCGCGATCAGCGCCGAGAACAGACCGCCGAGCACGCCGCCGAACGACATCCACAAATAGAACTCGGTGAGATAGCGGGCAGCCGGGCGCCGCAGATACAGCGTGCGATGCGCAACGAGCGCGGCGAGGAAGAAGGCGGCGACGCCGGCGCGCTGGTCAGCACCCACTTGTCGTGCTTGGTCTGCGCCAGCTCGAGCAAGCGCGAATATGACGGCGGCAAGCTGCGCCGGCAGCAGCAGCCACATCGGCAGCGGCAGGCGCGACTGGAAGGCGAGCACGAAGGTCAAAAGGTAGATCGCCAGCGGCAGCACCCAGAGCAGCGGCGCGGAGGCGATGTCCGTGGCGATGTGCGTCGTGAATGCCGTGAGCAGCGCCGCCGGCACGAGCGCCAGGCCGCACCACGCGAGGCGGTCGCGCCACGTCGGTGCACCCGCGAGCGGCGCGCCGGCGACATCTGTCGTCGCGAGCGTGGGCGCCGCGCGCCGGCGCACGAGTGCAAAGCAAGCGCCGATGGCGACGATCAGCACGACGTAGAGGATGGCCCAATAGCGGCTGAGCGCGGTGAGCCCGAACGCCGGCTCGAACAAGAACGGATAGCCGAGCAGCGCGATGAGGCTGCCGAGGTTGGAGGCGCCGTAGAGAAAGTAGGGGTCCTGCGCGTGCGGGTGGCCGGAGCGCGCAAACCACGCCTGCAGCAGCGGCGCATTGGCGGCAACCGCGACGAACGGCAGCCCGACGGCCACGGCGAATAGGCCGAGTTGCCAAAGATACGGGTCGCCCGCCGGCGGCTCGCGCCATGTATCCGGCAATCCGACGGGCAGCACGATGAGCGCCAGCAGCGCTATGCCGAGATGCACGAAGCCGTTCGACGCCGCCGGTACATGGCGCGTCAACAGATGCGCGTAGCCGTAGCCGATGAGCAGCGCGGCCTGGAAGAACAGCAGCGCCACCGCCCACACCGACGACGAGCCGCCGAGCACCGGCAGCACCATCTTGGCGAACAGCGGCTGGATGGAAAACAGCAGGAAGGCGGAGAGGAACGTCGTCGCCGCGAACAGCGCCAGGACCCCAGCGCTGCCCTGCGATTTCTGCAAGGCTCCGCGCGGCGGCATGGACTTCGTCCCTCGCGCCGCTCGCCGGCAAACTTTTCTCCTGCACGCAACGTCATCCTTTATTGCCGCCGGCGCGCCCCTGGCGCCCGCGGTCTTCCCACCCGGAGGCGGATTGGAAATCCGCAACCGGCGCGGAGTATAAGGAAGCACGGTTCGGCAACAACGGGCAGGCTGCCTATATGGCAAATTCAACGGGCGAGCGGGCGATGGGGGCGACGCTCGATGATATCGAGGCCTTCGCCGCGGGCCTTGCCGAGCGGACCGCGCTCATCGGCATCGATGCCGGCACCAAGACCCTAGGCCTTGCCCTGTCGGATATCACGCGCACCATCGCCTCGCCGCTGACGGTCATCCGCCGCACCAAATTTAAGGAAGACGCGGCGGAGCTGCTGCGCACGGCCGCGGAGCACAAAATCGGCGGCTTCGTGCTCGGCCTGCCGACCAATCTCGACGGCACGGCCGGTCCGCGCGTGCAGGCGACGCGGGCCTTCGCGCGCAACCTCAACGCGCTCAGCGAGTTGCCGATCCTCTTGTGGGACGAGCGGCTATCGACGGCCGCGGCCGAACGCACGCTGCTCGAAGCCGATGCCAGCCGCCGGCGCCGCGCGCAGGTCATCGATAAGCTTGCCGCCACGATTATCCTGCAAGGTGCGCTCGATCGCATGCGCAGGATAAAGAGCTGAGCGGGACCCGTGGCATTAACTCTCACCCACGCTATTCGCAAATGCGGCTCGACCGTCCCAAGCGTGCCGCAATAGCCTGCGATCTTCTCCAGTGACGCCATCGCTCAGGGCTCGTCAGCCCGATGGCGAAGTGGAATTGTAGTATGTCGCAGGTGACGAAACTCCTTCGGCAGCGCACCGATCCGCGCCGCACCGTGATGTTGCCGCAGCTCTCGGACGAACGTGAGAGCTATGCAGGCCGTTTCGCCTATCCTGCGCGGCGCGAAGTGCGCCGCTTGATGCGCTCGTCTCCCCGCCTTGCCGATCTTGCCGTCGTGTTTCCCGGCGCGATGTATGCGCTGGCGACGCGGCGCGGCACGCAAGAAGCGCGCGATGCCGCGCTGGCACTCATCGAGGACGGCGCGGCGCTGAAAACAGTGGCGCGCGCATTGGAGCTGCCGCTGTGGTTGCGGCGCCTGCCACCCGAGGCATTCCAAAAAGCCATCGCTCCCGTGCCGGCGAGCGAGAGCTTCACGCGGCGCGTCGCGACGCGTCTCCCCGCTGCCCCCAGCCATAGCGCGCTGTGGCTCGACAGCATCGCCTTCGGCGCCAAGGCCTGCCACGAAGACTTTGCGCTGTGGCTCGCCGATCAATCGATCTTCAGCGAGCAAGGCAAGCCCGAGCAGATGTTCGGCGTGCTCGCCGCCTACGCCTGGCATTCGCGCGCCACGCAAACGCGCGCGCACAGTCTCATCGTCGTGCCGTGGCGCCCGGAGATCGCCTTCGACACTGCGCTGTGCGCGGCCAAGAGCTGGCTCAACCGCATGCGCCTGACGCTGCAGCTCGGACCGGGCGTGCTGACCGATCCGTGGCTGTCCGGCGGACAGGTGCGCGGGCTGACGTTCGTGCCGCTGCTCGAGCGCACGGAGATTCTCGCCGAAGCGCGCGCCATGCAGAACTGCGCCGACCAGTATGCCGAGCGGCTCGCCGACGACCGCTGCCGGCTGTTTTCCATCCGCCGCGAGCGCGAGCACATCGCGACGCTGGAGGTCGGCCCGCATTCGCGCGAGGCCGGCATGCTGGCGATCACGCAGCTCAAGGGGCGCCACAACATGGCGGCGCCGCTCGACGTGTGGCAGGCGGCGTATGCATGGCTCGCGGCGCAGAGCGGCTTGCGGCGGCTGCCGCCGCGCATTCCGCCGGAGCGGCGGCTCGACGAGGACGTCTGGCGGCAGCTCATGGGCCCCTATCGGCGGCGGACGGGCGGCGCGCCGTGGCTGGCGGAGACCGCGACGCAGGCGGTGTTCGACGCCTTCAACGGCGAGATGGCCGACCTCGCGCGCCGCGGCGGCGTCTCGTCCTGGCTCTTCACCTAGACCTGCACAGCCTCCCCGCTGTCATCCTCGGACTTGGTCCGAGGATCCATTTCTCAGCAATTGCGAGCCCCTAGGTGGGCGAGGCTTCTTCAATGCTCACTCGTCGGTGCAAGCGGACAGTTGGGTCCTCGGGACAAGCCCGAGGATGACACCTGTGGGTCCGGGAAGCCTACCGGTTAGGGGAGGCGCGGGCGATGATGGCGCGCACGTCGGCGTGCTCGAGGCCCTGCCCATAGGTCTGCCGCGGATCGCCGGAGATGCGCGTCGCGATGAACGCATCGGCGACCGCCGGCGGCGCATGCGCCCGCAAGATCGTTCCCGCGGCGAGCACGGCCAGCGCCTCGACCAGCGTGCGCCCGCGCGCATCGAGCAGCTTCGGCTCCTGCAGCATGGCTTCGAGCCGCGCATGCGCGCGGCGCAGATGCTGGTCGTCGCCCGCGGCCACCGCCAGCTCCTCCATCACCATCTGCACGGCGGCTGGCTCGCGCTGCAGTACGCGCGCCACGTCGAGCGCCATGACGTTGCCCGAGCCCTCCCAGATGGAATTGACCGGCACCTCGCGATAGAGACGCGCCAGCGGCGCCTCCTCGACGTAGCCGTTGCCGCCGAGGCACTCCATCGCCTCGGCCACCAGCGGCGGCGCGATCTTGCACACCCAGTACTTCGTCACCGGCGTCATCAGCCGCCGCCAAGCCGAGGCGCGCGGATCCTCGGCGCGATCGAACGAGCGCGCGAGGCGGAACGCGAGCGCCGTCGCCGCCTCGGCGTCGAGCGCCATGTCGGCCAGCACCTGCTGCATCAGCGGCTGCTCGACGAGCTTCTTATCGAACACGCTGCGGTGCTCGGCGTGGTGGATGGCGTTGGCCAGCGCAAAGCGCATCAGCCCGGCCGAGGCGACGGCGCAATCGAGCCGCGTATAGGTCACCATCTCGATGATGGTGGCGACGCCGCGCCCCTCCTCGCCGATCGCCCGCGCGTAGGCGCCGTGGAATTCGACCTCGGAGGACGCGTTCGAGCGGTTGCCGAGCTTGTCCTTCAGGCGCTGGAGGCGCAGCGCGTTGACGCTGCCGTCCGGCAGGAAGCGCGGCATCAGAAAACAGGTGAGGCCCTCCCGGCGCCTGCGCCAGCACGAGGAACGCGTCCGACATCGGCGCCGACAGGAACCACTTGTGGCCGGTGATGCGGTACTCGCCGCCCGGACCGCCGCCGCCGACCGGCTCGGCCGTCGTCGTTGCCGCGCGCACGTCCGTGCCGCCCTGCTTCTCCGTCATGCCCATGCCGAGCGTGACGGCGGTCTTGGCGCCGGCGGGCGCGAAGCTCGGATCGTAGCTGTACGGCAGGATGCGCGGCAGCCACTCGGCGGCCACGTTGCGGCTGCTGCAGCAGCACCGGCACCGCGGCGTTGGTCATGGTGATGGGGCAGCAGTGCCCCGCCTCCATCTGCGCCGCCATGTAGAAGGCGCCGGCGCGCGCGACGTGCGCCCCGGGGCGCCGCGCTTCGCCCTTCTTGCCGAGATGCGCCCACACCGAGCTATGCAGGCCTTCGGTGCAGCTGGTGCGCATCAGCGTGTGGTAGGCCGGATGGAACGTGACGGTGTCGCGCCGGCGCCCCTGCCGATCGTGCGTCGACAGCTTCGGCGGGTGCTCGTTGGCGAGGCGCCCCCGCTCCAGCGCCTCGGCGCTGCCGGCGACCTGCCCGAAGGCGCCGAGCGCCCCTGCCGCCGCCCCGCCGCCTTCCCGCTCCACCGCGTCAATAAGCCCGGCGTCGGACGCATAGAGGTTCACGTCCTCGAACGGAGGCGGCTGGTTGAACACCTCATGCGTTGTGAATCGCGCGGCCATCGGCCCAGTTTATCGCCTTTCGCGGCTGCGACGCGCTACCAAGCCTTAACGAATTCCCCAGCTCGTGCGTGCAACCGGCTCGCTACGTGGTTGCCCGCGGGCGAGACTCTGCCTATACAAACGCCTTTAATGACCAATGCAGCTGCCAAAGTCGAGGCGCTCCACTTTCCGCACCGCCATCTCCTCACTGTCGAGGGGCTTGGCGCGTCAGAGATCAATTTTCTGCTCGATCTCGCCGACAAGGCCGCCGACGACAACCGCCAAGCCGGCAAGAAGCGCGACATGCTGCGCGGCCGCACGCTGATCAACCTGTTCTTCGAATCCTCGACGCGCACGCAAAGCTCGTTCGAGATGGCGGCCAAGCGCCTCGGCGCCGACGTCATGAACATGAACGTCTCGACCTCGTCGGTGACGAAGGGCGAGACGCTGATCGACACGGCCATGACGCTCAACGCCATGCGCCCCGACATCATCGTCGTGCGCCATCACGCGGCCGGCGCCGTCGAGCTCCTGTCGCAGAAGATCGACTGCTCGGTGATCAACGCCGGCGACGGCTCGCACCAGCACCCGACGCAGGCGCTGCTCGACGCGCTCACCATCCGCCGCGCCAAGGGCCGCGTCGCCGGCCTGACCGTCGCCATCTGCGGCGACATCCTGCACAGCCGCGTCGCCCGCTCCAACATCATCGTGCTCAACACGCTCGGCGCGCGCGTGCGCATCGCGGCGCCGTCGACGCTGCTGCCGGCCGCCCCCGAGCGCCTCGGCGCCGAGGTCTTCACCGACATGTGGAAGGCGCGTCGAAGGCGCCGACGTCGTCATGATGCTGCGCCTGCAGCGCGAGCGCATGGAAGGCTCCTACGTGCCCTCGACGCGCGAGTACTTCCACTTCTTCGGCCTCGACCACGAGAAGCTGGCGCGCGCCAAGCCCGACGCGATCGTCATGCATCCCGGCCCGATGAACCGCGGCGTCGAGATCGCCTCGACCGTCGCCGACCATTCGCGCAGCGTCATCCGCGACCAGGTGGAGATGGGCGTCGCCGTGCGCATGGCGGTGCTCGAGGCGCTGGCCCGCAACCTGCCGAAACGATGAACGCAGCAACCAGCCACCGCCAAACGGCCCGCCCGCGAAGCCAAATCCGCGGCGGCGACGGCTTCATCAACGCGCGCATCGTCGATCCCGCCTCGAACCGCGACGAGCCCGGCGGCCTCCTCGTGCGCGACGGCGTCATCGCCGACATCGGCCCGCATCTGCGGCGCAACGCGCCGGACGGCGTCGACGTCATCGACTGCAAGGGTCACGTGCTGGCGCCCGGCCTGATCGACTGCGCAGGTGTTCACCGGCGAGCCGGGCTTCGAGCATCGCGAGACGCTGAAGACCGCGAGCCATGCGGCCGCCGCCGGCGGCGTCACGACCATGGTCGTCATGCCGGAGACCAACCCGGTCATCGACCAGGTGGCGCTCGTCGACTTCATCCAGCGGCGCGCGCGCGACAACGCCATCGTGCACGTGCACACCATGGCGGCGATGACCAAGGGCCTCAAAGGCGAGGAGATGACCGAGATCGGCCTGCTCAAGCGGGCCGGCGCCATCGCCTTCTCCAACGGCAAGTCGAGCGTCGCCAACACGCGCGTCATGCGCAACGTGCTGCTCTACGCCAAGGACTTCGGCGCGCTCATCGTGCACCACACCGAAGACCCGTATCTCGTCGTCCAGCGGCGCGATGAACTCCGGCGAGGTGGCGGCGCGGCTCGGGCTGCCGGGCGTGCCGAAGGCGGCCGAGACGATCATGCTGGAGCGCGACGTGCGCCTCGTCGAGATGACGCGCGGGCGCTATCACGCGGCGACCATCAGCTGCGCGGAGAGCCTCGAGGTCATCCGCAACGCCAAGGCGCGCAAGCTGCCGGTGACGTGCGGCGTCTCGATCAACCACCTGACGCTGAACGAGAACGACATCGGCCCCTACCGCACCTTCTTCAAGATGCGCCCGCCGCTGCGCAGCGACGAACGACCGCGCGGCGATGATCGCGCGGCATCGCCTCCGGCGACATCGACATCATCGTCTCCAGCCACGATCCGCAGGACGCCGACGACAAGCGCCGCCCGTTCGCCGAGGCCGACCGACGGCGCCGTGGGCCTCGAGACGCTGCTGCCGGCCGCGCTGCGCCTGCACCACTCGGGCGAACTGCCGCTGCTGACGCATCCTGCGGGCGCTGACCATCAACCCCGCGAAGCTGCTCGGCCTGCACTCCGGGACGCTCACCAAGGGCGCCATCGCCGACATCATCCTGTTCGATCCGGGCGAGCCGTGGGTCGTGAACAAGGATCTGCTGCGCTCGCGCTCCAAGAACACGCCCTTCGACGAGAGCAAGATGCAGGGGCGCGTGCTGCGCACGCTGGTTGCAGGGGAAACGGTCTACCAGTACCCTGGCGCCGAGCGGACGCTGAGCTCCGCCGGGGAACCCGCGCGCGGCCATGGACCTGCTCTTCTAATCCCTACACTCTTGCCGCCGTGGCGGTCGGCTATCTGCTCGGCTCGATCCCCTTCGGCTATCTGCTGACGCGCGCCGCCGGCCTCGGCGACGTCCGCAACGTCGGCTCCGGCAACATCGGCGCCACCAACGTGCTGCGCACGGGCCACAAGGGCCTCGCCGCGCTGACGCTGCTGCTCGATGCGCTGAAGGGCACCGCGGCGGTGCTCATCGGACATTGGATCGGCGCCCACGGCGGCGTCGCCATCCTTGCCTCGCTGCTGGCGGGCTCGCGCGCCTTCCTCGGCCACGTGTTTCCTGTGTGGCTCGGTTTCGCGGCGGCAAGGGCGTCGCCACCTACATCGGCGTGCTGCTCGGCGCTCGACTGGCGCGCCGCCATCATCTTCTGCGGCGTCTGGCTGCTGGTCGCGGCGCTGACGCGCTACTCCTCGCTGTCGGCGCTGGTCGCCGCGCTCGTGACGCCCGTCGGCCTGTTCGCCATGGGCGATCGCCGCGACCGCGCTGCTAGCCGCGATCCTGTCGGCGCTCCTCATCTATAAGCACCGCGCCAACATCCGCCGTCTCGCGCGCGGAGAGGAGCCGAGGATCGGTGCCAAGGCTGAGCGACCCGGCCAGTGCCGCAACCCGCAGCATCGATGACCGAACGCCGAGCGCCTCGCCGCGCTGCGGCTGATCCGCTCCGAGAACGTCGGCCCCGTCACCTTTCGCGAGCTGATGAACCACTACGGCAGCGCCGACGGCGGCGCTCGCCGCACTGCCGGAGCTGTCGCGCCGCGGCGGCTACAGGCGCAGCATTCGCCTCTGCTCCGGTCGAGCGAAGCAGAAGCCGAGCTGCAACGCGCGCGCAGCAACGGCGCCCAGCCGCTGTTCATCGGTCGAGCCGGGTTATCCCGGCACCGCTGGCCGCACTCGATGCACCGCCGCCGCTGCTCTACGTCAAGGGCGACATCGGCCTGCTGCAGCGGCCCACCATCGCCATCGTCGGCTGCGCGGCAATGCTCGGCCGCCGGCGCCAAGCTTGCACGCCAGTTCGCCAGCGAGATCGGCCGCGCCGGCTTCGTCATCGCTTCGGGGCTCGCGCGCGGCATCGACGGCATGGCGCATCGAGGCGGCGCTCGCCACCGGCACCGTCGCGGTGCTCGCCGGCGGCATCGACATTGTCTACCCGCCCGAGCACGACGAGCTGCAGCGCCGCATCGGCGAGCGCGGCTGCCTCGTCAGCGAAATGCCGTTCGGCTTTGCGCCGCGCGGCGCAGGACTTTCCGCGCCGCAACCGCATCGTCTCCGGATTGTCGCTCGGCGTGCTCATCGTCGAGGCGGCGCGCCGCTCGGGCAGCCTCGTCACCGCGCGGCTCGCCGCCGAGCAGGGTCGCGAGGTGTTCGCCATTCCCGGCCATCCGCTCGACCCGCGCGCCGAGGGCACCAACAAGCTCCTGAAGTCGGGCGCCACGCTGGTGACCGAGCCCGAGGACGTGCTGGCGGCGCTGACGCCGCTGACGCGCGCGCCTGCCGCGGCAGTTGCGCGAGGAGCCGGAGCAGCCGATCGAGATGCCGGCTGCTGCTGTCCGAACGCGACCGCGACCGCATCGTCGCCGCGCTCGGGCCGGCGCCCGTCGACATCGACAGCCTGGTGCGCGGCACCGGCCTCAGCATCCGCAGCGTGCAGATCGCCTTGATGGAGCTGTCGCTCGCCGGGCGCATCGAACGGCACGGCGGCGGCCTGGTCTCGCTCGCGCCCGGCCCCTGACCGTCAGCGCTGCGTGTGATCGTTCTGGATGCGGGCTTCGGTGAGTGCCGCGGCGAGGATGGCGGAAAGGGTGCGCTGGCCGGACCGGTCGGCCAAGTGCTTCAGCTCTTGGATGATGTCGCAGAGGTAGCCGAGCGTATCGGCTCCGCGACTTGCTGGGGCTGCCCGGGTCCGCCATTCGGGTCTTCCGAGGCTGCCATTCTCGCGTGCGTCCCGTCCGGTTGAACAACTCTAGGTCGTGGTAAATATCATTCACAATCTTCGATTGCAAGCAAGGCCAAGTGCACGCGCCACGGGACGGTGGTTTGACACCGCCACATTCCTCTCCCATGTTCCCCCGCCGAACGGACGCCGGGAATATTGAGCGGACCCCTGTCCGATGGCCCGAAGCCCCAATTGCGGGCCCCCTGTCGACCGGCGCCAGCCTGAAAGTCAAAGATGAACGTCGTAATCGTCGAATCGGCTGCCAAGGCCAAGACCATCAACAAGTACCTGGGCAGCGGCTACAAGGTCATTGCCTCGTTCGGGCATGTGCGCGATTTGCCGGCCAAGAACGGCTCGGTGGAGCCCGACAAAGACTTCGAGATGCACTGGGACGTCGACCCTAAGTCCCAGAAAATCATGAAGGAAATCGCGGACGCGGTCAAAAAGGCCGACAAGCTCATCCTCGCCACCGACCCTGATCGGGAAGGCGAGGCGATCTCCTGGCACATCCTGCAAATCCTCGAGCAGAAGAAGGCGCTGAAGAAGGACACCCAGGTCGAGCGCGTCGCCTTCAACGCCGTCACCAAGCAGGCGATCCTTACCGCCCTGAGCGAGCCGCGCGACATCGACGGCCCCCTCGTCTCCGCCTACCTCGCCCGCCGCGCCCTCGACTATCTCGTCGGCTTCACGCTGTCGCCGGTGCTCTGGCGCAAGCTGCCGGGCGCCCGCTCGGCCGGCCGCGTGCAGTCCGTCGCCCTGCGCCTCGTGTGCGACCGCGAGGCCGAGATCGAAGCCTTCCGCACCGACGAGTACTGGACGATCGACGCCGTGCTGGCGACCGGCAAGGCCGAGGAGTTCCCGGCCCGCCTCAACGCCATCAACGGCACGACGCTCAAGAAGCTCGACATCAAGACGGGGCGATGCAGCCAACGCCATCAAGGCCGCCATCGAGAAAGGCGAGTTCCGCGTCGTCTCGGTCGAGAAGAAGGCGGTGAAGCGCAACCCGTACGCGCCGTTCGCCACCTCGACGCTGCAGATGGACGCCTCGCGCAAGCTTGGCTTCTCGGCCAAGCAGACCATGCAGGTCGCCCAGCGCCTCTACGAGGGCGTCGACATCGGCGGCGAGACCGTCGGCCTCATCACCTACATGCGAACCGACGGCGTGACGATCGTGCCGGAGGCGATCAACGCCATCCGCGGCCTCATCGCACGCGAGTATTCGCAACGCTTCGTGGCGCCGTTCATCCGCGAATATAAGACCAAGGCCAAGAACGCCCAGGAGGCGCACGAGGCCATCCGCCCTACGGAGGTCGTACGCAAGCCGTCGGATGTCGCCAAGTATCTCGAGAAAGATCAGGCCCGCCTCTATGAGCTGATCTGGAAGCGCGCCGTTGCCAGCCAGATGGCCTCGGCGGAAGTCGAGCAGACGACGGCCGACATCGAGGTGAAGGGTCGCGACGGCAAGACATACACGCTGCGCGCCACCGGCTCGGTGATCCAGTTCGAAGGCTTCCTCAAGGTCTACGAGGAAGGCCGCGACGAGCGCCTGCACGCCGCCAAGGGCAAAGACGACGTCCCCGCGGACGATGACGACACGAGCCGTCGCCTGCCGGCGCTGGCACAGGGTGACAAGGTCACCGACCGCTCGATCGAAGCCGAGCAGCACTTCACGCAGCCGCCGCCGCGCTTCTCGGAGGCGACGCTGGTCAAGAAGATGGAAGAGCTCGGCATCGGCCGGCCCTCGACCTATGCTTCGACGCTCGCCGTGCTGCAGGAGCGCGACTACGTCCGCATCGACAAGAAGCGCCTCATCCCCGAAGACAAGGGCCGGCTCGTCATCGCCTTCCTCGAAGGCTTCTTCAAGCGCTACGTCGAGTACGACTTCACGGCCGACCTCGAGGAAAAGCTCGACCTCATCTCCGACGGCAAGCTCGCCTGGAAGGACGTCCTGCGCGACTTCTGGCGCGAATTCACCGGCTCCGTCGACGACATCAAGGACCTGCGCGTCGGCGAAGTCTTGGAAGCGCTCAACGAGATTCTCGGTCCGCACATCTTTCCCCCGCGCGAGGACGGCAGCGATCCACGCTCGTGCCCGGCGTGCAAGACTGGCCGCCTGAGCCTGAAAATATCCGGCAAGTACGGTGCCTTCATCGGCTGCGGAAACTATCCGGAGTGCCGCTTCACGCGGCAGCTCACCGACACCGGCAACGGCGATGGAGAAGCCGCGACGCCCGACGGCAAGCAGCTTGGCTTTGATCCCGACAGCGGCCTCCCCGTCACGCTGCGTACAGGCCGCTTCGGACCGTACGTGCAGCTCGGAGAGGGTTCCGAGGACGAGAAGCCGAAGCGGTCTAGCCTGCCGAAGGGCGTCGATGCGGGGTCGGTCGATCTCGAGTACGCAGTGAAGCTGCTGTCGCTGCCGCGCGAGGTCGGAGCGCATCCGGAGACGGGCAAGCCGATCACCGCCGGTCTCGGCCGCTACGGACCCTTCATCCTACACGATGGCATGTACGCCAATGTCGAAGGCATCGAGGAAGTGTTCAGCGTCGGTATCAACCGCGCCGTCACCTTGCTCGCCGAGAAGGCCGCCGGCGGCAAGAGCCGCTTCCAGCGCGCCAAACCGACAGTACTCAAGGATCTGGGCGAGCACCCGGACGGCGGCGGCAAGATCGAGGTCCTGTCCGGCCGCTATGGCCCGTACGTGAAGCACGGTGCCGTCAACGCGACGATCCCCAACGGCAAGGATCCAGCGGCCATCAGCGTTGCCGAAGCGGTCGAGCTCATCGCCGCGCGCGCGGCCAAGGGCCCATCGAAAAAGAAGAAGCCTGTGCGCAAAGCGGCCGCCGACGCCAAGCCGGCGGCAAAAGGTGCAAAATCGAAGGCCGTGAAGGGACGCTCTGCCAAAGCAAAGGCCGTGCCGGCCGACGCGGAGACCTAAGCCGTCACATGATCCCTCGCCAGGCGCTCTAACATGTCGCGCAGACCGAAGGGCCCGACCAAGAGTGGCCCGCCCAAGCGCGACGGGCTGCCCGGCAGGGACGAAATCCTCGAGTTCATAAAAACGTCGCCGACCAAGGTCGGCAAGCGCGAGATCGCGCGTGCGTTCGGCGTGCGCGGGCCGCAGCGCGTCGATTTCAATCGGCTGCTCACCAGCATGACTGAGGCAGGCACGCTCTCCGGCGATCGCAAGAGTTTGCGCAAGAAGGGTGGGCTGCCACCTGTCACCGTGCTGGAGGTGACCGGGCGCGACGACGACGGCGACCTCATCGCCAAGCCTGCCGTCTGGGAGGAAGAGGGCGAGCGACCCGAAGTTCTGATCGCGCCGCGCAAGGCGCGCGGGCCGGAGGTCGACATCGAGGCGAGCATCGGCGTCGGCGACCGCGTGCTGGCGCGCATCAGCGAGATCGACGATCCCAGCGCCGGCTATCGCTTCGAAGCATTCCCGATCAAGCGGCTGCCGCGCGAGAAGCGGCGCCTGATCGGCATCTTCCGCGCGCACCGCAACGGCGGCGGCAGCATCGAGCCGGTCGATCGCAAGCAACTGCGCTCCTGGTCGATCGCCAAGGGCGACGAAGGCCCGGCGAAGGATGGCGACCTCGTGCGCTTCGATCTGGCACGCAAGGGACGCTTTAACGTGCCGCAGGCGCGGGTACTGGAAGCGCTCGGCAATCCGGACGATCAGCGTCAGATCAGCCTCATCGCCGTGCACAGCCACGGCATCCCCGACGATTTCCCCGAGAGCGTCATCGCAGAAAGCGAGGCGCTTGATCCGCCGACGCTGCAGGGCCGCACCGACCTGCGCGAGGTGCCGCTGGTCACCATCGATCCGCCCGACGCGCGCGACCATGACGACGCCGTCTATGCCGAGCCCGACACCGATCCCGCCAACGCCGGCGGATGGGTCGTGCTCGTCGCCATCGCCGACGTGTCGCATTTCGTGCGCACCGGCACCAAGCTCGATCGCGAGGCGCAGCTGCGCGGCAACTCGGTCTACTTCCCCGACCGCGTGGTGCCGATGCTGCCAGAGCGCATTTCCAACAACCTGTGCTCGCTGCGCGAAGGCGAGAATCGCGCCTGCCTCGTCGTGCGCATGATCTTCGACCAGGAAGGCAACAAGCGCGGGCACACCTTCATGCGCGCCATGATGCGTTCGGCCGCCAAGCTCAGTTACCAGGAGGCGCAGGCGGCAATCGACGGGCGCCCATCGGACAAGGCAGGCCCGCTCCTCGATCGCGTGCTGAAGCCGCTATGGGCCGCGTATGCCGCGGTGGCCGCGGCGCGTGACAAACGCCAGCCGCTCGACCTCGACCTGCCGGAGCGCAAGATCCTGCTCGATGAGCAAGGCCGCGTCGCCAATGTGGTGACGCCGGAACGGCTCGCCGCGCACCGGCTGATCGAAGAGTTCATGATTCAGGCCAACGTCGCCGCGGCAGAAACGCTGGAGCAGCGCAAGACGCCGGTCGTCTACCGCATCCACGATCAACCCTCGAAGGAGAAGCTGTCGAGCCTGCGCGACTTCCTCGACACGCTTGGCATGAAGCTGCCGCAAGCCTCTACTTTGAAGCCGGGACACTTCAACGGCATTCTTGCCCGCGCCAAGACGCTGCCCGTAGCCGATCTCATCAACGAGGTCGTGCTGCGCAGTCAGAGCCAGGCCGAGTACAACATCGAGAACATCGGGCACTTCGGCTTGAACCTGCGCCGCTATGCGCACTTCACCTCGCCCATCCGCCGCTACGCCGATCTTCTCGTGCATCGTGCGCTGGTAAAGGCGCTGCGACTCGGCGAGGGCGGGCTCGAGGACAGTGAGATCGGCCGGCTCAGAGACGTAGCGCAGCAGATCTCGGATGCGGAGCGCCGCGCCATGGCCGCCGAGCGCGAGACGGCGGATCGGCTCATCGCCGCGCATCTCGCCGATCGCATCGGTGCGACGTTCACCGGCCGCATCGCCGGCGTAACCCGCTCGGGACTGTTCGTGCGCCTGAAGGATACCGGAGCCGACGGCTTCGTGCCGGTGTCCTCGCTACACAACGATTTCTACAATCATGTCGAGGCGCAGCACGCGCTCGTCGGCAAGCGCACGGGCGAGACGTTCCGGCTCGGCGATACGGTCGAGGTGCGTCTCGTCGAGGCCATTCCCTCAGCAGGAGCATTGCGCTTCGAGATGTTAACCGAGGGAAAGGGCCGCGCCGCCGTCCCGCGGGCGGGGGACGGGCAGAGAGGCAAGGGCGGCTGGCGCCGCCGCCGCTAGCGTGCGACGACGCAGCGGCCATTCGGCTATTGACCCGCATCGTCTCGCGTCGCCATGTAGCGGGCATCCTCGGCGAGGAAGTTATGTCAGACGAGCAGACAGAAGTGACGACTTTCTCGGAGCCGCCAGCTCGCGACATCATGCTGGCGCTGCGCCGCGGAGCCGCCCAAAAATGTCCTGCCTGCGGCGACGGCAAGCTCTACGGCAAATACTTGAAGGTCACCGATAGCTGCCCCGCCTGCGGCGAGGAGCTGCATCATCATCGCGCCGACGATGCGCCACCCTACTTTACCATCCTGATTGTCGGTCACTTCATCGTTGCGGGCGTGATGATGGTCGAAGATTACTTCCGCCCGAACTATTGGGTGCACATCGCCATGTGGTTCCCGCTCATCATCGGCCTGTCCCTATGGCTGCTACCGCGCGTCAAGGGCGCGCTGGTCGGCCTGCAGTGGGCGCTGCGCATGCATGGCTTCGGCGGGCGCGACGATTTGGATCCGGCTCAACCTACGCCGGAGCCCACTGCCAACCCATAGGGCCGCGGCGGCGACGTTGCTTGACAGCGAAGCGGCGCTGGCTATGGTGCGCCCTCCCAACAGGCAGCAGACAACTTTTCAGTTCTCCGAACCAGGTTCCCCCGATCATGGCCAAGCCCGTAACGCAGAAGATCAAGCTGCTTTCGACCGCCGGCACGGGGTTCTTTTACGTGACGAAGAAGAACCCGCGCACGAGCACCGAGAAGCTCGTGTTCAAGAAGTACGACCCGGTCGTGAAGAAGCACGTCGACTTCAAGGAAACGAAGATCAAGTAGGCGCGCGCGGGCCGCGCGCCTGCGCCCCCGTGAAGCCGCACGCGAGCGTCGGCGCCTGGACGAGCACCAGATAGAGCTTTCGAGGATAGGGGATTTGGTCGAGTATCTTGACCAGGGCCCGCAACTCAACCCGGCAGCGGGGTAGTTAGTCCGAGAAAGCCACGGACCCTGGTCTAGTAACCAGATGGTTTGTCAAAGAGGGCGTTGACTCCCCGCCTGGTGCCGTGGCTGGTCCAATGCAGCTTCAACGAGGAGGCCACTCTAGCCGCTGAGACCAAGCCACGATTTTCCCGCGCTATCAGGAAATGCGGCGGACCTGACAGTGCGGAAACCCAAATCCATATTTTGCGGGACACGGCCGACGCATCCGTGATCGTCCCGACAATTTAGAAATCTATCGACCCCCTCGAGAAATGATAATCTGACAGAGGACTCTAGTTAACGCAAGTTATGCTTTGACTGTGCTCAATTCACCACGACGATTTGTTCTCGTCACGCCGGCGCCCAAATTGAATGCCAAGCGCGCATCCGCGATGACAGACAGACGCTCCATCGCCTCCAAAGCTTCATCACTAATATCGCGAGGTTTTTGCGAGCACTACGCCGCTATGCAGCGTTGGCCGCTACGCGATTGCGCCCGCGCCGCTTGGCAGCGAACAGCGCGCTGTCGGCACGACGGAAGACCGTCTCCGGTGTGTCATCCGTGCTCTCAAGTGTTGCAAGTCCGACGCTGGCGGTGAGGTGGATACCGAGGCCCGGCTTGATGGGGAAGGCATCTGCCGCGATCGAAACTCGCAGACGCTCGCCCACCTGGTAGGCGCGCGCCATCGTCGTGTCCGGCATGATGACGAGGAACTCCTCGCCTCCGAACCGGCACGCCAGATCGATGCCGCGCGTGTTGCGGCGGAAGCGGGCGGAGAACTCCTTCAGTACCGCATCGCCGACATCATGGCCGTAGGTGTCGTTGACCTGCTTGAAGTGGTCGATGTCGGCGAGCAGAACCGATAGCGAGCGGCCGCTTTGGCGCGCCTCGTCGACCAGGGTCGCGAGGTGAGTCTCCATGTAGCGGCGGTTGTGCAGCCCGGTGAGCGAGTTGATGATCGAGGCCTCGATGCTCTCCTCGAGCCGGTTGCGCAGGTGGTCGGAGTAGCGCTTGCGCTTCACCTGCGTGCGGACGCGGGCGAGCAGCTCGTTCTGATCGACAGGGCGCATGATGTAGTCGTTGACGCCCATGTCGAGGCCGCGCAGCAGGCGCGCCTCGTTGCCGGGTTCGACCAGCACGATGATCGGCAGATGTCGCGTGCGATCGGCCGAGCGCGTTTGCGAGCACAGCCGCAGGCCATCGGCGCCGGCGAGGGTGAGGCTGACGATGAGCACGTCGAACACCTCGTTCGCCAGCTCGTTCAGCGCCGCCTGCGGGTTGGTGGCCAGCACCGGCTCGTGCACCGTCCCCAGCCAATCGACGAGGCGCGCTGCGGAACGCGGATCGTCGTCGACGATAAGAATGCGCCCCCTTTCCTCCGACAGCGCCTTCAAGAGCGCGGCGTCCTCGCTCATTCCCATCTGCCGGCTGGTGAGGGCGCGCATCAGCATCTCGTCGGTCAAGGTCTTGAGACGGGCGAGGTTCTTCACGCGTGTGATGAGTGCGATCTCATCGACCGGCTTTGTCAGGAAGTCGTCGGCGCCGCCCTGCAGGCCGCGCACCTTGTCCGAGACCTGATCGAGAGCGGTGACGAGCACGATCGGGATGTGATGCGTCTTCGGGTTCGACTTGAGCCGCCGGCACGTCTCGAACCCATCCATGCCAGGCATCATCACGTCGAGGAGGACGACGTCAACACGCTCGAGCTCGCAGACGTCGATGGCTTCTTGACCGTCGCAGGCCGTGAGCACGTCGAAGTACTCGGCCGAAAGCCGCGCCTCGAGCAGCTTAACGTTCGCAACGATATCGTCGACTACGAGTACTCGAGCGGTCATCTTCGCCAATACGCTGTTACTGTTTAGGCGCGCGGTACACCGACGAAGCGCTGCACGGTCTCGAGGAAATTGCCGACGGAAATGGGCTTGGAAATGTAGGCTTCGCAGCCGCCGGAGCGGATGCGCTCTTCATCGCCCTTCATCGCGAAAGCCGTGATGGCAACGACGGGGATGTGTCGCAGCTCGTCGTCTTCCTTGATCCACTTGGTGATCTCCAAGCCGGAGATCTCGGGCAGCTGAATGTCCATCAGGATGAGCGCTGGCCGATGCCGGCGAGCAAGTTCGAGCGCCTCCAGACCGTTGCGGGTCTGGATCGTCGCGTAGCCATGCGCGGCGAGGATGTCGTGGAAGAGCTTCATGTTGAGCTCATTGTCTTCCACGATGAGGACCGTCTTGCCGGTCGACGCGCGGCACGGGTGTGCGCGATCCGGCGGCTTTGGTCTCCTGGATATTCATGATGTTGCAGCTCGCACTCCCCGATCCCTTGTGCACCGATTCTCGGGCTGGACTGGGCGGGAGTTTGCTGGCGCAAGGCGTAACCAACAGTTAATGTATGGCCGACCGGCGCACCGCTTTAATCACGTTAAATATAACTTTCGACGTTTAGGTGAATTCGAGGTTGAGGCGCATGCAGAGCGACCGGGCGGAATTGATCGGAGTGTCGGCGCTGCTGTTTTTGGCCGGCGATACGGACCGCCTGGTGCGTTTCCTGACCTTGACGGGCCTAGGCCCGGCGGAGCTGCGCGAGAAGGCCCGCTCGCCGCGGATTCTGGCAGCCGTGCTCGAGCATCTCCTGCAGGACGAAAGCTTGCTGCTTGTCTTCTGCGCGTCCGATGGCGTGCCGCCAGAGGACATCGCTCCCGCCCGGCGCGTGCTGGCTGAGATCGCCGGCGAGATCGACGATCCGGAGATCAGCGTTTGACGGGCGCCGGCGGCGAGGCCGCTGCACATTTGCCTGCGTCGAGGAAGGTCAGCTCCTTGAGCTCGCCGCGGATGGCGAAATCGCCGTAGTCGATATAGAGGCGCGACGACACGCCGTTCTCATAGAAGCGGAACGACAGCTCATAGGTCGGCAGCGCATCGAGGCGCGCCGGGCCCGGCTCGAAGTAGCCGATGGCGATGGGCCAGGAAGCAAGGCCGTTGAGCTTCTCGCTGTTGGCCACCTTGGCCGACGCTTTCACGCTTCCCGGATCGGCGCGCGGGCCGATGACGGCGCTCGTCTCGTAGAATTTCTCGCCCTTGTCGGAGCCGTCGTAGAGGTTGGCGGTGAACTGGCTGTGGCCGGCGCGTGCCGCCTCGACGAGCGCCAGCGAGTGCTGAATGGGGAAGTAGATGTCGGAGGGGAGCTTGACGGTCTTCTTCGCCGGCTTGGTCAGCTTCACCTCGGTGAAGGAGGCGCCGTTGCCGGGACCGGCACTGCCCTGCGAGGCCTCCGCCAACTTCTGGTTCTCGTACTGGCTGGAGGAGAACCGCAGGCGGTGCGTGGCGAGCTCCTCGAAGCTCGAGGTGCGCAGGTCGTTGACCTGAGCGACGCCCTCCTGGTTGGTCATACGCGTGACGAAGCGCATGTTCTGCGCGTACTCGCCGCAGGTGCTGCCGGTCATCTCGTAGACCATGCGCCCGCTCATGTCGGCGACGCCCGAGCCCGGCGTGGCATGGTCGAAGGTGATGTCGTACACGGCGCGATGCGGACGAAATTGCACCGCGCCGCCGCCGACCTGGGCCTGCGAGTTGCTGATCGGCGTCACGAGCATTGCCGCGCTCATTGCAGCGGCACCCAAGACCTTGGCTAGCTGGGACATTCTTCCTCTTGGTCGTTTTGCGGCGCAGCCTACCCCAGACAAGTTAAGCCCGGATACTTGGCCGCGAGGACGCCATTGCCAAGATGGGGCGCCCCGGTCAAAAAGGCGAGCGACAGAGAGGCGTCGCCGGCCCGTGAGGCGGAAGGATATCAGCATGGACGATAAGGTCGAGGCGCGTCTTGCGACGCTTGGTATCACGCTGCCCGATGCGCCGAACCCCGTCGCCAATTACGTGCCCTCCTGCGTTTCCGGCAACCTTCTGTTCATATCCGGCCAGATTTCCAAGGCGGCCGATGGCAGCATTGCCTCGGGGCGGCTTGGTGGCGGAATGACGGTGGCCGAAGGGCGTGCGGCAGCGCGCCTGTGCGCGCTGAATATCCTCGCCCAGGCAAAGGCCGCCGTCGGCAGTCTCGACCGCGTCGCGCAGATCCTGCGGCTGAACGGCTACGTCAACGCCGCGCCGGAATTCACCGAGCACCCGCAGGTGCTGAACGGCGCCTCCGACCTGATGGTCGAGGTGCTCGGCGACAAAGGCCGCCACACGCGCGTCGCCGTCGGGGTGTCGAGCCTGCCGCTCGGCTGCGCCGTCGAGGTCGACGCCGTCATCCTGATCGACCGCTGAGGCACATCATGCGTGATCGCTCGGCCTTCCTGAAGCCGATCGCGCACCGCGGGCTGCACGACGCCGCGAAAGGCATCGTCGAGAACACCGTGCCTGCGTTCGAGGCCGCCATGGCCAAAGGCTACGGCATCGAGTGCGACGTGCGGCCGGCGGCCTGCTCGACGCCGATGGTTTTTCACGATCTCACGCTTGAGCGCCTGGTCGAGGCGGAAGGCCCGATCGCCGCGCACGAGGCGCCGGCGCTCAAGCGCCTCAGCTATCGGACCGTCGGCGGCAGCATGATCGATCTTGCCGATCTGCTCGATCTCGTCGACGGACGCGTGCCGCTGCTGATCGAAATCAAGAGCGAGTGGGATGCGCCCGACGCGCGCTACCTGCAGGCGATAGCCGAGACGGCCGCCGCCTATCGCGGCCCCATCGCCTTGATGTCGTTCGATCCCGCAGTGATGACGCAAATACGCGCGCTGGCGCCGCAAATCCCCCGCGGCATCGTGTCGGGACTATTTGCCGGCGACTGCTGGTGGCGCGGCAAGCTCGGGCCCGAGCGCGCCTACAGCCTCAGCCATTTGCTTGAATCTGGCCCGGTGGCTCCCGATTTCTACGCTTACGACGTCACCGCCCTGCCGACGCCCGTCACCCGTTTCGTGCGCGAGGTCCTTGGCCTGCCACTGTTCACCTGGACGGTGCGCACCAAGGAGCAGCGCGAGGTCGCGGCCCGCTGGGCGGATGCCCCGATCTTCGAGGGCTACGAGCCCTGAACTGCGGGGCGGCGTTCGTTGCAGGAAGAGAGCAAGCGTCTGCCGATGAGCGTAGAGGAAAGCGAGGGGCGGAGGGCGGTCGCCAGCATCGTTGCGCGCATCGCCGATATCGACGCCGAAGCCTGGGACGCGTGCGCCAACCCCGATGCGGCGACGTTCAATCCGTTCGTCGCTCACGCATTCCTCAACGCGCTGGAAGCTTCCGGCAGCGTCGGCGAGCGCCACACCGGCTGGATCCCGCAGCACATCACGGTCGACGACGGCGGCGGCGGCATCGCCGCCTGCGCCCCCTGCTACGTGAAGCTGCACAGCGCCGGCGAATACGTGTTCGATCACTCCTGGGCGTCGGCCTACGAGCACGCGGGCGGGCGCTACTATCCAAAGCTGCAGATCGCCGTGCCGTTCACGCCCGTGCCCGGGCGCCGGCTCCTGGTGCGGTCCGGCGCGGACGCGGCGTACTACACCCACGTGCTCGCCGCCGCAGCGGCTGAGCTTTGCGACCGGCTCGGCGCCTCCTCGGTGCACGCGACGTTCCTCAGCGAGCGCGAATGGACCGCGCTCGGCGCGCAGGGCTACCTGCAGCGCACCGACCAGCAGTTCCATTGGCGCAACGAAGGCTACGCCACCTTCGAGGACTTCCTCGGCAATCTTGCCTCGCGCAAACGCAAGGCGGTGCGCAGGGAGCGCAGCGAGGCGCTGAGCGGTGACCTCGTCATCGAACGCATCAGCGGCGCCGACATCAAGGAGAAGCACTGGGACGCGTTCTTCGACTTCTACACCGACACCGGCAGCCGCAAGTGGGGGCGGCCGTATCTCAACCGCCGCTTCTTCTCGCTGCTCGGCGCGTCGATGGCGGAGCGTTGCCTGCTGGTCATGGCAAAGCGCGGCCGCCGCTATGTCGCCGGCGCCCTCAACCTCATCGGCGGCGACTGCCTCTACGGCCGCTACTGGGGCTCGGTCGAGCATCACCCGTGCCTGCATTTCGAGGTCTGCTACTATCAGGCGATCGACTACGCGATCGCGCATGGGCTCGCCCGCGTCGAGGCCGGCGCGCAGGGCGAGCACAAGCTGGCGCGCGGCTACATGCCGACGACGACCTACTCGGCGCACTGGATCGCCGATCCCGGCTTGCGGCGCGCCATCGCGCGCTATCTGCAGGACGAGCGCGCGGCCGTCGCCGAGAACGTTGCCGCGCTCGCCGAGTTCGGTCCTTACCGCAAAGGCGATCGATCATAGGTCGCGCAGCAGCTTGACGGCGCGAGCGGCGAACCGTTTAACAGGCCGTCGGTCATGGCGTAGCCATGCTCTGCATGGACGCGTAGCCATGCTCGGCATGGACGCGTAGGCATGCGCCGCATGGACAGTCAGCCGGAGGCCTCAATGCCCTACGACGACAGCAACGTGTTCGCCAAGATCCTGCGCGGCGAGATCCCTTCGCACAAGATCTACGAGGACGACGACGTGCTCGTCTTCATGGATGTGATGCCGCAAGCGCCGGGGCATACGCTGGTCGTGCCGAAGGCGGCTTCGCGCAACGTGCTCGATGCCGACCCGGCGGTGCTCGCCAAGGTCGCACCCATCGTGCAGCTTACCGCGCGCGCGGTGAAGGAGGCGTTCGCTGCCGACGGCGTCACCGTCGTGCAATTCAACGAGCCGGCCAGCGGGCAGACGGTTTTCCATCTGCACTACCACGTCATCCCGCGCCATGAGGGCGTGCCGCTGATGCCGCACGGCCGCACCATGGAAAAGCCCGAGGTGCTCGCCGGGCACGCCGAAAAAATCCGCAAGGCGCTGAAGCCCTGAAGCGCTGCTGGCGGCCAACGCTCCCACTGTCATCGCGGGCAAGCGAGTCGGAAGCCGAGCGCGACCCGGGATCCAGGAGAGAGGTGCGCAGCTCTTTCATATGCGGCGTTTTCGACGCGCTTTACGCTGGATCCCGGATAGCCGCTCACTTCGTTCACGGCTTCCGGGATGACAGTGTGAACACGTTCTGGACCGCGGCGGACGTGCGTCAACGCCATCTTAGTCCCAGCAGACCCGCCGCCTCACACAGCCGCGCATGTCGCATACGCGCCGCACGGCGCATCCCACTTTGGTCATCAAGGATTAACTCGCGGCCGAAGCAGCAAGGGCCCTGTCAAAACCCGGCGCGGCCATGCTGGAGTTTATGCCACCGCAGCTGATGGCCAGTATCGCTACCGTTACGAGGGTTAGATTGCGCATGATGTTTCCTCTCGCATCTCGATCACGAGGGACTTCACGAGGATCACTAAACTCCTCCACCAGAGGCGCCGAAGTATAGAGCGCATCAGTTGACCATGCAGTCCCCCCATTCGGGGGACACGGCAGCGGTTGCTCTGCTGAGTGACGTCAAGCGACAGCTGTTCAAGCTGCGCCGGATCTCTCAAGTATTCCAGTGCGCCGCAACGCGTTGAGCCTATACTGCCCTCATTCAGCTGAATGGAGGGAGCATGCCGGGCTCAATCACACGTGCAAGCGCGGTGTTGATGCTTCTGGCTTTAGCCTCTGTGGCCCACGCGCAGACGACGCCAGCCCCAGAAGCCGCCAAAGCTCGAGCCGGTCATGGCGCCTCGGGAACCACAAGCAGCGGGCAGGACAGCGCGACAGGAGCACCGGGAACGGATTTCAGCGGCCCCTCCGTGCAAGGAACCATCGAAGTTCACTCCGCGCCGCAACCGGCGGAGGGCCCAGCGCCCGTGGACGCGCGGGTGAAGTCGAACGTGGTGGTGGTGCCCGCGACAGCCGGGATCAAGAAATCCCAAGAGTTGAAGTGTCTGTGCACCGACCCCAGCACCAACGAGACCAAGTGCGACTTCTCCTGTTGTGCGGAGCAGGACCACTCTGTGTGCACGGAGCCGTAAATTTTGGTGCAGTGACGCACGCTACTCATCCTTACGACGCGGCACGTTGGGAACCGTGCCCGTCGACTTCGGGGGGCGTTCCTTGCGGTACTGGGGCCCGGTTTCAGCCGGTGCACGCCTGGAACTTGTCCCACCACACCGGGTTGCCGGTGGCTGATGGCGATGTTGCGCAGACACGCGCAGTCGCCGTAGCCGCACGCCGCTCTATAGGCGCGGGGGCTGTTGTAATAGCGAATGCCGCCGCCGTAGTAGCGGGGAGCGCTGCGGTAGTACCGCGGCGAGGCATACCCGTCCCGATGCCAGCCACCGGCCATGGCCGGGGAAAGAATGGCCGGGGCTAGAGCTGCCGCGCATGCCGCGATCATGGCGGCGCCTATCGTTGCTGAGCGCTTCATTGAAGCCTCCTGATCTGCTCGCCTCTCCGATATCGCGAGTAACGCGATTGCGAGGGCATGGTTGCTCGCCTGATGGCACCAAGCCGCCGGGCAAGGCGCCTTCATTCTCGCCCAATCGGGTTAAAAAGCTGCAAGCTGATCGGATCAGAGCGGGCTATGCCGCGGCCGGGCCCACATAAAAAAGCGCCGGACCTGGGGTCCGGCGCCTTTCGTTTCGGTGCTGTGAAGTGCGCTACTCGTCCTTGCGGCGCGGCACGTTGGGAACCGTGCCGGACGTCTTCGGCGGACGCTCCTTGCGCTCCTTCGGGCTCGGCAGCGCCTTGCGCGGGGCGGCGTCGACGAGAACCGTCTGCGGCTCGTCGTCGTCCTCGTCGTCCTCGCTCTTGGCCTTCGGCCGCTTGTTCGGGTCGGCCGCCAGGTACTCGAAGCTCAGCGTGCGGTCCTCGCCCTTGCCGGAGACGACCACCTTCACCGTGCCGCCGTGCTCGAGCTTGCCGAACAGCAGCTCGTCGGCGAGCGGCTTCTTGATGTACTCCTGGATGACGCGGCCGAGCGGGCGGGCGCCGAACTTCTCGTCGTAGCCCTTCTCCGCCAGCCAGCGCGTCGCCTCCTCCGACAGCTCGATCAGCACCCCGCGATCGGCGAGCTGCGCCTCGAGCTGGAAGATGAACTTCTCGACGACCTTGGTGATCACCTCCGGCGGCAGGCCGGCGAACGCCACGACCGCGTCGAGACGGTTGCGGAACTCCGGCGTGAACATCCGGTTGATCGCTTCCATGTCGTCGCCCGTGCGCTTGCTCGAGCTGAAGCCCATCGCCGGCTTGGCCATGTCCGAGGCGCCCGCGTTCGTCGTCATGATGAGGATGACGTTGCGGAAGTCGACTGACTTGCCGTTGTGATCGGTGAGCTTGCCGTGATCCATGACCTGCAGAAGGATGTTGAACAGGTCGGGATGCGCTTTCTCGATCTCGTCGAGCAGCAGCACGCAGTGCGGATGCTGGTCGATGCCGTCGGTCAACAGGCCGCCCTGGTCGAAGCCGACGTAGCCCGGAGGCGCGCCGATGAGGCGCGAGACCGTGTGCTTCTCCATGTATTCCGACATGTCGAAGCGCAACAGCTCGATGCCCATCAGGTCGGCGAGCTGGCTTGGCGACTTCGGTCTTGCCGACGCCGGTCGGGCCCGGAGAACAGGTAGCAGCCGATCGGCTTTTCCGGCTCGCGCAGGCCGGCGCGCGACAGCTTGATCGCCGACGCCAGACGCCTCGATCGCCTGATCCTGGCCGAACACGACGCGCTTTAGATCCTTCTGCAGATTGATGAGGACCTCGGCGTCGCTCTTGGTGACGGTCTTCGGCGGGATGCGCGCCATGGTGGCGACGGTCGCCTCGATCTCCTTCACCGTGATCTTCTTCTTGCGCTTGCCTTCGGCGACCAGCATCTGCGAGGCGCCCGTCTCGTCGATCACGTCGATCGCCTTGTCGGGCAGCTTGCGGTCGTGGATGTACTTCGCCGACAGCTCAACCGCCGTGCGGATGGCCTCGTTCGTGTACTTCAGCTTGTGGAAGCTCTCGAAGTACGGCTTGAGGCCCTTGAGGATGGCGACGGAATCCTCGACCGAGGGCTCCTTCACGTCGATCTTCTGGAAGCGGCGGACGAGCGCGCGATCCTTCTCGAAGTGCTGCCGGTACTCCTTGTAGGTGGTCGAGCCGATGCAGCGCACGCTGCCCGACTGCAGCGCCGGCTTCAAAAGGTTCGAGGCGTCCATGGCGCCGCCCGAGGTTGCGCCCGCACCGATGACGGTGTGGATCTCGTCGATGAACAGGATCGAGCCCGGATAGTTCTCGATCTCCTTCATGACGGCCTTCAGCCGCTCCTCGAAGTCGCCGCGATAGCGCGTGCCGGCGAGCAGCGCGCCCATGTCGAGCGCGAAGATCGTGGCGTCCTGCAGGACCTCCGGCACCTCGCCCTTGATGATCTTGCGGGCGAGACCTTCCGCGATGGCGGTCTTGCCGACGCCGGGATCACCGACGAACAGCGGATTGTTCTTCTGCCGGCGGCACAGCACCTGGATGGTGCGCAGCACCTCCGGCTCGCGGCCGATCAGCGGATCGATCTTGCCGTCGCGCGCCTTGCGATTGAGGTTGACGCAATAGGTGTTGAGCGCGTCCTGGCCGGGCTTGCGCTCCTCGCCTTCCACGGTCTGGTCCTCGTCGACGCCGCGCACGTGGCGCGGCTCGGAGCATCCGGGCCGCTTGGCGATGCCGTGGCTGATGTACTGGACCGCATCGAAGCGCGTCATCTCCTGCTCCTGCAGGAAATAGGCGGCATGGCTCTCGCGCTCGGCGAAGATGGCGACGAGCACGTTGGCGCCGGTCACTTCCTCGCGGCCGGAGGATTGCACGTGCACCACGGCGCGATGGATGACGCGCTGGAAGCCGGTCGTCGGCTGCGCTTCGGTGCTCTCCTTGGAGACGAGCGCGGAGAGATCGTTGTCGAGATAGTTGGTGACGCGCGAGCGCAGCGTCTCGAGGTCGACGGTACAGGCCCGCATGACCGCGGCGGCGTCGCGATCGTCGAGAAGAGCTAGCAACAGGTGTTCGAGCGTCGCGTATTCGTGGCTGCGCTCGTTGGCAGCTTCCAACGCGCGATGCAGGGCGCTTTCCAGGCTCTTCGAGAACGACGGCAAGGTTGACCTACTCTTTCTCCATCGTGCACTGCAGAGGATGACCGTTCTGTCGTGAAAAATCCATGACCTGCGTTACCTTAGTCTCGGCGACCTCGTAGGGGTAAACCCCGCAGATGCCGACCCCCTTGTGATGCACGTGAAGCATAATACGCGTCGCCTCATCCCGTCCCTTGGCGAAGTACTTTTCGAGCACGAGCACGACGAATTCCATCGGCGTGTAGTCGTCATTCAACAGCAGTACCTTGTAGAGGCTCGGCTTCTTGGTCTTCGGCCGAGTCTTGGTGGCAATGCCGGTGCGGCCGTCCTCGTTGCCGCGGTCCTTTCCGGGCGGCTCGCGCCCTGGCGGCTCGCGGCCCGGCGGATCGTTCTTCGCGCCCGTTAAACGATAACCTGGGCGGCCCAGCGTCAGCGTCTTCGCCATTCGTGCCAACGTCCGTCCATGGGTCGCGCTTCTCGCGCCGGCCCGCTTCCTACAACCGCGCTTGCGCGCTTCGCGACGCCTCACGATACGCAACGCCGCCCGTGGCTGCAAATTGCCCTGGATAGCGTCCCCGACTTGCCTAACAACGCCGGACGCCGACTGGTAAAGCGCTGCTTGAGAAGCCCGGAGGCATATGATGGGGACGCAAGGGGACACAAAAAAGGCCCGGCGCGAGCCGGGCCCTTGTTTTCATTGCCGCAGCTGAGGGCCGCTGGCGACGGCTCAGCCGCCGTTCTGCAGCATCTTCTCGACCGGCTTGTAGGCCTCTTTGGCCATCGAGGCGTACATGCCACCGATCTTCGACATCTGCTGCATATAGTCGTCGTAGGCGCGCTTGGCATAGCTCGTCTGGATCTCGACGGCCTGCTCAACCGACTTCGACGACATGAGCTTCTCGAGCGTAGAGGTGCTCTCCTCGAACGAGCGCTTGGTGTAGTCGCTCATCTCGGCGGCGATCGCCTGCCAGTTCTTGTTCCACTCGCCGAAAATCTTCATGGCGCTGTCGACGTTGGTCTGACCGAGCTTCTGCATGTCCTCGAAATTCCTGATCATGGTGCCATCCGTGTCCTAGAGAGCTCACGAAACGATAGACGCAGCGCAGTGCCCCCGGCCCCATTCCAGGACCTCACCCATGCGTCATTTTTATAGGCAATGCACAATTTTTCAAGTTCTTTTTGCGATGCAATATAACGCGTCCGGGCCGTGCCGGATTAACCCGGACGAAGCATCGGGGCGGCTACGGCTGACAGCGGACAGGATCATCGTTGCATCGTCGGCCAGGCGCTCGGAAGCGCCGCAAAGAGGCCCTAAAACGATGCTCCCTTTGAGCACCGTCCGGCACTACGGGAGGTTACGAGGGGATTGGGCTAACCCCTTCCACTTACGTCTTTTTCATGCGCGGGGCAGGCTCCGCACAGCGTAGAGATTGTCGGGTGATGTACGGAGCGTCGAAGTCCAGTAGCCCCTGCAAGACGGCTGGCGTGCATTGGTTGCCGCGTCGAGCGCGGTGCATCGCCGCCGTCGCGCGCCATGGTGCCCGCCCAGGCGGCCGATCCGAGGGCCGCATCGCATGGTCATCGACGCCAACACCGGCGCCGTGCTGCACAATAAGGCAGGCGACGAGACGGTCTATCCGGCCTCGCTCACCAAGATGATGACCCTCTACATGACCTTCGAGCTGATCGAGCTCGGACGGCTCGACTACGATTCCAAGATCAAGATGACGGAGGAAGGCGCCGCCGCGGCCCCCTCCAAGTTGGACCTCGAGGCCGGCGAGGAGCTGACCGTCCTCAACGCCATCAAGGCTCTCGTCACCAAATCGGCCAACGACGTCGCCATCGCCCTCGCCCAGCACATCGGCGGCACGGAAGCCAACTTCGCCCGCCTGATGACGCGCAAGGCGCGCGAGATCGGCATGCCGAACACCACGTTCCGCAATGCCTCGGGCCTGCCCGACCCGGAGCAGATCACGACGGCGCGCGACATGGTAACGCTCGGGTTGCGCCTGCAGGACGACTTCCCGCGCCACTACCGGCTGTTCGCGACCCGCAGCTTCACCTACGGCGGAAAAAACTACCGCAACCACAACACGCTGCTGACGCGCTATCGCGGGACCGACGGCATCAAGACCGGCTACACGCGCGCCTCCGGCTTCAACCTCGTGTCCTCCGTGCGCCGCGACGGCAAGCACGTCGTCGCCGCGGTTTTCGGCGGCGACACGGCGCGCGAGCGCAACGCCAAGATGCAATCGTTGCTTAACGCGGCACTGGCCAAAGCATCGACCAAGGTCACGCGCAAGCCGGCGCTGATCGCGCGCGCCCCGCAGCCGACGCGCCGCAACGCCGCCGCTCCGAGTTGCCGAAGCGCCTCCGGCACCCGAGCCGCCGCCGCCTGCGCCGCACCTCCGCCCTCGGCGCGCGAGCGGGATACCTCCATTGCCGTCGCCAGGGTGCGTCCGGTTCGTATCGGAACGGAGACGCGCGCGCCGCGTGCCGCGCACCCCGAGTTCGCTCCGGCGGCCGCGCAACCGGTGTTCGCCGTCGCCGGCGCGGGCGGCTCCGCGCCACCGGCGCGCGGCCGCCAGCGTTCCCTCGCTTCGTACCCGAAACTGGAGCACTCCAGGCTGGTCCAGGCTTGCCGCCCTCCACGTTGCAGGCGCAGGCCGAGCAGCTCGATGGCGGCCGCATGGCGCCGGCGCCGCGCCCTGTCGCGGCGCTCGCGCCGGAAGCTCCACGCGCGCCTGCAGCGCGCAGCCGCGGCTCGCGCGGGCCCTTCGAAATCCAGATCGGCGCTTACGGCGATTCCGTCGAGGCCGAGCGGCGCATGGCCGCCGCCCGCCAGCGCGCCGGCGGCCTGCTCGATCCGTATCAGGCCGTCGCCGTCCCGGTGCAGAGCGGGGCTAGCAAGCTCTACCGCGCGCGCTTCCGCGGCTTCGAGGCGACCGCCGCTAACGACACATGCTCGCGGCTGCGCAGCTTGCAGATCGACTGCTTCGTCATCAAGACCGAGTAGCGCCGAGCTCAGCGTTCCAGCGCTGCGAGCGCCACGTCCTTCGCCTCGTTGATCTTGGCAGCAAGGTACGTCGAGCCGCCGCGATCGGGATGCAGCCGCAGCATCAGCTCGCGATGCGCGCGGCGGATAGCCTCCTCGTCAGCGCCGGGCTCAAGGCCCAGAATCTCCAGCGCCTCGTCCTCCGTCATGCGCCCGTCGGGTCCGCGGCTCATATCGGATTCCCCGCGCGCCATGTCCTCGCGCCAGGTGGGATGGATGCGATCGAGATACGCCTCGACGAGCTGCGCCGACTGCTGATCGGTGTGCGCGGCAGTCCTGCCACAGAAGCCCGAGATCGGCGGGGCTGAGGGTCGCGATATCGCGCCCGGCGAACATGCCCTTGAGGACGCGTCCGTGCATTTCGCCCGTGTCGTGGTCGAGCTCCATCTCGCAGATGGTCGGTCTCGATGCGCGAGGTCTGCCCCGGCGAGCGGCGCGCATTGCCGGCGCCGCCCAGCCACGGCGGCATCGTGCGGCCCCAGATGAGCCACGAGCCGAACATGCCGAGCGGCAGCGCGATCGGCGCCATGCCGCGCATGAACAGCACGCCGGCGGCCAGCAGCGATACGGCGCCGGCGCCGATGCGCAGCCGACGCGCGACATTGGCGGGGTTCGCCTGAGCGAAACTGCGCAAAGCGAGGAGCCCCAGAGCGAGCGCGGCCATTCCGAGGATGAGATAGAGCATCAGGCGCCGGCAGCCCCGGGGTTGAGCTGCTCGAGCAGCAGCCGCGCTCCCGCGCCCTCGCGCTTACCGCTCAGTGCCAGCAGCGCCTTGCGGCCGCCCGCGGCGTAGACGGCGACCGCGGTCAGCAGGTCGCGCAAGCTGGCGCGCCGAGCCGGGATCGAAGCGGCAGAAGGCGCCCTTGGTGAGCCGCGCGATTTCGCGGAAGGCGCGCCCCGCCGTCTCGTCACCGCCTTCCTGGAACACGAACACCGGCACGCCGAGCAGCGCCAGCTCGCCGGCGCGCGCGCAAACGCGGTCGACGTCCTCCTCCATGCTGTCGCCGACGTAGACGAGCGCGTTGACCTTGCGCCGCCGGCTTTCGTCGAGCGCATGCGTCAGAACCTTGCCGATCTGCGTCAGGCCGCCTTGGCAGCCCACGCCGCGCATGAGGCGGGCTAGCGCGTCGGGATCCGACACCCATTTCGAGGCGCGGCATTCGCCCATGCCCCGGAAGTAGATGAGCTGCACGTCGAGGCCGCCCACCTCCTTCACCGCGGCGAACATCTCGCTCTGCAGCTTCAGCGCCATGTCCCACGTCGGCGCGCGGCTCATCGTGGCGTCCATGGCAAAGACGAGACGACCGTGATCGCCTGTGGCGGCCGGAGTGATGGATTTCATCTTGGCGATGAACGCGGCGACGTCGGCGTCGGAAGACGTTTCGCGCGCCGGCACGCCGGCGCCGGACGGCGCTGTTGCCGGCGACTGGCGGGCGGTGCTTTCTGCGGAGACCGGTGTGGTGCCGGCTGACTTACGCGTGATCATCTTCAAGCCCAGTAGACGAGCCATTCGCCTACAGCATGGCGATCCGCGGCGGCGCCCCGCAATATCCCGGCGAGGCGTCAACGGCCAGTAATCGTCGCGGCGGTCAGCAATTCCAGGTTCCCGCCGGTCGAGGTCACGTCGGTCGAGCGCACGCGCTCGGTGGCATAGGCGAACAGCGTGTTCGGACCGCCCGCCTTTGGGCCGGTCCCCGACAGCCCCTCGCCGCCGAACGGCTGCACGCCGACGACGGCGCCGATCTGGTTGCGGTTGACGTAGATGTTGCCGACGCGGGCGTGCTCGGCGACGTAGTCGGCAACCGCCTCGATGCGGCTGTGCAGGCCGAGCGTCAGCCCGTAGCCCGAAGCGTTGATGGCGGCGACGACCTTGTCGAGCGAGCCGCGCTCGTAACGCACGACGTGCAGGATGGGGCCGAACACCTCGCTCTCGAGCACGCCGAGGCTGTCGATCTCGAACGCGGCGGGGGTGACGTAGCTGCCAGCGCGGCAGCTTTCGGGCAGCATCAGGTCGACGAGCTGGCGCCCCTCGCGCTGCATGCGGATCTTGTGACCGTCAAGCTGATCCTGCGCCTCCTCGTCGATGACAGGACCGATGTCGGTCGAATAGTCGAACGGGTCGCCGACATCGAGCGCCTGGATGGCGCCGACCAGCATGTCCACCGTCCGGTCGGCCGCTTCCTCCTGCACGAACAGCACGCGCGCCGCCGAGCAACGCTGTCCGGCGCTGTTGAACGCCGAGCGCACGGCATCGCGCACCACCTGCTCGGGCAGCGCGCTCGAGTCGGCGATCATAGCGTTGAGACCGCCCGTCTCGGCGATGAACGGCACGATGGCGTTGCGCCGATCGGCCAGCGCCTTCTGGATCGCCCAAGCGGTCTCGTTCGATCCGGTGAACGAGATGCCACTGATGCGCGTGTCCTTGACGAGCAATTCGCCGAGGCGGCCGCTGCCGGGCAACAGGTGCAGCACGTTGCCGGGAACGCCAGCTTCGTGCAGCAGCTTGGTCGCGAGGAACGCGGTTATCGGCGTCTGCTCGGCGGGCTTGGCCAGCACGGCATTGCCGGCGGCGAGCGCCGCGGCGATCTGCCCCGTGAAGATCGCCAGCGGAAAATTCCACGGCGATATGCACGCGAAGACGCCGCGCCCGTTGAGAGTGAGCGTATTGCGCTCGCCCGTCGGACCCGGGAGCGCCACGGGACCGACGAACAAACGGCGCGCCTGCGCCGCGTAGTAGCGCAGGAAGTCGATCGCCTCGCGCACGTCACCTTGCGCGTCCTCCAGCGTCTTGCCGGCCTCGCGCACGATCACCGCCATGAGGCGCGCCTTGTCGCGCTCGAACAGGTCAGCAGCGGCAGCGAGTATCTGGCGCGCGTTTGGCACCGCCCAGCTTGTTCCAGTCATGCTCGGCCTTGACCGCGCGCGCGATCGCCGCGTCGGCCTGCGCCGCCGTCGTGATGCGCACCGTGCCGATGCGCTCGCGCCGGTCGTGCGGGCAGGTGACGAGGCTCGCGGAATCGCCGCCTGTCGTCGCCGTGCCGCCGACGATCGGGCCGGCTTCGTAGACGTCGTCGAGCGCGTCGCCCATCTCCGCGAACAGCTCGAGGCGCACCGAAGGCTCCGTCAGCGCCAGACCGCTCGCCGCCGCCCGCTCGGGCAGATAGATGTCGCGCGGGCGCACAAAGAGCCGCTGCGTCCCGACGGCTCCGCCGCGTTCGGCCGCCGCCGTCTCTACCGGATCGCGGATAATTTCCGACACCGGCGCCTCGTCGTCGGCGAGCCGGTTGATGAACGAGGTGTTAGCGCCGTTCTCGAGCAGGCGCCGCACGAGATAGGCGAGCAGATCTTCGTGACCGCCGACCGGCGCATAGATGCGGCACGGCCGCTTGATCAATCCATTTTCGCCGACGATCTCGTCGTACAGCGGCTCGCCCATGCCGTGCAGCCGCTGGAACTCGAACGTAGTCGGACCGCCGGCGACGTGCGCCGCGGCAATCGCATAGGCATTGTGCGTGGCGAACTGCGAATAGAGCGCCTTCGGGTCGCTGAGCATCAGTCGCACGCAGGCGAGATACGAGACGTCGGTGTGCAGCTTGCGCGTGAACACCGGGTAGTCGCTGAGCGCGCGCTCCTGCGCCCATTTGATTTCGCTGTCCCAGTAGGCCCCTTTGACGAGACGCACCGGGATGCGCTTGCCGCTGCGCTCGGCGAGCCGGCGCAGCCAGCGCAGCGTCGGGATGGCGCGTTTGCCGTAGGCCTGCACGGCAAGGCCGAGCCCGCTCCATCCGTCCAGCGCCGGGTTGGAGTAGGTCGAGGCGAATATCTCGAGCGTCGGATCGAGGCGATCCTGCTCCTCGGCGTCGACGGTCAGTGTCAGACCGCGCGAGCGAGCGGCACGCGCCAGCGTCAGCATGCGGGGGGCGAGCTCGGAGGCGAGCCGCTCCTCCTTGCCGGCCTCGAAGCGCGGATGCAGCGCCGAGAGCTTCACTGACAGGCCGGGGCGCCCGTAGAGCGAATCGGAGTGCATCGAGCTGAACGGACCGGCCGCCTGGCCGATGGCGTCGACCGCCCCCAGGTAGCGCTCGAAGTAGACGTCGGCGTCCTTTTGCGTGCGCGCCGCCTCTCCCAGCATATCGTAGGAGAACAGATAGCCCTTCTCCTCGTATTCTTGCGCGCGCACCAGCGCCTCGCGAATGTTGCGGCCGAGCACGAACTGATCGGCCAGCACCTTTACCGCCTGGCGCACGGCCTGACGGATGACCGGCTCGCCGGAGCGGGCGACGAGGCGCTTCAGGGCGTCGAACGGGTTGGATCCGCGCGCTTCGCGCAGCTTGACGACGCGGCCGGTGAGCATCAGGGCCCAAGTCGAGGCGTTGACGAAAAGGTTGTCGGAATGGCCGCGGTGCTTTTCCCAATGGCCGCCGGCGATCTTCTCGGCGATCAGCTCATCGGCAGTTTCCGTGTCGGGGATCCTCAGCAACGCCTCGGCGATGCACATGAGGATGACGCCCTTCCTCGCTCGAAAGGCCGTACTCGCGCATGAAAGCATCGACGCCGGCGTGCTTGCCGCGGTCGGCGCGCGCCGCATAGACGAGTCGGCGCGCGAGATCGGTCGAGCGGCGGCGCTCGTCCTCGCTGAACACCGCCCGCTCGATAAGCCGGTCGAGCAGCCGCTGCTCGTCGATGAGATGGTGCGTGGCGATTTCTTCGCGCGGCGGCAGCAGCCGTGCCCGCTCGTGAACGTCGTCGCCCGCCTCGGACATTTTCACTGCAACCATTCTGCCCTCATGGGTGCGCCGCGTTGCACGATTCGATCACCCTCACTCTAGCAAATCGGAGCCCAAGGCGCTTCATGAGCACTTCACGCCCCCTGCAAAACCCCATTGGGCGCCGCCGGGCTTGACGGGACCCTCGCGCCTCGCCAGAGCTTGCCGCCGCAAGAGGTTGCGAGGCTTACCGTGTCCACCGAGCTTGAGGTCGTGCGCCGCATTGCCGATTTGCGCGGCTTGGTTGGCCAATGGCGCAACAACGGCCTTAAGATAGCGCTCGTTCCCACCATGGGGGCCCTGCACGCCGGACACCTCGCCCTTGTGCGGCGCGCCGCCGAGCTTGCCGACCGGACCGTCGTCTCGATCTTCGTCAATCCGAGCCAATTCGCGCCGCACGAGGACCTTGCCCGCTATCCGCGCGATGAGGCTGGCGATCTCGCCAAGCTCGCGGCGGAAATCTGCCACCTCGTGTGGGCGCCGACGGCCGCAGAAATGTATCCCGAGGGATATGCCACGCGCATCGTGCCCGGCGGTGCCGCGCAAGGACTGGAGAGTGATTTCCGTCCACACTTCTTTGGCGGCGTGACGACGGTGTGCGCCAAGCTGTTCGGCGCCGCAACGCCCGACGTCGCCATGTTCGGCGAGAAGGACTACCAGCAGCTCTGCGTCGTGCGGCAGATGGTGCGCGACTTAGATATGCCGCTCGACATCGTCGGCGTGCCGACGACGCGCGAAGCGGACGGTCTCGCGCTGTCGTCGCGCAACGTCTATTTGTCGGCTGAAGAGCGGAAGAGCGCGCCGGCGCTCAACCGCGTCCTGCGCGATGTTGCGGTGAAGTCGCATAACGCGGTGCGCGGGCTTGGCGAGGCGCGCAAGGGCAAGCCGCCGCGTCCGGCGCCGCTGGTGCGGGACCCGACGCTGCCGCCGCAGGCGCATCAGCTTCCCGATCTCGATGCGATCTGCGAGGCGGCGGCGGGCGAGCTGCTGGCTGCCGGCTTCACCAAGGTCGACTACGTCGCCGTGCGCCACGCCGACACGCTGAAGGTGGTAACGGAAGCCGGCGCCGTCCCGTTGCGTGTCCTCGCCGCCGCATGGCTAGGCTCGACCCGCCTCATCGACAACGTAGGCGCATGATCCGCCTGGCAAATCGTCAACGCTTGCCAAGCCCGGCCGGGCCATGCGAGGTCATCTTGAACCACAAACTAGGGATTCGCCGCACTCGGCCTCTCGTCTCCGCGTCTCGTGCCGAACGGCATGCTGCATCGACGGGAAAAGACGCATGGCTGGATCCGTCCGCGACCTCTTCTCAACGATCGAAAGCTTCATGACCGATAAGACGGCCCGTTCCCGCCGTGTGACCGACGCCTCCGACGGCTACACCGCCGCCGACATCGAGGTTCTCGAAGGCCTCGAGCCGGTGCGCCGCCGTCCCGGCATGTACATCGGCGGCACCGACGAGAAGGCGATGCATCACCTCTTCGCCGAGGTGATCGACAATTCGATGGACGAGGCCGTCGCCGGCCACGCCACCTGGATCGAGGTCGAGTTCGACAAGGACGGCTTCTGTCGGTCACCGACAACGGGCGAGGCATGCCGGTCGACCCGCACCCGAAGTTCAAGAACAAGAGCGCGCTCGAAGTCATCATGTGCACGCTGCACTCGGGCGGCAAGTTCGAGAGCAAGGTCTACAACACCTCGGGCGGCCTGCACGGCGTCGGCGTGTCTGTAGTCAACGCGCTCTCCGACGTGTGCGAGGTCGAGGTAGCGCGCAGCCAGCAACTCTATCGCATGGATGTTCTCACGCGGCGTGCCGCAGGCAAGCTGAGAAGCTCGGCCCGGTGATGAACCGGCGCGGCACCAAGGTGCGCTTCCATGCCGGACGAGAAGATCTTCGGCAAGGGCGCGGCCTTCAAGCCGGCGCGCCTCTGAAGATGGCGCGCTCCAAGGCGTACCTGTTCGGCGGCGTCGAGATCCGCTGGACGTGCGATGCCTCGCTGATCAGCGATGACACGCCGACCTCTGCAACGTTCCGCTTCCCCGGCGGCCTCGCCGACTACCTGACGAGCGAGATTGCCGGCCGCACGATGGTCACCAAGGATCTCTTCGCCGGTCGCACCAAGGGTGAGAACGGTCACGGCTCGGTGGAGTGGGCCATCGCCTGGATCGCGGACGACGACGGCTTCACGCGCTCCTACTGCAATACCATCCCGACGGCCGACGGCGGCACACACGAAGCCGGCCTGCGCACGGCGCTGTCGAAAGGCCTGCGCGCCTACGGCGAGCTGACTAACAACCGCCGCGCCGCGCAGGTCACCGCCGACGACGTGATGGGCACGTCCGCAGCCATGCTGTCGGTATTCATCCGCGAGCCCGAATTCCAGGGGCAGACCAAAGACCGCCTCGCCACGCAGGAAGCTGCGCGCATCGTCGAAAGCACCGTGCGTGACGCCTTCGATCACTGGCTGGCCGACAGCCCGCAACAGGCGACGAAGCTCTTGGAATGGTCGATCGACCAGGCCGAGGAGCGCCTCAAGCGCAAGCGCGAGAAAGAGGTCGGCCGCCAGTCGGCAACGCGCAAGTTGCGCCTGCCGGGCAAGCTTGCCGACTGCACCATCCAGGCTGCGGCGGGCACCGAGATTTTCATCGTCGAGGGCGACAGTGCCGGCGGCTCCGCCAAGTCGGCGCGCACGCGCGAGACGCAAGCCATCCTGCCGCTGCGCGGCAAGATCCTCAACGTGGCCAACGCCTCGTCCGCCAAGCTCTCGCAAAACCAGCTGCTCGCCGATCTCATCTTAGCGCTCGGCGTCGGCACCGGCACCAAGTACAACGACGACGACCTGCGCTATGAGCGCGTCATCGTGATGACCGACGCCGACGTCGACGGCGCCCACATCGCCTCGCTGCTGATCACCTTCTTCTACCAGGAGATGCCGGCGCTGATCGAGAACGGCCACCTGTTCCTCGCGGTGCCGCCCCTCTTCAAGCTCACGCACGGCGCCAAGTCGGTCTACGCGCGCGACGCCAAGCACCGCGACGAGCTCATCGCGCGCGAGTTCAAGCCGGGCGCCAAGGTCGACATCAGCCGCTTCAAGGGCCTCGGCGAGATGAACGCGTCCCAGCTCAAAGAGACGACGATGGACCCCAAGCGCCGCACACTGCTGCGCGTCGAGATCGGCGACGGCGACCGCAGCGCCATCGGCGAAGCCGTCAACGCACTGATGGGATCAAAGCCCGAGGCACGCTTCCGCTTCATCCAGGATCGCGCCGCCTTCGCCCACGACCTCGATATTTGACCAGCCGCAGCGGACTGTTCCCACAACGCCCGGGGCTTGTTCCGCGGCGTAGGTAAGCTCGTCCGCCAACCGCCAAAAAATTAGCCATCGTCGCGTTCGGGCGTGTCTCGAACGCCACACCCGTTTGGGCAACGCCTCGATCCGGCGCATGCGCCCTTGTGGTTGCGCATCGTCATTGTATCAACTTCTGGTTGTGCATCCATTAGTGGCGTTGAGTGGGGGTCCTTTTTTGCGCCCTGCCGGTCGGATTGCTCGCCCAAGTCTCCCCTGCAAGTTTCCGGTGCGTTCGCTTTCAGGCTTCGCGGCGCGGCTGGCCGGTTGGGCGCTCCTGGCGGCAGTGACTGCAATACCGGCGCTCGCAGAAGAGCGCTCTGTCGTCGGCCTCGGGTACGCACCCCACATCGTTTGGGATGGGATCGCAGGCAAGCTGCGCCTCTGGCAGCACGACGGCTTTGAGGCGGAACTCAAATTCGAGCAGCGCGATTCGACCGACGGCGGCAATACATGGTCCGCCCCCACCGTCATCCGCAACGGCCCGCAGCGCTATGGCACCTCCGTAATCGATGAGGGCGTGCCGGGCCCGCAGCGCTTCAAGAACGCGTTCTATCAGAGCAGGTCGGGCGCCGATGGCATCTACACGGAGATCTCGCCTGATGGCGTGAACTGGTCGGTCACCACCCAGGCGCCGATCTTCACTCCCGCCGAGGCCGACGACATTGCCGACCTATGGATGAACCCGCTCACGGGCGGCTACTTTGTTCCTCAAGCGTTGGGTCAACGGGGTTCGGCAAACCTGGATCAGCCATGCGGGGCCTAGCTTCTCCGGCTGGAGCCGGCCCGTCCCAGCCTTCGTGCCCGACGCCGCCGACCAGGGCATCACGCAGTTCTATGGCGCCGCCGGCCCGGTCATGCGTGATGGGCTGTTAGTTTTCTTCGTGCGCGTACTGCGCGACGACATCGCCCGCGGCGTCGGTTACACCGTGCTGGCCTGGAGCCGCGACGGCAAGACGTTCACCCGCGCCCGCGAGCCCTTCCTTGCCGGGCGCCGCGGCAAGCCCGACGAGGCGATGACGTGGGTCTATGCAGCCGCCGAGCACACCGGCACGCTGTACCTGTCCTATGCCGGCTACGATACCGGGCACAAGATCGGCGCACGCACGGCCATGCTCGCTAAAATGCCGAGCGCCGATTTTTCAATCGACGCCCCGCCGTCCGCGTGTCCGTCGGTTTGGCCGGGCGGACGACCAACCGACCCCGAGCAACCATGGGGCCCGCGATGACAAAGAGCAGCGCGATCAGGTGGGCTTCCGCTTCATCCAGGACGCCGCCGCCTTCGCCCACGACCTGGATATTTGAGCGCTCCGCGTGCTCCGAGATCATGCGGGGTCCTTCCGCGGCGCTGGTAACCAAGAGGGGCCAAGACCGGCAGAATGGCCGGCTGGCGCCTTAAATCGCCCCAACCGGTCCCGCAAAAAGCCGCATCGCCGGATAGCACTAGGAAGCCGGTGAATTGAACCGCTTGACCGTCGATATAAATTGTATAGGCAGCCGGCTGGACCTGGCTCTCGAACGGTCGATCCCCCAACGCATAGATTGCGCTTGGATCCATCCGCGCTAATCGGAGTTTAGGGATTCTCTTGTTAAGACAGTGGTTAGGGCTTTCTAAGGGTTACGAACATGGTCTTTGAACGGGCTTTGCCTCGTCGTCACTCGCTTCTCTCCGCGCTCGCGCTGACGGCACTGGCGACGGTGACCTTCGCCGGCCCCGCGGATGCGCGCAGGGACCGCTACTATTCCGAGTATTCCGAGCCCGAGGCGGAGGCGGAGGCCGACTCCGAGGCCCGAGCAGCCGAAACTCAGCCGCCCCGCCGGCGGGCAGCCGCGGCTCGCGGTCGTGTCCCTGGGCGACCAGCGCGTCACGATCTATGACGCCAACGGTCAGATCATGCAGGGTCCCATATCCAGCGGCGCGACCCCCAACGACACGCCGCCGGGCATCTACGCCGTTCTGCAGAAGAACCGCGAGCACTACTCCAATCGTTACGACGACGCCAGGATGCCCTTCATGCAGCGCATCACGTGGACCGGCATGGCGCTACACGGCGGTGTCCTGCCGGGCTATCCGGCTTCGCACGGCTGCATACGCCTGCGCGAGGACTTCGCCAACCAGCTGTTCGACATGACCAAGCTCGGCATGCGCGTCATCGTCTCGCGCAACAACATGGCGCCTGCCCCGGTCTCGCATCCGCTCCTGTTCAAGCCGACGCCGTTCCGCGACAACGTCGCCATGCTGAGCCCCGCTGCCGTAACGGTTCCACCTCCGTCCGAGGATGGCAACGATACGCGTTACGCCGGCGGCGGTCAGAACGATCCGCCAGAGCTCGCGACGCGCACTGCGGCTCTGCAAGCCATCATGGCCGCCAAGAGCGGTGGAGGCCCAGGAGCTAGCCAAGAAGGTGGACGATGCGCGGCTCGCGCTGAAGCAGAAGACGCGCGAGAACGCCAGCGCCACCAAGGCGATGCAGAGCGCCGAGCGCGCCTACAAGAATGCGGTAGAGTGGCTTGCGGACGCCGAGAAGGATCTCGCCCGCGCCAAGAACGAGAAGGCCACCAAGCGCGCCGAGGACCAGAAGGCCAAGGCGACGGCCAAGATCGCCGAGACCAAGGCCAAGCTCGACGCCGTGACGGCCGAGACCAAGCCGGCGCTCGAGGCGCTGGCGAGCGCCGAGGGAGCGTTCAAGGCTGCCGATGCCGAGCAAAAGTCCGCCGCCGCCGCCGCGCGCGACGCCGAGCGCAAACTGTCACCCGTCTCGGTGTTCGTCAGCCTCAAGGCCAAGAAGCTCTATATCCGCCAGGCCATGGAGCAGATCTACGAGGGCGACGTCACCATTCGCGACCCTGAGACGCCTATCGGCACGCACATCTTCACGGCCGTCGACTATCAGCCGGGCGGCCGTGACATGCGCTGGAACGTCGTCTCGATTGCCGGTCGTCAGCCGGGCGAGCCGGAAAAGAGCAGCGGCATGAACAGGCACCCGCGCAATGCCTCGGTCCCGGCGATCCCGACCGATGCAACGGCCGCCAAGGCTGCCCTCGACCGCATCGACATTCCGCGCGGAGACCGCCCAGCGCATCTCCGAGCTCGTCCTGCCGGGCTCCTCGCTGATCGTCTCCGACGAGGCAGCGCACAAGGAGACCGGCAAGGCCACGGACTTCATCGTGCTGATCAGCGGCGAGCCGCAGGGCGGCATCATTCTGCGGCCGAAGCCCCGTCCCGAGTACTACGACGACTTTTATGGATATGGCGGCTCCGGGGCAGCTACGACGACCGGGGCTACGACCGCCGCCGCCGGCGCGGAGGCGCTCCGCATGGCCCGTTCGGCGGCCCCTTCAAGTGGTGGTAAGCCGCACGACCTGAGACCCACGGTCTGAACATTGAGATCGCGAGCGGCAAACCGCTCGCGATCTTTTTTATGTGCGCTCGCGGGCGCCCATCTCCGCCACCAGCTCGCCAAGCTGGTCGAGCCCGGAGTTGGTGCCCTGCTCGAAGCCCCGCGACACGTGCGAGTTACGCATGGCGATGGACTGAAACAGCGTGTGGATGGTCAGCGTCGTCTTGCCGTCCTTCTCGTCGAACGTGACGGTGACCAGCATGCGGCCGGCGCCTTTTGTCTCGAAGCCGTTGTCGTAGACGATCTTCTTATTGGGAACGATCTCGAGATATTCCCCGCCGAAGGGCGTGTTCTGCTTGCCGCTCGGCCCGGTCATGGCAAAGCGGAAGCTGCCGCCGACGCGGAAATCCATCTCGCACAGCGTCACCGGCCAGCCCTTGGGACCGAACCACTTCATGATGTGCTCGGGCTTGCTGTAGGCCTCGAACAACAGCCGCGCCGGCGCATCGTAGACGCGCGTGATGGTGACCTCGCGTTGGCTTTCCGGCTCATTTGCCACGGCGCTTGCTTTCATGACGCTTCTCCTTTCGCTTCATCACTTTCACGTATTCGTCGAGACGATCGAGGCTCTCGGCCCAGAACCGCTCGTAGTCGCCGAGCCAGCCGGCGGCCTCCTGCCAGCGGCGCCGCGTTGAGGCGAACGGGGCGGAACTGAGCGCTGCGTCCGCGCGAGACGAGGCCGGCGCTCTCGAGAACCTTCAGATGCTTGGAGATGGTCGGCTGGCTGAAGCCGAACGGGGCGACGAGCTCGTTGACCGTCGCCTCGCCGTCGGCAAGGCGTGCCAGGATGGCGCGGCGCGTCGGATCGGCGAGCGCGGCGAACACGCGATCGAGGATTCTGAGCGGCAGCGACCTGCATATTGGATGCCTCATTGGCTATATAGCTATTATGCTATATGCCAATCCGGCTATGAGGTCAAGCGTGCGAAACGCGGTGCGCCGGCGCACGCAGTCCCTCCGACCGCGCCGCCGGAACCGCGCTGCATTCAGAGCTTAGCTCTCTCGGCGTAGCGAGGCTTCGACCTCGCGCGCGATGCCGGCCGCATCGGCGACATCGGCGTACTCGATGGCGGCGTTGTCGACGTAGACCGCCTCGCGCGTGCTCGGGGCGTGCGCACCCAAGCACGCCCATCACCGTCGGGTGCCCGTTCTCGATGTCATCGTCGCCGAAGTATCCCTCAACCATGACGCCCTTCTCGCGGTACTCGGGATCGCGCAGCATGATCTCGTGCAGCTGCTTCAAGTTGTAGTGCGGCACCGACGCCATGAGGTGATGCGGCAGATGATAGTCCATGCCCCACGGGAACACCGCATAGCGCACCAGCGGACCGACGAGGAACACGCGCGTGTTTGTATAGCGCCCGCGGTCGGCGTTGCCGTGCTGCACCCACTGGCGCAGGATCATGAACAGGGGGAAGGCGGTGAACACCGGCACGAGCCACAGCAAGCCGAAATATGCCCATGCCGGCCCCCATCCAGCCAGCTGCACGGCCGATAGCGCACCGTAGAGCAGCGCGAGGTACGTCACGCGCCCGATGGCCGTCTGCCGCAGCGGAATGACCGGCGCCAGCCGCGTGCGCGGATAGCTCTCCTCCGGCAGCTTCGCGAGGATCGTCACCACCGCCGCCCACATCAGCGGCAGGATGATCGCTACCGCCAGCGCGTAGCCCATGACGCTCAGCGGGATGATCAGCAACGGAGCGCCAACGGCGAACACGATGCCGGCGCGCAGCGGACGGATCGTGCCCGGCCGCTCCGGATCGGCGTAAGGATTGTGCTCCGTGGCCCATCGAGCTGTAGCGGGCGCGCGTGATCGTGTAGCGGAAGAGATTGGGGATCCACAGCTGCTTCAGCAGCGCCCACAGCATCTCGACGTGCGTGATCGGGAAGTCGAGCCAGTGATCGCTTTCGTGCAACTGGCTGATGTCGGGATCGCGCTCCGGGTCGTTGACGAACTGGTGGTGCGCGAGGTGATGCAGCCGGAAGTGATAGGTCGTCGTCAGGATGGGAAAGGCCGCGAGCCAATCGGACGCCAGCTCGTTGAGCTTGCGGTTGGCGAACAGCATGTAGTGCGTGCCTTCGTGGATGGCGCCGCCGAATTGATGCTGCGAAGCGCCGATGACGATGATGGCGACGAGCGTCGCAGGAACCGTCCACCACCACGAGATCTCGCCGGCGCGCGACGACTCGATCATCCACACCGCCCCGGCAACCGCCGCCGCGATGATGAGGTAGATGCGCGCCAGATGCTTCCAGTTGGTGAGATTGTCGCGCGCCTTGAGCGACTGCACCTCCTCGGCGCCGTGCCGATTCGGCCGCTCGCGCGCCGCCTCCGCCTCTCGGCGCCGCACCGAAGTGTCGGCCGCCGCTCCAATCGCTGCCATGCGCTCGCTTCCCGGATTTGAGATCTACGGTCCGCCGAATCCGCTCAACTTATTCTGGCTGATCGTAAATCGGCGAGCCAACGCAATTTGATTGCTGCGGCGAAGTTGCACGCGGGCCACGCAGCCGGTGCGCGATGCGCCAATGCCGTTGCCCAATGTTCCTACGAAGCATTAAGGAGGTGTTTGAGGTGCCTTGTCCCGCTTCGGCAAGTGCCATCCAATTGCCAGCGTGCGCGTTTCGGCGAAGCACAGACAGCAAATGGGGAGGGGCTAATGCGAATCAGAGCGCTCGCCGCCGAATTCATCGGCACATTCATGCTCGTAGCGTCGGTGCTCGGCGCGGCACTGTTTTCGTTTCCGATTGCAGGCATCGTCGGCGTCGCACTGTCGATCGGCTTTTCGGTCATGGCGATGATCTTCGCCGTTGGCTACATCTCCGGTGGACACTTCAATCCGGCGGTGACGCTGGGCCTTGTCGCCGGCAAGCGTTTTTCGGCCAGCGAAGCCCCGGCTTACATCGCCGCGCAGTGCCTTGGCGGCATCGCTGCCGCCCTCGTGTTCTACCTCATCGCCTCGGGCAAGAGCGGCGGCTTCGAGGTCGGCAACTTCGCCTCCAACATGTATGGCGGCGACGGCTATTCGATGCTGTCGGCCTTCGTCATCGAAGTGGTACTGACGGCCCTCTTCATTTTCATCATCATGGGCGTAACGTCGGACCGCGCGCCGGCCGGCTTTGCGGCCATCGCCATCGGCCTCACCCTGTCGGCCATCCATCTCATGGCCATCCCGGTCGACAACGCCTCGGTGAACCCGGCGCGCAGTCTGGCGACGGCCTTCATCGCCCTGGGCGAGCCGCTGGCCCAGCTGTGGCTGTTCTGGGTGGCTCCGATCCTCGGCGGTGTCGCTGGCGGCCTGCTCGGCCGTTGGCTCATCGACGACAATGACTAGAACGTGACACTTATGCGCAAGAAAAGCCGCGGCTCGACGCCACATCCCGCGGTTTTTCTTGCGCTTTTACCAAACATGTGTCAGCACACCCATGGCTCGAGCGCAGGGGTTGCTAATTCGATTAGTCCCTTTTCGAGACCCCGATTTTCTTTGCCGCTTTAGGCGATCCCAATCCCCCTGCGCTCCGTCACCCGCTGCCGCCAAGATAGGCGTTGGCGCGGGCTATGCATGAACGCAGGACGGAGAAGTTTACTTTTGGAAACTAAGACCTTCGCGGAGCTCGGACTGAGCTCCAAGGTGCAGGCGGCCATAGAGCGCCGCCGGCTACACGACGCCGACGCCCATTCAAGCCGCCGCCATCCCGATCGCAGTGACCGGCCGCGACGTTCTCGGCATCGCCCAGACGGGCACCGGCAAGACCGCATCGTTCGTGTTGCCGATGATCACCCGTCTCGAGACGGGCCGCGCCCGGGCGCGCATGCCGCGCTCGCTGATCCTGGCGCCGACGCGCGAGCTCGCCGCGCAGGTGGCGCAGAGCTTCGAGAAGTACGGCGTCAACAACAAGCTGAACCTGGCGCTGCTGATCGGCGGCGTGTCGATGGACGATCAGGTCAAGAAGCTCGATCGCGGCGTCGACGTGTTGATCGCCACGCCGGGCCGTCTGCTCGACCATTTCCAGCGCGGCCGCATCATGCTGATGGGCGTCGAGATCCTCGTCATCGACGAGGCCGACCGCATGCTCGACATGGGCTTCATCCCCGACATCGAGAAGATCTGCAAGCTGCTGCCGCCGCGCCGGCAGACGCTGTTCTTCTCGGCGACGATGCCGCCCGAGATCACGCGCCTCGTCAGCCAGTTCCTCAAAGACCCCGAGCGCATCGAGGCGGCCCCGCCGGCCACCACGGCCAAGACCATCACCCAGCACTTCCGCTTCTGCGCCAACGGCGAGGACTGGGCCAAGCGCGAGGTTCTGCGCGAGCTGATCGCCAGCCAGAACGTCAAGAACGCCATCATCTTCTGCAACCGCAAGGTCGAGGTGGCGATCCTGCACAAGTCGCTCGTCAAGCACGGCTTCAGCGCCGGCGCCCTGCACGGCGACATGGATCAGAAGGCGCGCATGGAGACGCTCGACAAGTTCCGCGCGGGCGAACTGAAGCTGCTGGCGGCGAGCGACGTCGCCGCCCGCGGTCTCGACATCCCCGACGTCAGCCACATCTTCAACTTCGACCTGCCGTGGCAGCCCGACGATTATGTGCACCGCATCGGCCGCACCGGCCGCGCCGGCAAGGAAGGCGTCTCGACTTCGCTGGTGACCACCGACGAGCTCAAATCGCTGAAGGACATCGAGAAGATGCTCGGCGAGCCGGTCGCGTGGCTCGGCGAGGCGCCGTCGGATGAAGACTTCGCCGAAGCCGGCAAGAAGCGCCGCGGTCGCGGCGGCCGTGCCGGTCCCGCAGCGTGGGCGCGGTGGCCGCAGTAGCGGTGCACCGGCTCAGGCACGCGGCGACGACAAGCGCCGCGCCACGGCGAGCGCCGTGGCGGTGGTGGTCAAGCGTGGCGGTGAGCGGCGTGAGCCGCGGCCGGAAGTCGCGCCGAGAGTCGCGCCGCAGAGGCACGTCCCGAGCAGCGCGCTGAGCACGCGTCGCGAGCCGCGTCGCGAACACCGCGAGCAGCCGCGCAACGAGCAGTCGCGCCGCAACCGCGTGCTGCGACCGAGCCGCGATCCGCAACCGCGGCGCGCGTCGCAGCCGCGGCGGCACGTGGCGGGCCAGCGCCAGCAGCCGCGCAACGGTCACGCCGACGCGAAGCCGGCCGGGCAGCCGCGCGGTGAGCGTCAGGAGCGGCCGGAGCGTGCGCGCGAGCGCCAGCCGGAAGGCGGTCGCTCGGGCTTCGCCGACAACGTGCCGGCGTTCCTGCGCAATCCGGTCAAGCGCCCGGCCAAGGTCGCCGGCGAATAGCGCGGGTCGCATTGCCGAAACTGAAGAAGGCGCCTCGACGGCGCCTTTTTTCATGGCTCGAAGTGGGTTCTTAGAACGAGCTGCCCGGCTCCTTCAGGAACTTGATTTCCTCCAGCGTCGAGGTGCGTCCAAGCATGGCGTTGCGGTGCGGAAAGCGCCCGAAGCGCTTGATCACGTCGCGGTGGAGCACCGCGTAGCGCGCGTACTCCTCATCGCCGAGCGCCGCCGTCAGCTCCACCGAGCGCTCTTGATCGGCGAGGTCTTCGCTGTGCTCGAACGGCAAATAGAGGAACACGCGCCGATCAGCGGGCAATCTGCTGGTCGAGGCCGCGCTCGATGGCGGCCTTGGCGACGCCGAGCGCCAGCGCGTCGGTGGCGAAAGCGCGCGCGCGTGCCGCGGAACACGTTGCGCGGGAATTGGTCGAGCGACGATGACCGTGGCCAGCGCGCGGTCGGCGCTGGTCAGCGCCGCGTCGACCGGCTGCGCGGCCAGCTGCTCGATCAGCGGCAGGAAGCGGTCGCGGATCTGCGCGTCGACCGCGGCATCCTTCACGAACCAGCGCCTTGCGGCCCAGTTCGTCGAACCAGAAGCTCAGCACGTCGTCGACCCAGTCCGGCTCGGGAGCTGGCGCCGTCATGCTGGGATCAATCTTGGTTGGCGAGGCGCTGAGCGTCGGCCGCCGGCACCAGGTTGACGCTCTCGCCGCAGCCGCACGACCCGCGCTGGTTCGGATTGTTGAACACGAACTGGCTCGCGAGCTTGTCGGTCTGGAAGTCCATCTCGGTGCCGAGCAGGTACATGATGGCGGCGGGCTCGATCAGCAGCACGGCGCCGTCCTGCTCGACGACCTCGTCATGCGCACCCTTCGTTTCGGCCATCGCCATGGTGTATTCCATGCCGGCGCAGCCGCCCTTCTTGACGCCGATCCTGAGACCCAGCGCACGCGGGGTTGGCCGACATCAGCGCATTGACGCGGCGCACGGCGTCGCCGGTCATCGTAACAACGCTGGGCATCATGCGCAGGGTGGGCATCGCGTCTATCCTGATTTTCGTCAGTCTCACATATAGAGAGCGTCGGGCCATTGTGAAACCGCGGTCTTTTAGAATTAGAACATGTTGAGGGCGAGCCGTGCCTCGTCCGACATGCGGCTCATGTCCCACGGCGGGTCGAAGGTCATCACGACCGAGGTGTTGCTGACGCCCGGGACGGCGTTGACCGCGTTCTCCACCCACTTGGGCATCTCGCCGGCCACCGGGCAGCCGGGCGCCGTCAGCGTCATGGTGATGGCGACGTTGCGCTCGGCGTCGATGTCGATGTCGTAGATCAGCCCGAGCTCGTAGATGTCGGACGGGATCTCCGGGTCGTAGACGGTCTTCAGCGCCGCGATGATGTCGTTGCGCAGCGGCTCGAAGGCATCGAGCGCCTCCTAGATCGTCCGTCGGTCGCCGGCAGGCGAAGGTAACCGCCTCGACCTTCTCGATCGAAACTTCGCTGTCGTTTGGTTTGCCGTCGTCCATGGCGATACCCTCGTTACGCGAACAGCTCGTGCGCGCGCTTCAGCGCGTCGACGAGCGCGTCCACTTCCTGCTTGGTGTTGTACATAGCGAACGAGGCGCGGCACACCGCCGTGACGCCCAAGCGCTCCATCAGCGGCTGCGCGCAGTGATGGCCGGCACGCACGGCCACGCCCGAGCGGTCGATGATCGTGGCGATGTCGTGCGGGTGCAGACCCTCCATCGTGAACGAGATGATGCCGCCCTTGCCCGGCGCGTTGCCGTACGTCGTCAGCCACGGCAGCTCGGCGAGCTGCGCCTGCGCGTAACTGCGCAGCTCCGCCTCGTGCCGGGCGATGTTGTCGCGTCCGACCTGCATCATGTAGTTGAGCGCCGCGCCCAGCCCGATCGCCTCGACGATCGGCGGCGTCCCGGCCTCGAATTTGTGCGGCGTCTTGCCGTAGGTGATGCGATCGACGGCGACGTGCTCGATCATGCCGCCGCCGCCCTGATAGGGGCGCATGGCGTCGAGATGCGCCCGCTTGGCGTACAGCACGCCGATGCCGGTCGGCCCGTACGTCTTGTGGCCGGTGAACACGTAGAAATCGGCGTCGAGCTCGCGCACGTCGACGCCGAGGTGCACGGCCGACTGGCTGCCGTCGACGAGCACCGGGAATGCCGCGCTCGTGCGCCAGGCGGATGACCTCGCGAATGGGCACCAGCGTGCCGAGCACGTTCGACATATGCGTGATGGCGACGAGCTTGGTGCGCGGCGTCAGCAACCGCTCGAACTCCTCGAGCAGCAACTCGCCGCTGTCGGAGATCGGCGCCCATTTCAGCACCGCACCGTTGCGCTCGCGATGGAAGTGCCAGGGGACGATGTTGGAGTGATGCTCCATGATCGACAGGACGATCTCGTCGCCCTCGCCGATGCCGGCGAGGAACGAATCGGCGACGAGGTTGATCGCCGCCGTGGCGTTGCGCGTGAAGATGATCTCATCGGCGCTGCCGGCGTTGAGGAAGCGGCGCACGGTTTCGCGCGCATCCTCGAAGCGCTGCGTCGCCGTGTTCGACAGGTAGTGCAGCCCGCGATGCACGTTGGCGTACTCGAAGCGATAGACGTGATCCATCGTGTCGATGACCGAGCGCGGCTTCTGCGCCGAGGCGGCGTTGTCGAGATAGACAAGCGGCTTTCCGTAGACTTCGCGATAAAGGATCGGAAAGTCGGCACGGATGAGATCGACGTCGTACGCGCTACCAGCGACCCCGCCCGGCACCGCCGGACGCACCGTTTCGCGCTTATCGCCGATCTCGCGGATACCTGTCGTCATTACGTGCCTTTCGCCGGCGCCACCGCGTGCAGCCAGGTGCGTGCCAGCTCCGTCAGTGCGTCGCGCACGTCCTCGCGCTCCACCTTCTCCAGCGCCTCGCCGACAAACGACTCGATCAGCAGGGCGCGCGCCTGCGCCTCGGGAATGCCGCGCGACTGGCAATAGAACAGTAGATCATCGTCAATAGCGGCGCTGGTCGAGCCATGGCCGCAGACGACGTCGTCGGCGTAGATCTCCAGCTCCGGCTTGGAGTTCGAACTCGGTATCCGGCGACAGCATCAGCACCTGCGCCATCTGTTTGCCGTCGGTCTTCTGCGCATCCGGGCGCACGATGACCTTGCCCTGGAAGACGCCGCGTGCGTGCCCGTCGAGCACGCCCTTGAACAGCTCGCGGCTGGTGCACTGGGGAACCGCGTGGTCGACGACGAGCGTGGTGTCGATGTGCTCGTTGCCGCGGGCGAGGAAGGCGCCCGACAGGTCGATCTTGCTTCCGGTGCCGGTGAAGAGGACGCTGATCTGGTTGCGTGCCAGCGCCGTGCCGGCGGTGAAGTGGAAGCCGCGATAGTCGGCATCGGCGCCCAGATCAACGAGCCAGTTGGAAAGGTGCACGCCGCCGCCGGATTCGAGGGTGCATTTCACATGCGAGATGGCCGTACCGGCGCCGGCAACAATCTTGGTCGCCGTATTGAGCTGGAACTCCTTGGCCGCCGTCGGCGTCGCCACGTGCGCCTCGATAATCGTCGCCTCAGCGCCGTCACCGACGCGCACGAAGTTGCGGGAGGCGACGAGCAGCGGATCGTTGCCCGCACGCAGCGCAACGAGCAGCACCGGCTTCTCCAGCTTGGCGTTGGCGGCGACGTCGATCACCGCGCCATCGCGAGCGTACGCGATGTTGAGCGCCAGCACGGCGTCGTCGTCGCGGTCGCCGACGCGCAGCAGCTCCGCGGCGGTCTTATCGTCGGTGAGAACCGTCGCCAGCGAGGCAACGGTGACAGCGCCGTCGGCCACCAGCGCCGAGAGATCAGGCGCATAGAGGCCGTCGACGAAGACCACGCGATGCGCATCGATGGCGGCAAGCGGCCCCAGGGCAGCGTTGACGTCCGCCTCGGCTACCCGCACAGCCTTGCGCGCCGCCATCGGCAGCGCCTCTTTCATCAGGTTGCGCAGGTCGGTGAATTTCCAAGCTTCGACGCGCCGATGCGGCAGGCCGATAGCTCCGAACCGCCGCATGGCCTCGGTGCGCACCTTGCGCACCTCCGGCCCGCCCGGCAGCTCCGCTGCGATGCCGGAGAATGCTTCGGCGAGCGACTGCTCCGCCTTCGTCTTCAAAACCGCTACGTTCATCTCGCGCCTCCCCGGCGCCGTATCTGTCCGCACGTGCGCTTCGCTCTCCATGGAGCGCGCCGCGCCGGACGCTGCCACCAAACCATCACCGACGGGTAACTCACGCTGCATCTCAGGCCGCCTTCGCCTGGTATTCGGCGTAGCCCGACTTCTCCAGCTCCTTGGCCAGCGAAGCATCGCCCGACTTGCGGATCGTGCCATCGACCATGACGTGAACACGGTCCGGCACGATGTAGTTCAAGAGCCGCTGGTAGTGGGTGATGACCAGCATCGAACGGTCCTTCGAGCGCATCGAGTTGACGCCATCGGCGACGATGCGCAGCGCGTCGATGTCGAGGCCGCTATCGGTCTCATCGAGCACGCACAGCGCCGGCTCCAGCACTTCCATCTGCAGGATTTCCGAGCGCTTCTTTTCGCCGCCCGAGAAGCCGACGTTCACCGGCCGCTTCAGCATGTCCATTTCGATGTTGAGCCGCGCGGCCTTGGCCTTGACGAACTTCATGAACTCGGGCGTCGTCATCTCAGCCTCACCGCGCGCCTTGCGCACCGCGTTGGTGGCCGTGCGCAGGAACGTCAGACCGGCGACGCCGGGGATCTCCATCGGATACTGGAAGGCGAGGAACACGCCCTTGGCGGCGCGCTCTTCCGGCTCCATCTCGAGGATGCTTTCGCCGTTCCACAGGATGTCGCCGCCGGTCACCTCGTAGTCCTCGCGGCCGGCGATGACGTAGGCGAGCGTCGACTTGCCCGAACCGTTCGGGCCCATGATGGCATGCACCTCGCCCTTGGGGATGGTCAGCGACAGCCCCTTGAGGATCTCTCGATCCTCGTCGGCGATCTTCACGTGCAGGTCCTTAATCTCGAGCATTGCTCACTCCGTCCGACTTCAATGTGCAGCCGCCGAGCTGCGGGATATTACCGTTTCAAGAAGCGCGACTAGCCGACCGAGCCTTCGAGCGAGATGCCGATCAGCTTCTGCGTCTCGGCCATGAACTCCATCGGCAGGTGCTGCAGCACGTCGCGCACGAAACCGTTGACGACGAGGGCGATCGCTTCCTCCTGCGACAGCCCGCGCTGGCGGCAATAGAACAGCGTGTCATCGGAGATCTTCGACGTCGTCGCCTCGTGCTCGAAGTGCGCCGTCGAGTTCTTCGCCTCGATGTAGGGCACCGTATGCGCGCCGCACTTGTCGCCGATGAGCAGCGAGTCGCAGTTGGTGAAGTTGCGCGCGCCCGTCGCCTTGCGGTGCGCCGAGACGAGCCCGCGATAGGTATTCTGCGAATGCCCGGCGGCGATGCCCTTGGAGATGATGCGGCTCGACGAGTTCTTGCCGAGATGGATCATCTTGGTGCCGCAGTCGACCTGCTGCCAGCCGTTCGACACGGCGATCGAGTAGAACTCGCCGCGCGAGTTGTCGCCGCGCAGGATGCAGCTCGGGTACTTCCAGGTGATGGCCGATCCGGTCTCCACCTGCGTCCACGAAATCTTCGAGTTGTGGCCGCGGCAGTCGCCGCGCTTGGTCACGAAGTTATAGATGCCACCCTTGCCGTTCTTGTCGCCCGGGTACCAGTTCTGCACCGTCGAGTACTTGATCTCGGCGTCATCGAGCGCGATCAGCTCGACGACGGCCGCGTGCAACTGATGCTCGTCGCGCATCGGCGCCGTGCAGCCTTCGAGATAGGACACGAACGCGCCCTTGTCGGCGATGATGAGCGTGCGCTCGAACTGGCCGGTCTGCTTCTCGTTGATGCGGAAGTAGGTCGACAGCTCCATCGGGCAGCGCACACCCTCCGGCACGTAGACGAACGAGCCGTCGGAGAACACCGCCGAGTTCAGCGCCGCGTAGTAGTTGTCGCCCTGCGGCACGACCGAGCCGAGGTACTTCCTGACGAGCTCGGGGTGCTCGCGCACGGCCTCGGAGATCGAGCAGAAGATGACGCCGGCCTTGGCTAGCTCCGCCTTGAAGGTCGTCACCACCGAAACGCTGTCGAACACGGCGTCGACGGCGACGCGATTGCTCTTCACGCCGGCGAGCAGCTCCTGCTCCATCAGCGGGATGCCAAGCTTGGCGTAAGTCGCCAGCAGCTCCGGATCGACATCGGCGAGGCTCTTCGGCCCCTCCGTCGATTGCGGCGCGGAGTAGAAGTAGAGTTCCTGGAAGTCGATCTTCGGGTAGGTCACGTTGGCCCACGTCGGCTCGACCATGTTGAGCCAGCGCCGATACGCTTCCAGCCGCCATTCGAGCATCCACTCCGGCTCGCCCTTCTTGGCCGAGATGAAGCGCACCGTATCCTCGCTGAGGCCCTTCGGCGCCTTCACCGACGCGATCTTGGTCTCGAACCCGTACTTGTACTGGTCGACGTCGATCTTGCGGACCTGCTCGATCGTCTCTTGAACCGCTGCCATAACTACCCTTTCAACGTCCGTATTCGAGGCTTACGCGGCTAGCGCCGCGCCCGCCGCAACCTTGTTCCAAGCCGCCAGGAAGGCGGCGATGTCGCCTTCGCTCGTCTGCGGGCCGAGACTGACGCGCACCGTCGAGCGGGCGATGTCAGACCCCAGTCCCATGGCTTCCACCACGCTGTTGGCGCCGACCTTGCCCGACGTGCAGGCAGCACCGGCACTGACCGCCACGCCTTCGAGGTCGAGGCGAATGACCGTCGTCTCGGCCGCCTTGCCGGGCAGGGCCAGACACGAAGTGTTGGCGACGCGTGCGGCGCCGCGACCAACGATGAAGATAGTCGGCGTCGCCGCCATGACACCGGCTTCGAGCTTGTCGCGCAGAGCTGCCATGCGCTGCGCAGCGTCTGCCTCGCGGACAACTTCCGCTGCAGCGGCGCCGAAGCCGACGATGCCGGCAACGTTCTCGGTGCCGCCGCGCCGCCGACGCTCCTGGCCGCCGCCCTTGACGAAGGCCGGCAGATTGACGCCGTCGCGCACGATCAGGGCGCCGACGCCGCGCGGTCCACCGAGCTTATGCGCGGAAACAACCAGTGTGTCGGCGCCGAGCTCGGCGAAGTTCAGCGGCAGGCGCCCGGGAGCCTGCACCGCGTCGATGTGCAGCGCGACGCCGTGCTCGTGCGCCATGGCGGCGGCTTGCGCGACCGGCTGAATGACACCCGTCTCGTTGTTGGCCATCATCACGCTGAGCAGCACGCGAGCGCCGCCGGCACTCGCATGCGCGAGCGAACCCGCAACCGACTGCAGATCGACAACGCCGTCCTTGCTAGCCGGCAGCGCAATCACCTTGGCGCCCGACGCGCGCGCCGGGGCGAGCACCGAGTTGTGCTCGATGGCCGAAACGCAGATGACCTTCCAGCCGCCCGCCATCACACAATTATTGGCTTCCGTTGCGCCGCTGGTGAACACGACCTCGCTCGGCTTGGCGCCGACCAGCGCGGCGACTTGCTCGCGCGCGGTATCGATCATGGCACGCGCCCGCCGGCCCTCGGCGTGCACCGACGACGGGTTGCCGATCGTATCTTGTGCGGCAAGCATCGCCGCGCGCGCCGCCGGCCGCAGGGGCGATGACGCGTTGTGATCCAAATATGTGCGAGCCTGCGTCACGATCCGATCATCTCCGGCTGACGGCGGGGCACGCGCTCGGGCAACTTGGCCGCCGGAATGCCGTCGACGACCTCCTGCAGCGAAACGTTGGCGAGGAACGCGACAATGTGCGCGCCCAGCGCATGCCACAGGCCGTGCGTCAGGCAGCGGCGGTCGCCGACGCATCCCGTTTCGCTATCGAGGCAGCGCGTCAGTCGCGTCTCCTCCTCGACCGCCTGCATGATCTCATCGATGTGGATGGCCCCTGCCGGTCGCGCCAGCACGTAGCCGCCGGAGCGGCCGCGCGCGCTCGCCACCAGCCCGGCGCGCCTCAGCCGCAGAAAGATCTGCTCAAGATAAGCCAAAGACAGATTCTGCCGCTCGGCGATGGCCGAGAGGGGAACAGCGGCGATCGCGCCATTCTTGGCGAGATCGGCCATGGCCATGACCGCGTACCGGGCCTTGGTGTTCAACTCCACGCCACATCCTCCACTGCCGCCACGCCGGCTGCCTGCGGGCGCTTTCTCTTGCAATCGGCACCGGGCCATGTGCTAAGAAGCGCCACCGTCGAGGAGCTGGCCCGTAAATCCGGCCGATACTCTTTCGAACGGTTCTAAAGTCTATAGGAATATGAAAATTCCGAGCCCGCAAGTCAAGGTTTCGGCATGGCCGATTCCACGGCCTGTCTAAAAGGGCTCCGCCGCGCACCCCGCAGCCGGCCGATCCGCAGCCCCTAAAGAGTTGGAAACACGATGCCCGAGCTGATTATCAATGGGCCGGCAGGCCGCATCGAGGCCCGCTACCACCATGAGCCGGCCAACGACAGCCCCATCGCGTTGATCCTGCACCCGCACCCGCAGTTCGGCGGGACCATGAACAATCAGGTCGTCTACACGCTCTATCACACCTTCGTGGAGCGCGGCTTCTCGGTGCTGCGTTTCAACTTCCGCGGCGTCGGCCGCAGCCAGGGCATCTGGGATGGCGGCCCGGGCGAACTGTCGGACGCCGCCTCGGCGCTCGACTGGCTGCAGATCGTCAAGCCGGACGCCAAGAGCTGCTGGATCGCCGGCGTCTCGTTCGGCACCTGGATTGCGATGCAGCTGCTCATGCGCCGCCCCGAGGTCGAGGGGTTCATCTGCGTTGCCCCGCCGTCCAACCTCTATGACTTCTCGTTCCTCGCCCCCTGCCCTTCGTCCGGCCTGATGATCAACGGCGACAAGGACCGCGTCGTACCGTCGAACTCGGTCGGTGAGCTGTCGCAGCGACTGAAGACGCAGCGCGGCATCAAGATCACCCACCAGGTCATCCCCGGCGCCAACCACTTCTTCGAGAACAAGACCGAGGATCTGAAGGAAGCCGTCGGCGCCTATGTCGATGCGCGCATGGAGCAGGCCGAGATCGACCGCGTGAAGGAGAAAGAGCGCGAGCGCGAGAAGGAGCGTGAGCGCCAGCGCCAGCGCGAGATCGAGCGGGCTGAGGAATTGACCGGCGCCGGTGCCGGCGCCGACGATGCGGGCGCCGATGCCGACTAACGGGACACTGGCGTGATCAAGATGGTGGCTCTGTTTGTTGCAGGGCTGCTGGTCCTGCTGCTCGCGGCACTCGCCGCGGCATACTGGTATTCGCTCAGCCTGCCGGGCGAGCCGTATGCTGGACAGCAGGCGCCGCCGACGGCCGCCGAGACCGATCTTGCCGAGCGGTTGGCCCGCCACGTCAAAGCCATCGCCAGCGAGCCGCACAACGTCGCGTACTATCCCGCGCTCGAGCGTTCGGCCGCCTACATCGAAGGCGAGCTGAAGGCTCTCGGCTATACCCCGCAGTTGCAGGTGTACGAAACCGAAGGCAAGGCTGTGCGCAATATCTCGGTCGAGCTGGCGCCCCCCGGCGCCACGCCCGCAACGGAAAGCCTCGTCATCGGGGCGCACTATGATTCAGCGGGTATCGCGCCCGGCGCCAACGACAATGGCAGCGGCTCGGCCGCCGTGCTGGAGCTGGCGCGCCTGTTGAAGGACGTGCCGCTCACCGACAAACGTTTGCGCCTCGTGCTGTTCGTCAACGAGGAGCCGCCGTACGACCGCACCGAGGCGATGGGCAGCTACCGCTACGCCAAGGCGCTGCACGACAGCGGCGAGAAGCTGCTCGGCATGATCTCGCTGGAGACGATCGGATCGTTCTCGGACGCGCCCGGCTCGCAAAGCTATCCGTTCCCCTTCAGCTACATATTCTCCGACGTCGGCAATTTCATCGCCTTCGTGGCGCTACCTGGCGGGCGCGCCTTCCTGCACGATGTCGTCGCCGCTTTCCGCCGGCACGCGCAATTCCCGACCATCGGCGGCACGGCGCCCGACAACATTCCGGGCATCGGCTGGTCGGATCACTGGTCGTTCTGGATGCTCGGCTATCCGGCGATCATGGTCACCGACACGGCGCCGTTCCGCTACCGCGACTATCACAAGCCGACGGATACGCCCGACAAGGTCGCCTACGACAAGCTGGCGCGCATTACGCTCGGCATCGAGGCCGCCGCCCGCGATCTGCTGCGCTGATCGCAGCGCGTGGCCAGCACCTCAGAATTGCGCGCCCGCATCAGGCCCAGAGCGGGATCAGGGGTTAGGGACCTTGCCCCAGGTGCTATCGGGATTAAACCGTTTCATAGCTGCGGCGATGCGCGAGGTGTCTCGCCCGAGGTCCTTCTGGAAAACGACGCCGTCGTGGTCGACGATGAACGTCATGACGCCCGAATTGCCGTATTCGGCAGGCGCTGCGACCAGGCCGAAGCCGCCGATCATGCGTCCGCCAATAACGTAGTCACGCGCGCCGCCCGGAGCGTCCTTCCCCTGGGCCGTCAGCACCTTGAACAGATACCCGTGATAGGGTGTGGGCCCGTCGGCTTTACGCCGGTAGCCCTCGGCGCGCGCCTCGGCGATGAGCGGGCCGAACGGACTTTCCGGCTCGCCGTCGGCGGTTGGCCAGAAAAGACCATCCTTCTTGCCCTCGCTGCTCAGCAGCTTGTGGGCGTATTGCACGCCGTTTCCGTCACGGTCGGCCTCGGCATATTCGCGCTGCGCGTCCACGTAGGCGCGCAGCACCTCGATTGCGGCCAGCTCGTTCTCACCGATGCGCCGGTCGAGGATTTCGAGGACGCCCGCTTCAGTATCGAACCGCCACGCGCCCGCATCGGCAACGATCGGGATAGCGAAGGGAAACTCGTCCTTGCCGATCAGGAGTACGGCACGGGCGTCGCCTTCTGTTTTCAGATCGTGGCTCTCCGCGTAGGCGGATCCGAACCGCTCGCGTGCGGCGGCGTCGGCGACGGCGTCCCCTGAACTTGCAAGCTCGCGGCCTTTGTCGCCCAGCACGGCGACGATGCTGTCGATGCCGCCCGACTTGACTGCCGCCACGAGCGCCTCGACGGCTTCCTGCGGCGACTTATAGGTTGCCTGCTGCGATGCGGCCGCCACCGTGGTCACGCTTGCGGCGCCCGCAACCAGCAGCGCTGCGAGCGTCGTCAGCGACCATTGGCCGATCTTGCGGTTCACCGGTTCGGAGCGCTTCATACCATCCTCCGCATCTATGCTCGTGCAAGCTACCGGCGCCGTCCGCCGCCGCCGCGCCCACCGCCGCCTCCCCCGCCGCGACCGCGAGGGCTCGACATCGCGACGCGGCTGGCGTGACCCCGGTCGGCAGATCTGCGCACGTCGCTGCCGCGCTTGACGTCGAAAGCCGCGGGCGAGGGTCGCTTGGCGGCAGCGCGATCGGGCGTGCCGCTGCGCTTGCGGTCGCCGGCTTTGGGAAGATCGCGCGACGACGGCAGCTTGGCACCCTTGTCCTTGCGATTGGCTCCCGCGCCGTCGCCGCGCTTGTCCTTGATCGCCCCGTGATCGGTATCTTTCAGCCTGGCTTCGATTTGCGAGCGGTCGGCGTCGCCCTTGTCGAAGCCGCGGAAATCCTTGTTCGCCGTCTTCTTCCGGTCGGCTTGGCCGTACTTCTCGCGCGCCGCCTTGTTCTTGTAGGGAACCGGGCCGCGATGCGCCGGATCGAACGCCCACTTGCCTGACGTGATCTTCCCCCGGTTGACGTTGATGCGGTTCCATTTGTTGACATCGATGTCGATGTTGCGCCCGCGCCAATCGCAATGGCCCCAACCCCAAAGCGAGTTGGCAACCGCAATGCCGGCGCCCCAGAAGAAGCCCGACACGAATGCGCCGGAGTAAGGCGGCCAGTAGTAGGGCGGGTAATCGGGATACCACCACGGCCCGTAGACGACCGATGGCTCGTACACCGGCACGTAGACCACTTCAGGGTTCGCCGGTGCGATCACGATGGCGCTCCCCTCCTTGGAGACCTTCTGCTGTTTGTTGCTCTTGAGATTGCCGGCTTGATCGGCCTTCTCTCGCAGCACCTGGATCGCGTCCATCACCTCATCTTGCTGCGCGAGGAACGCTTCGCCGAGTTTCTGCGTCCAGTCGAGCTTGTCGCTCATCGTCTTCAGCACGTCGGGGAACTGCACGAGCGCCTTGACGCTCGGATCCCAATCCTGCGCCTCAAGCGCCTTGGCAAGCGCATCTCCCTTGAGCTTGGCGTTCGCACCTTGGGCACGCCACCGCGCGGCCTGGACGATATCCAACGGATACGTGGAAGCCATCAGCACGCTGGACAGGAGATCATCAGGATAAAGCGCGATGGGCGCCAAGAGCTGATCCAGCTCCTGCTTCGACATCGTCGGCGCCGCATCGCCGGCCGGCGTTGTGAGCTTGGCGTCCTGTGCCAGCGCGAAGTTATTTCCAGCCATCGCGAATGCGATCAACAGCGCTGCGAGCAATCTATTCATGACGCGCACTCCACTCGTCGGGCAGGGTCGGAGCGGTCGGCTTTTGTCAGCGCTGCTGGAGCAGAAGCGGATTATCCTATCATCCTCTCCGCTCGCCGAGGAACTGGTCGAGCATACCGCGAATATCGTTGAGAGGAACCGCGACGCGAGGGAAGCCCCTGCATCCTGTCGGGCGCCTTCAAACTCTTGCTTGCCCGCGGTTCTTCCTAGCAAGATCAGGTTAAGCCGCAGGGCAGCATTGAAACGGTTTGCCGTTCAATATTGCGGCTTGCAGGCGTGTCCCCATCTGATGCGGCCGTGAGCGTTCGGCTAAATCGCGTTCGCGTAATCGTCTCAGTGAGTGCTCAATCTCAGGCCTTGCCGGCTGCGGAACCATTCAGACGCATGGGAATTTCGCCGTCAAACCGACAGGAGAAGCCCCATGGCCCATTACGACAGGTCGCACGATCCGCTGGCGGACAGGCGCCGGACAATACCGAGCACGGGGATGTCGCTGCTCTTGGCCGCAGTCGCCGCAGTTACCATAGTGTCGGGGATTTATGCGATCACCCACGCAGTGGGGCCCGATGCAAACTACGCGTCGGCAGTGGTGCAGCAACAAGGCCCAAACCGCTGAGACAATGAGCAGGGATCAAACACGATTGTGCGAGAGAGAGAGAGAGAATGGCGGCGACGCCCGGCCCTCGACGAGCGCCGCCGCAGGCATGCCGTGAGAGACACCCGCTGAGTCTCACGACAATCCAATACTGAATTTTCAGGCTATGGCTGCAGCCCGCAACTTGCGCCGCAAGTTCTTAAGCTGACCACTCGCGAACGTCGGCTGGAGCGCTGCGCGCTCGGGTGTGAGGAACACCCGGGCTATTCCGAGCGAGTCCAGTTCGGCGCACAGTTGCTGAGTGCTCTCGTCGAGGTTGGCGGCGATGAAGGCGCTGTCTATCTGCTTCTGGTGAACCAGGAGGGATGCTCCGGCGACACTGACGACGTGCACGGTTGCGCCGGATTCGACCAGGCGCGTGCGCAGGTCAGACACGTCCGGTGTGTCGCCGACAATCAAAACAGTGGAGCCTGAAAGATTTTGCATAGTGGGTACCCTTGGGGCGCGATGCGGTCGCGTTCCGTAGGAGCGAGCATGAGGCCCGCAGTCCCAATCGACAGCCACCCAAAGGCGCGCAGCAGGTGACTGACAGCATGCAGCCGCGCAACCCGCACCCTAAACCGACGTGGAGCGGATGTTGCGATGCGAAATTTTGTCCGAGTGCCATTCGTTGTGTGCGATCTCGGACAGAAGCACCCGTCCGCGCGTCGATCAGAGCGCAGACGGCTACATCGTGCGAGCGTCTAAACGCGCCGCCGGCGCCTTGCCCGATCAACGCGGCTCCGTCCTCCCGACACGCGATAGCAACGGACACGCGCTAGCAACGCCCAGCCCTCGGGGGTTGAGGGCCGGGCGCGCGCGCTTACGCGCTGGTGCGAGGTCGAGGGGACCCTGCACCGCCAGACGATGTCTCGGTAGGACGGGGGAGATCGCTACCGGTCGGCACACCGCCCGGTAAAGGCCTAACTCTGAGCGGGCCGCGAGGTTCAGCTCTCGTTCGCTCCGAGACCTGTTCAGTTACTGACGCCCTCGGGGCGTACCGATAGTCGGCTGCAGAGGCGACGGCGCGATCTGCTGCGCTGATGTTGCGTGTGGTCAGCACCGAACTGTGCGCCCGCATGTAGCAGACATTGTCCGCTGACTTCTCGGCCGTCTGTGATCAGCAATGGCCAGTCATGCAACGCGTTGAGGTTCGTAGGCAGCCGTGCTCATTGTCGCTTCTGGACATGGGTATGCGAGCGGTTCGTATCTGCAAAGTCCCGAGGGAGGACGACGCTATGGTTCGCCAATTCATGATGGGCGGTGCCATCAGCATCTGCAACATCGTGATCCATGCTTTGGTCATGGTGGCAGTGGTGCGGGCATCGCAAGTGACGATCGCTAGAGCTGCGTCGCGGCCAAACCTACTGTTGATTGCTGTGATGGTTGCAACGGTTTCTGTTTTGATGACCGCACACGCGTGCGAGGTCATCGTTTGGTCGCTGGCCTACGGTCTCGTTGATGCGGCCCCACCCAATTCAGATTTCCTGTACTTTGCCTTCGTAAACTACACGACACTTGGCTATGGCGACGTTCTTCCCGTGGAGCGATGGCGGTTGCTTGGGCCGATAACGGCAATGAACGGAGTGCTTCTGTTTGGATGGTCGACGGCAGTCATCTTTGAGGTACTGCGCAAAGCAATGGTGCGGAGAGCTATAGCCCAGGAGAGGCACCCAACAATCGCTAGACCTGTGGAATAAGAAAGAAGGCCAGGCCCAAAATCAGGTAGACCGCTAGGAGCTGCACCCCCTTCAGCCAATTTGACCGGCCGTCGCCGGCAACCTGTCCGGTGATGAGAACGGCCAGCAGGACGGCGAGAACTAGGCCCTTGCCGAAAAGAAGATCCATAGGTTGGGGCCCGACGACCAAACTTGCCAGAACCAGCAGAGGCGCAACGAACAACGCGACCTGCACGCTCGATCCAATGGCAATGGAAAGGCTTAGGTCCATGCGGTTCTTCAATGCTGCCGTGATGGCCGTAGCATGCTCGGCGGCATTGCCAAGAATGGCGACTATGAATACGCCCACAAAGATATTGCTGAGACCGAGCTCGTGCGCGGTGGGCTCAATGGCGCCGACCAGGATCTCACTCAGCCATGCGATCGCGACAGTGGCTCCGGCGAGCACCGCGATCGACTGCCCAAGCGGCCAGGGCTCCGAATGTGCGACGTTCTCAGCCGCGTCGACGCCCCGGAAAGAGTTGAGAGTGAGTCCAAAGTGAAAACAGGAGAAACGCGGCATAGACGGCGAGCAGCACCAACGAAATCGAAATGCTGAGAGCCTCTCCTCCGCCCGGATAGATCTCTCCCACCAATGCGGCATAGGCGGCAGGGATCACGAGTGCGATTGCCGCTAGCGTCAGCATCGTGGCTTGAGCGCGCCCAGCCAATTCATTGAAGTGCTGCTCCGGATGGCGCAAGCCGCCGGCAAGCATGGCCGCTCCAAGCACCAGCAGGATATTTCCCACGATCGACCCGACGATCGTGGCCTTCACCACATCATGAAGCCCGGCGCGCAGGGCGACGAGCGCGATTATCAGCTCTGCGGCGTTGCCGAAAGTCGCATTGAGGAGACCGCCAACTCCCTCGCCCGAGCGGTCAGCCAGCTGTTCCGTCGCCCGGCCGAGCCAGGCGGCTAGGGGTAGGATGGCAATCGCCGCCGCGACGAAAATCAGGAGATGGCTCTGCGGCGCGAGGTACTCCAGCGCGATCGCGATCGGGACAAACGCAAGCAGCCATTTCAACATCATTGGCTTCCTCCCCGTTGGTCGCGCACGAGGTGGCGGCTGCGGGTGTACGGCAAGGGGCCCTGGCCCGCAGGCGGCATGCCGTTTTAAGGCTTGGAACCTCTTGCAGCGCAAGTCCAGTGGGATAATGCTCCGGCGACGAACATAACAGTTACCGCATGAGGTCGTGCAACCCAGTGCAACTAGATAGTGCCGCGCATGACCACTGATCCGACCGCGTCGCCGATCAAAGAACGAGGCCGCCCATCGCGGCGACCCCGGCGGTCAACCAATGAAACTGGCTTGATGCATTGGCTGCCCGGGCTTCAAACGCTACGCCATTACGATCCAGCCACGTTCAGGCATGATCTCGTAGCCGGCCTCGTCCTTACGACCATGCTTGTGCCTGTGGGCATCGCCTACGCCGTCGCGTCTGGCGTCCCGGGAATTTACGGCTTGTACGCCACCATCATCCCGTTGCTGGCATACGCGCTGTTCGGACCCAGCCGTATCCTCGTCCTAGGTCCGGATTCCTCACTGGCTGCGGTGATCCTGGCTGTGGTTTTACCGCTCTCGGGCGGAGACCCGATGCGAGCGGTGGCTCTCGCCAGCATGATGGCGATTGTCTCGGGTACTGTCTGCGTTGCAGCAGGATTGGCGCGGCTCGGCTTCATAACCGAGCTGCTCTCCAAGCCGATACGATATGGATACATGAATGGCATTGCGTTGACGGTCTTGGTCAGCCAACTGCCCAAGCTGTTCGGCTTTTCGATCGATAGTCATGGCCCGCTTCGAGATCTGTGGGCCATTGGAGTTGAGATCTTCGGCGGAGGAGTGAACTGGATCGCGGCTCTGGTCGGAGTAGGCACACTGGCCGTGATCTTGCTGCTCAAGGGTAGCAAGACGTTGCCCGGAATATTGATAGCGGTCGTTGGCGCGACAGTTGTTGTTGGTGTGCTCGGGCTCGCCGAGCGTGCCGGCGTCTCGGTCCTAGGTCCCCTTCCGCAGGGCCTGCCTTCCTTCGCGATTCCGTGGATCGCCTCTTCAGATTTCACGGCGGTGCTGTCAGGCGGTCTCGCCGTCGCTCTGGTCTCGTTCGCGGATACCAGTGTGCTCTCACGCTCCTATGCGGCCCGCACGCGAACCTATGTCGACCCCAACCAGGAAATGGTCGGGCTTGGAGCCGCCAATCTTGCGGCTGGTTTTTTTCAGGGCTTCCCCGTCAGCAGCAGTTCTTCGCGGACGCCCGTTGCTGAGGCGGCCGGTGCAAAAACGCAGATGACCGGTGTGGTCGGTGCGCTAGCCGTCGCACTGCTTCTCGTCGCGGCGCCGAATTTGCTTCAGCACCTGCCCAACAGTGCACTAGCTGCCGTCGTCATTGCCTCAGCAATCGGACTCATCGAAGTAAAGGACCTCATCCGCATTTATCGAGTGCAGCAATGGGAGTTCTGGCTTTCAATGCTCTGTCTTGCCGGCGTCGCGGTTCTGGGTGCTATCCCGGGGATCGCGCTGGCGGTGGTAGTCGCCATCATCGAATTTCTCTGGGATGCATGGCGCCCTCACTCCGCCGTCTTGGGAAGGGCAGACGGCGTCAAGGGCTATCACGACATCACTCGCTATCCCGATGCGCGTCGCATCCCGGGCCTTGTCCTCTTCCGCTGGGACGCACCATTGTTTTTCGCCAATGCCGAGTTGTTTCAGGAACGGGTCCTTGAAGCTGCCGACAAGTCGCCAACCCCCGTGCGCTGGCTCGTCGTGGCGGCCGAGCCCGTAACGAGTGTCGACATCACAGCCGCTGACATTCTGGCGGAGCTCGATCAGGCTTTGCGGGAGTCGGGCATCGAGTTCTGCTTTGCGGAACTGAAAGACCCGGTGAAGGATAAGTTGAAGCGCTTCGGCTTGTTCAGCCAGCTCGGCGAGCGAGCGTTTTTCCCGACGCTTGGCGCAGCCGTCGGCGCGTATCTCGAGGCTCATCCGGTGGACTGGGTCGACTGGGAAGAACGTTCGTAACGAAACAGGCGGCTCCGCCCAGAAGGAGAATCGTGGTCATGAGCTACGTTCAGCGCGTCTTGCAGCCGGGTGAGCAGCTCCGGCAAATCTCGTCCATTCATTGGATAGGGTACTGGCCCGGCGTTGCGGTTGCACTCCTGGCGGTGGTCGCTTACTGGCTCAGCGAAACACGGCTCCTGCCGGGAATTTGGCGGTATGCGGCATACGCCCTCGCGCTCGGTGCAGTCGTTCTCCTGATCCAGCAATGGTTGCGGTGGTGGGTCACCGAGATCGCAGTCACCGACCGGCGGGTCATCTACAAGAAAGGTCTCATCCGGCGGCAGACCAACGAGATGAACATGGACAAGGTCGAGAGCGTCCAGATCGATCAATCAGTCCTCGGTCGCTTGCTTGACTATGGCGATGTGACAATCCTTGGCACTGGCGAAGGCTTCGAGAAGCTCCGCACCATCGCCAATCCCATCGAGCTTCGAAACAGCATCACTGGAACGACGCACAAGGCCTAGAGTAGCAGCGTAGGGGCTGATGACCGCTTTGGGTTGAACTTATCCCCGCCCCTCCGCACCGCCCGCATACTGCCCGCAGCCTTGCCCGATAGAGGGACGCAGCAGCTGAGCGTCTGAAGCGGGGCGTCATGGCGAAGCCGTGCTCCGCATGGACGTTGGTGACCTGGCCGAGGCGGCGGATTTTACGATCATCCGTTTGCCGCGAGGAACAAGCTCTCCTCAGACGCCGGGGCAGGGGATCGAGGCTGTGCAGCGGTGGCAACACCTTGCACGGACGCCCGTCGCGCAGCGGCGCCGCTCAACGTTCGAGCCGCGCAGTCGCCCGCGGTCCTGACACGTAAGCCCCGCGGTGGACGCGACAGGGTGGGACCAACGGCTCGCTGACGATGTGACAGCACCCTCGGCACTGGCAGAGCACCGCACGCGGGCGCCGGAAGGCTGCCGGATTGTTTACTAGGATGGCGGTCGTTTGGCGCCCGCGCTCCCTCGCTCTTTGACATCCCTCGGGGCCATCCGCCCGCGAGACCGAATAGGTGCGCCGGCTCCGCGCCGCGGAGTCGCGGCGCAAAAGATCACCGCGCGCCGAGGTAGACGCCACCGGTCATCGGCGAGGGCGCGCCGGTCGTCTCCGGGAAGGTGATCGGCAGCTTCAGCGCCGAGCGGACGGCGAGATAGGCCCAGGCTTCCGCCTCGATGAAATCCCCAGCGAGTGCAAGCGCTTCGGCCGGCACGACGGCATTTTGCACGTTTGCCGCGATCATCCCCATGAGCGTCTTGTTCTTGCGCCCGCCCCCGCAGACCACCCAGATGCGCGGCTCCTCGGGCATGTGCTCGCGCGCCTTGCCGATCGCCGCCGCCGTGAAGGCGGTGAGCGTCGCAGCGCCGTCCTCCAGCGATAGCGCCGTCGCAGGCGTGGACGAGAAGTCGTCGCGATCAAGCGATTTTGGCGGCGGTGTACCGAAGTAGCTGTTGGTCAGCAGTTCCTGCAGCACGTCGGCATCGCAATGACCGCGCGCCGCCAGCGCGCCGTCGGCGTCGTGCGCGTCGCCGGTGCGTGCGAGCACCCAGTCGTCGATCAGCGCGTTGCCGGGGCCGGTGTCGAACGCCAGCATGCGGCCGTCGGCGCCGATCCACGTCACGTTGGCGACGCCGCCGATGTTGAGAAACGCCGCCGGCAACTCCGGCACCTGCGCCGCCAGCGCGCGATGATAGACGGGCACCAGCGGCGCCCCCTGCCCGCCCGCCGCGACATCGGCGGCGCGGAGGTCGAACACCACGTCGACCCCGGTGCGCTCGGCCAGCAGTCGCCCGTCGCCGAGCTGCACGGTCATCTTGCGCGGCGCGTCGTGCAGAATGGTCTGTCCATGATAGCCGATGAGATCGATTTGCCCCTTGTCGACGCCGTTGGCGCGCAGGAAGCGGTCAACGGCATCGGCGTTGAGCTCGGTCAGCGCCCGCTCGATTTCGCCGAGGCTGCCGGGGCGCGAGCCGCGCTCACGCAGCTCCTTGGCCTCAGCCAGGGCGGCGCGCAGCTTGACCCTGATGTCGGCCGGGTAGGGATAGCTCGCGGCCGGCCCGTGCCGCAGGTCGCGGTCGCCGTCCGTGTCGAGCAGCGCCACGTCGATGCCATCCATCGATGTCCCACTCATCAGCCCGAGAGCGCGCTGCAGCTTGCCCATGAAGACCTTCCCGTGCATGTTCCCGCCGCCGCCGCGACGATCCGAATGACCTTGATAGCGAAGCTATGACCAATCTCAAATCGGACTTCCTAAGAATTCTCACCGAGCGCGGCTTCGTCCACCAGTGCTCGGATACGGCCGGCCTCGATGAACTGGCCGCCAAGGGCGACGTTATCGCCTACGTCGGGTACGATTGTACGGCGCCATCCCTGCATGTCGGGAGCCTCATTTCCATCATGATGCTGCATTGGCTGCAGCAGACCGGCGGCAAGCCCATCGTCCTCATGGGCGGCGGCACGACGCAGGTTGGCGACCCTTCCGGCAAGGACGAGACGCGACGCATCCTTACGCTCGAGGATATCGAGCGCAACAAAACCGGCATGCAGCAGGCATTCGCCAAATTTCTCGTTTTCGGCGACGGCAAGACCGGCGCGGCCATGGTCGACAATGCCGAATGGCTGTCGCGTCTCAACTATATCGCCTTCCTGCGCGATGTCGGCCGTCACTTCTCGGTCAATCGCATGCTGACCATGGACAGCGCCAAGATGCGGCTCGAGCGCGAGCAGGAGCTGTCGTTCATCGAATTCAACTACCAGCTCCTGCAGGCGTACGACTTCGTCGAGCTGTCGCGGCGCTATGAGTGCCGGCTGCAGATGGGCGGCTCCGACCAGTGGGGCAACATCGTCAACGGCATCGATCTCGGCCGCCGCATGGGGACGCCGCAACTCTATGCCCTCACCTGCCCGCTGTTGACGACCGCATCCGGCGCCAAAATGGGCAAGACCGCCGCCGGCGCCATCTGGCTCAACGAGGAGCAGCTCTCCGCCTACGACTACTGGCAGTTCTGGCGCAACACCGAGGACGCCGACGTCGAGCGCTTCCTGAAGCTCTACACGACGCTCCCGCTGGGCGAGGTCGCCAAGCTAGCCGCCCTGCAAGGCGCCGACATCAACGAGGCGAAGAAGACGCTGGCGACGGAGGCGACGGCGCTGCTGCACGGACGCGCCAAGGCCGAGGCCGCCGCTGAAACCGCCCGCCAGACCTTCGAGCAGGGCGCCAGCGCGGAGGGTCTGCCGACGATCGAGCTTCCCAAGGCCGACCTTGCTGCCGGCATCGGCGTTCTCAACGCCTTCGTGCAGGCTGGTCTCGTCAAGTCCAACGGCGAAGCGCGCCGGCAGATCCAGGGCGGCGGCCTGCGCGTCAACGATCAGCCGGTCGCTGATGAAAAAGCCATGCTGACCAGCGCCGACATCGCCGCCGACGGCGCCATCAAACTGTCGCTTGGCAAGAAGAAGCACGTGCTGCTGAAGCCGGTGTAGTCCGCGGCAGGCACTACTCCTTGCGCTTCTTCGGCGAATTCGTCTCCGACGACCAGCCATCGACGGTGTCCGAGCCAACGACGGTTCCGGGCGCCTGCGTCGACTCGACTGCCGTGCTCGACGACCGCACGCTCCCGCCGCCGGCATCGGCCGGCCCGTCGTCGCGACGCTGCACCTTCGGGTCGAACGGCGTCATCTGGAAGATGTCGCGGAAAATGCCCGGCGCCAGCATCGACAGCGGGTTGACGATCACCTCCGGCCTGTCCATCGCCCCCTGAATGGCGAACGTCATGCCGCTGAAGCCCTCGCACTTGGGACCGACGATGATCGGCCCAAACAGCGGGATCTCGCACAGCCCGCTGGTCAGCCCCTGCAACGGAATGTAGGTCCCGCCCAGATTGACGCGCCGCATCTTGAAGTCGACCTTGCCCCGAATTGATGCGCCGAGCATCGGCCCGCGCAGTTGAGAATCTTCCATCACGAACTGGCCGTAGCCGACCGAGAACGGTACGCGCATGCGATCGAACTCGAACACTTCGCGCACGACCTGGCGGTTCTTGGCGGGCCGCGCTACCGCACCGTCGATGGCCGGGCGGCCGTCGTCGGCACCGCTGAACACTTCAGACACGACCGGGTCGCCGAGGATGCGGAAGTTCTCGACCCACAGGATGCCGGTCTTCTCGGCTGCGCCCTTGCCCTCGAGGTTGACCTCGAGACGCACGCGTCCGCCCTGAATGTTGGGATAGAAGTCGATGAGCTTGAATGCCTGACCGGCGTCGGTTGAATCGGCAAACAGTTTGCGCGGCTGGCCCGGATCCTGACGCAGCTCGATGGCGACCGGCTTGTTGCTGCCGTCGAGCGTACCGCGCACGTCGAGGGCCGTCAGCTTGTCGCCGCGCTTGGCGAGCTTCATTTTGACGCCGCGAGCAGACACCTCCGAATGCCCGATGACGGTGCCGATCTCGGCGTCGAGATCGATGCCCTCGCGCGGGTTCTTCGGCTTCGGCGCGTTCTCGGCGAGCTGGCCGAGGGAGAACAGCGAGCGGAAGAAGTCGCGCCCGTCGAACGTGGGACCGCGCGCCTTCACCTTCCAGATGTCGTTCTTGTCGAGGGTGCCCTGCACTTCCATCCGGGTAATGACGTTGAGGGAGAAGTCGGGGAAATAGAACTCACGCAGGCGATTCTCGTTATCGATCGCCGCCCAGCCTTCGATGGCGATGTCGTCGCCCGCCACCTTGAAATTCTGCAGCTCGGTCTTGTGCGTCTTGCCTTTGGCGATGTCGCATTGGAGCGTCGCCGTGCGTCCGGGCGGCTTGCGCCAGGCAATGCCGATAAGGGAAAGCTCGGCGTTCGTCAGATCCGCATGCAGGCGCACGGCTTGCTCATCGTTCTCGCCACGGCCAACGGTCAACTCGATCGGCACCACGCCCTGCACGATATGATTGACGTCGAGGCCAAGCTGGCTGCGATCGGTATTGTCGAGCGTCGCCGTCAGGCGTAGCGGCGGCTGCTTGTCGAGCGGTGCATCGAAGATGCGCTGCCAGCTCAGCTTGGCGAGCACGCCGTTGATCAGCATCTGGCCGTTGGCGCCGGCGGCCTTTTCCGAGATATCGAGATCGAAGGTGGCGCCCTGCACCTGGTAGGCGCCGAGGAACTGTTTGACGCGGCCGTCGGTGATCTTGCCCTTGGCCTCGACCTTCACCGAGCTTGCCGGCAACTCGGCGAGCAGCGGTAGGCCGATCTTGAACTTGGCGTCCACCTTGCCTTCGATGCCCTCGCGCGGCAGCCCGGTATCATCGAGGATCGTCAGCGGCGAACGCTCCAGCAACTCGATCACGGAGGCGAGGGTCGGCTGCGAAGTGAACACGATCTCGCCCACAGGGACTTCGCTCATGATGTCGACGGCGGTGAAACGACCATCCTTCAGCGGCACTTGCCGATCGGGCGCCAGCATGATGGCCGCGTCGGCGATGGTGACCTCCAGCCCGTCGTTCTCGATGCGCGTGGTGGCACGCGGCGCGGCAATAGGCGGCAGATGGTCGATCACCTGCATCTCGATATCGGCGGCGTCCATGACGAACGACAACTGATGTTCTTGGCTACCGACGCCCTGGCCCGCCGCCAGGTGTTCGCCGCTCAGGAATCGGAACTTGCCGCCGAGAACGGAGGCGCGGCTCATGCGCTCGCCGACCCATTCGCGGGCGCCCGGGGCGATGGCCTTGGGCCACAGGGCCTTCAGCGTGTTGAGCGGCATTGGGCCGAGCGTGCCCTCCAGACGCGTGCTGGCGGGTTGCGAGCCGGTGACCAGACTGCCCGCCAGGGCTATTTCGGCGCCGCCGGCGCGCAGCTTGAACTCGGCTAGCTCGATGGCGCCGCGGTGCGGGAGGACGCGGCCGCTGGCGTGCCAGTCGTCGAGCGCCACAGCGGGCACATTGAACTCTTCCGCGGCAAAGCTGCCCTGGTTGGCGCGCAGGTCGTAGGCCCAGGCGGGGTGCTCGTCGTCGCCCTTTTCCTGAGCTGCGCCGCCCGACATGGTGATGCGGCTGCCGCGCCAGCTCAGCGTCGAAGGCGCCAGGGTTATTTTCTCGGCAACGCCATCGTAGGCGATGTTGAGCGAGCCGCCGTCGACCTCGAGCGGCGCCTCGGGAAGCGCCGGCAGCCGCAGGCTGCCATGCCCGATGCCGAGGTTGAGCGTTGCCGAGCGCACGTCTCCGTCGCTGGTCAGCTCCAAGTTGGCGTTGCCGTCCACCGGAAGATCGAGCGCCTGTAGTAGGCTGAGCTGCGGGATGGTGCCGGAAATGGTGCGCGGCACGAGGTCGTTCACCGACGTCTTGAGCGCGATGGTGCGGTCGCGCGCCGATTCATCCATCTCGAACGTCAGTTGCCACGGCTTGCCGCCGGCCGCAGAGACGCTGGCCCGCCCCGATATGACGCTGCGCGCGCGTGCGTGCATGAGACCGATGCTCAAACTCGGCACGCGCCACTCGGTCGTGCGGCCGGCATAGTCCACGAGCACGGTCGCGTTGCGCAGACCGAACTCGCGTAGATACGAGGTGGCGTCGAGGCGCTGGCGCGCGCGCGCGGACATGTCGGTGACGACGCGCGCCAGATCGATGCGCTTGGCGGGACCGGCCGCCTCTGACGAGGATCCCACCGCCGACGCCGGGCGTGCCGCCGGAACCGGCGTCGGTACCGCGGACTGCGGCGGAAGCTGGTCATCGAGCTTCGCATCGGTAGCGATCGGCTTGGAGAAGCTCATGGCGAAGCCGCCATCCTCCGAATAGTAGAGGAACAGTCGCGGCTCGATGAGCTCGATGCGCGCCGGCACGACACGCATCGACCAAAGGGCGGATGTGCTCAGCTCGACGGCGGCAAAGGGCGCCGAAGCGACGACGTCACCGTCCTTCTCGTGCATGCGCACATTTTGCAGGCGGAACTCGAGGCCACCGGTCCCCGACAAGCTGACAACGACGTCGTCAATGCGCACCGCATTGCCGCCGAGCTCGGCGTTGATGCCGCGCTCGATCGGCTCGACAAGGAAGTTGAGTGAAACAGGCCCGTGGCGCAGGCGCACGTAGCCGAGACCGGCGACCAGCAACGCCAGCATGAGGAAGGGGGCCAAAACGAACACCGAGCGCCCGACGCCGTGCAGAACTTGATCGCAAGCGACTGCGGCCGTCTTCGCCCTGCGCTTGAGGGTCGACGGCTGCTCCTCGTTGCGCGCCGCCTGGTAGCCGGATGGTTTTTTTGGTCTACCGGTCGTTTGCAATACTGGCCCCTCGACAGATCCGAGACTTAGGTCCCGACGCAAACAACACAAGGCGCAGGAGTAGCGACGATGCGCATCGTCCTGACGCTCTCGCCGACAGCCCCGATGTCGGCCCCCACGCGTCGCCAAAAGCCAATACGCCAATGCGCGCTTGCGCGGCCTAGTCTGCGCCGCTAAGCCTCAGGCGTAATGAGCGATGTTGTCGTGCGACGTGGGTCACGTGCACGGGGAAAAGCGACAAAAGAAAGGCACGCTTTGACCATCGATGAGGGCATGCCGGCGCCCGATTTCGAGCTCCCCGACGCCGATGGGAAGCCCGTCAAGCTGGCTGCCCTCAAGGGGCGCCTAATTGTCGTTTATTTCTACCCCAAGGACGACACGTCCGGCTGTACGGCCGAGGCCAAGGACTTCACGTGCATCGCCGCCGAGTTTGCGAAAGCCGGCGTCGACGTTCTGGGAATTTCGCCCGACAGCCCCGCCAGCCACCGCAAGTTCCAGGAAAAGCACGACCTCGGCGTTCGTCTGCTGGCGGACGAAGCCCGTAGTGCGGCCGAGGCGTATGGGGTGTGGGTCGAGAAGTCGATGTACGGGCGCAAGTACATGGGTGTCGAACGCGCCACATTCCTGATCGATAAGGACGGCAAAGTCGCGCGCACTTGGCGCAACGTGCGCGTTCCAGGCCACGCGGAGGATGTGCTCGAAGCCGCCCAAGCGCTGAAAGGTTAAGCGGCAAGCCGCGAGCTTTGCCAACAATTTGTGCGCGGCGCGGCCTGCTGGACGATGACCCACGTCATGAACTGTGCTTAAGTGGACAAAGGGGGGGATTTTCGGCAGCCGCCGCCTGATCCCCGTTGCGTAGCAATAGCCGTCCTGTTGCGATCGTTGCGTCAGAGCAGAGGTGCACGCCTATGTTGCCGAACTTCAAGAGATCCGATTCAGAGCCGTCGAAAGTCAGCCCTAGCCTCTCGCCGTTGAGCGCACCACCGGTGCCCGGAAGCTCCGCCCGCGGCCTGGGCATTGCCCGCTCCGCCGCCGACCGCAACGCCCCCTCCGTCATCGGCCCCGACCTCACCATCAACGGCAACCTCGTCTCCAGGGGCGAAGTGCAGATCGATGGCGAAGTGCAGGGCGACATCCAGGGCACCTACGTCGTTATCGGCGAAAAGGCGCGCATCACCGGCGGCATCGTCGCCGAGGAGATCGTCGTTCGCGGGCACGTCATGGGCTCGGTGCGCGGCAAGCGCGTGATGCTGCAGTCGTCCAGCCACGTCGAGGGCGACATCTTCCACCAGGCGCTGGCCATCGAGCAGGGTGCCTTCTTCGAGGGCAAGTCGCGCCGCTCGGACGACCCCACTGCCGAAGCGAAGCCAGACATCCCCGGCCTGCATGGCTCCAACCTGAGCTAGTCGCCGCAGGTCGATCGCACGAAGAATTTGCCCCGGGCTTGCTCAGCGAGCCCGGGGTTTTCCGTTGCGCGAGATGGACTAGGCGGCGGCGCGCGCGTCTTCCCACGTACGCACGGCGATGCGGTGTCCGCCGAGTTCCTCGAAGGCATTCTTGCGGCAGGTCAGAACCAGCACCTGATGGCTTTGCGCCGCGTGCTGCAGGGTCGCGAACAGGCGCTGCAGGCGGTCGTCGTCGGTGTGCGTGACGGCATCATCGAGGATCAGCGGCGCCGGCGCGCCGGTGTCCGCCAACAGCCGTGCAAAGGCGAGGCGCACCAAAAGCGCGAGCTGCTCCTGCGTTCCGCCGCTCAGCCGGTTGAATTCCTCCAGCGTCGCCCCCCGCTCCAACGCATGCGGCGACAGATCATCCGCGAGCACCAGCCGCGCCTGCGGCAGCATAAGTTGCAGATAGTGCGCCAGGCGCTCGACCACGGGCTTGGCGAACCGGTCGCGCGTACGCATCGCTGCAGCATCGAGCTCCTGCATCAGAAGCTGCAACGCGGCAGCTTCCTGCTGCATCTCCTGGCAGCGAGAGCGGGCAACCGCGCACTGATCATTCAATTCGTCGAGGCGCGCGGCCACGTCGCCGTCGCGATCGGAACGCAGCTCGCCTTCGAGGCCTGCCTCGGTGCGGCGGAGACCGGCAATTTCGTCGTTTGCACGCTGGCACACAGCCTCGGCCGCCTTCGCGACGATCCGCAGCTCGGCGAAACGCGCGTCGGCAGGCGCCTTTTCACGCCACGCGGCGCCGTCGCGCACGGCTGCGTTCAGCACTGCCTGCGCCTCGTTCACGGCGGCGGACTTGGTCTCGCGCATCGCGGCCTGCGCCTCCGGCGCCCCTAGCTCTGCCACCAAGCCTTCGAGCTGCTCGGCATGGCCGGCAAGGCGCGCGCGCAAGCCGACCAGCTCATCGTTCGCCGCTCGCTCCTCGCGCACGGCAAGATTGAGCTTCTCCTCGGCAGCGCCCAGCGTTTCCACACACTCGTTGGCGCGCGTCTCCAATTCGTCGAGCGTTGCTGCCGCCGGCGCGCCGAGCGCGTCCGCCTGCGCCGCGAGCTCGGCATGGGCGCGCTGCAGGCGCTCGATGCCCTCGGGTGCCGACGACTTGAGCTGCGTTGCCGCCTGCAGGAGTTTGCCTTCGATCTCGCGTCGCGCGACGTGCAGGCGCTCCGCATCGTCCAGGCAAGTTGCTCCCGCGCGCGCCAGCAGCGCGGCAAGCTGGTCGCGATGCGCCGCCAAATCGGCCTCGTCTCTGGCAACATCCTTCGACTGCCCGGGTGCGATGGTGATGGTACCGACACCCTCGATGTCGAGGGTGACGGACTGGGTCGGGTGCATCGTCTCGCCGTCGGCGAGCGCACGCCCGTCAACTTTGATCTTGCCGGCCCCTCCCGGCCGATAGCTGAGCGACACACGCGGGGCCGCAGCCGACAGCCGCGCCTCGAGCGCGGCAATGGCGGCCGCCTCGCGCCGCGCCGCATCGACGAGCTTACCCTCGGCGGCGTTGCCGGCGAGAGCGCCGTTCGTGCGCGCGCATTCGGCGTGGGCGAGGCGCGCCACTTCGAGACGCTCCGACAGCTCCAGCATGCGCCGGCTGCATTCCATGGCGGTGAGCGCACGCTTCAGCGCGTCGCGCGCCTGACGGCTTTCGACCACGCGCGCCTTGAGGGCGCCTGCATGCGCTTCCGCATCGGCGAGGAGTGGCGCGCTGTCGTCGACCGCGACCTGCAACTTGGCGCGTTCGCTAACGCGCCGGTCGAAGACGTCGAGCGCGTGTTTCAACGCGCCGAGATGTTTCTCGCACGTGGCGACAGCCTGCTCGGCCGCCCTGGCCTTCTCGCGCGCCTCGCGGGCCTCCTCGAATGCGCGACGCGCCTCGTTGGCCGCTTGCTCGCGCGCCTGCACGGCTTCCGAGTTGGCCAGCTGAGCCAGCCGGTTCCGCAGCCTCTCCAGCTCGTCGAGCCGTTCCTGCGCGCGCCCGAGCCGCGTCTGCGCCTCTTCCCTCTGCCTCTCGAGTTTGGCGAGCTCGTCCAGCGCCGACTTGTACTCTCCCGTCGGGCGTCCGTGATGTGCCGTGACGAGAACCGAAAGCTGCTCCTTGACGCGCTCGCCGATGAAGCGCGCCGCGCTGCCGTCGGCAACGGTTTCGACCTCGCTCTCGATCGCCGATATGAATGCCGCACCGCCCGTCTCGAGCGGCGTCATCGACGCCAGCGGCATTCCCTGGTCGACGCACAACAGCGCAAAGCGCCCAGCGCCGCCGAGCAACTCTTCAAGCCGCGCCTCGGCATCGACGCCGCGCGTCACGCTTCCCGCGTGCAGATCGCGTAGCTCGGCCGCGGGCGAAGAAAGGAACTGCTTGCGGATACGCCAGTGATTACCGGCGACCTCGAAATCGACCTCGATCAGCGGCGCCCCACCGGCATAGGGACGCAACACCTCGAGCTTGCGGTGCTTGGATCGATGCGCGTCGAACAAAGCCGCCTTGACGGCCTTGAGGATCGTCGACTTGCCGAACTCGTTCGGTCCGATAAGGACGTCGAGGCCGCCGCTCAAGCCTTCGATGGCGATCGGAGCGCTGAAGCGCCCGACCTCTTTCAAGCGAATGGCGCGGATCTTCATGCGCGCACCCCTGTCTCGGCTTGACGCGCCAGAGCAAACAGACGGCGCAGCGCCCGCTGGGCGATCGCGGCTTCGGTGCCGTCCTGCTCGGAGGCCGCCTTGAGACGCTGAGCAATCTCGCTGAGCGCTGGTGAGCCGAGCGCTTCAAGGTCGGCGGCGTCGGCGTAGGCGGTGATGCCGCTCGTATCGAAGGCAAGGTGAAAGAGCTGTGGGCCAAGCTGCCCGAGCCGCTCCTCGATGCGGCCCAGCTCGGTCATCGCCACCGTCCCTGCAAGTTGCAGCGACAGCAGCGTGCGCCCCGCGGCAGCCCCAAGGCGTGCGACGTCGGCTTCAAGGGGAGCTACGGCTTCTGTGCCGTCGACCTTCACCTCGCGCGCCGACCACGTGAAATGCGCCGTGGCGGTGCGTTCGACCTGCGGCGGTCCGGCGCCCTCGAGACGCACGATCAGGGCATTGCCGGGATCGTTGTCACGGAACCCATCCGGCTCGGGCGTGCCCGAGTACCAGGCGCGGTCAGAGATGCGTGTCGTGCCGTGCCAATCGCCCAGCGCCAGATAGCTGAGCCCGGCCGACTTCACGCGCGCCGGATCGATCGGCACGTTCGCGTCGCCGGCGCTGCCGAAACCCTGCACCGAGCCGTGCGCCAAGCCGATGCGCAGGGCGCCGGCGGGGGTCGGCGCGCTATCCATCCACGCGGTCGGATCGCTACTCGTGCGTTTCGACATCAACGGAGCGGGGAGAAGAACGACTCCCACGGCCAGCTCCGCCGGCCTCGGTTCGAGATGTACGCGCACGTTAGCCGGCAACCCGCCGACAAGCGCGCTCCACACGCCGCCTGCGCGCCCCGGATCATGATTGCCGGGGAGCAGGTGCCAGGTGAGCGCCGGATAGGCCTTGAGACGGGCCAGCAACTGCCCGCTGAGGGCGCCGGGCACCGTCTCGGCATCGAAGACGTCACCGGCGACGACTACCGCCGCGCAGCCCGAGCCCATCGCTGCCCGGGCAAGGCGATCGACCGCCTGCAGGCGCTGGTCGCGCAAGACCGCTGGCTTATCCCCCGGGAAGGAGCCGAAGCGTTTGCCGATCTGCCAATCGGCGGTGTGCAGGAAGGTGAATTTCATGGGCCCATATTGTTCTATGTTTGTTCACCAAACAAGCACTAAACGATCCGGGCGAACAAGGTTATCCACAGGTCGGAGAACGTCTCGCTGGCGGCGACCAGGGTGACTGGTCGCCGCCAGCGTGGGAAATCTGCTCAAGCATGCCGCCGCCTCGCCGGCGGGCCGGCAATGCTCAATCGTCGTCGCCTTCCTCGTCCTCGTCGTCGTCGACCAGGCTTTTCAGCGTCTCGACAATCTGCAGCTCGCCGTCTTCCTTAGTTTCCACCAGCCATTCGGTCAGGACGGTTTCGCCCTGCTTGAAAATCACCTTGAACGGCAGCTCATCGCCCGAGACGGCAACGACGTCGCCAGTGACAAATGCCATCAGACCCTCCATGCGTTTCGCCAGGCACGACTTCGGACGCGCGCGGCCCAGGCACCCTAATTAGGATTCGAAATATTTCGAGCGTGCCAGTCATCGCTTTTCCCCTGTGGAAAACCCGGCTGGAACATAATGTTGGCGCAGAGGGCTAAGCGTGGGCGCAGACTTTGAAACGGTGGTGGTCGGCGCCGGCGTCGTCGGCCTCGCCATTGCGCGTGCACTGGCCCGCAAAGGGCAAAGCGTCATGCTGCTCGAGCGCCATGACCGCGTCGGCTCGGAGACAAGCTCGCGCAGCTCGGAAGTCATCCACGCCGGCATCTATTACGCGCCCGGCAGCTTGCGCGCCAAGTTGTGCGTGGCCGGCAAGGAGCTCCTTTATCGCTTCTGCGCCGAGAACGGCGTCGCGCATCGGCGTTGCGGCAAGCTGCTCGTGGCAACACGCGAGGATGAGGTCGGCAAGCTCGAGTCCATCGCCGCCAATGCGGCGCTGAACGGCGTCGATGATCTTAGGCGCCTCACCGCCGACGACGTGCGGGCGCTCGAGCCGCAGGTGGCCTGCGTCGCAGCCTACCTGTCGCCGTCGACGGGCATCATCGACAGCCACGGGCTGATGCAAGGGCTGGAGGGGCACATCGCCACATCCGGGGGCGAGGTCGTGTTCAACACGTCGGTTATCGGCATCTCGCGCAGCGCCGATGCTTTTGCCCTCGAAACGCAGAGCGGCGGCGAGCGGAGCGTCCTCACCGCACGCCAGCTCGTGCTAGCTGCCGGCCTCGGCGCGACGACCCTTGGGCGGATGCTCGACTATCGCACCGGGTATGTCGTGCCGGTGACGTATCCGGCGCGGGGACACTACTTCGCGCTCGACGGCAAAGTGCCGTTCCGGCATCTCGTCTATCCGATGCCGGCCGGCGCCTGGCTCGGCGTGCATCTGACGCTCGACGTAGCGGGCCGCGCCCGCTTCGGCCCCGACATCGAATGGCGCGACAGCGTCGACTACGCTTTCGATGACGATGGGGGCAGCAGGCTCGCGCGCTTCGAGGAAGAGATCCGTCGATACTGGCCAGGGCTCCCCGACGGCGCGCTGCATGCCGACAGCGTCGGCGTGCGGCCCAAGATCTACCGCGAGGGCGAGTCGATCGCCGACTTTGCCATTCACGCCGAGGAGCAGCACGGCATCCCGCGCCTCGTTGCACTCTACGGCATGGAAAGCCCCGGCCTCACATCCTCGCTTGCCATCGGTGACTACGTCGCGGCGCTGCTAGGCGAAGCAGCCAAGAAGCCCTAGGTTGGCGCCCGTTTGCTGGCCCTGGGGAGGGCAGCCGGCGTCGAGCGGATGCGACGTCGAAGATTGCATGGAGGGATGCGATGGCACGGCTTTTCTTTGCCTCGTTCGTCACCGTCGGCCTGCTGCTGGGCATGGTGTGCGGCGTGATCCTGGCGGCGCTGGTCTTTACCGACAACGTCAATCTCGGCTTCGCCATCACGCTGACCATCATCATCAACGGCGTCATCTGGCTGATCAGCCCGTGGATCAGCGACATCTCGCTGCGCTGGTTCAACAAGCTGACCTTTCTCGACGATGCCGATGTCCAAAGGCGCTTTCCGGCGGTGCATGCACTCATGCACGACGTTGCGAACCAGTATGGTTTCAGTGCACCGCGCCTGGGACTTATCCCCGATCGCAACCCGACCGCCTTCACCTACGGCCTATTGCGCTCCAACGCGCGCATTGTCGTCACCGACGGCATCTTCGAGTTCTTGAACGAGGACGAGCAGCGCGCCGTCGTTGCGCATGAGCTCGGCCACATCGTCAATCGCGACTTCATCGTCATGACCGCCGCCGGCACGCTGGTGCAGGTTCTTTACCAGGTCTACGCGGCGTCGATCCGCTCGAGCCGTTCGGGCGGCAAGAACAAAGGCGGCCAGGCGCTCGTCGGCGTCGCCGCCTTGGTGATGTATTACGTCGGCATCTACCTCCTCTATTACCTGAGCCGCACGCGCGAATACCTCGCGGACGCCTTCTCGGCCGAGCGCGTCGAGGCGCGCCACCTCGCCACTGCACTCGTCAAGATCGCCTACGGCATCGTGCAGGTAGAGGATACCGACGCAACGCAAAGCCTGTTGCAGTCGACGCGCCACATGGGCGTCATCGACGTCAAGAACGCGCGCTACTCGGGGCTCGAGGCGGAAAGCAGCGGCCTGCAGAGTGCCGAGCGCGCCTCCGAGGCGATGCTGTTCGACGCGCACAATCCTTGGGCGCGTCTCATCGAGCTGAACTCGACGCACCCGCTCACCGGCATGCGCATCGCCCACCTCGGCGACATCGCCCAGCAGAAGGCGCAAGCCTTCCCCGACTACGACCTCAAGGCCGCGGCGCTGCGCGTGCGCCTCGACAAGGGCGCGCTATGGAGCCAGTTCTGGCGCGAGCTCGGCATCCTCGCCATCCCGTTCGCCTTGGCGGTGCTCGCCGCCGTGCTCGGCGACTGGCCGCTCGTTCCCGCCGCCGCTGCGATCGGCGTGCTCGTCACGCTGCCGCTACGGTATCCGTCCGGCACCGCGCAGCCGACGACCGTCACCGCGCTGATGACCAACCCGGCGGCGTCGCCGGTCATCGGACGCCCGGCGCAACTCACCGGTAAGTCCATCGGCCGCGCCAACCCCGGCTTCATCGCCGGCGAGGACGTCGTCTATCAGGATCAGACCGGGCTGCTCACCGTCGACTTCCGCTCTATGCTCGGGTTCATCGGCGATCTGTTCGCCGGCTGGAAGCGCGTACCCAAGCACCTCGGCCAGCAGGGCCAGGTGCAGGGCTGGTTCCGCCGCGGCATGGGCGGCTACATAATTATGAAGGAGCTGACGTCGACCGCCGGCGTGTTGCGCGCGCGGCCGTACTTCTGGCAGGCGGCACTGTCGGTGGCCGTCATCGCCGCGACGGTGCTCGTTCTACTTGCTGGAACTGGCAACGTCGCCAGACAGTTCGGCTACGAAACGCGCGCGCACGAGACGCACGGCCACCGCGGCCACAACCAGGAAGACTGGTCCCGCGGCTATGAGTTGGAGCCGTATCGGCCACAGGAGTAGCCGCATAAGCGCCCTCATGGCGTGGATAGATTGTCGGCGACGATTGTTCGTGCAAAGGGTGACCCAGGTCACACGGTCGAGAGGGACGAAGACGCACATGCGGGCTGTCGCGTTTTGGCTAGCGAGCATTGCCGCGGCAACATCCCTGACCGTGGTCGGCGCCCGGGCGGAAAACCTCGACGGCTACTGGATGGATTCGCATGGCGAGGTCATTCTGCAGTTCGGTCCATGCGGCAGGGACCGTTGCGGACGCGTCGCCTGGCTGAAGAAACCGCGGGGGCCGGATCGTGGGCCACTGCGCGACTTCCGCAACTCCGATCCAAATCTGCAGAAACGTTTCGTCTGCGGTCTTGTCGTCGTCACCGGCTTCAAGAAGCAGCCCGATGGAACGTGGGCCGACGGCAGCGTCTACGTGCCCGACCATGGCATGAGCTTCTCGGGCTACGCCGAGGTGCTCGACCGCAACAAGGTCAAGGTCACCGGCTACATGCTGATCCCGCTCTTCGGCTCGTCCGAGGTGTGGACGCGCATGACGCGCAAGCCGCCGTCATGCGATGAGCAGGCGAAGATGATCGCGGAAAACAGGTGGTCCGAGGACACCTCTGCTTGGCCGCCGGCGCCGCCCCCGGTCGCGGCGCGCTGAGCTCCCCGCAACAGGAGAGGCACAATGCGCATCTCTGACGCTCTCACCGTTGTTGCTGCCGGCCTCCTCGCAGCCCTCGCTCTAACCATCGGCGCCGCGGCGCAAACGATCCCCAAGGAAAAAGGGCCCGCGCGTACCATCGGGCTGTTCAGCTTTCTGTGTTTAAAGCAGCTTCCCGACCTCAACGGCATCGAGCGCGCCGCGGGCTTTGGCGAGTTCGACCAGCTTACCGGCGACGATCTCAAACCCTATGCGCCGCAAGTCCCACCCGAAAAGCTGTTCGCCTGGCGCTATCACGATCACGGCGAGCAGTTCATTCTGACCGCGACACAGTCGAAGCCGGATGATGCTTTCAAGAAGCAGATGCCGGCTTTCGCCAATGCCACCAACACCGCGTGCTCGCTGCTGGTGCCGAGCAAGCTGCCGGATCCACTGTTGGGCGAATTGACGCGCACCATGGGGCGCGCTGCCGACGAGACGTGGCAAGATGGCGCCATGCGTGTGCATGCGTGGACACACAAGCGCGACGACGCCCTGAGCTACGTCCACTACCACGCACCCGAAAAAGCGGGCGCCATCGCCGTGCTCAGCGCGAGTGTATTCGTCAACAAGTGATGCTACGGGGACGCATATTTGCGCGTGTTCCGAGCGGAACAGCGCCGATCCCAAGAGCCATGCAGATTGTGCATTGAACAGCGTCGGCTTGCGTGCCGGCGCACATTTCCATAGGTGAAGACTAACAAGTTTTGGGAGGTGCTCCATGCGTATTGATCGTATTGCCATGCACGGTGCGGCGCTCGCCGTAGCGATGACGGTGGCGGCCGCCGCGGCGCACGCGGAAAACGCAGCAACGGGCGTTTGGATCGATCACACCGGTCGCGGTGCCGTCGAGATCACCGACTGCAACGGCAAACTGTGCGGCCACGTCGCCTGGGTCGAGGATGCCAAGAATTCCGATCAGTGCGGCAAGCAGATCATCGGCAACGTCAAATCGGTCGGCAAGAACAAGTGGGACAACGGCTGGATTTACAATCCGGACGATGGCTCCAAGTACGACGTCGAGCTGACGCCCGTCGGCGCCGACAAGCTGAAGGTCGTCGGCTATGCCGGCACCAAGTGGCTGAGCGAGACCTATACGTGGAAGCGCGCGCCTGCCGATCTCAAGAAGTGCAACGGGTCGGGCGATACGGCTGCCGCCGCGACGCCGGCTCCGGCCGTTTCGGTTGCTGCCGACAAGCCGGCCGCCACCGCCAAGAAGGACGATGTCAAATCGGATACCGCGCAGAAGTCCGAGCCGCTTAAGCTCGACGAGGCCAAGCCGGATGTCGCCGAGTCCGAGAAGGCAAAGGTCGACGAGCCGAAGGCAGACAAGGCGGCGAAGGCTGACGACGAGCCCAAGTCGACGGAGACCGCCAAGGCGAACGACGACGAGCCGAAGTCGACAGAGACTGCCAAGGCGAACGACGACGAAGCCAGCGACGAGCCGAAGGGCCGCAAGAAGAATGCCGGCAAGGTTATCGCCCGCCTCATGGATGAATTGGGCGACGGCGACGGCCCGGTGAAGATCAAGCGTTCGGGCAAGACCTGCAAGGTCACGGCGCCCTTCGTCGGGGTCGTCTCCTTCCCCTGCGACAAGGACTGAGCGCGCAGCAACGCTAGCTCCGACCCCAAAGGCCCGCGGTCCACGCCGCGGGCTTTTCCTTTTCCGCCTCCGTCGGCGCCAAGATGTCGGGAGGGAGATCGCGTCCGCGCCCGACGGCGATCACCTCGAGCGGTTCGGCGACCCCGCGCACCTGCACGTGCGTCGTCATCTCCACAGGTGGCTCCCAGCTCGCCTGCGTGGCGACCTCGCGCGACAGGATGAGCTGCACGTTCTTCTCTTTCGTCAGCGTCTCGAGGCGGCTGGCGACGTTGACGGGATTGCCGATGACGGTGAAGTCGACGGCCTCGCCATAGCCGATACGGCCGAGCAGCAACGGTCCCGCGTCGATGCCCATGCCGACGGCGAGCGGACGTCCGAGCTCGGCCTCGAGCTGGGCGTTGATGCGATCGAGCGCCAGATCGATGTCGCGCGCGGTGCGCAGCGCCTGGCGGCATCCCGCTTCGACGCCGTCACGCTGTCCGAACACCGCGAGCAGTCCGTCGCCGAGGAACTTGTCGATCCAGCCTCCGTGCGCGGTGATCGCGGCGCCGACCACGCCGAAGAACTCGTTGAGCACGTAGACAATGTCGAACGGCAAGCGCTTCTCGGAGAGGCGCGTGAAATCGCGCAAGTCGACGAACATCACGACCAGCGTTTTTTCAACGCCGGCCGAATCCGCCTCCTCGATGGCTGAGCCCTCGGGGCCAGTGCTGTCAGACTTCAAAAGTCGCGTGACGACGATGTAGTGCTCCGGCCTGATCTGGCAGGCGAGCCGCACGTTCGGCGGCGCCCCGATGCCGCCGAGCGTCACGCTTTCGGGGAACACGGGCGAGGGCAGAGAAAACGAGCCGCGCTCGACGCGCACGCGACACGTCGAGCAGCGCGCCCGGCCGCCGCAAACGGAAGCGTGCGGTATGCGCGACATGCGGCTGATCTCGAGCAGCGTCGGCCCTTGCGGCACCTTGACGGTCGGCCCCGCGGTGTAGGCGACCGTCACCTTGGGTCCGGCGAGGCGGGCGAAATACGTCCAGGCGATGCAGCCAAAAACCACCGCCAACACCGCGCCGAACTCGATGCGCGCCAAATTGCGTAGCCAAACGAGCATCTCGCCGGCGGTCGCATCCGGCCATCGGGTGAGCACTTTGAGATTTGCCAGCACCGACGGCACTTCGATCGCGGCAGCCACGTTGCTGCCGGCGACCGCGAAGCCGCCCAGCGCCGCCAGCGGGATGATCACGGCCAAGGTAACGAGGAGCGGAAAGACGCGGCGGTACGGCGGGTAGAGACGCAGCCAGAAATGAATGCCCATGCAGCCGTGCACCCAGACGATGACGAGCAGCAGGCTTTGGATGATCGCGCTCGCCGGCCACAGCCGCGCCAGCTCATAGACATAGATGTCGTTCACACCGAAGTAGACGTGAGCGATGCGCGTGTTGACGATGTGCGGCAGCAGCAGGAATGGGATCGATATGCCGAGGAGGATCTGCACCAGCTCCCAGCGTGGGAGGCGAAGCGTCGCCCGGCCCGCCAGCTTGTAGAGCCCGAGCGAAGCGTGCGTGAGGAGCGCCGCCAGCAGCACGATCGTCCCCGGCCAGGAACGCGTGATGGCCCAGCGCCACTGCTGCACCACCTGCATCATGTCGATGCTGATGAGGCCCAGCGCGTGATTGATGAAGTGGGTGGCGGCAAACGTGAAGAGGATGAGCCCGGAGACGAGCCGCAGCCGCTGCAGAGTATCGCCGCGCCAAAGGACGTGCATCGGGGCCGGTCATCCCATAAAGCTCGGCCGCAGACTATACGAGGGGAGCTGCGGGGAAAGGGCCTTGCGACTAGCGCCCGGACGGGATGTCGGCGAGGCTTCGGCCGAGAAAGACCAGCTCGCTGCCGTTGACGCTGGTGCGGGCGCGCTCGCGAAATCCTACGCGCTCGTAAAAGCGCACATTGCGCGCGTCGGCCGAGGTGACGACGTGCATTCCCTTGGCACCGGCGCGCTGCGCATCGGCGGCAAATGCATCGATCAATACGGCGCCAATGCCCCGATTGCGGAATTGGGGGGCGAGGTTGACGTGCAGATGGGCGGGATAGTCGTCGGCGGCGAGGGCGAAGTCTTCAAAGCCGCTGCCCTCGTCGAGGGCGCCGACGAGATAACCGGCGACCCTGCCGTCCCCCGAAATGGCCACGTATGCCCATTGCGGATACTGCGCGAGATAGCGGGCGAACCATCGTTCACGGAATGCGGCGCGCGCCTCCGGATCGACAAACGTTTTGGTGCCGCTGGCTTCGAAGAAGATGGCGTCGAGCTGCTCGAGAAGTCGATGCGAATGCGCAATGTCCACCCATCGCCGGACAGCGATGGCGGAACGAACATCTGCTTGGTCGTCGGACATCATCCTGTCGCGCCTGCGCCGTCGGCTCTGCGCAACTCGATGCCCGACGCAGAAGGGCCGGAGCAAGCTCCGACCCCTACGTTAATTAATAGTTGTCGTCGACGCAGTCTTCGTAACGCGCCCACCAATAACGGCTCCCTGTGGCGAGTGCGCGCCGGCGCAGCCAGCCGCACCCTTGGCTGTAGCCGCCACCGCCGTCGTAGTAGGCGCCATATCCGACGAACGGGTACCCATAGAAGCGAAGCCCATGCCCATGGCCATGGTGGTGGTGTCCACCACCGCCGCCCCAGCCGGGTCCGTGTCCGGGGCCGTGCCCGGGACCGGGCCCGCCACCGCCATGGCCGCCACCTGGACCACCGTGTCCACCTCCAGGACCACCGCCGTATCCGCCTCCGGGGCCGCCACGACCGACGTCGGTCACCATGCTGCCGGCCGTCGGAGCTTGTACTTTTCCTGCTGGGAAGGCCTCGGCGGTGCGCACCGTCGCAAGCGGCGGCAAGTAGCGCGCCCACGGCGAGTCCCGCCGTCATCATTCGTTTCATACTTTGCGTCTCCTCGAGTTTCGGCCACCGCGGCCGGCGGCGTCGCACAACAGCGCAACGAGGCGGCGTGCGGAAAGCGTTAACCGTATGTAGGGAACGTGGTTACGCGGTTCCAAGATCCCGAGCCGCAAAGAATGGGCGGCGAGCCGAAGCGCTCAATTGAGGCAGGCGCGATAGCGCGTCCACCAGTTGCGGTTCTTGGTGGCAATCGCCCGGCTCGCAAAACGGCGGCACGATCCGGGCGAGCGATCGGTGTCGCTGTAGTAGCGGTAATAGTACGGCTGCTTATTCTCGCTGTCGCGCACATCGCCGGCGCCACGCAAGGCCGGGCGACGAGATTTTAGCCCGCCGTAGGCGCCGCTTCGGTCACCGCGATGCGCGTCACTGGCGACACCCGACCGCGCGAGCGCTCCTGGGCGCTCATAGGACGCGGCAAACGTCGCGAGCGGCAGCGAAGCCACCCACACGCTCACCAAACATCCGAGCCAAGCTCGTCCGGTCATGCACAGCTCCCGCAGCGACACGGCCAGTATATGGGATCGGAGACGGCCAGCGGAAATACTTGTGTTCAAACCGGTGCGGCGGGATCTTCGGCGCCGTCTTCCGCCTGCGGGATCGGCACCGAGCCGTAATTGGGGCTGAAGGGCTGCGTGGGATCGTCTTCGCGCTCGAACATGCGCAGGCGCGGGGGCCGTTGCCCCTCCATGCCGTCATCCTCGATCTCGCCTGCCGGCTGCGGAGGCTTGCGATCCGCCTCGGACATGGTGGCGATCAGGCCGCCAAACAGGCCGCCCGTGGGCGATGGCGCCGTCGTGCTGCAGCCGCCGAGCATGGCGGCGGCGAGGGAGAGTAGGAGCGCCGCGCGCGTGCGGGGCGCCCCTGAACGCACTCCGGCCGAACGCAGGCCGATACGCACCGACAACACACGCGACAAAGACATGGGACACGCCTCTCGACCAACGCGACTGTCCCAATTCTGGACGGGCAAAGTTAATGGCGGCCTAACCGCTGTACCGCCCTAACGCGGTCATTGTTCAGTTGGTGATACGCAGCAGAACACTGCCGCCGATCCCATCGAACACTGCCTGCACGGCAATGCCGGACAAGAGAATGCCGAACACGCGCATCAGCACCCGCTGCGCGGTTATGCCGATAACGCGGTTGAGCTGATGCGACAGCAGTAGCAGCCCGAGCGTGATCACCATCACCGCCGCGAGCGCGCCGACGACCATCGCCAGCGACCAAGCATTTCCATCGGCGTTCGCCGCCAACAAGATTCCCGCGCTCATCGCGCCGGGCCCGGCGAGCAACGGCATCGCCAGCGGAAAGACGGCGATATCGTCCTTCGTTTGCGCCTCCTCGTCCTCCGGCTGCGTCAGCTTGAAGGCGCTGGTCGGCTTGGCGAAGATCATGTCGAGGGCAATGAGCAGCAGAATGATGCCGCCGGCCGTCTGCAACGCCGCGATGCTGACACCCAGCTCGTCGAGCAGCGGCTGCCCCAGCAGCGTGAAGATCAGCAACAACAGGCTGGCGATAATCGTCGCGCGAACGGCAATCGCCGCGCGATCGCTGCCGCTCATTTTCGGCGTCAACGTCGCGAACAGCACGGCAGCTTCCACCGGTCCGATGGTGGCGAAGAATGTCGTGAAGCTCGTCAGCGCGATCTCGAGCATGGAGGTGCCTATTGCAGCAGCGAAGTGGTGGTGGCGCCGCCCAATTGCGCGGCGTTTTATCAGCAGTCATGCGTATAGGCTGCTAACGCACTCAACTTGTGGAACAAATTCGTTGTCAGAGGCTTTCCCTGATCTATCATCCAAATGCGAGTTTGGGGGACTCGTCACTGACACGGGGGATTTCGATGCAAGAGCCCGAATTCGCCACCCTGCTGCGAGGATACAGCCTGACGACGGCCGAGATCCTCTACCGCCTGCCGGACCACCCGGCCCTGCTGCAGTCGTACATCTGGCAGGACTACGACCTTCACCCGCGCTTTCCCAAACTCAAGAGCTTCCTCGACTTCTGGACGGCGAAGCTCGACGGCAAGCTGTTCAAGGTGACGGTTGCCCACAACAAACTGCTCACACCCGCCGAGGTGCGCCTCGTCGGAGCAGAGTTCAAGGTGCACTGACGGCCTCGGCGACGCCGATCGGAAAAAAGGCGCCGCCGCTCCAGACGCCGGCGAGGCGCCGACCATCGCGCGGCTCTTCCACGGCGAGCGCGATGAGGTCGTGCACGAGCGCGCGCGTCAGCAGCGCCTCCAAGCGGCCGCGCACCAACACATACGGCTTGAGGCCGCGGCCCGGTTCCTGCTCGGCAAACCGCAGCGGATTGTCCGGCCCGCATGCAACGATATCGTCGACGTTGGTGCGAAAGGTGAGCTGCTGCGCGCGCCCCGCTCCCCGCGCCTCCATCTCGACGGCGAGAAACGGAGCGTCCTCGACGTCGACATCGACCTTCTCCGCCGGCGTCACGAGGTAGGTGGCTCCGTCCTCGTCCTTGCGCAGCACGCCGGCGAACAGCTTGACCAGAGCCGGCCGGCCGATGGCACTGTCGCGATAGAGCCAAGTGCCGTCGCGGCGGATCTTCAGCCCGATGTCCCCGCAGTACGGCGGGTTCCAGCTTTCGACGGGCGCCGGACGCCGCGTCATGGCGGAGCCATGCTTCGCATGGACGGCACCGTCTCCATCAGACTTTCGAGCTTGCCTATCTCACCCAACTTATTTGCCTTCGTGCCGCCAATTTTCGCTTCCTGCGTCACACTCTGCGCGCATCGACAGCGTGTGACACCCTTGCCCCCATATCTAACGTAACATTCACTTGACCCGGCGCATGCCGCCTTGGATCGTTCCGTTCATAAATTTGTTAAGCTAACGCTGGCCCCGCGTATCCCGGTCCCCAAATCGATAAGCGAGCCCCGATCGCCATGAGCAGCCTCACCGACACGCACACCGACATTGTCCCCCGTCTGGAGGCGGCCTCCGAGCGGGTGCAGAGAGCGCACAAGGCGGCGGCGTCGGTCATCTTCGGCCAGGACGTCGTAATCGAGCGAACGCTCGTCACCATCCTCTCCGGCGGCCACGCGCTGCTCATCGGCGTTCCCGGACTTGCCAAGACGCTGCTGGTGGAAACGCTGGGTCGCGTGCTCGGCCTCGACGCCAAGCGCGTGCAGTTCACACCCGATCTCATGCCATCGGACATCATCGGCTCGGAAGTGCTGGAAGACGCACCGGGAAAATCGCGTGCGTTCCGCCTGGTGAAGGGCCCGATCTTCACCCAGTTGCTGATGGCCGACGAGATCAACCGCGCCTCCCCGCGCACGCAGTCGGCGCTGCTGCAGGCGATGCAGGAGCATCACGTCACCGTTGCCGGCGCCCGCTACGACATCCCCGCGCCTTTCCACGTCCTGGCCACACAGAACCCGCTCGAGCATGAAGGGACTTACCCCTTGCCCGAAGCGCAGCTCGATCGCTTCCTCCTGCAGATCGACGTCACCTATCCCGACGTGCTCGCCGAGCGGCGCATGCTGTTCGCGACGACCGGCACCGACGACCGGCATCTCGACGCCGTTCTCACCGGCCCCGAGCTGATGAGCATCCAGCGTCTCGTGCGCCAGATCCCGGTCCCCGACAAGGTCGTCGACGTGATCCTCAAGCTGGTGCGCTCGGCCCGCCCCGGCACCGGCGTCAGCGAGGAGACCGACCGCTTCGTCGCCTGGGGGCCCGGCCCGCGCGCCAGCCAGGCGCTGATGCTCGCCGTGCGCGCCAAGGCGCTGATCGACGGCCGCCTCGCGCCGTCGGTCGACGATGTCCTTGCCCTTGCCGAGCCGATCCTCAAGCACCGCATGGCGCTGACATTCGCAGCCCGTGCCGAAGGTCAAGACCTCAGCGCCATCATCGCGCGGCTCGTCGCCGCGGTGGAGTAACGCAAGAATGGCGAACGGCGCGCACTCCCGCCAGGATCCTGCCAAGGGTGCCGGGGTCCTGGCGCTCGAACGCGAAGCGCATGGCCTCGCCGACCGGCTGCCGGAAATCCTCATCGACGCGCACCGCATCGCGCAGACCGTGGCGCACGGACTGCATGGCCGCAGACGCGCCGGGCCGGGCGAGACGTTCTGGCAGTTCCGTCAATTCCAAGCGAGCGATACGCTGCGTCAGATCGACTGGCGGCGCTCGGCGAGCTCCGACCATCTCTACGTGCGAGAGCGCGAGTGGGAAGCGGCGCACACCGTCTGGCTGTGGCCGGATTTGTCCGAGTCCATGAACTTCCGCAGCCACCTGGCACCGTCGACAAAGCGCGACCGCGCCGTGTTGTTGATGCTGGCTGCCGCCGAGCTGCTGGTGCGCGGCGGCGAGCGCGTCGCCATGCTCGGCCTGACGCAGCCGACGGCAAGCCGTAAGGCGACGACGCGCATGGCCGAAGCCATACTCGCCCATCAGAGTGCCGAGAGCGTCGGCGCCACCCAGCCGCCCAAGCTGCAGCTTGCGCGCTTCTCGGGCGCCGTCCTGTTCAGCGATTTCCTCGATCCCATCGCCAAGACGCGCGAGCACATCGAAGCCTTGGCCGCCGATGGCGCCGTCGGCCACCTGATCGAGATCGTCGATCCGGCGGAAGAAACGCTGCCCTACGAAGGGCGCACCGAGTTCTTGAGCCCGGACGGCGGCCAACGCTGGGTCGCCGACCGCGCGCAAAGTCTGCGCGCGCAATACCAGGAACGGCTCGAGGCCCACCGCGCCGAGCTGCTCGAACTGACGAAGCGCCTCGGCTGGTCGTTCCTCGTCCATCACACCGACCGCTCGCCGGCCGAACCGCTGCTGACCCTCATCATGCGCATGCAGGGCGGTGCCGCTGATCACCGCTGGCAAGCTGCCGCAACGGGCACCGAGGCGGCGCCATGAGTTTTGGCGCGCTCGCCTTCCTCAATCCCTGGCTACTTGCGGCGCTGGCAACGCTACCGATCATCTATTGGCTGCTGCGCACCGTGCCGCCGAGCCCGCACAAGGTCACCTTCCCGCCGACGCGCATCCTCGTTGGGCTGGAGAACCAGGAGAAGACGCCCGCCGCGTCGCCTTGGTGGCTGACGCTGATCCGCCTTCTTGCCGCTACGCTCTTGATCTTCGCGCTCGCCGAGCCTGTGTTGAACCCTTCGCGCGAGGCCGCACTCGACGGCTCGGGCCCGGTGGCCATCGTCATCGACAACGGTTGGGCGTCCGCCTCGCGTTGGGACGAGCGCACACGCATGGTTGATCGGATCATCTCCGAAGCCGAGAGCAAGAGCCGGCCCGTCGTCATCGTGCCGACGGCGAGCACGGCCAAAGTTTCCACCGCGCGCATCGAGGCGCCGGCCGAAGCCCGCTCCACAGCCGCAGCGCTCAATCCGCAGCCATTTGCACCCGACCGGCTCGCTGCCGTCAGCGCCCTCGAAGCTGCACTGGCCGGCGCGCAGGGCGCCAGCATCGTTTGGCTGAGCGATGACATCGACCACGACGGCAAGGCGGCCGACGTCGCCGCCAAGCTGCGCGAGCTGGCGCAAGGCGGCACCTTCGCCGTCATCGAGGATGGGCGCGCGACCGAGCCGCTCGGCGTCGCCGCGAGCATCGGCCAGAGCGGCAAACTCGAGGCGCGCGTGCTGCGCCCGCATGGCGGGGCGCGTAGCGGCTTCGTGCACGCCATCTCGACGCGCGGGCAAAGCCTTGCCGAAGTGCCGTTCCAGATTTCCAACGGGGCTTCGGCGGCCACCGTATCCTTCGAATTGCCGCTCGAGTTGCGCAATCAGGTTGGCAGGGTGGAGATCGCCGGCGAGCGCTCGGCCGGCGCCGTCAGCCTCATCGACGCGCGCTCGCAGTGGCATCGCGTGGCGCTGATCTCGGGCGAGAACCTCGAACAGGCGCAGCCGCTCCTTGCGCCGCTGTATTACATCGAGAAGGCGCTCAACCCTTACGCCGAGCTGATCAAGCCGAAGGGATCCAATCTCGCCGCCGGCATTCAGGAGGCGCTGTCGCAGAACGCCAGCGTGCTCATGCTCGCCGACATCGGCACGCTTTCGGGCGAAGCGGCAAAGCACGTCGAGGAGTGGGTGAAGAAGGGCGGCGTGCTCGTCCGCTTTGCCGGCTCTCGGCTCGAGAACGGCGGCGACGAGCTGTTGCCCGTACCGCTGCGCGTCGGCGGCCGCACCCTTGGGGGCGCCTTGTCGTGGTCGACGCCGCAAAAGCTGGCGCCGATCGAGGATACAAGTCTCTTCGCCGGAACGCCGGTACCGCCAGAGGTCACGGTCAGCCGCCAGGTGCTCGCCGATCCGGCGATGCTTGGTCCCGACGTGCACGTGTGGGCGCGCCTGCAGGACGGCACGCCTCTGGTCACTGAGCGCAATTTCGGCGAGGGCCAGATCATACTCTTCCACGTAACGGCCAACTCCGATTGGTCCAACCTGCCGTTGTCCGGGTTGTTCGTCGAAATGCTGCGGCGGATTTCGGCACTCGGATCGGGCGTCGGCGACGGCGGTGGAACAGGAAATGCAAACGAGGCCGGCGCCCCGGATGCTCCGAGCGTGCTGCCGCCGCTCCAGACGCTCGACGGTTTCGGCATCCTCGCGCCGCCGCCGCCCACGGCGCAGCCGGTCAACGCCGCCAAGGTGCGCGACCTCGTACCAAGCCTCGATCACCCGCCGGGATACTATGGCGCCGGCGGCTCGCCGCATGCCGTCAACGTTCTCGGCCCCAAGAGCACGATCGTGCCCCTGCCCGCGCTGCCCGCCGGCACTGAGCGCCTCAACTACGAAAGCGAAAGCGCCCACCCGCTGAAGTCGTGGCTACTGCTCGCTGCCCTGGCGCTGCTGTTCGCCGACATCCTGGCTGTCATACTGCTGCAGGCGGGCGGCTTCGGCCTGTGGCGGCGTACGCGCCGCGGCACAGCGCACGCTGGCCTTGCCTTGGCCGTCGCCGGCGCTGCCGCCCTGTTGATCGCCGCGCCCGACGCGCAGGCGCAACCCGTCGAAACCCCCGCGATACCGGGTGCCGCCAGCACGCAGGCCGCCGACGAGCGGGCCATCGAGGCGACGAGCAAGGTGACCATCGGCTACGTGCTGACCGGCGACCAGAACGTCGACGAGATCAGCCGCCTCGGCCTCGACGGCCTCGGGCGCCTGCTCGCCGTGCGCACTGCGGTCGAACCCGGCCGGCCGATGGGCGTCAACATCCTCAACGACGAGATCGCCTTCTACCCCGTGCTCTATTGGCCAGTGCTGCCGGACGCCAAGGCGTTGCCCGAGGCGACGCTGGCGAAGATCGACGCCTACATGAAGCAAGGTGGCCTGATCATCTTCGATACGCAGGACTACGGCCGCGGTCTCAACGGCGGCAGCGCGCCGGGCGGCGGCAAATCCGCCTTGCAGCGGATCATCGGCAAGCTCGACGTGCCGCGCCTAGAGCCGGTGCCGGAGAACCACGTGCTGACCAAGGCGTTCTATCTTCTGCGCAACTTCCCCGGCCGCTGGGACGGAGGACAGCTTTGGGTCGAGGCCCTGGAAGGCTCCGCCCAGGATCAGGCGCGCCGTGCGCGCGTTTCCGACGGCGTCACCTCCATCATCGTCACGCCCAACGACCTCGCGGCCGCGTGGGCGCTGGATGAGGGCGGCCGGCCGCTCTATCCGACCGTCGGCGGCGGCGAGGACCAGCGCGAGATGGCCTTCCGCACCGGCATCAACATCGTCATGCACGCGCTGACCGGCAACTACAAAGCCGACCAGGTGCACGTGCCGGCACTGCTCGAACGGCTCGGGCAATGAGGCACAGCGCATGAACTGGTCGATCGATTTCGCCCCCATGTTGCCGACGCCGTTCTTCTGGGCGGCGGGCGCGCTTGCCGTCGTGCTCATCGGCTATCTGCTCTATCGCCGCTCGCGCGGAGCACTGCTGCGCGCCGCCGCCATCGCCGCCGTGCTCGCCGCGCTCGCCAATCCGACGTTGCGCGAGGAGCAGCGCGAGAGCCTCGCCAACGTCGCCATCGTCGTCGTCGACGAGAGCGCCAGCCAGACGCTCGGCGACCGCAAGGCGCAGACCGCGGCGGTGAAGGCCGACCTCGAAGCCAAGCTCGGCAGGATTCCCAATCTCACCGTGAAGTGGGTGTCGGCTTCCCGCCCCGGCGACATGACCTCGCCCGGGACGCACCTTTTCGCCGACCTCAACAAGGCGCTCGCCGACACGCCGCCCGACCGCCTCGCCGGCGTCGTCATGATCACCGACGGCGAAGTGCATGACGTGCCGAAGTCAGCCGCCGCGCTCGGCTTCGATGCGCCGGTGCATGCGCTCGTCACCGGCGCGCCCGACGAGTTCGACCGCCGCATCGAGGTGCTGTCGGCGCCGCGCTACGGCATCGTCGGCCAGTCGCGCGAGATCGAGGTCGCCGTTCGCGAGGCCGGCAAGAAGGACGGCGCCATCGGCCAGCCCCTCACCTTGAATGTGCGCCGCGAAGGCCGCGCCCGACGAGCAGATCACCACGACCGTGAACGCGCCGGTCAAGATCGAGATGCCCTTCCCGCACGCCGGGCAGAACATTCTCGAAGTGGACCTCGACACCGCGCCCGGCGAGCTGACACCAGCCAACAATCGCGCCGTCATTGCCGCCGAGGGCGTGCGCGAGAACCTGCGCGTGCTGCTCGTCTCCGGTGAGCCGCACGCCGGCGAGCGCACCTGGCGCAACCTGTTGAAGTCCGACGCCGCCGTCGACCTCGTGCACTTCACGATTTTGCGGCCGCCCGAGAAGCATGACGGCACGCCGATCAATCAATTGTCGCTCATCGCTTTCCCGACGCGCGAGCTGTTTTCGGAAAAGATCAACGACTTCGACCTGATCATCTTCGATCGCTACCAGCACCGCGGCCTGCTGCAGTTGCCGTACTACGACAACATCGCGCGCTACGTCGAAGAGCACGGCGGCGCGCTGCTGGTTGCCGCCGGCGACGACTACGCCGGCAACCTCAGCCTGTTCCGCACGCCGCTGTCGCCGGTGCTGCCGGCGATCCCGACGGGACGCGTGCTGTCGCAGCCGTTCAAGGCCAAGCTCACCGGCGATGGGCGCAAGCATCCCGTCACGCAGGGGCTGACCGGCGCCGGCGCCGTCAACGGACAGCCGACGTGGGGTCGCTGGTTCCGCCAGGTGGAGGTGCAGCCCGAGCATGGCCGCACGCTCATGGACGGCGCCGAGAACGAGCCGCTGCTGGTGCTCGACCACAAGGGCAAGGGACGCGTCGCGCTGCTGACCTCGGATCAAGCCTGGCTGTGGGCGCGCGGCTATGAGGGCGGCGGCCCGCACAGCGATCTCCTGCGCCGCCTGTCGCACTGGCTGATGAAAGAGCCTGACCTCGAGGAAGAGCGGCTCATCGCCTCCGCCCGCGGCCTGCACCTGACCCTCGAGCGCCGCTCGATGGAGGAGAAGGTGCCCCCGGTCGCCCTGTCGGGTCCGGGCGGCGAAACCTCCGAGGTGAAGCTGGAGCCGGCCGGCGCGGGCATCTGGCGCGCTTCCGTCGATGTCAAAATTCCCGGGCTCTACAAGGCGCAGACGCGCACGAACGACGGCGAGCTGCAGGCGGTTGCGCATGCGGGCATCGACGACCCGATCGAAATGAGCGAGGTCACGGCGACCGACCGCCAAGCTGCAGCCGATCGCCGACGCCACGGGCGGCGGCACGTTCTGGATGAGCGCGTCGGCGGAAGCGACGCGCGCCAATCCGGCGTCGGTCGACGTGCCGCGCGTGTCGATGCTGTCGAACGCCAAGGTTCTGGCGGGATCGGGCTGGATGGGCCTGAAAGACCGCGAGGCGTTCGTCACCCGCGGCGTCAAGCTGACGCCGATGTTCACCGGCCTGTCGGCGCTGGCCATGCTGCTGCTGCTCGTCTCGCTCGCCTGGTGGCGCGAAGGCCGCTGATCCCCGCGCTGTCCCGAGGATGTCAGTTGCGGCGGCTTGCCGGATTTCAACGACGGGCGCACAGTCCCCGCATTCGAATCGAATCATTTTGCGGGAGGGCGGACTATGGACACGTCGCTGTTTCTTGCCCGGCTATTCGGGCCAATGCTCGTCGTGCTGGCGATCGGGCTGCTCGCACGGCAGGACGCGTGGCGCACGATGGCCAACGATTTCGTCGCCAGCCGCCCGCTGCTGTTCCTGAGCGGATTCCTGACGCTGCTCGGCGGCCTCGCGGTCGTCAACACGCACAATGTCTGGGAGGGCGGCTGGCCGGTGATCATCACCATACTCGGCTGGCTCGCCGTGATCGGCGGCACGATGCGCATGCTGTTCCCTGAAACGGTCGTCGGCATCAGCTCGAGAATGCTGAAAGAGAAGACGTGGCTGACGGTCGCCGGAGCGGTCGAGGGCCTGCTCGGCCTGTGGCTGTGCTACGTGGGCTATCTGGCCTGAACCCGTCGCCGACTTGCGTGCAACGTCGCGGCGGCGCACACTATGCCTGTTCCGAGGGGCGCCGGAGGTAACCGGCTGAGATCGTGCTTTCGCGCGAGCACCCTTCGAACCTGATCCGGGTCATGCCGGCGAAGGGACGGAATATGGTCGGCATTTTCAAAGCGCATCTGAATCTTTTCTCGCGTCACGCCCTGCGTCGGGGCGCGCTCGCCGCGGCGCGCCGTGTGCGCGCTGACCGGTGCCGCGTTCGCCGGCTGCCGCGCGCAATCCATCGAGGACGCCAACTACGTCATCTGCGAGTTCGCCGCGACCGACGGCATCGAGCTGTTCCTGCGCGATGCGCAAGGCGCCACGCTCGGCCAGTTCGACCGCGTGCGCGCGACCCTGGAGCAGCGTCACCGCAAACTCGTCTTCGCCATGAACGCCGGCATGTACCACGAGGACCGCTCGCCCGTCGGGTTGTACATCGAGAACGGCCAGCAGTTGAAAAAGTTGTCGACGGCGGACGGCCCCGGCAACTTCAGCATGAAGCCCAACGGCGTCTTCTTCGTCGACGGCGCCAAGGCCGGCGTCCTGGAGACGAAGGAATTTGCCCGCCGCAAGTTGAAGCCGCAGTTCGCCACGCAGTCCGGTCCGATGCTGGTGATCAACGGGCGCCTGCATCCGCGCTTCCTCGCCGACGCCACATCAAGGAACCGGCGCAATGGCGTCGGCGTCGCGGGTTCGAAGGTGAAGTTCGCGCTGGCCGAAACGCCCGTCACCTTCCACCAATTCGCCCGCGTGTTCCGCGACGTCCTGAAGACGCCCAACGCGCTCTATCTCGACGGCTCCATCTCGCGCCTCTATGCCGCCGACATCGGCCGCAACGACATCGGCTTCACCATGGGCCCGATCGTTGCGGTCTCCGCTCCCCTTCCCGACCAAGCACAGGGTGCCAAGCCATGAACAAGGTCACGCGCAACTCCGAGCTGACGCTGCCGAAGGTCACCACGGGACCGCTGCCGGCATCGACGAAGGTGTACTCGGCGCCGGATGGCTTCCCCGGTCTTGCCGTGCCGCTGCGCGAGATCGCGCTCAGCGAAAAGGCCGGTGAGCCGCCCGTCCGCGTCTACGACAGCTCCGGCCCGTACACCGACGCGGGCGCCAGCATCGACGTGACGCGCGGCCTGCCGCGCGTGCGCGAAGCCTGGGTGCGCGAACGCGGCAATGTCGAAAGCTATGCAGGCCGCGCCGTGAAGCCGGAGGACAACGGCAACGTCTCGGCGAGCCACCTCGCGCGCGACTTCACCGCCAAGCCGCAGCCTTTCCGCGGCATCTCCGCCGGTCAAGCCCATCACGCAGCTCGAATACGCGCGGCTGCCGGCATCGTGACCCAGGAGATGGCCTACGTCGCCCATCGCGAGAACGTCGGCCGCTCGGCCGTGCTCGCGCGCGCCAAGGCGGCGCTGGCCGACGGCGAGATCTTCGGCGCCGACATTCCCCCGCACATCACGCCGGAGTTCGTGCGCGCCGAGATCGCCCGCGGCCGCGCCATCATCCCCGCCAACATCAACCACGGCGAATTGGAGCCGATGATCATCGGCCGCAACTTCCTCGTGAAGATCAACGCCAACATCGGCAACTCCGCCGTCACCTCCTCGGTCGAGGAGGAGGTCGAGAAGATGGTGTGGGCGATCCGCTGGGGCGCCGACACGGTCATGGATCTCTCCACCGGGCGCAACATCCACACGACGCGCGAGTGGATCATCCGCAATTCGCCCGTCCCCATCGGCACGGTGCCGATCTACCAGGCGCTGGAGAAGTGCGACGGCGACCCCGTCAAGCTGACGTGGGAGATCTACAAGGACACGCTCATCGAGCAGTGCGAGCAGGGCGTCGACTATTTCACCATCCACGCCGGCGTGCGCCTGCCGTTCGTGCCGCTCACCGCCCACCGCGTCACCGGCATCGTCTCGCGCGGCGGCTCGATCATGGCCAAGTGGTGCCTGGCGCACCACAAGGAGAGCTTCCTCTACGAGCGCTTCGAGGAAATTTGCGACATCATGCGCGCCTACGATGTCTCCTTCTCGCTCGGCGACGGCCTGCGGCCCGGCTGCATCGCCGACGCCAACGACCGCGCGCAATTCGCCGAGCTGGAGACGCTGGGCGAACTGACCAAGATCGCCTGGGCGCGCGGCTGCCAGGTGATGATCGAAGGCCCCGGCCACGTGCCACTGCACAAGATCAAGGTCAACGTCGACAAGCAGCTGAAGGCGTGCGGCGAAGCCCCGTTCTATACGCTCGGGCCCTTTGGTGACCGACATCGCGCCCGGCTACGACCACATCACGTCGGGCATCGGCGCCGCCATGATCGGCTGGTTCGGCACGGCGATGCTCTGCTACGTGACGCCGAAGGAGCACCTCGGCCTCCCCAACCGCGACGACGTGAAGACCGGCGTCATCACCTACAAGATCGCCGCCCACGCCGCCGACCTCGGCAAGGGGCACCCGGCGGCGCAGCTGCGCGATGACGCGCTATCGCGCGCCCGCTTCGAGTTCCGCTGGGAGGATCAGTTCAACCTGTCGCTCGATCCCGACACGGCGCGTTCCTACCACGACGAGACGCTGCCCAAGGACGCGCACAAGGTGGCGCACTTCTGCTCCATGTGCGGGCCGAAGTTCTGCTCCATGGAGATCACGCAGCAGGTGCGCGACTATGCGGCGCGGCTGAACGAGGCGGGCGTGGAACTGGCCGAGGAGACGACCCAGGTCGATCCCGAGACGGACGCCGGCGAGGCTGCCGCGCGTCAGGCTGGTATGGATCAGATGAGCGCCAAGTTCCGCGCGCTCGGTGGCGAGGTTTATGTCGATGCTGGCAACTTGAAGAAGTAGCGCATCGACATGGGTTCAAACGCGGCGAACGACACCAAGGAAGCGCACAAGAACAGGTTGCGCGTAACCGCGTTCGTCGTGTCGCTCCTCTTCTATCTGATTTTCGTCGGCGTGAACTTCGACCCGGCCGTGACGAAGGCCCAGGTGGGCGTGGCGGGCGAGCGCCCGTTCGGCATTCCTGCCCAAGTCTTCTTTGCTGGGCTCAATGCCGTTCTGTTCTTCCCAATCTTCTGGTGGACGTCGAGCCTGATGAAGCTTCAGGCCTACGCCAACCAACAGGACAGAAGCTTTGCATCGGTCCTACTCTCGTCGATGTACACGCTTTTTGACCTCTTCTCGCTGTTTACAAGCGTGCGCGACACTGCCCCCGAAGAAATCAGAAGAGCCCGCAACATTACGTTCGCGGGCTTTCTGTACTTCGCCGCCGTAGCGGCGCTGTGGATCGTCTTGGCGGCCAGAGCCGGCGTTTAGCAAAGACTGACGAAGACAATTGCCCCGCGGACGCTGTATCAAGCGGAGGACATCCATTCCGGGGGAAGATCAAGAATGCGTCTCAAGCACTATCAGTATGGGGAGCTGTTCGGCATCGTGCTGCTGCTCGCATCGACCGCGACGCAGCTTTTTTACCTGGAGCCGTTGAAGCGCGAGATCGAATGGCGGCTCGTCGCCTTCAACACCCAGCAATCGGCGCAGATTCAACTGCGCGCCGTTTACGACAACCAGGTAGCCCTGCTGAAGCTGATGAACGCGCCGGCCGAGCAGGTGACCGCGACCGAGGCCAAGCGTGACGAGACGCTGGCGCAGTACAAGAACTCCGACGCCAACATCGCCGACTTCATGTTCGCCAAGGAGGGTGTGGAAAACTACCTGGAGGTGATCGTCATCGCGCTGTTCGCGCTCGGCTCGCTCATGGCCGGCCTCGGCCGCGCACTGGAGATGCAAGCGGCCCGCCGCGCGGCGGAAGGCTGAGGCGCCACATCAGTACCGGGAAATTCAGCCTGCATAACGTGACTTGCCGACAAGAGCGTGCAGCCGAATCGGTAGATATTCCGCGGCTTGGACGGGGCGCGTTGGCGCCTTGCTAGCTGGGGCCGCGCGTGGGCCGCATTATTTGCAGTTTGACGGTGGCGATGTTGCTGGCGGCGACCGGGCCGGTTCCAGCGGCTGCCGCCGACGTGGCCGAGGAGATCCTTGCCAAGGGCATCGAGGCCTATCAGGCGGGAAAACTCGATCCGGCCATCGGTGGTATCAATGCGGCGCTGCGCGGCAGACTCTCCGCCGCCCAGACGGCACGTGCGTACTACTATCGCGGGCTCGCCTACCGCAAGCAAGGCAACCCCGGACGCGCCATCTCCGACTTCAGCAGCGCACTCGAGTACCCCGGCCTGACGGATGCCGAGAGATCGGACGTGGCGGAGGGCCGCGAGGCGGCCTATCGGGAAGCCGGCATTGCCGAAGGCGAGCGCGTGGTCGTGGCGGCTGCGCGCGAGACCAGCGTCGCTCCGCCTGCGGCGCCGGCGCCCGAGACGGCAGGGCTATCGTTTGAAACCAGCACCATTGTCACGACCGCAGCGGTAAGTACGCAGCAGCCCGTCGCGAAACCGGTTACATCCCAGCCGCCGACGGCGAGCGACTGGCGCGGCAGCACGCAGACCGCGACGGCGGCGCCTCCGCCGACTGTCGCGCCGAAAGAGCCGCCGCGGCCGGTTGCAGCCCCGTGGGCGGACAGCAAGGCGGTCGAGGTCGCGCCGCTGCCGCCGGTCGCGCCAACCAAACCCGCCTCCCGGCCGGCGCCACCGAGCGCGACCGCCACCCCACCGTCCGTGGTTGCCGCGCCGCCGCCGCCTCTGGCCAAACCCCGGCTGGCGCCCGACGCCAAGCCGTTGCCGCCCTTCGTCACGCAAGTGGCCGCCGTCACCCCGGTATTGCCAGTCGCGGCGGCAGCGCCGCCCGTAGTTCCGCAGGCAGCCCCCCCGGTGATTCCGCAGGCGGCGCCGCCGCCGGTACATATTGTGGTGGGCGAGGTGCGCTCGGCCAGTGAGGCGTTCGCGCTTTCCATACGCCTGATCTCCCAGCGCGGTGCGGCGCTCGGCCCCCGCAAGCCGGAAATCATGCACGCGACGATGGCCAATGGAGAGCTCTTATATCGCGTGCGCCTCGGCCCCTACGCCGCCGTGAGCGACGCGCTGGCGCTGTGTCAGTCGCTGCGCGACAGCGGCTATGCCTGCATCACCCAGTAGCTGCTAATCTCCGATAGCGCAGCACGCCGCGGGGCTAGCGCACGCCGAAGCGCATCTCGGAGCGCGCTTTCGCCTTCGCCGCCTCGGTTTCGCGGTCGCGCGGCGGCGCCATGGTCACCAGCGACGACAGCAGCTCCTCGGCCGCCGCGGCCACCTGCTCGACGGCGCGGTTGAACGCCGCCGCGTTGGCCTGCGATGGGGCGTTCATGCCGGACAGCTTGCGCACGAACTGCAGCGCCGAGGCGCGGATCTCGTCATCGGTCGCCGGCGGCGAGAAATTGTAGAGCGTCTTGATGTTGCGGCACATGGGGCACTCCCTGCGTGACGGTCCTCAAGTTTCCCGCATCCTAGCAGCGCCTGCCGCCCGCGCGCCATGACGCAGCGCAGCGGCATTATTTCGTGGGCAGGGGGCAGCGGCTCTGGCAGCTTTGGCTGGCGCGGCATTCCGTTTCGACCGCGCCTGAGTATTTTGCGAGTGGAGTTTCTTCATGAAGGCATTGCGCATCATTGGCTATATCGTGGGCACCCTGTTAATCGCGCTATCGGTCCTTATCGGGGTCGCTGCCTACCTCGATCACCTCGACCCGCCGGGGCCGGCGCAACTCACGCAGAGCATGTCGGCCGGCGGCAAGACGGTGCATTTCGTCACCAAAGGCCCCGTGTCCTACACGGCGTCCAACGAGGGCGATACGATCCTGCTCAACGGCAAGCCGCTGGACCTTTCGGGCGGCGACGTGTTCACGGTCGAAATCGCCGCCGACGGAACGAGCAATCTGCGGCCAGGCAAACCGTAGCCGCCAATCGCAACGGCTAGGCCCGCGCCACCGCCAGCGCCGGCGGGTGGAAGCGCTGCACCGCGCGCCAGCCCGCCCAGACGAAGGCGGCGAGCACCGCCGCCTGGGCGATGAGGAACGGCGGCTCCGACTGCGTCGGCGCGAGGGCGAACAGCTCGGGCAGCTTCTGGAACGACTGCACGACGAGCACGAAGCAGTTGAGCCACAGCGCGGCAACCGCGGTCGTCACGTAGATCCAGCGCCAAGCGCCCGCGAGGTGGAAGGCGTAGAGGCCGGCGAAGGCGGGGATCAACAGCACCGTCGAGACGATGCCTGTCCCCAGCGCCGGCGTGAAGGATGTGATGGGAAACATGAAGCCGGTGATGGTCGTCAGCGCGGTCGTCGCCAGGAATACGTGCGTCACCCAGTCGGGCGCCGCGCCGCGCAGCATGCCGACGAGGGCGATCAGCCCGGTGACGATGGCGATGATGCTGATCAGCGTATGCAGCAGCACGAACGTTTCAAACGACAGTCCCAGCATCATCATCCCCCGATGGCGGCAGCTACGGCTTCGCGCCTTACCCCGGCGCAAACCCAGGCTATAACAGTATCGAACGCTTCGACACCTGCAGAAGGGCGCACCGATGATGAAAAGTGCGGCGGAAGATATCGACGGCTACATCGCCTCTCAGCCGGCCCCCGTGCGACCGGTGCTGGAGAAGTTGCGCCGCGTGATCGGCAAGGCCATACCCGCCGCGACAGAGGCCATCTCCTACGGCATGCCGGCGTTCAAGCTGGACGGCCGCGTCGTCGTCTACTTCGCCGGCTGGAAACAACATACCGCGCTCTATCCGGGCAGCGCGCAGACGTTCGCCCTTTTCAGGGACGAGGTCGGCCGCTACGCGACGAGCAAGGGCACGCTGCAATTTCCGCTTGCGGAACCTCTCCCGGTCAAATTGATCACGACGATCGCCAAGCACCGCGCCGAGGAAGTGGCCGCGATCAACCAGGCGCGTCCCGTGCGGAAAAAGGCGCCCAGCCGCCCGCAAGGCCAAGCCGGGGAAGCCGCGTGGCCCTAAGCGCGGAGCCAAGGCGGCGCGCCAGCGCTAGCGGCAAAAACCGCACTTCGTCATACTGTTTGTCACCGCGCACGCCCAATCCCACACGTCCACCTTGATTTCGGCCAGAAGCACGTGCACCGAGGGTCAGCAAGAATCCGGGGAATTCCGATGTTTCGCACCTTCGCCTTGACGGCAGCCCTCGCCCTGGCCGCCTTCGCTTTCCAGGCGCCCAACGCCCAAGCGTCGGCGCGCGAGATCGATATGCGCGTCAACGAGACGCTGGACCGCTTCTTCTACAAAATTGGCGGCGCGCGTGAGCTCGCCAACAAGTCCGTCGGACTGCTCGTCTTCCCCTCGGTCGTCAAGGCCGGCTTCGGCGTCGGCGGGGAGTACGGCGAAGGCGCGCTGTTGGTGCGCGGCGAGACGGTCGGCTACTACAATACCGTTTCGGCCTCCATCGGCTTTCAGCTCGGCGTGCAGGAGCGTTCGGTCATCATCGCCTTCATGACCCCGCAGGCGCTCGACCAGTTCCGCCGGACGGCCGGCTGGAAGATCGGCGCTGACGCGTCCGTCGCCATCATCACCGTCGGCGTCGGCGGATCGATCGACACCAACAAGATCACCAGCCCCGTCGTGGGGTTCATCCTCGATCCGAAGGGCCTCATGTATAACCTGACCCTCGAAGGCTCGAAAATCTCGCGCATCAACCCCTGAAGGCGCCCCCGCCTGGCTAGGCTGAGTCGCCGGTTGATGCCTGTCGTCGGATGAACGTCATGACGGCAGCCCCCGAAGCATTTGACGCCATCATCCTCGGCGCCGGCGCCGCCGGGCTGATGTGCGCGCTCGTCGCCGGACAGCGCGGCCGCAAGGTGCTCTTGCTCGAGCACACGGACAAGGCCGGCGCCAAGATCCTCATCTCCGGCGGCGGCCGCTGCAATTTCACCAATCTCGCCTCCGCGCCGGATCGTTTCCTCTCCGGCAACCCGCACTTCTGCACGTCGGCGCTGCGCCGCTACACGCAGAGAGATTTCATCGATCTCGTGCGGCGCCATGGGATCGCCTTTCACGAGAAGACGCTGGGCCAGTTGTTCTGCGATGGCTCGGCACGCAGTATCGTCGCCATGCTGCTCGCCGAATGTGCGGCTGGTGGCGTCGACGTGAGGCTCGGCCAGACTGTCGGCGAGGTAACGCGGGGGGAGCACTTTCGCGTCGTCACCCAATCGGAATCATTCACGGCTCCGTCGCTGGTGCTGGCGACCGGCGGCCTCTCGATCCCCAAGATGGGTGCCACGGGCTTCAGCTACGACGTGGCACGGCGCTTCGGCTTGCGCGTCACGCAGACGCTGCCGGGGCTGGCGCCGCTGAAGGCGGGCGAAGGCACGTCCGGATTCGATGCCGCGCTCGCCGGTGTCGCGTTCGACGCGGTCGCGACGTTCGACAAACAAAGCTTCCGCGAGAACATTCTTTTCACGCACCGCGGTCTTTCCGGGCCGGCGATCCTGCAAATCTCGTCGTACTGGCGCCCCGGCGAAGCGATCTCAATCGACATGCTGCCGGGCATCGATCCACGCGCCTTGCTCATCGATGCCAAGCGCGCCCGGCCGAAGTCCGCGCCGCAGACTGTCCTCGCGGAGGTCATGCCAGCACGCCTGGCACAGGCGCTCACGACCGCTCACCTGCCTGCCGGCGAGATGGCCAACATCAGCGACCGTGTGCTCGGCGCTTTCGCGGATGGCTTGAAACGCTGGCAGTTTATGCCCGCCGGGACGGAAGGCTACGCCAAGGCCGAGGTGACGGTCGGCGGCATCGACACGCGCGGGCTGTCCTCGAAGACGATGGAGGCGCGCGACGTTCCCGGCCTCTATGCCATCGGCGAAGCGGTCGACGTCACCGGCTGGCTGGGCGGCTATAATTTCCAGTGGGCATGGTCGAGCGGCTGGTCGGCCGGCCAGAGCGTTTGATATTGCCGAAATAGGGGCCAACTTCTCTAACCAGACCTAGGATACGACGCGACATGACTGACGACGAGCGCGCCATCCGCGAGCTGATCGCCACCTGGATGCGGGCCAGCATGGCCGGCGATACGGACACGGTCCTGAGCCTGATGGCCGACGATGCCGTGTTCATGGTCGCCGGGCAGGAGGCGTTCGGCAAGACGGCTTTCGCCGCCGCAGCCGACCGCATGCGCGGCATGCGCCTGGAAGGCACTGCCGAGGTTCGCGAGCTACAGGTGCAAAGTAGTCTGGCGTTTTCCCGCACCTATCTGCAAGTGACGATGACGCCGCCGTCAGGTCGGGCCGTTCGGCGCCACGGCTACGCCATGACGATCTTCCGCAAAGGCCCCGACGGCCTGTGGCGGCTCGCCCGCGATGCTAATCTGATGGCCACAGTCGGATAGCACCCACGACGGAGGAGTGAATGGCGGAAGTCTGCACCCACCTCGACGCTATCCGTGATGTGACGCCCAGCGCCGATGGTTGCGAGGAATGTCTGAAGATGGGTGCGGAGTGGGTGCACCTGCGCATGTGCCTGACGTGCGGCCACGTCGGGTGCTGCGATAACTCTCGCTACAAGCACGCGACCAAACACTTCCACCGGAGCAAGCACCCGATCATGCGCTCGATCGAGCCGGGCGAGGACTGGATGTGGTGCTATATTGACGAGGTCATGTTCGAGTAACGCACCGGAACACGGCGGCATCAGCGAAAATCGCCACTGCGGCCCTCGATACGCCTGAGCGCCGGCTCATCTAAACGAATTCGTGCATGACGGCCACCAGGCGCCCGCCAAAAGCGTATCGCGGACAACAATTCCGTTGCCGTGCGGAGCGGTGCGCCGCAACTTGCTTCCGCGATGCGCAGCCGATTCGCCTGACGGTCCATCGATGGAAGCAGCCTTCGATACGAGCGTGTCCCCCAACGCGCCCTTGCCGCCCGGCGTCGCCGTGCCGCGGCTACCCGACGTCCTGCGCGACAACCTCGACATTGTCTTCGTCGGCACCGCTGCCGGCCGGCGCTCGGCTGAGCTCGGCATCTACTATGCGCATCCGGGAAATTATTTCTGGCGCACGCTCTGGCAGGTCGGCCTGACGCCGCGCCGCTTTGCCCCGCGCGATTTCGCCGAGCTGCGCGATGTCGGCATAGGCTTCACCGATTTGTCGAAGTCCGCGTGCGGCATGGACCACGACATCGCTCCCGGCGACTTCGACGTCGCCACCTTCGATGCCAAGATGCGTCATTTGCAGCCGCGCGCCATCGCCTTCACCAGCAAGAAGGCGGCGAGCCTGTGGCTGCGTCGACGCACCGACCGCATCGCTTACGGACGGCAGAAACGCAGGTCGGCCGACTTCTGCGAAGTGTTCGTTCTCCCTTCGCCGTCGTCGGCCGCGCGCCGCTACTGGAAGATCGCGCCGTGGCGCGATCTCGCCGACTGGCTACGGGCAACCAAGCCCTGGCGCTTTTGAGCGCTATTCTTCAAGTCGCGCGCGCAAGCGCTCGAGACGCGAGCAGAGTTCGATCGCCGTGAGGATTGTTTCCGTCGCATCCTCGCGCCCGATCGCATGCGTGAGCCGAGCATCTCCTGTGGCCGCCAGAGCGTTGCGAAATTTCGAAGATTGCGCGAACAGCGCCTCGTAAGCGCGATCAAGTAAATCCTGGTAGGCATCCGAAAGGCGATCGATCGGCACACCACGCCACCACAGCGTGCCGGTCTGCTGCCAGTCGTACTGGCGCCCGGTGCCCTGTGCTTCGCCGCTCGCGAGCCCGCACACGCGGACCTGCTCGGCGGGATCCTCGATTTTGAAGCTTTGCAGCAGTCCTTCCATTGAGGCGCAGGCGATACCGTCGAAGGTAAACGCATGCGGCGCAAAGTTGCTTAGCGCACCGGCCGGGAACTCCGCCTTGGCCTTGATATCGATCGAGTTGGTCATGGAACGAGCCCAGGGAAAGCGTAACCGTGCCTGTCAAAATCGTAACTTTTCAGGTGCGGAAAATCATGGCAGCCTGACCTCATCGTTCAACAGCTGGAAGGAGGTGATCCGATGTCGAGTGGGATCTTGAGGACGGCGATGTCGCGGTCGCTCGGGTTCATGCCGGATTTGCCTCTGGTTTGCGCCTGAAGCAACAGCGGCGCAGCGCGACAACCGCTGCAATCGCCGCCGATATCTCACGGAGGCCGCCCCACGGGCGGCCTCTTTGTTTTTGGGCCTCGATCCTCGATGCGTGGCCAATTGGCCGCGCCGCCTTGTCCCGCAGACGGCGGCTGCCTAGATGCTTCGACGGACATCTAAATGGAGGATCGTATGCCGCATTCGAACGCCGCGCAGCCGAGGCGGCCCAGTCGGACCTTTTTGACCCGGTCCAGCTTGGCCCCTACGAGCTTGCCAACCGCATCGTCATGGCGCCGCTGACCCGCTCGCGCGCCGATGACGCGGGTGTGCCGGGCGAGTTGCAGGCAACCTACTACACCCAGCGTGCGTCCGCCGGCCTGATCATCACGGAAGCCACGAACATCAGCGCGCAGGGCAAGGGCTATATCCGCACGCCCGGCATCTGGACGCCCGAGCAAGTCGAAGGCTGGAAGCTGACGACCAAGGCGGTGCACGCCAAAGGCGGCCGCATCTTCCTGCAGCTCTGGCACGTGGGACGCGTATCGCATCCCGACCTGCAGCCGGGCGGTGTACTCCCGGTGGCTCCGAGCGCCGTCCGCGCCGAAGGACAGCAGGCCTACACGTATGACGGCTTCAAGCCGCTCGAGACACCGCGGGCGCTGGAGACCGCCGAGATTGCCGGCATCGTCGCCGACTATGCGCACGCGGCGCAGTGCGCCAAGGATGCGGGCTTCGACGGCGTCGAGATCCACTCGGCCAACGGCTACCTGCTGCAGCAGTTTCTGTCCGACAAGACCAACAAGCGCACGGATCAGTACGGCGGCTCGATCGAGAACCGCACGCGCATCGTCGTCGAGGTCGTCGCGGCGGTGACGAAAGTGTGGGGCGGCGATCGCGTCGGCATCCGGCTCGCACCGCTCACCAGGTTTGCCGACATCGGCGATTTAAATCCCGAGCCGGTCTATCTGTCGCTGATCGAGCAGATCAATCCGTACAACCTCGCCTACATCCACGTCATCGAAGGCGACACGGGGGGCGAACGGCATCCCGCCGGCGGCTTCGATCTGCAGAAGCTGCGCCAGGCCTTCAACGGCCTCTACATGGCCAACAACAACTATGACCTGGAGCTGGCCATCGAGGCGCGCGCCAAGAACCTCGCTGACCTCATCTGCTTCGGGCGTCCGTTTATTTCAAACCCGGACCTCGTCGAGCGGCTGCGCTCAGGTGCACCCCTGGCAACGCCTGATCCCAACACGTTCTATGCCGGCGAGGCAAAGGGCTACATCGACTATCCGGCGCACTAAGTCATAAAATCGTTGCGTTGGGCGCAGTGGAGCTTCGGGCGTTTAAATGGCTTCGTTCTGCCATTTCCAATTATCATCCGTGTACGGATTAATTAGACTAAGCGTGCACACGCCCGAGCACGGCCCAGCAAGTCGCTCACCTCGTTCGCCATCGCGCGACACTTCACGACAATGGGTCAGAAAGTGCTGCTCGTCGATTCCGATATGCGCAACCCCTCGCTGCAATTCGCCCCGCATGGTGGCGAGTGACATCAGGCGACAATATCTTGCAGGGCTGCCAGCACTTCGTCGACGACCGCATTGGGCGCTTGCTCAACGTACTTGCCGCCACGGGCCTTCACATCCAGCACCCTAGGCTGGCTGCAGATGACGACACCGTCAGTTTTCATTCCCGTATTCATCAGCGAGACGGCGAATCCCTTAAGGCGAGTGGCGGCCGCGCCGCCCGTAATCGGGCAAACTATTGGCGGGTTGTGCTGGTTGAATTCGCTCGTGGTGATGACGATGACGGGCCGCTGGCCACGCTGCTCGCGACCCTTCGTAGGCTCAAGGTCTACGTTGTAGATGGCGCCCCGCTTCAAAGTCAGATCTCTTCCCGACCTACGCGAGGAGCATTAATCCATTCGCGCTCTTTCGTCGTTATGCGCTTCGAGAAATCGCACATCTTAAGCCTAGCCTTTAGACCAATGCGCCCCTTGTTAGGCTGCGGTCTGATGACAATCTTACCGGCCTCCAGACTAACTCCGACGGTCTCGTTTGCGCGGAGCTGCAGTTGCTCCATGAAGTTCGGCGGAATGGCAACCATTGTGGAGCCGCCCACCGATCGCAGCTTAGCTATTCGGCGCATGAGTTGTCGATCCTTTTCTGGCCGGGTTATATTGCCAATATAACTAATATGGTGGGTCGTAACACCCCCTAATCACTCTCATCCCTTGTTCAAGCGTGCGTTCCTTCCAATTGCCAGCCCCGTCTCATCACGGCGCCGCTAACCGGCCCAGACTGGCTGCACGAGGTCAAATTCGCTTCCGGCTGCGCCCACAAGGAGCGGAAGGCGCATCGACAGGCACCGCTGGAAGCGACGCTGCAGGCAAAAGCACGAACTAAGGCGGATCAACCGGGGCCGGGCGACGCGCCTGGAACGTCCAACGACGGTGCGGCAGCAGGGCGGAAAACCAGCTTCTGGCGCCGGCAAGTAACACGCTGAGCTTCGTTGGCAATCTTCCACCCCGCTTCGGCGGGCTTTTCATGTTGGCGTTGCTGGCGGGGCGCGAACAGCGCCGAGCACAAGACGACCGAGATCGATTTGATAAGTCCAGTTGATGTTCGCGTGGAACGCACGCGTGCCGTTCGCGCTGGAGCACCGATGAGCAAGACGGAACGGGGTGTTCCTTGGGCAAGCTGCCTGCGCCATCGAGACCGATGCGCAGTGGTCTTGGTGTCTCCAAAGGCGCGACGCACTTTTTTTGCGGACGGCAGTCGGAGCAGCGTTCCGGACACTCGATGGCATGTTATAAACGAAGCTGATCTCATTTTCAGTTCATCCCAGCTTGCGGCGTGAACGAGCAAAGACTTTTTTGCGTGGAGTTTCAGCTGTGCGTTTGGCCTCTACTTTGCTGGCTGCCGGGTTCGGCTTGCTTTTTTCCTTCGCGGCTGCCTCGCAAAGTTGCGATAGCGTGCCGTTACCGGAAGCCAACAGTAAGGCCCAGTGGTACTGCGACACCGGCGGCGACACCGTCATCGTATTTGTCCACGGCTTCAACTCCAGCAACCGAACAGCGTGGCTCCAGCAGGAAGCCAAGACGCCCGACCACTACACCTATTGGCCAAAGCTGGTGCTTGGGGATGAGACCCTCGAAGGCCCCCCAAAATCCGGGAAGAAGCCATCCGTCTTTCTCGCCGGGTTCTACACCGGACTGGACAGCACATCATTCGGCATGCGCGATGCCGCCGGCCAGCTCTACACAGCCCTGTCGGAATCCTGGGCCGGCAAACCCTCCGTGCTAGACCGGCGCAACATCCTTTTCGTGGGTCACAGTGCCGGGGGCATTGTTACGCGTGACATGCTGGTGCGACATGCTAAGGACTTTGCCGGTAAGCGGATCGCAATTTTACTCGTCGCCTCACCCTCCAAGGGGTCGCGATACGCGCGCGATCTGGCGCCACCCCAGGGTATTGCGCAGAATACCTTCGTCAACGAGCTCGGGGTCGAGAGTGACTACCTTATGTCCCTCGACCGCGCCTTCCGCACCGCCATCGGACCTGGAGGAGCTCTTTCAGAAATACGCGGCAAGGAGATATACGAGCACCGGATTCTCGACGGCGAGGTGGATGCCGAGGCAGGATGGTTTGCGAGGATCCGCAAATCCGTCGCGGAGACTTTGGCCGCCACGGCGTTGCAGGAGCGGGTTGTTGAACGGTCGTCCGCCGCTGTCTATTTCCCCGAAGCCACGCTTATACCGCAGTCGAACCACAGCACCATCGCCCACCCGAAAGATATAAATCATCCTTCGCATCTGGCGTTGCGCGATGTGTATCGGCAGATGCTTGCCGCGCGCGCGCGTCCCTGCGATCCGCCCTCGCACCTGAAGATCGTTTTCAATATGAGCCGTCTCGGAGCAACCGGCTCGGCGACGTCATTGGGCAGCACCGATAATCCGACCTATCAGCTCATCCAGCTTGATCGCACCGGAGACCCGTTGCGCGCCGCCCCCGTCGAGCGCGATCCGATAAGTGGGCTTTATTCTTATCCGGTAACAGAGGGACCGTTTGCTTGTCCCGGCGAAACGTTCTGGGCGAAGCTCGCGCGCATAAATGCAACCAGCCAGCTCGTGTCTGCCGCTCCTGCGTATACGGATGCTTGCTTCCGGCGCTCGCGCATTAATGCACAAGCGACGCGCGCCCTTTTGCTGTGTGAAGAGGGACACCGTTGCGAGATCGACAACGAAATTCCGGGGATCGCCGAGGCGTGTAGCGATATCATCAAAGTGCGCGCGCCTGTCGAGACCGAGACGCAGCATTGGGTCGTGCCGTCGTTGAGCACGCTTGAACGCCAGTCGGACGCCGTACGACCCGGTTATGCCGAGTTCACCATCGAATCCGAACCTCTGCCTGGGTTGGCGGACGCGACTGAACTCAGCTTTGCGGTGCGTTCGAATGGTGTTCCCATCTACATGGACGGCCTGGCGCATCATCTCGATCGGGTACCTTTCAACGGCAAAGGCGGTGTGCACTTAACGTTCGCATTGGAAAACCTCGGCTTTACCGGCGGTACCGATGGCTACGAACAAATCGAGGTCGAGTTGCGCTATTACGCCGGCAAAGCCGTCATCAAGACCGCGCTGCTGAAACTCGGCTACGTCTCCTACCGCCATACCCTCTTGCAGTCCGTCACGGATGCCAACTCGGAAGAGAGCTATCAGTGGCGGGCGCTTTATCGGCCGGCGAAGGTTCAAGCCAGCTACGAGGTGGTGGTGGAGCATGGCAGGTTGGACTGGATCAAAGGGCGCCGAGCGTTGTTCAACGCGGGCGCAAGAACCTACAAGGCGCAGCCTGTCGTCGGCGTTATTCGTCCCCCGCGCAAAGACAACCCGACCGCTGGGTATACCGCCGGATTGAAGCTGCCGACGGGGCAAATCAGATCGCTATTTTCCAAGAGCGAGGCCGACGAAATCTGTCAGTGGGTGATGAACGACGCCGGTCTCGATGAACTGCAGCGGGACGGCGCTTACATTTTTCAGTTTCCGCCGCAGGCATTCACCGACCGCCGCGACAAAGGCAAACAGGTTGGATGGTGCCGCGACACGAAGCTTTGAGGCCGTTTACTTCTGTGTTGCATTTTAAAGCGTGGAGGATTCTGTGAAAACCTGGGTTCAAATTGTATGCGCGTGTCTCGCAGCCCTAGCCGCTCGGGTCGGTTCCAGCACATGCCGATACTATGGAGGACTGCCGTGCGGGATTGGAGCGGGGTCAGGAGCACGCCGCGCGTGTCGATCAGGCACATGAACATTGCGGGTCTTACAAACCTCCTGCCGATCTCAGTGAAGACGAACAGGAGGAGTTGTTGCAGCAGGAGTGCGCGAAAATTCACACGATCTGCGAGCCGATAGACGCGGCCGCCGGTGCGAGAGCGTGTTTGCAAGCACAGAAGGAAACGTCTGGAGATGAGCGCCAAGAGGCGGCGAGCGCCTACAAATACCTGAAGCGCATCTACGATCTGTGCAACGTGCAATAGCGGGGTTAATTGTTGCCGTTGCGGAGCGGAAGACAGCGGTCTGCGATACCAGCTCCGCCCAACGCGTTCGCCCGCGTACGGTTGCCAACGGGGACATGCGGCGGCGATGCAAAATGCTCGCTTTCTGCAACCGTGAAGGAGGGGCCCTCGGCGATGTTGGTGAGGATGTAGTTTGCCTTCGCAAGACGCGCTCTTGACGCAGCAGGCGGCTTCACGAGCTCGAGCCGGACAACCATACCTGTACGCTGCTCAGCGGACGGTTGGGCGGAGATAAAATTGCCGGTTGAATAAATGACAATGCCATCCCCACCCTGGGGACGAGGGTGCTTCTCCCAGGCTTGAATGACGTGGGGGTGGGTGCCGATGACGGCCAGCGCGCCTGCGTCTATCGCCCTTCGCGCCAACGCCGTTTGATCCGGGTCGAGCAGGCTCGTGTCCTCGAGGCCCCAATGGGGAGTAAAGATGACAGCTGCGACCGTCGGATCTTTGGCGAGCCGCGAAATTTCCCTCAACACTTCCTCAGACGGATCAAAGCATTTTAGAACTTGTCTATGCCGATCGACAAAGCCGTTCGTCCCGTAGGTGCAGGCGACCCAAGCGATGCGCATGCTCCGCGCGCGCACCACCGTGCTCCAGTTTGCGGAAGACTTGGTCGATTTGCGTGTGCCGGTGTAGGCGATGCCGCTCGCCTTGAGGGCGTCGATCGTTTGGTCAATGCCTGGGGCGCCGCGGTCGAGGGCGTGATTGTTCGCGGTCGAGAGAACGTCGAACCCGCTTGCTGCCAGATCATCGAGCAAAGGAGCCGAGTAGTTGAAGTTCAAGGAACCGCGATCTGAGCGGTCACCGGGCTGTCGTGCGACAGGTCCTTCGAGGTTTCCATAGACGATATCGGCGCCTGCAAGAGCCGGCTCGACAGTCTGCCAAAGCGATCGATACGTTCTGCGACCGTCATCGATCTGCTTCTGGATCGGCGACTGAAATATGAGATCCCCGACAGCTGCTATGACGATGCGATCGCCGGCAGTACAGGCGTCCGCGAAGGTCATCGTGCCGGACTGCGGGGATGCCTCGGTGTTCACCGCGATGGCGCCCGCCAAACAGAGCCAACGCGCCCGCGCGCCTCCCTCTGAAAATCATATTCTTAGCCATTCCGAGTCGAACGCAATGACGACAAGCAAGCGCAGTTTATCGCGATATTTTAGGACAACAAGTTCGCGCGTGGGGATACGTCAAACCCTCTTGCCCATCGGCTTGTTGGCTTTGCGTGTGGCCTGCTGAATTCGTCACTGCTCGTATGAGCTGACGCCGGTGCCGGCTATAACGCGGCGCGCGGCATCAATGAGTGGATTGTCGCCAGCGATTTATCAGACCTACAACGGCCACCCCTGCGAGCAAAAGCAAGCAGACGGTCAAGACCTCCATAGCTACGACCACCCACAGCAACATATCCCAGGCCTGCATTTCACTTACCCCCATCCGCCGACCAACTAGCGCCTACGACCGCAGCGCGCACAAGCGTAGTAGAGGGGAGAGGGCGTCGGCTCGACCGTGCCGTTGTAGAATTGCCAGAAGTGACCCTTTAGCCAGCAGACCCAATTACGCGAGGACATTGGTCTCTCCTATCAACTTACTGGTGGCCTAACTCCATAGCCTTGGCGCCAACGACGCCGCGCCGCCTGCAAGGATCGCGATCAGCCACATCGCCGACCGCACCTTCCAGTTCATGTCGTGATGATGGACGGGTTGATGCCACGCGCCGTTGCGCGCTTCAGCCGTGCGCAACAACTGAGCGAGTTGCGCCTCGTACCGGCTCTGGGGGATGGGGCGGATGTTTCGTGACGTCATAGCAGCAACGAAGGAAGCGCAAGACGCACTTCATAGGGTCGCCGCGCACCCGATCCTTTGCTTCACTACCGCCCGCAAGTGCCCCCTGGAGCCGTAGCTGGGAGCAATCCTCTGCTCGTTCCGAAAGGCAGACAACTCCGATTGAGGAACTGAACGCAGGTATCGAATGCTTGCGACCTTTTTGCAACCTTCGCTAAGGGAAGCGGCGATCTTCGGCCAGATCATCGAGGAATGTCGTGCGGCCTACCCCGGACCTTGCCTACGCCCCCACAACCGGAATTGCGCGGGCAAGAACTGCGGCGGTCACAGCGCTACTCTAGCCCGGGGATATGCGCCAATCCACTTCGAGATGACATTCGTCGATGCCCACGGCAAGCGATAAACGGTGAGCATCCCCTCGGCCATCGCCGCTGATCTTGTTCCGCTCCTCGAGCAGGTCGCCGCCGAGCAGGCGCAGACAATGGCTGAACTGACTGCCTAAATCTTGCGAGGTTGACCACGCCATCCGTGACCGCAAAGTTCTGCTGCGCTTCGACAATGAGCCGCCTTATGCAATCGGATTGGAAGCTGCCGCGGCCTTAGGACGAGCGCTGCAGGCGGAGACTGAACTCGTGTCAAACACCAGCCGCCCGGTGTTGCATTAGAGCGGAGACTTCACGCGAAGTCACTGTGAATTTAAACGGCGTTCGCCTCTACTATGGCGGGCTAATTGCGCTTACAAGCGCGCGACGTCCAACATCGTTTTCTTGGCAATCGGATCGTCCAACTGATCGGCGACCCTCTGCGCTTCCTCTGCGCATTGTCGCCAATGCGTCGGTTCATCGACGCTGCCGACACGGAGGTTACCGCTGCGCGGCGGCTTACGCGTGATTGATGGCGAAACTCTGTTACCAAAGTTGAGTGATTACTCAGGCGCGGCACCTAATTTTGCGATCATCGCCGGGCATAGAGCGAAGGTGCCGCTGCCCCACGCGCGGCGGCACGGCAGCAGCCCGGATGGCAGAATTCCGGGGGGCCATCCGGGGTTTAAATCATCTCCATCGCGGCGATTCTGCAGCATCCCGTCGCGTGCACGCTCGGAGGTAGCGGATCAAGAGTATGTCCGGCATACCGACGCCATGGTCCGAATGCTGGTCTGGCCCTTTCGAGCGAGGTACGGGGATGCGGGAATTCTTCGACAATACTCAGATCAAAGCCATGCACGCTGCGTTCGAAGCGGCCTGCGTGGAACTGGGGATGGGTCCGAGAGATCAGCGCGACCGGCAAAGGATTGCCGATGCGATCTTGATGGTTGCGCGCCAGGGCCAAGCCGACGCTGAGCTCATGAAGGCTTTCGCCGTCCAACGTCTCACCGCCCGTTAGGCTCCCGTCTGCGGAAGAATTCCTCCCTTAGGGCGGCATCTACTGGCAGGAGGCCTGTGGTCGGAACCGGGCGGGAGCCTTGGGTGTATAGAAATGGGCCATGCCGTCCGCTTGCGAACGCCTCGACATCTTGAACCACCAGATCGAACACGCTCGACTCGCCATCGACGAGCGGCGTTCGCTCGTGCGCCTTATGGAGCAGCAGGCCGAAGACACCGACGAGGTCCGTAGGCTGCTCACCCAGCTTCAATCCACCCTGGACGACATGATCCAGCTCCGCACGGAGATTAGGGGCGAGCTCGAACAGACCGGCGGATGAATGCGATGACGGTATCTCGTCTCAGCAGTGGCATCGGCTCGTTCGCCGAAATGTCGAGCACGCCGAGATCAGTGAAAACCGTCTAATCCCAACTATCCTAGGCCCGGCAACGCGGCCGGGCTTAGGATTTCGTAGTGAGGACGAAAGGATTCCCGGCGCGATGGCCGGGGCTCCTCAATAGTCCATACCGCCCATACCGCCCATGCCGCCACCGGGCATCGGATGAGCCTGCTCTTTCTTGGGTAGCTCGGCGACCATTACTTCAGTGGTCACCAGCAGGCCAGCGACGGAAGCTGCGCCTTGCAGGGCTGAGCGCACAACCTTGGTCGGATCAATGACGCCCTCGGCGACGAGGTCGCCGTATTCATTTGTCTGGGCGTTGTACCCGAAGGCGTACTTGTTGTTCTCGAGGATCTTGCCAACAATCACCGAGCCGTCTTCGCCGGCGTTGGTGAAGATTTGTCGGGCCGGGGTCTGCAGCGCCTTCTTGACGATATTGATGCCGACCTTCTGATCGTCGTTCTCGACGTTCAATCCCTCGAGCGACTTGATGGCGCGGAGTAGTGCCACGCCACCACCCGGGACGATGCCCTCCTCGACGGCGGCACGCGTGGCATGCAGGGCGTCCTCGACGCGATCCTTGCGCTCCTTCACCTCGATCTCGGTCGCACCGCCCACCTTGATGACCGCAACGCCGCCGGCGAGCTTGGCCAGCCGCTCCTGCAGCTTCTCCTTGTCATAGTCGGAGGTTGTCTCCTCGATCTGCGCTTTGATCTGCTTCACGCGCGCATCGATTTGGGACTTGGAGCCGGCGCCGTCGATAATTGTGGTGTCGTCCTTATCGATTTTGACCCGTTTGGCGCGTCCCAGCATGTTGAGCGTGACGTTCTCAAGCTTGATGCCGAGGTCCTCGCTGACGACGGTGCCGCCGGTCACCACCGCGATGTCCTCAAGGATGGCCTTGCGGCGATCGCCGAAGCCCGGCGCCTTGACGGCGGCAACCTTGAGACCGCCGCGCAGCTTGTTGACGACGAGCGTGGCGAGAGCCTCGCCTTCGACGTCCTCGGCGATGATGAGCAGCGGCTTACCCGACTGCACCACCGCCTCGAGAAGCGGGAGCATCGTCTGCAGGCCGGAGAGCTTCTTCTCGTGGATCAAGATATAGGCGTCTTCGAGCTCGGCCGTCATCTTCTCGGCGTTGGTGATGAAGTAGGGCGAGAGATAGCCGCGGTCGAACTGCATGCCCTCGACGACGTCGAGCTCGGTCTCGAGGCTCTTGGACTCCTCGACCGTGATGACGCCCTCATTGCCGACCTTCTTCATAGCCTCGGCAATCTTGGCGCCGACCTCGGTGTCGCCGTTGGCGGAGATGGTGCCGACCTGGGCGATCTCGTCGTTGGACGTGACCTTCTTGGCGTTCTTCTTGAGCTCGGCGACAACGGCTGCGACAGCGAGGTCGATGCCGCGCTTGAGATCCATCGGGTTGGCGCCGGCGGCAACCGACTTGGCGCCTTCCCTGACGATCGCCTGGGCGAGAACGGTGGCAGTGGTGGTGCCGTCGCCGGCAACGTCGGAGGTCTTGGAAGCGACCTCGCGCACCATCTGGGCGCCCATGTTCTCGAACTTGTCCTCGAGCTCGATCTCCTTGGCGACGGTAACGCCGTCCTTGGTAATCCGGGGAGCGCCGAACGATTTATCGAGCACCACATTGCGGCCCTTGGGGCCGAGCGTCACCTTGACAGCGTTGGCGAGCATGTCGACGCCGCGCAGCATCTTCTCGCGCGCGTCCTGTGAAAATCTGACGTCCTTGGCAGCCATAGCAGAATACTCCTAGGGGCTTTCACTGATGGGTCTTGCGGCAGAACTCGGCAACCGAATTCACGCCGCCGCTCGCTCCGAAGAGGGCTTCCCCTCGAGCACACCGAGGATGTCGCTCTCCTTCATGATGAGCAGCTCCTCGCCGTCGATCTTGACCTCGGTGCCGCTCCATTTGCCGAACAGCACGCGGTCACCGGCTTTGACGTCGAGCGGCACGACCTTGCCCGCCTCGTCGCGGGCGCCGGGACCTACGGCAACGATCTCGCCCTGCATGGGCTTTTCCTTCACCGTATCGGGGATGATGATGCCGCCGGCGGTCTTGGTATCTTCCTCAATGCGGCGAACGACGACGCGGTCGTGAAGAGGACGGAACTTCATGGAGCTTGCCTCCTGTGTTGAATGGGTTGGGCCACGGCGGGAAGCCTGGCTAGGCCGTTTTAGCACTCCCCATATAGGAGTGCTAGATCAGGCTGTGGCGCCTTCCTAGCGAGATGGAAGCACTAGCTAATTCGAGGCGATAGGAATGACCCCAAAGCTCCGGTTGAAGACGTCCGCGGCCGAGGGCGTAGCGAATTTCGAGGCCAAGCGCTTGAGTCGAAACTTTGCTCGCCCAACCCCTCGCAGGCTATTTGTAGCCACCGCCGGCACGCTAAGTCCGCCGCTCAAGATGCTGCCCGCGCTGCCTCCTGCGATCACTTTTTGCAAGCCTGTCAACCAATCAGATCCCCCGGCTGCCCGATTGCAATCGGGCGATCCTGAGCCGACCGGCGTTTGATGCTGGCCGGCGGGTGACTCAGACCCCAGGACACCGCTGCCTTTCAGCGCCTTGTACGCGAGAAATGCGAGCAGCCCCATTGTCAGGGGCGACATCCCGCCGGAGGAGCCGGTCAAGCCGGCCCCGCCGCGAGGACCGTTTTTCAACCCTAGTAACTGCGGCAGTGGGGATAAGTTCACGCGGTTTCAGCGGGGAACTCGGTCGCCCGGCGTTATCGGATCAATTTGATTAAGCGATAAGGTTCGCCCAACACCTCCCACCAGCGGGGGCATAAATGACATGGAACTTACGCGTCGAAGGCGCTGTCTCGCCGCCCCTCCGTGGGCATCCGCTGAAGTGAGGAGCCGGTTAGCGCCGTCTCGGTGCAGTTACGGTGGCGCGATGTCGATGGCGCCCATTGAAGGATCTTTCTGTGCGCAGTGTCGCTTTTATAGCGTGCCGATCTTCGCCATCGTCTTGTTGAATGTGTTTGGCTTTCACTGAGTTTCCTCAGGAGCTTCGTCGAGGGCCTGACCCGACGTCTTCGTATGCACGGCACATCTTTACGTCGGTCTCCGATGGACATCGTCCGCCGACGCGCACTGAGCGGAGAGACGAAACGGCCCCCACGCCCTTTGTTCCACAATGCACGCTGCTTCACTTGATGGAGCCCGCAGCAGGGGACGGACGCCACGACTATGCTTTTCGAGCCCGAAAGCCGCCAGCCGTCGATGTAATCATCGACATTGCGCGCTCCGGCGTTGCTTCGGCCGCAGCGCCGGACGACGTCAGGCCTGACCGCAGGCAGGGGAGTGCAGTATGAGCGATCTGTTCAATGTCGATTGGCACGCGATGTTTGTGCCGGCCATTGGCTTAGCCGAGGTCGTGCTCCGCGGCAGTATCATGTACCTCGCGTTGTTCGCCATCCTGCGCTTCATCGGGCGCCGACAAGCGGGGCACTTTGGCCCGGCAGACCTGCTCGTCATCGTCCTCATCGCCGATGCGGCGCAGAACGCATTGGGCAAGGACTATAACTCCGTCACCGAAGGCGTGGTCTTGGTATGCACGATCGTCGGCTGGGAGTACGCGCTCGACTGGTTGGCGTGGCGCTTTCCTGCCCTGCGGCCGCTCTTGAAAGCGCCCGCCCTCAAGCTCATCGAGAACGGGCGGGTCCTCGAGCAAAACATGCGCAAGGAAATGCTCACCAGAGACGAACTCATGGGCCAGCTGCGCGAGGAGGGAGTTGAGGATCTCGCCGCCGTGAAGGTCGCGCGGCTGGAAGGCGACGGCCGTCTGAGCGTGATCAAAGCGAAAAAATAGCCGGCGGGCCAATGTCGCCTATTTGAGAAGACCTGAGCACGTGATGGAGAACCGACGGGGTAGCCTGTATTTCATAGAGGCTCAGGTGCAGATGGCGATATAACCGTCAATGCGTCGACGGTGGGTGGGGTCGATTGCGAAAAAAGCACCACCGCCATTCCAACACCTGCCGCAAGCAGGAACAGGAACTTGCGGTTGCGCGCCACACGCTGGTGCTCGAGCGCGATAAGATGCTGATCGAGCGTTTGTGGGTCGCGGTTGCTTTTCGGATCCATGAGGCCCGCGTTCTCACGCCGTTACGCGTTCATCGCACGCGAAGCCGCAGGCGCATCCCCGGGCGAGTGTCCGCCTCCCCAATCTTGGTCCCCTCCGGATTTTATCGACGCGCCACCAGGGCGAGCACGAAGCCGATGCCGGCCGCGATGGCAGCCGCCTGCAGCGGATTGCGGCGAACGCTTGCTTCGAGCTTGTCGTACTGCTCTTGAGCAAGGTGCTGCGCCTGCTCGACCGTCTCGTTGAACTTGTCCTGCGCGGTGCTCGCGAGATCATTGACCGCGCTGGCGGTGGAAGAGCCGGGAGTGGTGGGGGCGGGCCGATTGTAGGTTGAACTCATGGGGTTTTCCCTTTCTACGGGTTTGCGAGCGCTCGAGTGAATGAGGCGCGTCGTCGTAAGCGCCTCACTCAGCGCGACCACCGATCGTCGTCGACGTCGCCTAGCTTGTCGAAACACCGCTGCAATGCGCTGCTCGTCGGCTAACCGGCTCCTCACACTTCAGCGGATGCCCACGGAGGGGCGGCGAGACAACACGACGCGCGCAGGAATGTTATTGTCACGGTGATGGCCACCGCGTTGCGCCGCATACCAGGCCGCAAGCAGACCAACGAGTAGAGCGGTGACCGTTCCAAGTCCGGTAAGCACGGCCGCTTTACGTGCCTTCTCGAGCGCCTTCTGCGCATCGGCATAAGCCTGGTCTACGCGCTTTTCCGCTTCCGCCTGCGACAGCCCGGTGCGTTCGGCGACGATCTGCGCCAGCGTTTGCTTCCGGGACGGGCTGAGCTGACCCGCTGCCGCCGCAGCGACAAGCGTGCGTGAAACGGCGGCTCGTGCGTCGGCATCGACGACCGCGGCACGTCCGGCCGGAGCCGCGCGAGCGCCGCAGAAGTTCACCAGCGGCAGCTGGCGCAGCCTCGCGACAGAAGCACCGAACAGCGTATCGACGGCAGGCGCCACGATGGCTCCGCGATCGCTCATAGCGCTTGCCGCAACGTGCGCACTGGTCTGCGCCGCTGTTGAAGCGGCCAAGAACGCCAGCACGCCGCCGGCAACGACGCTTAACGACCAAACGAGCAGGCCGTGGATGCCGTCGCGGAACTGCACCTCATCGCAAGCCGCGTCCTCCCAAGCCGAACGCATGCGCCCGGCGATGTAGCCGCCGGCGAGGAATGCCAGGATGGGCACGGCGATGGACCAGAAGACGGCCAACGAACCGGCAAGCCTGCCGTAGGACTCTGAACTCATAAGGCGAGACAAGCGACAAGCCGATCGCGGCGCCGGCCGTCAGTAGAACAAACGAGATGGCGCTGGCCGCCAATGCGCCGGCGAACACGGCGCCCCACTCCACATAACTGGTGCCAGAGCGAGCTGGCGTTACGACATCGACCATAGTTCCAACTCCTAAGGATCAGCGCAGCCCAACGAGGCCGAGAACGAACATCACGACGATGACGAGGCCGATGAGATAGATGATTTCGTGCATGGCTTGTCTTTACCTCGACGATATGGGCGCTGCCCAACGTGCTTCTGCGGCGGGAGTTCCGCCGAAGATTATTGCTCACGGGCGAAGGACGGCTTGCCGGCCGCGACCACCTGGGGGGCCAGCACCAACAAAGCCTGAGGCCTGCCGCCGTCCGCGTCTCTTACCGATGACGTCCTGCCCGACAACACCGACTTCGCGTGCCTATCGAGCGCACATTCGACCGCACCCGTCAGCTCCGGGAGTTAGAGGAAAAGTAATGGGCCGAGCTCAGCCGAGGTTGCTGGCGCAGGAAGTTGGAATGGGTCACCGGTATGCGGAATGAGCCTGGCTTGAAATGTCATTCGGCCCCGCGGTGCTACCTAATGCGGTTTCCAGTGTCGAGCCGCTTGCGCCGGGCGCAGAAAACCTCCGCCTGTCTCTCGCGCCGCCGCCAGACGGCGCGCAAGCGCGCCGCCTCCTGGGCGCAAGTTGCCTCGCTGAGGAACTCTTGCCGCACAACCGTGCGCCGCTCGCCCGAGAGAAGGGTCACGATCACAAATAGGGTCGCCGCATCCATCAGACAGCTAATGAGGGGTTCGTTCCTGCAGTTCATATTGCTCGCACCTCTCCGGTCTTCAGCATCAGCAATTTGGCATGCCGCTTGGACAGACGTCGGGAAACTTGGATTCGGTCGCCGTAGCCGATCTTCAGATACTGACTAACGGCCAGGAGCGCTGCATTCGGATCTTCCAGGCAGACGTAGAAGCGCTCACCTAGTTCGTTGCGGCAATGAGTGACGTCAATGACCCAGCCCGCGGCCTTTCCGTTTAATGTTTTATCGCCCATTGCGGTAACTAGCCCGCCGAGAGAGGGGACTTACTTTTTCGGTTCCATTGCGCACTTCCGGTCATGCGCGCTTACGGGTAGCCGGGCGGCGGCGCTTGCTTGGCGTCCGCGCAACCTTGCGCCTAACCACCCGCCTTGTGCCGCCGCGAGAGCCCGACGAGCCCTTATTCACGCGGGCTTCGGCGATAGAGGTCAGCTTCTTGTCGGCCGCCTTTTCCTCGCGCAGATTGCGCTGCAACAACGGCACGACCTCCTCCTTGCCGAGCTCTGTGGCCCAGGCGATCAGCGTGCCGTAGCGGCTGATCTCGTAGTGCTCCACCGCCTGAGCCGAAGCGACCACGGCTGCGTTCGTCATCGACCGGCCGTCGACGTTGCCGAGGAGTTCATCGCCTTCCGATAAGATGCCGTCAATGCCGGGACAGCGCGTGCCTTTCGGATTTTCGCCGACGAGCTCAAACACCTGCTCGAGCCGCCGCACCTGAAGCTCCGTTTCGACGAGATGGTCTTTGAGCCCGCGCTTCAGCTCCGCATCCGACGCCGCGTCGATCATCTTCGGCAAGTTTTTTACGATCTGGTTTTCGACGTAATAGATGTCCTGGAGACCATGCAGAAACAGGTCATCCAAGCTTTTGAGGTCGCGCGTTAACAGGCCCATGATTTCCTCCTGGCGGATTGTTTTCGCGCAAACGCGGGCTTCGCGCGGCGAGTTCCCAGACCAAGCAATAGTGGTGAAGAAAGCAATGAGGCTGCGAAACGGGCGAGCCATTTAGCTCCATGGACCGCCCAGCGCTGCCTCCGCGAGATTAAGGGGCGTAGTCGCGCCTTTCCGGGCTGCATGGATCACGCGACGCGCCAGGTCGATTTGTACCTTGTCGGCACCGCGCCGGTGAGCCGGATCGTGGTCAGTGCGGCGCGCAAAGCCTCCGCCATGTTCCGCAGCTGGATGGAATCGAAAACTTCCACGGGGTGGCAGACGTCTTCTCCCCCACCTAGTGACCGATTAACACGATGAGCGAAACGAAGATGGGGTCGCTAGATGATTGCCGAATAGAATTTGAGCGGCCAGTCGTGCTCAGTGAGCGGGTGCATGGCACCGAGACGGGGCCCGAGGGGGTCGTAGATCCGATATCAAATGGATCACTTAAAGAGGCACTTCAGATTTACAGGGAACTGCCTCTGCAACGACGCCGAAGAATGCAGCTCCGCATTGACCACGGGACGATCGAAGGTTCGCCTAAAACGCTTCTCGACTTTGATGACATAGAAATCATAGCGAGCCGTCCGGACTCGGTGGATTGACCTGGGCGCATCCCACGGTGAACGTTGCGGTGCCCCCACCTTCGGGGAACAATTCCCAGGGCCTGATGTTCAGCCAAGTGTGTGCTGATCTCAACGGAGGCATAAATGCCCATACTGCTTTGGCTGATCGGGGTGCCCATCACGGTGGTCATTCTGCTGATGCTCTTCGGCGTCGTGAACTTCTAAGTGCAGCGACGCTTCAGACTACGTTCATGGAGTATGCGCTGCTCTTAGATGGGAGGACCCATATTGCGGCGCCGTGACGTCCTGACTGGACTGGCCGCTTTCGGTGTCCTGCGGCCAGGGAAAGTGTTGGCGCGATCAGGGCGAGACCCGGAAGACCAAGATCCAATTGCTGACTTGGTGCGCCAGCGCGCTTGAAGCTGGCGCGTTCGCTCCTCCGTTGGAACGGTTTCCATGGGGTACGATGAATACCGGGACCTTCGGTATCGGCCCGAGCATGCCATCTGGCGTGGGCAGGATGTCGGTTTCGAACTGCAATTTTTTCTGGCGGCGTACATCTACAAATCGCCCGTCGAGATTTATCTCGTTGAAGACGGCGCTGCGTGACGTCGCTTGCAGCCACTGATTACTTACGAGTGCAGGTCCGACTGCCAAAGAGCCGATGGCGTCCTACCTCTTGACGGTGAGGCGGTGCGGTTAATCGCATCTTAAGTGGGGCCTCTTACAGCAAATGGCGCTAGGCCGCGCGCACCGAAGAAGTCGTCGAACATCCGATCGAACTCGCGTCGGAAGGCGGCGAAGGGATCGTAAAATTCGTCACGCGTTGCGGGGGCTTGCGCTTTTTCCCGCCAGGGAATGAGGGATCCTAAGCTCATGGTTTCCTCCAGTAACTCACCGTGGTGCTCGGAGCGCGACTGGCACCATGCCAGCGGCTCTTGAGGACATGTGTCCAATCGGATTGGGTGCCCTGGGGGCCAATCGCAACAGCAGCCATTGCGCTTTTGCGCAGCGGGTCGGATTTACGCAGCGGTGTTCTCAATCGCCTTTTGCCCGAACGGCATCACCTTGGCGCCGTTCACCTCGATGCGCCGAGGTTTGAGCGCTTCCGGCAGCTCGCGCTTGAGATCGACGACCAGTCGAGGACCTGAGGCGCACAACAAAGCAGCGCCTCGCGGCGCTGCTCGTTTCCAATAGCTGAAGGATAGGCGCGCCTAGCGCTGACCCTGTCCGCCCTGCTCGCCGCCTTGGCCACCCTGGCGATTCTTGTCCTTATCTTTGTCCTTATCCTGCTGGTCCTGCTGGCCGCCTTTCTGGCCACCCTGGCCGCCCTGCTGACCACCCTTCTGTCCGCCTTGACCGCCCTGCTGGCCACCCTGGCCGCCCTGCTGGTTTTGCTGGTTCTGATTCTTGTCGTCTGGCATTTGGGTACTCCATATGTTGTTGATATAAAACCGAGCTGAGCGTGGCTAAGTTCCCGCCCGGGCGGGTTTTTTTCGTAGGATTTTGGCCCCCCGGAGCGGACCGAAGGCATCACAAGCTGCGATGTTTCGAAAGAGGGGCGAAGATCCGCATTGCGTGGACCGGTTGGCGGCCGGACACTTCGAGCTGCTAGATAGCAGAATCCGGAACCGATTGCGCCATACCGCCGGTACGCTCCCCATTCAGCCTCGATGAACAGCACGGTTTTTCAGCGTTGCGCTGCTGCATGGTGATCATCGCAGTCGATTGGCAAGTCGGACGTCACGTCATGCTCAACGCGTGGCGCCGGCCGGAGACTGTCGCCGCTCAGCTGGCGTGCCGGTTCGCACTTTGTGACCAGAGCCATCCACACCCGCGTCGCGTGCCGACCTCCTAGCTGCATGGAACGGCGGACCGCATCCCACGTTGTGGTGACACAAAAAAAACTCCAGGAGGAATGCCAATGGCGAGTTCCACAGCACACCCCAACCATCAACTGATCTCGAGTGAAGACGTCCAAGGCACCGAAGTTTATGGCGCGGGAAATGAGAACGTCGGCGAGATCGACCATCTCATCATCGATAAAGTGTCAGGTCGGGTCATCTATGCCGTGATGAGCTTCGGCGGCTTTCTTGGGCTCGGTCACAGCCACTATCCGGTACCGTGGGCTGCTTTGAAGTACGATACGTCGCTCGGCGGATTCCGCACCGGCATTACGGAACAGCAGCTCAAGGACGCGCCGGAGTTCAGCGATAACTCCTGGACGGACCGCAATTGGGAGACGGTCACCCATCGCCATTATGGCGTTAAGCCTTATTGGGAAGCATCGGTGACCAGATAAAAGCATCACGGCCGCTAAAAATGGCCGCCGCCCTGCGTCGCGCCCGTAAGTCTTCCGTACCACCGAGCCGGGCGGACGGGCTGCTCCATGCCAGCCGTGCCGCAGGCGCTGAGCCGTCCATACGGTCAGCCTAAAGGGAGGCCGCTCTGATGGAGCCGGGGATTCGGTTGGTTGATGTGCATACGGCATACCACCCGCATACGGCCAGAGGCTCAACGAACCGCGAGCCCGCGCTTACACCAGTTACCGAACCCGCTGGGAGTGCAGCAGACGCTATGAATGCCAACATCGTTGAAACAGCTCAGATACAGGACACGCTCAAAGCGTTGGAGCCGCCCAAACCAACCGAATTAGCCGTCAAAAACGGCCTGGCTGTTCTCGCTAGTTTGAACCGCAACGCCGCGGCCGGCGAGCTTGCAAAGGAACACGAGCCGCTGCTGATACAGCTTCGTCAGCGTCTTACCGTTCTCGGCGTCACACCACCCGAGGTGAATAGACGCCCCGACGAATGAGCGGAAGGTGCCGCTAGGCGCGTGATCGACGTGAGCAGATCTGCGTCGGCCGAACTCAGCGGGACCGGCGGTCGTTGTCACGCGACCACCGGTCGTCGTCGAAGTCGCCCAGCTTGTCGAAGCACCGCTGCAATTCTTCCGACCTGTTGCGCTGCTCTTCCGCAACCCGGCGACGCGGCACATACCGACACCAGCGAAAGTGGGGCTGGGGATCAGCCTCCCACGCCGGGCCTCTAAGGCCGCACCGAAAACGCTTATTGGCGTCCGCTTGAACCTGCGCGATGCGCGCGTAGACCTCACAGTTCGCCCGTTTGCCCTCCACGTCACCGCGGCGGTCGCCGCGGTCAAAACGGAATGACATTCCGCCCCCTTGGTCATCCCGTTGGACCCGAAGCGTTTGGGCTCGCCGCCGCCCCGGCAGCCAGGATGAGCACTGCAGAAATCAAGCTGATGTGAGTGACGCGCATGTCGAACCTCGTTTCTTATTCTTCGCAAGCAATCCCAGAATTGTGGCTAACTCAGCTAGGCAACGTTTTGGAAAGGGCCAGAGTTCGGACCGACGCGATGGCGCGGTGCACCATACCCTCTCGGCCTCTCACCTCGACCGTGCGCCAGATGACGACGATGCTGAAGTTGGGCTTCCAGGAAAACCCACCCCGCTCGATCCGACATCGGCATTGGTGCGGGTCGCCTTATCGATTAGACGCTTATCCGGCTTCGTGTACTGCGGCGCCGCCTGCAAGCTTTCCTTAGTGGCGTTCGTTTTCACGACGAGCGGATCGTTGTTATCGGTGGCGAAGCTGAGCTGATCGAACGTCAGCGCAACGTCCTTCTCGCCCATGCCAAGGAAACCGCCGACGCCGACGATCACAGCGGCAACGTTGCCTTTGCTGTCGATGAGGACGTCGTTGATGTCGCCCACCTTCTCGTTGGTGTCGTTCACGACGTTCTCATTGAGCAGTTCTGACGCTGAGATCTGGCCGGAGTAATTGGTCGTCTTTTCGACTGTCGCGGCGGCCGGATCATTTTTCGGTGCGGTCGTCTCCTGCGCGATGGCAGGGACCGCCAATAAAGCGGCTAGCGACAGTGCTGTAGCGAACTTCTTCATTGCTTCCTCCGATGTGAGACGCGCCTTTCGGCAAGTGCCGATGGCGCGTGATGCTCTGTGAGCAACTGCCTAACAATGGTTTCTCGCTCGGTGCAGTTCCGCGGTTTAGCGGCATGACCGCTACGCGGCGGCTGTTGCAGGAGCAAGCGCGTTGTCATTCGAGGTGAGGCTCGCGTCCGTCGCTGCGGCGTGTCCGCGAAACTCGTGCAACGGAGATGAGACCGACGACAAAAGAGGGCGAACGCGATGGTACCTCGTTAGTCACCGAGCTGAGTGGTCAAACTCGATCGGGTCAGCTTTCGCACATCTAACGGTGCTAAACAGAGGAACGTCGTCAAGGAGCGGCGTTTTCCTCAAAACGCTACCCAGGAGGAAACAATGAAGAGCTTCGTTTTAGCGACAGCCATCTGCCTCGCAATCGCCGGTGGTGCCGCTGCACAGACCGCCGACAAGCAGGGCGAGGCTGGTAACGCCCCGACGAAAAGCATGGATGCCGTGACGCCGGAGATGAAAGGGCCGGGTAAGGGAGAGCATCCCCCCACGCAGCAGATGGATAAAGCCGTGCCTGAAATGAAGTCGGGCGGAAGCACGACCGGAATGTCATCGGGCGCTAAGCTGAGCCAAGCGGACTGCGATGCGGTGTGGATGAAAGCCAACCCCTCTAACGCCGCGACCATCACTGAAACGGAGGCTCAGCAGTATGTGACGGACGTTGCTGCGGCCAACCCCGATAAGGACGGTACGCTGGACAAGATGGAGTTTACCAAGGCTTGCGAAGGCGGGCTGGTCAAACAGTAACGTCGCTCATTGATCGGGCGTCTTAGGCGCAACGAGGCGCCCGACTTGCTCCCAGCGCGGGCATGCGATGATCCAGGTGCGGCACGCATGTGCCTCGCCGTGCACGTCACGCACCCTAGAACCGTTGCTATGCTCCGATCATCGACTGCAATGATAGGGGCCAGTGGCGCCGTTTTTATCCTACATATTCCGCCGGCTTCCGCTTGATCAGCCGGCCCACCGCCTGCAGCCTGCGCCGGGGATCGTCAACAGCTTCCTCGCCTGGTCGGCGCGCGCCATGCCATTCGAGCTGCTGCTGCCTCTCGTGAGCTGGCTGATGAAGCCGCGCGTACGGCGCGTGACCGGAACGGCGCCTGGTGTGCGCTTGCAAAAGCTCGGCCGCAAGCTCCTGCCGCGGTGAGCGTTTCCGCAAGTCGCCAATTGGCGCGATGCCCCGTAACTCTCGCTCGGTGCAGCTCCGCGGTTTGGCGACCTCATCGCAGCCGCAGCTTTCCGCCGGCGAAACCAGCGGACAGCCCCCTCCCTTGGCGCATACCTGCAACTGGATGATTGGCCGTGCGTTGTTAGCGCGCGAAGAACAAACCGAGCGCGCCAATGTTTAAGGAAACATCCGCTACTGAGGAAGTTTGCGCCGCCTCCGTCGCCAGTGCGGAGGAAGCCGGATTGCGCTTCGTCGCCGACGATGAGCCGGGCATCTCCCGCCATCGCTCCGGCAACTCGTTCCGCTACAAGTCATCGTCCGGCGCAGTCGTAAAGGACGAGCGTACGTTGGCCCGCATCCGCAGTCTCGTCATCCCGCCGGCGTGGACCGAAGTGTGGATATGCGCGCGCGCAGACGGGCATATTCAGGCGACGGGCCGCGATGCGCGCGGACGCAAGCAGTACCGCTATCATCCCGATTGGACGCGCGTGCGTGACGAGGCGAAGTTCGATCGCCTGATCGAGTTCGGCAAGACGCTACCGAAAGTGCGCCGGACCATAACGTCGCCACATGGGCGAGCGCGGGCTCGGCCGTCGCAAGGTACTGGCGACCGTCGCGCATCTGCTCGACACAACGCTGGTGCGTGTCGGCAACCCCGAGTACGCGCGCGATAACAAGAGCTATGGCCTGACAACGCTGCAGGACCGGCATGTCACGTTCTCCGGCAGCGAGCTACGCTTCCAGTTTCGCGGCAAGACCGGCAAGGAGTGGAAGCTGAAGCTGAGCGACCGCCGCGTCGCGCGCATCGTCCGCTCGTGCCAGGAGCTGCCCGGCCAGCACCTTTTCCAATACGAGGACGGCGACGGCGTCATCCGCCAAGTCTCATCGGCCGATGTCAACGACTACATCCGCGAGCATCGCCGGCGCCGAGGTGACGGCGAAGGACTTCCGTACCTGGGCCGGCACCGTGCTCGCCGCCATGGCGCTGCGCGAATTCGAGCCGGTCGAGGCTGAAGCTTCAGCCAAGCGGAACATTCGCGAGGCGATCAAGGCCGTCGCCGCACGGCTCGGCAACACGCCGGCCATTTGCCGCAAATGCTACGTGCATCCAGAGGTGCTCGCGGCTTACCTCGACGGCAAACTGGCGCAGCTGCTGGACAAGGCGCCCGGCAAGGCTCTGAAGCGCGCGTTTTCTGCCCTTCCAGCGCGAGGAAGCGGCGACGCTGCTGCTTCTGCACGTGCGCACGTCGGGCAAGCGCAGTATCGACCGTTAACGCCTTCCGCTAACGGCTTGGAACCACAGCCGACGTGGGGAATTGCATCTCGAAATCGCCAACTCGCGCGAGGCTAAAATGAACCGCGTTTCTTCGCATTTCGCCGCCGTATTGATGCTCAGCTCAGCTCTTGGGCTCGGAGCGGGGCCGGCATTCGCGCAATCGAGCGGATCGTCCAGTGGCGGTTCATCGAGCGGCGGGTCGGCCGGTAGCGCCAGCGCCGGCGCAAGCCGCAGCGGTGGATCGGCCGGTTCCGTTGGCCGGGCCGGCGGAGCCGGCGCAGGATCGACCGGCTTGACGGCGCCGCGCGTCGGCAGCGGCGTCGGCGGCACGAACGATCCGCGCACCCTCAGCAATCAACCGGCCACGTCGGCGTCTCCGGGCAGCACTGCGCCGGGCACCTACTCCCCCGGCGCCGCACCGGCACCCGCGGGCACTTCTACGCCTTCCGGCACTGGCTATCCGTCCGGCCCGCCTTGAGGCCGCACGTCAGCGCGCGCTGCAGGGGCCGGCCGGCACGGCAATTCCCCCTGCAGCTGCCGGCGTCGGTGCCGATCGCAGCAGCACATCCGAGGTTGGCAGCGATAGCGTGACCGAGCCGGAGACGCCTGGGCTTCCCAATCAGGCGCAATCGAACCGCGATACGGTCGGCAATCCGGAACGCATGGCAGGCGGCGGGCGTAGCAACCGCGAGGGTGCGAGGGGTGCCACGATGGAGGACTGCGAGGCCGCGTGGGACGCCGAGACGCATATGTCGAAGGATAAGTGGCGCGAAACGTGTCGCCGCACGCTCACTGCTCCGCATCTTTGAGGGGAATCGAGCAGTAAAGCGAACGACTTGGGGACGGCAGCTTCGGGCCGGCCGTGCCACCGCGACGCACAATAAATTAGGAACCTAAGCGGCCCCGCATCAGTTGGGCGCTTACCAACCCGACAAGCGAACAGCATCTGAACCGTCTCTCCGAAGAGCGAGGCGGCAGTGATCGCACTCGAGTGGTCCGGTTCATCGCGACAGCAAACGAGAGGATACGTATGACCACCAGTGCCCGCTTGAACGCACAACGGCGACCTTCGTCGGAATCGCCGCCCTAGGACTGACCTCGGCTGCCCTAGTGCAGTATCTCTCGCGGCGCGCGGTTGCGCGGCGTAAGGCAATCGGCGGGAAGCTCCGCGTGTCTGGCCATACCGTGCAGCTCGTGGACCGGGGGACTGGACCATGCGTGGTGGTGCTGCACGGAAACGGCAGCATGCTGGAAGATCTTTCGTCGAGTGGTCTTATCGATCAGCTGGCTGAGAAGTATCGCGTTATCGCGCTCGATCGTCCGGGCTTTGGTGGAACGAACCGGGATACGAGCGAAGCGTGGACACCAGAACGCGAAGCCGCTCTGCTGTCGGAAGTCCTTGCGGTCCTGGGCGTCGAGCGAGCCGTCGTCGTCGCCCACTCTTGGGGCACCCTCGTGGCGCTTAGCCTCGCCTTGCGCCAGTCGACCTCCATCGACGGCCTCGTGCTGCTCTCTGGCTACTACTATCCGACGACTAGGCTGGACGTGGCCCTGCAAACACCGGCCTCGTTGCCCATCATTGGCAACTTGCTCAGGCATACTGTCCTCCCGCTGATCGGAAGGCTGAGCGCACCCGCGGCATTTCGCAAACTCTTCAAGCCGCTGCCCGTGCCGCAAAGGTTCGTGGATGAGTATTCGGTCGGCATGGCGACACGGCCATCGCAGCTCAAGTCGACAGCGGACGACACAGTCTCAATGCCCGGCGCTGCGCGCGCACTGAGCGCTCACTACGGCGAGATTAACGTTCCGGTCCGCCTCATTGCTGGAGCGGAGGATGCCATCGTCTCTACCGCCGAGCAGTCCGAGCGCCTCAACGAAGCGCTTCCTTCCAGCTCGCTGGAAATACTCGAAGGCGTCGGCCACATGACCCACCATGCGCGCCCGGACCTGGTCGTCCTCGCGGTCGACCGGCTAACGGCGCAACTGCAGACGAGCAGGCCCAGGGCTTCTCAGGTGGCAGCTGAGTAGAAGGCAGGGTTCGGAACGCGAAGGCTGCGATTGAATGCGAAGTGAGAGGATGACAATGGCCAATTCCAGAATAGCGGCCCGGCAGGCCGCGAAGAAGCCGAGCCGGCGCAACCCACTCAAGAAAGCAACGGCTAAGAGGGCCATGCCACTCCGTACACGTGATCCCGTGCGGACCGTTCAGATGAAGTCGCACGAGAACGGCGCTAAGCCAACGAAGAGAAAGCGTGCTGCAACGGATGGCAGAGAACGGTCGACTTCTAACAACAGTGTCACGCCATCAAGCGGATTATTCACGATGCTCATGCAGTGGTCACCGCTTGGGATCTTCTTGCGTCAGCAAGCGTTTCTGGCCGACGCCATGGGTCAGGCTGCTCAAACCAGTCGGCGGTAGCGCTGCTCCGACCAACATTCGCTTGCATGAACGGACGCGTATCTGTCTGCAAAGTCAGGTTGCGCCCTGGGGGGCCCATCAGGAAAGGGGAGGTTGGCACTCGATGCCTGCATGGGCCCCGCCGGTACTGGCGAGGAGCGCTATGGGCAAAGCGCGTTCGCGAACAGCTTGTGCGTGTGCCCTGGTGAAAGGGCACGTCCGCTTTGGGCCATGTGTGGACGGCTCCGGGCTGTCAAGGGATTGAGCACGTTGCAGCGCTGGTCGGAGCAGCCATGTGTTCGGCCTATCGAGTGCGGCTCACAGGGCCGCTGGCCATAATGCCCTCCGCGGATCGGGTCCCGGTCAAAAGCTCGCATTCGACGATGCTCTGGCCCATGTGGGTTGTCCCGATCACCGGATCGACCGGTTCTGCATTACGTGCTGTCGGCCCTTTCCAACCATCACACCGCGCCTGCCGGCGCGATCTCGTCCGTCGTCGCTTCGCCCTAACGGGCCAGCGCGAGGGGTTCCCTGTAGCGCTCGCCCTTGGCCATCATCGCCCAGGCCATGCGCGCGAGCTTGTTGGCCAGCGCGATCGCGGCGACTTTCGTCGGCCGCCGCTCGAGCAGCTTGGCAAGCCACGGGCGATGTTTGGTGCCGTGGATCTTGGCGTAGCGGATGACCGCCAGCGCGCCGGCCGTGAACAAGCTGCGCAGATAGCGATCTCCCTGCTTGGTGATGCTGCCGAGCTTCTCTCTGCCCCCGCTCGAGTTCTGCTTCGGAACCAGACCGATCCAGGCCGAGAAGTCGCGGCCCGATCGGAACGCCTTCGGATCGGCAACGCTGGCGACCAGCGCGGTTGCGAGTGCAGGGCCGACACCGGGCAGTTCGTCGAGCCGGCGGCTCGTCTCATTCGAGCGATGCCAGGCGTTGATCTGTCGGTCGAACTCCAGGATCTGCGCCTTGAGCTTGCCGAGCAACGCACCCAGGGCTTCGAGACACGCACGCGCGACCTCGGGGATGCGCTCGTCCCTTTGATCGGCAACGGCGTAGAGCAATTCCTCCACGCCGTTGCGTCCGACCGGAGCGACAATGCCGAACTCGGCCAGATGCGCGCGGATCGTGTTGATGACCGCGGTCTGCTGCCGGATGAAGAGATGCCGCGTACGATGCAGCATCAGGCAGCTCTGCTGCTCGGGCGTTTTGGTCGGCACGAAGCGCATGCTCGGCCGCTGCACCGCCTCGCAGATGGCCTCGGCATCGGCAGCGTCATTCTTCTGGCGTTTGACATAGGGCTTCACGTAGGCCGGAGGGATGAGACGCACGGTATGCCCGAGAGCCTGCAGCTCGCGCGACCAATGATGCGACGTGGCGCATGCCTCGATGCCGACCAGGCAGGGCGGCAGCTTCTTGAAGAACGCGAGCACGTACCGACGCTTCAGTTGGCGGCGGACGACGACACTGCCATGCGCGTCGACGCCATGAACCTGAAAGACCGACTTTGCGATGTCGAGGCCGACCGTCGTGATTGCCAGCATGATGAGCTCCTCCGGATCCTGGTCGCCTCATCGGCAACCGATTCCAAGGCGCTTGCGCGCCCCGTGGGAGGAGCCGTCCACAGCATATAGCTGACGTCGGTGGCGGCTGAAATACTCACGAAAAAACGCCGCTCCGCGCGTCAGCCCTCCACTATGGGCGCCACGGGTCCGACGGCACTGGCCTTCCATGAGATTTGGTCTGTAAGCGATCAAGAGTAGGGCTGATTCCACTCAATGGTGTGAAACCAGCCCCTGCGCTACTGGGTAGCCGGTTGAACTAACCCAGCAGCGCCAACTCACAGTAGGAGTTCAGCCTGCGAAAGATTCAATCATTCGCAGGCGCGCAGGCTTTTCCTACGGCCGTCGTACCTTGCCCATGCGCGGCGGCTGTACCGGCTCGGCCACTCCAAGATGATCACAGCCGCAAAGCGCAACAGCGCTTCCCTGCCCGATTGAACGGCATGCGCGCCTCCGCCGATTTCGGATCACTCGATCCCACGAGGTGGCAGTTGGCAGACCTCAAAAGCCGATGGTCAGGCCCGTAACCGGTCCATGCATCACCACGTCATAGACGTACTGAGTACGGCCAGAGCCCTGCTCATAGTCGGCGGAAAGAGCCCGATATCCGAGCAGTCCTGAATACGTCACCCCGTCCCGTTTGCCGAAGACGAAGCTGTACGCGGCGAGTGCATTCCAAGAGAATTGGCTTCCGACACCAAAGCCGCCAACGTCCCCACGCAGGATGATATCCTGACCCGGCGCCAGGATTGTATCTGATCCTGCCACCGACGACAGGATCGACCCAATCAACGCTGCCGCTGCGCGCAATAGCGCGATTTCCCGATACACTGAGGTCGCCGGCATCAGCGTTCCTGCCAGCGCCAAATTGATACTCCCCTCCTGGTGCCAGTAGCGGGCTCCGGCGAGAATATCGATGGCCGTACGGCTATCCCACTTCATGATCTCGTAGGCCCCGCCGACCTCGATGACGGTCTCCTCAAAATCGAGGCCCACCGCCCCAGCGCTTCACGTGCCGGTAATTCCTGACGTAAGGCTGCGTGATCTGATGCCAGCGTCGGCCAGCTCGTTCGAGCTGCAGGACGTGCTTTTCCTGGACCATGCTGTCCAGTTTGTGCAGCTCGATGCGCCGCATGTCGGACACGATGAGCAGCGGCGGGTTTTCGAGGTCGCTGGCGTAGAGGCGGAGCTGCTTCAGCACTTCGCCGGTGATTCTTGCCGGGCTCTTGTATTCCCAGGCAAAGCAATTGCGCTTCCAGGCGTCGGCATAACCGCCTCCGCCGCCGGTCTTATCCACGTTGATCCCGAAGCCGTAGCCGTCCATCAGGGAGGTGCCGGTCGGTTTGGGACGTTCCAGAAGTTCGCAGAGTTGGAAGAAATTAATCTGAGCGCCTTGCCGCTCCTTGAGCGGTGAATTTTTCCAATGATTGATGAAGTCAGTCGGTGTCACGCGCAGAACCCCATACCCAATTGGACCGTTCGTAGGGCTGTTCGCCCGCGGGGGCCACTCGTCCGCGGTGGCAGTCGTGGGGCAATCAGGCCGACGAAGAGTATGCGCCCACGTGGAAAACCTACGCCACAATTCGCGCCCCAAGCTCATCGCCGCTTAGCTCCGGCAAGAAGATCGTCAGGCTACGGATTTGGGTTGAAATTTCGCGGTTGAATTCCCCGATTTTGGTTGAAGCAACCCTAGTAAAATCAATGGCTTAGGTTGGCTGGGGGACTAGGATTCTGTCCCACCTCTAACCACTCACTGCAGCTGATAGCGAGCGGTCCGGCCTAACCTCAATCGACCATTGCAACCGTGCGGAATGGTGGGAGATCGGCCAAGGCAAGGACCAGCCATCACCTATCAGAATGACCTATCAGAACTATCAGAACGGGGATTCAAGTCGCTTGATTTTTATGGACT
>CAWHOZ010000020.1:0-30405 GCA_963831175.1 uncultured Alphaproteobacteria bacterium | reverse complement strand
CAGCCTTTGCTTTGGCTATACTTCCACGAGAGCCTCGGCCACCTGCTGCAGCAGCACCGACGCCGAGAAGGGTTTGGCCACAAACGTTGCCTTGAGCGGGAGGTCCTCTCGACGGGGCAGCTTGTGCCCGGACATAATGACGATGGCGACCTCCGGCATCAGACCGTCGACCACGCGTGCAAGCTCGAGCCCGTCGAGAGTTCCGGGCATGTCGATGTCGGTGAGGATGGCTTCGAGAGTTTTACCGTCGGCGAGCAACGGCATGGCCTCATCGGCACTCGCCGCTTCCGTTACCACATAGCCGGCGTCTTCCAGGATCTCGCGCGCATCGAGCCGGACGATCGGCTCATCGTCGATGACCAGAATCCGGACTAAGGGCTCTGTGGGCATGGCTAAAATTGAATTCGGGAAAGCCCGCCAGTTCCGCGATGCACGGTACGATAGGACAATAGTGGGAATGGCCCTTCGGCTGGTAAGCCTGACGCTAACCCGCGGAGATTTGCATGGCGACCGACCGGCTAGACAGACCACACCATCCTGCTCGTCGAAGACGAACCGTTATCCAGATGGACATCCAGGAATGTCTTGAGGCGGCGGGCGCGCGCGTGGTTGCAGCATGCACGGTTCAAGAAGCGCTTGGGCTTCTTGATGAGCGAACCCATCACGGCTTCCATCCTCGACTTCAAGCTGCAAGGCGGGACCGCCGACGACCTCTGTCATCAGCTCAACGAACGCAAGATCCCTTTCGTGATCTATAGCGGCTACACCAATGTTGAAGGCGAGTGCAGCAAGTGGGACATCGTCCACAAGCCCGCCGACCCGCGCGAGCTGGTGACACGGGTACTGGGCGTCCTCGTTGCGAGCGCGCTTCCCGATCGGTGTTGAGGCTTATTCCGCCGGTGACGGGGCGCGCTGCGCCGTCGCATCCTTGTGTTGCAGGGCGAACGCCGCACAAACCAGCAAGGCACAGACAGCGCCCACGAGCTGCGCGGCGATGAACATTGCCACATCATCGGGACGAATGCCGGCGAACGTATCCGAAAAAGCGCGCGCGACCGTGACGGCCGGGTTGGCAAACGAGGTCGAGGCCGTAAACCAATACGCCGCCGTGATGTAGAGCCCGACCGAGGTCGCGACGGCCTGCGGCTTGGCGCGCAACGTCAGCAAGATGGTTGCGACAAGCCCGAACGTCGCCACCCATTCCGAAAAGACCTGCGCCAAGCCCGCCCGCGCCTTGTCCGAGACTTGCACGAGCGGCAGGTCGAACATGGCATGCGCAGCCAGTACGCCGATCAGGGCGCCGGCGAGCTGCGCAAAAACGTAGCCCAGAGCGTCTCGCCCGGCGATCTCGCGCCGGAGCAGGAACGTCATGGTGACGGCGGGGTTGAGATGCGCACCCGAAATGCCCGACAGCATGGTGATAAGCACCACCAGCATGGCGCCGGTCGGCAGCGTATTGCAGAGGAGCGCGATCGCTTCGTTTCCGTTGGCGAGGCGCTCACCCATAATTCCTGAGCCGATCACGGTCGCCAACAGGAACGCCGTCCCCAGGCCTTCCGCCGCGCACCGCTGCAGCAACGTCGGCCCGCTCACTTCATTTTCTCCGCAGTGGTCATCCGGGTGCGACCGATGTCGTCGAGCCGCCGTTGCAGGGAGAGCTTGTCGAGCGACGCCAGGGGCAGGTTGGTGAAGATGCCGATGCGCTGATAGAGCATGCGATGCGTGTCGGCGAAGGCGAAGCGCCGCTCGCTTTCACTTCCCTCGACCGCGGATGGGTCCGGCAAACCCCAGTGCGCGCTCATCGGCTGCCCGGGCCACACGGGGCACGCTTCATTGGCAGCGTCATCGCAGACCGTGAATACGAAATCGAGTTGCGGGGCTCGCGGCGCGGCGAACTCCTCCCACGACTTCGAGCGCAGCGATGACGTGTCGTAGTTGAGCTGGCGCATCAGGTCCAAGGCGTAGGGGTGCACTCTGCCGCTGGGTTGGCTGCCGGCGCTATAGCCCTTGTACTTGCCGTTGCCGAGGCGGTTGATCACGCACTCGGCGATGATCGAGCGGGCGGAATTGTGCGTGCACAGAAACAGGACGTTGAGTGGACCATGGGGTGTCATCGTGATCCTCACTTGCTCTTACACAACGATCGCACTTTCTTGAGGCTGGGGCCGCACAGCTCGGGCTGGCCCTGACAGCAGTCCTCGGTGAGGTAGGTGAGCAGCTTGCGCATTCCGTCGACATGGACGGCGTAGCGCACGAAACGACCGTCGCGCGTCGCGCGAATGAGCCCAGCGCGATCCAATTCCTTCAGGTGGAACGAGGCCGCAGTCGGGCTCGCCTCGACCGCCTCGGCGATCTCGTAAGCCGCCAACCCGTTTGGCCCCTCCCGCACGAGCAGGCGAAAAATGCGCAAGCGCTGCGGATGCGCCAGCGCCGCGAGCGAAGTTACGGCTTGGGTCTCTTCCATTCCGCAACGATACAAGGATTGTTGAATTCTGCAAGCGACGATCCGAGGACCGCGCGGCGACACGACGCTTCACGCCGCGGTCGACGGCACCGAACCGGCGTTAAGTGGAGGGGCGCGTTATGCCCGCAAAGCTGTTGACGGCGTGGCGGATTGGCAATGAAGGGCAAAGGCTCTCGTCTTTCCCGGGAAAAACTCCCTAAGGGGAAAAAAGCTTCGCCTGTAGCGTTTTGGGTTATCGACGCGTCTTACGACACGGGGGACATCCGCATGGCACGACAACGTATGAGGAATTACGCCCTCGCGGCCGGCGCATTGACGGCCGTGATTCTGCTCATTGCCTTCGACCTGCAGATCGCATTTCCGCGAGGTTGAGCCTAGTCTGCAGGCCTGTCAGTTTCGTGACAGTTTACAGGATGGTCGGCGCTCAAAAGCGCCAGTCGAGGCGGCCGCTGAGGCCGTGGTCCTGCACGTCACTGGCCAGCTGCCCCCTAGTCGGGTGCGATCTTAAAGTCGAGGGCCGGCTGCTAGGAACGCGCCGTCGCGTGCGGTGGGCAAGCAGCGATGACGAAACCGGCGCCACTCCCCGCGAAAGCCAGCCGGAGGGCCGCAAACCCTGCGGGCGAATTTGTGCGTGAGCAGGGCGCGAAAAACCGCTAGGGACTTGGGCACCGATCCAAGGAGCCTGCATGGCCCAGCGGGACGATGACGCCTCAACCGCCGCGCGCGCGGCCGTGGAACCCGCGGCCGAGCCGCCAGCGCCGCAACCCGCGCCGGCGCCCGTCACCTATTCCATGTCGCCGGGGCTGGCAGGCTTCCTCGGCAGCCAGCGCATCGCGCTCGCCGTCTCCTCCTATCAGTCCGGCAAGTTCTACCTGCTCGGCCAGAACGTGAACGGCGGCCTGGTCGTCGATGAGCGCTTCTTCCGCAAGGCCATGGGCATCTGCGTCCCGGCCAAGGACACCCTCCTGCTCGCCACGCTCACTGCAGATCTACAAGTTCCGCAACGTGCTCGAGCCGGGCCAGCAGATCAACAACGTGTTCGACGCCTGCTACGTGCCGCGCGAAGCCTTCATCACCGGCGAGCTCGACGTGCACGACATCGGCCTCCTGGCCGACGGCCGCATCGTGTTCGTCAACACGCTCTATAATTGCCTCGCCACGCCGTCGGAGCGCCACAGCTTCACGCCCATCTGGAAGCCGCCGTTCATCTCCAAGATCGTCAAGGAGGACCGCTGCCACCTCAACGGCCTCGCCATGGAAGCAGGCGTGCCGCGCTACGTCACGGCGGTGAGCAAGTCCGACACCATCGACGGCTGGCGCGACCGCCGCGCCGACGGCGGCATCGTCGTCGACGTGGCGACGGGCGAAGTCGTCATCGGCGGCCTGTCCATGCCGCACTCCCCGCGCCTCTATGCCGGCAAGCTCTGGGTGCTGAACTCCGGCACGCGGCGAGCTCGGCTGGATCGAGCGCGGCGCCCAGCCGCATCGTCCAAGTTTCACGTGCTCGCCTTCTGCCCGGGGTTCCTGCGCGGCCTCGCTTTCTACGGCAAGTACGCCTTCGTCGGCCTGTCGAAGCCGCGCTACCAGCGCTTTGAGGGCCTCGCTCTCGACGCCAAATTGGCGGAGCGCGATTCGGAGCCGTGGTGCGGCGTGCAGGTCATCGATCTCGACACCGGCGCTTGTGCGCACTGGTTCCGCATCGACGGGCCGGTGGCCGAGCTCTACGACGTGGAGTCCGTCTCATGTTGTGCATGTCGCGTCTTTGGGTTGTTCGTAGTGCTGCGCGTGCCGTGGGCCGTGCCTTTGGCATCATCGCCGTTACCACCGCCTTCAGTCTGATGGCGCCCCAGGAAATACAGGCGGGCGTCGAATGCTCCGCAGACACCGACAACAACGGCGTCCCGGACACGATTGCGGGCAGTGCAACTGGTAGCACCGATAATACCGCCTGCGGCCCTGGCGCGAATGCGAACTCTATGGATGCGGCCAGCGCCAACACTGCGTTCGGCAACGATGCACAAGCCCGAAGCGGCATTGGCGGTCCGGGGTTCAATACGGCGGTGGGCGATTTTGCTATTGCGACCGGCTCGGCAAGTTCGAATACCGCCATCGGGGCCAGTGCCAACGCCTCCGGGGACGCTCTTGGTGGATTCTCTCAACAGAGCAGCAACACCGCGATAGGCGAGGGCGCCATGGCCTACGGCACCGATTCTGATGGAATCGGAGGCGGCAGTTCCAACGTTGGCATCGGCGAGGATGCCAATGCCCAGGGAGACGACAGCGGGAACGTGGCGAGCGGAAACTCAGCTGTCGCTAGCGGCAATACGAGTAACAACGTTGCGAGCGGTGCCAATTCGAATGCCAGCGGCAATAACAGTGCCAACGTCGCGATCGGCGACGGCGCGGATGCCCGCGGCGACAATTTTAGGAATACCGCTGTCGGTGCCAACTCATCGGCGACGCAAGAGAACACAGCGGCCTTCGGCGCCGGCGCGACAACAACACGCCCCAACCAACAAATCTTCGGTACTGGGACCAACACCTACACGATGGCCGGCATCGCCTCGCCCGCCAGCCAAGCAGCGCAAGGCGCGCCAACGCATCTCGTGACATCGAATGCGGGCGGCGATCTGGCGGCCTACACCCTCGCCGAACTCGGCCTAGCCAGCGCCGGGGACGTCTCCAATCTGCAATCGCAGATCAACAATCTCGGAAAGCGCGATGACGAGCTCGCCGAGGGCATTGCGATCTCCCTCGCCCTGGCGCAGCCCATGTTCCATGCCGGGCAAACGTTCGCGTTCAACTTCGGCTGGGGCGGCTTCGACGGCTCGAACGCGGTGGGCTTCACCGCCGCGGGCGTCGTCAGCCAGGGGGCATTCGGTCCTGGCAGCACGGTGACGGTCTACGGCGGTGTCGGCACGGGCACGAGCGAAGGCACCGTCGCGGGCAAGGCGGGCGCGTCGTTCGGGTTCTAGGCTCGCCCCGCTGGCTCGTCGACCGCCGAGCCGCTAATTTCTTCGCGCGACGAAGCCCGTAGGAGATCGCCCATCCCAACCTTGCGCTCAATGCGTGTGCTTCTGTTGGTCTGCGGCGGCGTGTGCGCCCTGTCCATTGCTGCGGGGGCCCAACAGGCCACGCCGAAATCGGCTCCGCCGGCCGCTGGCACTCAGGCGCCGGCAACGCAGCCCCAGGTGGCGATGCCGGACGCGGAGAAGATCGTCATCCTTGTCCGCACCGCGGTCCTCACTCTCAACGACGCAATTCAGACTGGGAATTTCACCGTGCTTCGCGATGTGGCGGCCCCTGGCTTTCGCGACGCCAACACCGCCGCGCGTCTGTCGCAGGTGTTTTCCAGCCTGGCGCAACAGGGCTTCGATCTCTCTGATGTTGCCACCATGGCTCCGCAGCTCGCCGAACCGCCGGTGATCGATCCAAAGACAAACATGTTGCGCATCAAGGGGTGGTTTCCGGCACAGCCGATGCAGATCAACTTCGGTCTCGTATTTCAACCGATCGGGGGCAAGTGGCGCTTGTTCGGCATCTCCGTGAATCCCGACCGTGCCAAAGACGCCCGCCGCAGCGGCCTCGCCGCAAGCCCCCGGTGGCTTGCAAGCCGCTCCCGACAAAGGCTCCGTCGGGGGGGGGGGCGGGCCCCCCAAAAAGAAGGCCCCGTAGCGGGTCGATACCATGCGTGAGATTGCAAGGCGCGCGAGCGGTGGTGCACGATCTCAGCGTCGTGCCGGGCGTGGTGCGGCCCATGTCGCTCAGCTTCGCCAGCGACGAAATTCTCGGGCTGATCACGCACGACCCTTACGACCCAGCCGCCGCACCCCGCTGACCGCCGCGTCACCAGGCGTCAAAGCTTAGAGGCGCCCGATTTTCCCCGCAATGAACCTAGTGGGGAGATCAAGGCCAAGACCCGCCAGGGGCTCGGCATCCGGGGGAACTTCATGACGCGCAGGCTACTGTTTCTCGCGACGCTATTCTTGTGTCCGCTCGCCGCGCAGGCAGGCAGCATCGACGATCAGCTGAAGAAGCTCGATCCCGAGGAGCGGGCGCACCAGGTGTGCGGCATCAAGGGCATCGATACGATCCGCCGCGACGGCAAGCTGCCGAAGGCCGATCGCCTCAAGACCAGCATCAACGGGCGCGCGGCGTTCACCGGCACGCAAGTTGCGGCGAAGGGCGGCGCGGTGCGCGCCAAGTCGCACTGGTACGCGCTGAAGTTCAAATGCGACGTGTCGCCGGATCAGATGAAGGCGCTGACCTTCACCTACGAGCTCGGCAAAGAGATCCCCGAAGACAAGTGGGAAGATCTCGGCCTCTGGCGCTGACGCGTGCGGGCCTCTGGAGCTAGCGTCGCGGCGGCCGTCAGATTCGTCCGGGTCGGCACCTCTCGGACTCGTCATCGTCGCGACATCGCCGACGCCTGGGGCGCATCGCTGTCGATCGAGGCCCCGCCGCGCGGCTGCCGCATCGTTTTGCGCCTTCCCGCTGCGCGACTTCCGAGCGGTGGTTCGGCCTGAAACCACACTGCGCGACGGCCGCGTAGCTGTAACTTTCCAGGTCCGGGATGCGTATCAGGCGGTACACCTTGCTGCGCGCCGTGCCCCGGAGGATCCAATGCGAGCTGTGAGATTCATTAAGATGGCAGCCGTCGTGCTTGCCGGATTGGCATACAGCGCCGGCGCTGGATGGGCGATGGAGGAGAAACCCTTCGAGGCGGCGTCTTTCGAGGCGGCGCAGGCCGGCGGCAAGCCCGTGCTGATCGACGTCTATGCGCCCTGGTGTCCGGTCTGTAAGGCACAGCAAACCGTTCTCGGCGCCCTGAAGCAAGACGCCAAGTACAACGACCTCACGCTGTTCAAAGTCGATTTCGACAATCAGCCTGACGTCTTGAAGAGCTTCAACGTGCGTCAGCAGAGCACGCTCATCGCCTTCAAAGGAAAGACCGAAACCGGCCGCTCAGTCGGCGATACCAACAAGGCGTCGATCGAAGCACTGATCAACACGGCGATGCAGTAGGCCGCCCTTCGAGGACACGCTCATGCTACTCGGCAGCGCCGCCTTTGCTTTTCTCGCCGGCATTCTCTCGACGCTGTCACCATGCGTCCTTCCGCTTCTCCCGATCATCCTGGCAACAGCCGTCACCGAACACCGGTTTGCACCGCTGGCGCTCGCTGCGGGATTAGCGCTGTCGTTCGTCACTGTCGGCATGTTTATCGCGACCATCGGCTACGGGATTGGGCTCGATCCGGGATTTTTCCGCACGCTTGCCGCGCTCCTGCTGGTCGCTATCGGGGTGATCCTGCTGGTGCCGCAGCTGCAGACCGAAGTGGCCGCCGCCGCGTCGCCAATCAGCAGCTGGACGGAAAGCCGCCTCGGCGACTTCGATACAAGCGGTGTGTACGGCCAGTTCGCGCTCGGGCTCTTGCTTGGAGCCGTATGGAGCCCCTGCGTGGGGCCGACGCTTGGCGCTGCTTCGGTCCTTGCTCGCAGGGAGAAAATCTGAGGTCAGGTGGCGCTGGTCATGCTGGCTTTCGGTATCGGCGCCGCGGTTCCATTGCTGCTGCTCGGTCTTCTGTCGCGTGATACGCTCATGCGCTGGCGCGGCCGGCTGATGGAGACCGGCAAGAGCGGCAAGCTCGTGCTCGGCGGCCTCCTGGTCGTGGTCGGTTTGCTGATCCTCAGCGGCCTCGACAAGCGCCTCGAAACACTAATCGTCGAAGCATCGCCAACGTGGCTTACGGAAATAACCACGCGCTATTGAAGCCATAGCCACGTGAGATCGTAGCTGAGCTAGGATCGCCAGGAAAGGTTGGCACATGGTCAGCTCCGCCGTCGTCCCGCAGCCCGAGATCGTCTACCGCCACACGCTCGCGGTGCGCATCACGCACTGGGTGAACGCGTTCTGCCTTCTCATTCTGCTGCTCAGCGGGTTGCAGATCTTCAACGCGCATCCGACGCTCTATTTCGGCGAGAAGTCCGAGCCCGACCGCGCCGTGCTGAGCATGGACGCAGTCCAGCGCGATGACGGCAGCTACGCCGGCATCACGACCATAGGATCGGCAAAGTTCGACACGACCGGAGTTTTGGGGTTGTCGCGCGATGCAGATGGCGTGCTCGAGGGACGCGGCTTCCCGCACTGGATCACCCTCCCCTCCTACCGCGATCTCGCAACGGGGCGGCGCTGGCATTTCTTCTTCGCCTGGCTGTTCGTGCTCAACGGCCTCGCCTATCTCGTCTACGCCGCGTGGAGCGGGCACGTGCGCCGCGACCTCGCCCCGACGCGCGGACAGTTGCGCCATATCGGGCAGTCAGTTTGGGAGCACATCCGCTTCCACTTCCCGAAAGGCGAGGAGGCAAAGAGCTACAACGTGCTGCAGAAGCTCGCCTACCTTGCGGTGATCTTCGGTCTGTTGCCGCTCATCTTTCTCACCGGTCTCACCATGTCGCCGGCGATGAACGCGGCGTTCCCGTTCCTCCTCGATGTCTTCGGCGGACGGCAGTCGGCGCGCACCATTCACTTCCTGTGCGCGACGGGCATCACGCTATTCGTCATCGTGCACCTGTTCATGGTGATCGCCACCGGCACGTGGAACAACATCCGCTCGATGATCACCGGCCGCTACGCGATCGAGCCGGAGGAGGCGACGCATGGCAAGTGACCGCGATTGAGCCGTCGCGGCTTCCTCATCCGCGGCGCGGCGGCAGGCGGCGCGGCGATACTCGGCGGCTGCGATCAGCTTTCGCAGAGCCCGTCGTTCCGCGACATACTCTATACGGCCGAAGGCGCGACGGAGCGCGTGCAGCGCCTGGCGCTATCGTCGCGCTCGCTGGCGCGCGAGTACACCGAGGCCGACCTTTCCAAACACTTCAAGGCCAACGGCTCGACCAGCGTCGCCGATCCCGCCTATCAGCAAGCGGTGCAGAACGGTTTTAGCGACTGGCGGCTCGACATCGGCGGTCTCGTCGAGCGGCCGGCATCGCTGAGCCTCGCCGAGCTGCGCAAGCTGCCAGCGCGGACGCAGATCACGCGGCACGACTGCGTCGAGGGCTGGAGCGCCATCGGCAAATGGACGGGCGCGCAGATGGCGCCGCTGCTGCAAAGCGTCGGGCTGAAACCGGAGGCGCGCTATCTCGTGCTGCACTGCGCCGACACGCTCGGCCGCGGCGGCAAGTACTACGAGAGCATCGACCTGATCGACGCATTCCATCCGCAGACAATCCTCGCCTACGACATGAATGGCGCGGCACTCGCCGTGCCGTACGGCGCGCCTATCCGCCTGCGCGTCGAGCGCCAGCTCGGCTACAAACACGCCAAGTACGTGCAGCGCATCGAGGCGGTGTCGAGCTTCGCCATGATCCGCGGCGGCCGCGGCGGCTTCTGGGAGGATCTCGGCTACGAGTGGTACGCCGGCATTTAGGACGGTAATTCGTCATGGCCGCGCAGGCGGCCATCCATGCCAGCTTCAGCGGACACTTTTGGTGAAGACGAAGCGTAGCAGGCGGCGGCGAGGCAAATAAGACCGGCGACGAGATTCGAACCCACGACCCTCACGTTGGCAACGTGATGCTCTACGCCGGAGCTACGCGCGCCCCGACCGCTGGAGCGCGGGGACTTGCGTGGATGGCCGCCGTCCATGCGGAGCATGGCTTCGCCATGACGCGGCCATGACGGATAGGAGGGGGCCGTGTCGCATTCAAACGCGCTCACTCTTTTTCGTCGAGGTTGAGGCACACCGAATTGATGCAATAGCGCTTGCCGCTCTCGGTCGGGCCATCGTCGAACACGTGCCCCAGGTGCGAGCCGCAGCGAGCGCAGGTGATCTCCGTGCGCACCATGCCGTGCGAGCTATCGGTGTGTTGCTCGACGGCGCCCGGCAGCGCCTCGTCGAACGACGGCCAGCCGGTTCCGGAATCGAACTTGGCGTCGGAGGCGAACAGCGGGTCGCCGCACGCCGCGCAGGTGAAGGTGCCATCGGCTTCAGCGTGCAGGAATTCGCCGGTAAACGGCGCCTCCGTCCCCTTTTCGCGCAGCACGCGGTACTGCTCGGGCGTCAGCTGCCTGCGCCACTCCGCCTCGTCCTTCGGCATCGGTTTGTCGGTCATGGAGAATAGATAGCACGCGCGGGGGGCCATCCAAGAGATAGCTTCGGGCCGCATCGGCCAGCGCCGCCAAAGTTGCGCCGCCTACTTTTGATCTGCATCAGACCAATGCGCATACGGGCGGCGTTCAGTGTGGCGCGTCCCCCGCTATCCTTCGACGGCGTTGTCGCATAGTTGAGTTCAAACTTGACATGCATAGTCAGGTATTACCTATGGGCTCTTGGGGTCTCCAGCATTTGGATTAGAATTCGGCGCCATGGCTTACCGTCGCTCACGATTTTCGAACGTGTCTAAACTGGCCGGCTTGGCTCTCGCTTGGACGCTCGCCGGCCTTGCCGCCGCCGGCGCGCAGGAAAGCACGCAACCGACCCCGACCACCTCACCGCCTGCCGCCAGCGAAGCCACCAGCCCGACGCCACCCAGCACGCCGGCCGCAGCGCCTTCGACGCCTGCTCCCGCCGCTACGACGACCCCAGCGCCGACGGAACCCCAAGCCGCCGCGCCGACGCCCCCACCTCCCGAGCGCCGTGAACGACGTGACGGCGCCTGCTGCGCCGGCGGCCACGCCCGCCACGCCTTCGCCGACGGCCATGGTCCACGCCGAGAAGCTCCCGCGCGACCTGTCGCCGTGGAGCATGTTCATGGAAGCCGACATCGTCGTGAAAGCGGTGATGATCGGCCTCATCATCGCCTCGGTCGTGACCTGGACCGTGTGGCTGGCGAAGAGCCTCGAGCTGTGGGCGGCCAAGCGGCGCGTGCGCAATGCTCTGCGCAAGCTCAGCGCCGCCAACTCCATCAGCGAGGCGGCGAGCCTCATCGACTCCAAGCGCGGCGCCGTGCCGGCGATGCTCCACGCAGCCATCACCGAAACGCGCGCCTCGTGGGACGTCGCCGATAAGTACGCCATCAAGGAGCGCGTATCGGCGCGCCTCGAGCGCATCGAGCTTGCGGCCGGCCGCGACATCAATCGCGGCACCGGCGTGCTGGCGACCATTGGCTCGACGGCCCCGTTCGTCGGACTGTTCGGTACCGTGTGGGGCATTATGAACAGCTTCATCGGCATCTCCGAAGCGCAGACGACGAACCTCGCCATCGTCGCGCCGGGCATCGCCGAGGCGTTGCTCGCCACCGCCTTCGGCCTCGTCGCCGCTATTCCGGCGGTCATCATCTACAATCACTTCGCGCGCGCCATCGGCGGCTACAAGGCTCTGGTCGGCGACGCCGCCGTAACCGTGCTGGGCTTGCTGTCGCGCGACTTCGATCGTGGCGTGCGGCCCGAGCTGAGAGCCGCGGAGTAGGAGTAGGCCATGGCCGGTCGCCTGCAGGACGACGACATCTCCGAGACGCACGAGATCAACGTCACACCGTTCATCGACGTGATGCTGGTGCTGCTCATCATCTTCATGGTGGTGGCGCCGCTGTCGACCGTCGATGTGCCGGTCGAGCTGCCGGTATCGGCGGCAGCGCCGGCGGCCAAGCCGGATAAGCCGCTGTACGTGACAATGAAGGCCGACCTTTCCCTGGCGGTCGGCAACGACATGGTGTTGTGGAGCGGGCTCGGCCCGGCGCTCGATGCGCAGACGAGCAGCGACCGCAACAAGCGCCTGTTCCTGCGCGCCGACAAGGCGGTTCCGTACGGCGAGCTGATGCGGCTGATGGATACGCTGCGCGCCGCCGGCTACCTCAAGGTAGCGCTCGTCGGCCTCGAAGGCCCGCCCGTCACCGGAGGGCCGGCCGCAGTGCCCGGCACCGTTCCAACAGCACCGCCGAGTGAAGCCGCGCAGCCCGCGCCAACATCGCCGCCCACGCCGTCGCCATGATCGCGCATTTGGAATTTCTCGAGGGCTCCGGAGCCCGCGCACGCCGCTGGCTGGTGGCAGCGGCGATGATGGTGTCGATGCACGCCGCCGCCGGCGCGCTCGCCGTCATGAACTGGCCGGTGGAGGAATCCAGCGACGAGGACGCCGGCGCCTTCATGCTCGAGCTCGCCCCGGTGCCGGTGGCGCCGCCGACCGAGAAGCTCAACCTCGCCATCGGCCAGCGCGCCGAAGAGGCCGCGGCGGCCGTCGCTCCCACCGAGGAGGTGAAGGAGAAGTCCGAGGTCGAGACGCCGAAGGTCGAGGAGGCGCCGCTCGCCCCCCAGCCGGAGGTGGTGGTCGAGAAGCAGAAGCCGATCGAAGAAGTCGAGGACAAGAAGGAAGAGGAAGACCCGCGGCCCGAGCAGAAGGCACTGCCGCAGGCCTCCGTCGCCTCGCAGGAGACGAGTGCGCCGCCCCCCGTCGAGGCCCCGCCCGCGGAAAAGCCGGCGGCGCCCAAGCAGGGCGTTTCGTCGAAGCCGTCGGAAGCGGCAATGAGCTGGCAGAAGGCGCTCGTCTTGCACCTCAACAAGCACAAGAAGTATCCGCACGAGGCGCGCAAGAATGGCCACGAGGGCGTCGCCAGCGTATCTTTCACCATCGACCGCTCGGGCAAGGTGATCTCGTCGCACCTCGACAAGAGCTCGGGCTCCGACCTCCTCGATCAGGAGGCGATCGAAGTCATCAATCGCGCCAGCCCGTTCCCGACTCCGCCGTCGGATGTCCCCAACCTGGCGATCAATCTGTCGCTGCCGATCCAGTTCCGCATCAAGCGCTGAGGCTCGGCGGCAATTCGCACTTCACAAGTCCGCACGTAAATCGCGGCGAGGCGCATATGCGCCTCGGGCGTTGCAGCGATGTGCGTCTAGCTCTGACGTCTGTCAGATGGCGCGCGACAGGTGCGACAGCTCTTTGCCGCCGATCTGGCGCAGATGCGCGGCCGGCGAACGGCGCAAGTCTTCGAGGATGGCAAGACCTTCGGGCCACGGGCCGAAACCGGACGCCGGATCGAGGCCGCCGACGCGACCGGCATTCACGAATTCGCTGCTCCAGAAGCCGGCCCAGAATGCCGCCTTGCTCAACCGCATGTGCGGATCGTTGGTGCTGGCGACGATTGCGCTCGGAAAGCCAAGCGGCTCCTCGGGCAGCAGCCAGGCAAGGCGCAGGTTGTCGGGATCAAACGGCGCGACGAGCAGCGCGCCTTCGATATGGTCGGCCAAATCGAACGCCGCGCGCACGGCGGCAAGGCAGCCGAAGCCATGCGCAATGATCCACACCGGATCGTCGATGCGGTCGATGTGCCAGCGCACCGACGCCGACCACTCTGACAGATCCATGCTCTTAAAGTCGGGCTGAACGACACGGCGGGTGTTGGGGATCGCAGCTTCGAACCAGCTGAGCCAGTGGCCATCGCCACCGCCATCGAGGCCGGGAACAAGGAGAGTGGTAGCCATGGTGGTACCTCGCTCTGATTGTTGGTCGAAATCCCCGAAAGTAGTGCCTTTCCGCTCGACGTCTTCTGCCCAGGCTCGCAAGCTACGCTGGGTGCGACAAGTTGAGCAACGAAGAAAACGCGATGTCGATATTCGTATTTTCTGCTGATTGCGGCGCGCATCGATAACCGGCGCTTTCCGCCTGCAGCTGCACTTTGCCGATGATTTTATCCATCGGTGGGCGCCGTCACGCCGGCGCGGACCGCGGTGTGCGTAGAGCGCGGGCGAGCACAATGCCCCCGAGCATAGCCGGAACGAAGACTAACATTCCCGGCGCCAGCATTGGGATCGACACGACGGCGGGGCCCGGACAGAACCCGGTGAGGCCCCAGCCGACACCGAACAGACCGGCGCCGAGCAGGACACGGCCATCGATCGGCTCGCTCGCCGGAAGCTTGAATTGCGGTGACAGCAGCGGCGCCCCGCGGCGGAGGGTGACGCGATAGCCAATAAACGTGATGGCCACCGCGCCGGCCATGACGAACGCGAGACTGGGGTCCCATGTGCCGAACACGTCGAGGAAATTCTGCACCTTCGCCGGATCGGCCATGCCGGAGAGCAAAAGGCCGAGGCCGAACAAGAGGCCGGCGAGCGCGTTGACGAACAGGCCCACGTTCAACCTCCGATCACATGGCGGACGACGAACACGGCCGCAAAGCCCGTCGCCATGAACGTTGCGGTGGCGGCGAGCGATTGCGGCGACAGGCGCGACAAGCCGCAGACTCCGTGCCCGCTGGTGCAGCCGCCGCCGTATACGGCGCCGAAGCCGACCAGCAAGCCGCCGGCGATCATCAACGGTACGTTGGCGGAAACAGTCTGTGTGATGATTGCTCCCGTCGCGGCGTAGACGAGCGGTGCGGCGATCATCCCGGCAAGGAAGGCCGCGGCATGCGCCGGCTCGCCACCCGCGTGCGGCGGCAGCAAACGGCCGATGATACCGCTGATGCCGGCAATACGGCCGTGGAACAGCATGAGCAGAACTGCGGAGACGCCGATAAGCACGCCGCCGAGGCTCGAAGCGATGGGCGTGAATTCCGTCGGTATCGGCATGAGTGTCAACCCCGTTAAGCCTGCAGCGCCTTTACGTAGCGCTTCCTGTCGAGCGCTGTCGATGCAGAGCTGGGTTCTAACGATTGCAGGTCTTCTTATTTGACGCCGGCAGTTGGGGCACCCATGTATGGACGCGTCGGCTCGCGCCGGCCGCGGAGATTTGCAGAGCAAGTTTGCGCCGCGAAACCAAACGCTAAGATGCCGTGTTTAACCGCACGGCCTCGGCTCCAAGGAGAACAACCATGGCAAGCGTCGTGTCATCGACCATCGTAAGTTCCCCGCGCTCGCGCGGACCGATGAGCCACACCTGTTGCATGTGCTGTTGAATCGCACTTGAGCGGCGTTAGCAGCCGCCTTCCGACAACTGTCATCAAAGCAACGTAAGGAGCGCCGGTCACAGGCCGGTGCGAGGTGAGCTCATGTCTTCACAAGCCTACATCATCGAAATCGGCAGCGATGCCGTCGGCATCGTCGTACGCGAGGCGGGCGAATCCGCTTTCCAGTTCCACTCGGCCCTCAGTGCGTTCCGTTCGCTCGACGGAAAAAAGTTCGCGACCGCACAGGCGGCGCACAGAGCGGCGCTCGATCACGGCAATAAGCGCACGCGCCGGCCCGCCGGAGCGCAGGCCGCCGGAGCTGGAGTTCGTATGACCGGTTCGGGCCACGTTCCGCGCCTCGCCTGATGGCTGCAGGCACAAGGCCGGTCGATGGCCCGCCTCCGCCCAGCGGAGACTTTGCCCCCGCGTAGTCCTTGGACGCTACGCGGGGGCATTGATTTTCAGGAGCGGGTTTTGCAGGGGCGCGCCGGTGATGGCGCGGGCTAGGCGACCGCCTGTGAGGGTGCAGCATGCTGCGCCGTCGCGACGGGCCAAGCGTCGAGGGAGGCGTTCGCGGAGCCGACGGCACCATCGCAGCTCGCCTGGATCGAGCGCAGTTCGGCCATGGTCAGATTGAGGCTTGCAGTGCCAATCTCGCGGCCCTCGAGATCATGAAAGCGATGATCCCAAGTCGCTTCCTCGGCGATGAGGAACGAGACGCGATAGATCTGAGAATTGCGGTCCGTGAAGGTGAAGGGATACCAGATGCGCTTGCCGTTCATTGCGTGACCCGCTGAGCCAATCGTCGTTTGGCCGGAAGCTAGTCAGCGGTGGTGAGGGCTCCAACCAAGAAGAATTGCATAGCTTATGACGAGCCTTGTTCGGCTCAGCGTGCCGCAAGCTTGGCAGCGATCTGCGCCACGTGGCGCCCCTGATAGCGGGCGCCGGCGAGCTCGTTATCGCTCGGCTGACGCGAGCCGTCGCCGGCCGCGATGGTCGATGCGCCGTACGGCGAGCCGCCTGTCACCTCACTGACACCCATCTGACCGGCAAACGAGTACGGCAGGCCGACGATCACCATGCCCTGGTGCAAGAGCACGATATGCGTCGAGAGGATCGTGCTCTCCTGGCCGCCGTGCTGCGTCGCCGACGAGGTAAACACCGAGCCGACTTTGCCGATGAGCTTGCCCTGCGCCCAAAGACCGCCGGTCTGGTCGAGGAAGCTTTTCATCTGCGCCGTCATGTTGCCGAAGCGCGTCGGCGTGCCGATGATGATGGCATCGTAGCCGGCAAGCTCATCGACAGTAGCGATGGGCGCCGCCTGATCGAGCTTGAAGCCTGACTTGCGCGCGACGTCCTCCGGCACCGTCTCCGGCACGCGCTTGACGACGACATCGGCGCCGGCTTCGCGCACCCCTTCGGCGACGGCACCCGCCATCTTCTCGATGTGGCCGTAGCTCGAATAGTAGAGAACGAGAACCTTGGTCATGATCGCCTCCTGGCGCATTCGTTGATCTGTTGCGAAGAAGGCCGGTCACCTTGCGGCGGCCGGCCCTCTCCTTGAAGCGCTGCGTCAGGCAGCCATGTCGAAGACGAGAACCTCGGCGTCGGACGTCCCGCTCAGCTCGAGCTTGCCGGCCTCCTCGACGGCAACGCCGTCACCCGGGTAGAGCTGCTCGCCGTTGAGCGTCGCGGTGCCGCGCGCGACCTGCACCCAGGCGACGCGACCTGCCTTCAGCTCGTGCGCAACCGTTTCGTTCTCGCCAAGCACGGTGGCGTAGAGGTCGACGTCTCGGTGAATGGTCACCGAGCCGTCGCGCCCATCGCGCGAGCCGACGAGGCGCAGCTTGCCGCGCTTGTCACCGGCTGCGAACGCCTTCTGCTCGTAGCTCGGCTCGAGCCCCTTCTTCTCCGGCACGATCCAGATCTGCAGCAAGTGCACCGGATCGCTCTTCGAGGCATTGAACTCGCTGTGGCGGATGCCGGTGCCGGCCGACATGCGCTGCACGTCGCCGGGACGGATCACCGAGCCGGTGCCGAGGCTGTCCTTGTGCTCCAGCGCGCCGTCCAGCACGTAGGTGACGATCTCCATGTCGGCGTGCGGATGGGTGGGGAAGCCGCCGCCGCCGGCAACGCGGTCATCGTTGATGACGCGCAGCGGGCCGAAGCCCATGTGCTTGGGGTCGAAGTAGTTGCCGAAGGAAAAGCTGTGGCGGCTGTCGAGCCAACCGAAATTGGCGTGGCCGCGCTCCTCGGCTTTGCGAAGGGTCAACATGTTGCATCTCCCTTTCTGGAGGGCGCCGGAACGGCCCGGCGTCTGTTGCCACCTCATATCGGCCGTTGACCATCAGCGCTCAATCCACGATCTATGAACCTGTCTGGTTCCATATTGGCGACAATGGACAAGCTCGACGCCATGAACGCCTTTGCCAAGGTGGTTGCCGCCGGCAGCTACGCCGAGGCGGCGCGTCGCCTCGGCCTGACCCGCTCGGCGGTGAGCAAGGCGGTGATGGAGCTGGAGCAGCTTTTGGGCGCGCGGCTGCTCGACCGCACCACGCGGCGCGTGACCCCGACCGAGGCGGGCCTCGCCTATTACGAGCGCTGCGTGTCGATCCTCGCCGACGTCGAGGAGACGGAAATCCAGATCTCCCGGCTGCACGACGAGCCGCGCGGCGTCCTCAAGATCAACGCGCCGATGTCGTTCGGCATCCTCTATCTCGGCGAGGCGGTCGCCGAGTTCATGACGCGCTATCCGGAGCTGCGCATCGAGCTGGTGCTTAACGACCGCTTCATCGACCCGCTCGAGGAAGGCGTCGACGTGACGGTGCGCATCGGCGCGCTTGGGGGATTCGAGCCTCATCGCGCGGCGCCTAGCGCCGGCGCGGCTCGCGCTCGTCGCTTCGCCGCAATACCTCGAGCGGCACGGCGCACCGCAGACGCCGCAGGATCTGCGCGTCCATCGCTGCCTCGCCTACGGCCATATGGCGGCCGTGCACCGCTGGCAGCTCATGCAGGGCGCCGAGGCGGTGGCGGTGCAGATCACCTCGAGCGCTGTGCTCCAACAACGGCGAGGTGCTGCGCACCGCGGCGCTCGCCGGCAACGGCATCGCCAATCTGCCGACGTTTCTCGTCGGGCCGGATATCGCCGCGGGCAGGCTTGTGCGCGGTGCTCCCCGACAATCCGCCGACCGAGCTCGGCATCTTCGCGCTCTATGCGCCCAACCGCTATCTCGCCGCGAAGACGCGCGTGTTCATCGATTTCCTGGTGGCGCGCTTCGGCGAAGACCCGGCATGGGATGCGTTCCGGCAGACGGCGCGCGCTTAGCGGGCCTAGTCTTCCCAGCGCGGACGCAGCGAGCGCTCGAGCGTCAGCCCAGAGACATAAAGCGCTGCCACGACGAGCACGATCTGCGTCCACAACGGCGGCGGGAACCCATGCCAGACGGCGGCGACGGCAGCCACCGCCCACGCCGCGGTGATGCCAAGTGTCAGGGCGCGCAGGCGCTTCACCCGCATCGGGTGCACCCAATGCATGGGCACGAAGGTGAGCACCACGCAGGCAAGCAGTACCGCGTAGGTCAGCCACGCCGGAGGCGTGAGCGCGAAGATGTAGAACGCGACGATGTTCCAGACCGCCGGGAAGCCGACGAAGCTGTAGTCCTCGCCTTTGCTGGCGAGATCGGAGAAGTGATAGAGCGACGACAGCAGGATCAGCGCGGCGACGATCACGCCACCGGTTCCGGTGAGGTAACCGGCGCGCAACAGCGCCAGAGCCGGCACGAAGACGTACGTCACATAGTCGACGACGAGATCGAGGCGCTCGCCGGAAAAGCGCGGGAGCCGCTCCTCGACGTGCGCCAGGCGCGCGAAGGTGCCGTCGATGCCGTCGATGATGAGGGCGACGCCGAGCCAGGCAAACATGCTCTCCCAGGCCCCGTCGAAGGCGGCGAGCGCGGCCAGGAGGCCGCACACGGCGCCGAGCGCGGTGAACAGGTGGACGCTGGCGGCGGCTATGTCAGAAAATCGGAGGGGCAGCATAGGCTTCCCCTCCGCGTGCCGAAGATCAGAAGCGGTGCTTAACCGAGCCGCGCACCGTCAGGTCTTCTTCGGGATTGGCGGCCGGCTCGGGCTGACCGGCGGGCTGGTTCTCGGCCGCGCCGTAGAGCAGCTCGAGACCGAAATCCATTTTCGGCAGGACGCCGAGCTTGCCGAGCCCCGGGATGCGGATCTCGGTTCCGGCTTCCGGCTTGGCGGCAGCCTCGTCGCTGAGGCCTGCCTTGTCGCCCGGTGCAGCCTCGGCGGGTGCCGGCGCGGCATCGGCGGCCGGCGGGGTGCTGCCCTTCTGCTCCTGGAACGCAAACGCGCTGTGGCCGGCAACAAGTGCCGCAACCAACGCCAGCGCAACTACGATCCGGCTCCGCATATTCAAACCCCGCAACGTCATGTCTGTTCGCCCCGAAGCAAAAATGCTGTCTCGGACCTACCATGACAAGGATGTTTTAGGCGCGGTTAAGCCCAGGTAAACGATTGTCCCAGCAAGTGTGATCCTTGCGCCATGTGGCAGATGGGCACCAACAAGAGGGCCATCCACCCTGATCGTGATTTACCCCCGTTTTGCCCAGCCGCAAACCCGAGATTCGCCGCAAACAAAAGAGCCGCCCGGTGAGGGGCGGCTCTCTCGGTTCGCGAGTTGTGTGAAGTGCTCAGAACTTGATGATCGCACCCGACATCGCGACGTCGAGGTCGTCGAGCTCGAACTTAGTTCCAGGCGTGGCGCCAACACCCGTGGTGAGAATGTCACCCTCGTAATGACGGTACACCAAGTAAACGTGCATCGCCGCCTTATCGATTCCCTGAATGACGCCAAGCCCATACGATTCGATTGTTGAGGACTGGATATCGCCGTTTTCAAAGCCGTTGCCGGGAAAGCCGCCCGCTCAGTGGCCGTGACGTCATTCCAAGCACAACCAGGGGTGACTGTCGTCACAGTGCGGTCCTGCGATCCACCATTGTTGTGATAGTACTGAGCGAACAGGGTGGTTTTTCCCAAATGCTCCAGATGCGCCCACTTCCGCTCAATGCCGACCTCGAACGCATAGAACTCACTGCGATCATCCGGATTGGCGCCAGATGGAAACCAGGATCGGTGTTCATGGCATCGTCCAACATGTAGCCCGCAGCGAAGTTGCCATAAATACCCGACTCGTCGTGCATCACGCTTATCGATCCACCGAGCTGCGAGCACTTCGTATCAGGGACCGGGACCGCCGACGGCTTGCTCCAGTTCAATTGTTACCCAGGCACTGGAAACCAGGCGACCGTCGGCGTTGAAGGCATCTAGAGGCCCTTGGGTGTTTTCGCCGTAAGCGATGGCGGCAGCCACCTTGAACCCGTGAAATTTGTCCTCCTTGTACCTTAGTCCCATCTCCCAAGTGTCGTCTTTGCCAAAGTCCACCGTACCGACAAAGCCGAAGATCTCGGGGGTATCGTACCGGACCATGTTAAAGCGCCTGCCTTCACCAGGCTGGTCACCGCCGCCGCGGATGAGCTGGCGCCATTCAAGACCTGTTCGGCCGCCGGTGGAGCTACGATTAGCAAGTTCGAGTACCGCCTGACCGCGTGAATAGCCCTAGACCGGTATCTTCGATGTCAGAGTACTTCAAAATGTCTTTCGTGGCGGCCAGGTTGACTTCGGTGACCGACTCACCCGCGCCGCCCGTCAAGCCCACCCAAATCCGACCAAACTTCTTGCTGTCGATGTACCAGACGCTGTGTCGAAGATCGAGGTCGCAGCTCGGAGTCGTGCCGGTCTGAGGCTGGCGCGGGAGCTTGCACCCGCTCGGATCTTCCTGATCGAAACGCTTCGAGTTAGCTCCGCGAATACCGATTTCGATAAGGAACCCAGCCTTTACGTCGTCGCTGATCTTGGCGTCGCCCTTGAAGCGGAAGCGCGTGCGAGCGTTATCGTTGGTGTAGACACCGACGTTTGATTCCACCCCGTCGTCCCACCAAAGAAACGCCTCGTTCACGTGGCCCGACACTTCGAGCTTGACCTTGCGGTTGCCCTTGCGGGCGGTGGTGGCCTCAAGCTCGGCAATGCGCTCTTCCAAGATCGCCGCAGCAATCGCCGCCCAAATCGGCTGCCTGTGCCGAGACGCTGGTCCCCAGCATAAGGCCGCCCGTGACGAGAATGGTTGCCCATCCCGCCTTACCTAATCCCCCGAACATTACGCAACTCCCACGAAGGTACGCCTCAACTCGGCCTTCGATCGACGCAACTGCACACGCTACAAACGCACACTTACGCGACCACGCCGCTCAGCCGTGCACCGCCGTATATCGCCGCCGGTGGGCCTCGCTGCACCAAGGCTTACGCGAGTGATTCGAGGTAGGTAAACGGCAAAGCGATGTGTGACAGTTTGTGACAAGCCGCACGTTGCGGTCTCGCCACGAGGTTATTGAAATTACGAGATGTTTCTAGTTCTGCTCGAAGTTGAGGTAGGTTGGGCTTGTCATGAAAAACCTCACTTCCTACGACGTCGGCGTCGTCGGCACCGGTCCCGCAGGCTTGGCGGCTGCGCTGGCGCTCGCTGGCCTGGGTTTGCGCGTCGCCGCCGTTGGCGCCGCCCCCGGCAAAGCGCGATACGCGCACCGCGGCGCTGTTCGCCGGCTCCATCACGCTGCTGGAAAACCTCGGCGTCGGCGAGGTTTGCCGGCAGGCCGGCGAACCCATTCTCGGCATCCGCATCATCGACGACATGGGTGCGCTGCTGCGCGCACCCGAGGTGACCTTCACCGCCGCAGAGGCCGGTTTGGACGCGCTTCGGCTACAACGTGCCGAACGCGGCGCTGGTCGAAGCCTTACGCCGGCGCGCCGCTGAGCTGCCCGGGCTGACGCTGATCGATGCGAGCGTCGAGCAGGTCGTCGTCGGCGCCGACGGCGTCGAGCTGCAGCTCGGCGACGGCTACACAATCGCGGCAAAGCTTATCGTCGGCGCCGACGGCCGCCAGTCGCTGTGCCGGCAAGCGGCAGAGATCTCCGTTCGTACCTGGGTCTACGAGCAGAGCGCGGTGACATGCACGTTCGTGCACCAGCGGCACGCACGAGGGCATCTCGACCGAGTTCCACCGCCCGGCCGGCCCCTTCACGGTCGTGCCGTCGCCCGGCCGCGCCTCGAGCCTCGTCTGGGTGGAGCGCCCCGCGATTGCGCAACGCGCTCGCCGCGCTCGACGACGCCGCCTTCCGCGCCGCGCTCGAGGAGCGGCTGCACGGGCTGCTCGGCTCGGTCGGCGACATCGGGCCGCGCGGCGTCTTTCCGTTGTCCGGGCTATCCGCCGAGGTGGCCGGGACGCAATCGCATCGCCCTCGTCGGCGAGGCCGTGCACGTCATTCCGCCGATCGGCGCGCAGGGACTGAACCTCGGCTTGCGCGATGCCGCCTGCATCGCCGACTGCGTCGCCGACGCGCTGGCCGCGGGCGGCGACATCGGCGCGCCGCCCGTGCTCGAAGCCTATGGCCGCATGCGCCGCACCGACATCGCCTCGCGCATCTGGACCATCGATCTGCTCAACCGCAGCCTGTTGTCGCGCGCCCCGCCGGTGCAGGCGCTGCGCGGCCTCGGGTTGCACATCCTGAAGAACGTCGGACCGTTGCGCCGCCTCGCCATCCGCGAGGGCCTCGCGCCGTCGTTCATCGCGCCGCGGCTGATGCAGCCGGCCGCAGCCGGATCGGGGCACCGCGGCCTTGACGCAGCGCGGCTCGCCTCGGCATGACGCCGTTAGCCGCGAAACGCGCGAAGATTCCCGCCAGGCCGATGAAGACAAGCGACCGCCTGCGCGACCTGCAATACCGCGCTCGAGTACGCGCGTGCTGCGCCTCGTCGCCGGCTTTTTCCGCGCGCTGCCGCTCAGCGTCGCGACCGGGCGCCTCGGCCTACTGCTGGCGCCGGCTCGCACCCGTCATCAATCCCAAGCGCCACAAGCGCGCGCTCGACAATCTCGCCATCGCCTTCCCCGAGAAGAGCGAAGCCGAGCGGCTGGCGATCGCGCTGGCGCACTGGGAGAACCTCGGCCGCGTGATGGTCGAGACCATGCGCATCGATCGCTTCCTCAAGGAGCCCGAGCGCATCGACATCGTCAGCCAGAACATCTTCTCGCGCTACAAGGACAAGCTCGGCGCCGCGCGGTGGGCGTCAGCCTGCACATGGGCAACTGGGAGCTGGCGATCCTCCCCTTCACCTGGGCGGGCGCCAATCCGGCCGCGGTCTACCGCTCGGTGACCAACCCCTACGTCGACCAGTATCTGCGCGACCAGCGCAAGGACCTCTATCCCGACGGACTGTTCGGCCGCGGCAACGTCGGCGACCACGGCGACGACCAGAGGACGGCGCGCGCCATCATGGATTTCGTGCGCCGCGGCGGACGCCTCGGCCTCGTGTGCGATCTCTACGACCGCACCGGCATGCCGGTGCCGTTCTTCGGACGCGATGCCAAGACGCAAGCCATCGGCGCCATGATCGCGCGGCGCGTCGGCGCGCGCATCTGGCTGTCGCGCTGCAAACGCATCGGCACGCAGAGCCGCTTCGAGATCGAGCTCAAGGAGTTGCGGGTGCCGCGCACGGCCAATCAGGCGGAGGATATCCGCTGGACCATGGTCCACATGCAGCAGCAGTTCGAGGCGTGGATCCGCGAGGCGCCCGAGCAATGGATGTGGAGCAATCGGCGCTGGAGCTGACGCGCCACGAACCCGAAAAGCACAGTTAACTGAATAAGCGCGCGCCGAGGCGCGCGGAGCGGTCTGGGCCGGATGACTCGGGTATCGTAGCGCGATCGGACTTACCCCGAACGCGGGTCAACTCTGCGAGGCAACTGCTTATGCAGACGGTGCTGACAACTGCCGATGTTCCGCCTCGCGACCGGCTTGCCTACTGGCACGACGTTGCCTGCAAGGTGTTCGTGGATCATCAGTGCCGCGTACAGGGCTCCTCGACCTTCAGCGCAACCATTCACCACGCTCCTCTCGACCAGCTTGAAATTGCGCATGTCGAGAGCGACGGCTTGCGCGAGAGCACGCGAAGGGCCCGCGGCATCGCCCATGGCGAGGACAACGTATTCTTTCTGTGTGCGCAGCTTTCCGGCACGTCGATCATGAGCCAGGATGGGCGCGATGCCGCGATGCATCCAGGCGACTTCATGCTGCTGGACGCCCAGCGAACCTGCACCAACATCTTTCCAGGGCCGTACGGGCTGCTCATCATCAAGATTCCACACCGGGCGATGAAGGCGCGCCTGGCCTCTAGCTCACAGCTCACCGCCTGCACGATAAGCGGCGCAACCGGCATCGGCGGCCTCACGTCGGATTTCATCCGCATGATCCCGGAGCGCATCGACGACCTCACGCCGACCGTGCGCGCGCAAATCGGCGAGCAGGTCCTCGATCTCGTGGCGCTTGCGTTGGCCGCCGAGTGTGGCAAGGACAGGCCGGCGCTGTCGTCGCCGCGAGCCATTGCGCTGTTGCAATTGCGGGCGGCAGTTGAGCGTCGTCTCAGCGATCCAGGTCTCAATCCTGCCGCTGCCGCTGCTGCCGCCGGCATCAGCGTGCGCTATGCGAACGCACTGCTCAACGCAGAAGGGTCCTCGCTCGAGCGGCTGATCGTGTCGCGCCGTCTCGAGCGCTGCCGCCGCGCGCTCGAAGATCCTGCGCAAGCCCACCGGTCGATTGGCGAGATCGCCTACGCCTGGGGCTTCTCCGACCTGTCGCACTTCACTCGCCGCTTCAAGGCCGCCTTCGGCAGCGCGCCGCGTGACTACCGCGCCGCGCATAAGGCTTAGGCGCAAAACCCGTCGCGAACATTACCGCTGGCCGCCGGCACGATCGTTGAACCCATATGTTCGTCCCCAAACCGTCTGTTGCACCGAGACTGCGCGTCTGTGGTGGACGAACCATGCCCCACCCTGTTTAGCTGCGTCTGGAATCGCTATGGAAAGCGAGGGGACGCGGCTCGGGCATGCCCGAGCGCCTCCCGGCCGGATGGGGTAAGCACGGGCGAAACGCGCATGGACAAGATCCTCGCGATGTCGGACATGCACCCCCGCGATCGCCTCGCGTATTGGTATGACGTTGCCTGCAAGGTCTTCGTCAAGCACGAATGCCGCGTGGAGAAGCTCCCCACGTTTGACGCGACGATCCACCGAGCAACGCTCGGAGAACTCGGCATCATCGAAGTCGACAGCCTCGGCTTGAGCTATGCGGCCGTTACCGCGCGCAACATCGCGAACGAAGATGACGGCGTCTTCTTGCTTGGGCTGCAGCTCGAGGGCAGCGCGACTGTGATCCAGGATGGGCGCGAGGCGACCCTCCAGCCCGGCGACTTCACCCTGCTCGACGCGCAGCGGCCCTATACCAGCCACTACTCGGCGAAATGGCGGCGGCTCTTCATCAAGATCCCGCACCGCTCATTAAAGGCGCGCCTGGCCCCGAGCTTGCAGCTCACCGCGCACGCAGTTCGGCGTGGACCGGGCATTGGCGGGCTCGTCTCCGACTACCTGCGCATGATCCCACAACATATTGGTGGGCTAAAGGAGGCGGCGCGGGCGCAGATCGGCGAGCAGGTTCTCGATCTCGCCGCCATTGCACTTGCGGCGCAGGGCGACAACGACCGGCCGGCGCTGTCGTCGGCACGGGCGACGGCACTACTGCGACTGCGCACGGAGATCGAGCGACGCCTGCCCGATCCCGCACTCGATCCGGAAACGGCCGCCGCCGCCGCCGGCATCAGCGTGCGCTACGCCAACGCGCTGCTCGCCGAAGAGGGTCTGTCGATCCAGCGGCTGATCGTGCCAGCGGCGCCTCGAGCGCTGCCGACTCGCCTTGTCCGACGCAACGCAAGCGCACCGCACGATCGGCGATATCGCCTACGGCTGGGGCTTCTCCGACCTGTCGCACTTTACGCGCCGCTTCAAGCGCGCCTTCGGCTGCGCGCCCGGCGATTACCGCAGGCAGCACGTCGGCTGAAGCTTACCGGCAACGCATGCATAGCGACGTGCCATCGGCGCCGCGGATAGTTGAATGTTTTCAACTCGCTGCAATTGCGCAGCTTTGCTGAACGCCACTCCTTACGAAATCGTATGCCTCGGGTCAGGTGACCGCAAACCTCGCGGCGCAGTTTCGCGGCCGGGTGATCATGAAGCACCCGAACAAGGAATGGAGAGTTGAAATGTCCAAGAAGCTGATGACCACCGCCATCCTCGCCGCCGTTGCCTTCGGCGCCGTCGCCCCGGGAATCGCAATGGCCAAGGGCGCCCCCAAGACCAAAGCCGCTTGCGAGAAGATCTCGACGATGAAGTGGGACGACGCCGGCAGCAAGTGCGTGAAGAAGTAAATCCTCTCTTCAGTGCGGCGGGTCTTCGGACCTGCCGCTCCTTCGCATTTCCCACCGGATCATCAGATCCCTTACTTCGCCGCACTTCAGTCGTGCGGCAATTTTCGGGAGTCACCGTCCATGAAGCGCTACGTTCCGCTGTCGCTCATCGGCAGCGCCATCGTCCTCTGCCTCGCCGCAACCTCCGGCCAGGCTGCCGTTCCCGGCGTGAGGGCGGCCGTACCCGCCGCGTCTCACGCCTCGGTCGTCAGCCAGGCGCGCTGGTGGCGCCGGCACCGTCGTCATTGCTGGTGGAGCCATCACCACCGTCACTGCCGCTAAGTTCACGCACGTAATCTCCTCCGACCGCCTCCTTGGTGCAGTGCCTCGCGCACTGCACCTTTTTTGTTTTGGCGAGACGCCTCAAGCGCGCGGAAACGACACCTCGACGCGCAGACCGGGCGCGTTGTCGGTGAGCTCGACGCCGGCGCCGTGCAGCTCGGCGATGGCCGCGACAAGGCTGAGCCCCAAACCGCTGCCGGGCGTCGCGCGCTCGCGCTCCAGGCGATAAAGGCGGCGGAACACGTTCTCGCATTCGTGCGCCGGAATGCCCGGTCCGCTGTCGGCGACGATGGCGACGTGACGTTCGCCGCGCCTCTGTCAGGGAGACGTCGATGCGCGTTCCCGTCGGCGAATGGCGGATGGCGTTCTCGATGAGGTTGGCGAACAGCTGCGTCAGCAGCTCGCGATCGCCGGTGACTTGCGCGCGCTCGGCGATGGCAACCGTGCTGACGAGCCGATCGCCCGCCTCCTCGGCGACGGGCTCGTAGATGTCGGCGACGTCGGCCAGCACGGTGCCGAGCTCGACGCCGCTGAAGCGCGCGCGGCGCGCGCCGGCCTCGATCTGCGTGATGCGCAGTAGCGCCTCGAACGTCTCGACGATGGAATTCGAGCTCTTCGCAGCGACTCCTCCACCTGCGTACGGAACGTCGCCCCATCGTCGGCGCTGCGCAGCGCCAGCTCGAGGCGGCGGCGCAGCCGGCCGATGGGCTTCTTCAAGTCGTGGGCGATGTCGGACGAAGCCTGGTTGACGTTCTCGATCAGCTTCTGCAGATGCGCCAGCGTGGCGTTGATCTGCGCCGCGACGTGATCGAGATCGTCGTGGGATTGGGTGACCGGCACGCGTTCGGAGATCTCGCCGCGGCTCACCTTCGACAGCGTCGTGGCGAACACGTCGATCTTCTGCTGCGCACGGCGCGCGAGGTAGATCGCCGAGCCCACGGCGAGCAGGATGGTGGCGATAAGGGCCCAGCCGAGGCCACGCAGGAGTATGCGCTGCACCTCGCGCAGCGCGCGGTCGCTGTTGCCGACGAGGAGATGCCCCTTCGAGACCGGCGTCCACATGGCAAAGAAGCGATCGTCGGGACCGCCCTTGTCGGCCACCATCGGCAGCCATGCCCGGTCGAGCTCGCCCCAGCCGCTAAACAGGCGCACGTTTTGCACGTTGCCGGCGCGGAAGGAGCCATCGTCGCTGCGCAACAGGAAGATGCTGTCGAAGTCGCGAACCGACTTGGCTTCCTCGGCGACCACGGCGGCGAGGCCGTCGAAACCCTGCTGTGCATCGATAGCGCGCAAAGTGTCGCTCATCTCCTCGACGCGCTGGCGGATGTCGCTTCGCAGCTCGGAAACGAGCGTCAGATAGAGCACGGCGATAAGGGCGACGACGGTCAGCGCGAACAGGATGGCGAAGGCGCCGGCCAGCCTTACCGGCGTGCGCTTTAGGAGGTCATTGCTGATCATGCATCGTGTAGCCCGAGCCGCGCACGGTGTGGATCAGCTCTTTGCCGTAGGGACGGTCGATCTTAGTGCGCAGGCGCGAGATGTGCGTTTCGACGACGCTGGTCCGCGGCTCGAAGTGGAAGCTCCACACGCGCTCCAGCAGCATGGTGCGGGTGAGCACGCGCCCCTTGTTGCGCATCAGGACCTCGAGCAGACGGAACTCGCGCGGCTGCAGGTCGATGGTATCGGCGCCGCGCGTGACGGTGCGGGCGATGAGATCCATCTCCAGGTCGCCGACGCGCAGCACGGTCTCGGCGTCCTTCAGGTGCGGCCGCCGCGCTAGAGCGTTGACGCGCGCCATGAGCTCGGAGAAGGCAAAGGGCTTGACGAGATAATCGTCGCCGCCGACGTTGAGGCCGTCGACGCGATCGTCGACACCGCCGAGCGAGGTGAGGAAGATCACCGGCACCTTCTGGCCGACGGCGCGCAGCGCGCGCACCAGCGAGAGGCCATCGAGCCCCGGCAGCATGCGATCGACGACGATGATGTCGTAGGCCTCGCCCATGGCCTGCGAGAGCCCGTCGCGACCATCGCTGAGCGTCTCGACGACGTGTCCTTCCTCGGCGAACCCGTGCGTGATGTAGGCCGCGGTTTCGCTATCGTCCTCGACGACAAGGATGCGCATGATGTTTCATTCCAGCGACTGGCGAAACGTTACGCAGCGTGCGTTGCCAAGAGATGTCCGCAACATTACGGAAGCGTAAGAGCTGGCCGCCCCGCGGTCACGCAAGGTCGGGCAAATCGCCGCTCCCGTCAGGTGCCGAGCCGCTCCTGCAGCAGCCGCCGGCAATCGCCGGGCGTCATGCCGAACGTGGCGCGGAAGCGGCGCGTGAAATGCGCGTGGTCGGAAAAGCCCCAGCCGAAGGCGATCTCGCCGATCATGCGATGCGCCTGCAGCGTATCCTCGAGCGCGCTACGGCAGCGCTCGAGGCGCCGGTGCAGGATGTAGCGCTCGACCGAAGAATTCTCCTGGGCGAGCAGTTCGTTGGCATAGCGCACGCTGATACCCGCCGCGGCGGCGGCTTCCGCCGGCTTGAGGTTTGGGTCGCTAAGACGCGTTTCGATGACCGTTTTCAAACGCAACAATGCGGTGGCGCGCGGCGAGGACAGCGTCGGCGTGCCATCGCCCTCCCTTAAGGCGAGAGTAATGAGATCGAGAGCCTGCTCGGCAAGACGCGCTTTCACCGGACCTTCGAGTGTGGCCGAGCGTGCTGCCAGCATGGTGATAAACTCGGCGGCAAGCCCGGCAACGGGTCGCTTCGCAGTAATCCTTGTCGTCATCGCCGCGCTGCCGATACGGGCCTGCCAGACGTTGCGCGGAATGCTGACGCAGACCGCCGTCGTATGCGTGAGAAAATTGAACCTCAGCGGCCGTGCCGTATCTTGCACAAACAGCATCCCCGGTTCGATGATCTCGTCGCGACCGTTCTGCGAGAACGGCGAGTGGCCCGACAGCCGGACGCCGAGGATGATGTCGTCAATGTCGTCGCTGGCGACGTCCCGCCGCGTGCGCGTCACGTCGCAGGGGCCGCATTCGCAGCGCGTCAGGTAGAGGTTGCCGAGAGGCCTGGCGTGCAGGCTGCCGGCAAATGTCTCGATGGGGGCGCTGAATCCGTGCCTGTAGAAGGCTCGGGATGCGACATCCACCCAAAAAGGGATGCGATCCCGCGGGCTCAGTTCTCGGGTTGAAAAGGCGACAGACATCGGCCCCTGCTCGGGAAAACTCCTCCAAGGTCAATCGATTGTGCCACGTCGGTCAAGCGCCAGTCGCGGTTCTCTTGTTCAATCAGTCCACCGAGAGTCAGGTTTCGAAGCGTTTTGGCAACACAACCTTCGCGGGCCTGACTAAACCACAACTGCACGCTCAGGTGGCACCTTGAACATTTCGACTTTGCATCTTCTTCACCGCGTCCATCA
>CAWHOZ010000019.1:0-16590 GCA_963831175.1 uncultured Alphaproteobacteria bacterium | reverse complement strand
CACGGCAAAACTAGGGCCGGCCATGATCGCACGCGCAACGTGCGCGGGGACAATTCGCGCTCCTCTCCGGCTTCTCCCTCCCCCTTGCGGGGGAGGGTTAGGGGAGGGGGTGTCCACGACATCAAACGTGCTGCACCACCCCCAACCCCGACCCTCCCACCGTCATGGCGGAGCCATGCTCCGCATGGACAAGGGGGAGGGAGAGGAAAGAACTGCAGATGCGTTCTTAGTCTCGCGGGCTGCTGGCCCCGAGGGATGAGAATGAGCGAGGGAGCGCGGGCGCCAAACGACCGCCATCCTAAGTAACAATCCGGCAGCCTTTCGGCGCCCGCGTGCGGCTGCTGCTGTGCCGAGGGTGCAACGTCATCGTCAGCGGGCCTTCGGTCCCACCCGGCGGCTTCTAGGGCGCCGGGCTGCATCGTTTAGGACCTCTGACGGCTGCGCTCCAGGGGATGCGTGAAGCGCCGCTGCCGAAGGGCGTCCGTGCAGTCTGTTGCCATTCTGCACAGCCCCGATCTCCGGCCCCGGCATCTGAGGCGAGCTTCTCCTCACGACAGACGCTGCCAACGGACTGCAACGCCGCCTCAACCGGGCACCGTCCCTGCCCCGCATCAGACGCTCAGCTGTTGCGTCCCTCTGATGGGCAAGGATGCGGAGAGTATGGAGCAGCCGCAGAGGGCGGGGATTAATTCTGCTTTGTGACCCGTAGCCGACGTCCGCGCTCCGATTGTCAATGACTGCTACTGACCCTAAGCGGAAATCTCTGCCTAGGACCGTGCGCCGTTGATTATGGCTTCAACCCGAGCTCGGCTTTTCCACTTCCGTCCATGGCGAACGGCACCGAGTTGTGGACGTGACTGATCTTCCAGCCACTCGGTTCCTTCACCAGCGTCGCGGTGGCGCGGAACCACAAGTTAACATTTTCGCCATCGATCTTGCGGCCGCTCATTTGGCGCAACGCAAAGGCGTAAGCAATACTGTTGTCGGCTCTGACGTGCATGTCCTTTGCGACGGATACGATCGGGCCGTCCCAGGTAGCGAACCATTTCTCGAGGTAGGTCGGGTCGGTCTCGCGTTCGGGAGGGATAACGAGCGGAGGAGCGAGATCGTAAGCCACGACGTCGTCCGTATAGCAGGCGATGACGGCGCTGGCGTCCTTATCACCGATGGCTCGCGCGTAACGCTCCAGCACGTCCCTAACCGCGTCTTCTTCCGACATGATTCCACTCCATGCGGATGTGAAAGCCTAACGCGGCGCGGGCGAAGGTGGTTCGACCCCGACAGCGCCAACACGCGTAGCGGCGCTATCGACGATCGACAAACCCCCCACATCCTCTAGGCGATCCTCGCACCGCCCAACCCGCGACGGATTTCGACGGATGGAGGTGCGGTTTCCCATCCGGCGCGACCAAGCAGGCAAAATTCGCGGCCAGTTGCTGCGCGGCGAGTGACGTCTAGGACGACAGAAGCGTTAGGTGGGCCGGTTGGTCGGGTCGGCTTGCTCTTCGGCGGAGGGATCGGCGTCGTCGCCTTTATCAGCCTTTGAAGGTGCGGGCGCTGAGACGTCGCAACCGAGCACCGAAAGCAAAGCCCCGCCGTTGTTTGCGACGGGGCTGCCATCTTCCGATGCGTGCCCGGACTACAACCGGGCTCTGCGTGCGAGCTCTGGGACCTAACGGTCTCGTCCCTCGCTCTATGTGTTCAGGTACCTTTATTGGCGGTTCGGGCCTAGGTCATCGTGCTCGAGCTTACTTACCGAACCGTGACCCCGCGCGTGGGCGAGATCATGCTGACTTGCCGGTGGGTCATGCTCTCTCCATCGCTGTTGATCCTCGCGACGGCTGTCCTCACAACCAACGGTGCTGGTGGAAACTACACACTATCCTGACCGGATCAGCGCGAGGTCCCTCGCAGCGACAGCCGCCAAATGTATACTTGGGCGTCAATCCTACCCTGTCAATTATGCCGAGACAGATCATCGCCCTCACGCGGTCATTTCCCTTCGATCTTCACGCCCCCAACGTCGAGCTTCACCTTCGTCTGCTGGCTGTCATAGTACAGGTAGCCGAGCACACCGACCGCGACGACCAGCGCGCCGATCAAAAGCGATTTCGCATCCATTCTGCTCTCCACTAGCATAGTTGAATTAGGCGCAATCTAACACGATTGGCCAGCCATCGTGCCTGCCGCACGCGCTAGGCTTCCGTATCCCGCCCACGTCAAGCGTTCAAAAGCCACAATCGGCGCAGCTTGTCGCATTGGGGCGGAGGTGGAATCTCGTGTTACCGAATTTCAAGAACTCCCAACCGAATTTGGCGTCGCCCCCGCGCGCCGCCACGGCCTCGTCACCCAGTCTCGCCGCACGCTTGTCCGCTGTCCCGGCGGGCGCCGGCCAGCGCAACATCACCTCTGTGCTCGGACCCGATCTGACCATTACGGGCAATATCATCGCTAAGGGCGAAGCGCAGATCGATGGCGAGATCCACGGAGACGTGCACGGCACCTATGTCATCGTCGGCGCAAAGGGACGGATCACCGGCGGCATCATTGCTGAAGAGATTGTCGTGTGCGGCCAGGTGATGGGTTCGATCCGCAGCACGCACGTAAAGCTGCAGCCCTCAAGCCATGTCGAGGCCGACATCTCTTACGATTCGCTTGTTATCGAGCAAGGCGCCTCGTTTGAGGGCAGGTCGCAACGCTCGGAAAATCCAACCTCCGATTTTGTGCCGCCGGCGAGCCCTGCTGCCGCGAAGACCTTCTCCCGCTAGCGGCTGGAACTTCAGGCGTCGCTTTACGTTGGCCCGTTAGCCAATGGAGGGACCATGCCGAAGGTCTTCATCCCAAGTCTCCTCGTGATCGCTGCCTTATCTGCGACCAACGCGCATGCCGTCATCACGCAAGGCGTGAAAAATGCCTGCCGCAGCGAATACTACGCGTATTGCAGCGCGCACGCCGTCCCGAGTGCGGGCCTGAGCTCATGCATGCGAAACGTGCAGGATAAGCTCTCGCAAGGGTGCCTCAAGGAGCTCGTGGCTGCAGGCGAAGTCTCGAAGGCCGAGATCCGCATGTATAAGGCGCGCAAGCAGCGCTAGCCGATCCCCTCTCGCTTCATCCGCCTGTGCTCTCAGGGAGACCCGCCTTGGGAACCGGCATTCTAGTCAGTGCTTGGTCTGCCCTTTGATGAGGGGCACGAAACTGACGGGAACAGTGTCGGTCGTTGTCGTCGTTCCATCGGGATTTTTGGTGATGAGCTTGAGGGCCTGCTCCCGCGCCCCACCCACGGGAATTACCATCCGGCCTTCAGGCTTCAGCTGTTCAACCAAGTGCGGCAGGAACATGGTCCGGGGCGGCGGTGACGATGATGGCGTCGAATGGTGCATACGTCGGCCAGCCCTGATAGCCGTCGCCAATTTTAGTCTTGATGTTCGCATAGCCAAGCCGCCTTAGCGTTGCGGCTGCTGCATTGCCGAGTTCGGGTATGATTTCTATCGTGTAAACCTCGCGTGCCAACAGCGATAAAACCGCGGCCTGATAGCCCGATCCCGTGCCGACTTCCAGCACCGTGTCAGTAGGTTCAAGCTGCAGAAGGTCGGTCATCAGGGCGACGATGAAAGGCTGCGAGATCGTCTGGCCGTAACCGATTGACAGCGGTCGGCTCTGATAGGCAGAGCCGATTTGTTTCGGCGGCACGAACTCCTCTCGCGCAACCCTCCCCATCGCATCAAGGACGCGCGGGTCGAGCGCTCTGCGGCCGGTTTCGGCAGCGGTTGCGGCCGTCAGTTGCTTGATTTCCTCCAGCATCAGTCGGCGTTCGGCAGAAAAATCCGCTGCCTTGATGTTCGTTGCAAACAGTGCCAGGAGCGCCGCCGCTAATCGTCGCGTCATTTCACTCTCCGTGAGAGTGGGAGCGGATGATCTTTCACGTTAGCCCGCTGCAACTCATGACGTAAATCTGACAATGTCTTCCGGCAGCATTCACCCTGAGGCGACTTGCGTTGGTATCTTGCGTTTGCGGTATCAACAAAGGGGGACGCCTATGCCACTCCGATTGGTGGCGCTGCCAGCTGAGCCAGAGAGAGTCTATACGCCATCCGCTTTGTCATGAGCGACGGAGGGCGAAAGTTGCTTGCGCGTGCTGAGACCCAGCCACATCTCAAACACCCAAGGAGCGATCATGGACCTAGAGGAACTGCGTCTGAACTGCCTGCGAATGGCCTACGAACTCGGCGGCAAGTCCGAGGCCGTAATTTCCGCAGCGAACGACTTGCTGAGTTTTGTGACGAACGGACCAACCGTTGACACCCGCGCGTCCACACTGGAGCCAGCCACTACCGAAGGAGCGCCTTGTGAGGTCAGCGCACCCGCGGCTGAGCCTGCAGTTAACGATCGTATTGCGGCATGCGGCACCGCGCTGGAGATGCCGGAAAGCGGCGATCTAGCTCAAGCAGAGCCCGCGGTCGAAGTAAAGTCCGCCACAGAAGCGGAGCCGGCCGTGCCGGCGGAGGCGACGGAAGCCGTACCCTCACAAGCCACTGCAGAAGAGGCACCGGCAATCGCGGCATCCACTGCGGTAGATGAGGCAACGGCAGCGGCGGCACCATCGCCGGAGCCGGTTGAACCGTTAGCGGAGGCTACGAGCGGCGAATCAGCAGACCCAGCGGCGGCTCCGGAGGTCGAAGCTGCCGAACCAGCGGCGAGCGCGAGCGAGGAGGTGGCTCCCTCCTCTGAAGAGCAGGCGTGCGGCGCAGTTCCCGTCGCGGATGGCTCCGGCCAGGAGCACACCGCAAATTGATGCGCGCCTAAAAAATAGATTCCCGTTCGATAAAGCTTGCAGTGTTTAGACTGGGCCGACCTCTCGTTGGCCCTCTCCTTTTTGACCGACACTTTCCCACACGCGAACCCTCATCCAGCCGGCTCAGAGGTCGGTCTTGGCCCATAGCCGACGTACCCCGCGACATCGCGATGGCCGCTACGCGCCCAGAGCGGACCTCGGGCTGCGCACATTGGCACGCCGTGTCAGGCGAAGGGGATGAGCGTCAGCCGGGGCTAGGCCGTCAGCTTCGTCTTGTCGTAGGCGACGCCCTGCCGCGGGCACCGGGATCGAGCCTTGCAATTGTCCTGCCTGAGCGAGGCGCCCAAACATTTGCCACGGTTGTCTCGCAAGTCAGAAACTGATCTGAGCAAGTCGGCGAGCGCCACATGCCACGGAAGAAGCGTCCGCTGCGTGCTACAGCCTCGGGTATTGCTGCAGGTTGGCGCCTTAGGCTGCCGGCTTTGGTCGCCGCCGCGACCCTCATCGTCAGCGCCACGACCGTGCCGACGGCGGATGCCAAATCTCCTGGCACCCGCTACTGCTTCCACGGCTATTGTCACCGCGTCGGCACGCTGGCGCAGATTGATACCCTTGTCGGCTGGCGCGGCTACGTGCTCGCCTCCTACTACGACAGCTGTCATCGCGACCGGTTGAATCCCTGCGGGCTGACGAGCTCGGGCGCCGTCTTCCGCGCCGATCTTGCCGACAACGCCGCAAGCCCGCTGCTACCGGACGGCACCGTCATCCTCGCCTACAATCCTAAAACCGGCGACGCCTCCGTGCTGCGGATCACCAACGCCGGCCCCTATAGCGGAGAGCGCAAGCTCGACGTATCGCGCGCCGCCGCAGAGAAGCTCGGCTTCCGCAAGCAAGGGGTAGCGGGACTTGTCATCAGTGTCCTGCAATCTCCGACAATGACCGAGGCGAACTACATGAGGAGGCGCGTGTACCCAATAGTTCCGGGCTACCTCGGCAGGTTCGCGACCGTCGACATCGCGTTTGAGACGGCTCAAGTGCGCTTCGACCTCCGTGAGGACAGCGAGCAGCTAGCCGACGACACGGGGGTGGCCCTGGATGCTTCCGCGCCGGAGAATGGAGCGGTTCCGCGGCCACAGCTCGCAGTGTCGCCATCGCTCGCCCGCGAGTTGGTGATGTTGCGCTCGCCCCCGCGGCCGGTAAGTCCGGGCCCGCGGCTTGTGCAGGGTCCACGTCTCGTGCAGGGTCCGCGTCTCGTACAGCACCCGCGTCTCGTACAGGGCCCGCGTCTCGTCAGCCGAGCCGCCTTCAGGGCCCAGCAGTCACTTGCACAAACCGGCGCAACGGAAGACTTCACGTCGGATCTGCAGCGGGATCTGCTAGTGCCAAGGACGCCCGACGGCGGCAACTAATCGAGGGACTAAGCCGTCAGCCGCGTCTTGTCGTAGGCAACGCCCTTTTCGTCGAGCATCGCCGTCAGCTCGCCGGCTTCCAGCATCTCGCGGACGATGTCGCAGCCGCCGACGAACTCGCCCTTGATGTAGAGCTGCGGGATGGTCGGCCAGTTGGAGTAGGCTTTGATGCCGTCGCGGATGGCCATGTCCTGCAGCACGTTGACATCCTTGTAGTCGATGCCGAGGGCGCGAAGGATGTGGTCGACCTGGGCCGAGAACCCGCACTGCGGCATGTTCTTGTTGCCCTTCATGAACAGCACGACGTCGTTGGCGGCGACCGTCTTGCGGATCCAGTCCTGGACGTCCTGCTGCGGGTTGCTCATTTCGGGCCCTTCGGAAAGTCGTTGATCGGTTGGCGCGCGCCCGCGCGCTTCTAGAGGCGCAATGTGTGGATTGGCGCTGGGAAGTCAATCGCACGGGTGCCGCGAGGTCTCGGAAGCGCCTTATGGCGCAGCGGTCGTAAGCGCCAGCGCGTGTAGCGCCCCGCCCATGCGGCCGCCCAAAGCCTCGTAGATCATCTGGTGCTGCTGGACGCGGCTCTTGCCCTTGAACTGGGCACTGACGACGTGCGCGGCGTAGTGGTCGCCGTCGCCCGCCAGATCGCGGATCTCGACGAGGGCGTCGGGGAACTTGGCCTTGATCAGCCGCTCGATCTCGCCGGCATCCATGGCCATCGGCTCTGTCTCCTGGGAAGTGCTGCTCCAGAGCTAAACATAAGCCGATTTGCCAGCAATCCCAACGGCCCTATCGCCGCCGGCAGGGAGGCCTAGCGGGCCGTCTAACAGAGATATCGTGGGAACGGCCTGGCCTAAGACGTGTCCCGGTGGGGAAATATTTCAAGCTGTAACCGCAAGCTGGAAGGAACCAAACCGCCGATTTCGCGTTCGCAGGGCCAGGGCATTCTAACAATTGATCATCATGGGCGCCGAATCCGACGACGCCACCAATAAGGTGGCCGAGCTGCAGAAATTGGCCGAAGAGGCCGAGGGCGTCGCTGAAGTAACAGCCGACCCCAGTGGCAGGCGTGCCTTGCGGTTCGTTGCGCTCGGCTATGAGCGCCTCGCTGAATTCGTGCGCACAAAAGCGGAAAAGGTTGCGGACTGAGACGGTATCCGGGGCCGCGGCCATTTTGGGCAACCAGACTTCGTGCGCGCCGCGCAACTCGGTAGTCCTTGAACGCGATCAATCAGAACATTCCGTTTGAGTTCGCGGCGGTGGCGGGGATGACCTGCAGGACGTCCCAGTGCTCGACGATCTTGCCGTCGTCGGTCAGGCGGAAGATGTCGATGCCGGCGTAGTGCTTGTCGCCGGGCCATTGCTGGAAGCAATGCAGAACGACGTAGTTTGCCTCCGCGAACACGCGCTTGAACTCGACGCGCTTGCCGGGGTACTCGCGCGCCATGCGCTCGAAGTAGTCGATAAAGCCCTGCTTGCCGTCGCCGACATGCGGATTGTGCTGGATGTATTCGCTGCCGGCGTACCGAGCCAAGGCTTCGGCGGGCCGACACTGGTTGAACATCAGGTCGTAGAAGGCCGTCACGTTCAACTTGTTGCGCTCTAGATCGCCCATGCGCCATCGCTCGCGGAGCTAGTGGAGCGCGGCCATGTACTGCGGCAGCCAGGCTTCGTGGGCGCTGCGCAGCTCGGTAAGCGGCAGCGGCGGCTCGCCCTTCAAGCCAATCGCGTCGCCGCCGGTGCGGGCAACGATGCGCGAAGGCAGCGCCAATAGCCGCGCGCGCTCCAAGACTTCCTCGGCCTGCATCGGATCGACCGACAAAACGTAGCGGCCCTGGTCCTCGCCGAACCACACCGCGTGCACCGGCAGGCGGCCCTCGTAGGCGAACAGCTCGGCGCCCATGCCGCCGGCCAGCGCCATCTCGGCGATGGCGACCAGCAAGCCGCCGTCGGACACGTCATGCACCGTCGTCACCTTGCCCTCGCGGATCAGCGCGCGCACGAGCCGTCCCGCCTTGATCTCGTCGGCGAGATCGACGGGTGGCGGCGCGCCTTCCAGCTTGCCGGCGGCGATCTCCTGATAGAGCGACTGGCCGAGGTGACCCGCCTCGCGGCCGATGACGATCAGAAGATCGTTCTCGCGCTTCAGCTTGATGTCGGCCATGCGCGACACATCGGGGATGAGGCCGACGCCGCCGATGGCAGGGGTAGGCGGAATGCCGACGCCGTTGGTCTCGTTGTAGAGCGAGACGTTGCCCGACACGACCGGGTAGTCGAGCACGCGACAGGCTTCCGCCATGCCCCGTATGGCGCCGACGAACTGCCCCATCACCTCGGGCCGCTCCGGATTGGCGAAGTTGAGGTTGTCGGTGATGGCGAGCGGATCGGCGCCGACGGCTGTCAGGTTGCGCCACGTCTCGATCACGGCCTGTTTGGTGCCCATCGCCGGATCGGCGGCGACGTAGCGCGGGGTGACGTCGCAGGCGAGCGCCAGGCCCTTCTGCGTACCGTGCACGCGCACGACGGCGGCGTCGCCCCCAGGGCGCTGCACCGTGTCGCCCATCACCATGTGGTCGTACTGCTCCCAGATCCAGCGGCGCGAAGACAGCGCCGGGCCGGACATCATGGTCTTGAGCGTTGCCGAGGATGGCATTGGGCGCCGGCACCCACTCGGGCAGGATCATCTTCGGCGGCGTGATCGGGAACCACGGGCGCTCGTAGACGGGCGCCGAGTTGGCGAGCGTCGTCACCGGGATGTCGGCTTCGACCTTGCCGTGGTGGGTGACGATCATGCGGCCGGTGTCGGTCGTCGCGCCGACGATGGCGAAGTCGAGCCCCCACTTCTTGAAGATGGCCTCAGCCTCGGGTTCCGAGCCCGGCTTCAGCACCATCAGCATGCGCTCCTGGCTTTCCGACAGCATCATCTCGTATGCCGTCATGCCCGCTTCGCGCTGCGGCACGTGATCGAGGTCGAGGGTGATGCCGACGCCGCCCTTGTCGGCCATCTCGCAGGAGGACGAGGTGAGGCCGGCGGCGCCCATGTCCTGAATGGCGATGATGACGTCCTTCGACATCAGTTCGAGGCACGCCTCGATGAGCAGCTTTTCGGTGAACGGGTCGCCGACCTGCACGGTGGGGCGCTTCTCGTCAGATTTGTCGTCGAACTCGGCCGAGGCCATGGTGGCGCCGTGGATGCCGTCGCGGCCGGTCTTGGAGCCGACGTAGACGACGGGCAGCCCGACGCCCTTCGCCGCCGAGTAGAAGATCTTGTCGGTGCGCGCCAGCCCGGCGCACATCGCATTGACCAGGATGTTGTTGTTGTAGCCCTTGTCGAAGTTGGTCTCGCCGCCGACGGTCGGCACGCCGACGCAATTGCCGTAGCCGCCGATGCCGGCGACGACGCCGTCGACGAGGTGGCGCGTCTTGGGGTGATCGGGCGCGCCAAAGCGCAGGGCGTTGAGGTTGGCGACGGGGCGGGCGCCCATGGTGAACACGTCGCGCATGATGCCGCCGACGCCGGTCGCCGCGCCCTGGTAGGGCTCGATGTAGCTCGGGTGGTTGTGGCTCTCCATCTTGAACACGACGCAGTCACCGTCGCCGAGGTCGACGACTCCGGCGTTCTCGCCGGGGCCCTGGATGACTTGGCGGCCGCTGGTCGGCAGCGTGCGCAGCCAGACGCGCGAGGATTTGTACGAGCAGTGCTCGCTCCACATGACCGAGAAGATGCCGAGCTCGGTGAAGCTCGGCTCACGGCCGAGGATTTTCAAAAGCCGCTGGAATTCGCCTTGCGTCAGCCCGTGCTCGGCGACGATTTCCGGCGTAATTTCGAAACGGCTATCGGCTTTGGCATCCATGCGCGCGCGCTCGGGTCTCAGGTGAGTTCTTTGGGTGTGCTGATGCTTGCGCTTATAGCGGCGGAGGTTCGCCTTGTCGCCCCGCTTGGCCGAGGCGTGAGCGCACGCTGTGCACGATGTAACGGCGGCGGCGACGGTCGTTGCATAAGCGCGGGATTCCGCGAGCCCATCGGGGTATGCGCACGACGGTCAAGCCGAATGCTTGTCGATAATTCGCTCGCGACGCCGCGGGGATAGCGCGGATTACTAGGCCCGCGTTGCAAGCCGACATGTCGACTGCGCAAGAGATATGCACGTCCGACAAGGGCATGTTTCCGGCGCCGTGCGCGAACTACCCGACAGGGTGGGAAGAGCCACCTACCCGCGACAGTTGCGCGCTGTTAGGCTCACATTGCTGCAATGCAATAATCCGTATTTTCCCCGGGGAGTCCGACGCTTAGCTTTGTGCTTCGCGTCGGCGGGACGCTTCCCCCAGTACCAATCCGCCGACCTCGACTTCTCACTTTGCAGCAAAAGGAGCTGGAGCATGTCCACGATTAGGAAGGGCGCCATCGTTGCCGCCATGCTTGCCGGGTTTGCCTCGATCGGGGTGAACGGTGCCGCGTCGCAGTCCTCGAAGACCGAGTTCAAACCCCTGCACGGCATCAGCGTGCACGTCGGCTCCAAGCACGCCGTCGGCTACTTCCAGACCGATGCCGGCGTGTGCGAGCTAACGCTTGTCGTCGGCGAGGAGCCGAGGGCCGAAGAGGTGCTGGCGCAGACGCCGGCTCGCTTCCGCGCCGCGATTGAGGCCGGGCAGCACGCCCGCTTCGACACCGGCGAGGGCAAGGAGCTCGCCTTCTACTGCGCGCCGGGCGCGACCGCGATGTCGGTCGAGACCATGCAGCAGACGGCCTACACGGCGCCGCTCGCGCGCTAACGAACACAGCTGCCTTTTCGGCGAGGTGGCTGGCGTGCCGGATCTTCGGGTCCGGCACGTTTTTTTATGCGCCGTTGTTTATGCGGTGGGCTCGAGCACGCTGAGCAGGGCGCTCTCGATCATCCGCCGGCCGTCGGCGCCGCCGAGCGCCAGCTCGAACAAGCGCTCGGGGTGCGGCATCAGGCCGACCACGCGGCCTGTCTTATCGCAAATGCCGGCGATGTTGCGCTGGGCGCCGTTGGGATTGGCTTCCGGCGTCGCCGCGCCGGCGGCGTCGCAATAGCGGAACACGACGCGGCCCTCGCCTTCGAGGCGGTCGAGGGTTTCTTTGTCGGCGAAGTAGTTACCCTCGGCGTGCGCGATGGGCAGACGCACCACCTGATCCTTGCGGTAGCACTTAGTGAAGAACGTCTTGTCGTTGTCGACCCGCAAGGTCACGTCGCGGCAGATGAACTTGAGGGAAGCGTTGCGCATCAGCACGCCAGGCAAGAGACCCGACTCGCACAGCACTTGAAATCCGTTGCAGATGCCGAGCACGGGCGTGCCGGCCTTCGCCTTGGCGATGACGTCGCGCATGATCGGCGAGTGCGCGGCCATGGCGCCGCAACGCAAGTAGTCGCCGTATGAGAAGCCGCCCGGCAGCACGATGAGGTCGGAGGCGGGTACGGACGCATCGCCGTGCCACACCATGTTGACCGGAAATCCGGTCACCTTCTCCATCGCGATCTTGATGTCGCGGTCGCAATTGGAGCCGGGGAAGACGACAACGGAGGCGCGCAGCATGTCGATCAGCCCTTGTGCATCAGGCGCGCTGCAGCTCGTAGGCGTAGTTCTCGATCACGCTGTTGGCGAGCAGGTCCTTGCACATGCGCTCGACCGTCTCCTTGGCGCGATCCTCGCTCGTCTCGGCGAGCACGACCTCGATGTACTTGCCCTGGCGCACGTCCTCGACGCCGGAGATGCCGAGCGCCGCTAGCGCGTTCTGGATGGCCTTGCCCTGCGGATCGAGGACGCCGTGCTTGAGCGTGATGCGGATGCGGGCTTTCATTGTGGCTCTCGTTGGCAGTAGGCAGTAGGCAGTGGGCAGTAGAATGAGCCGCCGGCTACTGCCTAGTGCCCATTGCCTACTGCCCAAACTTAGTTGGGTTTGCCGTTGGCGGTCGGGTTCGACGCAACGAGCACCGGGCCGAGGCCCTTGGCCGGACGATTGCCGGTGAACACGCCGAGGCGGCGTGCGACTTCCTGATAGGCCTCGAGCAGCCCGCCCAGATCGCGGCGGAAGCGATCCTTGTCGAGCTTGTCGGAGGTGGCGATGTCCCACAGCCGGCAACAATCGGGGCTGATTTCGTCGGCGAGAACGATGCGCATCTGCTCGTTCTCCCACAGGCGGCCGAACTCGATCTTGAAGTCGACGAGACGGATGCCGATGCCGAGGAACAGGCCGACGAGGAAGTCGTTGATGCGCAGCGCCATCTGCATGATCTCGTCGATCTCCTGGGGCGTAGCCCAGCCGAACGCCGTGATGTGCTCTTCCGAGACCATCGGATCGTTGAGCGCGTCGTCCTTGTAGTAGAACTCGATGATCGAGCGCGGCAGCTGCACGCCTTCTTCCAGGCCGAGGCGCGTCGCCAGCGAACCGGCGGCGACGTTGCGCACGACGACCTCGAGCGGCACGATCTCCACTTCGCGGATGAGCTGCTCGCGCATGTTGAGGCGGCGCATGAAGTGCGTCGGCACACCGATCTCGCCGAGGCGCAGGAAGATGTACTCGGAGATACGATTGTTGAGCACGCCCTTGCCTTCGATCACGGCATGCTTTTTGGCGTTGAACGCTGTTGCGTCATCCTTGAAATGCTGGATGAGCGTGCCGGGCTCGGGGCCTTCGTAAAGCACCTTGGCCTTGCCCTCATAGACGCGACGCCGCCTGTTCATTGAGCCTTTGTCCTTTGACTTGAAAATTACGTATTCTGCGAAGATAGAGACGCCCTGCCGGCAAGAGCCAAGTCACTGAAGTTACGAATTGTTCTGGTCTGCAGGTGCCGCATTGGGGGGTCGGCTCACGAGGTCGGACACCCACACCCGACACTAGCCGAACCGGGCCGTGGAAACAATCTTAAGGATCGGAAAGGTCGCAAGTGTCGCTAATGGTCGGGGACAGGTCATTGAACGCCGGGAAGGCCCGGGTTATGGCTCCCGCGGCCGCTGATTTGGCGGCGGGAGATGCAACCTTTCCTGCCCTGCCGCGCGGCCATGCGGCTACCCCGGTCTAGTGGAGAATTGAAATGACGACGTTTGACGATCGCGAGCAGGCGTTCGAGAGAATGTTTGCGCTAGATCAAGACCTTAAGTTCCGCGCCGAATCCCGGCGCAACAGGCTCCTCGCCGAGTGGGCGGCCGCCAAGCTTGGAATCATGGGGGATCAGCTGCCGGACTACGTCCGCTCGGTGGTCAAAGCCGACCTCGAGGAGAAGGGCGACGAGGACGTTTTCCGCAAGATTCACAATGACTTCGCCGCTGCCGGCGTGAAGGTCTCGGAAGCCGAGCTCCGCGCCACCATGGGCGAGCTCCTGGCCAAAGCGGTGGCCGACGTCAAGGCGGCCGGCAAGGCCTGAGCCGCTAGCCTTCGAGGCCGGCGAGGAACCTGCCGAAGCGCAGAACCCCGTCCGGCCAGGGCCCGTGTCCGGACTGGTCGGCGATGTGGCCGGCCTGCCCTACATCCACAAAATTCGCACCCCAGGCGCTGGCGAACGCCTTCGCGCGCGCCTGCGAGCAGTAGGGGTCGTCCGCTGCCGCCAGCAGCAGCGAGGGGAACGGCAATCGCTGCATGGGCACCGGCGTGAAGCCGAAGCTTCCCTCCGGCCACACCATGCCCTGGTTCGCCGGCCAGCTCTGCGTGTTGTCGACGTCGGCCGGGGCGACGAGGAAGGCGCCCGCGACCGAGCCCTCGGTGAGTTTCTGCGCGGCATAGGCGACGGCGATGACGCCGAGGCTGTGTGCGACCAGCACCGCGGGACGCGCGGCCTCGCCGACCGCTTTGACGATGTTGGCGACCCACTCGTCTCTGTCAGGTGCGTGCCAGTCGTCCTGCTCGATGCGCCGTGCGGTCTTGAGCTTGCTCTCCCAGCGGGATTGCCAATGGTCCGGACCGGAGTTGAGCCAGCCCGGCACGATGAGGATGTCGACGTCGGAAGTTTTCATGCGGGCCAATGTAGGGGCGGTGCGCGCTCTAGATATGGAGTTATGCACCGAGGATACAGAGTTATGAACCGGGGGCAACTCACCGTAAAAGTGTACCAGGGGACGAATCAACCGGCGGTGACGACATGGGCGGGGCGAGGGCGTTTAGCCACCTGGTGCTGGCGGCTGTCGCGGCGGGCGTGATGGGGTTGCAGGCGACGGGCGCGAAGGCTGACGGGCATTGGGTGCCCGGCACGCCGATGACCGATTCCCAGTACGTTACCGACTGGAGCGGCGTCTACGTCGGCGGCAAGCTCGGTGGCGCCTGGAGCGACATCGAATGGTCGCAGGACCTCAACGTCTTCAGCGTTGCCGGCGCCGCTGCGCCGGGGACGCCGGTGACGTTTGGGCCGAGCGGTATTGCCGGCGGCATCTTCGGCGGCGCCAATCTGCAAATGGGGAATTGGATCTTCAGCCTCGAGGCCTCCTACATCGGCCTTGGCCTGTCCGAGTCCACGACCAGCCCCTTTTTTCCGGCGACCGACACCTTCCAGACCGACATCGAGTGGCTAGCGACGGTAGAGCCGCGCATTGGCTACACGTGGGATAAGACCTTCGTCTTCGTGAAGGGCGGTTGGGCGGGCGGCAACGCCACGTTCTCGGTGAGCAGCCCGGTCAGGGGCTCCGCTTCGACGAAAGAGTTTGTCGACGGGTGGACCATCGGCGGTGGTCTCGAATACGCGTTCTGGCCGAGCGTCATCTTCGGCATCGAATATCAGCACATCACGCTCGATCTGGCCGACGCCGCCGATTGCCCGCTGTGCGCCGCCGGCATCCCGATCGGTACGCCGTCCTCGGTTTCCGGCACGGCTACCATCGACGCGGTTATGGCGCGCGCCAGCTACCTGTTCAGACCTGAGGACTGAGCGGCTCGGACGAGCCCTCGACCGGGCGCTCGCTGCCGCTGATGAAGCCCCAATCCATGAGGATGGTCGTCGCCACCACGGTGGCGACGACGAGCTGCACGCTGCCGAGCGGTAGCGCTGTCTGAAGCTGTGACTGGAGCATCTCGGCCGCCAGGGCGATGGTCGCCAGCGCGACGGCAATCGGCGCCGCCGGAACCGGGCTCGGCAGGCCGGCCAACCGGGTCGAGCGAACATAGAGCCAGGTGATGAGAATGACGACGGCGGCCAGCGTCAGGTGGCGTATGGCGCTGCCCGGAGCGGTGATCGCCGACGCCGCCTCGATGTTGCCGCCGCTGATCGCCAGCCCGATGCCGATGAGCAGCCACCCCAGAACCGTGTAGGCGATCAGCAACGGCCACATGCACGCCGCCGAAACTGCCGCGGCACCGCGGGCGGCGAGCACGATGCCGACGATCGCGGCAACGGTGAAGGCGGTGAACAGCGCAGCGTACACGATGCCAGAAAATGGATACTCGCCTGCGTCGTACGCCGCAGCGATGGCCGCTAGGTTTGGCACCAGCTCGGCGAGCGTCGGCGCCAGGAACATCAGCCACAGCCCGCTGCCGAGGCCGGCGCGGTCGATCACGCCGGCAAGCGCGATGACGAGCGCCGCCCCGGCGACCATCGTCATGGTGCAGGCAATACGGAAATAGGTGCCGGGCTCGTGGACAAGGCCGGAGACGCCCTCGAGGGCCACTGCGAGGCCGGCTCCCTGCACCACTGCCATTAACAGCGCGAGCCCGATGACCATGTGACGGAGGTGATCGCGATTGTCGGCGCTGGCTTGCTCCCGGCGGCGGAGCGACGGGAAAAAGATCTTCACGAGCTCGGCGAGGATCAGGACGGTGAGCAGCGGCGTGATGCCGAGCGCGAAGATCGAAATGCTTCTGACGGCGAGATCGCCGGGTTTGAACGCCGCTGCGACGGTCTCGGGGACTAGTCCCGGCACCGGCAGGAGAACGCCGAGGCGATAGACGGCGAGCGCCGCGGCGGTGACGGTCAGGCGCCGGTAGAATGCGCCATCCAGCGACTGCAGCATGCGAGCGCTCCTCATCCCCGTGCTATTAAACCTATCATTACATCGCGGGTCTTGTCGGTGAATTGCTGTCACGTTGGATACAGGGCGCCAACGCTCTGTTCGCCTTCTCGCATTGAGTGAATTCGTCAGGCATCTGTGATCATTTGCAATTCGGGTTCAGGGAAATTGCTTCCCGTCTGCGTGCTTGCGGCTGTCGTCGTTTCGACGGGGGCGGCCGCCTTCGACTGTGTCGAAAAGTACTGCACGAAAATGTCGAGCTGCGCCGAGGCTCATCACCACTTCACGGTTTGCGGAGAACAGGAGAGGGATGCCGACAATGACGGCATTCCTTGCGAGAACGTGTGCGGCAAGACCCTTCCGGAGTATCGCCGACTGCTTGGTTCCGGTGCGCAGGTGCTGCCGTTGGTGCCGCTCCAACCCCTTGACCGCAACGGACTG
>CAWHOZ010000018.1:0-84799 GCA_963831175.1 uncultured Alphaproteobacteria bacterium | reverse complement strand
AAAAGAGCTGTGAATATCGCGATACGCTTACGTAATGCGACCCCTTCGGTATTCCATCAACGTCACATTGGACGGGTGCTGCGATCATCGCGAAGGGATCGCGGACGAAGACTTGCATCGTTACGCGATGGAAAACATCGCCCAGGCCGATGCCCTCCTCTTTGGCCGGGTGACGTACGAAATGATGGAGGCAGCGTGGCGGTTGTCGACCCGGACGGTGGCGATGCCTGACTGGACGGAACCCTTCGCGCGGACGATCGACGCGGCGAAGAAGTATGTCGTGTCGAGCACCCTGGACCGGGTCGATTGGAACGCGGAGCTCATCCGCGGGGATCTGGGGCAGGCCGTTCAGCAGCTCAAGCAGGAGCCGGGCAAGGGACTGTTCACGGGCGGCGTGACGCTCCCGCTGGCGTTGGCGGAGCTGGGATTGATCGATGAGTACGAGTTCGTGGTCCATCCCAGGCTGGCCGGCCACGGGCCGACGTTGTTCGCGGGGCTCTCGAAGCGTGTCGACTTGAAGCTCGTCGACCGGCTGGAGTTCGGCTCGGGGGCGGTGGCGATGCGGTATGAGACGAGAAGGTTAACTCAATTCGAAAGGATGGAGCCGCCGCTCGGGAGACCGGGCGGCGGTTAATCCTCTTGTGCCAATTCCTGGTCCTGCAACGCCATCCACGGCGCGAACAGCTTCGGGCCACCCTTTCCGAGCTGCTTTTCATCTTCGCGTTCGGCGTTCTCAGCACTTCGCCCGTGACCGAGGCGGTGGCCATGATCGGCTCCATCAAATGACTGATGTTGGAAAAGTGCTCGATCGCGACATCGGCATCGCGCCGGCTTAGCTCGGCCTTGGCTGATAATGGACTGACAATCGCGCTGAACCTGCCAGTAGACGGTCACCGCACCAGCGCGAGGCCGCGCAGGTGCTGCGGCGACGTCGCATAGCCGACCACGCGCCGCCAACTCTTCCCGCCGTCATCCGAACGGTGCACGCCGCGCTCATCCGCGGCCCACAGCTCTCCGGCTTTCGCGCCGGCGCAGAGCAGCGGCGCGATGGTGCTGGCTGGCTCTGGCCAGCCGTCGCGCACGCGCTCCCAGCGCTCGCGAGTGAGACGGCGATACAACCGGCCATCCGAGCGGCCAGCGACGTATGCGGAGTACGGTCCGGACGAGGCTGAGACCACGACGACGTCCGGTTGCTCCGGATCGATCGCCACGCTGCGCAAGTAGCCGACCTCGAGACCGGCGCTGGGCGAGCGCCACGTGGCGCCGCCATCGTCGCTCTCGAAATATCCATCGCCAGCGGAGACGCGCAGCGTATCGGGAGCCTTGGGGTGAATGGCGAGCTCGTGGGTGTCCCACGGTCCACCCGGAACGCGGTCGCGCCACGTGCGGCCGCCATCGATCGTGGACACGAGCGCGCCGGCCTCGATCGCGACCCAGAGTCGTTCCGGCTCGAGCGGATGGCACGCGATCCAGCGAACGTGATGCGTGTCCGGTCTCGGCGGAAAGGACCATTCCGACGACGAGGGCAGTGTCTCCAACCTGCTGGTCTGCTCCCACGTCGTCCCAGCGTCCCCCGAGCGCCACACTTCGCTCGGCTCGGTGCCCACCCAGACCACGTCCCGCTCCACGGGGCTCGCGGTGACGGCCATGATCAGCCGGCCCGCGAGGCCGACCGACTGCCAGGACGCTCCGCCATCGTCGCTCCTGAACACGCCGCCCCGGTGCGTGCCACACCACGCGCGCCCGTGAACCAGCGGATCCGCTGCCAGGCACGTGGGCCGGTCGCCGATCCCGTGCGCCGGCGCGGAGGTGCCTCGCTCAACGTCAATGACGACGACCTCGCGATCGGTGGCGACCAGTATCGGCATGGATGACGTCACCTTATCATTGTCGCTTCAAAGACCCGAGGGCTGCACGAGGTTGGCTTAATGCTGCGGGGTCCCACGGGTTCGAGCGGCGGCATCGCTTTTGACGACGGACAACGCGAGGACGTGCGACCACAACCAGCACGGAATCAAAGATTTGTCAGCTATCGTGTTCGATAGCCGCCTGTTCGACGTCGCAACGGCCGACCGGATGGCGGCGGCACGCTGAAGCAGAATGGCTCGACCACTCCTCTCGCGCGCTCGCCGCCTTCTTGCCGGACTCGCCGTCCTCGCGACGCTTTGGACCGCCGCTATCCTCGTGACCGACGGCGTTGTTTTCAATCTTCTCGGCATTCAGATCTCCTCCCGTAACCCGCGCAATCCGTTCTGGATCGCGCTGATCTCGGCTATTGGCGCATGGTCACTGCCGATGCCGAATCGCGCGCAGGTCACGCGCGAGGTCTGGATGCGGTCGCGGCAGCGTGCGCAGCACGCGGCCGAGCGGTGGCCGGCCTGGCTCGACCTGTCGCTGATGGCCGCGATCGTCGGCGTCCTTGTGGCGATTGATGGGTGGGACAACGCGCGCCCGTTGTGGCTTGACGAAGAGATGCTCGGTCTCAACGCGCGGGATCGGACCTTCACCGCATTGGCCGGGCCACTCTGGATGAACCAGAGTGCGCCGCTCAGGGTGGCTCGCCCTCCACCGTCTCGCCATCATCACCTTCGGGACTGGAGAACTGGCGGTGCGGCTCGTCGCGCTTGGCTTTGGACTCGGCACGCTCGTCGTCGCCGTTTGGGCCGGCCGACGGTGGTTGCGACCACCTGCGGCTGGTCTTTTCGTGCTGCTGTGCGCCATTGGGCCGTGGCTATCGCATTTCCCGCTCGAGGCGAAGCACTATTCAGCGGACACCTTTTGGGCGCTGCTCTTGCCGATGCTTGCCGTGTGGGTGGTCGAAGCGTCGCAACCTCGCGAACTAATCCAGCGGTCGCGCGTGTGGTGGTCCTGCGCCGCGGTTGCGCACTGGTTTTCAAACGGCGGGCTGCTCGTTGCACCAGCGGGTGCGGTCGTGCTGCTTGTCGGCACGTGGCAACACCTGCGATGGCGCGCGCTCGTGGAGGTCACGGCCGGCGGACTCGTCCTGGTCGCGTCGTTTGCGTTGCACTTCATGCTCTCCATTCGCCACACTCTCGCCAACGACTACCTGCAAGCGTTCTGGTCGAGTGGCATGCTCCCCAGCGGCCTCGGCATCGTCGGCTCGCTCGAGTGGTTCGCAGGGCAGGTTCGACCATTGGCGAGCGATCCCATCGGCACCGAGAAGTGGACGCTGTTCTGGGCGACCGCCCTGATCGGATGCCTCGGTGCCCCCTCGCGCTTCCCTTCTGATCGTGACGTTGGTTTTCGCGTCGGCAGTTCTACTCAGCAGCATCCGCATGGTGCCGCTCGTCGGGCGGCAGGCGTTGTGGATGGTGCCGGTGCTGTATTTGCCGTCGCCAGCGCGCTGCATCGCTCCCTGGATCTGGCACGCCGCGGCTCCCGCGGGCGACACGCGAGACATATTGGTGTGGCGATCTCGATGACGGCACTCGTTGCGCTGACCGCCGTCGACCTCATCGACCGGGGTTGGGCAGGAGTGCAGTTTCGCCGGTTCGTGTTGAGCAACCGAGGCCTCGACGATCGCATCGCTGTCGGCTGGCTGTTGTCGCAACACCGTCCCGGCGACGCCATTGTCACGACGCAGTTCGGCCTCCCGTCGCTCTGGTGGTACCACGACATCGACATTCGCGATCGGTCAGGAGCCGGTGGTCGACTTCGCGATGGCAGTCCCATCTTCGAAGCGTCTCAACTTGCGTCGCATGCAATGCATTACACGACAGCCCGACTTCGGCGTTACCGGGGCATCGTCGCGTCGTGGTGCATCTGAGTTTCAGGGATTTTGGGGAAGAATTCCCCGATCTGCTGGTAACGTCGTTGAGCCGTCGCGGTATGGTCATCTCCGATCGGACGTTCGCCACTCTGAGCCGTGTTGCCGTAATTGATCTCGCGCAAGACTGGCATTCGACGGTCGACGCCGCCGGCTGCATCGACGTGCGCCCCGCTCGCCGTTGGTGATGACGCACTGATCGTCGCTGGGTGCCCGTGATTGAACGTGCCGCCGCCACCTCAGGAGTGATAGCATTCCAGCCGTTTTCCCTACGGATTTCTCAATCGGTTTCGCTCACCGTTTGCGACAGAGTTGACTGGTGAGAGCGGGAGGTTGCCAATGCGGATGCGCGTTGCTGGACTGATGTCGCTGTTTGTGCTCGGCCTCGTCAATCACGTGTCTGCCGACGTGGTCATCAATGGTCGATTGGGGCCTGGCGCACTGTACCGATTGGTGCGGCCGACCAACTGGAACGGCAGCCTGCTGTTGTACGCGCACGGCTACGTGCCCGGTAGCGGACCGGTCGCGTTACCGGCGGAAGCCGATCTCTTCGTCAGTCTGCTCGTGCCCCAGGGGTTTGCGATTGCGTTCTCGAGCTATTCGGAAAACGGCTGGGCGGTCAAGGACGGCGCGCAGCGGACGCATCAATTGCTGGGAATCTTCACCTCGCGGTTTGGCTCGCCTACGCGTGTCTACATCGGCGGGGCGTCGATGGGAGGGCTCATCACCATCGAACTGCTGGAACGTATCCCGGCGTCTTTGCCGGGGCGCTGCCCGCCTGCTCCGCGGCCGCGGGCAGCCGGGCGCAATTCGACTATCTGGCCCACACGCGCGCCTTGTTCGACGTGTTCTATCCGGCACGCTCCCGGGGAATGCCGGTTCGGTACCGGCGGGGATCGATATCGCGACCGCGATCGTGCAGCCTGCTGTCGCCGCGATCCTGGGCAACCCAACCGGTGCCGCTGCCATCGCCAGCATCGACCAGACGCCGGTTCCATTCTCGAGTCCGGAGCAACTGCTCAACGCCCTCGTGACGGCTCTCATTGGACATGCGGGATCGTTCAGCGATCTGGTCTCGAAGCTTCCGAGACCCAGATATTTCGACAATCGTGACGTGCAATATACCGGCGCCGTTCCCCCCCAATCCTTGCCGGCATCAACGCGACTGTCGGGCGTTTTGACGCGTCGCGAGCCGCGCTGAACTACCTGGAACACAACTACCAGCCATCGGGCGCCCTGCAAGTCCCAATGCTCATGCTGTCCACTTCGCTCGATCCAGTCGTCCCCGGATTGCATCAGACCTTGTATAGCGAACTCGTCGCGGCAGCGGGCAACTCACATCTGCTCGTGCAGCGCACGGTCGATCGATACGGTCACTGCGTCTTCACCCCGACCGAAATCGCGACGGCATTCACGGATCTCGTCACGTGGGTGGAATTCGGCATCAAGCCCACTCCTTGATGCTAATCGGTTCCCCCGGCGTCACGCCCTCGAGCGGACCGTCGCGGCATGCGAGCACGCGCGACGAGAGAGGCAGAGTCGGCGTGAGTATATAGTTCGGGTCCAGGAGGCCCGATGACTCACATGCGGCGTGCCATCGCCCTTTTTGCCGTGGTCGTTGTCGGCTGCGCCGTCGCAGCTGTAACGCTCGGCGCCGGGCCGAGCGCCAGGCGCAAGACGCCACCGCCGCGAACCGGCGCGTCGTCACCGCCGCCGAGGCGTTTCTTGCCACGCTCGATCGCGAAGCAACGCGCCAAGGCAAACATCGACCTCAACGCGAAGACCCGCACCGTCTGGTCGAACCTGCCAACCGGAATCACCATGCAAGTGGGAGCGACGACGCGCAATGGGCTCAAGCTCGGGGACATGAATCCCACGCAGGAGAAAGCGGCGATGGCGCTCGTCGCCGCGGCGCTGAGCCGTGAAGGATTCGAGAAGGTCATGGCCATCGTCGACGCGGACGAATTGCTGGAACAGCGTACTGCGCCGACGCGCCAGCCACAGTTCGCGCAACAGGTTCGGCCGCAAGGAATTCTTCGTCGGCCATTCTCGGCAAGCCCGCGCCCACTGGCACCTGGATGCTGCAGTTCGGCGGGCATCATCTCGCGATCAATGTCACGTTTGCGGGCGACGCGCAGGTGCTCACGCCGACGCACACGGGCGCACAGCCCGCCACCTACGCGATCGAAGGCAAGACCGTTCGGCCGCTCGGCGACGAGAACGACAAGGCGTTTGCGTTGGTCAACGCGCTCACGCCGGACCAACGCAAGCAGGCGGTGCTCGGCGTCGAGGTGAGAAACCTGGTGCTCGGTCCGGGCGAGGACGGCAAGATGATCGCACCCGAAGGCGTGAAGGGCTCGGCGCTGGCGGCCGCGCAGCGCGCACAGCTTGCTCGACTTGATCGGCGAATGGGTCCGCATCATCGGCGACGAGGCGGCGGCGGCGAAGATGGCGGAGGCAAAGGCGAATCTCGACGACACCTATTTCGCGTGGGCCGGGCCCGACCACCAACGGCAGCGGCGCGTATTTCCGGATTCAAGGTCCCACGGTGTTCATCGAATACGCCCCGCAAGGGAATGTCGCCGTCGTCAACCGATCACATCCATACGATTTATCGCGATCCCACCAACGACTACGCGTCGAAGGCCACGACCCGATGACGCGACTCGCCGGTCGGCTTCGCGCGACACTGGCCTTCGCGGGCATCGCTGATGCGCACGCGCTGGACGAGTATGTTCAGGCACTGCGTGTCGACGTCGGCAGCGCGCGACTTGTGGTGTATCTGGATTTCACGCCGGGAACGAACATCGCCGCGCACGTGCTGCCGCTCATCGATGGCAACGGCGACGGCGCGCTCTCGCCAACCGAGGCCGAGGGTATGCGCGCCGCGTGATCGCCGACCTCGCGATCACGCTGGACGGCCACGATGTGGCGCTGTCGCTCGCGCGCGTCGAGACGCCTGCCGCGGAAGAACTGCGGGATGGCCAGGGCACGATCCGCATCGAAACGTCCACGCGTGCGTCCACTTCCAACGGCCGTCATCGTCTGGTTGTTCGTAATGGGCACTTGCCAGGCTTGAGCGTCTATCTCGCAAACGCCCTGCTGCCCGACGCGGCGAATACTCGGATCCTTCAACAGACGCGCGACCTTCGTCAGCAGACCTTCTCGCTGGATTACGAAATACAAGGCGTGAACAGCGACCGCGCTGGCGTGGCTGCTGGCGGCCAGCACCATGCTCACGATGCTGGTCTGCGCACGCCGCCTGCCCTGAGACGACGCAGTCTCTCGCCGGGCGCATCAACATTCCCACAGTCGCTGGTTCGGTAGTGGAGCCCGGCGCGCCGTGGCTATGCGTCGCGGGGCTGCCGCAGCCATCGACAGCATTGACGATGTCGCCGTGTGGGCGATTTCACCGTCGCGCTTCGTGCGGCGTGGCACAGCAACGGCGTGAAGGACGTTGACTGCGTCAGCGCAGGAAGTGCTCACCGCAGCCCGGCGGTTTCGGCGAGACATCGTACGCTGCGCGAGCCGCTGCGTGGGGCGTCACCTATCAGATCGAGGGCGTTTTCGTGCAGCTTCCCGGGAGCGGCGTGTGGCAACTCGAGATGATCACGCCTGTGGAAAAAGGGCGCTTCGTCACCGAGGTTCTTCACCGAGTCGATTAAGGCCTTCCGGCGATACGACGTATCGTGATCGGCGCGCCCATATACTGTGCGCGCGCATGAGTCCGCTCATCACGCTGGATTTCATCCAGACGGTCGCGTTTGCCGGCGTCATCCTCTTTTTCGGCTACGGCATCCGCAGCGGCTGGTGCCGCCGCTGGCGCGCGTCAACATTCCCGCGCCGGTGTGCGGCGGTCTTCCCGTCGCCGGCGATTTTCGCGGTGCTGCATGCGTTCGGGCGTCAGCCGCTCGCGTTCGATACCGCGTTGCAGGTGCCGCTGCAGAACGCCTTCTTCGCGTCGATCGGCTTTGCCGCCAGCCTTTCGCTGCTCCGACGCGGCGGACCACTCGTCATCGGCTTCTTCGCCATCGCCGCGTGGTCGCGGTGCTGCAGAACGTTGTTGGCGGAGCCGTTGCCTGGGCGCTCGGGCAACACCCGCTCATGGGCGTCCTTGCCGGCTCCGTCACCCTGACCGGTGGACCCGCAACCGGCCTCGCCTTCGCGCCGCTCTTCGAACAGGCCGGCGTCACCGGCGCGGCGACGCTGGCCGTGGCCGCCGCCATGGTGGGCATTGTCGCGGGCGGTGTGATCGGCGGACCGATCAGCACGTTTCTCGTCGAGCGTATTCCGCACCGCGTCAAACCCACGCGCGCGACGCCCGGGACGCTGGAGAATCTGGCCGAGCAGCAAGTCGCCGAGCCGGTGTCGACGACGCCCGCGGGCGAAGACGTCGAGTCCTACATTCTGTTGAAACACCTCGTCGTGATGCTGGTGACGGTCGGGCTTGGGCTCTGGGTGAGCGCGCTGGCTGACGCGCGCGGGACTGACGCTGCCTGCCTACATTGGCGCGATGCTCGTCGCCGCGGTCTTCCGCAACATCGACGACCTCACGGGCGTGCTTCGGCCTCTCGCAGCGCATGATCGACGACCTCGGCAACGTCGCGCTCTCGCTGTTCCTCGTCATGGCGTTGATGACGCTCCGCTTGTGGGAACTCGCCGGGCTCGTGATTCCGTTGCTGATCATCCTGGCGGTTCAGGTCGCCCTCATCGCGATCATCTGTCTCACGGCGATTCCGCGCTTGATGGGTCGCGACTACGATGCGGCGGTGATGGCGGGCGGGTTTTGCGGCTTCATGCTCGGCACGTCCGCGAACGCGATGGCCAACATGGGCGCCATCGTCGAACGCTACGGGCCCGCACCAAAGGCCTACTTGGTGGTCCCGCTCGTGGGCGCGTTTTTCATCGACTTCGCCAACGCGCTGCTGATCACGTTCTTCCTCAATCTCTGGCGATAGTGCGTAAGATGCAGTCGGCCCGTGATCCGCGTCCTCGATTTATTCGGAGTTTAGTGTGCTGCGAAACCATCCCCGTGGCCTGTCGACGTTGTTCTTCACCGAAATGTGGGAGCGCTTCTCCTATTACGGCATGCGCGCGTTCCTGATTCTCTATATGACGGCGCCGCTCACCGCCGGTGGCCTCGAGTTCGATGTTGCGAAGGCCTCGGGAATCTACGGCTTGTATACCGGCAGCGCGTGGGGCGCCGCCATTGTCGGGGGCCTGTCGCCGATCGTTGGCTCGGGCAGTACCGCAGTGTGCTCGTCGGCGGGGTCATCATTGCCCTGGGCCATCTGGTGCTTGCCTTCGACCTGCTCGACCGCGTTCTATTTGGGGCTTACGCTGATCGTCGTTGGCACCGGGCTCTTGAAGCCCGAACGTGAGCATACTGGTTGGCTCGTTGTATGAGCCGGGCGACGCGCGTCGCGACGCCGGCTTCTCGTTGTTCTACATGGGCATCAATCTCGGCGCGTTCCTTGGACCGATCATCGCCGGCTATCTGGCGCAACGCGTCGGCTGGCATGTCGGGTTTGCCGCCGCGGCGGTCGGCATGACGCTGGGCCTGGTCCAATACGTGGCGGGCCGTGCACCGCTGCAAGCCGCGCAAGGCGTGAGAGCGCAAGCCGCTCGCACGGCCGCATCGCGCATCTTTATTGCCGCAACCATCGTATTGTGCGCCGGTGAACTCTTCCATTCCCACATGAACGGCATCGATGTTACGACCACCCAGTACACCGTGCTGGTGGCGGCGGGGGAGAAGGAGGGCCTCAGCCAGCAGGACATCATCAACACGACCGGCATCGACCGCTCGACGGTCTCGCAGGTCGTACAGCTGCTGATCCGCAAGGGTCTGCTGAAGCGCCGGCGCACGCGCCACGACGCGCGCGCCTATGCCGTGTCGCTGACCGATGCCGGCCGCGACGTGCTGAAGGCGTCGGAGCCGATCGTCGGCCGCATCGAAGAGGCGCTCGTCGAGGCGCTGCCGGCGGCGCGCGCCAAGGTGTTCGTCGCCAACCTGCGCACCATCGTCGCCGCCTTCGAGCCGGCCAAGAGCCTGAGCCGTGCGCCGGCGGTCCGACGCTCGCTCCGGCGCTGGCGCCATGCGCGTCCGCGCCCTCGTTGACTTGCGCACGCGGCCCAATAGAGTGCGCTGCACTGCAACACGGGAGCTCTATCCGCGATGGCCGCGAGCCGCACGCCTGCAGAAGTTCTATTCCCCGCTCGCCATCGGCGCGCCCGAGCCCTATCGCGCGCTGCCGGTGCGGCTCGAGCGCATGATCCATTTCGTGCCGCCGCACAACGAGAAGATCCGCGCCAAGATCAAGGATATCGCGGGACAGGTCGACGTCGTGCTCGGCAACCTCGAGGACGCCATCCCGGCCGACCAGAAAGAAGCGGCGCGCGCAACGGCTTCATCGCCATGGCGCGCGACAACGACTTCGGCTCGACCGGGCTGTGGACGCGCATCAACTGCCTGAACAGCCCGTGGATGCTCGACGACGTCACCGAGATCGTCGCCGCGCGTCGGCAACAAGCTCGACGTCGATCATGCTGCCGAAGGTCGAGGGTCCGTGGGACATCCACTACCTCGACCAGCTGCTCGCCCAGCTCGAGGCCAAGCACGCGGTCAAGAAGCCGATCCTCATCCACGCCATCCTGGAGACGGCCGAGGGCGTCAACAACGTCGAGGCGCATCGCCGCCGGCGTCCCCGCGCATGCACGGCATGAGCCTCGGCCCGGCCGACCTCGCCGCCTCGCGCGGCATGAAGACGACGCGCGTCGGCGGCGGCCATCCCGACTACGGCGTGCTGGCCGACGCAGCGGCGAGGACGGCGCCGCAGCGCGCGTTTCTACCAGCAGGACCTGTGGCACTACACCGTCGGCAAGATGGTCGATGCCTGCCTCGCCTATGGCCTGAAGCCGTTCTACGGCCCGTTCGGCGACTTCTCCGACCCCGCCGCCTGCGAAGCGCAGTTCCGCAACGCCTTCCTGCAGGGCTGCCTCGGCGCCTGGTCGCTGCACCCGACGCAGATCGACATCGCCAAGCGCGTGTTCTCGCCCGACGACAAGGAGGTCGCCTTCGCCAAGCGCATCCTCGAGGCGATGCCCGACGGCACCGGCGCCGTGATGATCGACGGCAAGATGCAGGACGACGCGACCTGGAAGCAGGCCAAGGTGATCGTCGATCTCGCCCGCGTCGTCGCCGCCAAGGATCCCGAGAAGGCCGCCGCCTACGGCCTCTAGGATCCAAGTGCGGTCGGAATGCCGCACTTCATGAACCGAGTTTGCCTGGTCTGATTGACAGCCGCCGCCGCGCTCCCTTCGAATGGGCGAGGGTCAGACGGACAGCGTACGATGGGCACGGTAAGGCAGGCGAAATTCGCGGTGGGGCAAGTCGTGCGCCACCGCTTCTATCCGTTCCGCGGCGTCGTCTTCGACATCGATCCGGAGTTCGACAACACCGAGGAATGGTGGCTGGCGATCCCCGAGGAGATCCGGCCGCACAAAGAGCAGCCCTACTACCACCTGCTCGCCGAGAACGCGGAGACGGAATACATCGCCTACGTCTCCGAGCAGAACCTGCTGCCCGACGAGACCGGCCAGCCGCTGCGCCATCCGCAGCTCACCGAGCTGTTTATGGAAGACGAGAACGGCGGCTATCGCGCGCTGTTCCTGCAATCGCACTGACGAGCAACGTCTGCAAATGCAAAAACCGCCCGGCTTATCGCCGAGCGGTTCTTGTCGTCGTCGTCCTTGCCGTCGCCGGTGAAGCTTACTTCTTCGCAGCCGGAGCAGCCGGAGGCTGCGCTGTTGCGCCGGGCGGCGGAGCCGGCAGGTTCTTCATCTGATCGGCCTTGTACTTCTCGAGGGCCGCCTGCTGACGCTCGCGGATCTGCGCCATCAGCTGACCGCGCGCCTTGGCGTATTCCTTGTTGTCGACCGGCTTGCCGGCGAAAGCCTCGACGAAACCATCGAGCGGCACGGGGAAGCCGATGGGCTGAGCGCCCGCGTTCATGGCGATGACCATGATGCCGCCGCCCGTCTTCATCTGCTCGATGATCTCGGCGGTCGCTTCGACCTCGGCCGTGCAGCCGGCGGCGTGGCACAGCGAGTACTTGAGCGAGATCGGCTTCAGCGTCTTCTCGTCGATCTTCTCGTTCTTGGCAGCCTGCGCCCACTGCTCCTTGGTGTAGACCGCGGCGCGCAGGCCGGGTGGCAGCGCCATGCCGAGCGGCACCATCACCATCATGCTCTTCTTGTCGTTGCCTTCGATCTCGCGGATCGCGGCCGAGACCATGCACCATGCCCGGTGTTGCCGTCGAGGCGCTCATGATGCGTGAGGCAGATGTTCTTCTCGTTCTTGACCTCTTTGCCGTCCTTGTCCTTCGTGTTGAACGGCGCCTTCTCGCAGAGCTTGACCCACGCGCTCTTCTTCTTCGGCGGCAGCGCCGGACTTGGCGGCGGCAGCGCCGGCAGGAGCCTTCGCAGCAGGAGCGGCGGCGGGAGCCTTGGCTGCCGGAGCGGCGGGGCCGGATCCTGCGCCGATGCCGGCGTAGCCAGCGATCAGGGCAGCCATCCCGACGGCGGCGCACATGGCCGCGACCCCGCGGGCGCTCCGCCCCTTGTCCAGGAGGTGCGCAACGTTATTTGTCATGAATACAAACCTTTCTTAGAGAGCTGGTCCGTCCAGCTCACCCCTCGGCGGGCGAGCATGAATTGCGCGCCCATATGACGCCCCTCGGCGCTCATCGATGCGGCAGTAAGGCCCGGATTACGGCAATCCCGTGGCCGTATAAATGGCGCGCGCGCGAACCTGTGAACGCGCTCATCCATCGTTGCAAAGACGCAACGCAGGATGTTGCCGAGACCTCCCGTCGTGCGGCGTAGCCGAAGCGCTAACGTGTGATAATAGGGCAGCAATTCGCCTCGCAGCCGCAAGAAGCAGACAGGCGACCGGAGTCCGAATGCTTCACAAAGCTGATCGCCACCCTCTCCTTCGCGCTGCTGCTCTTTGATGCCCCGGGCCGCGCCGAGCCGGTGCACGGCATCGCACTTTACGGCACGCCGAAGCAGCCGCCGGGATTTACGCATTTCTCCTACGTCAACCCCGACGCGCCGAAGGGCGGGCGGCTCGTGCTCGGCGCCTTCGGCTCCTTCGACAGCCTCAACCCGCTCATCATCAAGGGCGTCGCCGCCAACGGCATCCGCGATTTCACCATCGAGAGCCTGATGGCGCGCGGCCTCGACGAGCCGTTCACGCTCTATGGGCTTGTCGCCGAAACGGTCGAGGTGCCGGAGGACCGCTCGTCGATCACCTTCCATCTCAACCCGAAGGCGCACTTCTCCGACGGCAAGCCGATCACCGCCGACGACGTGCTGTTCTCGCTCGAGCTGCTGAAGGAGAAGGGCCGCCCCAACCATCGCACCTACTTCGCCAAGGTGGCGAAGGCCGAGCGGCTCTCGGATCGCAGCGTGCGCTTCACCTTCGATGCCGCGGGCGACCGCGAGATCCCGCTCATCCTCGGTCTGCTGCCGGTGCTGCCCAAGCACGCGATCAATCCCGACACCTACGAGAGCACGAGCCTCGAGGCGCCCGTCGGCTCGGGCCCCTACCGCGTCGGCAAGATCGACGCCGGGCCGCTCGATCACCTTCGTGCGCGACGAAAACTACTGGGGCCGCGATCTGCCGGTGAACCGCGGCCGCTTCAACTTCGACGAGATCCGCTTCGACTACTTCCGCGAAGGCTCGGTGATGTTCGACGCCTTCAAGTCGGGGCAGATCGACCTGTGGCCGGAGGAGGATCCGCGCCGCTGGGCCAACGGCTACGACTTCCCCGCCATCCGCGACGGTCGCGCCGTGAAGCGCGAGTTCGACATCGGGCTTGCCGGCCGGCATGACGGCGCTCGTCTTCAATACGCGGCGCGCAGGTGTTCGCTGATGCGCGCGTGCGCGAGGCACTGATCTACCTGTTCGACTTCGAATGGATCAACCGCACGCTCTACGCCGGCCTCTATCAGCCGCACGCAAAGCTACTTCGAGCGCTCGATCCTCGCTTCGGCCGGGCGTCCGGCGGATGCGCGCGAGCGCGAGCTGCTCGCGCCATTTCCCGGACGCGGTGAAGCCGGCCTTCATGGAGGGCAGCTATCGTTTCCCGTCGACCGACGGCTCGGGGCGCAGCCGCGAGAACCAGGAGAAGGCGTTCCGCGCTGCTGCAGGAGGCCGGCTACGAATTGAGCGGCCGGCCGGCTGGTCGAGGCCAAGAGCGGCCGCCAGCTCGAGTTCGAGATCCTCGCCGCCTCGACATCGCAGGAAGGGCTGCTGCTGTCCTTTGCGCGCGACGTCGAGCGGCTCGGCATCAAGGTGAAGCTGCGCGTCGTCGACGGCGCGCAGTATCAGCAGCGTCTCACCAACTACGACTACGACATGATCCAGAACACGTGGTCGTCCTCGCTGTCGCCGGGCAACGAGCAGCTGTTCCGCTGGTCGACGACGGCGGCAAAGACGCCCGGGCACCTATAATTTCGCCGGCGTCGAGAACCCGGCGGCCGACGCCATGATCCAGGCGATGCTGGCGGCAAAGACGCGAAGAGGATTTCGTCTCCGCGGTGCGCGCGCTCGACCGCGTGCTGCTGTCCGGCGACTACGTCATCCCGCTGTTCTTCATCCCCAAGCAGTGGGTCGCCTACTGGACGCGGCTGCAGCATCCCGAGAAGACGCCGCTGTTCGGCTACAACGTCGACAGCTGGTGGTCGGCGGGCGCGAAATGACGCGACGCTTCCGCCACGCTTCCGGCGCGCTTCAACATGGCGGCCTACGCCATCGGCCGCGCGGCGGCGGCACGGCCGCAGCATCAGGCGCTGCTGGTCATCGCCGATCCCGGACAGCCGCCGTCGGAGGTATGGACGTTCGCCGAGCTCGAGGACGCGGTGCTGCGCATCGCCGGCGGGCTGCAGGCGGCGGGCCTCAAGCCCGGCGCGCGCATCCTTATTCGCCTGGAGAACACGAGCGCCTATGCGCTGCTGTTTTTCGGCGCCATCGCCGGTGGCTTCGTGCCGCTGCCGACCTCGGCGCAGCTCACCGAGCACGAGGTGCGGTTCCTTCTGGAGGACAGCGGCGCCGAGGCGATTGCGCTCGGCCATGACCTCGGCTTGAGCGAGATGCCCCGCGGCGTGCGCGTATTCGATGCCGACGCCATCGCCCGCATGCTGCGCGAAGCGCCACGCGCCCGTTACGCCGACACCGCCGCCGAGGATGCCGGCCTTCCTCATCTACACGTCCGGCACCACGGCTTCGCCCAAGGGCGTGCTGCACGCGCAGCGCTCGGCGTTCGGGCGCCGCCCCATGTATCAGGGCTGGTACGGCATCGGCCGGACGACCGCATGCTGCACGCCGGCGCCTTCAACTGGACATTCACGCTCGGCACCGGGCTGACCGATCCGTGGGCCAACGGCGCCACGGCGATCATCTACACGGGCGAGAAGGATCCCGCGCTGTGGCCGCGCCTCATCGCGCAGACGGGCGCCACGCTGTTCGCCGCCGTGCCCGGCGTCTACCGGCAGATACTGAAATACGCCGCTCCCTCGCGCGGACGATCTCGGCGTGCTGCGCCACGGCCTGATGGCCGGCGAAGCGCCGCCGCCGGGCCTGTTCGAGGAGTGGGAAGCGCGCACCGGACGCCCGCTCTACGAGGCGCTCGGCATGAGCGAGATATCGACCTACGTCTCATCGGGGCCTGACGTGCCGCGCAAGCCGGGCGCCGTCGGCAAGGCGCAACCTGGCCGCCGCCTCGCCGTGCTGCCGCTCGATGGCGGCGACGAGCCGCTGCCGGCCGGCGAGGAAGGCCTGCTCGCCGTGCACCGCTCCGATCCTGGCCTGATGCTCGGCTACTGGCAGCGGCCGCAGGAGGAAGCGCCGTCTATCGCGGCGACTGGTTCGTCGGCGGCGACCTCGCCGTCATCGATCGCCGAGGGCTACGTGTTCCATCGCGGCCGCGCCAACGACCTCATGAAAGCGCTCGGCTATCGCGTGTCGCCGCTGGAGGTGGAGGCGGCGCTGGCCGAACACCCTTCAATCGCCGAGGTCGCCTGCGCCGAGGTCAAGGTGCGCGCCGACGTCAGCGTCATCGCCGCCTTCGTCGTGCCGCATGCGGGCGCGCCTGCCGACGCCGCCGACATCGAACGCTTCGCGGCCGAGCGCCTCGCCGCCTACAAGCGGCCGCGCTCCATCGTGTTCGTCGAGGCGCTGCCGCGCACCGCCAACGGCAAGCTCATGCGCCAGGCGCTGAAGCTGCCCTAGCCCCTGTGCTCGTCCGTTGTAAAAGCGAGATCGGACGCGCGGTCGTTCAGCGCAAACGGCAAAGGGCCAGGAGCTGAAATCCTGGGGCTGCCGACGCTGTAGCGCATCAAAAATGATTGCCATTGAATGCTGGATTGCGCGGCATCGGCACCAGTTCAATGACGGTTTTTTGACAGCATTTATTTGTGGTTACCCCAAATTCCGGCTATGCGGTATTCAGTCCAGAGAATATTCTGGCCTAGCGCCACAAAATTCCCGTCCCCCGTGGAATGGCCTTCACCCTCAGGCCGGTGGCGCCAATTGGGGACGCTGATCTACCCCCGGTCAGCGTCCTTTTCGTGGGGCTACGTCTGGGTCCGCACGCAGCCGCCGCGGTTCGATCACCGTCCAGCTTCTGCTTAGGTCAGCAAGCGGTCTAGATCGCTGGGCACGCCGCACGTCAACTTCGGTCAGCAGCGGACGTCGGTGCTCGATGGGTGCAACGACAGCTTCGGGTCACAAGCAGCAGCGCCTACTCGTCGCATCAAACGTCTGCTCGTCGGCCAATAGCGGCCGCGTTCGGTTGTGTTCGTCGAGGCCTGCCGCGCACCGCCAACGGCAAGCTCATGCGCCAGGCATTGCGCCTCCCCACTGGTTTTTCCACAGGCTGACGGCTGTGGCTTCCGCGCCGCGGCCTGGCTTTTTCATCCCGCGCTTTGCTCGCACCACAAAATTGAGTGCTAATGGCAGCAGGCTGGCGCCCGGAATTTCTCCGGACTTATCGACGTACAGCGTTACGGTGGAGGCAAGGCATGCTGGACGAGCTGATCCAATATCTGGGCGCGCATCCCGGCGTCATGAGCGCACTGTGCATCACCGCCGTGCTGGCCGCGGTCGGCCTTTGGTACGTCGTCTCGCACCACCTGCAAGCGATCATGATCACGGTCCTGACGGCGGCCGGCATCGGCTCGGGGCTGCTCGTGCTCTACCGCGGCTTCCGCACCGACATGAAGGACCTCATGGGCATCGGCCTGTTCCTCGTCGTCGTGTTCCCCATCATCTTCTGGCAGGCGATCAAGATGCTGGAGCCGATGGCGCCGGAAGAGCGCGGGCCGGCGCCCGACGCCCTCGCGCGCCTTCTTCAAGAAGAAGATGAGCTGAGCCTCACGCCGCCTTCTTGGCCTTGGCGGCGACGGCGGCGAGCTGGCCGATGAAGGCGCGCACGCCCTTGAGGCGCTCGGCCGGCAGATCCCATTCGGCGCGATAGACGAGCTTCTGATCGGGCTGCACCTTGAGGTGGCCGCGCGAGGCTTGCACGAACGCGACCAGCCCTTCCGGGTTGGCGAACTCGTTCTCGTAGAAGGCCGACGACGGCGCCGCTGCGGCCCCGCATCGACCTGCGCGACGCCGGCCTGACGGCACAGCCCCTTGATCTCCATGACGTCGAGCAGGTGCTCGACCTCCTCGGGCAGCGGCCCGAAGCGGTCGACCAGCTCGGCGGCGAAGCCGTCGATCTCCTCGCGCGTCTCCAGCGTCGACAGGCGGCGGTAGAGGCCGAGGCGGAGTTGCAGATCGGCGACGTAGGTCTCGGGGATGAGCACCGAAGTGCCGAGCGAGATGGTCGGGCTCCATTGCTCGGCGGCGCCTTCCGAGATCGCCGCCCTTCATCGACGCGACCGCCTCCTCCAGCATCGACTGATAGAGCTCGAAGCCGACCTCGCGGATGTGGCCCGACTGCTCCTCGCCCAAGAGGTTGCCGGCGCCGCGGATGTCGAGGTCGTGCGAGGCGAGCGAGAAGCCGGCGCCGAGCGTGTCGAGCGACTGCAGAACCTTCAGGCGCTTGTCGGCGGCCTCGCTGAGCGCCTTGGCGACGGGGATGGTGAAATAGGCGTAGGCGCGCGCCTTGGAGCGGCCGACGCGGCCGCGCAGCTGATAGAGCTGAGCGAGGCCGAACATGTCGGCGCGGTGCACGATGAGCGTGTTGGCGTTGGGCAGGTCGAGGCCGGATTCGACGATGGCGGTCGACAGCAGCACGTCGTACTTGCCGTCGTAGAAGGCGGTCATGACGTCTTCCAGCTCGCTCGGCGCCAGCTGGCCGGTGGCGCGCGCGAACGTCAGCTCCGGCACCGCCTCGCGCAGGAAGTCGGCGACCTCGTCGAGGTCGGAGATGCGCGGGGCGACGTAGAAGCTCTGCCCGCCGCGGTAGCGCTCGCGCCGCAGCGCGTCGCGGACGATCATCGGATCGAACGGCGAGATGTAGGTGCGCACGGCGAGGCGGTCGATCGGCGGCGTCGTGATCAGCGACAGCTCGCGCACGCCGGTCAGCGCAAGCTGCAGCGTGCGCGGAATGGGCGTCGCCGACAGCGTCAGGACGTGCACGTCCTCGCGCATCTTCTTCAGCCGCTCCTTGTGGGTGACGCCGAAGTGCTGCTCCTCGTCGATGATCGAGCAGGCCGAGCCGCTTGAAGTCGATCGACTTGCCGAGCAGCGCGTGCGTGCCGATGACGATATCGATCGTGCCGCTCTTCAGTCCTTCCTTGACCTCGGCCAGCTCCTTGCTGCCGACAAGGCGCGAGGCCTGCGCGATGCGGATCGGCAGGCCCTTGAAGCGGTCGGTGAAGGTCTTGAAGTGCTGGCGCGCGAGCAGCGTCGTCGGCACCACCACGGCCACCTGCAGGCCGTTCATCGCCGCGACGAACGGCGGCGCGCAGCGCCACCTCGGTCTTGCCGAAGCCGACGTCGCCGCACACCAGGCGGTCCATCGGGCGGCCGGACGACAGATCGGCGAGCACCGCCTCGATGCTGGTGTCCTGGTCCTCCGTCTCCTCGTAGGGGAAGCGGGCGACGAACTCGTCGTAGGCGCCTTCCGGCGCGGCGACCGACGGCGCCTCCTTGAGCTGGCGCAGGGCGGCGATCTTGATCAGCTCGGAGGCGATCTCGCGCAGCCGCTTCTTGAGCCGCGCCTTGCGCGACTGCCAGGCGACGCCGCCGAGCTTGTCGAGTTGCGCGTCGGACTTCATCGGCGCCGTAGCGCGACAGAAGCTCGATGTTCTCGACCGGCAGGAACAGCTTGTCGCCGCCGGCGTAGTGCAGCTCGAGGCAGTCGTGCGGGGCGCCGAGCACGGTGATGGTCTTGAGGCCGGAGAAGCGGCCGATGCCGTGGTCGGCGTGCACGACGAGATCGCCGACCGAAAGGCTCGTCGCCTCGGTCAGCACGTCGACGGCCGAGCGCTGCTTGCGGCGCGGGCGCACGAGGCGGTCGCCGAGGATGTCCTGCTCGCCGATGACGGCGAGCTCCGGCGTCTCGAAGCCCTGCTCGAGGCCGAGCACGCCGATGGCCGTCGCGCGTGCCCGGGCAGCGCCAGCGCCTCGGCGTAGGATCTCGACGCGCTGCACGTCCTTGAGGCCGTGGTCGGCGAGCAGCGTCGCCAGCCGCTCGCGCGCGCCGGGCGTCCACGCCGTGACGATGACGCGCCGCGGCTCGCCTTGGATGCGCCGGATGTGGCCGACGACGGCGTCGAACACGTTGACGTCGCCCTGCTGGCGCTCGGCCGCGAAGGTGCGCCCGCCGCGCCCGCGCCAGGAGCGCACGTTGGGGCCCTCGCCTTCCTCGAACGGCGTCAGGCGGTATGAGCGCCGGTCGGCCTGCGCGGCCGCGAACGACTTGGCGATCGAGGAACATGCGCTCGGGCGGCACCGGCTTGTAGGGCGGCGCGCCGAACTTGTGCTCCTCCAGCGCTTCGTGGCGCGCCTCGTAGTGCTCGGCGATCTGCTCGAAGCGGCTCTTGGCGGATTCGTCGCTGCGATGGTCGAAGCTGACGGGCACGCCGGGCAGATAGTCGAACAGCGTCTCGAGGTGATCGTGGAACAGCGGCAGCCAGTGCTCCTGCCCCGGATAGCGGTGGCCGGCGCTCACCGCCTCGTACAGCGGATCGTCGTCGGTGGCGCCGCCGAACAGCTCGACGTAGCGCGTGCGGAACAGCTTCTCGGCCTCCTCGCCGAACGCGACCTCGCTCACCGGCATCAGGGCGAGCTTCTGCACCGGCTTGGTCGTGCGCTGCGTCTGCACGTCGAAGGCCTTGATGGTCTCCAGCGTGTCGCCGAAGAAGTCGAGGCGTACCGGGCTGGTGCGCCCCGGCGGATAAAGATCGAGGATGCCGCCGCGCACGGCGTACTCGCCCTGCTCCATGACGGTGCCGCTGCGCGTGTAGCCCATCAGCGCGAGGCGCTGCGTCAGGTGCGCCATGTCGATGCGCTGGCCGGGCGCCAAGCGGCTTGATGGTGCGCTTCATGAAGCTGCGCGCCGGCACGCGCTGCAGGATGGCGTTGACGGTCGTCAGCACGATGGTCGGGTGCTTGCGCGTCGCCAGCGCCAGCTTGGCCAGCGTCGCCATGCGGCGCGCGACGATGTCGGAGTGCGGGCCGACGCGGTCGTACGGCACCGTGTCCCAGGCCGGGAACGTGATGACGCGCACCTGCGGCGCGAAGAACGACAGCGCCTGCTCCAGCGCCTCGAGGCGGCGGTCGTCGCGCGCGACGTGCAGCAATGCGCCGGGCGCCGACCCGGACTGCGCCTCGTTGACGAGCTGCGCGAGCACCAGCGCGTCGAGCCCTTCCGGCACGCCGGCGATGATGCGCGCCGCGTGATCATCCTCCCTCTGGCCGGTCATTGCGTGCTCCAAACCCTCGCCGGCAGACGCCGGCGCCAATCCGTGATGTGTGCGCAGCGCCGCGATCAATCCGGCAAACTCGCCGGCGTCGCCCGCCGTTGCACCGCTCGAGAACCATTGCGTGAGCAGCGGATCGGGCAGCGCCAGGAACCGCTCGAAGGCGCTGAGCTCCTCGCCCGCCATGGCGGCGAGCGCGCCTCGGCGTAGCGGCCGAGAATGATGTCCATCTCCTTGGTGCCCCGGTGGGACGCCCGATAGGCTGCGCGCCGGCGCCGCATCTCCAAATCGTCGGGCATAATGAAGAACCGCTCTCTTGGATAACCCGCGATACCGCGCGCAAGGCTTGACGCCGTGCAGGCTCGCCGCCACCCTCTTGGGGCCGGGACGTTGATATAGCGCCCGTTCCCCATCGCGCAAAGGGCGGATGGCGCGGGTTTACGCCTCTAACGCGGCGCGACGCTTTCCCGCGCCGGTCCCACCGATCTATCGAGGCCTCAAACGCCCATGCGGCCCATCGAGCTGACGCCCCTCTTCGCCTCGCTGCAGTCGCTGACCGGCATCGGTCCGCGGCTTGCTCGTGCTGATGCGCAAGTGCGTCAACCTGCCGGCCGGCGTCACCGAGCCGCGCGTGCTCGATCTGCTGTGGCACCTGCCCAACGGCGTCGTCGACCGGCGCGCCGAGCCGGCCATCGCCGAGGCGGTGCCGGGCACGATCGCGACGCTGAAGGTGCGCGTCCTCAAGCACTATCCGCCGCCGCGCGGCAACAACCGCGCGCCCTACAAGGTGCGGGTCGAGGACGACACGGGCAAGCTCGATCTCGTGTTCTTCCACGCCGAGCGCAAGTTCATCGAGCGGCAGCTTCCCGTCGGCGAGGAGCGCTACGTGTCGGGGCGCGTCGAGCGCTACGGCGAGAAGCTGCAGATGTCGCATCCCGACTACATCGTGCCGCCGGAGGCGCGCGGCGACCTGCCGATGCTGGAGCCGGTCTATCCGCTCACCGCCGGGCTGTCGGGCAAGATCGTGCAGAAGGCGACGCGGCAGGCGCTGGAGCGACTGCGCGAGGTGCCGGAGTGGCAGGAGGCGACGTGGGTGAAGGCGCGCGGCTGGCCGGACTTCCGTCGCGGCCTTGGAGCGGCTGCACAAGCCGACGGACGCCGGCGACGTCTCGAACGGCGGCGCGCCGTGGCAGCGGCTCGCCTACGACGAGCTGCTCGCCGGCCAGCTCGCGCTCGCCCTGGTGCGGCAGAACTTCAAGACGCGCCCGGGGCGCGTCGTGAAGGGCGACGGACGCGTGCGCGCCAAGGCTCGCCGACGCGCTGCCCTTTACGCTGACGAACGCCGCAGCGCGAAGCCATGCGCGAAATCGAGGCGGACATGGGCGCGCCGCGCCGCATGCTGCGCCTGCTGCAGGGCGACGTCGGCTCGGGCAAGACGGTCGTCGCGCTGCTCGCCATGGCGATTGCGGTCGAGTCCGGCGCGCAGGCGGCGCTGATGGCGCCGACGGAAGTCCTGGCGCGCCAGCATCTGGAGACGATCGCGCCGCTGGCCGAGAAGGCGGGGCTGCGCATCGCGCTGCTGACCGGCCGCGAGAAGGGCCGCGCGCGCAAGGACGTGCTCGAACGCCTCGCCGCCGGCGACATCGACATCATCATCGGCACGCACGCGCTGTTCCAGCCGGACGTCGTGTTCCGCGACCTCGCCTTCGCCGTCATCGACGAGCAGCACCGCTTCGGCGTGCACCAGCGCCTGTCGCTGCAGTCGAAGGGCGGCAGCGCCGGCACCGACGTGCTGGTCATGACGGCGACGCCCGATCCCGCGCACCCTGGTCATGACGCACTACGGCGACCTCGACGTGTCGCGGCTCACCGAGAAGCCGCCCGGCCGCAAGCCGATCGTGACCAAAGCCATCCCGACCGACTCGATGGAGAAGCTGATCGAGCGCCTGCGCGCGCAGCTCGCACGAAGGCGCGCAGGTCTATTGGGTGTGCCCGCTGATCGAAAGCTCGGACGTGTCGGAGCTCGCCGCCGCCGAGGAGCGGCACGCGCATCTGGCGCAGCTGTTCGGCAAGGAGACCGTCGGGCTGCTGCACGGCGGCATGCCGGACAAGGCCAAGGACGCCGCCATGGAGGCGTTCTCCGACGGGCGGCTGAAGATCCTCGTCGCGACGACGGTGATCGAGGTCGGCGTCAACGTGCCCAACGCCAACATCATGGTCATCGAGCACGCCGAGCGCTTCGGCCTCGCGCAGTTGCATCAGTTGCGCGGGCGCGTCGGCCGCGGCTCGCGCGAGAGCTTCTGCATGCTGCTCTACAAGGCCCCGCTCGGCGAGACGGCCCGCCAGCGCCTGGAGATGATGGAGAACACCGAGGACGGCTTCCTCATCGCCGAGAAGGATCTGGAGCTGCGCGGCGGCGGCGAGGTTCTGGGCGCGCGGCAGAGCGGCGCGCCGGGGTTTCGCGTCGCCGAGGTGCCGGGCTTCGAGGCGCTGCTGACGGCGGCGCGCGACGATGCGCGCATGGTGCTGGCAGCCGATCCGATGCTGTCGACCCCGCGCGGCCAGGCGCTGCGCACGCTGCTCTACATCTTCGAGTGCGACGAGGCCGTGCGCCTCTTCCGCGCCGCTTAGTTCAGCGCTAGCCCGCGCATCGTCATCCCGAGGATCGTTGCCGGGATCCAGTTCGGCCGGGGATCGCGCACGCGGTACGATGGATCCCGGGGACTAAGCCCGGGATGACACTGGTGAGCGGCGAGCAGCTAAGCGGCGGGCCGGTGTGTGATCTTCGGCTTGCGGCGCGCCTGCTCGGCGAGATCGCGCAGCTTCGCCTGCGACTCCGGCGTCACCATGCCGGCCGAGATGATCACCTTCGCCGCGTCCTCGATGTTCATGTCGAGGAACACGACGTTGCGGCGCGGCAGGAAGCAGACGAAGCCGGTCGGCGGCACGATGCCGGTCGGCATGAACACGGTGAGCAGGTCCTCCTCGCCACCGGGCATCATGGCGCCCACCTCGCCCGTCGTCTCGCCGGTGACGAACACGATCGACCACAGCCCCTTCGAGGGAAACTCGATCAGCCCGACCTTCTGGAACGCCTGCCCGGGTCCCGTGGCGCTGACGACGGATTCGAAGATCTGCTTCAGCGCGCGATAGACGTTGCGCACGATCGGCATGCCGCCGACCATCTGCTCGCCGAACGAGATGAGCGTGCGGCCCAGCAGGTTGGCGGTGAGCGCGCCGATCAGCGTCAGCGCGGCGATGCCGACGACGAGGCCGAAGCCCGGAATGGGGAACGGCAGATAGGTGTCCGGCAGGTACGCCGTCGGGACGAACGGCTTGATCCAGGCGTCGGTGACGTTGATGAACCACCACGCGAAGTAGAGCGTGATGGTGACCGGGCCGACGATGACGAGGCCGGTGAGGAAGTAGTTGCGCAGGCGCGCGCCGACGTGCCATCCGCCGCCCGACGGATCCTCGCGCACGAGGCGTCGCAGGCCGGCGCGCAGCTCGGCGGACGCTTCGGACGGAGCCTTTGCGCGGGTCGGCTGGGCTCATCGACAATCCAAAGGGATCCTGGTCACGAGCGGCTCCCCCTATGCCGGACGGAGGCATCACTCCAGCGGCCCAGGTTGCCGGACTTTCCCACGGATTGCTGCCCGGCGTAAGGGCGCAGCTTAGGCCGTCACCGCCTAACGCTTCGGCAACGCGGCGAGCGTCGATGTTACTGGGTAACGACCAGGCAGTCGAAGCCGTCGGAGCGCAGCGCAACGCACAGCTGCTCGGGCTCCTTGGCGCTGGCGTAGGGGCCAAGGCGCACCCGGTAGAAGGTGCCCATGCTGCCGATGACGGCTTCATCGACCTCGGGTTGGCGGCCACCGAGCTGCTCGGCGTGACGCCCGACCACGCAGCCCGGCAAGCGCGTCGGCCTCCGAGCGCGAGCGTACGGCGGCGACCTGCAGGCGGAACTTGCCGGACGGCGCGGAGCGCGCGACCGGAGCGGCGTCCGATGCCGATGCACTCGGCTGCTCGGCAGCCGCAATCTGCGTCTTGCTGGACGGCGCTGAAGGCGCAACCGGCGCGGCGTCCGAGGCCGACGATCTCGGCTGCTCGGCAGCCGCGACCTGCGTAACGAAGGGCGACGCGATTTCCGGAGCGCGCTGCTGCGCCGGCGCCGCATGCGGCGCACCTCCGTCGTGCCGCCCCAGCCCGAGCTATCGGCGGGCGGCGGCGGCGAGTTGTCGTCGATCGATGCGGTGTGGCTGGTGGCGGCTCGGCCGGCTTTTCTTCGCTTGACGAGCCGCCACCGAACAGGCTCGAGAAGAAACCGCCGACGCCGCCGCGAGCTCGACGACGGCGTCGGTGCTGCGGGCGCGTTGGAGACCGGAGCCGGTGCCGGCGCGCTCCACCACCGCCGGCCATCGCCGTCTGCGACGCCGGGCGCCGTGCTGCTCTGACCGGGAAGCGCCGGCGCTTCGGCGTAGGAAGATTGCGGCACTGCCGGCACGTCGCTGATGCCTGCCTCGTTGATAGGCGAGCGCGCGCACCTTGATGGCGTCGGCGCGCTCGGCCTCCGACAATCCGTTCTTGAGCCACAGCGCGCTCGTCAGATCGGAGACGGCGAAGCCGGGTTTGCCGAGCTTGCGGAAGGTGAGGCCGCGGTAATAGAGCATGCGCGGCATCTGCGCGCTCGGCAGTCCGCCGCGCATGGCGGCCTCGAAGGCGCGCAGCGCCTCCTCGTTCTTGCCGGCGCCGTAGGCTTTGATGCCGGCGTCGAACGCCTGCTGCACCATGGCAGCCGTCTTGCTCTTCTCGTCGGCAGCGGCCTCGGGCGCGTCTCTTTCTCGGCTGCCGTTTTCTGGGCGCCGTGGACTTCTTGGCGCCGGTCTGCTGCGTGGGGCCGTCGAACGCGGCAGCCGGGCAGCGCGAACGCCGCCACGGCTGCCAAGACCGCCAAATACGCGCAGAACGTCCCCCATAGTCCGACCCGAATCCCCTGATGGCGCCGCCCCGTGTTAGGCGGCGACCGTAAGCCAAGCGCAATATAGAGGCAATTCCGCGACCGGCGGGGGCGGACTTTTCCCCTTATTCCACCGTCACCGACTTGGCGAGATTGCGCGGCTGATCGACGTCCGTGCCCATGATTACGGCCGTATGGTAGGCGAGAAGTTGCACCGGCACGGCATAGACCAGCGGATTGGTGAACTCCGACGCGCGTCGGCATGTCGATGTGGGCGGCGACCTTGCAGCCGACGTCCTCCGGCGGGGCATCCGAGATGAGGATGATCTGGCCGCCGCGGGTGGCGACCTCCTGCATGTTGGAGACCGTCTTTTCGAACAGATCGTCCCGCGGCGCCACGACGATGACCGGCACGTTCTCGTCGATGAGCGCGATGGGGCCGTGCTTCAGCTCGCCGGCGGCATAGCCCTCGGCGTGGATGTAGGAGATCTCCTTGAGCTTCAGCGCGCCCTCGAGCGCGAGCGGATAGCTGGTGCCGCGGCCGAGGTAGAGCACGTCGCGCGCCTTCGACAGCGATGTGCGCGATCGCCTCGAACTGCTCCTCGTTGCGCAGGATGGTGGAGATGTGGCGCGGCACCTCGATCAGCGCCTGCACCAGCTCGCGCTCCTCCTCGCGGCTCAACGTCCCGCGCGCGCGGCCAAGGCCCAGCGCCATGCAGGCGAGCACCGAGAGCTGGCAGGTGAAGGCCTTGGTCGAGGCGACGCCGATCTCGGGACCGGCGAGCGTCGGCAGCACGACGTCGGACTCGCGCGCGATGGACGAGGTGCGCACGTTGACGACGGCAGCGATGCGCTGGCGCTTCGGCCTTGGCGTGGCGCAGCGTGGCGAGCGTGTCGGCGGTCTCGCCCGACTGCGAGACGAACAGCGACAGGCCGCCCTTGGACAGCGGCGGCTCGCGGTAGCGCATCTCGGAGGCGACGTCGATCTCGACCGGGAGGCGCGCGTAGCGCTCGATCCAGTACTTGCCGACGAGGCCGGCGTAGTAGGCGGTGCCGCAGGCCGACATGGTGACGCGCGGCAAGCTTGGCGGGTCGACGCCGAGATCGGGAAGCGTGACGGTCGCTTCCGCCATGTCGATGTAGTTGGCCAGCGTGTGGCTGATGACTTCCGGCTGCTCGTGGATTTCCTTCGCCATGAAGTGGCGATGGTTGCCCTTGTCGACGAGCAGCGAAGCTGGCGACCGACTTGATGAGCGGGCGCTCGACGCGCTTGCCGGCGCGGTCGAAGATCTCGACGCCCGTGCGGCGCAGCACCGCCCAGTCGCCCTCGTCGAGATAGGTGATGGTGTCGGTGAACGGCGCGAGCGCGATGGCGTCGGAGCCGAGGTACATCTCGCCCGAGCCGTGACCGATGGCGAGCGGGCTGCCCTGGCGCGCGGCGATCATCAGATCGTCGTGGCCGGCAAAGATGATGGCGAGCGCGAAGGCGCCCTGCAGGCGGCCGAGCGCGCGCTTCACCGCCTCCTCGGGCGTGACGCCCTTCGACAGCTCGTCGGTGATGACGTGCACGATCGCCTCGGTGTCGGTGTCGCTCTCGAACACGTAGCCCTTGGCGCCGAGCTCGGCCTTGAGCTCGCGGAAGTTCTCGATGATGCCGTTGTGGACGACCGAGACCTGGCCGTTCATGTGCGGATGCGCGTTGCGCTCGGTCGGGCGGCCGTGCGTCGCCCAGCGCGTGTGGCCGATGCCGGTGTGGCCCTTCAGCGGCTCCTGCAGCAGGCGGCCTTCGAGGTTGCGCAACTTGCCCTCGGCGCGGCGGCGCTCGAGGTGGCCGTTCTCGACGGTGGCGATGCCGGCCGAGTCGTAGCCGCGATACTCGAGCCGGCGCAGCGCGTCGACGAGGTCGGTCGCGACCGCTCTCTGTCCGATAATTCCGACGATGCCGCACATGCGTCCCGATCCCTCAGCTTGCGCCGCTACGATACTGCTAGCGTTTGCTTAATATGTCGCTCAAGTCACAGTATGTTTCTGCGACTTTCGAGGCTGCGAGCGACGAGTTGCTGGCCTAATTCCTAACCAGCCTTTGCCTTGCGCTTCGCCATCATGGCGCGGAATTTCGCCGCCCAGCCGGGACGCTCCTCCTGGCTGGTGCGCTCGAGCGCCAGGGCGCCGGCGGCGCACGTTCTTGGTGATGACGCTGCCCGAGCCGATGTAGGCGCCCTCGCCGATCTTTACCGGGGCCACGAGCGACGTATTGGAGCCGACGAAGGCCCCCTCCCCGATCTCGGTGCGATGCTTGAAGAAGCCGTCGTAGTTGCAGAAGATGGTGCCGGCGCCGATGTTGGCGCCCGCGCCGACCGTGCCGTCGCCGAGGTAGGACAGATGGTTGGCCTTGGCGCCGACGCCCAGCGTCGAGTTCTTCACCTCGACGAAGTTGCCGACGTGCACCTTCGCGCCGAGCTCGGCGCCGGGCGCAGGCGCGCGAACGGGCCGACGCGCGCATCCGCGCCCGATGCGCGCGCGCTCGAAGTGGCAGTTGGCCTTGATCTCGGCGCCGTCCTCGACGGTGACGCCGGGGCCGAAGAAGACGTTCGGCTCGATGACGACGTCGCGGCCGATCTTGGTGTCGTAGGAGAACCAGACGGTCTCCGGCGCGATCAGCGTGGCGCCATCGCGCATCACCGCGAGGCGCGCGCGCTTCTGGAAGATGCCCTCGGCGGCGGCGAGCTGCTCGCGCGAGTTGACGCCCAGCACGTCGTCTTCGCTGCAGGTGACGACGGCGGCACGCGCACCACCGGCGCGCGCGATCTCGACGGCGTCGGTGAGATAGAACTCGCCCTTGGCGTTGGTATTGCCGATGCGCGCAGAGGACGCCGAGCAAATCGTCGACGCGGAACGCCATGACGCCGGAGTTGCACAGCCGCACGCGGCGCTCCGCTTCGCTCGCGTCCTTGTCCTCGCGGATGGCGTCGAGCCAGCCGGCGCCGTCGGTGAGCAGGCGGCCGTAGCCGGTCGGATCGGCGGCCTCGAAGCCGAGCACGGCGATGCCGGCGCCGTCGTCGAGGCGGGCGCGCAAGTCGCTCGAGCGTCTCCGGCCGACAGCAGCGGCGTGTCGGCGTAGAGCACCAGCACGTCGCCGGAATGGTCTGCTGAGCGCTTCGCGCGCGGCGAGCACCGCGTCCGCGGTGCCGCGCTGCTGCTCCTGCACGAAGACCTTCGCATCCGGCGCGACTGGCGACAGCTTCGGCACGCGCTGCGTCCATGCCGGGACCGACGACGACCGACAGCGCGTCGGCGCCGATCGATTGCGCGACGGCGAGCACGTGGCCCAGCATCGAGCGGCCGCCGATCTTATGCAGCACCTTCGGCAGCGCGGACTTCATGCGCGTGCCCTGACCGGCGGCCAGAACGACAACGAGCAAGGGGCGGCGGCTCATCAAGCTCTCGTGTTGAGTTGGATGACGATGGCGCGTGTCCGCGGCCTTCACGGCCGGGCTGACGCACGCAATCGAAGCACAGGAAATACGGAAGCAACTTCTATACCGGGCGTCGGCACGGCCCCAACAAGGCGGCCGCAACTTGTCAGCAGCCTGTGCATCTGCCACTTGCACATCCTGTGGCTGCGCCAGGCACATGCCGGGACGAATACACATGCGATTTCGAATGTATTGCCATTGGCCTCCAGCGCCGTCCACAGGCGGTGCATCGCGCGCCCTTCAGGCTGCGTTGCCCCATGCGCGCGACTCAACGACTGTTCCGCTGCGTAATTCCAAGGCAGACTGCGTCGGGTCAGCCAAACACCCGCCCCGCCTGCCGAATGCTCAGGCCCTGTGCCGCGTTGAACCGTGGAAGCTCAAGAATGTCCGTTCTCCCGTCGATCGCCCCGCGGCGCCGCACGTTCACGCCGCACGTGCTCCTCTTCATGGGCATGGCGGCCTTGTCTCTCGCCTACCTCACCTTCATCGGCATGCGGCCGGACCTCGTCGCCATGTGGCGCGCGAAGCCGAACGACGCGCAGACCGCCATCGTCGAGACGCAGCGCAACGTCGAGCGCGCGTTGGCCGATCTCGATCCGATCAAGCAGGGCGTCGGCGAAATGAAGATGGAAGTCGACAACATGAGGACGGGCTTGCAGGAAGCGATGGAGCGCGACCGCGTCCTGCTCGCGAAGGTCGAGACGCTGGAGCGCACCGCCGCCCAGGCGAGCGAGAAGGTGGCCGCGGCGCCCGCGCAGCCGGCGGCGAAGAAGCCAGTCCGTCGCCAAGGCACCCGACGTGGTGCCCACTGCAGTCGCCAACGCTGCACCGAAGGCCGCTGCCGCACCGGCGCCGAAGCAGGTCGGTGCGATCGAAACCGGCAGCATCGAGCAGCAGAAGGCCGGCGGCACCCGCTGAAGCCGGCACCGGTCGGCGTGCTGCTCGCCACCGGCCCGTCCGTCGACGCGCTGCGTTTGAGCTGGTCCATCATCAATGACCGCCACGGCGCAGCCGTGAAGGACCTGCACCCCCGCTACGTGGTCAGCGGCAAGGCGGATGAGCGCACCTACGGGCTCGTCGCCGGGCCGCTCGAGACCGTCGCCGACGCCAAGGCGATGTGCAAGACGATGACCGATAACGGCGTCGCCTGCGAGGTCAGCCAGTACCGCGGCAACGCTTTCTGAGACGCAATCGCTGATCGGCGAGTGTTAGGGCTGCGGCACGCCGAACGTGTCGCACGCCTCGACGTCGCCGGTCTGAGCTCCGCGCAGGAACCAGCGCGTACGCTGCTCGGTCGTCCCGTGCAGCCCCGCGCGGCGCACCTTCACCTCCGGCTGGCCGGCGAGGATCTTGTCGTCGCCGATGTCGGAGAGCACGGCGAGCAGGTCGGCGCGAAACTCCGCCGACGTCGCCCACGCGGCGCTATCATGAATCCACACCCCGGCGAGGCAATCGGCCTGCAGCTCAAAGCGCCGCACGTACTCCGGTCCGTCGTCCGGCGATGAGTAGATCGCCTGGCTCAACGCATGGAAGCGGCCGTTGAGGTTCTGGATGTGGTGGCCGATCTCGTGGCCGATCAGGAAGGTGATGCCCGCCTCGGCCTGCGACCCGAACTTCGACATCAGCCGGTTGGCCGCCGCGGTGCCGACAAACACGGTCCGATTGCCGCTGCAGTAGGCAGGCCCCTCGCCCGTATAGAGGCCGTAGCAGTTATCTGGGGCGAGGCGTGACAGGAAGCGGACGCTGACGGCCGCCACCTCGACCGCGCGGCCCTCCATCAGCCGGCTCCATGTAGCGATTGAGTCGTCAATGGCTCGCGAGACGATGGCGCGCAGGCGCAATTCGGGTGGGGGAATCCCGCTATCGGTGGCAGATGGCCCGGCCGGAATCTCGAACGAGCCCGGTGGACCAGCGGCGGCGCCGCGAACTTGCGCGAAGACAAAGAAGAGGCCCGCCGCGCCGATCAGGGCGCCCAGCACGCAAGGCTGAACTCGCGAGCGCAGCTTCATGACGCAGAGCCTTTCGCGCAACATAACTCCTTTAGGCCGGAAACGGTTTCTGAAACCCTCGTCCGTCGATCAAAGATGGCTCGCATTGAATGTATCGCACTGCGCAATCTCGCCGCTCTGGAGGCCGGTCTTGAACCAGCGCACGCGCTGCTCCGAGCTGCCGTGGGTAAAGGCGTCGGGCACGACCGTTCCTTGCGTGCGGCGCTGCATTATGTCGTCGCCGATCTGGCTGGCGGCGTTGAGCCCTTCCTCGACGTCGCCCGGCTGCAGACGGTTCTTCACCTGATCGTTGAGGTTGGCCCACACGCCGGCAAGGCAGTCGGCCTGCAACTCCATGCGCACCTGCAGCGCGTTGGCGTCCGACTCGTCGGAAGACTGCTTCAGCTCCTGCACCTTGTCGGCAATGCCCAGCAGCTTCTGCACGTGGTGACCCACCTCATGCGCGATAACGTACGCTTGCGCGAAATCGCCCGGCGCCTCGAAGCGGCGCTTCATCATTTCGTAGAATGACAGGTCGATGTAGATCTTGCGGTCGAGCGGGCAGTAAAACGGGCCCATCTGTGCAACGCCGGTGCCGCAGGCCGTGCGCGTCGCCCCCGTGAACAACACCATCGACGGCTCCGTGTAGCGGTTTCCGAACCCGGCAAACACGCGCGTCCACACGTCCTCGGTGTCGGCCAGCACCTGCGAGACGAAACGCTTCATGTCATCTGCGGTGCGCACGCTGGTGCCGCCGGGGAGACCGGGAATCTCCGGACCGCGACTGGCCTGGCGATTGGGCACTTGCTGATCGGACTGCGGCATCTGCGGCACGTCGGGGAATTGAGTCTCGCTCAGCAAGTCGAGCGGATTGATGCCGAGGAACAGCATGATGACGCCGATGATGACGAGGGTCGAAAGGCTTATGCCGCCGCCGCCGATCGGGATTTGAATGCGCGTTCCGTCCCCGCCGCCGGGAAAGCCTGGGAAACCGAACGGCCCGCGTTGGCCGCGCCGGTCCTCGACGTTGTTGCTCTCGCGATCCTCGTCACCGTAGCGCATGGCCATCTCCGACGTTGCCAACGGAGCTCACCTAAGGACGCGTGCGACGTCCGTCGGCGTCGGCGCGAAGCGCATTCTGCCTGGGGAGGCCGATGAGTGACAAGGGCCGGCTACAGGCGGCGGCATAACCCGCCCGCGGCGCCTCAGGTTTCCGCCTTCTCCGGCTCGGGCGCGGGGAGCGCCGGCTGCTGAGGGGCCTCGGCGGCGATGGCGCGCGCCTTCGACTTTAGTTTCAAGAGACTGCGCACCGTGCGCGAGGAAGCGACGACGCCCTCGTTGGCGTACGCCTCGTGGTTGCGCTCGATTTCCTTGGGTTCATAGCGGTAGTTGACCATTAGCCCGCAGGCTTCGCGCATGCTCTTTTCCGAGGTGTCGGCGAGGAAGTTGATGCGGTCGAGCCGCGCGCCGTTGCCGAGGTGGAAGCGGGCGACGGGATCGACCGGGCGGCCGTCCGAGCTCTTGGCGTTGAGGAAGTAGTGCGCGGCAAGCGCCAGGAGCGCCGTCTCGATCTCGGCATATTCGGTGTCGCTCGCCCCTTCCGGCCAGTTGGTGCGCCGCATGCCCTCGAGCAGCGCGCGCGCCTCGGCGGCAACGGCTTCATCGCGCGACTCGGCGGCAGCGCGCTCGAGCCAGGCGGTGAACTGCGGAACGGGCGACAGTGTGACGAAGTTTTTGAGGCTCGGCTTTTCGCGCGCCAACTCCTCGACCACCTGCTTCAAAAGGAAGTTGCCGAAGGTAACCCCCTTGAGCCCCTCCTGGCAGTTGGAGATGGAATAGAACACCGCCGTCGTCGGCGGCTTGCCGATCAACTCCGCGTGCGGCTCTTCCAGAACCTGGCCGATGGCGTCGGGCATATCGCGCATCAGCGCGACCTCGACGAATACCAGCGGCTCGTCCACTAGCGAGGGATGGAAGAAGGCGAAGCAGCGCCGGTCGGCCGGATCGAGGCGGCGGCGCAGGTCGTCCCAGCCCTGGATCTCGTGCACGGCCTCGTAGCGGATGATTTTGTCGAGGATGGCAGCCGGCGTGTTCCAGTCGATGCGCCGCAGAACGAGGAAGCCGCGGTTGAACCACACGTAGAACAGCCGGCGCAGGTCCGCGTCGACGGCGGCGAGCGCCGGATCGTTCGGCGGCACGCGCAAAAGATCGCCGCGCATGGCGACGATCTCGGCGGTGGCGCCCGGTGCGAGATTGAGGCGCCGGAAAAACTCGACGCGAGGGCTTTCGAGCGCCTTCTGCAGCTTGGCGAGCGTCACGTCGGAAGGATCGTCGAGATGGGCTCGCGCGGCGGCGCTGACGAGCGCCGCATCGGGTTGCATGTCGGCGGCGAGGAATCTGAAGAAACGCAGCCGAACCGCTGCATCGAGACGCGCGTAGCGGTCGAGCAGCTCGCGGGCGATGGCGACGCCCGAGGCTTCGCCGCGGCCCGAGACCAGCGCACGCGCCAGCTCCTCGACATCATCCCCCGCGTCGGCGCCGAACAGCGACTTGGGCAGTAGCGCACGGCTTTGCTCGGCGATCGAGCCCAACAGCTCCTGGAGAAACGAAACGTTCAAAGGGCAGTCCTTCCGCCTTGGACGACGACAACGATAGCGCGGCTGCGGTCACCGGGGACTGCAGCATGTCGGCACATGCCAGGGATATATGGCCGGCTAATATGGCAGGTAGTGGTGGCTTTGCTGCGGCTCAACTCGTCCCCTGCAGGGCAACTGCCTGATAGGTGAGCACACGGCGCGTGCGCACCCACGGGTCGGTCAAAATGCGGAAGTCCGCGTAGTGCGGCAGCTCGCGATGGGCGAGGTAGGCCGGCTCGTCCGTATAGACTTGGTAGAGCAGGAACGAGGCCCCTTCGAGCGGGTCGACGGAAATATCATAGCGCTGGCACCCGGGCTCGCGATCGAGGCAGATCTTGGCGTGCTCGCGAAGCGCGTCACGCAGCTCCTCCTGCCGGCCCCCGTGCGCTTCGAGGAACACCACCACCACCTGCATGCCGCTGTCTTTCCCTCGCGAGATTGGGGGGACGCCCGTTAACCATTCGTAAACCTCTTACGGTGACATTTCATTAACCACATTCGCTGCACCCCCGCGGATAACTTCATGGACGGCTTCTCGCCCCCCGACCGGATGACCTCGAGCCTCGCTGAGGCCAAGAACGACACCGGCCGCACCGCCTTCTGCGGTCCCTACGTGCTGTCGGCCATCACCGGCTATCCCATCTCGAAAATCGAGGACGCGATCCGCACCGAGCGCAACTGCGTGCGCAAGACGGTCGTCAAGGGCACCGGCTCCGACGAGGTCGCCGCGGCGCTCGCCCAGTTCGGCTACGAGATGACGCTGAAAGAGACCTACATGGCCAAGCCGCGCAAAGAGCGGCCGACCCTGTGGACGTGGATGCAGAAGCCGCGCAACGTCTGGGCGCACTACATCCTCGCCGTCCACAAGGGCAAGGAAGGCCACTGGATCCTCGTTAAGGGTGTGAAAATGTGCGACACCTATACCGAGGGTCGATGGACCTTCGTGGTCGATGGGCCGCACCGCGGCGCACGCATCATGGAAATCTTCGAGGTCCGCAAGTCGCTCGGCGCTTGAGGCCCCAACATGCTCCGTGCTTTTGGAATTGCGGTTGCCTGCACGGCTATCTGGCTGGCGGGCGTTGCCCCGCCGGTGCGGGCCGATGACACCGCAACGATCGAGACCTGCGTGCAGAGCGAGAGCGAAGCCAATCGCGACGCGCGCACCTGCAAAGGCCGCGTCTCGGGTCCGTGCATGGAAAAACCGGAAGGCCAATCGACGGTCGGCATGGTCGCGTGCACGGACCAAGAGACCAAAGCCTGGGACGACATCCTCAATAAGGAATACGGCCGCCTGCTGCCGCTGCTGAAGACGCAAGCCGCCGAGGACGTGAGGAAGGCGCAGCGGCTATGGATCGAGGGACGCGACGCCGACTGCAGCGTGCCGTACTACTTCTACGACGGCGGCACGCATCGTGCAGACGCTTGGCGCGGAATGCGTGCTTGATCACACGGCCGACCGCGCCATCCTCATCAAGTCGTGGCGCGAGATGGCCGAGACCGACGATTAGAGACACTCAGGTTCGTCAGTCCTTGGCGCGTTCGACGTACGAGCCATCCGCCGTCATGATGACGACGCGGGTGCCCGTGCCGATGTGCGGCGGCACCATGATGCGTGCGCCGTTGGCGAGCTTGGCCGGCTTATAGGACGACGACGCCGTCTGGCCTTTGACGACAGGGTCGGCCTCGACGATCTCCAGCGTGACGCGGGCCGGCAGCTCGATGGCGATCGGGACGCCTTCGTGCAGGGAGAGCTTGCAAGTCATCCCCTCCTGCAGCCACTGCGCCTGATCGCCCATGACATCCTTGGAGACCGTGATCTGGTCGAACGTCTCGGGGTGCATGAACGTGAAGCCGTGGTCGTCCTCGAAAAGATAGTTGTAGTCCTTGTCGTCGAGGTAGGCGCGCTCGACCTGGTCGGTGGTGCGATAACGCTCGGTCACCTTCACGCCGTCGGCAATGCGCCGCATCTCGAGGTGCGTGACGGGCGTGCCCTTGCCGGGATGGATGTTCTCGGCATGGATGACGACGGCGAGCTTGCCGTCGAGATCGAGCACGTTGCCCTTGCGCACCGATGAGGCGATGACCCTTGCCACGTAGTTCTCCATTGTAGACGACCGGCGCCGGCGCTAGGCGCGTTCGCGAACGGCCGATAGGGGATGTCGGGGGCTCTCATACCCTTTCCCGCTGCAAAGGCCAAGGTAGGGTCGGCAGCTGTGTTTTGGTGTCATCCCGGAAGCCGTCATGGCGGAGCCATGCTTCGCATGGACGCGGCACGCCGAGGCTATCCGGGACCCAGCAAACGATTCGACGAAGTCTCTAAATGAGAAGGCATTCTTGCTGGATCCCGGCTCAGCGGTCGCTCCGCTCCCTGGGCCGGGATGACAGGTGTGCGTATGCCGCACAATGGTCTAAAGGGGCTGCATGAGCACCGACCGTCCATGGTGGACCCCAGAAGCGCATGCCGACCGCCGGCCGTTCCTTGCGGCGCGCGCCCGCATCAAGGCCGCGTTGCGCGGCTGGTTTGAGGCGCAGGGCTTCATCGAAGCCGAGCCGTCGTGCCTGCAAGTCTCGCCGGGCAACGAGACGCACCTGCACGCCTTCGCTACCCAGCTGATCGGGCCCGATCTCAGCCGCCGCGATCTTTATCTGCACACCTCGCCAGAGCTCGCCTGCAAGAAGCTGCTGGCCGCCGGCGAGACTAAGATCTTCGCCTTCGCGCCTGTGTTCCGCAATCGCGAGCGGGGCGCGCTGCACGCGCCCGAGTTCACCATGCTCGAGTGGTATCGCGCCGAGGCGCCGTATGAAGCGGTGATGGACGACTGCGCCGCGCTGTTGAAGCTCGCTGCCGAGACGGCGGACAATCGCTTCGTGTCGTGGCGCGGCGTGACCAGCAATCCGCGCGCCGTGCCGCAACGGCTCACCGTCGCCGAGGCCTTTGCGCGCTACGCCGGCATCGATCTCTTCGCCAGCATCGGCGCCGGCGGCAACGATCGCGATGCACTTGCCGCCATGGCCGAGGGTGCCGGCATCGCCGCGCGCGCCGACGACACCTGGGCCGACATCTTCTCCAAGCTGCTCACGGCGCTGATCGAGCCGAAGCTCGGTAACGGCCGGGCGACACTGCTCACCGAGTATCCGGCCAGCGAGGCGCCGCTGGCGCGCGTCTCGCTGCAGGATGCGCGCGTCGCCGAGCGCTTCGAGCTCTACTGCTGCGGCGTCGAGCTCGCCAACGGGTTCGGCGAGCTCACGGACCCTGAGTTGCAGCGCCAGCGCCTCGAAGTCGAGATGGACAGGAAGCAGGAGCGCTACGGCGAGCGCTATCCCATCGACGAGGACTTCATCGCTGCGCTGGCGCACATGCCGCCGGCGTCGGGCTGCGCGCTGGGCTTTGATCGCCTCGTCATGCTGGCGACGGGTGCGACGCGCATCGAGCAGGTGCTGTGGACGCCGCTGGCGCAGCGCTGAAGATCGTCCGCCGGTCGAGGCGGCCAGCGCATTCGTTCCAAAGGTCCCGTCGGCGACAGCTATGCCGCAGCCGACATGAAGCGCTCGACGGTTGCTGCGAAGTGACCACACCAGTCCTTGCTCGCGACGACCGGCCAGACGCCGTGGGCGCCGTCGGCAGACTGAGGAAGAGGAGGATTGAACCGGCACAGGCCGGTGTTCCTTTCCTTGTGCTTCGCGGCAGCTTTGCTGTGGTTGTCGTAGAATTGGCAGTTGCCACAGGCGCAGGTGGTCATGAGGTGCCTCCTTGTCCTGGGTCGTGGATCGGATGCAACCAGCCGCGGGCGGCTCCTGCGCTGGCCGCACCTAAAATCTAATATCTTGTCAGGCCGGCGCAAGGCCGGGCGCCCCTGCGCCAGCGATTGCTCGATCGTCGCGTCATGCTGGCGACAGGTGCGACGCGCATCGAGCAGGTGCTGTGGACGCCGCTGCCGAGCGGCGATTGAGAGAACGAGACTCGCCTCGTCTGGACTTTGCAAGCCGAACCGCCATATTTCACGGCATGGCGAACGTTCGTGACATCAAGCTCTCCGACAAGCAGTTCGCGCAGATCGCCCGCGCCCTTGCCGAGCCGCGGCGGCACCAGATCCTCGAGCAGATCGGCGCCGCCGAGAAGACTTTGCCGTGCAGCGCTCTGCACACCACTCACGAGGTGAGCGCCGCCACCCTGTCACACCACCTCAAGGAGCTGGAGACGGCAGGACTGATCGAGGTGACGCGCAACGGCAAGTGCATGAGCATGAGCGTCAATCGTGACATCCTGCGCGCCTACCTCACCCGCCTGTCCAAGATCTAAGCGCAAGTTTGCCGCAGCCGGTCTTGCGCGGGGCCCTTGAAGGCTGCTCGGTCGATACTTAGATCGGCATCTAAGTAAGACGATTATCTAATTATCGAACGAGGAAGGACGGGTGTCATGGGCAAGCTCACAGGTAAAGTCGCCGTTGTTACAGGCGCTTCAAAAGGTATCGGCGCCGGCATCGCCAAAGCGCTGGCGGCCGAGGGTGCATCGGTCGTCGTCAACTACGCCTCCAGCAGCGAGGGCGCCGACAAGGTCGTCGCCGAGATCACAGGCAAAGGCGGCAAGGCGGTCGCCGTGGGCGGCAACGTCGCCAAATCGGCGGACGTGAAAGCGCTGTTTGAAGCCACGCACAAAGCCTTCGGCCGCCTCGACGTGCTGGTCAACAATGCCGGCGTCTATAAATTTGCCCCGATCGAGGATGTCACCGAGGCGGACTACCGCTGGCACTTCGACATCAACGTCCTCGGGCCGCTGCTGACGACAAAGGAGGCCCTCAAGCACTTTCCGGCTGAGGGCGGCTCGATCATCAATGTCAGCTCGGTCGCGGCTTTCAGCCCGACACCGACCGCCTCCGTCTACTCCGGCACCAAGGGCGCGCTCGATACGATCAGCCTCGTGCTCGCGCATGAGCTCGGTGCCCGCAACGTGCGCGTCAACTCGCTAAACCCTGGATTGATAGAGACGGAAGGCGTCCATACCCTGGGCGTCCTCGGCAGTGACTTCGAGAAGGACATCGTTGCCAAGACACCGCTTCAGCGCCGCGGCCAGCCCGACGACATCGCCAAGGTCGCCGTGTTTCTCGCCTCCGACGATTCCGCCTGGATCACCGGCGAGCGCCTCACGGCCTCGGGCGGCCTCCGCTAATCGGCGCCAGCGAGCTTCTCCACGCTCGTTTACGTCCATGGTGGCCGGCCATCGCGCGCCGGCCACCATGGGCTCGTCCAACTGAAGCTGCGCAGCGTTCGCGCCGCTATTGCCCGAACTTGAAGCCGCCGTTGAAGCGATAGTTGATGCCGGCGCGCACGAGACTGCCGTCCGTCTCGATGTTCCAGGTGTTGGCACCGCCGAGCGCACTGGCCGGGACCGTCACGTCAATGCTCCCCAGGTCGTAATAGAGGTACTCGACCTTGGCCGTCCACGCGCCCTCGAGCGCGGCCTCGAAGCCGCCGCCGAGCGTCCAGCCATTGCGGAACGATGAGTTCGAGCCACTGACCACCGGTTCATCGCAGAAGATGGCCACGTCGCACTGCTCGAGCACCGACACCGTGGTGTCCGACCCGAGATAGCCGCCGGTGAAGTAGAGCATCCACCCGTTCATCAGCACGCCGAGGCGGCCGCGCAGCGTCATGTAGAAGTCGGCGTCAGTGCTGGTTGACGCCTCGTAGCCGAAGGGCACGTAGGCGGTCGTGGCGCTGCCGGCGAGCCCCAGGTTTCCAATGTCGCCTTCGATGCCGTAGATCATCGGCCCAAGCTGCCAATTGTAGCCGAGCGTAGCGCCAGCGACGAAGCCACTCGGAGCGGCGCTCCAATAGTCGTTGAGCGTGTTAGCGGAGGTGTCGGTAGCCTCAGAGCTGCCCCACGTGCCGCCTAGATGTGCGCCGAGATAGAAGCCCGTCCACGTCGGTGCTGCGGCAGCGTATGGCGCCGCGTAGTCGTATGACGGTGCGCCGTCACTCAAGGCCCGCTCGGTTGCTCCGGCGATCGAAACGCACGCAACGAACACAGCAAGCAAATGACGACGCATAAACGCCTCCTCATAATCTACGGACATAAGGGACGCATGCACTGGAGGGCGCCATCCGTACGCGAAAAGGGGCAAACGCGTGCGGAGTTGTCCAATAGTCTCCCCGCTATCAACAGTGGTCGCGCGGAACTTTTCTCACTGTGGCAAGGGCGGCACGTTATGCTTCGCGAGCCGTGCAATGCTTCCCGGGAGCCGTCATGACCGCGTTCCGCAGAACATTGACGACGACGAGCGATCTGGCCGACGCCGGCCTCATTTCTAAAGAGCACGCGGCGGATATCGCACCGGTGGGTGCGCGCTATGCGGTGGCGATCACGCCGGCGATGGCGGGGCTGATCGACGCCTCCGATGCCGACGATCCTATCGCGCAGGCAGTTCGTGCCCGATGCGCGCGAGCTCGACCGCTACCCGTCCGAGGACGCCGACCCGATCGGCGATAATCTGAAAAGCCCGGTGCCGGGCATCGTGCACCGCTATCCCGACCGCGTGCTGTTGAAGCTCGTCAGCGTCTGCCCCGTTTATTGCCGCTTCTGCTTCCGCCGCGAAATGGTCGGGCCCGGCAAGAGCGCCGCCCTCTCCGAGGCGGATCTTGCCGCAGCGCTCGACTATGTGCGCGCCCACCCTGAGATCTGGGAGGTGATCCTCACCGGCGGCGATCCATTCATCCTCTCGCCGCGTCGCATCGCCGAGGTGACGGCGGCGCTCGGCGGCATCACGCACGTGAAGATCTTGCGCTGGCACACGCGCGTGCCTTGCGTGGCGCCCGAGCGCGTCACGGCATCGTTTATCGAGGCGCTGCGCTCATCGTCGAAGACGGTATACGTGGCGCTGCACGCCAACCATCCGCGCGAGTTGACGGATGCGGCACGCGCTGCCTGCCAACGTCTCATCGACGCCGGCATCGCCATGGTCAGCCAGAGCGTGCTGCTGAAAGGCGTCAACGACGACGCCGATACGCTCGAAGCCCTGATGCGCCGGTTCGTCGAGATGCGCGTCAAGCCCTACTACCTGCACCACGGCGATCTGGCGCCAGGCACCGCGCACCTGCGAACGACCATCGCCGAGGGACAGACGCTGATGCGCGCCTTACGTACGCGTCTTTCCGGCCTCGCGCTGCCGACTTACGTGCTCGACATTCCCGGCGCGCACGGCAAGGTCCCGGTCGGGCCCGATTATTTGCGCGCGACCGGCGCCGGTCGCTACGCGATCGAGGATCGGGCGCGAGGCTCGCACGTTTACGAGGATGCCTGCGCCGCATCTGCGCATGCTCGCTCCGTGGACTGACTTGGCTTGCACCCCCTCCCGACCTGGGTCAGACTGCCGCACCGGCCGCAATGAAGCCCGCGAAGAAGCTTCGGCGCCAGGCAACCTATCGGGAGGACAACAAATGAACGAGCAGGCCAAGCGCACCACCTTCTTCGGCGCGTGTCCGCACGACTGCCCCGACACCTGCGCCATGATCTACGAGGTGGAAGACGGCAAGCTCGTCAACGTCAAGGGCAACAAGGAGCATCCGATCACGCGCGGCACCTTGTGCGTGAAGCTCAAGGATTTCCACGATCACCACGCCAATCCCGACCGGCTGCTGTACCCGCTGCGCCGCTCGGGCCCCAAGGGCTCCAAGCAGTACGAGCGCATCACGTGGGAAGAAGCGATCTCCGAGATCGGCCGGCGCTGGCGCGAGATCATCGCCGAGTACGGCAGCCAGGCCATCATGCCCTACAGCTATCTCGGCAACATGGGCCTCGTGCAGGGCATCAACTCCGGCGATCCCTTCTTCAATCGCCTCGGCTCGACGGTCAACGAGAAGACGTTCTGCACGTCGGGCTCCTCGACGGCGTGGCTGCTGACGGTCGGCCCCACGGGCGGCGTCGACCCGGAGAGCTTCGTGCACTGCAAGTACATCGTCATCTGGGCGTGCAATTCGATCTCGACCAACCTGCACCACTGGCCGTTCGTGCTCGAAGCGCAGAAGCGCGGCGCCAAGGTCGTCGTCATCGACGCGTATCCGCTCGCGCACCGCCAAGGCCGGCGACTGGCATATCTGCCCGAAGCCCGGCACCGACGGCGCGCTCGCCATGGGCATCATCAATTCGATGATCGAGCAGGGCCTCGTCGATCAGGACTACGTCGACAACTACACGCGTCGGCTATCCGGAGCTGAAAGAGCGCGCCAGCCGAGTTCACGCCCGAGTACGTCGAGAAGGTCACCGGCGTGAAGGCGGCCGACGTCGCGCAAGTTCGCGCGTGAGTTCGCCACCTCGCAGCCGTCCGCCATTCGCATCGGCGTCGCCATCGAACGCTCCGCCGGCGGCGCGCAGGCCTCGCGCGCCGTCTACTGCCATCCCGGCGCTCGCCGGATCGTGGCGCCACGTCGGCGGCGGCATGCTGCAGCTGCCGCTGTGGGAGTTCCCCGTCGATTGGGTGAAGGCGGCGCGGCCCGACTGGATCAAGCCGGGCACGCGCGTCGTCAACAATCTGCGGCTCGGCGCAGGCGCTCACCGGCGAGATGAAGCTCGATCCGCCGATCAAGAGCCTGTTCGTGTTCTGCACCAACCCCGTCAGCCAGATCGCCCGAGACCAACAAGATCGTCGAGGGCCTGAAGCGCGAGGACCTGTTCACGGTCGTCGCCGAGCACTTCATCACCGACACGGCGAAGTACGCCGACATCATCCTGCCGTCGGCGATGGCCGGCGAGGCCGAGGACATGATGTGGTCGTGGGGGCACTTCTACTTCACGTACAATGAGAAGGCGATCGACCCGCCGGGCGAGTGCAAGCCGACGAGCGACATGTGGCGGCTGCTTGCCAACGGAGATGGGCTTCGACGAGCCGGTCTTCAAAATGACCGACAGCGAGCTGTGCGCCGAGTACATCAACTGGGCCGATCCCAAGATGGGCGGCGTCGACATGGACTACTTCAAGGCAGCACGGCTACTTCAAGATCGACGTCGGCTCCGCCGATACGCGCGCGCCGCACGCTGAAGGCAAGTTCCCGACGCCGTCCGGCAAGGTCGAGATGCTGCTGCAACGACGCCAAGAACTTCGTCGCCGGGCCGTTCCGCGCCATGTACGACGGCGAGCAGTCGGGCGAGCCGGTCGATCCGCTGCCCGGCTACGTGCCGGTGCGCGAATCGCCGGAGACCAACCCGGAGCTGCGCCAAGCTCTATCCGCTCAACATCATCTCGCCGAAGAGCCACGGCTTCCTCAACTCGTGCTACGCCAACGAGCCGCACAAGATCAGAGGCCAGGGCGAGCAGTTCGTGATGATCAACACGGTGGACGCCGACAGACGCGCAGCATCCGCGAAGGCGACCCGGTGCGCGTGTACAACGGCCGCGGCGACTTCGAGGGCGTGGCGCGCGTGACCGACGACGTCAATCCCGGCATCGTCGTCGCGACGCTCGGCTACTGGCGCTCGCTCAACCGCTCGGACGGATCGGTGAACTCGATCTCGTCCGACGCCTGGTCGGGCCTCGGCCGTGCGCCGACGTTCTCCGACAACCTCGTCGAGGTCGCGCGCGTCAACTGACGGCGCCTTCGCCTCGATTCGAGCGATCCCGAGCACCGCGGCCCGCGCCGCGGTGCTTTTGCTTGTGGCGAAGCGCTGCTCTTCGGCCACGCGCGGCGATTCGTTCGGCCCTCCTCGTTGTGCTGGGCGCCCGAATCTGACGATGACAGCAGCATTATCTAGCATAATGACATAAGTCGTCCCCGTGCGTTCGGCTCTCCAACTCAGGTGACGCCATTGCACGCCCGGATCAAATTGCTCCTCGCCGCATACGTCGGGTTGGTCCTTGCAAGCGCGCTCTGCCGCGTCCGGCCAGCGAGCTTCCCGCCGTGTCGGGCCCGAACGGCAAGCTGAGCGTTGAAGGCGGCAGCACCGCCGACGAAGGCGAAGGCGTTGCGACCGGCAGCTTCGCCATGCCGCTTGCGCCGTGGCTCGGCGTGCAGGCCGACGGCGCTGTGGGATCGTTCGACGACGAGGTCCTCGGCGGCGCCGCACTGCATCTCTTCACACGTGATCCCTCGAGCTACCTGCTCGGCCTCTACGGCAGCTATCACACGTGGGATTCGATGAACGTCTGGCGCGCCGCACTCGAAGGCGAGCTCTACATCGGGCAGGTGACGCTCGAGGGCATCGTCGGCTACGAGAGCTTCGATGCGCCGAATTTCATCGACGGCTCTCCGGTGCTCACGCTCGACGACAATCACCTCTTCGGCCAAGCCGATGCGGCCTACTACATCACCGACGATTTCAAGGTGTACGCCGGCTATCGCTACATCAACGAGACGAGCTTCGGCGCTGCGGGTGCGGAGTACCTTATCCGCGGCATGCGAGGTTCCCTTGTCGCTCTTTGCCCGCGGTGATTTCGGCGATGAGGACTTCAACAGCATCACCGGGGGTCTGCGGGTTTATCTCAGCGACGACCCGCAAAGGTCGCTGATCGATCGCCACCGGCGCGACGACCCGAAGATCTACGCTCCGACCTTCCCGACGCTGGCCACGCAAAAACCGGCGGCACCGACCACCCAGATTCCGCAGTGCACGACGAGCGGCACGTCGGTTACCAGCCCATCGAACGGCAACTGCATCTGTCCTGCCGGAACCCCTATCGCGGGGCAAAAGCCCAATCTCAGTGGCGGCGGCGGCTACTTCTGCTCCAACCTCTGAGCTGAGCTGCCCGCCGGCGATCGCATTCGGCACATTTCACTCAACGTGTGGGAACCACGTCCGGTGCGAAGCACTTGACCGCGCGGAAGCGGGTTGACCTAGTCTTCCGCACAGATGAATTCGCGCGAAGGTGTGTCTGATGTGGGCGATGGATTGGGGGCTTGTCGGCGACATCGGCGCAACCAATGCCCGTTTTGCGCTCGTTACGCCGGCGCAGACCCTGACGCAGCCGCAGAACTTCCTGTGCGATGACTACGAGACGTTCGGCGACGCCATCGCCGCCTACCTTGCCGCGGGCCGATGGCGGGCGCCCGTTGCGGGCGGTGCTGGCCGTTGCCGCGACGACCAGCGGCGACCAGGTGACGCTCACCAATCATCCCTGGACCTTCTCCGTCGCGGACCTGAAAGCGCGTTTCGGCCTCGATCAGCTGGTCGTCATCAACGACTTCTATGCCAACGCCCTCGCCGTGCCGCACCTTGCGGCCAACGACTTGCGCAAGGTCGGCGGCGGCGAGCCGGTCGCCGGCATGCCAATGGGCGTCATCGGCCCCGGCTCCGGTCTCGGCGTCAGCGCCGTGGTTCCGCAAGGAGACGCGTTCATGCCGATTGCCGGCGAGGGCGGTCACGTCACTATGGCGGCGGCGGACGACGAAGAGAGCGCGGTTCTCGCGTTGATGCGCAAGCGCTACGACCACGTCTCGGCCGAGCGCGTTCTATCGGGACCCGGGCTCGTCAATCTCTACAACGCCCTGTGCGAGCTCGCCGGCACGCCGGCCGCGGCGCTGACGGCGGCGCAGATCTCCGACCCGCAAACGGCGGCGGGCGATGCATGCGCGAAGCAGGCGACCGCCATGTTTTGCGCCATGCTCGGCACGGTCGCCGGCAACCTGGCGCTGTCGCTCGGTGCGCGCGGCGGCATCTATATCGCCGGCGGCATCGTGCCGAGGCTCGGCGAGGCGTTCGCGCGTTCACAGTTCCGGGCCCGCTTCGAGGATAAGGGCCGCCTGAGCGCATACCTCGCGGCGATCCCGACCTTCGTCGTAGTGAGGCCCGACGCCGCCCTGCTCGGCGCGGCACAGCTGATTCGACTCTGCTTAGAAAAGGCGTCGCAACGGGGCATCGGCGCCCTTCCGCCCCAGACGCCCTGAGGGACGTTGACGGCACTCAATGCCGCCGCCATCTAAACAAATAGAGCCGAGTGGCTGAACGGGGATGGCGAGCATCACAACCCTGGAGGTACCCATGAAATCCACCGTCAAAGCAGCAATGCACAAGGGTGCAGAGTGGGTCGGTCCGCAGACGTCAGTCACGGAGATCGCCAAGAAGATGCGCGAGCTCGACGTCGGCTCCATTCCCGTTGGCGAGAACGATCGGCTCATCGGCATGGTGACCGACCGCGACATCATCTGCCGTGGCGTAGCCAATGGCCGCGACGTCGGCACGTTGACTGCGCGCGACGTGATGACCAAGGGCATCGTCTACTGTCGAGATCGCGACAGCATCGACGAAGCGCTAGGCGTCATGGAGAGCAAGAAGATCCGCCGCCTTCCCGTCATCGACGATAACAAGCGCATGGTCGGGATGCTGAGCTTCGGCGACATCTCGCATGCCGCATCGCCAAAGCTCGCCGGAGAGCTGATGGCCGCTTGCTCGGCGCACCACGATTGACCCTCGTCGCGGGGCGCCGAAGGAAGTAAGCGCTCAGCGACAGCATCCACATCGGCGAAGCTCAGGCGGCCGAGCTTGAGCCTGCGTCCTCGATCAGCAGCGGCGGCGCGTGCAGATAGCGCGTTGCCTTGCGCTTGGCCTCAATGTCCTGCCACACGAGGAGCACCTGCTCTCGCGTCAATCCCGTCGCGCGCGCCACTTCGGCCGCCGGAATGCCGTTTTCCAAGCCGTAGAGGCAGAGGTCCATCTGCGCGTAGGGCAGCGCGAAATAGAACTCCTCCTGCGTCTGCGCCATCGACCAGGTGTCGGTCGTCGGCGGCCGCGCGGCGGATCTCCGCGGGAATGCCGAGCTCCTCGGCGAGCTGATAGACCTGCGACTTGTAGAGGTGCGCGATCGGCTTGAAGTCGGCGGCGCCGTCGCCGTTCTTGACGAAGAAGCCCTGGTCGTACTCGAGCCGGTTCGGCGTGCCGGCCACGGCGTAGTTCAGCCGGTCGGCGTGATAGTACTCGAGCTGCTTGCGCGTGCGCTGCTTCATGTTGGTGGCGGCGACGACGGCCTGATAGACGGCGAGCGGCATGCGCGCCTCCTTGCGCTCGCCGGTCGGCGACTGCACGACGAGCTTGGTCAGGCTGTATCGGTTGCCGTGCAGCGCGTTCGACAGCACCACCTTGCAGCTCCAGTCGGGACCAAAGTCGGGGAACAACTCGCGGATCGCCCCGTCGCGGCGCAGATAGCAGCCGGCAGCGGACAGCGTCGGCGCAATATCCTCGACCACGTGGCGAATACCGTAGGTGTCGGCGACGAGGCGGCCGAGGCGCATGCTCTCGGGATCGGAATCCTTCTCCGGCATCAGCACGGCGAGTACGTTGCTAGGTCCTAAGGCGGCGACGCAAAGCGCCGCGGTAACGCTGGAATTGATGCCGCCGGAAAGGCCGATGACGGCACCGCGCCGACGCAGGCGGCGCTGGATCTGATCGCGGATGCCCTGCGTGATCGAGCGCACAGCCTCGGGCCCGTCGAGGCGCAGGCTGTCCGCCGAAAAGATCATTGGTGGAGTGGGTCGGTGCAATCTTGTCAGAGGCTGGCGTCATGGTGTTTCTCGGCTTGGGTTTCGGCGACGAGGCGGCGGCTGATCTTTCCCGAATCCGTTTTCGGCAGGGACGGGCGGAACTCGACGAACTTCGGGACCATGTAGTCTTCGAGGAAGCGGGCGCAGTGGCGCACGATGTCTACTGCGTTGACGCTCGCGCCGGGCGCGGTCGCCACGACCGCTTTGATGGCGCTGCCGAGGATCGGATCGGGCACGCCGATGACGACCGCCTCGGTCACACCGGGCAGCGCGTAGATGACGTTCTCGACTTCCTTCGGGCTCACCTTCTCGCCGCGCGACTTGATGATGTCGTCCTTGCGGCCGACGAAATAGAGGAAGCCTTCATCGTCCGTGCGGAAGAGATCGCCGGTGTGCAGCACCCGTTCCCACTCGTGCGGGCCGGGGCGCAAGGCGCGGGCGGTGGCTTCAGGATTCCCCCAGTAGCCCTGCATGACGTGCGCACCGCGAATGACCAGCTCGCCGACGACGCCGGGCGCGGCCCTGTTGCCGCCGTCGTCGACGACGTAGGCCTCCGTCCCGGGGATGGCGATGCCGACCGACGACATGCGATTCTTGAGCTCGGCTGGCGGCAGACACGTGCAGCGCTTGCACTCGGTCAGGCCGAACATTGAATAGATCGCGACGTGCGGGAACAGTGCCTGCAACCGCGTGATGTGCGCCGGCGGCAGCGCCGCTGCCGTATTGGTCATGTAGCGCAGGTGCGGTAGCGCACCCGGCGCGAGACTTCGTTGTGCCAACAGGATCGCCGCCATGGTCGGCACCAACGGCAGGCCGGTGACCTTCTCCTCGGCGCAGCGATTGAGAATGACCTGCGGGAAGGCGAATGACTTCTCGAGCACCAGCGTGGCGCCGACCATCACCGCCATCAGCGCTTGATATAGCCCGTAGTTGAAGGAGACGGGCAGCACGTTGAGGATGACGTCGTCGGGTGTGTTCTCGATGAGCGTGGTGATCGAGGTCGCGGCGGCGACGACGTTTTGATGCGTCATCATCACGCCCTTCGGCAGGCCGGTCGAGCCCGAGGTGTAGATGAGCATCGCGAGGTCGACATCGATACCGGGAGCTCCAGTCAGGAGCGCAAGCTGAGGGCGCGGTGCGCACGTCGTTCCAATGCACGACGCCCTGGCTCGACGGTACCGCCTCGCCGTCGGCGATGATCGTCAGTGCCACCGACGGAGAAGCCAGAACCGCATCGGCTGCGACGGCAGCAATATTCTGCTGCGTGACCAATCCGCGGGCGCCGCAGTTGTTGAGGATATAGGCGAGCTTGTCCGCCTTGGTCGAAGGGTTGACGGGGCTGAAGACGGCCCCGGCTTTGAGGACGGCGAAAATTGAGACAACCGTCTCGGCACTATTGTCGAGGAAGAGGACGACGCGATCGCCGCGGGCGATGCCGCGATCGACGAGGCCCTGCGCAAGCTCATCGGAGAGGTCGTCGAGCTGGCTGTAAGTGAGCCGCTTGCCGGATGCGACGAGCGCGGTTTTGTCCGGGAAGCGCTCGGCGCTGTGGCGCAGGAACTGTTCAAAGCGCATCTGCCTGGCTCCTCATACGTACCGACAACGACGTGAGTTGTGAGTGTCACACTGCGATTTTAGAGCGTTGCGTCATTGTGCTTCTCGGCTTGGGTCTCGGCGACGAGGCGGCGGCTGATTTTTCCCGAATCCGTCTTCGGCAGGGACGGGCGGAACTCGACGAACTTGGGAACCATGAAGTCCTCGAGGAAGCGGGCGCAGTGGCGCACGATGTCCGCCGTCTCGAGGCTCACGCCGGGCTCAGGCGCGACGACCGCCTTGATGGCGCTGCCGAGGATCGGATCGGGCACGCCGATGACGGCAACCTCGGCAACGCCGGGCAGCGCGTAGATGACGTTCTCGACTTCCTTCGGGGCAACCTTCTCGCCGCGCGACTTGATGATGTCGTCCTTGCGGCCGACGAAATAGAGGAAGCCCTCATCATCGGTGCGGAACAGATCGCCGGTGTGCAGCACCCGCTCCCACGCGTGCAGGCCCGGGCGCAGCGCGCGGGCCGTCGCCTCGGGGTTTTCCCAGTACCCCTTCATGACGTGCGCACCGCGGATGACCAGTTCGCCGACGACGCCGGGCGCGACCTTGTTGCCCTGATCGTCGACGACGTAGGCCTCGGTGCCGGGGATGGCGATGCCAACCGACGAGATGCGATTCTTGAGCTCTGCCGGCGGCAACCAGGTGCAGCGCTTGCACTCGGTCAGGCCGTACATCGAATAAAGCGCGACGTGCGGGAACAGTGCCTGCAGGCGCTCGATATGCGCCGGTGGCAGAGCTGCGGCCGTGTTGGTGATGTAGCGCAGATGCGGCAGGGTGCCGGGCGCGATGTTGCGCTGAGCTATAAGGATCGCCGCCATGGTCGGCACCAGCGGCAGGCCGGTGACCTTCTCCTCGGCGCAGCGATTGAGGATGACCTGGGGGAAGGCAAACGACTTCTCGAGAATGAGCGTGGCGCCGACCTTCACCGCCATCAGCACCTGATAGAGGCCGTAGTCGAAGGCAACGGGCAGCACGTTGAGGATGATGTCGTCGGCCGTGTTTTCGAGGTAGGTGGTGATGGATCTGGCGGCGGCGACGACGTTCTGATGCGTCATCATCACGCCCTTCGGGAAGCCGGTCGAGCCCGAGGTGTAGATGAGCATCGCGAGGTCGATGTCGATGCCGTTGGCGCCGCGCAGCAACTGGAACGCCGGCGCGGTGAGCACGTCGTTCCAATGCACGAAGCCTTCCACCTGAGGCGCCGCCTCGCCATCGGCGACGATGGTCACAACGACCGAGGGCGAAGCCTCGACCGCGTCGGCGGCGACGGCGGCGATTTTCTGCTGCGTGATCACGCCACGCGCGCGGCAGTTGTTGAGGATGTAGGCGAGCTTGTCCGCCTTGGTCGAAGGGTTGACCGGGCTGAAGACTGCCCCGGCTTTGAGGACGGCGAAAATTGAGACAACCGCCTCGGCGCTGTTGTCCAGGAACAGCACGACGCGATCGCCGCGGGCGATGCCGCGGTCGATGAGGCCCTGGCGAGCTCATCGGAGAGGTCGTCGAGCTGGCTGTAAGTGAGCCGCTTGCCGGATGCGACGAGCGCGGTTTTGTCCGGGAAGCGCTCGGCGCTGTGGCGCAGGAACTGTTCAAAGCGCATCTGCGTGGCTCCTCATGACGGCCGGCAACGACGGGGCGTTTGGTTTCACACCGCGATGGCGCTGAGCGGCTGGGCCGCGTGCTTCATGTCGACGTAGGCCGCGATCTTGCCCACGGAATCGAGGTTTTCCGGGACGATTTCCTCGTCCTGCACGACGATGCCGAACTCGGACTCGAGGTATGCGACGAGCTCGAGGATGCCGGTTGAGTTGATGAGACCGGCACCGAGCAGGGATTCATCGTCAGCGAGCCGCTGGCGGCCTTCGCGGAAGAGGAAACTCATCTCGATGAACTCACGGATCGCTTGCTTTGGATCGCTAGTCATTACGCCTACTCTGTCGTTTGGGTTAAGGATGGGCGGCTGCGGTCGGCGGCTCGCTGCGCCGTAGTCTCGCGTTGAGGGAAGCAAGCGCTATGCCAGGGTTCGCAGTGGCGGCGTTGACGAAGGTCTCGTGCCAGACCTGCGTTGAAAGGATGCCGACGAACGCGAGGTTGTCGCGAAAGCCGGTCGAGGGGAGCCGCGAGCACTTCTGCACCAGGCGGTCGACGAACTCGGCGTCGAAGTATCCGGCCGCATTGATGTTTGCCGCGCGACATGTGATCCAGCACGGCAGCGGCCGCGCCTGAGCGCAGGAACGCGCGGCTCTCGGGCGCCCGGTACGGCTGCTTCGGCCGCGTGGCGATCCCTCCCGGCAGCAGGTGCTTCATGCTCTGCCGCAGGATGTGCTTCTCGGTGAGGCCCTTGAGCTTGAGGCGCGGCGGAATGCGCGCGGCGAGCTCGATGACGCGGTGGTCGAGGAACGGGAAGCGGCCCTCGACGGCATTCGCCATGCCGACGCGGTCCCCCTGCGACGAGAGGATGTAGCCCGGCAGCAGGTAGGCGCTCTCGAGGTACTGCGACTGCGACAGCGGATGCCAGCGCATGAAGTCCGCCGGAAGACGCTCGCGCAGATCGGCGAGCGCGTCGTAGTTGCCGATCTCGGCCCGCAAGTCGGCGGAGAAGAACGCCTTGGCACCGGCGCTCGAGCGGAAGCGCGGCAGGTGCGAATAGAGCGGATCGTCGAGGCCTCCTGGCTCGCCGCCGAAGAACGCCTCGAGGTAGCGCTGCGACTGGCCCTGCAGGCGCGGCATGTAGGGGTAGAGCTTCTCGAGCAGTTGCGGGCGGCGCTTGGAAGCCGGCTGCGCGGCGCAGAAGCGGCGCACCTTCGCTTCCTTGAACACGTCGTAGCCGGCGAACACTTCGTCCGCCCCCTCGCCCGTCATCACCACCTTGAAGCCGTTGTCGCGCACCAGCCTCGACAGCATGAGCATGCGGCGCCGGCGCCGTGCGCATGATCGGCCGCTCGGTGTGGTGGATGAGCTCCGGCAGCACGCCGGCGATGTCGCCGTCGCGGCAGTCGACGGTCGAATGCTTCAGGTCGAGCGCGTCGACCATCTCGCGCTGGAATTCGCTTTCGTCGAACTCGGCGGTCTCGAACGCGACCGAGAACGAGCGGAGCTGGTCGGGCACGAAGCTGCGGATGGCCGCCGTGGTGATCGAGGAATCGAGCCCGCCGCTGAGGTAAGCGCCGATCGGCACGTCGGCACGCAAGCGGATGCGCACGGCATCGAGCAGCAGCGCGCGCACCTCTTCGGTGATGCGCGCCTCCTCGGCCGGCGACACGGGACGATCGTCGGCGGCGTCCGGATATTCGAAGCGCCAGTACGGCTTGCTCGTGATGCCTTGCGCGTTGGCGATAAGCACGTGCGCCGGCGGCAGCTCGGCGATGTCCTTGAACGGCGTGCGCGGCGCCAAGGGGAAACCAGAACGTAAACATCTGGTCGAGCGCGATGGGATCAGGCGCGGCACTGATGCCCGGCACCTCGAGCAGCGCCTTGACCTCGGAGGCGAAGGCGATCGCCCCATCGCGCACCGCATAGTAGAGCGGGCGCACGCCGGCGCGGTCGCGCGCCATGCACCAGGCGCTGCTGCGCGCGCATCCCAGATGGCGAAGGCGAAGTCGCCGTTGAGCGCCGTGACGCAATCCGGCCCGCGCTCCTCGTAGAGATGGACGATGACCTCGGTGTCGGAGGTGGTCTTGAAGCTGTGGCCGCGGGCGATCAGCTCGGCGCGCAGCTCGACGTAGTTGAAGATCTCGCCGTTGAAGGTGATCCAGACCGTGCCGTCCTCGTTGCACATCGGCTGGTGGCCGCCGCCGACGTCGATGATGCTGAGGCGCGCGTGCGCCGAGGCCGACGTCCCCGTCGACGTAGATGCCGTTGCCGTCGGGGCCGCGGTGAGCGAGCGTGCCGATCATGCGGTCGAGCAGACCGCGGCGCTGCTCGAGCGCGACAGGCAGACGATAGTAGCCGGCAATTCCGCACATAATCGGTCACTCCCGAGCGCGTCGCGCCCCTCGTTACGCAAACTCTCCGCCGACAAGCCGCGTCCAAGTTTCGCCGGCAAGGCCCGTGAGCAACGCGCGCGAGCCGCGAACTTCGGCGAGCAGCGCCTTGTCGCGCGCGTGCACCACCATGGCCGATACGTGAAACAGAAGGCAGCGGCGAGAGATCAGCGGATCGAGCAAATCGGGCTCGGCGCGGCCGCGCACTGCGACGCAGCCCAATTGCGCCGCGTGACTGAAAAGGCTGTCGAGCGTGGCGCCGACGGCACCGGGAAGCGCGAGCACCTGCAGGGCGCGGGCGACCTCGCCGCGGCGCGCATAGTAGAGATAGCAGCCGACTGGCTCGCCGCCGCGCGCATAGACGATGCGGCGGTAAAGCTTGCCGTAACGCTCCTTGCTTTCGGCGTGCGCCAGAAGGAACGGCAGGTCCGGCGTCTGCCAATCGGGATGCAGCTCGTAGCTGTCGCTCAGCTTGGGGATCAGAGCGGCGATCTCGCCGCTCGTGGCATCGGCGTCGCGGCGCCCCATCGTCTCGCTCGCGGGAAGCAGCGGGTTACGGCCTCGTCCCTCGATCAGGCGGTCGACGCCGGCAGCCACCGGGCGCAGCCACGCTGCGGGGCGGAATGCATTTCCGGCGACCGACACGGCGAAACCGGCGGGGCGCAGCACGCGCAGCCAGTCGAGGCTCGAAGCCGCGAGGCGTTCGCCGCCCGCCTTCTCCCACATGCGCTGCGAGATGTCGTTGGCGGTCTCGCTGAACGAAAGGTCCTGCGGACCACTGAGGAAGGAGCGCAACAGGCGCGCGCCGGCGGTGGGATTCTGTTCCGGGCGGTCGACCATCAGCGATCCGGCGGCGGCAGCTTCGATGGTGCGTCCCTGCAGCAGCATGCGCCGCGGCCAGATGCCGATGAAGCCGCGCACATCGCCGCCGGCGTCGACGAACACGCGCGAGCGCGCCTCGGCGCCGCCTTGCTCGCCGCCGAACACGAGGTCTTCGAAGTAGCTCGCGAGATCGTCGCCGGGGACGCGCTTCTGCTTCAGAAGCACGCGCGCGAAGATGTCGGCTACGGCCGGCACGTCCTCCCTGCGGCAAGCGCGAATAGTTTCAGCCATGGCCACCGATCTCAGCCTGCAATCTCAAACTTCGCCGCGCCTGCACTGCCCCAGCTTGGGGCAGCGTTCCGTTATGAAGCGCCGGTTGTCCGTACCGCTGCGCTTTCCTCGATCGGAATGCAGATTGATCTGCATCGTGCATAAGCCGGAATGCACAAGCCGGACCATCGCTCCCTCAGCTAAGCGGCGGCCATGCCGCCCACGCCTCAGCTGCAGCGCGAACGTGAGGGCGAGATCGTTGATAATTTGAGTACGCGGCTTAACCGTGCTGGCGTCGGCGCGGGGCGCGCGGCCGCTGCCAAACACCGGATTTCAGCGGCAAACTCCAGACAATCGACGCGCAGCCGAATGCTTATGACCGCGCCGAAATTTGCTGCGCTGGCGTCGGCAATGTTAGTGCATGCTTAGGAAAGCATGAACCCAATCGTACACGCAGCATCGCTTGCAACGGACGATTTCACGTTGTGGCCGGCTGATCGGCGCGCGCACTAACACGGCTGAAGATCGGCGCCGCAATCGTCAGCGCTATGACGATGATCGCGCCATCGACGATCCATGCCATCGGATCGGTCACGCCCGCGCCCCATATGGCGATGTGCGCGCACACGACGCCCACCAGCGCGAGCGAGCTCAACGCGCGTAGGGCAAGCGCCGTCGCAGCTGCGCTCGGCAACACCGCAGCCAATGCAAACGCGGCGCCGACGGTGCCGAGGTAGACTTTCAGGATCATGTCGCCATCGACGAGCAGCGCCGCCGCGGCGCTCGTTGCAAACGCCAGCGGCTGGCTCCAGCCGACGACGGCCCACACTTTTTCCCAGCGCGGCGTCGGCCGGCCCTTGTCGCGCCGCCGCGCCAGCCAGATGGTGACGCCCGTGTGCGTGATGACGGCGAGCGCCAGGCCGAGCACGCCGTAAGCGATCTTGACCGGAAAGCCGCCGAACCACCCGAAGTGCAGCGGCTGCAGCACGCCGAGGATCTGCTGACCAACTCCTCCGGTTTCGAAGCCCCCGTCGCCGAGCGGCGTGCCGTCGCCTTTGAAGTAATAGTTGTTGGCCATGGCGACGTGACCCGGCGTGCGCATCCCGAGATGCACCACTTGCCCTGCCTTGCCAATGTGGTCGATATGTACGCTGGTGAACGTCGCGTCTGGCTTCGACGCCTGCACATGGCGGATCATCGCGGCGACGTCGGGAATAGGCGCCGCGGTCTCATCGGCGGTGGCGCGCGGTCCGAGGATGGTGCCAAACGCCTCCTCGGAATTGCCATTGTAGGCGGCAAGCGCCAGCACCCCCACGATCAGCGTCGACAGCCCGAGCAGCGCGCCGCTGAGTGAGACGATGACGTGGAACGGCAGCCCCCACACGCCGAGGCGATTGTGCAGGTCTGCCTCCTGTAGACGCCGCGATCCTCCCCATCGAAGCGAGAACGCGTCCTTGAAGATGCGCGGATGTGAGAGCAGGCCGGAAATAAGTGACGACAGCAGCGCGACCCCCGTCAGGCCGACGAGCATCATCCCCCAGGTTCGCGGCAAATGTAACTGCATGTGCAGCTCGCCGATGAACACGGCCCACGGCGCCTTGATGCGCGTGACGAGCTTGCCGTCGGCATCGGCGAGCCAATTGCCGTCGGCTCCGGTCGCATGGTCATGGTAGTTCACGTGCAAGCGCGGCGAGGCGGGGTTGGGGCCCTGCACGAAGAGTTCATGCGCGGCGTTGTCAGCTAGCGCTTGGGCATGACCGGCGCGCACCGCGGCCCCAATGGCTTCCGGCGTGGGCAGGCGCGTGACGACCGGCGCATCGGGCTGCTCCCACCGATGCAGCTCGAAAAGGAAGACGCAGACCGTCCCGGTGAGGCAGACGACGAAGATGAGCGCCGCGAAGGCTAGCCCGAGCGCCGAGTGACCCGCCAGCATGGCCCGCACGAAGTCCGGCGGGAGGAACTGGCGCTTGCGCGGTTTGACCTCGACGCGCTCGTGCATCAGGGGAGCACCTTGGGCAGAAAAGCGATGCCGTAGCCCAAGGCGGAGATCGAGCCGAGCACCAGTGTTGCGCGCAGTAGCTTAGCATCGCTAAGCGTCCACGCCATCCCGGCGCCCCATAGGATGGGAACGAGCAGTCCGCCGACGACGATGCGGTCGTGCGTCGGCAGCGGCATGGCGACGGCGAAGGCAACGCCGACGCCGATCGCCGCGATGCCGGCGAGCACGATCGACAGCAGCGCCTTGGCAATGGCGCGCGGCCAGTTGGTGGGGCGGTCCTCCGGCTCGAGCGCGACCTCGCGCACCTTTGGGGCCTTATGCCGCCGATTTTCGAGCCCCATCACCACAACCGCATAGGCTGCCAGCGATAACGCGATAAGCCCGTAGGCGCTGCCCACCTCGGCATCCCAGGCGTGATCGAACGCCGCCAAACCGGCGATGATGAGCAGCCAGCCGCCGAATAGGAACGGCAGGTTGCGGGGGCGTCTTCCGAGCCAGGAAAGGCGCAAAAGCGCGATGCCGCCGGCAAGCAGCAGCGTGCCCGCCGTGGTGACGAGCGCGACCATCGCGATGCTGAGGTCTTCCAAGCCTGCCTTGCTCTCCCATAGGTCAGAAACCGGAGCGACCGCGCGCTCCGGCGATTATCGTGCTCAGAACTTGTAGAAGAAGCTCGAGATGATGGTGCGCGCCTGACCGGCGAAGCAGTCTCCGCGCATGGAGCCGCATGCGGTCACATAATATTCGTCCTCGAGATTTCTGCGCGGTAAGCTGCCAGCGATACTCAGGCGTCTCATAGGCGACCATGGCGTCGAACAGCGTGTACGCGGGCGTCGTGACGGAGATCTCCTGGTTCGTTGCGAGATCGACGCCGGTGCTCACTGTCTCGCCGACGTAGCGCACGCCCGCGCCGACCGAAACGCCGCGCAAGAAGCCGTCGTGCAGCGTGTAAATGGCCCATAGCGACGCAAGGTGCTCAGGGACGCTTTCCACCGGGTCTCCCTCCATCGCGACGGGGAAGCCGGCGCCAGGCACTAGATCCGGATACTTCTCGTACTCCGCCTGCGTGTACGAATAGGAGGCGATGGCCGTGAGCTCGGACGTCACCTTCCCGACCGCCTCGATCTCGAAGCCGCGCACCTTGACGTCGGCACCCTGCACCGACGAGGCGATCGTATCGAGCGAGATGACCTGGTTGCGCTCGGTCAGCTCGTAGATCGCGGCGTTGATCATGAACGGCGCACCGTCCGGCTGATATTTCAGGCCGATCTCCACCTGCTGGCCCTCCAATGGATCGGCGGCGACCGTATCGGCCAGCGGAGTGTTGATGTCCTCGCCCACCCGTGTGCCAAGCTGCGGCGTGAACGCCTCTGAGTATGAGATGTAAGGCGTCAATCCGAAGTCGAAGTTGTAGAGAAGCGCAGCGCGGCCTGTCGTCGCCTGCTCGCTGCGGTCGGCTTCCCCGTCCTGCTGGATGGCCAGCCAGTCCTGGCGCAGGCCAAGCACCGCCGTCCAGTTTCCAAGCTTCACCTGGTCCTGGATGTAGAGTCCGGTCGACTGCTGAACTTCCGTTCCGCGGTCCTCGAGCGTTACGTCACCGGGCGAAGGGAAAGTTAAACCCGCGCCAAGTGCGATGTAGTACGGCTGCTGGCCGTAGCTAGGCGCGTAGATGTCCCAGACGGATTGATAGCCAGGCACCCCCAGGACCGCATTCAGGAAGGGTAAGAACGCAGCTGGTGTCGTCGTTGGCGTGATCAGGTTGTCAACGAGGATGGGCGACGCAAGCTGATGGGATGCGTAGCGCATGTAGTCGAACCCACCGAGCACGGTGTGGTCGAGCGCGCCGGTGCTGAAGCGCGCCGTCAAGTTGGTATCCGTGTTCCACACCTCGGTATCGGTGATCCGTATCGTGCGCAACCGAGCGACCTCAGTCTGGTCAGCGTCAAGGAACGGAAGGTTGTTTTGGTCGAGAAATGGGACGATGCCGCCAACGAAGTTCGCCCGTAGTGGCGTCATGATGATCGGCAGATGCGAGTCATATTCGTTGTCGATGTGCGAGTAGCGCGAGGTATGGTGCAGCTCGAGGCCCGGCGCCAGGCGTTGGTCGACGAATAGCGAGACGGCTTCGCCGTCCGTGTCGTAGCGGTCTCCCGGCTCGCCCTGGAAGGTGCTGCGCGGAACGATGCGCCCGTTGACGTTGGGATAGAGCGTGCCGGCTGCCGGCAGGAACTGCAGCGCCGAGCCGCTGTCATCGTTGCGGAAGTTGCCGAGCACGGTGATGCTCGTGTCCTTGGTCGGGCGATAGGTGAGCGACGGCGCCAGCATCAGACGGTCGTTGTCGACGAAATCGACCTGCGTGTCGGCGTCACGGGCGAGGCCGACGATGCGGTAGAGCCATTTTCCATCGCTGGTGAGCACGCCCGTCGCGTCGAGCTTCACCTGCTTGAAGTCGAACGAGCCGTACTCGATGCCGATTTCCTTATAGGGGATCTCGCTCGGCAGTTTGGATATGGCGTTAATGAGACCGCCGGTCGCCGAGCGCCCGTAGAGCATCGAGGCGGGCCCGCGCAGCACCTCCGCGCGCTCGAGCGCGTAAGGCTCGATCATCGCTGTCGAGGAGTTGAAGCCGTAGGTCGTCTGCAAACCGTCGACGAAGTAAGGGGCGTTGAGGCCGCGAACGATCGCCGAGTTGCCGCGGCTGTCGAACCCAAACGGATCGGCGACAACGCCGGGCACGTAGCGGAAGGCCTCCTGCAGGTTCTGCACGCCCTGGTCGCGCATCTGCTCCTTGCCGACGACCGTGACGGACTGCGGCACCTCGCGCAGCGGCGTGTCGGTCTTGGTGCCGGTGGTGGTGTTGGTCGCGACATAGCCATTGAGCGGGCCGGTCCCTGATCCCGGCGCGCCGCGCGCAACGGTCGACGCAGTCTGCGGCTGCACTTCGGGCGGCGTCGGACCGGCCGTAACCGGCGCTTCCTGCTTCGCTTTCGCCTTTTTCTTGGCGGCGGCCTTCTTGGGCTGCTGGGTCGTCTCGACCGTCACCGCCGGAAGCGGCGTCGAGGCGGCAGGCGGCGCCGGCGTCGTTTCGCCTTGCGCGGGCGCCGGCTCGGCGGTCTGAGCTACGGCCATCGATGAGACAAAGAAAGTCCCTGCCGCGAAACACGCGGCCACACACATACGCATACGCACTCGAGCCCCCCGGCGTCGATACGAGATACACTAAAGACACCGCAGCCGAGCGCACCGACGCCGACCACTAACCCAATGTGTTGCACGGCGCTGCGATATTGTCGACTCGAGAAGTATTGAAGGGGCGGCTAGGTGTGCGAGGCGTGTCCGCTCTGTTGCATGATTGTCATTACGGGCTTCACCCGATCGAGGCGGCTCGGGAAACACTCCCGGTATCGAGATGGAAATTCAGCCGCGACATCGGATGTGAGAGTTGCACTTCGCGCTAAGACGTTCGCTCAAAGCGTGAGCCGACGGCACGCTCGCGCCGACCCTGTATCCCAAAGGCATGTTGGAACCACTCTAGATCGTGTGGCATCGGCCACACGCGACGATCGCGCACGTAATTTGTGGACGTTTGTCGTCGACAATCTATCGCGCGTTTGTAACAACCTCGCCCACGGCTGGTTGCGCGTCGGCGCGCTCGACTGAATTGCCCAGTAGTTTTGTTGTGTATCGGGACCGGGGGGCCTCGAATGCGTCCGTGTGTGCGTGCGTCTACTATTGTTTGCGTGCTTCTGTTGGGCTTGAGCGGCACAGCCGCACCGGTCTATGCGCAGGAGGCGGCTCCGCCGCAGCCGGCGCCCGCCGCCGAAACGACTCCGCTGCCTCCGGTCGTCGTCGAGACGCAGCAGGCGACGCCCAAAGCCAAGGCAAAAGCGAAAAAGAAGGGCTCAACTTCCGCCCCCGTCGTCGCGGCGCAGCAGCCCGCGCCGCCTGTTCAGCAAACACCTACGGGACCCGGTAACTCGAACGCGAGCGACAAGACGGCTTATGGTCCGGTGAAGAACTATGTCGCCAAGAACACCGCGACCGGCATCAAAACCGACACGCCGCTGAAGGAAATCCCGCAGTCGATCTCGGTCGTCGGCGCCGAGCAGATCCGCGACCAGGGCGCGCACACACTGCAGGAGACGCTGCACTACGTGCCCGGTGTCATTGCCGATGGGTACGGTTTCGACGGCCGTACGGACTCCTCGTTCATACGCGGTACCGAAGCGGCAGAATATCTCGATGGTTTGAAGCGCACCTTCAACTACTACGTCTACAACTACCGCATGGATCCGTACTTCATGGAACGGATCGAGGTGCTGCGCGGCCCCGCCTCCGTGCTCTACGGACAGGCGCCGGTCGGCGGCATCCTAAATGCCATCTCAAAGCGCCCGCAGAGCGAGCAGGGCGGCGAGATCACCGTTGAGTACGGGACGTTTGACTTCAAGCAAGTCAAGTTCGACATGACCGGGCCGGTGACCTCCGACGGAAAATGGTCGTACCGCCTCACCGGCGCCGCCCGCGATGCCGAGACGCAGGTCGATTACGTCGACGATGATCGGTACGCGCTGCAGCCGGCGATCACCTACCGCCCCGACGGCAACACCAGCATCACGCTGCTTGGTCACTTCCAGAGGGACCGCACGGGATCGGCGGCGCAGTTTTTCCCGCACATCGGAACGATCTTCCCGAACGTCAGCGGCAATTACATAGCGCAGTCCGCGGGCTCGAGATCGAGGCTACCGGCCGGGTCACGGAGCACTTTAAGATCATCGCGGGCTACTCCTACACGGATGCGCAGTACACGGGCGGCGATCAGGAGGGCTTCAATGTGGAATCCGTGCCGAAGCACCTTGCGTCGCTGTGGGGCATCTACACGTTCGACCAAGGCTCGCTCAAAGGCTGGTCGCTCGGCGCCGGCACGCGCTACGTCGGCGCCTCCTGGGACGGTTACGATCAGTTCCAGACGCCGGCCGTCACCCTCTTCGACGCCATGGTCGCCTATGAAGAGGAGCACTGGCGCTGGTCGATCAATGCCACCAACCTTGAGGACAAGGAGTATATGGTGACCTGCCTGGCGCGCGGCGACTGCTTCGTCGGCACCGCCCGCACGATCACCACGGGCCTCACCTACAAGTACTGAGGCGAAACGGGTCCGACAGGGGTTGCGGCTTCGGGCGGCGGCGAATCTGAAACCGGATAAATGCAGTCAGGAATTGCGATCGTGGCACCTGACCGCACCGGGGGATTATGCGCAGCACGTTCGTACTCATCCATCGTTGGGCCGGGCTGTTCATCGCGGTCTTCCTGTTCATCGCCGGGCTAACCGGCGCGGTGATCTCGTGGGATCACGAGCTCGACGAGTGGCTCAACCCGCACCTCTTCGACGCGCCGACAAGCGGGGTGCCGCTCGCCCCGCTCGAGCTGCTCGCCAAGGTCGAAGCCGCCGATCCGCACGCCAGGGTCACCTTCGTGCCGCTTGGCTTCGAGGAAGGGCACAACGCCGAGCTCGGCGTCGAGCCGCGCGTCGATCCCAAGACCGGCAACCTCTATCCGCTCGACTACAATCAGGTCTTCGTCGATCCGGCGACCGGCAGCATCGTCGGCAAGCGCTATTGGGGGCGCATCTCGCTCGATAGCGAGAACCTGCTGCCGTTCCTCTACAAGCTGCACTACTCGATGCACTTCCCCGACTTCGCCAGCATCGACCGCTGGGGCGTTTGGTTCATGGGCATCGTCGGCATCGTGTGGATGTTCGACTGCTTCGTCGGCTTTTACCTGACGCTGCCGCGCGCGGCGTAATGGCCTAGCGGCGGCGAGCGCCGAGGCGGCGCTCGACGAACCGATGCAAGAGGGAACGCGGCGCACCTGGTGGCAGCGCTGGAAGCCCGCCTGGCAGATCAAGCGCGGGGCGAGCACCTACAGGCTCAACCTCGATCTGCATCGCGCCTTCGGACTGTGGCTGTGGGCGATGCTGTTCCTCATCGCCTTTACGTCGATGTCGATGAATCTGGGCAACGAGATCGTTCGCCCGGTGCTGAACACCATCTCCAAGTTGACACCCGACGCCTTCGACGATCGCGCGCCGGCCCCGCTCAATAAGCCGATCGCACCCACTGTCTCATACGCCAGCGCTATCGACACGGCGAAGGCGGAGGCGGCGCGGCGCGGTTGGGCCGAACCGGCCGGCGGCGCCTTCTACGGCCAGCAGCACGGCATCTACGCCATCCTCTTCCATAACCCCGGCGATGAGCACGGCAGCGGTGGCATCGGGGTCAAGATGCTGTTCGTCGATGGCGCGCAGTGGCAGCCTTGATGGCGGGCGCGTGCCGTGGGAGGGCACCGCGGCCGACGTGTTCATGCAGCTGCAGTTTCCGCTTCACTCGGGGCGCATTGCCGGCGTGCCGGGCCGCATCCTGTTGTCCGTCATGGGGCTTGTCGTCGCCATGCTCTCGCTGACGGGCATCGTGATCTGGCTCAAGAAGCGGCAAGCCCGGCTTCGCGTCTCCTACGAAAAACGCGTGAGCAACGGCAATGACCTGCTTGAAGTCAGCAGGCGCCTAACGGCGCAGGCTGACGTCCTCGGCGAGATAGTAGCGGTTGACCCAGCCCTTGAGGCGCCCGTGACGGACCGGGCACCACACTTCGCGGCAGGCGCCGACGATCTGCACGCCGCGTCCGCCGGGCGGGATGCGGCCGACGGACGGATGATACTCCGAGGGTCCGCTGCGCACGTTGAGCGTGTCGCCGTCGTCGACGCCGGCGACGCGGAAGGAGATTTGGGCGGGCTTGGACAGCTCTGCGGTGCTCTGCGGCTTGGGCGCGCTCTTGCGGACCGCGGGAGCATGCGGTGCAACGCGCGCCGCCTTGACCTTGCGCTGCTGCGGCGCCGGCTCCGCCTCGAGCGCGCGGAGCGGGCTCCTCACTCGCCGGGGGAGCGGCTTCCTCATACGCCGGTGCAGGTATTTCTTCGTTCGCCGCCGGCTCTTTCATGCCGAGGCCGGAAGGCGTGGCTTCTCTGGGGGCCGAACCCGGCAGAGCCTTGCCGAGTGCTGCGGCAGCAAATTGCAATGCCGGAGCGGTGTCGGACGCCGCCGGCGTCTCGGCAGCAGCCGGTGAGGCAGTGCTCGTCGACCGCCGGGAGTAGCGGGTCCGCCACCGCGGCCGTCTCGACACGCTTTGGTTTCTTCGGGGGGCTAGGCGCAACGGCAACTACGACCGGCGACGCCTCGGTGATCGTCGCGGTGCCGTTCTCGCCGCTTCCCTCGGACCAATAGACCTTGTTGCCTTCCCGCAGCAGCGTCATGCAGCGCGCTTTGGCATCGAACCACCTGAACCACTTCATGCAGAGCTTGTCGCCGTCCGTCCAATAGCGACCACGGTCCTTGAGAGCGCCGAGCGTCAATCCCAGGGCTCCGGCCTCCGCGGATACGATGCCGCCAGGGGCGACTTTCACAGGAATCCCAATATGTAGCGGCGTATCGATCTCGAGCACGGCGCCCGGCACCATTACGCGCTTGATGTCGTCACCTGTCATGCGGACCGGCTCGGCCGTCGCGACGTGCGCAATGCCGATGAGACCGATCACCGTGACCAAACGAAACATCGCTACTCCTACGCGCCCCGTGTGGAGCCTTGATGGTATGAGAAAGTGGCAAGAAGCCGGTTGAATGAGGCCGGAATTACCCGGCCACGAACAAACCGCACTCCTGCCGCCCCGCAGCCGTTGAAGCCACGAACTTCGGGACGCACCCGGATAAGTTGAGGCTGCACGTCGACGACGGGGTGCGCCGCGCCCGGCGCTGCTAGGATGATGGCTAAGGATTAAGGAACTGATAATCCACAGGGTGTTGCGCCTCGCGTGGCAAGAGGCAGGGCTTGACCCGAAGCGCGCGTCAACCTCCGGTCCGACGGGGACTTCCACGGCGACGAGCCAGTGAGGGGATAGCGGCAATTCGGCGCGACGGTGATCGGATTGCTCGCCGCAGTGACGACGCTGGCTTCGTCCCGCAGTGCTGAAACGGCGCTCGCGCTCGACCCGACATATCGCTCGGACCTTCGCGCTGCTCGTCGCCGGTATCGCGACCTGGCTCGTCTACGGCGCGCTCATCGCAGACATGCCGCTGATCCTGGCCAATGGGGTGACGCTGGTTCTCGCCGGCACGATCCTGTTCCTCAAGATCAAGAACCGCTAACGATCAGACCTCGCCAAGTCGCCCGGCCGCAACTCGCCTACGTTGGAAATAAAGGCGATTGGGCGAGCCTTGCTGGCTTCGAAGATGGCGGCCGTCAGCGGCCCCTCGTAACCCGCTGCAGTGTCGAGATTGAGCCTGTTCGCCCGCAGGTCCGGCACGCGTGTGCGCGTTGGCGTATGGCCATGAACAATGAAGCGCCCGAGATCGCCGGTATGCGACAGGAACGGCTCGCGGATCCACATCAGGTCGTCGTCCTCCTGATCGTTTAGGGGCCGGCCTGGGCGCACCCCGGCATGCGCAAAGAAACGCCGGCCATCGTCGTGCCACAGCGGCAGCGCGGCCATCCATGCAAGATGCTCCGGCGACACATCACGCGCGTGCGCCACGCCATAGCTGGCAAGCGTCGGGGCGCCGCCGCCATTGTCGCCGATCCACTGTTCCATGGTCACGCGCTCCCGGCAGCGTATCCAGCCGGCCGCGGGCCGCATCGAGGATCACCGCTTCGTGGTTGCCCCGCAGGCATACGACCCGGTTCCCCAAGGTCTCTCTGCAAATTGATCAGCAGGTCGACGACGGCGCGGCTATCGGGTCCGCGGTCGATGTAGTCGCCGATGAATACGAAGCGCTTGGCGCGGCCGGGCGCGAACCCCTCGCAGCGTTCCAGCAACCTTTCGAGCTTGCCGATATGGCCGTGCACGTCGCCGATCGCGCAGGTGAGCGCATCCTCTCGGTCAGCCAACCTCGATCTCCTCGCCGGGGGTGCCGCGCACGGCGCCGCGCAAACAGGCACGGCAAGTGCGCCGCGAAATTCTATAGCGGCCCGCCGATCGATCCTAAAGTCATGGAACGACGCGATGAGCAGGAATGGAACCCCGGAGTTGGCGCTACTCACGCGCCGGTCAGAGCTCCAGCACCATGAAGTAGCCGGAAAATCCGGGACCGAACGCTGCCAGCAGGTAGCGGCCGTGCGCATTGTCGGCGAGCGCCTCCTTCAGCACGAACAGCGCTGTCGCCGACGACATGTTTCCGTAGTTTTTCAGCACCTGCCATGAGTACCGGAGCTGATCGCGCGAAAGCCCGAGCGCGTCCTCCACGGTCTGCAGGACTTTGCTGCCGCCGGGGTGCAATAGGAAGCCGTCGAAGTCCTGCAGCGACAGCCCTTCGCGCGCCAAAAAGGGAAACAGCGCCTCGCCGAGACGCTCGCGCATCAGGGCCGGCAGCTCCGGGCTCAATATGATACCGAAGCCGTCGTCCTTGATGTCCCAACCCATGATGTGCTCGGTATTCGACCAGAAATAGTCGCCGACCCCGCCAATGACGGCGCGCGCCGGGGCGCCTTCGCCGCGCTTGTCGCCACCGGAGCTGCGCAGCACGACGCCGGCCGCCCCGTCGCCAAACAGCGCACCGGCGACGAACATGGTGAGGCTCGGATCGTTGAGGCGCAGGCAGAGCGAGCACAGGTCGACCGCAAGAAACAGAACGTTGGAGCCCGGCCGCGCCTGGGCCATGCGCGCCGCGCGGGAAAGCCCGGCGACGCCGCCACCACAGCCGAGCCCGAAGATCGGCAGCCGCTCCACGTTGGCGACGGAAGGCGAGGCGGTTCATGAGGCGCGCCTCGAGGCTGGGCATGGCGAGGCCGGTCGCCGTGTTGGTGACGATGGTGTCGATGTCGCGCAAGGCGAGCCCCGCCTCGGCCACCGCTTGCGTCGCGACGCGCTCCAGCAGGTCGAGCGCATGGCGCTGGTAGGAGCGGGTTCGATCCTCCCAGGTGTGCGGCTGCAGGTACCATTCTTCAGGCTCGACCGAGTAGCGCCGCTCGATGCCGGTGTTGGTGTAGAGGGCGTCGAGGCGCGCGTACTGCGGAAAGATCTTATGCGCGCGCTCGGCGACCTCCTGCTGCCCCGTTACGTGCTCCGGCACGGCCGTGGCGACCGAGGCGAGCTCCACCTCGATGGCGGACGCGGCAGCGCGTCCGGCAGCTAAAAGCTCGGCATGTGTCGTCATGAGTTCCCGACCCGCTGGCATGCGTACGCAGGATGCGTCGCAGCGCCATGCTAGATCAGTGGTCAGATGATGCCCTAAGCCTGACGGGGCATACGGTGTAGCCGCGGTTGCACCACAACGCACAATTGCGTGCTTTGCCGTTCGGGTGGTTTGCTGGGTTGCAGATAGCGCCCTGCGTGGCGGCCAAATCGCGCCAGCGTTCGCGAAGGATTCTGCGGTCGGAGATACGTTGAAGAAGTGGTGGGTGATGTAGGATTTGAACCTACGACCCGCTGATTAAGAGTCAGCTGCTCTACCAACTGAGCTAATCACCCGCACCGTCGAAGGGCGGCCCGTCGCAGCGTGTCGCGGGAGATGCCCCATCCGCACGGCCAAGACGGCAAAAGGGCCCGCCACGCGAGCCCTCGTCGCAGCAGCATCTAGCACCATGGAACCCGGCTGTCCAGCAGCGGCGATCTCCAACCGAAGGGCGGCTGGCACCACCGTTCAGACGGACAAACCACGGGATAGCACGGCGAAATCCGGCGCGGCTGCGGCCCCCGCGCTATGGCGCCGCCGGCCGCCTCTGCTACATAAATGGCAGGCATGCGAATTCGAGGTTCGATTCTGTTCGCTGCCTCGCATGCCTCCGCGCACCCTTGGGCATGCTTTGCAAGCATGCCTCCGGCATGACGCGTGCCGTTGTCCCCTCACCTCTTCCGGTGACCCATGGACGACAAACGAAAGGTCCCGCGCCGACGCGTCCTCAAGGAGGGCAAGATCGTCTACGCCGACGGACTGCGCGTACTCGACTGCACGATCCGCGATATTTCCGAGCACGGGGCGCGTCTGTTGATCGCCAACACGGTGGGGCTGCCGGACACCTTCCAGCTCTACGAGAAGTCCTCCGGCCTGCTCTATCCGGCATCGATCGCCTGGCGGCAGGCCAACGCCATCGGCGTGCACTTCGAAGGCCCGGCGAGCAGCATCCATGACGCCGCCAACAAGCGCTTCGCGCGGCTGAAGTTCAGCCGCTAGGGCCGCATCAGCAAATGCTCATGCTCGTCAAGGCCGGCAAGCACCGCTGCCGAGCCCTTGACGACGCAATGCATCGGGTTCTGCTGCACGTGGAATTTGACGCCGACACGGCGCGTCAGCGCGAGGTCGAGCTTATCGAGCAGCGCGCCGCCACCGGTGAGATGGACGCCGCGCCGGGCGATGTCGCTGAGTATATCGGGCGGCAGGTCCTCGAGGGCGCGCTGCGCGAAGTCGGCGATGGCATCGACCGGTTCGGTGAGCGCCTCGGCGATGTCCTTGGCCCGCAGCACGGCGCTCTTGGCGCTGCCCTGACGCACATCGCGGCCGCGGATGTGCACCTCGGCGGCGCGACCGTTTGCCGTTGCCAGGGCGGTGCCCGCCTCGATCTTGATGCGCTCGGCGTTCACCTCGCCGATGAGCAGTTGATGCTGTCGCCGCACGTAGCGGATGATCGCCTCGTCCATGGCATTGCCGGCAACGCGCAGCGTGCGCGCCGAGACGATGACACCGCTCGACAGGACGGCGATGTCGGAGGTGCCGCCGCCGATGTCGACGACCATGGCACCGCCCGGCTCGTCGATGGGCAGCCCGGCACCGAGCGAGGCGGCGACCGGCTCGGCAATGAGATAGACCTTGCGGGCCCCGAGCGAAGACAGCGGTTTCGTAGACGGCGCGGCGCTCTACCGGCGTTGCCTGCGCCGGCACGCAGATGAGGATGCGCGGGCGGCGGAAGCCGAGCATCGTCTTGGTGCGCTTGATGAACTGGCGCAGCATTTCTTCGGTGGCGAGGAAGTCGGCGATGACGCCGTCGCGCAGCGGGCGCACCAGCTCCAAGCTCTCCGGCGCACGCCCGATCAGCGCTTTGGCCTTGCGGCCGACGGCGAGAATTTCGCGCGTGCCCCTCGCCGAGCGCACGGCGACGGCCGACGGCTCATCAATGATGATGCCGCGCCCGGCCACGTGCACCAGCGTGTTCGCGGTACCGAGGTCGATCGAAATATCATCCGAGAACGCGCTCGCCACACCCAGCCGCATAACCTGCCCGCATCTTCTGCGACGCGCGGCCCTTTGAGGCCGAAGCCGCGCGGCAGTGCAGATTTACCGCGTTTCGTCCGTCGACGCCAATGCGCGCGCTACCCGTTCGTCGCCGAGGTCAGCTTTCGGACCTTCGACAGGTCGATCGCCTCACGGCTGTGATGCAGATCGTACTCGGCCTGCAAACCAAGCCACATCTCCGCGGAGCTGCCGACGCCCGCCTCGAGCCGCAGCGCCATCTCTGGTGTTACCGAGCGCTTGCACGACATAAGCTCGTGCAGCGTCTGACGACTAACGCCAAGTGCCGCCGCCAGCGCCGGCTTGGTTGTCTTCAAGGCAGGAAAAACATCCTCTCGAAGGATCTCGCCGGGATGTACGGGCGTCGACCGAAGGCGTGCCGCTTACTCATCTCATCGATCCTCAGTGGTAGTCCTCGTAGTCGACATCCACGAGCATCCGGTCCTTCCTCGCTCCAGCCGAATGTCAGGCGCCAGTTCTGATCGACCCAAACAGACACATCGGCACGCCATGCAGCTTATGGAAACGCCAGCCCGGTAGGTTCATGTCGTCCGGGCTGGCCGAATGGTCAAGAACCGCAAGTTGGCGGCGCAGCTTGTCGACGTGGCGCGGATCGACGCGACGCGCATCGCCCTTCCACCAGAAGCGCCGCAGGGCGTTGGAGCGGAAACCTCTTGATCACTGCCTAGCCGCAGATCGAGTGATGGCGGACAGCGCAATGTCAACGTCGACGCGTTACTTGAAGTCAACGATGGCGTTACATTGCGCTCGATGCGACGCGGCTAAAGCGCCTGCTGCTGCACGCGGGCGGTCTTCTGCCGCTTCACCATCAGCTTGTTGAGCGCCGAGACGTAGGCGCGCGCCGAGGCGACCATGGTGTCGGTGTCGGCGCCGCGGCCCGTCACCATGCGCCCGCCCTCCTCCAGCCGCACCGACACCTCGGCCTGCGCGTCGGTGCCCTCGGTGACGGCGTGCACCTGGTAGAGGTCGAGCTTGGCGTCGTGCGGCACCAGCATCTTGATGGCGTTGAAGATGGCATCCACCGGACCGTTGCCGGTCGACTGAACGGTATGCTCGACGCCGTCGATGTCGAGCGTCAGCGTCGCCGACTGCGGACCCATGTTGCCGGCGATGACGGTGAGCGAGACGACCTTCATGCGATCGTGCATGTGGGCGATGCCTTCATCGACCAGCGCCTCGATATCCTCGTCATAGACGTGCTTCTTGCGGTCGGCGAGACCCTTGAAGCGCACGAAGGCGTCCTCGAAGGCGTTCTCGCCCAGCTCGTAGCCGAGCTCCTTCAATTTGGAGCGGAAGGCGTTGCGGCCCGAGTGCTTGCCCATGACCAGCGAGGATTTGCCGACGCCGACCGATTCCGGCGTCATGATCTCGTAGGTCTGCTGGTACTTGAGGATGCCATCCTGGTGGATGCCGCTCTCGTGCGCGAAGGCGTTGCGGCCGACGATGGCCTTGTTGTACTGCACCGGGAAGTTGGTCACCGCCGACACGAGGCGCGAGGCGCGCGACAGCATCGTTGAATCGATGCCCGTGTCGTAGGGGAGGTTGTCGCGGCGCGTCCTGATCGCCATGACGATCTCTTCCAGCGCCGCGTTGCCGGCGCGCTCGCCGATGCCGTTGATGGTGCATTCGATCTGCCGCGCACCTGCGCCCAGCGCCGCCAGCGAGTTGGCGACCGCCAAGCCGAGGTCGTTGTGGCAGTGGGTGGAGAAGATGACGCGGTCGGCGTTCGGCACGCGCGTTCGCACCGCGCGGAACATGCCGGCGTACTCCTCCGGCGTCGCATAGCCGACGGTGTCGGGCAGGTTGATGGTGGTGGCGCCGGCTTTGATCGCCGCTTCGACGCACTGGCAGAGGTAATCGATGCCGGTGCGGGTGGCGTCCATCGCCGACCACTCGACGTCCTCGACGAGATTGCGCGCGCGCGCCACGGTGGCGGTGATGATCTCCAGCACCTCGGCCTCCGTCTTGCGCATCTGGTGCGCGAGGTGGATGGGCGAGGTCGACACGAACGTGTGGATGCGCCCGCGCTTGGCATGCTTCACCGCGTCGCCGGCACGGTCGATGTCGGCGAAGATGGCGCGCGCCAGGCCGGCGACCGTCGCGTTCTTCACGTGCGTGGCGATGGCGGAGACGGCCTCGAAGTCGCCGTCGGAGGCGATGGGGAACCCCGCCTCGATGATGTCGACGCCCATGCCGTCGAGACACTCGGCGACCTCGAGCTTCTCCTCGTAGGTCATGGTCGCGCCGGGGCATTGCTCGCCGTCGCGCAGGGTGGTGTCGAAAATGACGACGCGGTCGGAGTTGCTACCTTGTCCGTGGGATTTTTGCGGATCGGTGCTCATCGGCTTCTTCTTTCGCTCGGGCCAGCTCTTCAGGGAGCGGCGTTGAACCATCAGCTCGCTCGACTTTCATCCCCTGAGCGCCCGTTCCGGACCGGCCGGAACCAATGAGGCTCAGGGGCTGCTAAGGAGGTTCAGAAGCTGAGGAAGACGCGCCGACGGGCCGCGGCGGATCAACTCCGCGCGGGGAAAGGAATTGCCGTCAATGCCAAAGCTCTGGCGCATGCGGCAACTCTTAGTACATCGGCTCAATTAAGGCTAGTACGGTCATCGGGGCCGCATACCGGGGCCGTATATGGATCGGCTGGCTGCGCCTATTGCCAGCAGCTCGGCCGCTCGTCAGTCGCCACCTTCCCATCGACGACGCGCACGGCGCTGCCGCCAATGCGGACCGTTTCGAGCCGCCCACCAGCGACCACCAGCGTGAGCGCGATGGAGCTCGGGCGCCCCATTTCGTGGCCCTGTTCGATGACCCGCTTATGCGTCCCATCGGGCAGTCCGTCGAATTCGTGCACCACGCTCGCCAGGCAAACGGCCGCCGATCCGGTCGCCGGATCCTCGGGAACGCCGAATTGCGGCGCGAACATGCGCGCGTGGAAGTCGGCGTCGTTGTGCACACACTCCCGCGTATAGAGATAGACGCCGTTGATCTCATTGTCCGGGAACGTTGCCGCCCAATGGGCAGCGCTGACGCGCGCCTTGGAGATCGCCTCGAGAGTGCTCACCGGAACAAAGGCAAACGAGTTGCCCGCGGACAGGCATAAAGCGGTGTGGTTCTCAAAGCCGATCTCGCGCGGCAAAAGCCCAAGCGCATCGGCGAGCCTGTCGCGAGCGGCCGGCGTCCCGGATTTCTCAGGCATCTTGGGCGCGTCGAATTCGGCGAACGGAGCCTGCCCGGCGCGCAGACGCACACCGACGCGCACGGTGCCGATCGCCTGCTCCAAGACGATGATGACGTCGCTCGCGCCGTTGACGAGTGGCGTGCGCGCTTGGGCAAGCAGGATCGCCGTGCCGATGGTCGGATGACCGGCGAAGGGAACCTCGCACCGCGGCGTGAAAATGCGCATGCGCGCCGAGTGGGCGGGGTTCTGCGGCTTCAGCACGAAGACTGTTTCAGAAAGGTGCAGCTCGCGTGCGATCGCCTGCATCTGCTCGGTGCTGAGCGCATCGGCATCGCTGACGACGGCAAGCGGATTGCCGCTGAAACGGCGATCCGTGAAGACGTCGAGCGTGTGCAGCGGCAGTGCCATGCGAGCTATTGTCCTCATTGAGGCCGGCGCACTCTGCCCATATATCGAGGCGGGTCAAGCGGGCAAAAGGGTGCGCAGCACGGCCTGCGCGTGCGGCGGCATGGTGTTTTCGTCGATGCCGGCACGCTCGCGTACGGTGACGATGTCGTCGAGCTCCGGCGCGGCCTGGCGGCGGATGAAGGCGAGCACGCGTGCGCGCAGCTCGTCTGCGCCAAGCGCGCTGCGCCATTCCGCGGCGATCGCTACCTGCTGCCCGACCAAGGTAACGATGTATCCGGGCACCCGCTGCATGTTGTCGGGCCCGAGCCCCGTTTCCTCAGCGAGCTCGCGCACGATACTGCCATCGATGTCGATCGCGCCCCCGCGCACGTCTTCGCCGTCGATTAGTCCGCTCGGCGGATAGATGCGCCCCGAGTTGAGCTGGCCGGGTCCTTGCCGCCCGAGCAGGACGTGACCTTCGGCGCAACGGATGATCGAAGCGCCGAAGCCCTCACGCACGGCTTCGGTCTCGGCGGATCGGTGGTCGCGCCAATAGAGAAACGTTCGGAAGTCGGTCTTGAAGAACGTGCCCCTCAGCGTATCGCCGCCGATGGAGTGATCGCGCAGCAAATAGACGGTGCCGTTGAACAGTTGCGGTATGCGGGACAGCCGCCGCTCCCAATCGCGCACGATGGCTTCGGCGTGCTCGAGCGCGAAAGGCCACCGCCAATCGGCGACGTCAAAGGTGCAGTTTGCGAGGCGCACACAGCGCGATTCCGCCATGGTCGGTTGCAGCTCCATCGTGTCCACGCACCTCGGATAGTCCTTAGAAGTCAGTCGATCAATTTCGACGAACGAACTGAAATCTTAGTTTCGCCGCGATCAAACCACGCTCGTTCCACGATGCGGGTGTGGATTGGAAGTGCGAAGGCAAGGGGGGTGCCGAGGGGGACTTTGCATACACCTTGCACAGCCGATCACGTAGATGGCCTGCCCGTGTCCGCACGCACGTGAGCCCTGCTGTCACGCGACGTAAGCGCGCCCGTATAGCCGCACGAACCGCACGTGCGGGCGCCCGAGTTTGAAATCCGGCGGCGTCACTACGTGATGCCGCTGGAGCGGACGGTGGAGGTCCCCGCTTCTCCGCCGTCCGTTTCTTTTACGCACTCTGGTAGCGAGGCGTCGCTTCGCCGCAGAGTTCGATCGGCTTTAGAGGCAGCCGAACATCTTCGATCCGCACGTGTAGTAGTTGATCATCTCGGCCGAGCAACACGGCTGGCTCACGCCGCAGCGCCAGGTCTTCACCTTGCCGCTCGCCGTCTTGTGCTTGCAGATCTTGGTGGCTTTGGCGGCGTCGGCAGTGCCGGCCGTCAGCACCAGCGGGGCGGCTGAGATGAGAGCCGCAATCGCGATGGACGTCAGTACTCGGAACATGGCTGAACTCCCTGATGTCCCCCGAAGAAAGCCGGGGGCACCAGTATGCTCCATGACTGCGGCGGTTTGGTTGCAGCCGCGCCTCAGTTGCGCGACTTGTCGACCAGCGCCTTGGATTTGATCCACGGCATCATGTCGCGCAGGCGGGCACCGACCTCCTCGATGGGGTGAGCGTCGTTCATGCGGCGCGTGGCCTTGAACTTAGGCTGACCCGCCCTGCATTCGCGCATCCACTCGGAGGTAAAGGCACCCGTCTGGATGTCCTTCAGGATCTTCTTCATCTCCTCCTTGGTCTGCGGGGTGATGACGCGCGGGCCGGAGACGTACTCGCCGAACTCGGCGGTGTTCGACACCGAGTAGTTCATGTTGGCGATGCCGCCTTCGTAGATGAGGTCGACGATCAGCTTCACCTCGTGCAGGCACTCGAAGTAGGCCATCTCGGGGGCATAGCCCGCTTCGACCAGGGTCTCAAAGCCGGCGCGGATCAGCTCGACGAGACCGCCGCACAACACGGCCTGCTCGCCGAACAGATCCGTCTCGCACTCTTCCTTGAACGTCGTCTCGATGATGCCCGAGCGGCCGCCGCCGACGGCGGAGGCGTACGACAGGAAGAGATCGTGCGCGTTGCCGCTCTTGTCCTGATGCACGGCGATGAGGCACGGCACGCCGCCGCCTTTCTGGTATTCGCCGCGCACGGTGTGGCCGGGGCCCTTCGGCGCGACCATGCCGACGTCCAAGTCGGCGCGCGGCTCGATGAGATTGAAATGCACGTTGAGGCCGTGCGCGAACATCAGCGCGGCGCCCTGCTTCATGTTGGGGGCGAGGTGGTCCTTGTAAATGTCGCCCTGCAGCTCGTCCGGCGTCAGCATCATGATGACGTCGGCCCACTTGGCGGCTTCGGCGACGTCCATCACCTTGAAGCCTGCACCCTCGGCCTTCTTTGCAGTGGCAGAGCCTTTGCGCAGCGCGATGGCCACGTCCTTGACGCCAGAATCCTTGAGGTTCAGCGCGTGCGCGTGACCTTGGCTGCCGTAGCCGACGATCGCGACCTTCTTGGCCTTGATGAGATTGATGTCGGCATCACGATCGTAATAAACGCGCATGGCTTCCTCTGTGGTTCTCGCTCGTACTTGTGCGGCTATGTTGCCGCTGCGGATGCAGCGGGGTTGGCGGGACCGGCCTCAGGAGGGGCCGGCGGTGAATTCTGGCAGCTCCTTTAGACGCTCGAAGCCCCGCGGCCAATGGCGGCGATGCCGGTACGCGACACTTCGACGAGGCCGAGCTCGGTCATGATCTGGATGAACTGCTCGAGCTTGCTCGGCTTGCCGGTCAGCTCGAACACAAAATGCTCGGTCGAGGTGTCGACGACCTGGGCGCGGAAGATCTCGGCGATGCGCAGGGCTTCGATGCGCTTTTCACCCTTGCCCGAGACCTTGATCAGGGCCAGCTCGCGCTCTAGCGCGTCGGCCTCGACGGTCAGATCGCGAACACGGTGCACCGGAACGAGCCGCTCGAGCTGATGCTTGATCTGCTCGATGACATCGGGGGTGCCGCTGGTCACGATGGTGATGCGCGACAAGTGCTTCTCGTGCTCGGTCTCGGTCACGGTGAGCGAGTCGATGTTGTAGCCGCGCCCGGAGAACAGGCCGATGACGCGGGCGAGCACGCCCGGCTCGTTGTCGACCAGTACTGACAGCGTACGCGAGACGATCGCCTGCGCGGCGCCGGGGCCGACGTAGTGGCTCTTGGGGAGAGGTTTGGCCATGTCCGTTTACTTCTTTTCTGGGGTCGGGCCTGGAGCGTTCTCGGGGCCCGGGGTTGGCGGGCTGAGGTCCTTGGGAACGGGGAGCTTGGCGTCTGGGAACAACGACTGGAAGAACAGCGGGAAGCCGTGCTCGTCGACGTTGCGCTTGAAGGCCGCAATCTGCTCGCTCGGAATCCTATACTTGGCGAAGGCCGCACCGACGCGGCGCCCCATGGACTCCGCCAGCTTATCCGGCGTCGGAGCGCCCATGCGCTTCAAAGCATCGGGCGACATGCGCGAATAGATCAGCGCCAGGATCTGCGTCTCGAGATAGTCCTGCGCGATGCACGCCTCGAAGGCCTTGGTATAGTCGGTCGATAGGCTGTGCGTGCGATAGCAGGCGTCGATGAAGACGTAGGCTTTCGTCGCCCCTTGCGTGCGCTGCATCTGCGCGAGGCGCGTCGCCGCCTCCTTGATGTTCTCGACCTGGTCCCACTTGGGATCCTGCGCGGCGACGAGCGAAGTGGTGTTCATGCCTATGACACCGGCCGCCGCCAGCGCCAGCGCCACGCGGGCGCGCGCGCCGCGTGCATCCCGTGGGTGACGCCGGACAACGTTTATCTCGCGCGCGTGCAGAGGCATCAGACGAGCACCTTGCCTTCTTCGCTGATCGCCTTCTCGACCTCCTCGGCGCTGACGTCGTCGCCGAGCAGCATCTCGTTGTGCGCCTTGCCGGACGGGATCATTGGGAAGCAGTTGGCAAGCGCGGCAACGCGGCAATCGAAGATCACCGGCCCCTTGGTGTTGATCATCTCACGGATGGCATCATCCAGGTCGGCCGGATCCTCGCAGCGCATGCCGGTCCAGCCGTAGGCGTCGCCGAGCTTGACGAAGTCGGGCAGGCTGTCGGTGTAGCTGTGCGACAGGCGGTTGCCGTGCAGCAGCTGCTGCCACTGGCGCACCATGCCCATGTACTGGTTGTTGAGGATGAACACCTTCACCGGCAGCTCGTACTGCACGGCGGTCGAGCACTCCTGGATGTTCATCAGGATCGAAGCGTCGCCCGCAATGTCGATGACCAGCGACTTGGGGTGCGCCATCTGCGCGCCGATGGCGGCGGGCAGCCCGTAACCCATGGTGCCGAGGCCGCCGGACGTCATCCAGCGGTTGGGCTCCTCGAAATGATAGAACTGCGCGGCCCACATCTGGTGCTGGCCGACCTCGGTGGTGATGTAGGCGTCGCGATCCTTGGTCAGCTCATACAGCCGCTCCACGGCATACTGCGGCATGATCACGTCGCGCGATTTCTTGTAGCTGAGCGACTTCTTCCCCCGCCACTGGTCGATCTGCTTCCACCACGCCTTGTGCGCCGCCTTGTCGACCTGCGGCGCCTTCGACTTCCAGACGCGCAGCATATCCTCGAGCGTGTAGCCGACGTCGCCGACGATGGGGATGTCGACCTTGACGTTCTTGTTGATCGATGACGGATCGATATCGATTTGGATCTTCTGCGAGCCGGGCGAGAAAGCGTCGATGCGGCCGGTGATGCGGTCGTCGAAGCGCGAGCCGACGGCGATCATCACATCGCAATCGTGCATGGCGAGATTGGCTTCGTACGTGCCGTGCATGCCGAGCATGCCGAGCCACTGCTTGTCGGAGGCCGGATAGGCGCCGAGACCCATCAGCGTCGAGGTGATGGGAAAGCCGGTGAGGCGAACAATCTCGCGCAGTATCTGGCTCGCCTTCGGACCGGAATTGATGACGCCGCCGCCGGTGTAGAACACCGGACGCTTGGCGCGCGCCATCAGGTCCACCGCTTCGCGCACGGCATTCTGGTCCGGCTTCACGCGCGGCTTGTAGGTCTTGTGCGCGATGTTCGACGGACCGACGTAGTTGCCGCTGGCGAACTGAATGTCCTTCGGGATATCGACCACGACCGGGCCGGGACGGCCTGCCTTGGCGATGTAGAACGCCTCGTGCAGAACGCGCGCCAGATCGTTGACGTTCTTCACCAGCCAATTGTGCTTGGTGCAGGGCCGCGTGATGCCGACCGTGTCGCACTCCTGGAATGCGTCGTTGCCGATGAGGTGCGTCGGCACCTGTCCCGTGATGCACACGAGCGGGACGGAATCCATCAGCGCATCGGTAAGCCCGGTCACCGAGTTGGTGGCGCCGGGACCGGACGTCACGAGGGCGACGCCGACCTTGCCGGTGGAGCGCGCATAGCCTTCGGCCGCGTGCAGCGCCCCGCCTTCCTGACGGACGAGGATGTGCTTGATCTTATCCTGCTGGAACAGCTCGTCGTAAATCGGCAGCACGGCGCCGCCGGGGTATCCGAAAATATGCTCGACGCCCTGATCCAGGAGCGCCGCGAGCACCATCTCGGCGCCCGACATCGTACGTGCCATTGCCAACTCCAAGAATGCAGCGCCGCCTTTGAGCGGCCGCCGGGACCGGATTATTGGCGCGGAACCTAAGGCCCGGATGGTAAAGGGTCAATGCTTGGCGTGAATAAAAGAAACGAAATCTGCCGCTGAATGTTCCATTTCTTGCGTTGAAATGGCCTGCCACGCAATCATATTACCACGCGCCCACGTGACCTGCCGTTTTGCATACTGGCGGGTCTCGGCTTGGCCGGCGGCGATGGCTTCATCGCGCGACAGCTCCCCGGAGAGGTGGCGCAGCAGCGGACGCACTCCCAGCGCCGTCATGAGCGGCAGTGTCGGGTCGAGATCGAGCTTCTTGAGTTGCAGCACCTCATCGAGGGCGCCCTGCTCCATCATCGTTAGAAAGCGCAAATCGATGCGCCGGAAGAGCTCCTCGCGATCGACCGAGACGACGAGCGCAATGGTCTCGGCAAGGTCCAGTACCGGCTCGCGCGGCAACCGCTGCCAGTCGGCGAGCGACATGCCGGTGGCGTCGAGCACCTCGAGCGCGCGCACGATACGCTGCGCGTCCCCGGGCGCGAGACGCGTCGCCATCTCTGCATCGCGCGCCTTGAGAACCCCGTGCACATGCGCGGCGCCCTTGTCGGCGGCCTCGGCGCGCCAGTGCGCGCGCACTTCTTCGGGGATCGACGGAATGGGCGACAGGCCCTCGACCAGCGTCTTGAAGTAGAGCCCGGTGCCGCCGACGATGATCGGCCGGCGCCCCTCGCGGCGCGCATCGGCGAGCACGCGCGCCGCGTCGGCAGCGTAACGGCCGGCGGAATAGCTTTCGGCGCCGGCAACGAAGCCGTACAGCGCGTGCGGCACGCGCGCTTCCTCCGCGGGCGCCGGCCGCGCAGTGAGAATGCGCAGCTCGCGATAGACCTGCATGGCATCGGCGTTGATGACGACGCCGCCAAGGTGCTCGGCGAGGCGCGACGCCAGGCCGGACTTGCCGCTCGCCGTCGGTCCGGCAATGAGGATGGGGCGCATGTCGGTCATGCGCGCACACCTAGCGCACCTCGGCCCCCACAGCCATTGCCCGCCGTCGACAGCCTTTAAATGTCATCCCGGGGCTTGTTCCCGGATCCATCTATCCGCGCACGCCGTCGAGCATAGGGCTGGATCCCGGCAACAAGTGCCGGGATGACATCGGGCGGCGACCACTCAGTAGTTGATGGTGGTGCGCAGGCCGAAGACGGCGGCGTTGGGGATCGCCATGGTGGGATCGTCCGGAGCGCCGGAATGGCCGCCGGGATTCCAGAAGTATTGGAAGTCCGGCTGCAGCATCAGCCCCTGCATGATCTGCGCGGTGTAGCTCACCTCGAGCATGCCCTCGAAGCTGGGGATCACCGGGAAGTCCTGCTCCTTCTGATAGTCGATGATCTGCGAGGACACACCGATATAGGCAAAGCCGATGCCGAGCATGTCGTGCGGGCGAGAAGCAAGCATCCCGTTCATGGTCAAGCCGGCCTCCCAGTAGAGCTCGATCATGTTGCCTTCGGACGGCGCCGTCATGAAGCGGCCAAACACGGAAACGCCCTTCGGATCGCCGTCGCCGGGTAGCCGATAGATCATCTGGTCGAGGATGGCGTAGAAGCCGTAGTCGTTTTCGGCGAGCACGCCGGGAACCCCCACTAGGCCAATCGGCAGACCGTTGTTGCCGATGCTCTGCTGCTCGAAGCTGCCGAAGAAACGCCAGGCACCAACCTTCAGCGTACCGGGAAGCTGCCCTTCGCCTTGATTGTAATTCAAACCCGCTTCGCACAGCAGCAACGGCGAGGTGAACGGAAAAAGCAGCCCGTGAGGATTGCACTCCTGGGGAACATGCGGATCACAATTGCCATCTGGATCGCCGCTGAAGACGCCGATGAGGAAACCGAGGTTGTCGTTCGGTTTGAAGGCGAGACGCGCAGCCGGCGCCGCCATGGGATAGGCTGGACCGCCATCGGGGAGATTGATGCCCATGATCGACGGCCAGCCCCACGAGCCGTTGAGAAACGCGCCGGCGGCCTTGCTGATGGCAAACTCTGAATCCGCGGAAAGCTGACCGACGCGCAGCGTCAGGTTTTCGCCCATCAGCTGCTGCTCGAGCCACAACTCGAACAGGCGCGTCGCCGGCAGCGCCTCGATGAAGCTCACCGGCATCAACACGCCGAGGTTCAGCGCCGAGATGCTCTGGCCGTGGATCTGAAAGGCGTTGGTGAAAAAGGTCAGCCCCTGCCAGCCGATGGCCTTCTCCATATCGACGGTGAGCTCCACCTCGAGACGGCCGTCATAGCGCGTGCCCTGCACGAAGCCACCGACCGGATTGCCTAGCACCTCGCCGATGTAGTTGACGGCGTAAGTGATGCCGCGGCCGGCGAGGGCCGTACGGACGCCGGCGGGGTCGCCGAAATCGGGCGGAAAATTGACGGCGATCGACGGCTCGGGAATCCCGGGGACGCGGTCGCCCTCCTGCTCGATCGTTTGTGCCGCGGCGGGCAGCGCCACGACGGCGGCAAGAGCGGCGAGCGCGCCGCGCAGCGCGGCAGGGCGCGCGCCAGCGCGCCGCGCCGCGCCGGCTGCGTCGAAGTCGCGAGCGGCGAGCCCCTCACGCGCCATTCCGCATCCCGTTCCGTCCAAGCCGAATTGCGCGCTCGCCGCGCGCGCCCATACGAGCTTGAGAATTCGCACGATTCGTCGCGCTGCCGGCCCCGATTCCCGTGGCCCAATTGCTACGCCGCACAACAGGCTCGGGTTCTCAGCTAGCACTCCCCCAGCACGCGCGTGTGACCAGTAAGGCACGTTACACGCGCGATTCGCCGCGCAAACGAGCGACCCGTATCAGCGCGCCGGACTTGTCGCGCTGCACCGAAGCCGCTAGCCATCTACAAACAGTCCGACGGCGACGCAGGCGAGCGGCGCCACGCAGAGAAGGAGAGGCGCGCATGGCAGAAGAGGCGATCATCGCGCAAGTGGGCCCCTATCAAGTCGAGCTCACCGAGGGAAAGCCGTACTTCTATTGCCGCTGCGGGCGCTCGCAGAAGCAGCCCTTCTGCGATGGCTCGCACAACGGCACGGGCATCGAGCCCATGCGCTTCGTCGTCGATCACAGCGGCACGTTCAATATCTGCGGCTGCAAGCATACGGACGACGAGCCGTTCTGCGACGGATCGCATCTTTTGCTCTAGAGTAGAGGGGGTTCGGAGACCGGGGGAAGCATGGATTATTTCGTTCAGCAGCTGATCAACGGCCTCTCTCTCGGCTCGATCTACGGGCTCATCGCCATTGGTTACACAATGGTCTTCGGCATCATCGGGATGGTGAACTTCGCGCACGGAGACGTGTTCATGGTCTCCGCCTTCATCGCCCTCATCCTGTTTCTCATTCTCACGCAGATCCTCGGCATTGCCTCATTGGGGATCGCGCTGCTCATCGTGCTGGTGCTCGGCATGGCGCTGACCGCGCTGTGGAGCTGGGTCATCGAGCGCATCGCCTATCGGCCATTGGCGGGATCGTTCCGCTTGGCACCGCTCATCTCGGCGATCGGCATGTCGATCTTCCTGTCGAACTTCGTGCAGGTGGCGCAGGGCCCGCGCAACAAGCCGGTGCCCCCGATGCTCAACGACGTGATCAGCATTCCCCTCGGCGGCGGCACGGTCACCATCTCGGAGAAGCAGTCCCTCATCTTCATCGTCACCGCGGTGCTTCTCGTCGCCTTCTGGGCGATCGTGCAGAAGACCAAGCTCGGCCGCGCCCAGCGCGCCTGCGAGCAGGACCGGCGCATGGCGGCGCTGATCGGCGTCGACGTCAATCGCACCGTCTCGCTCACCTTCGTCATCGGCGGGGCGCTTGCTGCCGTCGCCGGACTGATGTTCATGGCGTACTACGGCGTCGTGAACTTCAGCGACGGATTCACGCCGGGCGTCAAAGCGTTTACCGCCGCCGTGCTGGGCGGCATCGGCTCGCTGCCCGGGGCGGTTATCGGCGGGCTGTTGATCGGACTGATCGAGACCATGTGGTCGGCATACTTTTCGATCGACTACAAAGACGTTGCCGCCTTCTCCATTCTTGCAGTCGTGCTGATTTTCATGCCATCCGGTCTGCTCGGCCGGCCCGACGTCGAGAAGGTATAAATCCATGAGCGCGGGCAGCCAGGGCGGGCTGCCGCCCGCATCGGTATCAATGCGAGAGCTCATCAAGGACGCCGCTATCTGGGCCTTGGTGGCGCTCGGGCTGTGCTTCCCGCTCATCGCCTTCCGCACCGATCAGGGCTTCTCGCATCAGACCGTCCTCGATGCGCGCCCGTTCCTCGTCGCCGTCTTCGTCATCGCCGTGTTTGCCGGCCGGCTGCTGTGGCGCCTCTACGCGCATCCGCAGCGCGCACGCCGGGTGCTGTTTCCCGCGCTCGATCTTTCCCATCGTCACAAGACGTGGCTGCCGCGCGCCGGGCTCGCCGCCCTGCTGATCTTTCCGTGGCTGGCGCTGACGCTGACGGGGCAGGCCGGCGCCATCAAGTGGATCGACAATTTCGGCGTGCAGATCCTCATCTACGTGATGCTCGCCTGGGGCCTCAACATCGTCGTCGGCCTCGCCGGCCTCCTCGATCTCGGCTACGTCGCCTTCTACGCCGTCGGCGCCTACACCTACGCCATCATCGCCACCTACGTGATCCCGGCGACGGTGCCGGTGCTAGGGCCCTGGGCGTTCTGGATCTGCCTGCCCATCGCCGGCATGCTCGCCGCCTTCTGGGGCATACTGCTGGGCTTTCCGGTGCTGCGCCTGCGCGGCGACTACCTCGCCATCGTGACCCTGGCATTCGGCGAGATCATCCGCCTCGTGCTCATCAACTGGGTCGATCTCACCAACGGCAACGTCGGCATCCAGACGCCACGCATCACCTTCTTCGGACTGCCGTTCAGCTCGCGCACCGGCGAAACGACGTTCGCGGACATATTCCATCTGCCCGGCTCGCCCACCGTGCACCGTTCGATCTTTCTCTACTACGTGATCTTGGGCTTGGCGCTGCTCGTCGCCTTTGTCACCCAGCGCATGCGCCGCCTTCCCATCGGACGCGCCTGGGAGGCGCTGCGCGAGGACGAGATCGCCTGCCGCTCGCTCGGCATCAACACGGTCAACACCAAGCTCACGGCATTTGCCATGGGTGCGCTGTTCGGCGGCCTCGCGGGCGCGTTCTTCGGCGCGCGCCAGGGCTTCGTCAACCCGCGCTCCTTCGAGTTCATGGAATCGGCGACCATTCTCGCCATCGTCGTGCTCGGCGGCATGGGCTCGCTCGTCGGCGTCGCCATCGCCGCGGTGGTGATCATCGGCGGCATCGAGCTTCTGCGCGAGCTCGACTGGCTGAAGTCGATTTTCGGCGACGGCTTCGACCCCGGCCAGTACCGCATGCTGATCTTCGGCTTCGCCATGGTGCTGATGATGGTGTGGCGGCCGCGCGGGCTCATCGCCTCACGCGAGCCGTCGATCGCGCTCACTGAAGCGAAGGCGGTGTCCGGCGCCCACGTCAAAGAAGGGCACGGCTGATGCGCTGGCTGCGTGATCCGCTGCTCGTTGTCGAAGGCCTCACCATGCGCTTCGGCGGTCTCGTCGCCGTGCGCGATCTGTCGTTCTCGGTCGGCCGCGGCGACATCACCGCGCTGATCGGCCCTAACGGCGCCGGCAAGACCACCGTCTTCAACTGCATCACCGGCTTCTACAAGCCGACCAGCGGCCTCATGGCGCTGTCGACCGGCGGCCCGATCGAGGCGGAGGCCGTTGCCGACCTCACGGCGTCGAGCCGCCGCTACGTGTGCCGCGACGACCGCATGGGCGCCGATGGCCTCTTCCTGCTCGAGCGCATGCCCGACTTCGAGATCGCGCGGCGTGCGCGTGTCGCCCGCACCTTTCAGAACATCCGGCTGTTTCCCGGCATGACGGTGCTCGAGAACCTGATCATCGCGCAGCACAATCCGCTGATGCGAGCATCGGGATGGTCGCTGCTCGGCCTCATCGGCGCGCCGGCCTACGCGCGGGCCGAGGAGGGGCGCGGTCAACATCGCCCGCTACTGGCTCGATCGCATCGATCTGACGCACCGCGCCGACGATGCGGCCGGCGCACTGCCCTACGGCGACCAGCGGCGCCTGGAAATCGTCCGCGCCATGTGCACCGACCCGGTGCTGTTGTGCCTCGATGAGCCGGCCGCCGGTCTCAACCCGCGCGAAAGCGCCATGCTCAACGTGCTGTTGCGCGTCATCCGCGACGAGCACGCAACCTCCATCCTGCTCATCGAGCACGACATGTCAGTAGTGATGGAGATTTCCGATCACGTCGTCGTGCTGGAGTACGGCTTGCGCATCTCCGACGGCACCGCCCGAGAGCGTGCGCAACGATCCGAAGGTGATCGCCGCCTACCTGGGCGTCGAGGATGAAGAAGTGGCGCAAGTCGCGGCGGAGGTCGGCCTATGAACGCTCCGTCCCTCCTGTCGATACAGGGCGTCACCGCCTGCTACGACAACATCAACGCGCTGCATGACGTCAGCATCGAGGTTCCGGCCGGCGAAATCGTCACGCTCATCGGCGCCAACGGCGCCGGCAAGTCCACTCTGATGATGACCATCTTCGGCAATCCGCGCGCAAGCGAGGGGCGCGTCGTATTCGACGGGCGCGACATCACGCAGATGCCGACATACGAGATCGCCCGCCTTGGCTTGGCGCTGTCGCCGGAAGGGCGGCGCATCTTCGGCCGCATGACGGTCGAGGAGAACCTGCGCATGGGCGCCGAGTTCGCCGGGCACCACGACTACGAGCGCGAGCTCGCGCACGTCACCGCCATCTTCCCGCGGCTCAAGGAGCGCCTGCACCAGCGCGGCGGCACGCTGTCGGGCGGCGAGCAGCAGATGCTCGCCATCGCGCGCGCCCTCATGAGCCGGCCGAAGCTCCTGCTGCTCGATGAGCCCTCGCTCGGCCTCGCCCCGCTCATCGTCAAGCAGATCTTCAAGGTGATCGCCGACCTCAACGCGCGCGAGCGCCTCACCGTGTTCCTCGTCGAGCAAAACGCCTTTCACTCGCTGCGCCTCGCGCACCGCGCCTACGTGATGGTCAATGGCGCCATCACACTGAGCGGCACCGGGCAGGAATTGCTGGCGAGCCCGGAGGTCCGCGCCGCCTATCTCGAAGGCGGACGTCACCAGGAGAGTACTTTGGATCGCACGCCATGAGCTTCTACGACACGGGCGACAACGGCCTCTGGATCTTTCTGCTCGTCACGGTGCTGATGGGCGGCTCGGCCGCGCGCGCCACCGGCTCGGCCATCGCCTCGACTTGGCGGGCACCCTGGCAGGTGTTGCTCGCAGCGCTGCTGCTCACCTTCGCGGTGCGCTTCTTCCACTACGCGCTGTTTTACGAGCCGCTGCTTTCCTTGAAGAATTTCATCGTC
>CAWHOZ010000017.1:0-9392 GCA_963831175.1 uncultured Alphaproteobacteria bacterium | reverse complement strand
TCCCGCGTCTGATCGCGGCTGTTGCCTTGACGCGGGGGGCGAAGCAGGTCAGGAACAAACCATGACCGATCGGCTTGTCACCAGCGCCAAGCGCGACACCGACGCCACGGAAGCCTCGCTGCGGCCGCAGGCGCTTGCCGAGTTCATCGGCCAGGACAAGCGCGCGCCAACCTGAGCATCTTTATCAAGGCGGCAGCGACCGCGGCGAAGCGCTCGACCACGTGCTGTTCGCCGGTCCGCCCGGTCTCGGCAAGACGACCCTCGCTCAGATCATGGCCAAGGAGCTGGGCGTTGGATTTCGCGCCACGTCCGGGCCGGTCATCGCCAAGGCCGGCGACCTCGCGGCGCTGCTCACCAACCTCGAAGATCGCGACGTCCTCTTCATCGACGAGATCCATCGCTTGAGCCCGGCGGTGGAGGAGATCCTCTATCCGGCGCTGGAGGATTATGAGCTCGACCTCATCATCGGCGAGGGCCCCGCGGCGCGCTCGGTGCGCATCGACCTTGCCAAGTTCACGCTGGTGGGCGCCACGACGCGCCTCGGCCTGCTGACGACGCCGCTGCGCGACCGCTTCGGCATTCCCGTCCGCCTCAACTTTTACAGTGTCGAGGAGCTCGAACGCGTCGTTTCGCGCGCAGCGCGCGTGCTCAGCGCCCCTATCAGTCAGGACGGCGCGCACGAGATTGCGCGGCGGGCGCGCGGCACGCCCCGCATCGCCGGACGCTTGCTTCGCCGCGTCCGCGACTTCGCCTCCGTCGGCGGCGCCCCGATCATCGACGCAACGCTCGCCGACAAGTCGCTGACCGCACTCGAGGTCGACGCCGAAGGTCTCGATAGCCTCGACCGCCGCTATCTCTCCTGTATCGCCAAGACCCACGACGGTGGCCCGGTCGGCATCGAGACCCTCGCTGCCGCCCTCTCCGAGCCGCGCGATGCGCTGGAGGAGATCGTCGAGCCGTATCTCCTGCAGCAGGCCTTCATCAGCCGCACTCCGCGCGGGCGCATCACGACGCTCAAGGCCTACAAGCATCTGGGCATGTCGGGGCCGCAGCGCACGTCCAGCCCGCAAGGCGCCCTATTCGACGCGCTGAATGAGGACACCGGCGAGGACGACGAAGGCCAAGCCGGAACCGGCTGAGCCGCGGTCGCTTCAGCTGCCGCGGGCCGGATCAACTTCTGGCACAACTCTGCGTCAAAAATGGAATTCGTCGCATTTCTCCGCAGGGGCCGGACGGCAATCCAAGTGATTACCCGCAGACAGCTATTTCAGGGCCTCGGTGCCGCCACCGCCGGAGGCGTCGGCCTTAGCAGCTATGCGCTGGCCGAAGGGTTCGGCACCAGCGTCACGAACTATCGGCTGTCGCCCCCGCGCTGGCCGCAGGGCCTGTCCGTCAGGCTCGCCGTTCTCGCCGACCTGCACGCCTGCAAGCCGTGGATGGACGTCGAGCGCATCGAGGGCATCGTCGCCCAGGTCAATGCGCTGGCGCCCGACGCCGTGCTGCTGTTCGGCGACTACGTTGCCGGTCATAAGCTCGCTCGCTACTCCGAACCCATCGCTCACAAGGACTGGGCCGCTGCACTGGCGGAGCTCAAGGCGCCGCTTGGTGTGCACGCCGTGCTTGGCAATCATGACTGGTGGGAGGAGCAGGAGGTGCAGCAGCGCCGCTGCGGTCCGACCAAGGCAGGCACCGCTCTGCAGAACGCCGGGATCACGCTGCACGAGAATACATCGGTGCGGCTCGTCAAGGACGGCGGCGCCTTTGGATCGCCGGTCTCGGTGATCAGTGGGCGTTCTTTCCGCGCAAGGGATGGGCTTTGCGGCCTACGACGGTCTCGACGACCTCGCCGGTACGCTCGCGCTGACGACGGACGACGCGCCGATCGTCCTCATGGCGCACGAGCCCGACATTTTCCCCAAGGTGCCAGACCGGGTCGCACTCACCGTCTGCGGTCATACGCACGGCGGCCAGGTGCGCGTCTTAGGTTTCGCGCCCTACGTGCCGTCGAAGTTCGGCGACCGCTACGTCTACGGCCATATCGTCGAAGACGGACGCAACATGATCGTCTCCGGCGGCCTCGGCTGCAGCGGCTTGCCCGTGCGCTTCGGCGCGCCGCCCGAGATTGTCATGATCGAGCTTAGCGCGTGATCGATGGGCCGCGTGACAACGGCGTCGCGATCGGCTCTCTTCGCCCCATGACGAACCCGGGCGAAGACAACTGGCCGGATCTCGCCGGCCGCTCATCGAGGATGCGAGCGGGCGCGCGCACGTGCTGCCGGTGCGCGTCTACTTCGAGGACACCGATTTCTCCGGCCTCGTTTATCACGCGAGCTACGTGCGCTGGTGCGAGCGCGGGCGCTCCGACTTCCTGCGCCTGCTCGGCGGCGATCACCGCCGTCTCATCGACGGCTCGGGCGGCACCGAGCCGGCAGCGTTCGTCGTGCGTCGCATGACATTCGATTTCCTGAAGCCGGCGCGCATCGACGAATTGCTTGAAGTCGTGACGCGCGTCAAAACCATCGGCGCGGCGAGCCTCACGCTCGTGCAGCGCGTTAGGAGCTTGGAAACCACGATTGTCGAAGCGGAAGTGACCGTCGTTCTGATCTCCGTTTCGGGCAAGCCGCTACGCATCTCGCGTGCCCTGCGCGAGGCGTTCGGCGCGGCCTAGGTCAGCCCGCGGTTGGTCAGCCTTGGGGCGCCGTCAGTGCACAGACGTGCAAAAAACGCTTGATTCCGGCCCTTATCCCGCATATTCGCCGTCGGCCGACGGCACATTGTGCGTGCATCTCATGTACTATCCCTCCGGCTGAACGATTCTCTCAAGGAAACAACCGATGGCTGAAAAACCCGCTCCGAAGATCAATACCGTTACGCTCCGTCAGATCGGAGCCGCACTCTCGGAAGCGCACGACATCCCGAAGAAGCAGGCCGCTGCCGTGCTCGAGGATCTGGTGACGATGATCACCAAGCATCTGAAAAAGGGCGACAAGATCCGCATCGGCGGCTTGGGCGTACTGCAGGTACGCAAGCGTCCGGCGCGCATGGGCCGTAACCCGGCGACCGGCGAGGCAATCAAGATCAAGGCGTCGAAGAAGGTGGCCTTCCGCGCCGCCAAGGAGCTGAAGGAAGCCGTCTGAGCGAAGTTGCGCTCAACGCTTTGCTTTGCATGTGAGATTACGGCGCGCCGCTGCATCCTCAGCGGCGCGCTTTTTGCGCCCCGACGCCGCGAAAGCACGCCGCGCGCGCACCAAAGTGTTGCCATCTGTCCGCCTTACACTGCGAATCGGCTACCTTCGAACAAATCGCAGACGATGGAGGCGACATGTCTGAAAAGACAATCCTCGTTGTACCCGGCAAGAACAAGAAGCTGACGGTACCACGGCCTTTGAAACGCAGCTTGCAGATCGCCGTCGCGGTGGCGCTCACCGCGGGCGTGGCGCTCGCCATCCTCGTCGGCAACGGTCTGCTCGTGCCGCGGGGGCACCTGCTGCAGGGATGGGATGTGTGGGTGACCTTCATCAACCGCACCGACATCCTCGCCACCATGGTGCTAACGGCGCTGGTGACGGTTCTGTTCGTCTACTGGCAGCGCGACCAGGAACGCGGCAAGTAGCTCCAAGGTCGAAGCGCTCGACTTAGCGCTCACGTTGTCATCCCGGGGCTCGCCCCCGGGAATAGGTTGCCAGTGGGTCGCGACTACCCGGATGACGCCGTGAAAACAAACCGCGGGTGGCGATCCGCGAAATAAAATAGCCCGCGAAAGCGCGGGCGGCGGGAAACTCAATTCGTTCCTAAAATGGAAATGCAAGGGAGGACGCGGCTATCGCCGCATCCTCCGCTTGTCAGCAGGATCTGCGGTACCGCTTAGCGGCAGCAGCAGCGCTTGCGATAATGCTTCACGGCGGCGACGGTGCGATAAGCGCGAACGCGCTCCCAAGACACCTTGCGGACGACCGACACGGTCGGCTGCTGGACGGCGACGCTGCGATAGAACTTACGGCAGCCGCAACGGTCGCGATAAAGCTTCTTGACCATAACGGTGCGATAGCTGCGCACGCGCTCGTAAGAAACCTTACGCACCAGCTTGGTGGTCGGCTGGCGATAGAAGACCTTCTTCGCCACGGTGCAGCAGCCACCACGATGGAACAAGTTTGCTTCCGCAGAAGTCGTAACGGCCATGCTCGTACCGGCCATCACGCCCGCGGCAACCAGAACTCCAAGAAGCCCACGCATTCTAAAACTCCCAAATTTCACCCACGCACGATTTTCAATGTTTGACCTTTCGGTAATAAACCGAATACGCCAAACGGCACGCGAAATGAATAACATGCCCCCATTGTAAAAAATGGTTAGGCCAAAAAACAAACGAAATGCATTTCCAGTTATGGTTAATGAATGGCAGCGAGCACGCTGGTTTGCGTATCAAAACGACAAGAAATGCAGGCAGTAATCGTTTGTTTGCAGGTTAAAGGCGATGCGGTTTATGCAACTATTCATTTCGGTTCAAAAACTAATAAAGCCGGCGCCGAGAAAACTAACGATTAGAAGCTCAATGCCGCTTGGGAAGTAAACACAAAACAATAATTGCCCGCGCCATTTTTGGCCGAGAAGCAACCAGCCGTTAGCTTGTGAGCGGCGCGGCAGTCTGTGAAAGCGGGGGACGCGGGCCGGCCTAGCGGCAATGCTCGGTGTGCTCGGCGTCTTTCTTGATGATGCTGCCGATGGGATCGACCGAGCCGGTCGTCACCTCGAGCGGATCGGTGCAGCGCCAGGCGGACAGAACCTTCGGCTGGCCGACGGCGCCGCTCTTGGGCGCCGGCAACTCTGGCGCCGCGGCAGTGATCGTCGCTGGCGCTTTCGGCGGCATCTTGGCTGGCACCGGCGTCGGGGCAATCGGCGTCTGCTCCGCAATGGCCTTGGCGAAGCAACGATCGAGATTGGCGCAGCGGCGCTTGGCCGAGGGGTGCGTGTCGGTTTCAGGCGCGCCTTCGAAGCTGTCGCAAACCTCGCTCAGTCCATTCTTGTTGAGCCAGCGCTCGCGCACGCCGCGATTGACGGCGAAGCAGTCGGCGTCGAGCTCGCTGTCGCCGACGGTGATGTGCCCACACTCGTGGGTGAAAACGAACAGGCGCACGGTCGGCGGCTGCTGATTGAGCATATTGGGGTTGAGGATGAGGACCGTATCGCCGGCCCCGCCTTCGCTCGGCAGATCGCGGTCGATCATGATATCGGCCTTGCCGCAGCTCACCTTGCGGCCCGCCAGCGTGACGCTGTGCCCAACCCACTCCTCGGCGTGCGCCGAGCCGGTCGTCGGAACGGGTGCGGCGAGGCTGACGAGAGCCGCCGGCAGCAGAAGCAGGGAACGCAACTTTACCATCGACCAGGCTCGCTCGGCCCCCCGGCTCCCCTTGGCAGCCGGAATTAAGTGACTGAATTAGCCTGAATTACGACCATTCCGGTAAAGGGAGGCATAAGCGCTGTCGGCCGCCCCTGCTGAGCCGCCGCTCACGGCGGGCCAAACAGGGTCCGCAGCTTGGCGCGAAGGCCCTGTGCATGGGCGGCATCGTGCAACAGCAGCGCCCACTCGCCGAGGGCAATGCTCACGGGATTGCGGCCCGCCTGACGCCCTTTGAGGCCGAAGCGCAGCGGCTCGTCCCTGGGGGGCGCGGCGAAAGTGCCGAACAGTCGGTCGAAGACGATGAGCACCGAGCCGTAATTGCTGTCGAGGCACGTGTCGTTGCTCGCATGGTGAACGCGGTGGTGGCCCGGCGTATTGAGCACCCATTCGAGGAAGCCGAGCCGGATCGGCAGCGCCGTGTGCAGGAAGAATTGATAGAGGAGCCCCGCCGACAGCATGCTGCCGATGGCGAGCGGCGGAAAGCCGACGAAGGCGAGCGGCAGGAAGAAAATGAAGGCGCCGGTGAGCTGACCGGTCCAGCCTAGACGGATCGCCGCCGACAGATTGAGACGCGTTGCCGAGTGGTGCACCGCATGCGTCGCCCACAGCCAGCGCACACGGTGCGAGGCTCGGTGAAACCAATAGTAGGCGAACTCGGTGCCGAGGAAGAGCGCCATCCAGCTCCACCCGCTGCCCATCGGGATGTCGAACAGACGGTGGCGGTAGAGCAGGACGAAAGGAAGCGCGGCGAATCCGGCGGTCAGCGTGCGTGTTGCCAAGTCGCCGAGCGCAACGCCGATCGAGGCCGCCGTTTCCCCGAGATCGTGGTCGTCGTCGTGATGGGCGAGGCGTGCGTAGAAATATTCGGCGGCGATGAAGATCAGCGTCAGTCCGAGGAACGCGCCCATGGGACGCATGACCGGTGCGATTTGTGTCAACTCGGGCATGGGTGTCACTCAGCGGCGGTAGTAGGCCCACACGCGGATGAGCGCGTCGCGGCAGCCGAAGGTCAGGCGGTCCTTGTTTCCTGCTAGGCACGACAGGATGCGCCCGCCTCCCGGCAGCACGTTGGGGCAGTAGCGGCGCACGTCCGGCTCGCATGCGGTCCAAGCGGGGCGCGGCCCCGGTCCCGGTCCTGGTCGATAGGCATCGAACGCCGGCGGAGGCAGGGACTCGGCGTGAGCTCTGTTGATGAAGGCATCGAGTGCGACCGCGCCGGCGATGCAGACGATGACGACGGCGCTGAAGTCGCGCAGGGTCGTCCAAAGGGTGGGAGGGCGAGACATGGGAACGTTCCATTTGGGATGGGGCCTAATCCCCCTCTCCCCCGCTGGAGAGGGGCTAGAGTTCAGTAGCGGGTCCAAGTCGAATTGCGGGTTCTGGTGCCCCCGTTCGGGCCGGTGACGGTCGCAGAGTGATTGCAGGTGCCGCCCGCACAATTGGTTGCGCCCGAGCGCGTGGTCGTGCCGCCGTTGGGGCCAGTGAACGCCTGGCTCGAAGTGCAGCTGCCGCCGGCGCAATTGCCGCTACCGCTGGAGCTCCAAGTGCGCCCGTATGGGCCCGTGCCGCCGCCGGATCGGGCCCAGCCGGCCTCGGCGAGCGCGGTGCTGGCGAGCAGCGAGCATGTGGCGAGGGCGAAGATGCCGGAGGCGCGTGCAAGGTGATGCAGCATGATCAATCTCCTGATGACTCGACGCCGTCCTCGGCGCCGTTAAGGAAATTGCCGTCATGCCTTTGCCGCCGTTTTTCAGAAGTGGCGGGTGTGTGTATCGATTTGTAACCGGGGGTGCCGCGGAATTGCCGCGCTTCTCGCGTCGCCTATGCTGGCGCCATGTCCGAAAAGCCTCGCATTCTTGTCATCGAGGACGACGCCGAAATCCGCAGTCTGGTGCAGGACTATCTGCAGCGGCAGGGTTTCCGCGTCGACGTAGGCGATGCCGGCGCAGCACTCGATCGCTTCCGCTCCACCTTCGGCGAGCCGGACTTGATCGTGCTCGACATCATGCTGCCGGGCGAGGACGGCCTGAGCCTGTGCCGACGCATCCGCGCCGCCTCGCGCGTGCCGATACTGATGCTGACCGCGCGCTCCGACGAGGTCGACCGCATCGTTGGCCTGGAGATGGGCGCCGACGATTATCTCGGCAAGCCGTTCAACCCGCGCGAACTCGTCGCCCGCATTCGAGCGATCTTGCGCCGGCGAGAGCCAGAGCCCGTCGCCCGCCGCCGCGTCGCCGTGGGCGACATCGTTGTCGATCTCGACGCACGCTCGGCCGTGCATGCCCGCGACGGCGAGCTCGCCCTGACGAGCGCCGAATTCGATCTGCTCGAATGCTTCCTGTCGCGGCCGCAGCGCGTGCTGTCGCGCGAACAACTCATGGATTGGACCCGCGGACGGCGCTCGGATCCGTTCGACCGCACTATCGATGTGCAGGTGAGCCGGCTGCGCAAGAAGATCGGGTTAGGCGAGGAGACGCTGATCAAGACCGTGCGTAACGCCGGCTACATGCTATGCGCGCCCGTCGTGGAGCGCTGACGTGCTGGGGCGCCTCGGCTTTACAGGGCGGCTGATGGCGATCGTGCTACTGGCGCTGCTCGTCGTGATCGCTGTCGGCAGCGGGCTGGCCTATATGGCGCGCAAGCGCGGCGCCGTCGATGCCAACGCCATGCTGCTGCCGGAGCGCGCTGCCGCTATCGTCGAGGTGCTGGAGAATACGCCGCCGGCACGCCGTCAGACCACGCTCGACGCGCTAAGCTCGGAGGTGCTCAGCGTCACCTATAGCGACGGGCCGCCACCAGCCGATGCACGCGAGCAGCACCTGCCTGCGGTCGAGCGCCTCATCGCGCAGTACTTCGCCGAGGTGGGGGGGCGCCACGTCATCGCCATGCTGGCCCCCGAAGCGGGGCCGCGCTGGCGGCAATTGCGCCTCGGCCAATACTGGCTTTCCTCGCGCGAGCCGCTGAAAGGTTGCCATCGCGCTCAGCACGGGTGGATATGTCGTACTGGTGAGCCGTGGCGATGTCTCGCCGCGCATCTGGGGCATGCCGCCGGGGTTCGCTATCGGCGCGCTGGGAGCGCTCGTCGGGCTGGCGGCGATCATCGCCATCATGCGCGAGGCGCGGCCGCTGCGCGAGCTTGCGGGCTCGGTGTCGCGCTTTGCCGGCAGCGCCATGCCGCAGCCGGTGGCAGTGCGCGGTGCGCCCGAGATCCGCCGGCTGATCGCCTCCATCAACGATATGCAGGAGCGCATTGCCGGGCTCGTCAAAGGCCGAACAATCCTCCTCGGCGCCATCTCTCACGATCTCAAGACCTTCCTGACGCGTCTGCGCTTGCGCGCGGAGACCGTCGCCGACCCAGAGCAGCAGGCGCGCATCGTGCACGATCTCGACGCCGTCACGGCGCTGATCGAGGATGCGTTGGCGCTCGCACGGGGAGCGGCGGTTTCGGACCGCCTTGATGGACATCGACCTTGTCGCGCTCATTCGCCGCGAGATCGGCGAGCGCAAGGAGGCTTCGAGCCTGCGCGAGGTGCCGCCGAATGCGGTGACCGTGCGCGGCGACCCGGTGGCCCTGCATCGGCTGTTTGCCAATTTATTCGACAACGCGCTGCGCTATGGAACGGCGGCCGAGGCGACGGTGCGCCGTCACGGCCGCGACATCGAGGTGCTGATCGATGACAATGGCCCGGGCATTCCGGAGCTGGAGCGCGCGGCGGTCTTCGAGCCCTTCTACCGCGTCGAGCCCTCGCGCAGCCGCGACACCGGAGGCGCGGGCCTCGGCCTCGCCATCGCGCGCGCCATCGTCGAGGCACACGGCGGGCGCATCGGCGCAGAAGCGGCACCTCGCGGGCGGCGCGCGCATTCGCGTTGTCCTACCCTCTGCGTGAGAAGGCGTGGCCCAAAACGCGCAGCATGGACAACCGTCGGCGGGGCATTGATGATGGCGCCGGCTGCGTGAGCGGTCGACGAAAGGGGGGGGACGCGTGACCAATCAGAA
>CAWHOZ010000016.1:0-14263 GCA_963831175.1 uncultured Alphaproteobacteria bacterium | reverse complement strand
GCGCGTATGAATCTAGTATCGAACGGGGGGACGCGTGCAGGCCTACTTGTGGATCGGCATCGGCAGCGCTCTGGGCGGCATGGCGCGCTTCTGGCTCTCCGGCGTCAGCGCGCGCCTGTTTGGTGAAGCGTTGCCGTGGGGCACGCTGCTCGTCAACGTTTCGGGATCGCTGATCATCGGCTTCTTCGCCACGCTTTCGGGCCCCGGTGGACGCTTGGATGTCGATCCGGCGGTGCGACTGTTCGTGATGGTCGGATTGTGCGGCGGCTACACGACGTTCTCCGCTTTCAGCCTGCAGACCCTCACCCTCATCCAGGAAGGTCAGTGGGGCCTCGCTGGCATCTACATCGGCGCGTCCGTCGTGGTGTGTGTGTTGGCGGTTTGGCTCGGCCATGTCCTCGCCGCGCAGTTCAGCGCCTTATAGTATCGTTATTGAGGCTTCGTTTGCGCTTGCGGGCGCAGGGTGATGCCCATGACAGGGTCAGATCGAGCATCGTACGCGGTTGGTTTTGCCGACCTCGACAACGAGGTCGAGCCGATGCGCTTGCCGTTGCAGGGCGCCTTCCCCGCGTGGCTGACGGGGACGCTGCTGCGCACAGGCCCCGCCAAGTTCGACGTCGGCAGCACCACCGTGAACCACTGGTTCGACGGCCTCGCCATGCTGCACCGCTTCAGCTTTGCGGACGGGGCCGTGACGTACGCCAACCGCTTCCTGCGTTCGGACAGCTACTGCGAGGCCGCGGTGAAGGGCTCGCTGGCGCGCGGCGAGTTCGCCACCGATCCGTGCCGCACGCTGTTCCAACGCGTCGCCGCCGTGTTCTCGCCGAAGCTCACCGACAACTGCAACGTCAACGTTGACATGTTCGGCGGCGAACCCGTCGCACTCACCGAGACGACGCTGCCGGTGCGCTTCGACGCCGAGACGCTGGAGACGCTGGGGCACTACGCGGCAAGTGCCGAGGTCGGCGGCATGGTGTCGATCGCGCATCCGCACCACGATGCCGCGCGCGCCTGCCGTTTCAGCTACGTCGTCGATTTCGGGCGAAAGTCGCACTACCGTCTGTTCGCCATTCCCGATGATGGCTCGCCCGAGCGCGTCGTCGCCGAGATGCCGGTCGACAAGCCGGCCTACATGCACTCATTCGCCATGACCGAGCGCTATCTCGTGCTGACCGAGTTCCCGCTCGTCGTCGATCCGTTGCGGCTGATGTTGTCGGTTGCGCCCTTCATCCGCAACTACCGTTGGACGCCGGAGCGCGGGCTGCGCTTTCACGTGTTCGACAAGGATAGCGGCGAGCTTGTCGTCTCGAGCGTCGCCGACGCGGCGTTCGCCTTCCACCACGTCAACGCCTACGAGGAAGGCTCCGATCTCGTCATCGATGTCATCACCTATGACGACGCGGGAATCATCGACGAGCTTTACCTGTCGCACCTGCGCGCCGGTGAGGCGGTGAATGCAACCGGACGGCTGACGCGCTGCATCGTGTCAATCGATAGCGCGGAACCGATCGAGGTCGTGCCGCTCGCCGATGAGATGATCGAGCTGCCACGTATCGACTACGACCGCTGCGCCGGCCGCCCCTATCGCTACATTTGGGGCGTGGGGCGCACGTCGGGCGGCGCTTTCCTCGACAGCATCGTGCGCATTGACGTCGCCAGCCGCGCCACGCGGACCTGGTATGCCGAGGGCTGCTATCCCGGCGAGCCGGTGTTCGTCGCCGCGCCTGGCGCGAACGAGGAGGGCGAGGGCGTGCTGCTGTCGGTGGTTCTCGATGCGCGGCGTGGCACGTCGTTCCTGCTGGTGCTTGACGCACATTCGCTTGCCGAAATTGCCCGTGCCGAGTGCCCGCACCACATCCCCTTCAGCTTCCATGGGAACTTCTTCGCCACGGCTTAGCGGATGCGACATCCGGGCACGGGCGACATTGACACGAACGCGTCAGCGGCGGCGAATAGGCTTGAGGAGCCGGCGTCCGAGAGGCGCCGTGCAGGGACCAGGGAGACATCGATGCGATCTTTACGACTGCTGGGATGCGGTGCGCTTTCGCTTGGTTTGGCCTGTGCGCCCGCGACGGCGCAGGAGGCGCAGCCGGAGGATCTCGTCAATGCCTTGAACGGCGTGTTCGGCGCCCACGCGAAGATGCGCGCTGCCCATACCAAGGGCATTTGTGTGAAAGGCAGTTTCACTCCAACGGCTGAAGCAGCCGGTTTGAGCAAATCGCCAGTATTCGCCGCGCCCGTGCCGCTGGTCGGCCGCTTCTCGCTCGGCGGCGGCAACCCGATGGCCTCCGACGGCCAAAAAGACAACGTGCGCGGCATCGCCATGCACTTTCAGCTTCCCGACGGCGGCACCTCCGACCTGCTGATGATCTCGGCGCCGATCTTTCCCGCCAAGACGCCCGAGGACTTTGTCGCACTGCTGACGGCCGTCGCCAGCAAGGACCAGGACAAGATCGGCGCATACTTCAAGGCGCATCCGGAATCGACGCGCCAGGGGGCGTGGCTGAAGGCGCGCGAGACGCCGGCGAGCTACGCGACGGCCGACTATTTCGGCGTGCACACCTTCTACCTCACCAACGCCAAGGAGGAGCGGCAGGGCGTCAAGTGGAAGGCCGAGCCGGTAGGCGGCTTCGTCGGGCTCAGCGACAAGGATGCGGAGGCCAAGGGCGCCGATTTCTATGCCAAGGAGCTCAACGAGCAGTTCGCCAAGGGACCGGTGGAATTCAATCTCTTCGCTGTGATCGGACAGCCGGGTGATCAGGACGACGATCCGACGTCCGAGTGGCCGGCCGACCGCAAGACCGTGAAGATGGGGGTCATCTCCATCACCGGGCTCGAGCCGACTGAATCGTGCGACGTCGCCATCTTCGATCCGAACAACCTCGCCGACGGTGTCGAGCCATCGAAGAACGACAAGATCCTGCCGATGCGCTCACTCGACTACGCCGTGTCGTTCGGCCGCCGCACTTCCGAGTAAGTAGTCGGCGCGGCGGCGCTTCAGTGCGCCGCCGTGTCCGCCTCGGCGCCCCAGATCTCTTTAAGGCGCGCATCGCGCCCGCAACCGACGCGGTAGCGCTTGTAGTACGCCGCGTTCGTGGTGTGGAAGTTCTGGTGATAGTCCTCGGCCGCCGTGAAAGGCCCAGCGTCCGTCACAGCTACGGCGATCGGCGTCGAAAATCGATGGCTCGCATCCAGCTTCGCCTTGCTCTCCGCCGCCGCCTGCTTTTGCTCCGACGTGTGCGCAAAGATGACGGGGCGATATTCGTCCCCGCGATCGCAGAACTGCCCGCCGCCGTCGAGCAGATCGACGTGGCGCCAGTAGTAGTCGACGAGCTGGGGATAGCTTACGACCTTCGGGTCATAGGTGACCTGCACGCTTTCGGCATGGCCCGTATTGCCGTGCGAGACTTGGTCATAGGTTGGGTTTGGCGTCGTCCCGCCCATGAAGCCGGAGACCGTCTCTTTGACGCCGGCGAGCTTGTCGAACTCGTATTCCATCGACCAGAAGCAGCCGCCCGCAAACGTCGCCACCTCCAGCCCAGTCGTGGGCATGGCGGACACCTTCGGCGCGGGCGGGGCGCTATGCGAGGGAACGGTGAGGGCCAAAGCTGCGGCGACGGCGAGTGCCGCACCGGCGATAGCGTAGGGGCGTAGCATGACGAGCCTCCTTATGTTGGCGGCGCGAAGTAGCGGACGGCCGCGCCAGTGGCGACGAGGGCAAGACCGATCCAGATGGCAATGATGACGACGGCGGCGCCGCGGCTCGCTTGCACCGGCGTCGTGGTGGCGGTCGCACGATGCTCGGCGAAGACGGCGGGAGGAATGAGCCGCACGGCAAGCAGTATGCCGAGTGGCAAGATGATCAGTTCATCGAGGTAGCCGAGCACCGGAATGAAATCGGGAATGAGATCGATCGGCGATAGCGCGTAGGCGGCGACGGCGAGCGCCACCGCCTTGGCGTACCACGGCACGCGCGGATCGCGCGCCGACAGGTAAAGCGCGTGCACGTCGCGCTTGATGCTGCGCGCCCAACCGCGCAGGCGCTCCACCATGGAAGCGTCGCTGGATGCCGTCATGGTGGTGTCCTGCTCCATCGTCGCGTGCGGCTCAGCCGGTCACCTTGGGCACGAACTTCAAGGCAACACCGTTCATGCAGTAGCGCAGACCGGTCGGCGGCGGGCCGTCCTCGAACACGTGGCCGAGGTGGCCGCCGCAGCGGCGACAATGAACTTCGGTGCGGGTCATGAACAAGCTCTTATCGACGGTGTTGCCGACCGCATTATCGAGCGGCTTGAAGAAGCTCGGCCAGCCGGTGCCGCTGTTGAACTTGGTCTCCGAGGAGAACAGCGGCAGGTCGCAGCCGGCGCAGTCGTAGGTGCCGACAGCGTAGTTCTTGTCGAGGGGGCTGGTGCCGGCGCGCTCGGTGCCGTGCTCGCGCAGGACGTGGAACTGCTCGGGCGTCAGGATCTTGCGCCACTCCGCAGGCGTCTTGGTGATCTCGAACGGGGATTTGGTTGTTGTTGTCATTGTTTCCTCGTTGGCGTGGGAACTCGTGGCGCGCCAACCGGTGGCGGCGACGGCAAGGCCGAGGCCGGCGAGACCGAAGTTGCGACGGGTAAGCATAATGGGTCTCCGGGGTGGAGGTTCTGCGGCTCGCCTCATTGAGCGGCGCTGTTCACTGTCAAATACGCGCGCTCGACCCATTAGTTACAAAGGGGCCCATACCCGGAGCATTACAATATCGTAGGCTGCCGGCCGCTTAATCCGGGACGGCCGCATGTGCACGCTAGCGCACGATACGGACGGCCTTGTCGACGGCGATGTCTTCCGGGCTGAGGCGGCAGCGGTAAGCGAGCGCCTCGACGCCTGCAGCAGTCGCCAGCTTGAACGTCTCCGCGTATGCCGCATCGAAGTCGCCGGCGATCGAAAAGGTCTCGGCGTCGGCGCGCTGGATGAGATAGAGCATCACTGCGCGGTGACCCTGCGCCACCATCGCTGCAAGCTCACGCAGGTGCTTGGCGCCGCGCGTCGTAACGCCGTCGGGGAATTCGGCGCGTCCGGCGGTGCGCATCAGATGAACGTTCTTGACCTCGACGTAGCAACGGCCCTTGCGCGCATCTTCGAGCAACAGGTCGATGCGGCTCGCCTCGCCGTACTTCACCTCGCGGCGCAAAGTCTCATAACCCGCGAGCTTCTTGATGCCGCCCGCGGCGATAGCCTCGGCGATGAGACGGTTGGGCTGCATCGGGTTGATGCCGACGAGCGTCGCGCCGTTCCCCAAGTCCGCCTCAACCAACTCCCAGGTGTGCGGGTACTTGCGCGTCACCGCCGCGCTCTTCGACAGCCACACGACGGAACCGGGCGCTGCCAGCCCCACCATGGCCCCCGTATTGGGACAAGCCGCCGTAATGTGTTCGCCCGTATCGAGCACGACGTCGGCCAGGAACCGCTTGTAGCGCTGCTTGAGGCGTCCACGAACGAGGGGAGAAGGGAATCGCATGTCGCGAGCCTAGTGTGATGATCGAGAAATTCGCAATCATGGGCGGCGGCGCGGTGTCGAGCGAATTTCTCGATCTGAATCACACTAGCAAGGCTATGACACTAGTGTCCCTTATGATCCCGAAGTTCGCTCCCAGCCCCAGCAGCGTGTTCTGGCGAACTTCGGAATCGGGACACTAGATGCTAAGAGACGCGCTCGCCAGACGACACGGAGATGAGCGTTGAGCGACGAAGACATCGTCACGGCGGCAGTGCTGGTGATCGGCGATGAGATCCTTTCCGGCCGCACGCACGATCAGAACATCAACTACATCGCCGCGCACTTCACGCGCGTTGGCATTCGTCTGCAGGAAGTGCGCATCGTCGCCGACGACGAGGCGGCAATCGTCGAGGCGGTCGATGCATTGCGCTCGCGCTATACGTACGTGATCACCACGGGCGGCATTGGTCCGACGCACGACGACATCACTGCCGATGCGATTGCCAAGGCGCTGGGCGTGCCGATCGACCACGATCCTCGCGCCGTCGCATTGCTCAGCGAGTACTTCGCCAAACGCGGAGTCGAGCCGACGCCAGCACGCATGCGCATGGCGCGCATTCCGCACGGCGCCGAGCTTATTGCGAACGCCGTTTCGATCGCACCGGGCTTCATGATCGGCAACGTCATCGTGCTCGCCGGCGTGCCCGATGTGATGCAGGTGATGCTCGACTTCGTGACGCCGCGACTGCGCACGGGAGCCAAAATGCTCACCGCGACGATCAAACTTTCCCGTGCGGAAGGTGATCTCGCCGATTTGTTCGCATCGCATCAACAAACATTTCCAGATGTTGCAATGGGCAGCTATCCATCTTTCACCGAAGGCCACATCTCCACTCAACTTGTTCTGCGCTCAACAAATTCAGCAAAGCTGGAAAGCGCGCGCGCGAGCCTCGAAGAGAAATTAATCGCGCGCGGATTACTGCAAATTTAGCGGCCATGCGTCGCAGCGACGGCATCGCGCAGTGACCTGCCGCGTTATCTCCTCTTCCTCCTGGTTGTTGCAGGCCGCTCCGGGGGGCGATGTCTGCGGAACTGTTAGTTCTGCAGCACCGTTCTCGCGGTCGCAAAAGAAAACAAACACGGAGTTGTGCAATGGCGTTGAGCAAATCCACCTGGGCGAAGCGCGTTCGCCTGGTGTGTATCGCTTCGATCGCTCCTGCGTTCGTTGCGGTAGCCATTCCGGCAACCATGACATCGCCCGCTGAGGCGAAGACGCCGGGGAAGACCTATTGTTTCGTTGGCAAATGCCATCGCGTTAAGACCATTGAAGAGACGCAGGCGCTTGTCGGTGTCGAAGAGTCGATCACCGCTTCGCATTATGACGATTGCAGCAAGGACCGCTTCAATCCGTGCGGCCTCACTTCATCGGGGGAACGTTTCCATCCTGATCGTCCCGATAACACGGCGAGCCCGATCTATCCCGACGGGACGCAGCTCCTCGTGTGGAGCCCGGAGAACAAGCGCGCGCTCGTCGTGCGCGTGAACAACGCGGGTCCCTATTGGGGCAATCGCACGCTCGATCTTTCGCGTGCCGCCGCCGAGAAGCTCGGCTTCGAGGGTGAGGGCGTCGCTAAACTGAAGGTGCGCGTCATCAAGGCGCCGGAGGAGGCTGAGGCCAAGTACGTCGAGAACCGCAACTACGATCCGGTTCCGGGCGACATCGGCCAGTATGCGAGCCTCGATGACGCGCAGCGCGGCATGGCCGTGGTGCTGGCGTTCAAGGCGACGACCGGTTCGCCATTCGCTCCAGTGACGACGGCGAACGCGTTCAAGGGCCAAGCCATCGGCTCCGACATGCTGGTGGCCGAGGCGCCGCAGGCGATGGGTCGTTCTTCTGTGACGCTCGCGGCGGCGGAACTCCAAGCCGATCGCCTTCGGTGGCTTCTCGACGCAGAGCCGCGCCGATCTCAACGCGGCGCAGTCGCGTGAGCAGCAGGCAGCCAATCAAACCCCGTGGGATGAGGATCGCGTCATCGACGAGCCGGCAAAGGTCGTCGCGTCCGTGACCGAGACGTCGTCCATCACTCAGCGGGCCGTAGAGCCGGAGCCGAGAAAGATGGCGGAGGCCCGCGAGGCACCCGAGGCGAAGAAGTCGCCGAAGGCTAGGCTCGCCGCTGCGGCTTATGATGACGACGCCCAGCCGCCTAAGGCCAAGAATGCTAGCAATCGCGACGACGGCGACACCAAGAGCAAGAAGAAGGTCGCTCGCAAGAGCGACGACGACGAGGACACCAAGAGCAAGAAGAAGGTTGCCCGTAATCGCGACTACGACGACGAGGACGGCAAGTCCGAGCGCCGCCGGTCTTCGCGCCGCGAGGTTGCCAGCTACGAGGAGCGTCGCAGCTACCGTGCCGAGCGTGATTATCAATATAGCTCGCGCTACGCCCAGGTGGAGCGCAACTACGGCAGCGGCGGCAATAGCGACGGCGGCCGCAGCGCCGGCCAGCTGATGTCGGACAATCTGCGCCCGCTCTAAAGCGGCACAGCGCGTCTCAACGCAACAGGGCGGCGGGAAGGCTAAAGGCCGACCCGCCGTCTTTGTATGTGACGAACAGATCGTATTCAGCCTCGAGCGCGTCGAGGAACGTGGCGATGAGATCGAGCAGCGGCCCGAGCGGGATGCGACGGACAACGAGGAAGTCCTCTCCCGCAACCAGCGGCGCCGTGTCGGATAGCGCCGCGGCGTCCTCGGCGATCAGTCCGCGGCTGCGCACATAGGCCAGAAGGCCGTCGCCGGCGTCGAAGTCGGCCGCGCTGATGTCGGCGCACTCTGCCACCGCGTCGAGCAGGATCACCGTGCCGCTGAGGTAGAGGCGCGCCATCATGGCAAACTTCTCCTCGCTGAGGGCAAGCTCGGTGGCCCAGTCGCGCCCCTTGAGGACGCGCGACAGCAGCGCCAGCTCGAAGGTACGCATGCGCTCGATGGCGGCCCGCTGCCCGGCGCGCAGCTCGGCGATCTCGTCGGCCGCGCGCGGCGGCGGACCGGACCAGATGTAGAGCACGCTCGTCAGATCCTCGCCGGCGGCGAGCGCCGCGTCGAGGTGCTCGGCCAGCAGGTAAACGCTGACCGGAGCCGTGTGCTGCGACGGCACGGACGTATCAGTCATGGTGCCCCCCACTTCAAGGCGCGCGTCGCTGACTGTATTGCGCCGCCAGTGCACATTTCACCGTCATGCCGGCCTAGGCCGGCATCCACGCAAGTCTCCGCACCTGCTTTTCGAGGTGTCGTGGATCCCGGCCTCCGCCGGGATGACGAAGGTGGGGCCATAGCTCGTTGCTCGTCAGCCCTCCGCGACCAGCGCTCCCATCGCCGACGCGCATCGTCGACGAGCCACGTTGGCCGGGGAGACCACGATGGGCCACGGTGTTCAGCGACGGCGCGTTGCACGAGATGAAGCTCGCGGAGTGCCTTTCGCTCGCGCGCAAACACGTCAACGCGCTCAATGGACATCGCCGCAATGACGGCCTTCGCCTTTTGGGGTCGCTCCAAGTCCATGTTGGCCTCAGCTGCAGCCGCTGGTGCCGCCGCACGTGTCGCACTTGAGGCACGTGCCGTTGCGCACGAGCGTGAAGTTTCCGCACTCGCGGCAGGCTTCGCCCTCGTAACCGCGGATGCGTGCCTCGGCTCTGAGGTCGGCATCGCGCGACTTCACCGAGACGTCGGAGCGCGTCACCGTGCGGCGCGCGTACATGACCGTTTCGGCCTTCAAGGCCGTCGCGCCTTCAATCGGGTACACCGCGGTGTCGCCCTCGACGGCGGGGAATGACGTCGACACGGCCTCTTCCACGACGCTTGTCGACATCCCGGTGTGCGCGCGCCCGCCGGAAGCCAGGCGCAGCTTGTTGCCGCGCATGAAGCCCTTCGAGACGACCTTGCTGACGCTGTCGGGCAGCTCCAGATCGAGCGCCTCGTCGGTCGCCTGGTCGGACGAGCCGAGGCCCGTCTCGCCGACGATCTCGCGCGGATCGACGTGCGCGAGGTCGTGGCGGCCGAGGTAGGAGACGGCGAGCTCACGGAAGATGTAGTCGAGCACCGAGGTCGCGTTCTTGATCGTCTCGTTGCCGGTTACGAGGCCGGCCGGCTCGAAGCGGGTGAAGGTGAAAGCTTCGACGAACTCCTCGAGCGGAACGCCGTACTGCAGGCCGAGCGAGATGGCGATGGCGAAGTTGTTCATCAACGAGCGGAAGGCAGCGCCTTCCTTGTGCATGTCGATGAAGATCTCGCCGAGGCGGCCGTCCTCGTACTCGCCGGTATGGAGATACACCTTGTGGCCGCCGACGGTGGCCTTCTGCGTGTAGCTCTTGCGGCGGTTCGGCAGCTTCTCGCGCTCCTGGGCGCGAATGCGCTCGACGATGCGCTCGACGATGCGCTCGGCCGTCACGGTGGCACGCGCCGCCATCGGCTTGTCGGCGAGCATCTGCTCGGCAACTTCCTCCTGCTCGTCGGCGTCGTCGCCGAGCACCTGCGAGTTGAGCGGCTGCGACAGCTTGGAGCCGTCGCGGTAGAGCGCGTTGGCCTTCAGCGCCAGCTTCCACGACAGCATGTAGCTCGCCTTGCAGTCCTCGACGGTCGCCTCGTTCGGCATGTTGATCGTCTTGGAGATGGCGCCCGAGATGAAGGGCTGCGAGGCGGCCATCATGTAGATGTGGCTGTCGACCGAGAGGTAGCGCTTGCCCTTGCGGCCGCATGGGTTGGCGCAGTCGAAGACGGACAGGTGCTCAGGCTTGAGGTGCGGCGCGCCTTCCAGCGTCATCGCTCCGCAGACGTGCTCGTTGGCCGCCTCGATATCCTTCTTGGTGAAGCCGAGCGCGGTGAGCAGGTCGAATGCCGGGTCCTTCAGCTTGTCGGCCGGAACCTTGAGCTTGTCGATGATGTAGCTCTCGCCCAGCACCCACTTGTTAAAGACGAACTTGATGTCGAAGGCGCTTTCCAGGCCTGCATGGATCTTGGCCAGCGCCTCGGCATCGAAGCCCTTGGCCTTCAAGGTTGCCGGGTTGATCGCCGGCGCCTGCGCCAACGAGCCGTGACCGACCGCGTAGGCTTCCATCTCGGCGATCTCGCTTTCGCGATAGCCGAGCGTGCGCAACGCCGCCGGCACGGCGCGGTTGATGATCTTGAAGTAGCCGCCACCCGCGAGCTTCTTGAACTTGACGAGCGCGAAGTCGGGCTCGATGCCGGTCGTGTCGCAATCCATGACGAGGCCGATGGTGCCGGTCGGCGCGATGACGGTTGCCTGGGCGTTGCGGAAGCCGTGGTTCTGGCCGAGCGCGATGGCGCGATCCCATGCGCGCTTGGCGGCTTCGATCAGCGCGCCGTCCGGGCAGGCCGCGTGGTCGAGCGGCAGCGGCGCGGTGGCGAGCTTCTCGTAGCCGTCCTTCTGACCGTAAGCGGCGCGGCGGTGATTGCGAATGACGCGCAGCATGTCGGCGGCGTTGTTGTGATAGCCGGGAAACGGCCCGAGTTCGCGAGCCATTTCGGCCGACGTGGCGTACGAGATGCCGGTCATGATCGCGGAGATGGCGCCGCAGATGGCGCGGCCCGGGGCCGAGTCATAGCCGATGCCGCCCGCCATCAGCAGGCCGCCGATGTTGGCAAAGCCAAGGCCCAAGGTGCGGTAGCGGTAGGACAGCTCGGCGATCTGGCGCGATGGAAACTGCGCCATCAGCACCGAGATCTCGAGCACGACCGTCCACAAACGGCAGGCATGCTCGAAGCCGGTGACGTCGAACACGCCCGTTTCGGTATTGCGGAACGTCATCAGATTGACGGAGGCGAGGTTGCACGCCGTGTCGTCGAGGAACATGTACTCCGAGCACGGGTTCGAGGCGCGGATCGGGCCGCTCTTCGGGCAGGTGTGCCAATCGTTGATGGTGGTGTGGAACTGGATGCCGGGATCGGCCGAGGCCCATGCCGCATGGCCGATCTGGTCCCACAGATCGCGTGCTTTCAGGGTCTTGTGCGGCTTGCCGTTGAGGCGCCGCATCAGGTCCCAGTCGCCGTCTTCCTCGACGCGATTGAGGAACTCATCGGTGACGCGCACCGAGTTGTTGGAGTTCTGGCCGGAGACCGTGAGGTAGGCCTCCGAATCCCAATCGGTGTCGTAGGTGGCGAACTCGATCTCCTTGTAGCCCTGCTTAGCGAACTGGATGACGCGCAGGATGTAGTTGTTCGGCACCTCGTCGCGGCGCGCTTCCTTGATGGCGCGCTTGAGAGCCGGGTTCTTGGCGGGATCGAAGCAGCGATCGTTTGGCGTGCCGGCGTCGGCGGAGACGCCTTCAGCGTCATCGCAGTTGACGCAGGCCTTCATCACCGCCTGCAGGCGCTTCTGGCAGATCTTCGAGCCGGTGACGAGGGCGGCGACCTTCTGCTCCTCCTTCACCTTCCAGTTGATGTATTCCTCGATGTCGGGATGATCGACGTCGACGACGACCATCTTCGCCGCGCGCCGCGTCGTGCCGCCCGACTTGATGGCGCCGGCCGCGCGATCGCCGATCTTCAGGAAGCTCATCAGGCCCGACGACTTGCCGCCGCCCGACAGCTTCTCATTGGCCCCGCGCAGCTTGGAGAAGTTCGACCCGGTGCCGGAGCCGTACTTGAACAGACGCGCCTCGCGCACCCACAGATCCATGATGCCGTTCTCGTTGACGAGATCGTCCTCGATCGACTGGATGAAGCAGGCGTGCGGCTGCGGATGCTCGTAGGCGGAATCGGACACCGTGAGCTTGCCGGTCTCATGATCGACGTAGAGATGCCCTTGGCCCGGACCGTCGATGCCGTAAGCCCAATGCAGGCCGGTGTTGAACCACTGCGGGCTGTTGGGCGCCGCCATCTGCATAGCGAGCATGTAGCGGTGCTCGTCAAAGAACGCCTGCGCGTCCTCTTCCGTCGAGAAATAGCCGCCCTTGAGGCCCCAGTAGGTCCACGTGCCGGCGAGGCGATCGAACACCTGGCGGGCGTCGGTCTCGCCGCCGTAGCGCTCTTCCTTCGGCAGCTCGGCGAGGGCCTTTTCATCGGGGATTGAGCGCCAAGCCCACGACGGGATCTGCGTCTCTTCGGCCTTCTTCAGGCGGCGGGGGACGCCGGCCTTGCGGAAGTATTTCTGGGCGAGGATGTCGGCGGCGACTTGGCTCCACTGGGCAGGAACCATGAAGCCTTCGAGGCGGAAGACGATCGAACCGTCCGGGTTCTTGATCTCACTCGTCGCGCGGCGGAATTCGATAAGGTCGTAAGGCGAAGTGCCGGCAGTGGTGAAGCGTCGCGTGATCTTCATAGAAGTCCCCCGAGTGGTCGAGTTGGTCATTGCCGGCGCCAACTCGAAACAAACGGGCGCGATGCTTGTTCTTCAGTACGCAAGGCTCGTGGGCAGCAGGCACAACTCTGCCGTTGGCAAAAAGCGCGTCTAACGCCTCGCCAGCTGCCTACGCGATGTGGGATTGGGTCAACGGACCCGATACGCGATGCGCGGACCTGAGGGCCACAGCGATGTCCCTTGGAGGACACTCGCAACGACGTGGATCCAGCTCACTCAACCTGTCCGATTCGAGGCCTGTCGCCAAAGAGTTTGTATGTTGCGGATCGCACCCATACTAGATGTAGATAGATTCCCGATAAGGCCCGGGAAAGCCGTGGATTTCCTGTGGGGTGTTTTGTCGTCGCCCGCAGTCTGCGCCCGTAAACACTGGGGCCCGAGGCGGGTGTGGAAAAAATCATCGCCGTGGCGACCCGCTGCGAGAGCTTATGGCGATTCCGTGGCGGCCGACTGTTGCTCATCTGCCGCGCTGGCTCGGGCAGGTGAGCGCATTGCCGTGCTTGGCGATATGGGCGATGGTGCAGCTGCGAAATAGCGGGCGCGCACATGGGATTGTTGAGCGAGATTTTCTGCTGGTGGGGCGGCAACACGTGGGGCACACGCCTCACGATCTGGCGCCAGGGGCGGCTTGTCGGCAAGGACGAGTTTGGCAACTGCTATTACGAGCAGAGAAAGGGTGCCGGCCCGCTGGGAAGGCCGCGCCGCTGGGTCACCTACACCGATGTCGCCGAAGCCTCGAAGGTGCCAGCCGGCTGGCACGGCTGGCTGCACTACACGGTCGATACGCCGCCGTCCGAGCAGAATTATCGGCCGCAGCCGTGGCAGCGCCCGCACCTGATGAATGAGACAGGCACACCGAACGCCTACCGTCCGCCGGGCTCGATCCTCGGGCGCGGCGTGCGGCCCAAAGCGACGGGCGACTACAAGCCCTGGCGTCCGGAAGCGTGAAGCGGGCCTCAACGTCGCGGAGCACGTCCCAACTTCGGCCGAACTCGCGGCTCAGGGAAACACGCGCGGCCAAGGCCTTAGGACGACGCGCAAAGCTGCAAGGCAACGCGGTGCAAATGACTGACAAGCTGGAGAATCCGCCGCGCTTGCGGGTGTCGAAGGTGTTGGCTCTGGCCGGCGTCGGCGCTTTGATCGCCGTGAAAGCGCGCACGCCGATCGCATCGACATGGCGTCGCCGAGGTTTTCCGGACTCGACAAGGTGACGGCGCCACGTCCAAGTTCGAGGTGTGCTCAATCCCATGCCGAGTTCGGCGCACTGAAGGTGATGATGCGCTTCCTGCGACCGCGTCTGCTGGAAGAAGGCAGCCGAAGACGACCCTCGTCGTCGAAGTGGACGAACAGACAACTCGACGACACAGGAGAAGCGCATCTTCACCGGCTGGATGTTTGCCGAGAGCCCGGGACT